>NZ_JBHWYS010000009.1:0-222602 GCF_042728675.1 Rhodococcus sp. NPDC060176
ACTCACCCTCGCAGGTGGGAGTCGGTGTCCGTGTCGCTCTGACCTGGACAAAGTTACGCGAAGATCAACACAACACCAAATCGCCAGGTCAGAGCACTGCTGGGGGTTAACAACCGACAATTTCCGCGAATTTTCTCCGACCGCGATGATTTTCTGTTGCCGTTGCAGTCTGTATGAGCAGGAACCAACAGGAACCGAAGCGATCAGTAACCAGTCCACCGAATTCAAGGAGCACCCCATGTCTCGTCTTCTCTTCGTCAACATGCCGGTCAAGGACGTCGCTGCCACGCGGGCATTCTTCAGCGGCCTCGGCTTCGAGTTCAACGACATGTTCAGTGACGAGAACACCGTCTCGATGATCGTCAGCGATTCCGCCACGGTCATGTTCCTGAACGAACCGCGTTTCGGGGACTTCATCGCCGACGACATCTGTGACACGTCGAAAGCTCGCGAGGCCCTGATGTGTGTGTCGGCCGACAGCAGGGAGGAAGTCGACACCTTCGTCGACGCGGCTATTGCTGCCGGTGGTAGCAAGTGGATGGAGCCCCAGGATCACGGCTTCATGTACGGACGCGCATTCCGCGACCTCGACAACCACGTCTGGGAGGTGATGTGGATGGACCCGGCCGCGACGGTTCCCCAGCAGTAACGCACAGCGACAGCAGTAACGAGCAGCTGCGCGGGTCCTCCAAACCGGAGGGCTCGCGCATCTCCTTGCCCCTACAGTTCTGCGGGCAATCCGAACCGTGCGAACAGGCTCAGATCGAAGAAACACGTCACGTGCGAGATCCCTGACTCGGTGACATCGAGAACGTGCAGCTGAAACGCTCGGTGAACGCCGTCGGGCTCGCGCATATAGAGGCCGAACGCCGGCTGTCCGTTGGCAGCGGTCGGAAGTAGACGCATCGCCCCTGGTCCGTCGGCCGGGCATTTGGTTCCGATGAGCTGCCCGATTGCCTCGGGACCCTGGTACCAACCCTCGAACGGCGGCATCTCCCAGATGGCCTCGCGCGTGAACAACTCAACGATGGCCTCGACGTCGTAGCTCTCGAAGCTGTGCACGTAGTCGCGAAGCAATTTCCGGGCAGCCTCGGTAGTCGGTTCCACGAGGTCGTCCTCAGTGGGCGCGATGTGATTGATCTGTGCGCGAGCCCGCTGCAGCAGGCTGTTCACCGCAGTGGTTGTGGTGTCCAGGGCCTCCGCAACTTCCGATGCCTTCCACTGCAGAACGTCACGCAAAACCAGAACCGCACGTTGGCGCGCGGACAAGTGTTGCAAAGCGGCGACAAGCGCGAGCCTCACCGAGTCGCGATTGACGACCATGACGGCCGGATCATTGACGTCGCCCAACGCAGAATCGGCGATCGGTTCCAACCAGGCGATCTCGTTGCGCTCGATCAAATCGTCGGCCGGGTCCGAACTAGGTGCGCCGAGACCGGTCGGGAGGGGACGCCTCGATCTCCCCTCCAGCGCGGTCAGGCACGTATTCGTCGCGATGCGGTAGAGCCAGGTCCTGAGCGACGACTGGCCTTTGTAACCGTCGAACCCGCGCCAAGCCCGGATGAACGTCTCCTGGACCTGGTCTTCGGCGTCGTGAATCGACCCCATCATGCGATAGCAGTGCGCCAGCAACTCGCGGCGGTACGGATCGGCAAGGGTGAGGAAATCACTGTCCAACGCCTGATCGACTGTCATTTGTTCAGACTAGTGGCCGAGCGCCCGAAACACAGGCGTCGGCGAGAATTCGATCAGGCAGGCGCCTGCACCGCGGTCAACCGGGACTTCTTCCGCAGCACGAATCCCAGCGACTCGTAGAGTCTGATCGCATTCGTATTCGATTGCACTGCATGGAGAAACGGCAGCTCGTCGCGCTCGCGAATCCCGGCGGCGACGGCTCGGATCAGGGTCGTGCCCAGTCCTCGACCTCGAAAATCGCTGTCAGTGCACACCGCGCTGATTTCCGTCCATCCCGGAGGGTGCAGCCGCTCCCCCGCCATGGCTACAAGTCTTCCGTCGACGCGAATGCCGTAGTAGCTCCCCATCTCGACGGTGCGAGCGAGAAAAGGCCCGGGTTTGGTGCGCGCGATCAACGCGAGAATTTCGGGAACATCGCTCGTTCCGAGAAGTTCGACCGACGGATCAACAGAGACTTCGAGTGCGGAGCCGTCCATCTGCACCGAGCCGAACTGATCCACAACGCGCCACCCTACCGGCGGATGATGGTCGAATCCTCGCAAACCTACTGTGCCGCCCGGACCTACGAGTGTGCGCAGGTTCTCCCAGTCTTCGGCGTCCAATTCGGGCGGATGACCGACAAACGGCGCGACCGACGGGTCGTATCGTGCAACCCTCCCTGCCCAGTGAGCGAAATGTGCATGTTGTCCGCGAAGACCTTGTCGCACAGGGTCGTCCAGTGGATGGATGTCGACATCCGTGTGAACTGTCTCGACAAACGACGCCAGGGTCGCCTCCGTGGTCATCGAACCTCTTCCTGCCCTAGTCTGCTTGTGATGGACGCGGACGAAACTCCCCGCCGACCTCGATGACAACGCTAGGAATACTTGCTGTCGCAGTCGCCGGATAGAATCAAGATGATTCTGACCTCGGCCCGTATTTCCGGCGTCAACCAGGGCTCGATCGCAGATCCGCACCAGGACATTCGTCCCGACGCCTCACCAACCGGAAGGCTATTCGGCATGAGCAACTCCGACCCGATCAGATCTGCATTCGATCAGTTGCCCCTGAAAGAGATGGACGCTGCGACGCTGGTCTTCGCCATCGAGAGCGCCGTCGACGAACTGGCGATCCCGGGTGAAACCCTGCGGCTCGCCATGGAGGTCGCGACCCTCGCGCACCTCGATCAGTTCAGAAAGAACGGGATAAAGTCCGACGAGGATCCCTACATCGTTCATCCCCTACGAAATGTATTGCGCCTGCTTCGGTACGGGTGCTCCGATGTCGAGATCCTGAGCGCAACCGCGCTTCACGACACGGTCGAGGACCGACCACACGCCGTCATCGCGCTCCTCGGTGGTCAGACTGCAGACGATATGTCCCCTTCCGATGCGCAAGAACGTGCGTCAACACTCATCGCCTCGCGCTTCGGCCACAGAATCTCCGAACTTGTTGAGGCAGTGACCAATCCGATCGAATACCCGCACGACAACACCACCGCCGGATACCAGGATCACGTCATCCGCGCGATCGCGGATCCCGCAGTGTTCCTCGTGAAGTTCAGCGACTTCGTCGACAACGCGGGAAGCGTGAAGTACCTGAACGAGACCGACAGACTGAGACTGGTCACGAAATACGAACCACTTGTCGAGCACTTCAAGCGGACTTCACTTGCCCTCGGCGACGCATTGCAACTCCCTTCCGGAGGACTCGATGCGATCGCAAAGCACATCGCAACCATCGAAAGCGATTTCTCGAAAACGGTCCGACAGGACATAAAAAATACTCGCCAGTAGTACCGATCAGTAATAATCGAGCAATCGGGAGAATTCTCCGAATATGCGATTTTGTTACCAGTGAGTATTCACTTTCTTGCCGATTTCATTACCATCGTGATCCCTGTCACAAGAGCGAATCCTGTTGCACTGCAATGGTTTAACACCATATATGTAACCGTGGTTCACGTTGACTAATATTCTTCAATTCGCCCAGGTGACATGAGCGTCGACATACTGCATCCTTAGATAAACCAGGGATTCCCTGGAAGCAGACACAATATGTTGCTGATTCGTGATTGGAGCGGTTCTGAGTCCACGCCTGCAGGGTGGCGCACAAGGCACACGTGGTGCATCAGCGCACACGGTGCTTCGGCGCAAGGGACTCGACGAACCGGAAGGGCAATCACCTGCCGACGCGCAACCGGGGGAAACACAGCGCATCGCGGCGTAGTTCACGAACCGGACAATCCGGGTATGTGGGACACGGTCGGCTCATATCGCAACGTACGTGACGAAGAATCTCATCAAGGGACGGTGGCAGTGACAATGTTCAAACGAATCGCAGTGGTCAATCGAGGTGAGGCCGCGGTCCGCCTGATCAGGGCTGTACGCGAACTGAACGCCGAACACGACCACGGCATTCGCGTCATTGCACTGCACACGGAGGCCGAGCGTCGGGCCATGTTCGTCCGCCAGGCCGACGAAGGTGTCACTCTCCGCAGCACCGGCACGGGCAGCCCGTACCTCGACTACGCCGAACTCGAGCGAGCACTTCTCGCAGCCAAGGCCGACGCCGTCTGGGTCGGCTGGGGCTTCGTGGCCGAGGACCCCACGTTCGCCGAGATCGTCGCGAAGCTGGGCATCACGTTCATCGGTCCGAGCGCCGACGCGATGCGCCTGCTCGGCGACAAGGTTGCCGCCAAGATCCTCGCCGAAAAGGTCGGCGTACCGGTCGCCCCGTGGAGCGGCGGGCCGGTCGAGACTCGCGCCGACGCACGCCGTCACGCGCAGGCGATCGGCTACCCGCTGATCATCAAGGCTCGCAGCGGCGGCGGCGGACGCGGCATCCGCAAGGTGTGGGCCGAGGACGAGCTCGAAGTTGCGCTCGAGCGCACCCAGGGTGAGGCCGAGCGCTCGTTCGGCGACCCCGTCGTCTTCCTCGAACGCCTTGTCACCGATGCGCGCCACGTCGAGGTACAGATCATCGCCGACAACCACGGCAACGTCTGGGCTCCGGGCGTTCGTGACTGCTCGATTCAGCGTCGCAACCAGAAGGTCATCGAAGAATCCGCTTCCCCCGTCCTCACCGAAGAACAGTCGGACCACCTCAAGGAGGTCTCGGCCGAACTCGTCAAGGCAGCCGGATACCACGGCGCCGGCACGGTCGAATACCTCTACCAGCCCGAGAACAAGCTCTTCACCTTCCTCGAGGTCAACACGCGCCTTCAGGTCGAGCATCCGATCACCGAGGTCACGACCGGCATCGACCTCGTCAAACTGCAGATTCTCGTGGCCAGCGGTGAAGAGTTGGTCGGCGACTGCCCGCCCGCGTTCGGTCATGCCGTCGAGGCTCGCCTCAACGCCGAAGACGCCGACAACGATTTCGCTCCCGCGCCCGGCACCGTTCAGCTGCTGAAGTTCCCCCTCGGCTCGGGCATCCGCGTCGACACCGGGATCGCGGCCGGCGACGTCATTCCGCCTGACTACGACTCGATGGTCGCGAAGGTCATCGCGTGGGGCCGCAACCGCTCGGAGGCACTCGCGCGTCTACGCACCGCCCTCCGTGAAACCACCGTCGTACTCGACGGCGGCACCACAACCAAGTCGTTCCTCCTCGATCTCCTGGATCGCGACGAGGTCATCTCGGCATCCGCAGATACCGGCTGGCTCGACCGCACGGGCGCCCTCACCGGCGCCACACGCCGCGCCGACGTCGCACTGATCGCCACCGCCATCGATGCCTACGACGCCGAAGAGTCCCTCGAGCGTGCGGCCTTCCTCGCCTCGGCACGTGGCGGTCGCCCCCGCGCGAATCACGCGATCGGACGTAGTGTCGAGCTCAACTACCAAGGTCAGGCATACAAACTGACCGTCGGGCGCATCGGCCCGCACCGCTACCGCGTCGACGGAGACGCAGGCGACATCGAGGTCGACGTCGATCGTCTCGGTGACTTCGAGTCACGTCTGGTGATCGGTGATCGCCGCTTCCACGTCGTTTCCGTTGTGAGCCCGGCTCGTTATCTCGTCGAGGTCGACGGCATCAGCCACCAGATCAGCCAGGACGACGCCGGAGTGGTCCGCGCGCCGGCTCCTGCCGTCGTGGTGGCCGTACCGGTCGCGGTCGGCGACGACGTCGAAGCCGGCTCCACTCTGGTCGTGCTCGAATCCATGAAGATGGAGACCGCAGTTCGCGCTCCCTACGCGGGCAAGGTGCGAGAAGTTCTCGCCACCGTCAACTCGCAGGTCGATGCCGGCGCGCCGCTCCTGCGCGTCGACCAGGTCAGTGAGGAAGCTGTCGCGGAAAAGGCTCCGCGCGTCGAATTCGACCTTCCTGCTGCGACTTCCGGTACCGACGCCCGCGACGACGCGCTGGCACAGCTCGAAGCGCTGACCGCGATGCTCAGTGGCTACGACGTCAGCGGCAAGCACGCCAACGCTGTTCTGGCCGAGTACGACGCACTTCGCAGCGCACTCGAATCCGAGGACCGCGAACTGGTACAGGCCGAACTCGCCGTGCTGACCACGTTCGCCGACATCTGCGAACTCTCGCGCAACAAGCCCACCTCGGGTGAGTCGGCGAAGGACGAATCCGTCCACAGCCCCCGCGAGCACTTCCACACCTTCCTGCACTCGCTCGACGCCGAGCGTGAAGGTTTGCCCGCGTCGTTCCGCACGAGACTCGAACGCGCACTTCGCCACTACGACGTCACCGACCTGGAAGATCGCCAGGCAGTCGAGGAAGCGGTCTACCGACTCTTCCTGGCTCTGCAGCGCATGGAAGCCCAGATCCCGGTCATTGCAGCACTTCTCGAAGGCTGGCTGGTCGGTGACAAGGCTCCCGGTTGCTCGGCTCAGGAGCTGAACGAGGTTCTCGATCGACTAATCGTCGCGACGCAGGTCCGCTACCCCGTCATCGGCGACGTCGCCCGCAACCTTCGCTTCCGGTTCTTCGACGAGCCGCGAATCCGTAAGGTCCGCGAAGACGTCTACGACGGAGTACGCGGCAACCTCGCCTACCTCGAAGAGCAGCCGGACGCTGCTGATTTCAACGAGCGGATCGCCAACCTCGTCGCCACCCCTGAACCGCTCCTGGACCTGCTGGGTCGAAAGATCGGCCTCGGCAACCGCGACGGCGGACCGCTGCTCGAGGTCATCACACGTCGCTACTACAAGATTCACTCCTTCGAGGACGTCCGCGTTTTCGAGCACGTCGACCGCCGTTTCGTAACCGGCAACTTCGATCTGAAGGGCGACGGTCTGCACCTGGTCTCGACGGTGGCCGAATTCGATGCTCTCGGAACCGCTCTCGACGATGTCGCCACGATCGCGCAGGATGCTCCGTCGGGTCGCGGCCTGGTGGTCGACATCTACCTCGACTGGCCGAATCAGCCCGCTGACGGCGACACGCTCGTCGAGACGCTGCGTACCGAACTCTCGCGCAACGAGACGATCACCCGTTCACGGCGCGCCACGGTGATCATCTGCAACCCCAACGGGGATCCGGTCCGATGGGTCACCTTCCGTCCGGTCGACGGTGAACTGGTCGAGGACCACATCATTCGCGACATGCACCCGCTCACGGGTCAGCGTCTGGACATGTGGCGCCTGAAGAACTTCAACGGAAAGCGTCTCCCGGCTCCGGAGAACACCTACCTGTTCCACCTCTCCGCCAAGGAGAACCCGAAGGACGAGCGTCTGATCGCTCTGGCCGAAATCCGCGACGTGACACCGCAACTCGACGACGAAGGTCAGATGGTTGCGCTGCCGGCCATCGAGCGCACTCTTGCCGCCTGCCTCGACGGCATCCGCCGTGCGCAGTCCCAGCGCGGGGACAAGCGTCGACTCGCGGCCAACCGCGTCGTGCTCTACGTGTGGCCGGTCGCCGACGTTCCCAGCGAACGCTTCTCGGTGATCGCTCAGAACGCAGCCCGACTGACCGTCGGTGCCGGGATCGAAGAGATCACGCTCATCACCCGCTTGAAGGACCGGAAGGGTGGCGCACCCAAGGAAGTTGCGCTGCGCTTCTCCTACCGCGCGGGTGCCGGTGTGGTCATCAACAAGACCACTCCCCCCACCGAACCTCTGCTCCCCCTCGACGCCTATGCGCAGAAGGTTCAGAGTTCGCGGGCACGTGGCACGGTGTACCCGTACGAGCTGATTCCGCTCCTGACCGGTACCAAGGGCACCTTCGTCGAGCACGACTTCGACGAAGCGGGCATCCTGTCCCCCGTCGAGCGTCCGTACGGACTCAACAAGGCCGGAATCGTCGTCGGCCTCGTGAACACTCCGACGCCGCGTTATCCCGAGGGAATGACCCGCGTAGCGCTTTTCGGTGATCCGACCAAGGCGCTCGGCACTGTCGCCGAGGCCGAGTGCTCACGCGTGGTAGCCGCCATCGACCTGGCCGAGAAGTTGAACGCTCCGGTCGAGTGGTTCGCACTGTCCTCGGGTGCCACCATCTCGATGGAGAGCGGCACCGAGAACATGGACTGGGTCTCGCGTGGTCTGCGCCGGATCATCACGTTCACCCAGAACGGCGGCGAGATCAACATCGTCGTCACGGGAATCAACGTCGGCGCTCAACCCTACTGGAACGCCGAAGCCACCATGTTGATGCACACCAAGGGCATTCTGGTGATGACCCCGGACAGCGCAATGGTGCTGACCGGCAAGCAGTCTCTCGACTACTCCGGCGGTGTGTCGGCCGAAGACAACTTCGGTATCGGTGGTTACGACCGCGTCATGGGCCCCAACGGCCAGGCCCAGTACTGGGCCCCCGACCTCACCGCGGCGTGCGAGATCCTGTTCCGTCACTACGCACACTCGTACCTCGCTCCCGGCGAACGGTTCCCGAGGCGCGCGGCGACCACGGACCCCGTCGATCGCGACGTGCGTAGCTTCCCGCACACCCACCCGTCGAGCGACTTCGAGACGGTCGGCGACATCTTCTCCTCGGCGAAGAACCCGGATCGCAAGAAGCCCTTCGACATTCGCACCGTCATGCGTTCGGTGGTCGACCAGGACCACTCGGTACTCGAGCGTTGGGCCGACATGGCCGGCGCCGACACCTCGGTCGTTCTGGACGCGCACCTCGCCGGACATCCGGTCACGGTGGTGGGCATCGAGTCCCGCGCGATCCCGCGTAAGGGTCGATTCCCCGCCGACGGACCCGACACCTGGACATCGGGAACGCTGTTCCCGAACTCGTCGAAGAAGACGGCCCGCGCGATCAACGCTGCGAGCGGCAACCGTCCGATCGTGGTGCTGGCCAACCTGTCCGGCTTCGACGGTTCGCCGGAGTCGCTGCGCAACATCCAGCTCGAGTACGGCGCCGAAATCGGCCGCGCCATCGTCAACTTCGACGGACCGATCGTGTTCTGCGTCGTTTCCCGCTACCACGGCGGCGCGTTCGTCGTGTTCTCCGGCGCGCTCAACGACAACATGGAAGTTCTTGCTGTCGAAGGTTCCTTCGCCTCGGTACTCGGCGGCGCCCCGGCCGCCGCAGTGGTCTTCACCCGCGAGGTGAACACCCGCACCAACAACGATCCGAAGGTGCAGCAACTCGAAGCAGACTTGGCAGCAGCCAAGGACGACACGGAGAAAGCACATCTGCGCGTCGAACTGAACGCTCAGCGCATCGCCGTCCGCTCCGACAAGCTCGGCGAAGTGGCATCCGAATTCGAAGCGATCCACAACATCCAGCGGGCCCGAGAGGTCGGCTCGGTGGATGAGATCGTCCCTGCCGCAGAACTGCGTCCGCAGATCATCGCAGCAGTCGAACGCGGCATGAAGCGCGCACTCGCGCAATAGGTTTCTCCGCACGTCGAGCGGTCCCGCGAAATGCGGGGCCGCTCGATCTGTCTTTAGGCAGCGCTGGCTTCAGACGCCCTCGAGCGCCTCTCCGATCTCTTCGAGGACGTGATTGTGCTGCTCTGTCGCGAGCAGATGCCCCGCCGCGATGGTCACCGCCACGGGCCACTCGATAATTTCGAAGGCCACCATCAGTCCCATCACCGCAAAGTAGGCGATCTGTTCAGGGCGCGACACCGGAATGGCGCCGACGATCGGCAACTCCAACTCGAAGCTTCGAGCCGAACGGACGGATTCCACCACTGCACGGTGATCCACGGTGTTCGGCTGGTCGACGGCGTTCTGGGACATGTCACGATTCCTCAGGATTCATCTCGGGTCGCCCGGGAGTTCGGCGACGTGTCACTTCCAGCAGCGACGCTGACAAGCGTGTCCGATTCACTGGTTTCCGCTTCTTTGATCTCAACGTTGTCGCGAGCGCTGACTCCACCGGTCCGGGAGGTGTACGCGGTGCTCGTCCGCGTCGGGGTCTTGCGAATCGTCGACTGACCTTCCTTGTTCTCCTCCGGTTCTGCGATCCGTTCCAACACCCGCGGAGCCAACGCCGCGAGAAGCGTCGCTGCCGACGCACACCCCACCGCCTGGCCCCACGCGATAGGGCCGAGCGGCGTACAACCGAGGAATTGGCTGACCACGGGCGTACTGACAAGCGTCACCAGCGCCGCAGCGGATCCGGCAACGGTTGCGACCACCAACGGACTGCGCGATTCGAGCAGCGTCTGCCCCAGTTGGGTGCCCACCAGGGCAACCAACGCCACCGTCGACGCTCGCCGCCGCCTGCCACTCGTCCGGGCCAACAGCCACGCTGCCAGCGCGCCGATTGCCGTGGCACCGCCGCGCACAGCGATCGTCTGCCACAACGCGTGAGTGTCCATGTGTCCAGACTTCTCGGATCCGTTTTCCGACGGGGTACTCACCGCAAGCGCGGCAGCAGGCAGCGCGTCCGTCATCAGATTGACCAGCAGCAACTGCCTTGCATTGAGCGGTGATTCGCCGGACAACGCAGAACCGATCAGCGCGAATGCCACTTCGCCCGCGTTGCCCCCGAGTAGCACCCCCACCGCTGATCTGACCCGCCGCCACAATTGACTGCCCTCGTCCAATGCGTCGGTCAATCCGCCGACTCGGCCGTCGAGGAGCACGATGTCCGCGGCGCCGCGCGCCGGATCACTGTCGGTCGACGCCACGCCGATCCCCACGCTGGAGACTCGGATCGCCGCGGCGTCGTTCGCGCCGTCACCGACCATGGCGCACACCCGCCCGTCCGTCTCCAACGCTTGCACGATCTCGACCTTCTGTTCGGGGGTCACTCGTGCGAAGACGCTGCTACAGCGGACGGCGTCCCGTCGTTCGGCGCGAGAGAAGTTCTCCCAGTCCGGACCTGTGACAACGTCCTCGCGTGCGACGTCCATCCCCAGTTCGGTGGCGACTGCAGCAGCTGTTGTCGGATGATCGCCGGTCAGCACGCGCACTTGCTGCCCCTTGCCTTGAAGTGCTCGAACAAGTTGCGTGGCTTCGGGTCTCAACGTGTCCGAGAGCCCGAGAAGGCCGACCGCCTCGAGTCCCTCGGAACAACACCGTTCGAGAAACTCCGAGTCCCTCCCAGCACGTCGCGCGTCGTGTTCCGACAGCTCTCGCTGTGCGACGGCAACCACCCGTAGTCCGCGTCCGGCCATGCTTTGAACATGCCTCGCCGACACAGCATTCGGATCTCGCCCTGCTTCCGTCACGAATTCCGGTGAACCCTTGAGCGCAATCCGTCTTCCCAGCAAGGCCGCGGAGTACGGCCGCCCAGATCTGAACGGAACAAGGTTGAGGGCGTCGGCATCACCGAAAACCGAAGCCTCGTCCAGTGCTTGCTGGGCTGCATCGACGACGGCGGCATCCGTCGAATGAAACACGCGATCGTCGCGACTTCCCAAGGCACTGCGCGCCGCAACTTCCAAAATCTCGCTTTCGTTCCAACCGTCGACGCGTTCGACCGTGGCCACCCGTAGCTTGTTCTCACTGAGGGTTCCGGTCTTGTCGAAACAGACCACGTCGACACGGCCGAGCGCCTCGATCGAACGGGGAGCACGAACCAGAACGCCTGCTGCAGTGAGCCTTCGGGCCGCAGCCTGTTGAGCCAGAGTCGCGACCAGCGGCAGCCCCTCCGGGACGGCGGCAACCGCCACTGCCACACCACCGGTGACAGCGTGGCGCAGACCGGTACCACGAACCAGACCCGCGACTGTCACCATCGCCCCACCGCCGATACTGGCCGGCAGGGTCGCCCTGGTGAGTTCGCGCAGTCTGTTGGTCAGGCCCACCGCAGGTCCGGATCGGGACACACCGACATCGGCGCGCCTGGTCACTGTTCGGGCTCCGGTGGCTGTGACCACGCCTCGACCGGAACCGGCAAGCACAGTTGTCCCCGCATAGGCCATGCACGTTCGCTCGGCCAGTGGCATCCCAGGGGTCGGGTCGGTCTGCTTGTCGACGGGCAGGGACTCCCCCGTCAACGACGACTCGTCGACTTCCAACGATTCGGCGCTCAACAGGCGACAATCGGCGGGCACGATGTCTCCGGACTCGAGCGCCACGACGTCACCGAGTTCGAGCGCGTCTGCCGTTACCTCGACCTCACCAGCGTTGGTCACTCGCCGAGCGACCGGTTCCTGAGTCCGCAACAAGCGCTGCACCGCCCGTTCCGAATGCAGACGTTGAAAAGCGGACATCGCGGCATTGCCGACCAAGACCGAGCCGACGAGGATCGCATCTACCGGTGAACCGAGGACGGCGCTGGCAGCCGAGCCGGTCGCCAACACAGGCGTCAGTGGGTCCGCCAATTCTGTTCGCAACGCCGACAATCCGTCCCGCACCAAGGTAAACCGCGCAGGCAGGCGCACACGAGCGCCGACACGCTGCGGTGCATGTCGGACGGATTCGGACAGTTCGTCAAGTACAGCATCACCGTCCATCTCGTGCCAGGTATCGCTGGGCGTACCGACTGGGACGGGAGTCCGAATCACCGATCGGGACAAGGTGTATCCGGTCCACAGGCCCGCAGCGGACCCAGCCGTGACCGGTCCCGGCCCAACGCCTCGAACTCCTGGAAGCATGACTAACCCACCCAATGCCGAAGAGCCAGAAGAGAGTTCGACTCCACGCCTGGTCGCTGTTCGGGCAGCCGGGAGCGCATGGACAACCCGCCACGCCCCAGCCAAGTCGGTGTGGATGTCTGCACTCACGTGCTCGCCGCTCGGTGGTGAAATCCCGATGCGTAGAACTGTCTGTCCCGATATCGCCCTGCTCGACACGATCGCAACTGTCCGACCATCGGCGGCCAACGCCGAGAGCGCTTCGCGTAGGCCGGCTTCGGGAGTCGCCTGCGCCGGATAGAGCTCGTCGAATCCACTTCGCAGTGATCCGAGCCCGTCGTCGTCGATCGTGACGGCTGCGACCCCGGCCGCACGTATTTCACCTATCAGTGTTTCCGCCAGCCCTTTTCGCACGGGTCGCACGACCACTTCGGCGCCGCCGATGCGGTGCCTTCCCACTCCGACAGTTCCGTCAGACAGAGCCTTCCTGGCTTGTGACCACACCGCGAGGCGGTCCGACTCCGACACTCCTCGTAGGTCGGAAACCCGGAGCGCATCTTCGAACAGAACGGTGGGATCGACGAGGACGGTATCGACCCGATCGAGCATGCGTAGAGCCGCCGGGTCCGAAACGGCGACGCGGTGCGTCCGCCACAGACCGTATGACAAACCAGCAGCGAACGATTCGCGCGACATCCGCAGCGGTCGCGGTGCCGAAACCTTGATGCTCGTCGCGACGGTGTCACCGCCGGCGAACACGGACGCCAGTGCAGCCCCGGCAACCAACTGAACCCCAGCGATCCTGTCGGCGTAACGCTCCCCCGGACCACTCGGCTCACGCCACACGGAAAAACCGCGCCCACCAGTGTCGAGCGACCACACACGCCGCGAGTTTCGCGCTGCAATCGCTTCGCTCAGCAGCATCGTCCTCAGCCCGAAGTCCACGCCCAGCGACGCAGGCGCATAGGTCAGAACGTCCGCGAACGACGTCGCCGACTCCAAAGCGAAGTCGGTCAACGAACGGCCAACTGCCTGTTCGATTCGCCGACGCACCCGGGGTTGATAATTGATCGCCGACGCCGCCGCCGAGACATAGGCGGAACCCGGCACTCGAGGGGCGCGAAGTATCGAACCCGCTGCTGCAGGAATCATCCCGACGCCCGCCAACGCAAGCGTGCCGGTCCGCAGCACCACATCACTGACTGAGGTTCGCGAAATCGCGGATCCGCCGACCAACGCGAGGCCCGACAACGCCAGGCGCGGTGGCAGAGTTGCCAACGCCACCACACGCCGGGCCATCGCGGTGAACATCAGGAAGTGGATCGAGTATGCGAAGAACTGTGGGTTCGATCCTGCGACCGACTGGCCACCTTGTGGGAGTTTCCGCCTGACACCTTCTTCGCCGCCTCCATCTTCGCCGCCTCCATTTTTGTCGAGGGGCCAACCGCCTTGACCTCGCGATGAGACCGACCGCTCTTGCGATCCCATTCGTGAAGCACCAGGGCCGTGCCGCCGACTGCCAACAGCACCGGCCATTCCACCAACCCTGCCGCTCCGACGGCGGCCATCGTCAGAACCGCGGTCGGCGTCGAGGAACTACCCGAACGAATTCCGTCTCGGACGCCCTCCGCCGTTCCGCGTATCCCGCCTGCCACTCCGCCGATCACACCACCACCAACGGCTCCAGCCACTGTCGTCGTTGCGTCTGCCACACCACGGACGACGCGGGTGGCTTCGTCCACAATCATCATCGGACGCTCCTATCAGCAGTCCATCGAAGAATTCAGTATTTGAGGCCATACCCAACACCGACGGCGGCAATCACGATCCGATACATTTTTCGGCGAACCTGGCGAGGGCGCGCCATCGTCAGGGTCGTGAGAGGGTACGGTGCGGGATGCAGCGACCACCTTCATCGACGGGAGTTCCACACAGTGGCGATCATCGGAAATTCGGACATCGACATCTTCCGACTTAGCTTGGGCGGCAACCCTTTCGGTTGGACCGCAGACGAGAAGACGTCCTTCCAGATCCTCGACTCGTTCGCCGAAGCCGGTGCAAACTTCATCGACACCTCCGACTCGTACACGGCGTCGGCTCCCGGAAATTCCGGTGGGGAATCCGAAACGATCATCGGGAAATGGATCACCGATCGGGGACTGCAGAACGACATCGTCGTCGCCACCAAGGTGGGTAGCCATCCCGATTTCAAAGGGCTGAAGGCAGACAACATCGCAGCCGCTGCAGAGGCGTCGCTGCGCCGTCTGCAGACGGACTGCATCGATCTGTACTACGCGCATTTCGACGACCCGCAGACTCCACTCGAAGAAACGCTCGAAGCCTTCAATGCCTTGGTCGTCGCGGGCAAAGTTCGCTACCTCGGAATCTCCAACTACAGCCCCGACCGCATCCGGGAGTGGTTGCGGATCACCGAAGAGAACGGTTACGCCGCGCCGATCGCGCTGCAACCGCATTACAACCTGGTGCACCGTAAGTCGTACGAACCTGAACTCGCCGAGATCGCCACCGACAACAACATCAGCGTCTTCCCCTACTTCGCTCTCGCCTCCGGCTTCCTGACCGGAAAGTACAAGACCCGCGCAGACATCGAAGGCAGCTCCCGCGAACGACTGACCGCTGGATACTTCAGCGACGCCGGACTCGACGTCGTCGCAGAACTGGCGACAATCGCACAGGCACACGACAGCGAGATCTCGACAGTCGCCCTGGCCTGGCTGCTGACTCGACCGGGCATCACCGCACCGATCGCGAGCGTCAGCCGGCCGGAGCAGCTCCCCGCGCTACTGGACGCCCCGAACCTCGTGCTGTCGTCGAATGAACTGGACACGCTCGAACGGGTGTCGGCGGCAGTCGGCGCCTAGATCAGGCAGTTTTGAGATGGGCACCGAGAGCAGTGTTATTGATCGTCCAGAACGACCAGCCGTCATGGCTCTCGGTGTCGCCTGAAATGTGACCGGTGACGGCATTGGCGGCCGCGGTCGGATCGGGGAATCGGCGGCCTTCCATCGGTCCGCGCATGATCTCGACCACCTCGGTGGTTTCGTCGAAGCGTCCGACCCAGCGGTATCCGTGGCAATCAGCCGTCATCTCGAGGCGATTGTCGACAACTTCGATCTCCTCGACTCCGCTGGCGCGCCGCTTCTTCGCCGCGACCGGCGAAGCCTTGCGCTTGGCTGCGACCGGTGTCTCGACGTGAATGCTCGGATCCTTGACGGCAGCGAGGCCCAGAGCGTCCCAACGATCATGGCCGTGCACGACGCGTCCGCGCGGGATCGCATGATGACCGGTGCGATTGCGTCCGGGGCTGTCCATGATCCACAGGTCGACCTCGGCACGGATGTCGTCTGCGACCTCGTTGGAGGGCAGCATGAAGAACTCGTGCGGATCTGCTGCCAGGTCCACGAACACCCAGAACTCGGAGCGCGTGTCGTCACTCTCGAGCGACTCGTCTTGACGCCTGGCCTGCCAGTCGCCTTCGAGCTTCGAACGCACTCGGACGATACGACTGGTGCCGTCTGCACCCGTCACCTCGACGGGATTACGACGCGAGTGCGTGAGCCGGACGGCTTTGCCCCCACGCTGCGTAGCTTCGGAAATGAACGCATTGATGCCGCGGCTTGCGGTGTCTTCCATGATCGACCTGTCTTGAAGCGGATACGCCCGCATCACCGGATCGGCACGGGGTCGAGCAAGGAGCGAATTCTCGGCCTGTTCTTCGATCGTACGGCCGGTCAGTACCTCCGACCTTACAGCTCCGACGTCGGCCTGACTACGGCGCCCGACGCTCGTTCCCAGAGGTCAGCAGTGCAATGTCCCCGTAAAGAGCAGCGCGGTGAGCGAACATCAGCTCTTCCACACCGTCGAATTGATCCCCGACGTAGTGCGTGTTTGCGGCCGAAAGTTCACGTGAACCGGAGCGCGCAAGTAGGTCGTCGATCCGGCTGTCGAGGCTCGCTGCATGCGCAACCGCGCGCTGCGAACTCAACTGATCCTCGGCCCGTGCGACCAGGTCACCGATCCGCGCGAGCGCCGCGACGCGTTCGACCAACTGGTCCCAGACCGCGCCGAGCGCTTCCTTGCGCGAAGCGATCCCGGCTCGGGTTCCCTCGTCGCGTGCCAACGCAGCCGCGTCGTCCAACTCCGCGAGAATCGAACGCAGCGCTACGGTATCGACCGCGATCTGGGTGATCTCGTCGGCCAGGTCGAGTTGATTGCGTTGAATGACAAAGTGGTCGGAATGCCATGCGCTGGAGCTTTCGATCCGGTCGAACAGATTTCCGGCGAGGTAAAGCAGAGCGTCGTACTCCCCTGCACGCCCTTCGGGCTCGGAATCGACCAGTCCGTCGAGGACCTCCGCGATCCGCCTACCCGCGTCGGCGATGACACCGGTTCCCTGGACCTTCCCCAGCTGGGCGGCGAGTTTGTCGAGCGCAGCGTTTCCGCCACTTGCCACGACCCCCAACCCCACCGGCAGCTTGGCTGGAACCGGGGTGCGGGTGAGCCCGGCAAAAAGTGCCTCACGTTGCTCGACGTCGAGATGAAGGCCGTCGCGGCGGTCCTTGCGAATGGCACGGACGCTGCTCGCGAAGTGGCGATTGGAATGCACTATCGCCGAACGCATCGACTGCACGCGCTTGTCGAGCGTCTGCACCCGCCGTTCGAGGACTACCTGAACAGGACCGATGCGGGTCGCGAGCAGTCTGCGTCTGGTGCGGGCCAGTTCGTCGGTGAGGTAGCGCAACTCCGAGAAGCCGCCGATCTCCGGGAACGAGCGCCCGACACTGCGCCGGTTCGCCAGGATCGATCGCGTCGACTCGTCCGCATAGCCACCGGCAATCAGCAGTGCGACGTCGTCGGACAACTCCGGCCGGTTCGACTCGACGGTCCCCGCCGCACACCACTCCCTCACTCGGGTGGAGATGAGCGTTCGCCGTTCGGTCACCGACGCCACGACAAAGACGTCGTCAGTTCCGTCTGTCATCTCACGCCTCCTGGTGGTCGCCGGTTACCACTGTTCCAGAATCTGCCCGAACGCGCGTCGACCCTCCGTTACGCGACCAACACCATCTCGAACCGTGTCAGGAACTCGTCGACATCCGAGGCCGATATCGGGAGCGGTGGCCGAATCTTCAGAACGTTGCCGTGTCTGCCTGTCGCCGAGATCAACACACCGTGTGCACGCAACCCGTTGACAATGTCGAGCGCACCGGACGGATCTGGTTCGCCCGAATCCGCATCGACCACGTCTACCCCGACGAACAACCCGGCTCCACGGATCGCACCCACGCGCGGGTCGCGGTGTGCAGACGTCCGCAACCCATCGGTCAGACGAGCCCCCATCACTGCTGCATTCTCGATCAGCTCTTCTCCCCGAATCACGTCGAGCACCGCCTGCGCCGCAGCAATCGACACGGCATTCCCACCGAACGTGTTGAAGTACCGAAGCTCGCCCGCCGTCAGCTCGACCAAATTGTCACCAAGCACCACCCCGGCGAGAGGTACGCCACCGGCCATCGGTTTTCCGAGAGTAACGATATCTGCGACGACCCCATGCCTCGCGAACCCCCACATACCGGACCCCAGCCGACCAAAGCCCGGCTGCACCTCGTCCGCGATGAACAGACCACCCGCTTGGTGCACCTGATCGACAGCCGTTGAAAGGAACGAGTCGGTCAATACTCCGTCGGAAGCAAATATCGTGTCGACTAGTAGTGCGGCTACACCGATGCCGTCGCGGTTCAGTCCGTCGATGCACTCTCTGACACGGTCAGCGAACCAGGATTCTCGGTCGATGTCCGCTACGACACGAGGATCAGGCAAAGGCACGACACGGACCCATGGTTCATCGCCCGAATCAGCGGAACCCATCGACGGCGAGCACGCGGCAATGTTGATCGTGCCTCCGTGATAAGCATTTTCGGTGACGATGACACCGGTATTACCCGTGGCTTCCCTCGCGATGCGCAGGGCAAGATCGTTTGCCTCCGATCCCGTACAGGTGAACATCACAGTGGAGAGCTGACTCGGAAACGTGGACACCAGATCTTCGGCGTACCGGACAATTTCCTCGTTCAAATATCTTGTGTGAGTGTTGAGTTCGGCGATCTGTCTACGCACGGCGTCGACGACCTTGGGGTGCGAGTGTCCCACGCTCGCGACATTGTTGTACATGTCGAGGTACGACGTGCCGTCACGATCGTAGAGCCGAAGTCCCTGTGCTCGAACGATTTCCACCGGATTTCGATACATCAGCGGCGATGCCGGGCCGAGAACATCCGCTCTACGCCTGATGAGATCTCGCGTCCGCGCGTCGAGTCCTGCAGCGTTTTCGGGCACGTAACCGTTTGCGTCGAGTGGCGAGACACGTGATGTTCTCGCATCGTGAAAGTGAGCCGTCATCAATTCCTCCGAAGTGGGTGTACGAAATAGGCTGGCCAACCGCACCGTTCACACCGAGTCGAGCCACAAGGCCCATCTCGGATCGGACATCTTCGCGCGGGCACGCATCAGTTTCCACACTCCGTACTTGTGATAGTCGAAATCCCAACCCGAATTGAGTCGATTGTTGATGCATCCCCACAGGCCCCATTTGACATCTGCCAACGCCCCGAACAAGTGAACACGCGACACGACGGACCACTCGCTGCTTCCGTAAAAGGCGTCTATCAGTTCCAACGTCCGGCGCTCGTCGAAGAACATTTCGGTGACGAAAATCGCCAGCTCATACGCTCTGTCGTTGTTGGCTGCGAATTCGTAGTCGACAAGTTTGAGCGGACGCCCTTCCGAATACAGGAAGTTTCCCGGCATCGGATCGTTATGGCACGGAACCAGATCCAGACCGGAAGCCAACAAGGCAGACTTTGCGGTGTGATACTCACGCTCGATCAGGGCGAAGTCCCGAGGAAGCATCACGCCGTGTTCGCGCGCTTGATCGAGATGCTCGTCGATCATGTCGAAAATCGTCTTCGTCAGGGACATCAGCGGGGCCGAGTGCAGTGTCCGATACAGGTCGACGATCTGCAACGCGATCTCCGGACGCTTGAGATCTCCGTTGGTGCAGCCGCGATACCCTTCCATGTACTCGATCACCTCGATTCCCGTCCGATGATCGAACAGGATCATCTCCGGAGCTATTCCCAGCGAACCCGCCAGCATCGCGGCCTCGTTCGCCGCAACGCGATCGACAAACGACTCGCTTCCGGCACCGGGAATCTTCAAGAAGTACCGGCGGTCGACGCCCTCGACGGCGATTCGCCAATTACTGTTCTGCAGGCCACCGTGCACCGGCGCGTATCGGATCTCGCGTCCGCGCCAGTCGGCGATCGAAGCCAAGGCCTCTTCGACGCCCCTCTCGAAATCCGTTCGAGCAGTGCCACACACACGCTCGTCGGCCATGCAGTGCGTAAGGTCAGGTTGCTGAGTATTCTCGGTCATGGTCATCCTTGCCTCACAGGTTTCGGACTCGGTCGTCGAAATGCGGATCGCGCAAACCGATTCGCGCACGTAGGAATTGCCAGTCTGCGAACTTCGAGTACTCCAATGTTCCCGGTCGAATCACATCGACAAAGGAGCCGATGAGACCCCACTTCAGCGAGTCCGCAATCCCGTATATGCGGCTACGATCGAACAGGCTTGAATCCCATGCTCCCCAGTACATTTCGAAGACGGGGCGCGCATCGAGATCGGAAGGAGCCAACTCCGCGAGCAATACGCCGAGATCCTGCAGCGGATCCATCATCGCCGCGCAATCCCAATCGACCAATCTCAACGATGCGTCTTCTTCCACGACCATCACATTCGACACATTGCCGTCGCCGTGGCACGGAACAACGTCGAATCCACTGCTCGCTATTCGTGATCGGGCAGGATCCAAGGCCCGAAGCATCCAGTCGAGGTCAACTGGCAGTGACGAACCGGCGTGCTGCGCGATGAGCAAGGCAGCATCGAGATCGTCGAAGACCGTTGATGTTCGCGTGAACGGAGGCAGCGCGTGGACTGCCCGTCGCAGATGCACCAGACGTTCGATCGCCTCGACGTCATCGAAGAGATCAAGAGTCGCCGTCGATGCCATCTGCCCTAGATCGTCCATCACCAGCACTCCTGTTGCGGCATTCGAGTGGCGGACTCGAGGACCGATACCCGCTAGTCCCGCTGCGACCGCAGCGCGGAATGACGCTCCGACATCGACGTATTCGAGCGAATGCTGCTGCATCACTTTGACGAAGACCCGGTCACTGCCAACCGAATTCGGCGTTGCGTCATCGACGATCCAATGATCGGAGTCCGCGCCCCACCAACTCGGGCTGGCCATGACCGGCGATCCAGCGTCCAGTCTTACTTCGGTGCCGAGAAACAGCCCACCTGCCGACAATTCTTGCTGAACAAGCTGTTTGGTGTCAGTCATCGGACACCTCCGGATACACGTAGCGTGACGTCAGGCCACGTCATGTCGAAAGGCCGCCTGTCCTCGAGCCACTTGGTCATCGCGAGAACATCAATGTCCGCAAAACGTGATCCGACGATCTGCACCCCGACTGGGCAACCGTCGACCATTCCGAAACACACCGTCGACGCCGGCTGCCCGGTCTGGTTGAACCACGCTGTGAAACTGCAATGCGCCAAGGGCCGTTCGGGGTCGAGACCGACCATGTCTGCGTCAAACCCCACCACCGGAATGACCGGGCTTATCACGAAGTCGTACGGCTCGAGATGCCGTTGGAGCCGTGCCTGTGCCGTGTTCACCGCGTCCAGATCGCGTGAATAGTCGGTAGCGCTCGCGAGCGACGCCGGTTCAGCCCACTCGGACACTGCAGCAATCACTTCCGCTCTCCGTTCCTCAGGTATCGACTCCCACTCCGCCCGGGCGCGAACCTGGAACAATCGATCCAGTGGTGCATAGGGATCGGAATCGAACGGCGGGGTCACCCTCGTCACCTTTGCCCCCGCCGCCGCGAGTACCTGCGCCGCAGCATCCACCACGGCAACGACCGCGGGTTCTGCTTCGTATCCGTAGCCCATTCCTGTCATCACGCCGATTCTCAGACCTCTCACCTCTGTCTCCCAGCGGGATTCGTCGATGGACTGCGCTGGGAGTGACCAGGCGTCACGGCTGTCAGGGCGCGCGATGGCCCGGTACATGTCGACCACCTCGTCCACCGTCCTGGCCATCGGACCCGGTGAGCGCATCATCGAAGACGGTAAGTGCGGAATCCTCCCCTGCGTTGGTTTGAGTGCGACCAACCCACAGTGTCCAGCCGGCAATCGCACCGAGCCGGCGATGTCCGTGCCCACCGCGGCATATCCGATGCCCGCCGCAAGGCTCGCACCTGCTCCGGCACTGGAGCCACCGGTGTTACGTGAGAGATCCCAGGGATTGCGCACGATGCCGTACAGCGAACTGACTCCGGCGGCCATCATGCCGAAGTCCGGCATCGTCGTTTTGCCCACGATGACGGCGCCTGCCTCCTTCAATCGCGCCGCGGGCGGTGAATCACTCTCGGCATCAGGAACATCCGAGTGCGCTGCGCTCCCGTGGCGCCACGGCATACCGACTGCATTGACGCTGTCCTTGATGGTGACCGGGACGCCGTCGAGACTGCTCAACGGGGTGCCGGCAGCCCATCGTGCCGCCGATTCTGCGGCCGCTGATCGGGCGCCGTCCACGTCGACCATCGCCATCGCATTGATCGACGGATTGACAGCGTCGATCAACGCGAGAGTTGCACTCAATGAATCCACGGGCGTGAACTCACCGGTTCGGTACCCCTCAACGAGCGACGACATGTTCTGCGGAAGTACCTTGTCCATCACGATTGCTCCTGTTCCGACGACAATCCTTCTACTACAAGCCGTTCGAGCACACCCGTCAACATGTTCAGTCCAGCCAACAGATCTTCGGGTTCGGTGTATTCGTTCTCCGCGTGCGAGATGCCGCCGACGCTCGGCACGAATAACATCACCGTCGGCACCAGGTCTTTGAGATTGATCGAATCGTGTCCTGCTCTGGTGAGCATTCTCCGAGCGCTCAGACCCAATCCGCCGGCAACCGATTCGGACAACTCGATACCGGCGAGATGGTAGGAGGTGCTGGGGCGCAGCGAACCCGATTCGATGTCGACGGAGACTTCGCCCAGCGCTTCGATATCGGCTTTCGCCTGCAGGAACAGCTCATGAGCCTTGTCGAGAGCCGCTTCCTCACTTGACCGGATGTCCACTGACATGACTACGTCGGACGCCACCACAACAGGTGAGTTCGGTTGGACGGTCAATCTACCGATCGACGTGAGAACAGCTCCCGCAGGGAACGCCGACGCCACCTCACGAACCGCGACGATCATCTGTGCTGCGCCGAGGAGCGCATCCCTACGGTCTTCGATCGACGTCGCGCCGGTGTGTGCCTGTTCGCCGCGAACTCGGACGAGATACTTGCGCACTGCCCAGTTGGCGGTGACCACGCCGATCGAGATCCCCTCCTCTTCCAGGACTCGCCCCTGCTCGATGTGGATCTCTGCGTATGCACTGCACTCCGGCGGCTCGTCCGAACCCAGGTAGCCGATATCCCTGAGTGCGCCGCGGACCGTCCGACCGTCCGAATCGACGGTGTCGAGGACCTCATCAGCCGCGAATTTCCCGGTGAAAACCCCACTGCCCATCAAGCTGGGGCTGAATCTGCATCCCTCCTCGTTGAACCAGTCGACGACGGTGAGGTTGAAGGACGGTGTGATACTTCCGGCAGCGACTCGTTCGGCGACAACGGCGGCAGCATGCGCCCCGGAAAGAACGCCGAAGGCTCCGTCGAAGCGACCTGCCTTCGGCTGACTGTCGAGGTGTGAGCCGACGAAGACGTGCGGAGCGCCTTCGATCCATTCGAGGGAGCCGAAAAGGTTGCCCACTGCGTCGACGCGGCAATGGAAACCATTCTCCGTCAACCAGATACGAAACCAGTCTCTGGTCTGCCCGTCCGCCGCGCTTCCGGCTTGACGTTCCACTCCACCTCCCTCGGTGGCGCCGAATCTCGACATCGCGTCGAAGTCTGCGAGGAAATCAGACATTCGTTACCCTCACCGAGGAATCCTCCACCTTGGAGACATGATTCGGAACAACCGAACGAGCGGCGATCTCGAACATCTCTTCCACCCGAGTTCGCTCGGCCGCCGAGATACCGGTCAGAGCGGAGACGACCAGGAACACGATGAGATTGACGGCCATTCCGACTACACCGCCGGTCAGTGAGCCAAGTCCGGCGATGTCATCCGGGTAGATGAAGGTCAACACCAACGCAATCCCGAAACCCGACAGCATGCCCGAAACTGCCCCGTACTTGTTGCCACCCCGCCAGAAGATTCCGAAGAAGAGCGGAACGGCCAACTGGACTACGCCCTGGTAGGAGATTTGTGCAAGGAGCTGCAACCGAGTCATGTCGTACGTTACATAGGCCACCACTCCGGCCAATGCCATGAACCCCACCATGCTGACTTTTGCGACCACGGTAAGCGCCGAATCCGAAAGTTTGCGCTTGTCGGAGTTGACGAGATCGTTCGCAATTTGCAGACCACACACCTGGACACTTCCGTCGATGTGGCCCATCGACGCCGCGAACACCATTGTCACACCCAGACCGAGTAGCCAGGTTCCCCCGTACGACTCCATGATCGTGAACCATGCAGCCTGCGGGTTTGCGATGACCTCCGGCATCTGGGATGCGGCGATACCCAACAACATCAACAGCGTGTAGAACACACTCGAGATCAACACGGTACGTATAGTCCCCGCTTTTACTGCACGGACTCCCGACGCGGTGTAGATCCGTTGGAAACTCATCGGCCAGCACAACGATCCGACTACGCCGGTGAAGATCAGGCTGAAGAGGTAGAACGGACCGTAAGCGTCGCCGTCGCCGGGCACCCGCAGGAATTCGATCGGGACCTGCGCCAGCGCACTCATGCTGATCGGGCCGCCGGCGACGCCGGACAACAAGACCAGACATACAAGTGCTGCAATCACGTACGCGACGATCCCTTGGAACGCATCGGTCATGATCAACCCACGCATGCCCATCTTCACTGTCCAGTACTGACGGATCAGGATCAGCGCCAACCCGACAAGCAAGCAGGTGGTCACCGACCATCGACCCTCACTCGCGTATTGAAATACCTCCCCCAGTGCCTGCATTCCGAGAACCACCCACGGGAAGACCGAGACGATTCCGATGAGACTGGCGATCATCTTCACCGAACGTGAATTAAACCGCAAGCCAAGAAGATCCGGCTGTGATCGAAGGTTGTATCGGGCACCCCATCGCCACGCCCTTGTAGCCATGAAGTACATCATCGCGACACCGAGACTGGAGTAGGCGAGGCCGTAGAATCCGAAAACTCCTGCACCCGCAGCCATCCCGAAGAAAGCGATGAATACCGCGCCCGGCCACCAGGAGTTCACGTAGCACATGGCCACGTACCACGGGCCGTAGCTACGGCCGCCGACCGAGTATTCCTCGAACGTCGGCTTCGTCTTCTGCTGAGTCGCATAGAGAATGAAGAGCACTCCGGCGTAGAACAACGCCAGCATTCCGAGCATGATTGCCATGTCATTCTCCATTCGGACCGGCCGGCGTCAGCGCCAGCTCTTCGTCGAGTTCACCGCGAAGGTCTTCGACCCGGTACAAGCCCCACAGGCCCAACCCGAGAACCAACGCGTCGAGAATCCAGTACATGATGCTGAACGGGATTCCGAACACCAGCGTCGAAACCCCACTGCCCCAGAGATAAAGGGGCGGGAAAAGTGCAAACAGCAGCGCAATACCGTAAACGGACCCGAAGAACACCATGATCTTTCGGTGACTGAGCCCGCGGATGAAATCCTTCATCGGACCTTCCCTCAGTTGACGAGCTGGCGAATGGAGTCGTGCAGATGACCGTTCGATGCAATTCCGTTGCCACAGTCGAAGTTCCGACGACCGTCGAGACTCGAGAAGCGACCACCCGCCTCTTCGATGATCACCGGCATCGGCGCGAGGTCGTAGGCCTTGGTCGTATAATCGACGATCGCATCGGCGTGCCCGCAGGCGACCATCGCATAGCCGTACGCGTCACCCCAGGTGCGGAGAATGACGCCCCGCGAGTTGAGATCGCGGATCGTATCCGGCTTCCAGTCCTCGAGCCACGTGGCCATCAGATACGCGCCGTCGAGATCCGTCCGGTCGGAGACAGCGGCGGGCTCGTCGTTTCTCCAGCATCCACCGCCCTTTTCTGCTGACACGAGCACACCGGCGCTGGGCAGATTGATCGCCCCGAATGTGATTTCACCCGCCTCTTCGTATGCGAGGAGGTTCGCATAGAGCGGCACCGAGTGGACAAACGACTTCGTTCCGTCGATCGGGTCGATGATCCACCGATTTCCGCTCGAACCCACGACGTCGTCGAACTCCTCGCCCATGATGCCGTCATCGGGGAAGTTCTCGGACAAAGCATCGCGAATCATCTGTTCGATCTCTTGATCAGCCTGGGTGACTGGCGATCCATCCGACTTCGTGTCGACCCGAAGCGTCGACTTGTCGAACCAGTGCCTGGCAAGATCTCCTGCTTCTCGAGTAATCGCCAACGCAATCTCGGCACGGGTCGAAAGCATTCGATTCACTGCTGGTGCCCTCCATTCCCTGAATAGGAGTCCGAAACCGACGACTTCGGACTCCCCAGAGATTCGGGCTAGACCATTTCTGGTTCTCTCACCAATTGTTAACGGCGTGTTACAGATCACACTTCGTGTTGTGGTGGATCGGGTGCCTCACTAGTTTTGGGGTTCAACGAACTGCCGTATTGCGAGGTCACGCCATATGTCGATGATGGAGCAGACTCGATCTGCGCTGTTACGGCTCGCTCAGGAACTCGAAGGACGCTCCGTGGGCAAATTCCCGCCCGAGCGCGAACTGGCAGCACGACTGGGGACATCTCGCACGACAGTGCGCAGCGCACTCGACGCGCTGGAACGTGAAGGATTGGTACATCGGGTCAAAGGCCGAGCAGGCGGCGCCTTTCTCACCAGCGTCCACGCAGACGCCCCCACTCCGGAGAACGCACGATCCCTGTGTGCCAGCCGACGACTGTCCCGAAATCTGAATACAGTCATGGGCGTACCGCAAATGCTCCAGGAACAAGGATTCCAGGATGGCACGAGAGTGCTGTCAGCACGTCTGGAGCGGCCCAGCCCGCGAGCCGCCCAGATACTCGGAGTTTCCCCGGACCGCGATGTGATTTCCTTGTTGCGCTTACGATTTGCCGACGGTGACACGTTGTCGCTGGAACGGATGTATCTGGGCGACCCCGGATGCCGCGATCTGCTCCGAACACACATGGATTCCGTCTACGAAGCCCTGCGTTGCAAATTCGGAATCGACATCTCGGCCACCGACGAATCCATCGAACTGGCAGAAGTCAGCTCCTCGGTGTCGACGCTTCTCGGACAACCGATGCCGGCCCCGGTGCTCAAGCTGGAACGAATCGGCTACGACCAGCATGAGCGTCCCGTCGAGTACTCGGTAGACCTGTTCCGTGCCGACCGAACACGACTGAGCGTGAGCACGCGGCCGGGACACCGTGTGTGAGCCCAGGCCGACCCTGCCCCCAAAGTCGACGCACCCCTGCCATACCGTAGGCGAGTGACCTCCCTGCGATCAGACGCGCACGCAGGTCACTCGCGCGCATCGAAGACTGATCCAGCGGTTCAACCGCTGCTTCCCGACCTCGCGATCGAACAACTTCAGTCCTTGTTGCAGGTTCGTTCCTGGACTCTCACGGAATGGTTCGCAATGGCCGACCAACGCGGATTCCTCGCGCCCGCTGCCAGCGTTCCGCTCTTCATGGAAGCCGCGCTGAAGCATCCCGAGCACCGCGAAGCGCTACTACGCCTCGCCGGTCGACGCGGGCAGTATCTGGCGGAGCAGAATCCGGATTGGGCCCAGCTACGACGAATCGGATCACGCCGGGACGAGCTGTGGCTCTCGCCCGATCCGGACGACCGTACGGCCTGGTTCGATTACATACGTACGGTCGACCCGGAACTAGCGAGCGAAGAGCTCGAGATCGCTTGGGACGACGAGGCCACTTCAAGCCGCCTGCATTTTCTCGACCATCTCGACGTCGGGCTGGGTGAACACGACTACGCACTCCTCGAGCGCGCACTCGACGATTCAGCCGTGCGGGTCCGTGAGCGCGCAATTCAACTCCTGCGGCAACTCCCCCGATCTCCGTTTGCCTCTCGCATGGTCACTCGCGCTCAGTCGTGGGTGCGGCTCGAGACGAAGCCGTTGCGACCCCGCCTGGCCGTCCGATTGCCGGGATCGCTCGACGACCTCGCATTTCGAGACGGCATCGAAGACGTCCACTACAAGAACAAAGGCATCCGGCGCTGGTGGTTGCGGCAAGTCGTGACCGCTACTCCACTGGCGCTGTGGGAATCGATGGCCGGGTCGGCACGCGGCGCCCTCACCATCCCCATCGAGAAGCAGTGGCGCGACGTGATGATCGAATCATGGACTGCGGCAACCGTTCTCCAGAAGAATACAGCCTGGGCGTCGGCATTTCTGGAGCGCGACGGGCGCACGACGGACCGGAGAATCGTCGCCATCGCCGACCCGCGCGAGCGCGTCGAGTACATCGTCGCCGGACACGCGGACGAGTACCTTCTGGGAGTCGACGGCAGCGCGCTACTCGACGGCATCGACCGCCCCTGGCCACTGGCCGTCGCCGAAAAATTGTTGAATGCCTTGGAAAACGAAGCGTTGGAGCACGCTGCGACGGGCGAGGACTTGGGCATCCACTCGCGTCACAGTCACTTCTCCACCCTGCGAAGTGTGCAGGCGCGCTTCCCTTTCGACGCGATTCCGCTTCTGCACGACGCGGCGTCCCGAACGGGCGACCCCGGGTGGCAACAAGCATTCACCGACAGCGCCGTCAACATCGAGCAGCGCCGTCTCCGTTTGGATGTATTGCGCAATCACCGCTGAACGACGAAAGGGCCGCATCCTTGGAACGGAATGCGGCCCCTCTGTCGTTCGTGAAAGATCAGACCACGCTGACCATCTCGTGATCAGCCACACCGGCAGCCAACACCCGAAGGTGGTCTTCGGTACTACCGAGCGTGTGCTCGATGGCGACGAGTCGGCTCACGTAATGACCCACCGGATATTCGGCGGTCATACCGATACCACCGTGCATCTGGATTGCTTCTTGACCGATGAGCCGAGCCGAACGCCCGATCTGCAACTTCACCCGCGAAGCGATCACGGGATCGACGACGCCGTCGGCAAGGGACATCGTCGCGTAGAGACTCATACTGCGCGCCAACTCGAGCGAGACGTACAGGTCGGCAGCGCGGTGCGTCAGCGTCTGGAACTTCGCGAGCGGAACACCGAATTGCTTACGCGTCTTGAGGTATTCGGTGGTCAGTCGCAGCGCCTCTTCCATCGCTCCGACAGCCTCGGCACACAGAGCAGCCTGCTCACGGATCTGCGCTGATTGAATCAGAGCGGAAGCGTCGCCGCCCTCACCGAGCGCTTCGGCCGGAGTGTCCGTGAACTCGATCTGCGCACCGCGCAAACCGTCGTGAGTGGCGTAGGACTTGCGCACCAAACCGGAGGCATCGCTCTTGACGAGGAACAGTCCGACGCCACCGCCGGGGAGCGCAGCGCTCACGACGAGGATGTCCGCCGTCGCGCCGTGCCCGACGGGATTCTTGATCCCTGTCACGACCCAACCGCCGTCGACCTGCGCCGCGGCTGTCGCACGTTCGGTTGCCGGCCAACGGATTCCGGGTTCCTGATCGGCGAACGCCAGGAACGTGACGCCCTCGGCAACACCGGGAAGAATCGACGACCGCTGCTCTTGGCTGCCGCCTTCGGAGATCAGCCCGCCCGGCGTCACGACCGCGTCGAGTACCGGCTCGGGTGCCAAGCGTCGACCGATCTCGGTCATGACCGCGCCGATTTCCACCGGGCCGGCGTCCATGCCGCCGTCGTCCTCGGAGAACGTCAGGCCGAGCAAGCCGACCTCGGCCAACTGCTTCCAAACCTGCGGGCTCCACCCGGGATCGGAGTCGATGATCGCATTGCGCTTCTCGGCGTCGTAGCTGCGCGCGAGGAGATCCTTGGTGGTGTCGCGGAGAAGTTTTTGCTCGTCGTTGAGTTCGAAGTCCATGCCACGCCTCACAATCCGAGGATCGAGGAAGCGATGATGCTGCGCTGCACTTCGCTCGATCCGCTGTAGATGGATACCTTGCGGTAGTTCAAGTACGTCGGGGCAGTGTGCTGCGCCCAGCTCGCGGAGGCGATGTCGCTGCCCGCGTCGTACGGCAGTGAATCGGGGCCGGCCACGTCCATCAGCAGTTCGACACTCGCCTGCTGCAATTCGGAACCGCGAAGCTTCAGCAGCGACGAGGCCGGATTCGGCTGGCCGTCAGCGGAACTGGCGACCACCCGGAGCTGAGTGAGCTCGAGGGCAAGCAATTCGTTTTCGAGTTCGGCGAGGCGGGCAGCGAAGAGCGGATCTTCGAGCAGTGTTCCGTTACCGACCTTGACCTCGGCAGCGCGAGCCTTGGCCTGCGCGAGACGAACCTTCGAGAAACCGACGCGTGTGACACCAGTGCGCTCGTTGCCGAGCAGGAACTTGGCGTAACCCCAGCCCTGGTTCTCTTCACCGACCAGGTTCTCCCCCGGGACGCGGACGTCCTCGAAGAACACTTCGTTGACCTCGTAGCCGCCGTCGATCAGCTTGATCGGGCGGACCGTGACGCCAGGCGTCTTCAGGTCGACGAGGATGAACGAGATGCCCGCCTGGCGCTTGGGCGCATCGGGGTTGGTACGCACGAGGCAGAAGATCCAGTCGGCGTACTGTCCCAGCGTCGTCCACGTCTTCTGGCCGTTGATGACCCAGTCGTCTCCGTCGCGGACCGCGCGAGTCTTGAGCGAAGCGAGATCGGAACCGGCCTCGGGTTCGGAAAATCCCTGGCACCACCAGATGTCGAGGTTCGCGGTCGCCGGAAGGAACTTCTCCTTCTGCTCTTGCGAGCCGAAGGCCGCGATGACCGGACCGACCATGTTGGCGTTGAACGCCAACGGTTCGGGGACAGACGCGAGCTGGAGTTCGTCGAGCCAGATGTTGTGCTGGACCGGGGTCCAGTCCTTACCGCCCCACTCGACCGGCCAGTGCGGCACCGCCAGACCGTGAGCGTTGAGGATCTGCTGCGCCTCGACCATACGGTCGCGCCCCAACTCCTCGCCGTGGGCGTACGCCTCCCTGATGTCCGCGGGGATTTGCGTACGGAAGAACGTCCGCATCTCGTCGCGGAACGCTAGTTCCTCGTCGGTCAATGCCAGGTTCATCGGAATTCCTTCGCACTCGAAACCGGATTCATGTTCGGTTCGACCGTACCCCGACGACACTGGAGGCGGAACAGGTACCGCGAAAGACGGCCCCCGAACTGCGCTCCTACACGGTTTTGAGGACCAACAGGTAACCCCCACCCGCGGCGTCGATGCTCGTTTCGACGTTCAACGCGGGAGCCAGACGCGACAACCGATCGATCAGCCAGTCGGAGGCTTCCTGGGCGTCGTCCTTGCCGGGGCAGCGAGCGACGGCGACGCGGCCACCCTTGCGCTCGAGCTGCTCCACGACCCCGATGATCGGAGCCGGATCGACGACGAACAGCCGATCCGGCCATTCCACAACAGGTTTGACCGCACCCTTTTTGGTGTTGCATGCGCGATGTGCCAAACGTTCGACGCCACCTTTGGTCTTGCCACCCTTTTTTGCGGTGTTGATGCTGTCGATGCTCGGGCCACGCGGATCGTTGACGGACATGTCGGGGTCGACCGGTTCGTCGCACAGCCAGCAGCGCCAGGATTCACGTTCGCCGACTTCTTGAAGGGTGCTCATGCGGCAACGGTACCGTGCGCACTTTCGGCTGTTACCGCTACCAAAAGTGCGCACGGGGCCGAAGGCCCTACATGTCCGCAATCGCCTCCAGCGGCTTTGTCTTGGCCGCTCGGTTGGCCGGCCACAGCGCCGCCAAGACACCCACCACACCCGAGCCGATCAGCATTCCGACCACCTGACCCCACGGGATCGTGATCTTGTCGAGGCCCTGATCCGCGAGAGTGCTCACGAAGGCCCAACCGAACGCGATGCCGAGAACAACTCCGACCGCCGCGCCGTACACCGCAATGAGCACCGATTCGAGGTAGATCGTGCGTCGCATCTGTCCTCGCTGCATGCCGACGGCTCGCAGCATTCCGATTTCTCGTCGCCGCTCGACCACCGAGAGTGCCAACGTGTTGATGATGCCGAGGATCGCGATCACGACCGCGAGCGCCAGGAGACCGTAGAGGATCGCCAACAACGTGTTGATCTGCTGACCCTGAGTTCCCTTGAACTCCTCACGATCCTGCACCTGGACGACAACGTACTTCTCCGTCGCCGTTTCGAGTTCGGATCGCAGCGTCGTCAGATCCGCCCCCGGCTTCGCCTTCACCAGAACCACGAAGTCCGGCAGGCTCTCCGCCGGCATCAGCTTCCGGTACGCCTCGTCCGAGACGATCCACGAACCGATCAGCTGGTTGTCCTCGAACACTCCCGCGACTACGGTCTGGTACTCGACGCCGCCGGGACCGGTCAGCGTCTGAGTCGAGCCGACAGTCCACCCCTTGTCGTCCGCAGTCGACTTCGAGACGAGCATGTTGTTGCCGGTCAGATCGACCGTGCCCTCGAGGATCTTGTACTCGAGCACGCCTTCGATCGGGCCGTCGAACGAAGCGCCCTGCTCGTCCTCACCGTCGACCTTCGCGCGCACTCCGTGCAAGGACGTCGCGCTCTGCACGTCGGGCACCTGCCGGACGGCGTCGGCCGCACCGCGCGGCACACCGATCGCGTTGGGACCGGTCAGGATGTAGTCGGCCGAGACACCCACGTCCACAAGAGCATTGATGCTCGCCTTGGCCGAAGATCCGAACACTCCGATGACGGTCACCAACATCAGGCCGAGAGTCAGTGCGAATGCCGTTGCGGCCGTGCGACGGGGATTGCGCACCGCGTTGGTACGAGCCAGCCGCCCGATGGCACCGAACGGCTTGGCGAACACGGCACCGAGCGCACCGACGATCGGCCGCGACAGCGCCGGAGCACCGAGAAGAACCGCGATGATCAACGAGAACGCGCCGAGTCCGACTATCAGAGCGGCGCCGCCGCCGGTACCGCGAGAGCCGAACACGAGCAGTGCCACACCGATCACGCCGAGGATCGCGCCGATCAGCGTCCGCACCCGCAGCGAGTCGCCAGTGGAGGCGAACTCCTCACGCATGGCCGCTACGGGCGGGATCTTCGACGCACGCCGAGCGGGAGCGTAGGCGCTGAGCGTCGTGACGACGACGCCCACCACCAACGCGACGATGATCGTGCGCGCGCCCACCTGGAGCGGGCCTTCCGGCAGACCGACGTCGAATGTGTTGAGCAGACTGCGCAATCCGTAGGCGAGACCGATACCACCGAGCAGACCGATGATGCTGCCGATGAGCCCGACCACCAACGCCTCGGTGACCACCGACCGACCGACCTGCGCTCGGCTCGCACCGATCGCACGCAGCAGCGCCAGCTCACGAAGACGCTGCGCCACGATCATCGAGAAGGTGTTGTAGATGATGAACGTGCCGACGAGCAGAGCGATCGCACCGAACGCCAGCAGGAAGTAGTTGATGAAGCTCAGCGCCGAGTCGACCTCGGCCTTGGTCTCCTCGCGAACCTGGTCACCGGTCTGCACCTTGAGATCGGGGAAAACCTGCTCGACGCGTTGCTGCAGTTCCGTCTGCGAGACCCCGTTGCCCGCGACGTCGATGTACTCGACATGCCGGCCGTCGGTGAAAAGTCCACGAGCCTGTTCGTCGGTGAAGAGCGCGCCGATGAATCCACCGGTGTCACTACCGGCCCCTTCGTAGATGCCGGACAACGTCACGTCCACGATTCCGCGGGCCGGTGCCAGAACCTTGGCAGTGTCCCCCACCTTCAGACCGGCTCGCTCGGCGGCGCTGGTGTTCAGCGCGACCTGACCGGTCTGCGTCGGAGGCGCGCCCTCGACGAAGGTGTCGGGTTCGGCAATCGCCTGGCCCGGAGGTAGGTAGGACTGCCCGATACTGGGCGCGCCGCCGGTCTGAACGGCACCACCGTCTGCGTTGATCAGGACGATCTGTCCGCTGACCGCCGGCGCGATCGCCCGGACGCCGTCGACCGCCGCAAGTTTGTCGACGTCCTCCACCGGAACGCCGCTGGTGTTGCGGTCTTCCATCGATACCCGAACGTCGACGCCCTGGGCAGTGTTCTCGAAGATCGAATCGAAAGTCTTCTGGAGGGTGTCGGTGAAAACGAAGGACCCCGCGACAAAAGCCGTGCCGAGCACGACGGACAGAACCGTCAGCGCAAGTCGCACCTTGTGTGCCGCCAAATTGCGCAGGGAGACCTTGCGCATCGGCGAGTTGCTTACCGAAGCCATGTGCTCAAGCCCCGGCTTCCGCGTTCACGACCGCCTGCGGAGCGTCGAGGCGCTTCATACGATCGAGGACCGAATCTGCCGTCGGCTCGCGCAATTCGTCGACGATCTTGCCGTCCGCGAGGAACACGACCCGATCGGCGTACGCCGCTGCCCGCGGATCGTGCGTCACGATCACCACGGTTTGGTTGAACTCGTCGACCGCTGCGCGCAGGATCGAGAGCACCTCCCCGGAGGACTTCGAATCGAGGTTTCCGGTCGGCTCGTCGCCGAAGATGATCTCCGGCTGACCCGCCAGCGCACGCGCGCACGCCACACGCTGCTGCTGACCACCCGACAACTCTCCCGGCCGGTGATCGAGCCGATCCCCGAGCCCCAGCTTGGTCAGGACGCTGTTCAGCCAGGTCTGATCCGCTTTGCGTCCGGCGATGTCGAGGGGCAACGTGATGTTCTCGAGCGCCGTCAGCGTCGGCACCAGGTTGAACGCCTGAAAGACGAATCCGATGCGATCGCGTCGTAGTTGCGTCATCTGTTTGTCGGAGAGCGTCGTGAGTTCCGTGTCGCCGATGAGGACAGAACCCGAACTGGCGGAATCCAGACCGGCGAGGCAATGCATCAGCGTCGACTTGCCGGAACCGGACGGCCCCATGATCGCCGTGAACTCACCGCGGGCAAAATCTGCGGACACCGAACTGAGGGCGTGCACCTGGGTATCTCCGGTGCCGTAGGTCTTGGACAGGCCGACTGCGCGGGCCGCGACATCCTGGGCGTGCGAACTCATGATCGCCTTTCCTGTTCACTTCGGTGCTACTTTGCGGGCGTGACGGGCGCCCGTGAAAACACGGACGCCCGCAATGGTTGGTTCCATCCTGTCGGGTGTGGGGCCCGCCCGCCATCGGGGACCACCCTGATATCCACGACCGAGCCGATCAGGGTCTGAGAATTCACGGCCCTCCAAGGGCGTGCATTGGCGAGAAACAGCGGTATGAATGGCGGGCGCGCACTAACCTTGTGACACCAATCACACGAGAGAGGCGGCCGAATGTCCGACGCCACCGCTGGAATCATTTTCGATCGGCTAGAGCACTGGGCGACGGTCAAGCCTGATCAAGCAGCGATGACCTTCCAAGGGACCGAGTACACGTGGGCCCAGTGGCGGGACCGCATCCTGCGTATCGCCGCCGCCCTCGCCGAATCAGGCATCGGTGCCGGCGACACTGTCGCTTTCGTCGACAAGAATCATCTGTCCTGTCTCGAAGTCACGTACGCCGCCTCACTGCTCGGGGCCGCGAATGTCATTCCCAACTGGCGACTTTCGGGCGAAGAGCTGGATTACGTTCTCGCGGACTGTGGCGCACGCATCCTGTTCGTCGGCAGCGACCTCCTGCCCCAGATCGTCGCCATGCGCGATCGATTGACGGCCGTCGAGTCGATCTTCGCCGTCGGCGGTGAACACGACGAGTTCGAACCCTGGATCGACGAGGTCACCCCGCTCAGTTCCCGACCCGAGGTGAGCCCCGATGTCACCGCTCTGGTTCTTTACAGTTCCGGAACGACCGGTCGACCCAAAGGTGTCCAACTCACGCATCGAAACCTGTTCGCGCACAGCAACAATGTTCTCGAAATCCTGCCGGCTCACGAGGATCATCGATTCCTGATCGCGATGCCGATGTTCCACGTCGGCGGAACCTGCTACGCCATCATGGCAATTCACACCGGTGGTCGCTGTCACTTCACCAGAGAAGCCGACGGGCCGTCGATCTTCGCCGGTCTCGCCGCCGGTGCGAACATCGCTTTCCTCGTCCCACCGGTCATTGCCGGGGTCCTGGCCGCCGGCGAGCAGGCAGTCGCCGCCTTCAAAGCACTCAAACGCATCACCTACGGCGCCGCCCCCATGCCCCTCCCATTGTTGCGAGCGGCACTCGCAGCCTGGCCGGACACCGAATTCGTCCAGGTCTACGGCATGACCGAAATGGCAGGTGTCGTTACCGCGTTGATGCCGGACGTTCACCGCGACGAGTCGCAGGTCGAGCGCATGGCATCAGCAGGTACAGCGATCCCCGGCGTCGAGATGCGCGTGGTGGACCCCGTCACGCTCGAGGACGTGCCCACCGGTACGACCGGCGAACTGTGGTGGCGATCCGAACAGTGCACACCCGGATATCTGGGCAAGCCCGAGGCGACGGCCGAAACCATCACCGCCGACGGATGGTTGCGCAGCGGCGACATGGGCCGCGCCGACTCCGGCGGCTTCGTGTTCATCGAGGACCGTCTCAAGGACATGATCATCACCGGCGGCGAGAACGTCTACTCCCCCGAGATCGAACGCGTATTGGTGGAGCATCCGGCAATCGCGGAGGTCGCGGTCATCGGCGTTCCCGACGACCGCTGGGGTGAAACCGTCAAGGCCGTCGTGGTTCTCACCGCCGATGCGCAGATCGACGAAACCGAACTGATCACCTACACACAACAACGCCTCGCAAAGTTCAAGTGCCCGACCAGTATCGACGTCGTCGAGATCCTTCCTCGCAATCCCACCGGAAAGATCCTCAAACGCGACCTCCGCAAACCCTACTGGGAGAACCGCGAACACAAGCTGGTCTGAGAACCCGTGCTGTAATGGGGCGGTGACCCCGAGCCGCCCCACCACACCCCGACCGAACGATCCGTGCCCGTGCGGCAGCGGCAACGCGTTGGTCGAGTGCTGCGGCAAGTACCTCAGCGGGGCGGCACATGCCCCGACCGCCGAAACCCTGATGCGTTCGCGCTACACGGCTTTCACTGTAATGGACGACGAATACCTCACGCGGACTTGGCATCCCGACAATCTTCCCACCGAACTCGATCTCGATCCCAACCAGAAATGGCTCCGGTTGGAGATCCTGGACACCGAACGAGGCGGCCTGTTCGATTCCGACGGCGTCGTTGAATTTCGCGCTCACTACGCATTCGGGCGCGAGCGGGGAATGCTCCACGAACGCAGTCGATTTGCGCGAACGGACGGCAAGTGGCTCTACGTCGACGGCGATATCGGTTAGGTAACTCCGGGCACCGCCGCCGCGGAACCCGATCACGCGAGCCCTACGATCGAGTCATGACAACGAACCGGACGAGATCATTTGCCGCTGTCGCTGCCATCGCAGTGGGCGTGAGCCTGACTGCCTGTTCGCAGGACGCGGAGACCACTCCCACGGCAGCCACCTCGGCCGTCACCTCGACTTCGAGTGCCGCAGCGTCGACCACGGAACCAGTCCCGACGGACAGCTCCGACAAGACGTCGGCAGCGGGCACCGAATCCAAGCTCACCGTCGTCGACGTCCGCGTGGGCGAGCACGACGGATTCGATCGCGTCGTCTACGAGATGGGCGGCACCGGCACACCCGGATGGCGCGTCAAGTACGTCGACGCGGCCACCCAAGAAGGCAGCGGAAAGCCCGTGGACATCCAGGGCGCCGCAGTGATCCAGGTCCTGATCGACGGTTCCGCCTATCCCTTCGACAGCGGAGTCGAACAGTACTCCGGCCCCAACCCGGTTCCCGGCGTCGGCGGAGTCGTGACCGAGGTCAACGGGTCGAACGTGTTCGAAGGAGTCACGCAGTCGTTCATCGGGGTGACCGAGAAGCAGCCGTTCACGGTGACGACGCTCAGCGATCCTCCGCGAGTGGTGGTCGACGTCGCCCGCTGAGGCCGCACTTGACCTGAAGTTTGGTTTAGGTTCTACCTTCGTGTCGTACCGGCCGCGTAATCTTCGTGGCCGGCGACCGGAGGGGCGAAGTCATGAGTATGGAAGTCACCGCGTGGAACGCGATGTACAACGCGATGCACGCGCAAGAAGATCGGCGCCCGTTCTCGAAGGCGACACTGAAGCGGATCGCGACGTTCGCAGTCCCGCAGAAACGCAATCTCAGCTGGTACCTCGTGCTGAGCGTCGTCACGGCTGCGCTTGCCGTGGCAACACCCGTCCTCGCCGGGCGCGTGGTCAACGCGATAGTCGGCGGCGACGCCGTCGACGTGGTCGTCAAACTTGCCGCCCTGATCGCACTGGTCGCAATTCTCGAGGCCGCGCTGGGCCTGTTGACCCGGTGGCTCTCGGCCAGCATCGGTGAAGATCTGATCCTGCATCTGCGCACCACCGTCTTCGATCACGTCCAGAAGATGCCGATCGCGTTCTTCACCAGAACTCGAACCGGAGCGCTCGTCAGCCGTCTCAACAACGACGTCATCGGCGCTCAGCGCGCCTTCAGCGACACATTGTCCGGAGTGGTCAGCAATCTGGTCACGCTGGTGATCACGCTGATCGTCATGCTCGGGATCTCGTGGCAGATCACCGTGCTCGCGTTGGTACTTCTCCCCATCTTCGTGATCCCCGCACGGCGGATGGGCGCAAAACTCGCGGCACTCAATCGTGAAGCTGCCAACCATAATTCGATGATGAGCACCCAAATGACGGAACGGTTCTCCGCTCCCGGCGCGACTCTGGTCAAGCTGTTCGGTCGCCCTTCGCAAGAGTCGGCGGAGTTCGCGGTTCGTGCCAGGCGTGTGCGGAACATCGGAGTCCGGACCGCGATGCTGCAGTCCGTCTTCGTCACAGCACTGACGCTGGTCTCCGCGCTTGCCCTTGCCCTCGTCTACGGACTCGGCGGCTTCTACGCGCTGCGCGGTCAGTTGGATGCAGGCGCTGTCGTCGCGATGGCGCTGCTGCTCACGAGGCTGTACTCGCCGCTGACCGCACTGGCCAGCGCCCGGGTGGACGTCATGAGCGCTCTGGTCAGCTTCGAGCGGGTATTCGAGATTCTCGATCTGGCACCACTCATCACCGAGAAGCCCGATGCACGCACGGTGCCGCAGGGCCCGGTATCCGTCGAGTTCAAGAACGTCACTTTTGCCTACCCCTCTGCCGACAAGGTGTCACTCGCTTCGTTGGAGGAGGTCGCGATCCTCGACACCCGCGGCGGCGAGGACGTGTTGCACGACCTCTCGTTCCGCACCGAAGCGGGACAGATGGTCGCCCTGGTCGGCACGTCCGGTGCCGGAAAGTCGACCGTGGCGCAGATGATTCCGCGCCTCTACGACATCGACTCCGGATCGGTCGAGCTGGGCGGCGTCGACGTCCGAGACCTCAGTTCCGATTCCATCCGTGAGACCGTCGGCATGGTCACGCAGGACGGGCACCTGTTCCACGAGAGCCTTCGATCCAACCTGCTCCTCGCGCGACCGAATGCCACCGAAGAAGATCTGCGTGAGGTTCTGGAGCGAGCACGGCTCACCGACCTGGTTGCGTCGCTCCCCGACGGATTGGAGACAGTGGTGGGTGAACGCGGATACCGCCTCTCGGGCGGTGAGCGTCAACGCCTGACCATCGCACGACTGCTCCTGGCCCAGCCTCGCGTCGTCATCCTGGACGAGGCCACCGCGCATCTCGACTCGACGTCGGAAGCCGCGGTTCAGGAAGCCCTCGGCGAAGCACTCGCCGGGCGGACTGCTGTGGTGATCGCACACCGTTTGTCCACAATCCGGGCAGCCGACCTGATCCTTGTCGTCGAGGCAGGCCAGATCGTCGAGCGCGGCAACCATGAAGAACTGCTTGCACGCGGTGGTCGCTACGCCGAGTTGTACCGCACGCAGTTCGACACCAACGCGAGGAAGAACGGCGCCCTCGAACCGACGCCGATCTGATACTGCCCGCCCCTGCCACCGCCCCACAAAAAACAGGCGCTGACCTCCTCACGGAGGGCAGCGCCTGTTTCAGCCTTTACGTCAAGACGTTGAAGGCTGTGCGTCAGTCGTTGTAGCGATCGCGTCCGCCACCGCGGCGGTCGTCACGTCCACCGCGATCATCGCGGCCACCACGGTCGCCACGCCCACTCGGACGTCCCTGCGGCGGGCCGAAATCAGGCTGCAGCTGGATCAGAACGCCGGAGATGCGTGTGCGACGCAGAGCTTCCAGAGTCTCGTTGGAGAGGTCGGCCGGCAACTCGACAATGCTGTGATCCGGGCGAATGCTGATGTGCCCGAAGTCGCTTCGACGAAGCCCGCCCTCATTGGCGATTGCGCCGACGATGGCACCCGGCACGACGCGGTGACGCTTGCCGACTGCGATGCGGTACGCGGCCAATTCCTGACCCTCGGGTCCACGCGAGCGAGGAGCCGGGCCGTCGTCGAAACGGCGAGGGGGACGAGGTTCACGGGGCTCACGCTCACGACGCGGCGGTGCTGGCGGCTCGGGAGCGAGCAGGAATGCCTCACCGTCGCGCGACTGCAGCGCCAAGGCGGCAGCGATATCGATGAGCGGAACGTCATGTTCCTGGTCGTAGTCCTCGATCATCTTGCGGAACATCGCGAGATTCTCCGATGCCAAGCTCTCGGTGATGGAGTCACCGAACTTGGTCACACGCTGGGCGTTGACGTCGTCGACACTGGGAAGCTGCATCTCCGCAAGCGGCTGACGCGTCGCCTTCTCGATGGACTTGAGCAGATGACGCTCACGCGGAGCGACGAACAGCAACGCGTCACCCTGACGACCGGCGCGGCCGGTACGACCGATGCGGTGAACGTACGACTCCGTGTCATGGGGGATGTCGTAGTTGACGACGTGGGAGATTCGATCCACGTCGAGGCCTCGCGCAGCAACGTCGGTCGCGACGAGGATGTCGAGGGCGCCGTTCTTGAGCTGACCGATGGTCCGCTCACGCTGTGCCTGGACGATGTCGCCGTTGATCGCGGCAGCCGAGTGCCCGCGGGCGCGCAGCTTCTCCGCCAGGTCTTCGGTGGCCTGCTTGGTACGGACGAAGATGATCATCGCCTCGAAAGCCTCGACCTCGAGGACTCGGGTCAGTGCATCGAGCTTGCGCTGATGAGCAACCTGAATGTAGCGCTGCGTGATGTTCGAGGCGGTCGACGTCTTGGACTTGACGGTGATCTCGACCGGATTGTTCAGGTATTGCTTCGAGATCCGGCGAATCGAGCCGGGCATCGTTGCCGAGAACAGGGCAACCTGCTTGTCGCCGGGGGTGTCGCGGAGGATGCGCTCGACGTCCTCCTGGAAACCCATCTTGAGCATCTCGTCGGCCTCGTCGAGAACGAGGTACTTGAGATTGGTCAGGTCCAGGGTGCCCTTTTCGAGATGGTCGATGACACGACCCGGGGTGCCGACGACGACGTGCGCACCGCGGCGCAGGCCGGACAGCTGGACGCCGTAGCTCTGGCCGCCGTAGATCGGCAGGACGTTGAGTCCGGGGATGTGGGCGGAGTATTTGCCGAATGCCTCGGCAACCTGAAGCGCCAGCTCACGCGTGGGAGCAAGCACCAGCGCCTGGGTCTGCTTGATCGACGTGTCGATCCGCGACAGAACGGGAACTGCGAAGGCTGCGGTCTTGCCGGTACCGGTCTGTGCGAGACCGACAACGTCCTTGCCTTCGAGCAGCGGCGGAATGGTGGCAGCCTGAATGGGCGAGGGCGACTCGTAGCCCACGTCTGACAGTGCCTTCAGTACCCGATCATCGATGTCGAGGTCGGCAAATGTTGGGGGTTCGGGGTCACGCTCAATATCACTCATTTGACCAGCAGTTTAGCGGATAGAGTATAGACACGACGACATACCGGGGGTGCATTTACGACAGATCCACCCTCCCAGCGGGTTTCGCCTAGCGTAGGAAGCATGACCGCAGCCACCACAGCCACCCCCTCCCAGACCGTTGTCGCGATTGCCCAATTCGCTCCGGGGACGGACAAGAAAGCCAACCTCGAATCATTGCGATCACTGGCTTCCGACGCAGCAGCACGGGGCGCGAAAGTTGTCGTGGCGCCGGAGTACTCGATGTTCACCGCACCGAAGACGGACGAGCGACTGATCGAGTCCGCGGAGGACCTGGACGGCGAATTCGGTTCGGCACTGGCGGCGGTCGCCGCGGAGTTCGGAATCTTCCTCGTGGCAGGAATGAACGAGCGAATCGACGACGTGAGCAGAATCTCCAACACCCTCGTCGCGGTGGACCCCAACGGCGAACTGGTGGCGACCTACCGCAAACTGCATCTGTACGACGCCTTCGGCTACCAGGAATCGGCTGTGATCCGCGCGGGTGACATCACCGAACCGCAGACTTTCGGGTGCGACGGCCTGACCTTCGGCCTCCAGACCTGCTACGACCTGCGCTTCCCGGAGGTCACCCGACGCATCGTCGATGTCGGCGCGGACGTCTTGCTCCTGCCCGCCCAGTGGGTGCCCGGGCCGCTCAAGGAAGACCACTGGACCACTCTCGTGCGCGCCCGGGCCATCGAGAACACGATGTACATCGCAGCGGCAGATCAGAGCGCGCGCGGCGGCGCGGGTGCCAGCATGATCGTCGACCCGATGGGCGTCGTGATGTGCTCACTGGGCGAGCAGGTCGGGGTCGCCACCGCGACTGTCACGGCCGCTCGAATTGCCGAAGTACGCGAGAAGAATCCCGCTCTCGCACTGCGGAGGTTCACAGTCTCGTCGCGGTGATGTGCAGCGAGTAGCGTCGAATTGGTCGGGGTTCGAGCTTCTCGAGGACAAAGCAGTGACCCAGTATCGGGATCGATCTTCCGCCGGCAAATTTCTGGCCGGGCGGCTCGAGGCTCTGCGTATGGACAAGCCGGTCGTCCTCGGACTCCCGCGCGGCGGAGTACCCGTCGCAGCCGAGGTTGCTTCAGCACTGAATGCACCGCTGGACATCGTGGTGGTGCGCAAGCTCGGTAGTCCGTACAACCCGGAACTCGCGATGGGCGCTATCGGCGAGGGCGGGGTGCGAGTCCTCAACCACGACGTCATCGCAGCGGTTCGCGTCTCGAAAACAGAACTCGCCGCCGTCGAACACGACGAACGACTCGAGTTGGAGCGGCGAGCGCGCCTTCTGCGTGAAGGACGGACCCCGGTTTCCCTCCACGGACGCACCGCGGTGATCGTCGACGACGGAATGGCGACGGGAGCGAGTGCCGCAGTTGCCTGCCGGTGTGCGCGCACCGCGGGTGCTGCCTGCGTGATCGTCGCTGTACCCGTCGCCTCCCCCGAAGCCATGAGAGTGATCGCGTGCTCGGCCGATCGCGTCATCTGCCCCTTCGTTCCTGCCCTGTTGGGCGGCGTCGGTGCTGCATTCGAGGACTTTCATCAACTCAGCGACGACGAAGTTCTGACCTTCCTCGCCTGAGCCCTGACTCTTTCTCACCTGAGCGCAGTCCAAGAAAACTATGTGAATTTGTGATGTGTGCAACATTTCGCTCCTCGGTGCCGATAGCCCAAATGGAACAAAAAGAATCAGCTTTCTGGAGGAACCGTGACCATCTCGACCGATACCGTCGACGCCGTCGCAGCTGCGTGCCGTGACCGCCTGGGCGACCCGTCCGCATGGGTTGCGTCAGACGCTTATCGACAGAGCCTCGCCCTGTGCATCATCGAATCCGTGCAGTCCACGTCGGGCCACAGCGAAGTGACCGTCGTCGATCGCTACCTCGCCTACCGGAAAGCCCGCGAAGACAAACCCGTCACGGACGGCGCACGCGAACTCCTCCGCACGTTCGAGGAAGCCGGGAGCTCGGACCAGTGGGCAGGCAAGATCGGCTCGTACAAGCGCCGCTACACGGCGACGGGCGTCCCGATCGAAGCACGTCACATCCAACAGGTCGCCGAGAAACTCCATCACTTGCGGATCAACAGCGTCGAGGACCTGCTGTCCGCTGCTGATTCCGACAACGCTCTCGATGCCGTTCACCACGCCTGGGTCGACGCCTGCGGAGACGGTTCCGAAGTGACCTGGGCGCACCTGTTGATGTTGGCCGGAATCCCCCACACCGATCTGGGCACCGCCGCCGACACCTTCATCAGCGCAACACTCGGCACCACCGAACTGCCGGGAGACACCTCGGAGATCCTTGCAGCTACTGCAGAGCAACTCGGCGTGGATCCGGACCGATTGGACTACGCGATTCGCCGCTGGTTGTCCGTGCACGGCCGCACGCTCCAACACGTCGCCTGAGTACCTGTAAACAGCCGGTCACACTAAACTGCAGGTCAGCGCCCGACCAGTTCTACCGAATAGTAACGACAGTGCAAAATGACGACTAATGTGATGCAATGCACATCAGAAATGTCAGTAGTCACTGGAGGGGTCAATAGTGCGCGAGTTCTCAGTTCCACAGTCGTTCTCAATTCCGGAGAACGTTTCAATGGCCGACTCCGTGTTCCGTCATGCCGAAGAAGACCCCACATTCGTGCCGTTCAAGAGGCCGTCGAACGGTGGATGGGTCGACGTCACCGCAGCTGAATTCGCGAAGCAGGTCTCCGCAGTTGCCAAGGGCCTGATCGCTTCAGGTGTCGAGCTCGGCGACCGCGTCGCTATCCTGTCCGCGACTCGCTACGAGTGGGTCGTTCTCGACTACGCCATCTGGACAGCCGGCGGATGCACCGTCGCGATCTACGAGACCTCCTCCCCTGATCAGGCACAGTGGATCCTCGAGGATTCCGCGACGACGCTTCTGGTCGTCGAAACGGCCAAGCACGCGGAGACCCACAAGGAAGTCACCGACGGCGCAGAAGCCCTACGCGAAGTCCTGGTCATCGAGTCGGGTGCGATCGACGAGTTGTCCAGCCGCGGTTCCGCAATCACCGACGAAGAACTGCACACTCGTCGTCACCAGGTCACCGCAGCCTCGCCCGCGACCCTGATATACACCTCCGGAACCACCGGACGCCCCAAGGGTGTCCAGCTGACGCACTCGAACTTCTACGCCGAGTCCAACGCCTGCCGCCTAGCGATGCCGGAGTCGATGGTCCCCGGCAAGAAGACACTGATGTTCCTGCCGCTCGCCCACGTGTTCGCGCGAGCGATCTCGTTCGGCGCTTTCGACGCCAAGGTCACCGTCGCCCACACGTCGGATCTGACGACGCTCCTCGAGCAGTTCGCCGGCTTCAAGCCCAACTTCATCCTGTCGGTGCCCCGCGTGTTCGAGAAGGTCTACAACTCGGCTCGCCAGAAAGCCGTCGACGGCGGCAAGGGCAGCATCTTCGACAAGGCTGCGGCCACGGCCATCGAGTACAGCGAATCCCTCGAAAAGGGTGGCCCCGGACTGGCACTCAAGCTCAAGCACGCGGTATTCGACAAGCTCGTCTACTCGAAGCTACGCGCAGCACTGGGCGGCGAGTGCGAGCGTGCGGTCTCCGGCGGCGCAGCTCTCGGTGCGCGCCTCGGCCACTACTTCCGCGGCGTCGGCATCCCGATCTACGAGGGCTACGGACTCACCGAGACCAGCGCCGCAATCACCGTCAACACCTCGAGCGCGCAGCGCGTCGGCACCGTTGGCAAGCCGATCAACGGCCACGCCGCCCGGATCGCCGAAGACGGCGAACTCCTCCTGCAGGGCCCGGTCGTGTTCGCCGGTTACTGGCACAACGAGAAGGCCACTGCCGAATCCATCGTCGACGGCTGGTTCCACACCGGCGACCTCGGATCGATCGACAACGAGGGTTACGTCTCGATCACCGGCCGCAAGAAGGAAATCATCGTCACCGCCGGCGGTAAGAACGTCGCACCGGCAGGCCTCGAGGATTCCCTGCGTGCGCACGCTCTGATCAGCCAGTGCCTCGTGGTCGGTGACGGCCAGCCGTTCATCGGTGCACTGATCACCCTCGATCCGGAAACACTGCCCGGTTGGGTCGAGCGCAACGGCCTGCCCGCGAACACCGCGATTGCCGATCTGGTGAAGAACGCCGATCTGATCGCCGAGATCGACTCAGCCGTTGCCGACGCCAACAAGAAGGTCTCCAACCCCGAGCAGATCAAGAAGTACACGATCCTCGAGGTCGACTTCACCCAGGAGACCGGCGAATTGACGCCGACGCTCAAGCTCAAGCGCAACATCATTCACGAAGCTCACAAGACCAAGATCAGCGACTTGTACGCCTGATTCTCGTCTTTCACGCGTCTGGCCCGGTTCGAATGCGAACCGGGCCAGACGCATTTCAGTCTCCGGCGGAAAGAAGTTCTCTTTCGATCTCCGGAGGCAATCCGTGCACCGCACGATCCTCCCGCTGGGCCGGCAGGGTTTCCTGTTGCATCCACGCCCAGGTGTCTCGCACGGTGTCTTCGACCGGGCGGCATCGCAGTCCCGCCTGCCCTGCCTGTCCCGCTCGCGCTGCCTTGGCAGTGTCGGCTTCGAGGAAGCCTGCGAACTTGCCCTCTTGCGGCACCCAACACGGGAGTTGTGTCCACGGCTGCGCTCCAGCCGCCGCCAGCCTGTCCTCGTCGATCCACACCAATTCCGCGCCCGAACCGGTGGCGTCCACGCACGCCTGAAGGAGCCCGGAGGTTGTGGTGTGCCCGGACGGGCTGATGACGTCATATGCCCCGCCGATCCCTGCGGCCAGTCCGGACAGGACAAAGGATGCGATGTCACGGACATCGACGTATTGAAGTGGCCTGGTCGGCACCCCGGGAGCAACGACGCGGCCTCCTGCGCCGATGCGCCGCAGCCACCACGGCAATCGCCCGATGTCCTCGTGTGGTCCGAGGATCAGCCCTGCCCTCGCGAGCAGTGCATTCGGGAAGAATTCCAGGACAGCGAGTTCGGCGCCGCGTTTGGCGGACGCGTAATCGCTGCCGTCGTCGGACGTCGCGGAAGCGGCAACAACAGGTGAGCTCTCGTCGACGTGCAAGCCCCACTGGTAGACGGATCCGCTGGAAATGTATGCGTACCGTTCGACGTGACCGCGCAAGACGCGTGCATTCTCACCGACCACCCGGGGGCTACCCGACCACGTGTCGACGACGAAGTCCCATCGACGGTCACCGAGCGCCTCGGCCATCGCTCGCTGATCGGTGCGATCAGCGAACAGGACCTCCGCCGTAGACGGCGGCGCTCCGGTGAGCCCCCGATGGAGCACTGTCACTTCCCAGCCCCGTGCCAGAGCGTCGTCGACGAGGGCGCGGCCGAGGAACCGTGTTCCTCCGAGCATCAACAGCTTCATGACGGCCATCGTCACTCGAAAAGCGTCGTGCGGCAACACGTTCGTCTGGTAGCGCAATTTACGATGAGTACGACAGACGAATCGCTCAGATACCTCGTCCGGGATTGAGAATGTTCTTCGGATCGAATGCGGCCTTCACTGCGAGCATCATCTCGCGTTCGGTCTGACCGACCATGTCTGCCATGTACGGCGCTTTGAGCACGCCGATACCGTGTTCACCGCTGATCGTTCCGCCCAACGCCAGCGCCCCGGCGACGATGTCGTCGAACGCTCCGCGGGCACGATCCTGCGCCCCGGCTTCGGCGGCGTCGAACACGATGGTCGGGTGGAGATTTCCGTCGGCGGCGTGACCGAAGGTTCCGATCGTGACACCGTGACGCTCGGCCGCCTCTCGGATGCACCCCAGCATGGACGGTAACGCAGGCACGGGCACCGCGACATCGTCGAGTAGCACCGTGCCCATCGCCTCGAGAGCGGGTAATGCCATCCGGCGAGCCGCGGTGAACTCGTCACCTTCCACCGGATCATCGGTGTGGAAAACCTCTCTCGCCCCGACGCTTTCGCACGCTGCGGCACAGTCCGCAGCTTCGGCGGCAGCTGACCTACCGTCGCACTGGATGAGCAGCATCGCCCCGGCCGACTCGTCCAGCCCCATCTTCGTCAGGCGGTTGACCGCGCCGATGGTGACGTCGTCCATCAACTCCATCTGACACGGTTCGGCCACTGCCGACACCGCGAGGACCGCATCGATCGCGGACTCCGCGGAATCGAAAAATGCAACGACGGTGGTCGCTGCAGTGGGCGCCGTTCGCAATCGCATCGTGGCTTCGACGATGACGGCCAAAGTGCCCTCAGACCCCACGAGCAGATGTGTCAGGTCCAACCCCGCGACATTTTTGCGCGTCCGCGCACCGGTACGGATCAGACGCCCATCCGCCAGTACCGCCGTCAGGGCCGCGACGTGATCGCCGGTGACACCGTACTTTGCGCAACAGATGCCGCCCGCATTTGTCGCCAGGTTGCCGCCGATACTCGAGATCGCCCGGCTTCCCGGATCAGGAACGTACCAAAGGCCCTGCTGTGCAGCAGCTTCGGCCAGGTCATTATTGATCACTCCGGGCTCCACCGTGGCGGTGCGCGCGGCAGGATCGATCTCGAGAATGCGATCCATGCCCGCGACGCTCAGCACGATGCATCCGTCGAGCGCGTTGGCGGCGCCGGCCAACCCGGTTCCCGCCCCTCGCGTCACCACCGGAACGGAGAGTTCGTGGGCCACCGTCATGACGGCGACGACGTCGTCGACCGTCTGCGCTTTGACCAGTGCAGCAGGCTTTCCGGCCGCAGTGAGCAGTGATTGATCCCGGACGTACGCGCCCATTCGGTCGGGGTCGGTTGTGGCTCTGTCCCCCAGCGCTTTCTGCAAGCGTTCGCCCAACAGATCGATACTCGTGGTCATTCCGTTCGTCCTTCGTAGAATCCGCGCACGTGGCGCTCGACCAAATGGGCAGCCTCGTCGGAGGCGCCGCGCTCGATCGCGTCGGCGATACCCTCGTGTTCTTTCAGGAGTGCACCGAGTGTGGCTTCCGAGTTCTCGCGCGCGTCGAGTTCGCTCAGCAAGTAGCCGGCGATGCTGTCCCGAAGAACCGTCATGACCAACCCGAACGCCTTGTTCCCGCCCGCTCCGGCGAGTGCAACGTGAAAGTCGACGTCCGCGTCGTGGAAGGCGACCGAGTCGTCGGCAAGCGTCGCGACGCGCATCCGCTCGATCGCGTCCCTGGCCTCGCCTGGAACCGCACCGACTGTGCGCAGTGCGGCGGCTTCGAGCAGCACTCGTAATTCGACAAGATCGCCCAGCGGAACTGCACCCACCTGCAACGCCGTACTGAGGGCGGTGGCTGCGGAATCGGCCGTATGCTCGTGCGTCACCCGAGGTCTGGCAGTCGACGTAGTGTCCGCGCCAGTCAGCAATCCCTGCGCTTGCAGGACGCGAAGTGCCTCACGGACCGTCGATCGACCCACCGAGAACGTCTGTGCGAGTTCCTGTTCGGTCGGCAATGCCTCACCGACGGGAAGCGAGCCGTCGAGAATGGCAGCGCGGATTCTTCCCGACACGGCAAGGCTGAGCGGCATGCGCGACAACGGAGTCGTATCCATGCCGCGACGCTACCACCCCTTGCCTGCTTGTCTGACAAACTGTTTAATTGAGAAGATTCGTGACCCGGACCACAACAGAGAAGGTGCCGACCATGACCGACAAGCTCGAATTGGACCCCGCAACCACCGCCGTCGTGCTCATCGAGTACCAGAACGACTTCACCACCGAAGGCGGCGTCCTCCACGAGGCCGTCGCACCTGTCATGGAATCGAACGGACTCCTCGCGAACACCGCCGCGCTGGTCGATGCGGCCCGCGCGGCGGGTGTCACCGTGATGCACGCTCCGATCACCTTCGCCGAGGGGTACAACGAAATAACCTCGCATCCGTACGGAATCCTCAAGGGCGTCGTCGACGGCAAGGCTTTCGTGAAGGGCTCGTGGGGCGCCGCGATCGTCGACGACCTCACCCCGAAGGACGGCGACATCGTCATCGAGGGCAAGCGTGGACTCGACACATTTGCCAGTACCAACCTCGATTTCATTCTGCGCAGCAAAGGAATTCGAACGATCATTCTCGGCGGTTTCCTGACCAACTGCTGCGTCGAATCGACCATGCGCACCGGATACGAGAACGGCTACCGGGTCATCACTCTCACCGATTGTGTGGCCGGAACTTCGGTGGCCGAACACGAGAACGCGATCACCTTCGACTACCCGATGTTCTCGCATCCCGTCACGTCGAAAGAGGTCCTTGACGCACTCTCCTGAGAGGCCTATCTGGAATGCGCGAGAAGGAATTCACGGCTGACGTTGGTGACACTGGCGTGAACCTTCTCGTGCAGCAGGTCGTGACCGGCGTCCTCGAACTCGCGCATCTCGACGTTGCGCAGCGTCCGGGCCCAGTCTCGGACCGGATCGACCGGCGCGATCCGGTCGTCAGTGCCGTGGACGACCAACACCGGAATCCCGGCTTCGGAGAGTTCCCCCCAACCGTGTTGCTCGACCGCGCTGCGCGGAATGCCGCACAGCACCGCGGAGGCAAAATCGTGATCGCGATGAGCCAACATCGTCAGCGCCGTCACCGCACCCAAGGAATGGCCCATCACCGCCTGCGGGACTTCGGGCAGTTCCGCCAGAGCGATGTCAGCCAGCGCTGCTGCATCGGCAGCAAGATCGGACAGCGGAGCGCCTACCCCCGGATCCCCCTCCGACAAGCCGTGCCCCGTGTGATCGATCGCCCACACGTCTATCCCCGACGCCGTCATAGCGCCCGCGAAGCGGTGGTACTGACCGCTGTGCTGACCGAGACCGTGCAGAAAGACCAATGACACCGTGGGCACCACACCCCCTGCCGCCGGCCAATGCCGAAAGTGCACCTGACCGGTTCGTCCGTCGAAGAAAGGCATGATCGTCATTCTGCACTCCGCCACCGGTATCCGCGGCGCGTGGGTGATTACTGGTGGGTTGCCTTGTCGGTGAGCGATGGCACAATCGCCCTGTGTTCCTACTCGATGATCAGATCGTCTACAGCGCCAGCGACCTCTCGGCTGCGGCCTCGTGCGAGTTCGCACTGCTGCGGCAACTCGACGCCCGTACCGGTCTGATCGCGGCCGAGGCCGCCGAGGCGGATCCGATGCTCGAGCGAACGTCGAGCCTCGGCGACTCGCACGAGCGCGAACAGCTTCAGAAGTTCATCGATCAACACGGTGACGGCGTCGTCGTCATGCCGCGGCCGGAACACTCACGCGCGGGGTTGACCGCCGCCACCCTGGCCACCGTCGAGGCCGCCCGATCCGGTGCGCCCGTCATCTATCAGGGAACCTTCTTCGACGGCCGATTCCTCGGTTTCTGCGATTTCCTCGTCCGTGAGGGCGACACGTACGCCGTCTACGACAGCAAACTCTCCCGGCATGCCAAGGTGTCGGCGCTCCTCCAACTCGCCGCGTACGCAGACGCGTTGGAGCGCAATGCAATCGCCGCCTCCGATCAGGTTCATCTACTGCTCGGAGACGGCAGCACGTCGTCACACGACATCGGAGACATCGCACCGGTGTTCGCGGCGCGCAGAGCAGAACTCGAACGAGTCCTCGACGAGCACCGCGCCGAGGGAAAACCAACCCAGTGGCTCGACGATCGGTACCTGCGTTGCGGCCGCTGCGACACCTGCAGCGTCGAGGTCGAAAGCCATCGGGACCTCCTGCTGGTTGCGGGTGTCCGCGGCAATCAGCGCGAACAACTGATCGTCTCGGGGATCACGACAATCGACGAACTTGCCTCGAGCACTGGCGCAGTTGAGGGAATTCGCCGGGAAACCCTCGACAAACTCCGTGCGCAGGCAGCCGTTCAACTACGCCAGGATCAATCCGGCGACGCCGAATTCGAGGTCTACGAGCCCTCGGCGCTCGGCGGTCTACCCGTCCCCGACGACGGCGACATCTTCTTCGACTTCGAGGGCGATCCACTCTGGGCCGAGGACGGATCCACCGACTGGGGATTGGAGTACCTGTTCGGCGTGGTCGAAGGGCCGGCGGACAACTATGTGTTCAAGCCGTTCTGGGCACACGACCGCGAGGGTGAGCGCCAAGCGCTCCTCGACTTCCTCGACTACGTCACCGCGCGCCGTGAAGCCCACCCCGGCATGCACATCTACCACTACGCCGCGTACGAGAAATCGGCGCTGTTGCGCTTGGCCGCACGTCACGGTGTCGGTGAGCAGACAGTGGACACGCTGCTCAGCGAGAACGTGCTCGTCGACCTGTATCCGATCGTCCGCGCGTGCCTACGGATCGGACAACGCTCGTACAGCATCAAGAAACTCGAGCCGCTCTACATGGGTGAGCACGGCCGCGACGGTGACGTGACCAACGCCGCCGCCTCGGTCGTCGCTTATGCCGACTACTGCGAATTGCGCGACGGCGGACAAGCCGACCAGGCCAGGGATCTTCTTCAGGGCATCTCCGACTACAACGAGTACGACTGCGAATCCACTCTCCGCCTGCGTGATTGGCTCGCCGAGCGCGCCGCAGAACATGGTGTCGAACTTCGTGAGCCGACCGGACAGATCAAGATTCCACTCGAAGAACTCACCGAATCGGAAATCGCACTCCGCGACTTCGCCGGCCACAAGGCCGGTTCGACACGCACCCCCGATCAGCAGGCTGCTGCTCTATTGGCCGCAGCAGTCGGTTACCACAATCGCGAGCGGAAGCCGTACTGGTGGGCCCACTTCGACCGATTGGTCACACCGATCGAAGACCTCGTGGACATCCGCGACGTCATGGTGGTCGAGCAGTCCGAAATCGAAGCGGACTGGCACAAGAGCACCCCGCGGCAGAAGAAGTTTCGTCGCCACATCCAATTGACCGGAAGTTTCGGCACCGGAACGTCTTTGAGCCCGGGCAGTGATCTTTTCGCGCTCTACGCAACCCCCTCCCCGGATGCAGTTGCTAGCGAGAACCCCACCCAGCGCGGCACTAGCAGCGTCAAGGTCACCGCCGTCGTCAAGTCCGAAGGGCTCGACGTGGTCACCGTGGAAGAACTGCTCAGCGGTGACGAATACATCGATTCCCCGGTCGCGTTGGCACCTGGTCGTCCGATTCCCACCGGACGTATGGAGAAGTCCATCGCCGCTGCCGCGTCCGGCGCCAGTGAGAGCCTGCCCGAACTGCCACACATCGCGGCAGTCGACATTCTCAGGCGCAGCACCCCGAGAACGCTCTCGGGTTCACCGCTGCCACCTGTCGGCGCCGACAACAACTACGCCGACGCCATCACCGCCGCACTTCTCGACCTCGACGATTCCTACGTGGCGGTGCAAGGTCCTCCCGGTACGGGCAAAACCTACACGGGCGCTCGCGTCGTCAAGACACTGATCGAACAACACCATTGGCGAATCGGCGTGGTGGCACAATCACATTCGGTGGTCGAGAACATGCTCGGCGGCATTCTGAAGGCCGGCGTGGACCCCGCACTGGTCGCAAAGAAGGGTAGCCGCAGCAAGACCGCGGAATGGCAGGACATCGCGTCCGAGGAATACGCCGGTTTCATCGGCGAAGCGGAAGGCGTCGGCTGCGTCATCGGCGGCACTGCATGGGACTTCGCGAACACCGATCGTGTTCCCGCCGGCAGTTTGGACTTGCTCGTGGTCGACGAGGCAGGTCAATTCGCGCTGGCCAACACGATTGCCGTCGCGATCTCCGCGCGAAACCTGTTGCTACTGGGCGATCCACAGCAACTGCCGCAGGTCAGCCAAGGCACGCACCCCGAACCTGTCGACGAATCGGCACTCGGTTGGCTCGCCGAGGGACACGGTGCACTGCCACCCGAACTCGGCTACTTCCTCGAGAAAACGTGGCGAATGCACCCCGATCTGTGCGCCCCCGTGTCTGCACTGTCGTACGAGAGCAAACTCCACTCCCAGGAAACCGTCAGTGCAGCAAGGAAACTCGACGGACTCGCCGCCGGAGTGCACACGGTGTACGTCGATCACCGCGGCAATTCCACGTACTCGCCGGAAGAGTCGCAGGAGATCGTTCGCCAGATCCAGGAACTTCTCGGTACACCGTGGACCGACCCCAGCGAGTTCGAGGGAACCAGGCCGCTGGAGCAGTCGGACATTCTCGTGGTCGCGGCGTACAACGCCCAGGTGGGCACCGTCGAGCGCGATCTCACCGAGGCCGGTCTCACGGAGGTTGAGGTCGGCACCGTCGACAAGTTCCAAGGACGCGAGGCCGCGGTGGCAATCGTGTCGATGGCTGCCTCCGCCGTCGAGGACGTCCCGCGAGGAATGTCGTTCCTGCTGTCGCGGAACCGCCTCAACGTTGCTGTCTCACGCGGCAAGTGGTGCGCGATCATCGTCCGATCGCACGCATTGACGCAGTACATGCCGAGCACGCCCGCGGGATTGGTGGAACTGGGCGCGTTCATGAGGCTGACGAGCTAGCCGAAGCCTGCCTTACCCGAAGCCTGCCCTACCCGAAACACTGTCCTTCACCGCGGTAGGTGGGAACCGAGGTTCGGGTGCCGTCGGCTTCGACCACGTACACGCGGTCGAAACGCTCGCACAACTCGCCGGCCTTGGCGTGCCGGAACCACACGCGGTCGCCGATCGCGATGTTTCCGGCTTCCTTTCCCGTGACCGGGGTCTGAACTTCGCCTGCCCCTTCGTTGCGGAGCAGTTTGAGACCGGCAGGCCAAATCGGCGACGGAACGCGGGTGGCTCCCGCAGGTCCCGACGCGATGTATCCGCCGCCGAACAGGGTCGTGACGGACGGAGTCGGCTTGCGCACTGCCGACAGAGCGAAGAACAGCGCAGGATCGGGTCGGAAGGCGCGGTAGCGGTCGAACAGGGTCGGTACATACAACCCGGAGCCTGCTGTTACCTCGGTCACCACAGGATCGGCCGAGCTGACCTCCAGCGACCCCGTGCCGCCGCTGTTGACGATCTCGAGTGCACCAACGGCATCGGTGACGGCCGCGACCACAGCGCCCCTTCTGGACGCCAATTCGCGCGCAGAGGCTTTCTTGACCCAACCGATCGGAGCACTGGTGTCAGGAAGCCCGGCAATCTGAGCTTCGTAGAACATCACTCCTACAACGGAGAATCCGCGTTGGCGCGCACGCGCCGCGAGTGCGGCGACCGCGGCAGGTTCGCGCAGCGGTGAGCGTCGTACGCCCAGATGGATCGGGCCGATCCGCAGTGACGCGTCGACGTCGAGACACACCCGGACAGGCGCATCCCCCGTCGACGCCGAACGAATGAGATCCAACTGTGCATCGTCGTCGATCATCAAGGTGATCGATTCGAGAGCGGTGTCGTCGGAAGTGAGATCCGCGATGGCACCGCGATCGGCGGTCGGGTATCCCATCAGGATGTCCCGTGCGCCCAACCCGACCAGCCACAAAGCCTCGCGCAATGAGTACGCCATGATTCCGCGGAATCCGCCGGACGCGGTCAGTGTGTCGCCGAGAGTTTCAGCCAGAACCGTCCGACAACGAACCGATTTGCTCGCCACTCGCACCGGCGTTCCACCGGCGCGGCGCACCAGGTCGGCTGCATTACTGCGCAGTGTGGTCAGATCCAGAGCGGCCAGAGGCGGGTCGAGTTCTCGCGTGGCAGCAGTGAGTCGATCGAGGGTCCGGGTCACAGATGATCCAATCGTCGCGGCGTGCGACCAGTCAATCACCAATATTGGACGTATGTCCAGGATGGCACTTCTACTGGGGCGCGATCACTGCTTTGTTGGCAATTACCTGAACCATTTCTCCGAACTCCGCAATAGTCGCGTCGGAGTCACGATCGACCAGCCAACGCAGGACGAGGCCGTCGATAAGTGCAAGGCTCAGGCGCGCAATCGAACTCAACGGCTCGGTCCACACGGTGCCGGAAATCTTGGCGCACTCCTCGAGAAACGAAACCGCAAGCTCGTCCATGATTCGGTACTGCTCGAAAGCAACAGCCCCAGCGCGTTCGGCACCGAGATTACGACTGCGGAGAGCCTGCGCGGTGATTTCGTAGGTCAACAACTGCCTGTCCGGCGTTGCCTCGATGGTGGGCCACATTCCCGTCAACCCGATATGCAGCAATTCCTTGAGCCCCTGCACGCCACTGAGATCCGGTGCGTGTCGGACCTGCGCAAATGCGTACTGCATCGACGCACTGAGCTGCAGAATGAGCGTCTCACCCATTGCCGCGATCAGCGCTTCCTTGCTCTCGAAGCAGTAATGAACGACGCCGAGCGATACGCCGGCCTCCTCTGCCACCGCCCTTACCGTCACAGAACTGACACCGCGCTGTTCCGCAATGGACAAAGCGGACTCGACCAATTGTGTGCGGCGTTCGTCCGCCGGGAGCCTGTTCAGCATCCAATGATCGTAGAACGCAAATGACAAAATCTTCGCGCAATACTTGCCTGGACGACCGTCCAAGTACATTATTGCGTAATGGCTTCGGACACTTGGCAGAACTGGGCGGGCACTCAAAGCGCCGCGCCGCGTCGCTTTGCGACGCCGACAAATACCCGTGAACTTTCGTCGTTGGTCGCCGAGGCTGCGGCGCGTGGCCAACGTGTGAAGGCCGTCGGCGCAGGCCATTCGTTCACCGGTGTCGCGGTCACCGACGGAATCCTCGTCAGCCTGGACAACCTGAGCGGAATCGATTCGATCACGCCGACCGACGACGGCGCGCTGGTCACTGTTTTTGCAGGCACTCGCCTTCACGCCCTCAACGACGCCCTGTGGCAACGCGGATATGCGATGGCCAATCTCGGCGACATCGACGTCCAGTCACTGGCCGGCGCGACATCCACCGGCACGCACGGAACCGGCGCCCGATTCGGCGGTATCGCCACACAGATTCGCGGAATCGAGATCGTTCTCGCCGACGGATCCGTGGTTACCGCAAGTGCCGACGAAAATGTCGAATTGTTCGAAGCGGGGCGCCTCGGATTGGGTGCAATCGGCATCATTTCGAAGATCACTCTCGCCTGCGTACCGCGATTCACGCTCCGCGCAATCGAGGAACCCGACACGCTGTCTCACATACTGGACACCCTCGAGAGCGATCGTCTGGGCCTGGATCACTTCGAGTTCTATTGGTTTCCGCATACCGACCGTGTGCTCACGAAGAGCAACACCCGACTCCCCGGAGACACCGAACCCGATCCGGTGGGCAAGGTCCGCGCGTTCGTCGACGACGAACTCCTCTCGAACACACTCTTCGAAGGCGTCAATCGCGTCGCGACCCTGGCACCGGCCGCGATCCCGAGAATCAACAACGTGTCGTCTCGACTGCTCGGCGCCCGCGAGTTCACCGATCGCAGCTACCGAGTATTCGCGTCCTCGCGCCGGGTGAAGTTCAAGGAGATGGAATACGCGATTCCCCGCGAACACGTCACCGAGACGCTCCACGAAATCGATCGCTGGATGAAGAAGTCCGGAACGAACGTCGCTTTCCCCGTCGAAGTACGTTTTGCTGCCGCCGACGACCTCTGGCTTTCGACCGCTCACGGACGCGACACCGCCTACATCGCGGTCCATCAGTACCACCGCCGACCTGAAACCGAATACTTCGCCGCAGTGGAAGCCATCGCGCGCGCCGTCGACGGCCGGCCGCATTGGGGGAAAATGCACAACCGGACCGTCGACGACCTGCGTCCTACGTACGATCGACTCGACGATTTTGTCGCCGTTCGAGACAAGTACGACGCGAATCGAGTGTTCGACAACGAATACCTACGTCAGGTGCTCGGCGACTGACGGTCAGTGCCGCAGCAGTTAGTGCCGCAGCAGTTAGTGCCTCAGCAGTTCCGCTTTTCGCGCGTCACTGGCGAACGAGGCTTTGATCGAGTTCCGGGCGAGGGTGTCGCGCTCGGCCTCGGTCAGCCCCAAGGCTCGGCCCAGTTCGGTGAAATTGTCGTCGACGTATCCCCCGAAATAGGCCGGGTCGTCGGAGTTGACCGTGACGATCAAACCCATCTCGAGCATCGATCGAAGCGGATGGTCCGACAGCGAATCGAACACTCGCAGACGAACGTTCGACAAGGGGCAGACCGTCAGTGGAATCTCCTCGTCGACCAGACGCTCGATGAGGGCAGGGTCCTCGAGCGCCCGGACGCCGTGGTCGATGCGCTCGGCGCCGAGAATGTCGAGCGCCTGCCAGATGTACTCGGGCGGTCCCTCCTCACCGGCGTGAGCAACCACGTGCAAGCCCTCGGCACGCGCACGGGCGAAGACATCCTCGAACAGTGAGGGCGGGTTGCCGACCTCGGCGGAGTCGAGTCCGAGTCCGACGATCGGCGCCTGCAAGCGAATGATCTCGGAGAAGACCTCTTCGGCGTCCTTGACCGGCTGATCACGGAGAATGGCGGCGATTGCCGCACTGCTGAGCCCGAACTCGCGCTCACTCGATGCCACCGCATCCATGATCCCGTCCAGGACCTCGGTCAGCGGAACACCGCGGACTACGTGCGCCTGCGGATTGAAGAAGAACTCGGCATGCGCCACTCCAGCGGCTGCTGCCCGACGGAAATACGCCCGTGTCAGGTCGGCAAAATCCTCCGCGGTACGCAGGACGGCCATGTTGGCGAAGTAGAGATCGAGGAACGACTGCAGGTCGGTGAACTCGTACCTCGACTTCAGATCGTCGATGTCCTTGTACGGCAAATCCATTCGATTGCGCTCGGCGAGCCGGTAGATCTGTTCGGGTTCCAACGAACCCTCGATGTGCATGTGCAGTTCTGCAACAGGAGTAGCCATTTCGGTTCAGCGCCCCTTCCAGACCGGGGCACGCTTCTCGGCGAACGCCGTTGCACCCTCGCGTGCATCTTCGGATGCGAACACCGGCGCCATGACCTGCAATTGCTTCGCGAAAGCTTCGTCGTCGGACCAGCCGCCGGCCTTGACGATGATCTCCTTGGTGACGGCAACCGCGAGCGGTCCGTTGTGGGTGATTCGATCTGCCAGGTCGAGTGCGCCTTCGAGCGCCTTGCCCGGCTCGGTCAACGTGTTCACGAAACCGTAGCGGTATGCCTCCTCGGCGGTGAAACTGTCACCGGTCAGGGCCAGTTCCAGTGCCTTCTGGTACGGAATCCGCTTGGGCAGGCGCAGCAATCCGCCGCCACCTGCAACCAGTCCTCGCTTGACCTCCGGGATACCGAACTTCGCTTCGGACGACGCCACCACCAGGTCGGTGGCGAGCACGAGTTCCGTGCCGCCTGCCAACGCGAAGCCCTCGACCGCCGAAATGATCGGCTTACGTGGGGGCCCTTCCGTGAATCCGAGGCCGCGTCCCGGCACGAGTACGTTCTCGCCGGCCACGAATGCCTTCAGATCCATACCGGCACAGAAGTTTCCGCCTGCACCTGTCAGCACCGCCAAGGACAGATCGTCGTCCGCATCGAGCTCTTCGACCGCAGCGGCCAACGCGTGACTGACCGCCGAGTTGATGGCGTTGCGCGCCTCGGGTCGGTTGATGGTGATGATCAGTGTCCGCCCGCGCCGCTCGGTGAGAACCTCGTCCGCCATGATGTCCCTCTCGTTTGTCGACCACACTCGCGTGACTACGCGACGTTGCGTTCGACAATACGGACGAAGCCATCGGGGTCGATCTGCGCGGTGTCGTGAGTGCAGAACCACCCCTGGGTGAATCTCGTCGAGGTCGCTTCCGGCGAATTCCAATACCGACGCGTGACACTCGGCCCGCGGCACAGCAACTCGCCGAAACCACCTGGCGCGTCCGGGCCGTACAACGCCACTTCCATTCCGCCGAAGGCGATTCCGACGCTGCCGAGGTGTGTGGGTGCCGACTCGGTCGGCAGAATGAGACCGGCCCCACAGGTTTCGGTTTTACCCCAACCGATCACATGTCGAGCGGCCGGGAACATCGTCAGCAGCTTCGCTTCCTGCTCGGCCGTGATCGGCGATCCGCTGCAGTCGATCCACTGCACCGACCTCGAACCGGCACGCGCCGCCGGTCCGAGCGTGAGCAACCGTGGCTCGAGCAAGTCCTCGGGCCGCCCGGTCACGATGTCGACGGTGTGCACACTCTCGCGCCAGAAGTCGCCGGCGAGGACCACCGTTCCACCGACCACCAGCGTCGCGAGCACGTGCACGAACTGACGCACGGACTTGAAATCATTGTCCACCAGCAGATTCCGCACACCTTCGACGCCGTAGTCGCGCGAGTGCAGAATACCGACGATAGCGGAGAGTACGTTCTCGTTACTCAACTCGACGCCCAGCATCTCGCCCGAAGGATCGGCGGTGTACGCGAGGATCGCCATCTCGTCCGGGGCGGCGCCGTCATCGATGAACGGAACACCGTGTGGGAGTTCCCCATCGAGCACCAGCACCGAGCCACTGTCCGCGATGACGAAGTCCGCTGCGTCGTCACTCAGGTGCACACCGACAGAGACCGGGACACCTCCCGCGAGGATGACGCCGAGGCACGCCTCCATCCACCGCACCCCCGCGGCGACACGAATCGCCACACGATCGCCGATCTCGACGCCTCGCGACTTCAGTCCGCCTGCGACCCGCGACGCCTCGGCCCACAGTTCCGCGAAGGTGACCTGCTCGCCGTCGACCTCCTCGACCGCAATGCGCGAGGAGAACCGATGAACGGCAATATCGAGGAGTTCGGACAGCGACGGGTCCAGTTGGCTGTACCGAAGCACTCCGTCCCCCGCGCGAGTGACGCGGGCGTCGGCGAGGAGCAGATTCGAACACGGGTATTCCACAAGCGTCGACCGCATCGATACCTCCACGTCACTGACGAACCCACCGGTCCTTCGACTATATGACGTGGATCACAGTTCGTGGAGGTCTCTGACGATAAAGGCCGTATATCTACTTTCCGGAGTAGACGGCCTTACCCGGGCCGGCGTCGAGGAAACTGCGGACGGCGCCGCGCAGGTCGTCGGTGTCGAACAGCGCGCCGGACACCCCGGGCGTCACCGAATCCGCATGAGCGATGCCGCCGGAACGCCACGCCGCCACGATCTGTTTGGTGGCGTCGTGTGCTCGCGTGGGTCCGTCCGCCAACCTGGTCGCGAGGGACCGCGCCGCACTGTCGACGTCGTCGTGAACTGCATTGACGACGCCCCAGGCGTGCAGGGTTGCGGCGTCGTACAGATCGCCGGTCATGACCAACTCCCGAGCCCGTCCGGAACCGGCGCGCTCGGCCAGGCGTTGCGGTCCACCCATGGACGGCGTCAGACCGACCACCGTCTCGACCAGCCCGAACTTTGCCTTGGGCGCCGCGAGAATGATGTCGCAGGCCAAGGAGATCTCGAATGCCGCAGTCAGCGTCAACCCGTGCGCCGCGTAGATCACCGGGCACGGCAATGCCTCGAGCGGATGGCAGATCTGGGCGAACAGCTCGCGCCACAATTCCGCGCCTTGCTCCGGGTTCAGTCCGTCGAAGACGTGGACGTCGACGCCGGCCGAGTTGACCTTGCCCTCCGCGCGCAGGAGGACAGCCCGCGGCGGATTCTCGGTCAACGCTGCAACGTCGGCGATGACCGCGTCGAACATGGCCTGGTCGAACAGATTGAGTGGTCCGTGCGCGAAGGTCAGGACAGCCACCTCGGCACCACCATCGGTGGTGAAGCGCTCGAGACGGGTGGGGTGCGATTCGGGAGCAGTCATGCCGCCACACTGCCACATGGAACCGGCCTACGATCGTCGGGTGGACGGTCTGAGAAATGCACTCGCGGACGTTGTGGGACACCGGTTCGTCGTCGAGGACGCCGACGTGTTGGCGACCCGTTCCACCGACCAGACGGGGCGCTACAGCGGGCACGCCAGCGCCCTGGTCCGACCCGGAAATACCGCCGAAGTCTCGGCAGTGCTGAACGTGTGCCGCTCCCACGGTGTACCGGTCACCGTTCAGGGCGGACGAACCGGCCTGGTCGCGGGCACGGTGCCCGAGCACGACGACGTCCTGCTCTCCACCGAACGCCTCACGACGATCGGTGAAGTCGACGCGGCCGGCAGGCGGATCACCGTCGGAGCGGGAGTGACACTCGCGCAGGTACATTCCGCCGCGGCCGACGCCGGCCTGAAATTCGGCGTCGACATAGCTTCACGGGACACGGCGACCATCGGCGGCATGGTCTCCACCAATGCCGGTGGCCTGCACACGGTTCGATACGGGAACATGGCCGAACAGGTGCTCGGCCTCGAGGTGGTGATCCCCGACGGAACCACCGTGCGCCGGTCACCGAAAGTGTTGTCCGACAATTCCGGATACAACCTGCCCGCACTGTGGGTGGGCAGCGAAGGAACTCTCGGTGTGGTCACGGCAGTCGATCTGGAACTGCACCAGGTGCCGGCTCACCGGGTCACCACACTGACCGGTTTCGACAGGCTGGAGGACGTCGTCGATGCGGGGCGAACGTTGCGCACTCTCGACGGCGTCGACGCACTGGAATTGTTGGACGGCCGCGGACTCGAACTGGCCGCTCGACACGCGAACGCCGCGGTGCCGACAGGGCGGGCGTGGTACCTGCTCGCCGAGGTGTCCGGTGCCCACGATCCGCTGGAACGCCTGGGCGAAGTACTCGAACGCATCGACCCGCCGGAAACCCCGGCGGTGGCGGTCGACGATCCCGGCTCGACGCGCTTGTGGGCAGCGCGGGAGTGCTTCGCCGAAGTGGTCGGACTGTTCGGTCCCCCACTGAAATTCGACGCGGCACTGCCCCTGGACTCGCTTGCCACCTTCGCCGAAGACGCCGCGGCGGTGATCGCGAGTCGCGCCCCCGAAGCGATTCCGATCCTCTTCGGCCACGTAGCCGAGGGAAACATCCACCTCAACGTCCTGAACTGCCCGAACGCCGACACCGTGTACCGCAGCGTCCTCGAACTGGTTCGCGATCACGGCGGAAACGTCAGTTCCGAGCACGGGGTGGGCTCGCTCAAACGCAACTATCTGGACCTGGCCCTCTCCGCGGAGGACATAGCCACGATGTGGGCGATCAAGCGAGCCCTGGACCCGAGCGACTATCTCAATCGTGCAGTGATGTTTCCCGACGCGCTTCGGCACTGACGGCCATCGCGTCGTCGTGTGCGTCGCCGCGCAGAGGCCGAGCGAAGCACACCGAAGCGACGAAGCCGATGAGCAGCACGCCTGCAGGTAGCCAGATCGACTCCGACATCGCCGTGCTGAACGGTTCACGAACGAACTCGGGCAGGTGACCCACTCCGGCTTCTGAACTGCCGCCGGTCAGACCCTGAGCCGCCAATCGTGCGGTGATCAGTGCGCCGATCGCGGCACTACCGAGAACCGCGCCGACCTGCCGGGTGGTGTTGTAGACGCCGGCTCCGGCGCCGGCCTGCATCGGAGGCAGGTTGTGTGTCGCGGTTGCCGCGAGCGGCGACCAGATGCATGCGTTGGCGAAGCCGATCAGACCGATCGGCAGGAGCAGTTCCCAGATCGCGACGTCGGGAGACATCACCAGCGCCAGCCAACCCAGGGCGATCGCGAACAGCAGGAAGCCGGTACCCGCGATGTAGCGCGGATGCGTCTTGTCGACGAGCTTGCCGATGATCGGCGCAAAAATGCCGGTCAGCACGGCCATCGGAACGAGGAGGAGCGCCGACTGCGTCGGGGAGAGTCCGCGAACTGCCTGGGTATAGAACATCAGCGGAAGGACCATCGACGTGATCGCGAAGCCCATCGCGGTGATGGCGACGTTGGCGAGCGAGAAGTTGCGGTCCTTGAAGAGTTCGAGTGGGAGCAAGGGCTCGTTCTTGTTGCGCGACTGGTAGAACACGAACACCGCGAGCAACACCACACCGGCGCCGATCAGGCTCCAGACGAATCCGTTCCAGTCGTACGAACTGCCCTCCTGGATTCCGAACACGAGCAGGAACATGCCTGCGGCGCTGAGAATCACGCCGGGAATGTCGAACTTGTGCTCGCTGGTCGGCAACGACGGAACAAGCTTCCACGCGAGGAGGAAGGCGATGACACCGACCGGGACGTTGACGATGAAGATCCATTCCCAGCCGAGATTGTCGACCAACACACCACCGGCAAGCGGACCGACCAGCGTCGCGACGCCGGCAACGGCGCCCCACAGGCCCATTGCGGCGCCACGCTTGTTCGGCGCGAACGTGCGTGTGATGACGGCCATCGTCTGAGGCGTCATCATTGCGGCGCCCAGACCCTGGAAAGCCCTTGCCACGATGAGCATCTCGACGCTGCCGGACAGACCACACCACAGTGAAGCGCCGGTGAACAGTACGAGGCCGATCATGTAGAGGTTCTTCGGTCCGAACCTGTCACCGAGTCGGCCGGTGACGAGCAGCGGCACCGCGTACGCCAGCAGGTACGCGCTGGTGACCCAGACGACCTTGTTGATGTCGGTGCCGAGGTCCTCCATGATCGCGGGGTTGGCGACAGCGACGATGGTGCTGTCCACCAGAATCATGAAGAACCCGATACACAGCGCCCACAGCGCGTGCCAGGGATTGACCTGCTTTTCCATCTTCAGTCCTTAGGTAGTGCGGACGAGCCCGCGGTGCCGGCCAGCCGGTCGAGAAGTTCTTGTGAGAGCCAAGGCATTTCGCCACTCTCGATATCTGTCACCAACGCGCCGATCCACTCTCTTTCGGCGATCGTGAGTGCGTGGGCGTAGTCCGCGCCCACCGTGAAGATTCGTGGTTTTTCCGCGGCCTTCACCGCTTCGTAGTCGACCTCGAATTTCGCAATCGTCTTGTCGAGGTGCGCGAGACGGATCCGAAGCATCTGACACGCAGTTGATGCGGAAAGGTTGTGCATTTCGGCGAGCGCGAGCGGCAACCGCGGATACTCCCGCACCGGAACCGCCAACATCTCACGTAGTTGGTGCTCGAGAGCATCACGGCCTCGGGCGGTGATTTCGTACGTCGTGCGCTCTGGCCGATTGCCCTCACGATCGGTCCCGATTGAAGCCAGCAATTCCTGCTTCTCCAGCCGCGCAACCGTGTGATAGAGCGATCCCGGCTTGATCTTCACCAGCTGATCGCCCCGTCGAACCGAGGCGAGTTGATACATCTCGTACGGGTGCATCGAACGCTCGGACAGCAGGCCCAGAACGGTGATTCCCAAAGGCGTCAGTGACACGTCACCCATGAGTCCCCTCCCTGACAAGCCGCAATTGACTATTTCTTGACTATTCCGCGCGAAATAGTCCACATGGAATATACGACCTTCGGCCATCTCGATCAACCCGTTCGAACCGGACTAGCCTGTAGCGAGTGGACGATCATCACCTCGACATCATCCGACTCGCATGGGCGCGCGAACTGGGCCTCGGCGACTCCGCGTTGCGACCGGCACACACCGCCAGGGTGGTCGGCGACGACATCCACGTACTGGACCTGGCCGGCGGTGGCGCGATTGTCGGACCGCAGTGGTTCATCGAGCGCACGGCGGACATCTCCGTCGAAGCGCTTCTACAACCTGCACGCCTACTGGACGTCACCGGCGATCACGGCGGCCGAATCACCGGACCCGTCGACCTCGCATTCCTCGGCGACTACACCGAGACACCACCAGAGGAACAACTGTTGATCTCCCACGAGGTCGACGACGCCCTCGCCGTCGCTGCGCTGTGCCCGCCCGACGACAGCACCACCGCTGATCTCGAGAACCGCACGCGGTGGTTCACCGCACTCACCGATGACAACGAGGTACTCGGATGCGCGGCGTACTCCGAATTCCAAGGTTTCGTGGCAGATCTCACGACCCTGACAGCCCCAGCGCACCGCCGGCGCGGAATCGGCTGCGGAGTAACACTTCTGGCTGCGGAGGACGCACTGGATTCGGGGTTGATCCCACAACTACGAACGAGTCGGGGCAGCGCCATCAGCGCAACGCTTCCACGTAAAGCCAAATTCGACGTTTTGGGGGCATACGCTCGAGTACACGTGCACCTGCCCAGTTGACACTCGAACGAGAGGAACCGCAGATGAGTACGGAAGATGGCGCGAGCGAACCGACATTCGTCGAAGAGGGTCGTGAATTCAAACGCGACACCAACTACATCCAGACCCGGATCACCGAGGACGGTCGCGACGGTTACCCCGTCGAACCGGGGCGATACCGGTTGATCGTGGCACGTGCCTGTCCCTGGGCAAACCGCGCCATCATCGTCCGCCGCCTGCTCGGCCTCGAAGACGTACTGTCGATGGGCATCTGCGGTCCGGTCCACGACAAGCGAAGCTGGACTTTCGATCTCGATCCCGGCGGCGTCGATCCGGTACTGAAGATCCCGCGACTACAGGACGCATACTTCGCCCGAGATCCCGACTACCCCAGGGGAATCACGGTGCCCGCCATGGTGGAGATCTCCACGGGCAAGGTGGTCACCAACGACTACCCACAGATCACCCTCGATTTCTCGACGCAGTGGAAGAAGTACCACCGCGAAGGTGCACCGGATCTGTACCCGGAGCCTCTGCGAAACGAGATCGACGAAGTGGCCGAGTACGTGTTCCGCGATGTGAACAACGGCGTCTACCGATGCGGGTTCGCCGGTTCACAGCAGGCGTACGACGAGGCATACGACACGCTGTTCGCCCGGCTCGACTGGCTCACCGAACGTCTTGCGCGGCAACGCTTCCTGGTAGGCGAGAGCATCACCGAAGCTGATGTACGCCTGTTCACGACACTGGCGCGATTCGATCCCGTCTATCACGGCCATTTCAAGTGCAACAGAAGCAAACTCAGCGAGATGCCGGTGCTGTGGGACTACGCGCGCGATCTGTTCCAGACCCCAGGGTTCGGTGACACCATCGACTTCACGCAGATCAAAGCTCACTACTACATCGTGCATTCCGAGATCAATCCGTCCGGAATCGTGCCCAAGGGACCGGAATTGACGCACTGGCTCGAACCACACGGCCGCGAACAGTTGGGCGGCCGACCGTTCGGGGACGGCACACCGCCTCATCCGCCCATCCCATCCGAAGTGGTCCCAGCGCAGCACTGGGCCACCAGATAGATCGCGGCGAGGCTACTCCCCTGCGTATGTCCCGAAACTCCAGTACACACCTTCTGGATCACGGCACGTGAAGCCTCGCGAACCGTAGTCTTCGTCGCGCAATCCCTGCGTGATCGTGGCGCCGGCGGCGACAGCGCGTTCGTAGAGTGCATCGGCGGCGTCTGCGTCGTCCACCACGATGTACACCGAACCGATTCCGGGTGGTAGGCCGGCGATCGCCGAATCGGTGCGCGGCGAACCCAGCATGATGCCGCCACCGCCCGGCCAGTCGAGTTGGGCGTGGTCGACCACGTCGCCCTCTCCGTAGACGGCCTTCTCCACGAAACCGAAGGTGCTCACCAGAAAGTGGATCGCCGAACGGGCGTCGAGGTAGCGCAGTGTCGGCCAGATGGTCGTCGTACGAGGTTCCGGGGTGGCGGTCATAACACTCGAACTCCTGCCTGGGAAAACTCACGAAGAAAACCGAGTCTCGTACGAGCCTATGGCCCCTGCGATCACCGCCGCTACCGAAAACTTCACCTATTCTCGAGATACGGTCCACCTCGTTTCAGAGGAGGACAACTGTGGAGGGGCAGCAATGAGCAAGTCGACGAACAACGACAGCGGGCGTATCGAGAAGGTCCTCGTTTCCGTTCTCGACAACGGAAGCCGCCTGCAAGCGCCCGCAGTGGCCAAATACGTCAACCATGTCCGTAAGGCGCACCCCGACGAGTCGCCCGCTCAGATCGTCGAGCGGATGGAGAAGATGTTCATTCTCGCCGTGACCGGAAGCGGCAGTGCCGTCGGTGCCACGGCCGCGGTGCCGGGCGTCGGCACGGTCGCGTCCATCGCTGCCGTCGGTGCGGAATCGGCTTTCTTCCTCGAAGCGTCCGCGCTGCTGACGTTGGCGATTGCGTCGGTGCACGGAATCTCCGTGCAGGATCACCAGCAACGACGCGCCCTGGTCCTGGCAGTCGCCCTCGGCGAATCCGGCATGGAGATCGTCCAGAAGGCCACCGGTATCACGGCCAAGAATTGGGGAACCGCGATCACGAGCAAGATTCCCGGACCCACGATGAAGGGAATGAACAGCACCCTCGTGCGGAAGTTCGTGACGAAGTACGCCGCCAGGCGCAGCGCACTGATCCTCGGCAAACTCGTTCCCGCCGGGATCGGAGCCGTCATCGGCGGTGCGGGTAACCGGGCCATCGGCAAGGGCGTCGTCAAGAACGCGCGTGAAGCCTTCGGACCCGCGCCCGCCAGGTGGACCGATCACCTCATCGTGATGCCTGCCGACGATGCCGCCCTCCTCCCCGAAACGAAGACACGCCGGGCAATCCGCAGATAGCTGTCCGGGCCGTAGGCTCGCATCACGTATTCGCCGCCGACCCGGGAGCAGCATTGACGAACACCGCACTGGGATCCTTCTCTGCGCCGATCGAGATTCGTGGGTTGACGAAGACGTTCAAGGCGGCGCACGCGGTCAACGACCTGAGCTTCGACGTACAGGCGGGCTCGATCACCGGCTTTCTCGGCCCGAACGGTTCGGGCAAGACAACCACGTTGCGCATGCTCCTCGGCCTGGTGTCGCCGACCTCGGGATCGGCCACCGTCAACGGAGCGCCGATGCGTTCGCTCCCCAACCCGGCGCGGACCGTCGGCGCCGTCCTCGACGTGGGCAGCCTCCATCCGAAACGCACTGCGCTGGCACACCTCGAGATCTACGCCGCCGCGATCGGTATGCCGACTCAACGCGCCGCGCAGGTACTCGGAATGGTCGGTCTGGGTTCGGTCGGAGCCCACAAGACCGGAACATTCTCGCTCGGGATGCGCCAACGCCTGATCCTTGCCACCGCGATGCTCGGTGATCCCGAGATCCTCGTACTCGACGAACCCGCGAACGGACTCGATCCGGAAGGCATGGCGTGGCTACGTCAGTTCCTGCAAACCTTCGCCGGTTCCGGCCGAACAGTTCTGATCTCCAGCCACGCGCTCCGTGAGGTGGAAGCAACCGTCGACAGCGTGGTCATCGTCAGCGCCGGCTCACTCGTCTACCAAGGGACCATGGACGAACTTCGCCGCTCGCAGCGCAGTCGACTGCTCGTCTCCTGCTCCAACCCCGCGCTCCTCGCCACGGCGTTGGCCGCTCGCGGAATCATCGACGCCCAGATCACTCAGGACGGACGGCTCGCGGTGGGCGGCACGGACACGTCCGCGCTCCCACCGGTGGCGACGGCGGCCGGAGTCACGATCTTCGGCGTCGCGACCGAAGGTGCAGATCTCGAGCAACTGTTCCTGGCGATGACAACGCCGCAATATGCCGTCCCCCCGGTCGGATACCACCGCCCACCCGGCCCGGGTTCGGGACCGGGCTACTACGGCCCTGCCGCATACGGACCTTCCGGAGGACACCGATGACCACGCTCGTGCGCGCGGAGACACTCAAAGTTCTCACCCGGCGCTACTGGTGGGCACTGGCAATCGCACCGGTCGTCGTGGCTGTGCTGATTGCTGCCTCCACTCGGACGTTCGTCGAAGTTGTGGCCGATTCCGCCGACACGACTTTCGACATCAACATTGTGTCCACCGGCGTCAGCCTGGGTGTCTCGAACACCCTTGTCCTGGTGTTCGCGGCCGTCTTCGGAGCGCTCACAGCCGGTTCCGAATTCGGCTACAAGACTCTCACCACGACGTTTCTCACCGCGCGTGGGCGCGACGGCGTTCTCGGCGCGAAGCTTGCCGTCGTCGCGGTATTCGCCGTCGGCTACGCGCTGGCGGTCGAAGTTGTCAGCATCGGTGCGATGTTGCTCTTCGGCCGGGATTTCAGCTTCACCACCGATCTTTTCGCCATCTGCGCCGCAGGCATTCTGGCGTGTGCTCTGTGGGCACTGCTGGGTGCCGGGGTAGCACTGCTCACCGGATCGTCGATGGCGGGCGCCCTTTCGGTCATTTTGTGGTTCGTCTTCGGTGAATGGATCGTCCGCGCAGTGCTGCTCGCGATGGATCTCGGCGGGATCGGCGCCGCGCTTCCCGTTTCGGCCACGATCGGCACGATCGTCAACGCGGCACCGTCGATCGACGTCGACGCCTTTGCGTCCTGGCCGAGCGGCCCGATGATGCTGGCCGCGTGGGTCGTTCTGTTCTGCGGACTCGGTTGGCTGCGAACCCGGACCCGCGACATCACCTGAAAAAGCTGTCTGGGGCCGGGTCTACCGTGGATCTCGATGAACACGATCAACACGGACAGTCCGGTAGCTGGAGACGTGGATCGAGCTCCGGGCTGGATCCGCCGCTTGGCCCACGCATGCTGGTTGCACCGAAGAGTTGCCATCGGCGCGCTACTCGTCACCGTCATCGCCTCTGCGATCGACATCTCGTTTCCACTCCTGACCCGCTATGCGCTCGACGCCGCCGGCCAGGAGAACCCTGGCAAGGTGATCGGCTTCGTCGCGTTGGCGATCGCGTTGCTCGCGATCGTCCGCTTCGCGTGCCAGTACGGCCGGCGGATGTTGGCCGGCCGACTCTCGCTCGATGTTCAACACGACTTGCGGCTCGCCCTCCTCGGCTCGTTGCAACGCCTCGACGGACGGGGACAGGATCAGATCCGCACCGGCCAGGTGGTCTCCCGGTCCATCACCGATCTACAACTCGTCCAGGGTTTGCTCGCCATGGTGCCGATGTCGGCGGGTGCACTCCTGCAATTCGTACTCGCGATCGGCATCATGGCATGGCTCTCCCCGCTGCTGACTCTCGTCGCCGTGGCCGTCATCCCCGCCGTAGGACTCGTGGTGTTTCTGATGCGGCCGATGCTGTTCGCCGCAACGTGGTCCGCGCAGCAGCGGGCAGCCGACCTCGCCCAACACGTCGAGGAAACTGTCACGGGAGTTCGCGTCGTCAAGGGATTCGGGCAGGAACAACGAGCCGTCGACCAGCTCGAAAAGCACAGTCGCACGCTGTACTCCGAGCGGCTTCGCGCCGCGTGGTTGAACGCAAAATTCGCGCCAACCATGGCCGCCTTGCCCCAGCTCGGGCAGGTGGGAGTGATCGCCCTCGGTGGGTATCTCGCGCTACACGACAAGATCACTGTGGGAACGTTTCTCGCGTTCGCCACCTACATCGTCACGATGATCGGAGTCACCCGAACCCTGTCGTCGGTGATCGTCATGGCGCAGCTGGCGCGCGCCGCTGTCGAGCGTGTCTACGACGTCATCAACGCCCAGCCAGACATCGCCGATCCTGACCATCCGGTGGACCTGCCCGACGGACCGCTCGGAGTCACCTTCGAAGACGTGGCATTTGGATTCGACACCGAACGCGGCGTCCTGACCGGGCTGAACATCCGCATAGAACCGGGCGAGACCGTCGCCGTCGTAGGTCCGGCCGCGTCGGGGAAGACCGCCTTGTCTTTGCTTCTCCCCCGGTTCTACGCGCCGACATCGGGTCAGGTCAGCGTCGATACCGCCGGCGAGACGTTCCCCATCGCCGAACTGCGCACAGAACAGTTGCGTGCCGCAGTCAGCCTGGTCTTCGACGAGCCATTCCTGTTCTCCGACACCATTGCCGCCAACATCGCACTCGGCCGCGAGGACGCCTCCGGCGAGGAGATCCGTGCCGCCGCGGCTTTAGCACAGGCAGACGCCTTCATCGAGGCACTCCCGGACGGGTACGACACCGTCGTCGGCGAACGCGGCCTGACGCTGTCGGGTGGACAGCGTCAGCGCATCGCGCTTGCCAGAGCCCTGCTGGTCGACCCGAGGATCCTGGTCCTCGACGACGCGACCTCCGCGGTCGACGCGGCAACCGAAGCCGCAATCTTCGACGCGTTCCGAGCCAAACGGCGGCAGACCACCCTGATCCTCGCCCACCGGCGATCCACCCTGACGCTGGCGGACCGAGTTGCGGTACTCGACGGCGGACTGATCATCGACTCCGGAACCGTGGACGAACTGGAAGCACGATGTCCGCTCTTTCGGGCCCTGTTCTCCTCCGCACCGGAACTACCAGCCGAACTCGACGAGGCCGACCCTGATGCCTTCGGTCATGACCACCGCGAGCCGACAACCGCGCAGTTGTGGCCGCAGGCACCTGAATCCGAAGCCGACAACACCACCAGTGCCTCGCAGGGTGCAGGCGGTCCGATGGCCGGAGCCCTCAGCGGAATCGCAGTGACGCCGTCCTTACGGGCGGCAGTCGATGCTCTTCCACCCGCTCGCGAAGATCCCGGAGTCGCACCCGAAAGTCTGCGCGAATCGAATCCGCACTTCTCACTCCGACAGATCCTGCGGCCGGTTCGCTGGGTTCTGCTGGCAGTAGTCGCATGTCTCGCTCTGGACTCCGCCGCAGCGATCGCCTTCCCCTCCCTCGTCAGATATGCGATCGACCACGGGGTCGTGACCGCGGACAGCAACACGCTCTGGATCGCGACAGCTTTCGGCGCGCTCCTGGTCGCCGCAGACTGGGTTGTCGTCGCGGTCATGACGGTGCTCACCGCCAGGGCAGGCGAACGCGTGTTGTTCGGACTCCGCGTCCGCAGCTACGCACACCTGCAGCGGCTGGGCCTCGACTACTACGAACGAGAACTGTCCGGGCGCATCATGACGCGCATGACCACCGACGTCGACGCGCTCTCGTCGTTCATCCAGACCGGCATGTCGACGGCGATCGTGAGCGTCCTGACCGTCGGCGGAATATCGATCGCACTCCTGGCGACCGACGTGACGCTCGGTCTGGTGGCGCTGGCCGTCATCCCACCGCTCGTGGTTGCGACCGTGATCTTCCGCAAGATCTCCTCGGTGGCCTACAGCCAGTCCCGCGAGCGGATCTCACTCGTCAACGCCGACTTCCAGGAGAACATCGCCGGCCTGCGAGCAGCTCAGGCCTACCGCCGCGAGGAAGGTGCGGCGCGCAGGTTCGCAGAACGCTCCGAGAGCTACCGACGATCGCGGATGCGGTCGCAGCGAGCCATCTCGATCTACTTCCCGTTCATCTCGTTCTTGTCCGACCTCGCGTTGGCCGCGGTCGTGTTCGTCGGCGCGCACCAGATCGCCAACGGGTCGACGTCGCCCGGCGTGCTGATCGCGTTCGTGCTCTACCTCGGACTGCTGTTCGGACCGATTCAGCAACTCTCACAAGTGTTCGACGGTTACCAACAGGCAAACGTCGGATTGCAGCGAATCGGCGACCTGCTGCGCACTCGAAGTTCGATCGAGACTGCCGACAGCGAGGATCTGATCGCGATTTCCGGACGGCTCGACGGCGCCGTCCATCTCGACGGAGTCGGGTTCCGGTACTCGGGCGCGGACGTCGACGCGCTCTCCGACTTCGATCTGCAGATTCCGCCGGGCACGACGGTCGCTCTCGTCGGCCGAACCGGCGCCGGAAAGTCGACGGTGGTGAAGTTGCTCGCCCGCTTCTACGACCCGACGTCCGGATCCGTCGACGTGGACGGAACCGACATCCGGAACTTCCACCTCTCGCAGTACCGACGTCGCCTCGGCGTAGTACCGCAAGAAGCGCATCTGTTCACCGGCACGGTCGCCGACAACATCGCGTACGGCAGGCCTTCGGCTTCGCACGCGGAGATCGAGGAAGCAGCGCGTTCCGTCGGCGCACTGAATTCGATAGCCGACATGCGTGGAGGCATGAATCATCCCGTCGGCGAGCGCGGCCAGGGGCTCTCGGCGGGCCAACGGCAACTCATCGCATTGGCCCGTGCCGAACTCGTCGACCCGGACCTTCTGCTCCTGGACGAGGCGACCGCGACGCTCGATCCCGCGACCGAACGAATGGTGCTCGAAGCAAGTCGGTCGGTCACCCGGAAACGGACTTCCGTCGTCGTGGCTCACCGCCTCGCGACAGCTGCCCGAGCGGACCTCGTTGTCGTAGTTGACCGGGGACGTATCGTTGAATACGGCCCGCACGATGTTCTGCGGTATGCCGGTGGTCACTACTCGGGACTCTGGGATGCATCGCAGGCGCGTGAGGGGAATAATCTGACGTCGAGAACTGTCATCGAAGGCAACCCCGTCGCGTGACAGTCGGCACGGATTTGTACCGCCGAGAGGTAGTGCGCGATCGCAAGATCACGGACTTCCGTGAGACAGCTCACAAATTGTGTGCCGCACAATTGCTCGTCACACGCTCGGGCTAATCTCACATATATAGGCGCTCTGATCGGGTACCGAAATAGAAACGAGGCGAACACCTGCCGTGAGCAGCAGTTCTACATCCCAATTCGGACAGAACCAGTGGCTGGTTGACGAGATGTACCAACGCTTCCAGGACGATCCGTCGTCCGTGGATCCCAGTTGGCACGAATTCTTGACCGATTACTCGCCGGACTCGGCGAACACGGGAGGTGGAAACGGGACTGCCTCGAACGGCAACGCGGCTGCACCCGCCGCTGTTGTAGCTCCGCCTGCTGCTCCCAAGGCCACGCCTCCCGCCCCCAAAACCGCACCTCCTGCGCCGCCCGCCAAGGCGGCCGCACCGGCCCCCGCGAAGACGGCAGCGCCCGCCGCCAAGGCCGCCCCTTCCAAGCCCGCAGCAGCCAAGCCCGCGGCCGCTCCTGCGAAGCCCGCCCCTGCCGGTGGAGCTGAGGAAACCAAGGTTCTCCGCGGTGCCGCAGCCGCAGTCGTCAAGAACATGTCGCTCTCGCTCGAGATCCCGACAGCAACCAGCGTGCGTGCCATCCCCGCGAAGCTGATGTTCGACAACCGCATCGTCATCAACAACCACCTCGCACGTACTCGTGGCGGCAAGATCTCGTTCACCCACCTCCTGGGTTACGCGATCATCCAGGCAGTCAACGCGTTCCCCAACATGAACCGGCACTTCGCCGAAATCGACGGCAAGCCGAACGCGGTCACGCCCGAGCACACCAATCTCGGACTCGCGATCGACCTTCCCGGCAAGGACGGCAACCGCTCACTGGTAGTTGCCGCCATCCGGAACACCGAGTCGATGAACTTCGTCCAGTTCCACGCGGCATACGAGGACATCGTCCGCCGTGCCCGCGAAGGCAAGCTCACCGGCGAAGACTTCTCCGGCGTCACCATCTCGCTGACCAACCCGGGCGGCATCGGCACGGTTCACTCCGTTCCCCGCCTGATGAAGGGTCAGGGCGCCATCATCGGCGCCGGCGCGATGGAATACCCCGCCGAGTTCCAGGGCGCCAGCGACGAGAAGCTGGCCGAGATGGGCGTCGGCAAGCTGATGACCCTCACCTCGACCTACGATCACCGCATCATCCAGGGTGCCGAGTCGGGCGATTTCCTGCGCACGATCCACAACCTGCTGATCAGCGACGAGTTCTACGACGAGATCTTCCACGCGCTCGGCAACCCGTACGAGCCGGTGCGTTGGCGCAAGGACGTGCCGGAAGGCGCCGTCGACAAGAACACCCGTGTTCTCGAACTGATCGCTGCATACCGTGACCGCGGCCACCTCATGGCCGACACGGACCCGTTGCAGTTCGTCAAGGACAAGTTCCACAGCCACCCCGACCTCGACGTCATCAGCCACGGCCTGACGTTGTGGGATCTGGACCGCGAGTTCAAGGTCGGCGGCTTCCACGGCCAAGAGAAGATGAAGCTGCGCGACGTGTTGAGCGTGCTGCGCGACGCGTACTGCCGCCACGTCGGCGTCGAGTACACGCACATCCTCGAAACGGATCAGCGTCAGTGGATCCAGGACCGCGTCGAGGGCCATCACGCCAAGCCTTCGGTCGCTCAGCAGAAGTACATCCTGAGCAAGCTCAACGCCGCCGAGGCCTTCGAGACGTTCTTGCAGACCAAGTACGTCGGCCAGAAGCGCTTCTCGCTCGAAGGCGCCGAAGCCGTCATCCCGATGATGGACGCCGTGATCGACCAGGCCGCCGAGCACCAGCTCGACGAGGTCGTCATCGGTATGCCGCACCGTGGCCGACTCAACGTGCTGGCCAACATCGTCGGCAAGCCGTACTCCAAGATCTTCACGGAGTTCGAGGGCAACATGAACCCGGCAGCCGCTCACGGCTCCGGCGACGTGAAGTACCACTTGGGTGCCAGCGGAACGTACATCCAGATGTTCGGTGACAACGACATCGCTGTCTCACTGACCGCAAACCCGTCGCACCTCGAGGCCGTCGACCCGGTTCTCGAAGGCCTGGTCCGCGCCAAGCAGGACATCCTCGACAAGGGTGAAGAAGGCTTCACCGTCCTGCCGCTCATGCTGCACGGTGACGCTGCATTCGCCGGTCAGGGCGTTGTCGCCGAGACGCTCAACCTCTCGCTGCTTCGCGGTTACCGCACCGGTGGCACCGTGCACATCGTCGTGAACAACCAGGTCGGCTTCACCACCGCTCCGGAACATTCACGCTCGTCCGAGTACTGCACCGACGTCGCGAAGATGATCGCCGCACCGGTCTTCCACGTCAACGGCGACGACCCCGAGGCTTGCGTCTGGGTTGCTCAGCTGGCCGTCGACTTCCGTGAGAAGTTCGGCAAGGACGTTGTCATCGACCTCATCTGCTACCGCCGTCGCGGTCACAACGAGGGCGACGACCCGTCGATGACCCAGCCGGCCATGTACGACGTCATCGACACCAAGCGCAGCGTTCGTAAGAGCTACACCGAGTCCCTCATCGGCCGCGGTGACATCTCGCTCAAGGAAGCCGAAGACGCACTTCGCGACTACCAGGGCCAGCTCGAACGGGTCTTCAACGAGGTCCGTGAACTCGAGAAGTTCCAGCCCGAACCGTCCGAGTCCGTCGAACTCGACCAGACTCCCCCGGCTCGCCTGACCACGGCTGTCGCTCCCGAGGTCCTCGAGCGCATCGGTGATGCGTTCGTCAACGTCCCCGACGGCTTCACCGTTCACCCGCGCGTCAAGCCGGTTGCCGAGAAGCGCCGCGAGATGGCCCGTGAGGGACATGTCGACTGGGCGTTCGCAGAATTGCTCGCGTTCGGCTCGTTGGCCGAGCAGGGTGCCTTGATCCGCCTCGCGGGTCAGGACTCCAAGCGAGGAACGTTCACGCAGCGTCACTCGGTCCTCATCGACCGCAAGACCGGCAACGAGTACAGCCCGATCGCCAAGATCGCTGCCGACGCCGAAAACGGCGGCAAGTTCATGGTCTACGACTCCGCACTCACCGAGTACGCAGGTCTGGGCTTCGAGTACGGCTACTCGGTCGGTAACCCCGACGCTCTGGTCCTGTGGGAAGCGCAGTTCGGTGACTTCGTCAACGGCGCGCAGACCATCATCGACGAGTTCATCTCTTCGGGTGAGGCCAAGTGGGGTCAGCTCTCCGACGTCGTGCTGCTCCTGCCGCACGGTCACGAGGGTCAGGGTCCGGACCACACCTCCGGTCGCATCGAGCGTTTCCTTCAGCTGTGTGCAGAAGGCTCGATGACCGTTGCGGTTCCGTCGACTCCGGCCAGCTACTTCCACCTGCTGCGTCGCCATCACCTCGACGGCATCCGCCGTCCGCTGGTGGTATTCACGCCCAAGTCGATGCTGCGTAACAAGGCTGCCGTCAGCAACGTCGAGGACTTCACGACGGGCAAGTTCCGTTCGGTCTTCGAGGAGCCGGCATACGAGAGCGGCGAAAGCGCACGCGAATCGGTCAAGCGGGTTCTGCTGGTCAGCGGCAAGCTGTACTGGGAACTCCTGGCGAAGAAGCACAAGGACGAGCGTGACGACATCGCCATCGTGCGCATGGAGCAGCTCTACCCCGTGCCGAAGCGTCGCCTCAAGGAGACCCTGGACCGTTACCCGAATGCGGATCAGTTCCGTTGGGTCCAGGAAGAGCCCGCAAACCAGGGTGCGTGGCCGTTCCTCGGGCTGGCTCTGCCGGACCTTCTGCCGGAGACCTTGACCGGTATCAAGCGCATCTCGCGTCGTCCGATGTCCGCTCCCTCTTCGGGATCGAGCAAGGTCCACGCGGTGGAGCAGCAGGAGATCTTGGACGAGGCGTTCCTGCCGACCAACTGAACAGTGGCGTTCCTGCCGACCAACTGATCTCAGTAATTTGACAAGGGCCGGGCCCCACATTCCGCAAGGAGTGTGGGGCCCGGCCTTTCTGCGTTCACGTCAATTCGATTGCAGCAGACCCAGATCCGGCCCGGCATCGAAGCCGACGGCGGCCAGTGCCAACGCAGGTAACGACTGAACCGTCAGGTCGATCAGTTCCTCGCGGGTGATGGCGGGCGCTCGGAGCCAACTGATGGTGGCTTCCTCGACAAACGCGATCCAACCGCGAACGGCCAACTCCACCTGAGGTGTTCGAGTCAGGCCGATCTTCGGGAGCTGATCGAGGGTTCTCTTGGCCATGATGTCGCGAGTCTGCTCGAACACCTCACGCATCTGCGGATCCCCGCTGGCGGTCCCCCGGAGCAGCGAGACGTAGGTATTGCGGTTCTCGGTCACGTAGTCGACGTACGACGCCAGCACCGAGCGGAGGGTGAGCATCGGATCGTCCGACTCGCTCGGCTCGGTGCGCTGGAGCATCTGTTCACTGCTGTGTCGGACGATCGCCAGATGGAACTCGCTTTTCGACGCGAAGTAGTGGAACAGAAGCCCCCGCGAGACACCAGCCTGATCGGCGATGTCCTCGACGGAAATCTGTTCGAGCGGCCGTTCGGCCAGCATCCGCGCCCCGAGGTCGATGAGTTGCGCTCGGCGTTGCGCAGGGTCGAGCCGTGTTCGCTTTACTGCGTCCATGCCCAATAGACTACTGAATATTCGTCAATAAGCTATTGACCGTGACTCAATAAAGGCATATCGTTCCCTACATGAGTCTTCCAGTTACAGATACCTCAGCACCTGCCGCGGATACTCGCCACGTCGGCACACTGATCATCGGCAGTGGTTTCGCCGGTCTCGGTGCGGCGATCAAACTGGCACAGGCCGGCATCACCGACTACGTCGTTCTCGAGCGCGGCAACGACGTCGGCGGGACCTGGCGTGACAACAGCTACCCGGGCGCCGCGTGTGACGTGCCGTCGCATTTGTACTCGTACTCTTTTGCACTCAATCCGGAGTGGACGCGCTCCTTCTCCACTCAGCCCGAGATCTACAAGTACATCCAGTCGGTGGCCAACCGCCACAAGGTGCTCGACAAGCACATCTTCGACTGCGACGTTCTCTCCGCACGCTGGGACGAGGCGTCTGCTCGGTGGCACGTCAGCACCAACAAGGGCGAATTCGTCGCAAAGATCGTCGTCTCGGCCGTCGGCGCATTGTGTGAGCCTTCACTTCCGGACATCAAGGGCATCGACGGCTTCAAGGGCGAGATCTTCCACTCCTCGCGTTGGAACCACGACGCCGATCTGACCGGCAAGCGTGTGGCCGTCATCGGAACCGGCGCCTCGGCCATCCAGATCGTGCCGGCCATCGGCAAGAAGGTCTCGCATCTCGACGTGTACCAGCGCACGGCGCCGTGGATCCTGCCCCGCGCAGACCGCGAGTACACCAAGATCGAGCACCTCGCGTTCAAGTACCTCCCCGGCTTCCAGAAGTTGTGCCGCACCGGTATCTACTGGATGCGAGAGACGCAGGTCGTCGGCCTGGCCAAGGCGCCGGTCTTCATGAAGCCGTTGCAGTTCGCCGCCGAGCGTCACCTGAAGGCCCAGATCAAGGACAAGGATCTTCGCAAGAAGGTCATGCCCAACTTCCAGATCGGCTGCAAGCGCATGCTGATCTCGAACAACTACTTCCCCACCCTCGCCCAGGACAATGTCGACCTGGTGACCGAAGGCATCGAGGAGGTCACCGCCAACGGGATCGTCTCGAAGACCGGCACCACCCGTGAGATCGATGCCATCGTCGTGGCGACCGGATTCCACGTCACCGACTCCCCCACCTTCGCGGGAATCTTCGGCAAGGACGGACGCTCGCTCGCCGAGGTCTTCGAAGAGACCGGCATGCAGGGATACAAGGGCGCGGCAGTTGCCAACTTCCCCAACATGTTCTTCCTCGTCGGACCCAACACCGGCCTCGGACATTCGTCGATGGTCTTCATGATCGAGTCGCAGATCAACTACCTGGTCGACGCGATCGCCACCATCGACAAGTACGACATCGGCACCATCGAGGTGCGCAAGGACAAGCAGGACAAGTACAACAAGGACCTGCAGGCAGCTATGTCCAAGAGCGTGTGGAACAACGGCGGTTGCGCCAGCTGGTACATGGACAAGCACGGAAACAACACCACCCTGTGGCCTGGCTTCACCTTCCAGTTCCGCAACGCCACCAAGCATTTCGACCTCGCGGCATACCGCAGCGTCGCCACCTCGGATCTCGGCGCCGTCGGCACCGCGACCACTTCACAGATCGACCTCGACGACGAGAAGGCAGTAGCACAATGAGTGATTTTGCAGGCAAGGTCGTAGTCATCACCGGAGCGGGATCGGGCATCGGTCGCGCACTAGCGCTGAACCTGGCCGGCCAGGGCGCCAAGTTGGCAATCTCCGACGTGGACACCATCGGGCTCGCCGAGACAACGCGTCTGGTGGAAGCCATCGGCGCCGAGGTGAAGTCGGACCATCTCGACGTCACCCAGCGCGAAGCGGTTCTCGAGTACGCCGACGCGGTTGTCGCCCATTTCGGCAAGGTCAACCAGATCTACAACAACGCCGGAATCGCCTACCACGGCACTTTCGAGAAGTCCGAATTCAAGGACTTCGAACGTGTCATGGACGTCGACTTCTGGGGAGTTGTCAACGGCACCAAGGCATTCCTCCCCCACGTCATCGCCTCCGGCGACGGGCACATCGTGAACGTGTCGAGCCTCTTCGGTCTGCTGTCGATGCCGGGTCAGAGCGCATACAACTCGGCCAAGTTCGCCGTTCGCGGTTTCACCGAGTCGCTTCGCCAGGAAATGCTGATCGCCAAGCACCCGGTGAAGGTGACCTGTGTGCACCCGGGCGGAATCAAGACCGCCATCGCACGCAACGCCACCGCAGGCCCGGGTGAAGATCTTGCGGTCTTCTCCGAGTTCTTCGACCGCAAGCTCGCGCGCACCACTCCGGAAGATGCCGCCAAGACGATCGTCAACGGCGTTCGCAAGAGCAAGCCGCGAGTTCTCATCGGGATGGACGCAATCGCACTCGACGCCTGGGTTCGCCTCGTAGGATCGGGCTACCAGCGCATCGTCGCGATCGTCGCCGGCCGAATGATGCCCAAGTCCAGCTGAGTTCGTTTCACAGCGCAGTTCGTTTCACAGCGCAGTTCGCATATAGAGTCAGGAGCCCTGCCGGTGAGCACGTTCACCCTTCCGCTGCCCGTGGTCGCATTCTTGTTGAAGCCGTACTTCCGTCTGGCTTTCAACTCGCGGCTGCCGTATCGGATTCAACGTCTGTTGCTCGAGGCCGGGGCACCGCTACAGCAGGTTCCAGCGGGCGCCGTCGTGCGCCCGCTGGAGCTGGCTTGCCGACCGGCAGAGAAGATCACCGTCGGCGCAACCGAGCGCCCCACCGCAGTTCTCTACCTGCATGGCGGGGCGTACACGCTGGGTTCGCTGTCCACACACCGTTCTCTCGCAGCTCATCTCGCCCGTGAGTCGTCCAGTGCGGTCTTCACCTTGGACTACCGTCTCGCGCCGGAGAATCCGTATCCCGCCGCTCTCGACGACGCGGTCTCAGCCTTCATGCAGTTGGTCACCGAGTTCGACTATTCGGAAGACCGCGTTGCCATCGCCGGCGATTCGGCCGGTGGCGGCCTGGCCGCGGCGACCGCTATCCGTCTGATCGAGCGTCACGGCGTGACCCCCGGCGCGCTTGCCCTGATCTCACCGTGGGTCGATCCCGGCGATCGGAGTGCTACCAAAAAGGCCGACCTGGTGGTCAACACAGCGTGGTCCTTCGACGCCGCCGACGCCTACCTTGCCGGAGGCGACCGTACTGATCCCGGCTACGCACCGATGCATGGCAAGCTCGACGGGTTGCCACCCACCAGGATTCACGTCGGTTCCGAGGAAGTCCTCTACCCGCAGATCATGACGTTCACCGACAAGCTCTCCGCTGCCGGCGTCGACGTGTCCCTGGTGGAGTACGCGCGACTGTGGCACGTGGCTCACGCACAGGCGTCACTGGTGAAGGAAGCAGCAGACGCCGTTTCCGACCTCGGCCAGTTCATCGCATCGAAACTGATTCGTGCCAAGGATGATTCGAGTTCAGCAGTGGGCTCGAACAGTCACTGACGGGTGTCCCACCAGGTGCGGGCGACTTCCGAGGCTGACGCCTTGCCGGTCCGCACCTGCTCGATCATTGCGGCGAGATCGGTGGTGGACAGTTCACCGGCAACGACGCTGAGCGCCTTGACAGCCGAATCTCCCAGTGCGCCCGCTCGAAAGAGCGGAACGACATTCTGCGCAGCCAGAACGTGATTCGAATCAGCGAGCACTGTGACGGCATCGGATTGTGCCAACGCCGACAGCGTCGTGGTTCCGAATACTTGTGCACCGGGTACGTCTGCCGGCGTTGCCTGATCGACACCGGCGAAGACACACTCGGCGCCCTCGGCCAACTGTTCCACTGCCCCGTCCTCGACGAATCTCGCGGAGACGAGCGGCCTCGCCGCGGCACACGAAGGAGCAAAGGCTTCTATCGTCTTCGCTCCCAACGACTGTGCGTATCCGGTGTCGAGTGCGAGGACCGCACGATCTTCGGCCATCGCATAGTCGGAGACCGAAAGACCCTCAGGCAGAGAGCGACTCAAGGCTTCGAAGACGTCGTCGGCCTTGCGGGCCGGGGATGACGGGTCGTAGTGATCGAGCAGCGCGCCAGTGAACTCGGGCACCAAAGTGACTCGCGCTGCGTCCAGAGCCTCGAGTGATTGGTTTCGGCCACCACCCACCGATTCGACGCGAGCCGACAGGCCGGAGGAGGAGAGCACCGTCGAATACACCTCGGCCAACACCGAACTCTCCACCGATGCGTCAGCAGCCACCACGATCTGGTCACGAGACTCCGCTTCGGCACCCTCTACCACCGAATCACCGTTTGCGCATCCGCTGAGAATCGGCAGGACCATCAGTGCTGCAACAACAGTCGAATACTTCGTGCGTGTGCTCTTCACCGAAATCCTCACATCCAATCCCATGGATCGAAAACCGTGCCATGTCGGTACCTATCGTTACACTTGTCGGGCGATGCGCGGTAACCAGTCCTGACGCAGCCACTCGGTGGCGGCGCCGTCGAAGTCACTCGGGTGGCTTCGCCACAAGGGAATGGTTTCCGACGCCCGAAACACGGGACGCCCGAAAAACCGGAAGGACGCTCATGCGCACCTCACGATTTCGTTCCAACCGTTGGCTCGTAGCCGCGGCAACCGTTGTCTCTCTGACTGCACTGACAGCGTGCGGTAGCAGCGACGGCGACTCCAACAGCGATCCCAACGCGATCGTCGTCGGCTCCGCCAACTTCACCGAGTCCGAGACGATCGCCAACATCTACGCCGAAGCACTGCGTGTCAACGGGTTCGATGTGTCCACGTCGTTCAACGTCGGCAGCCGTGAGGCGTACATTCCGGCGCTCAAGGACGGGTCCATCAGCGTCATTCCGGATTACACGGGAAACCTCCTGCAGTACTTGGATCCCGACAGCACAGCCACCAGCTCCGCTGACGTCCTCGCTGCCCTTCCCGCAGCTCTCGGGTCGGAATTGGCGATTGCGACACCCGCGTCCGCCGAGGACAAGGACGCCGTCGTCGTCACCAAGGAAACCGCGGACAAGTGGAACCTGAAGACGATCGCCGATCTGGCTCCGCATTCCGCCGAGGTCAAGTTCGGTGCTCCGGCCGAGTTCCAGGAACGTCCAGCCGGATTGCCCGGTTTGAAGTCCAACTACGGCCTCGACATCTCGGCTGCCAACTTCGTTCCGATCGCCGACGGCGGTGGACCGGCAACCGTGAAGGCTCTCTCGTCCGGTGACATCACAGCGGCAAACATCTTCACGACGTCGGCCTCCATCCCGGAAAACAACTTCGTGGTTCTCGAAGACCCGAAGAACAATTTCCCGGCTCAGAACGTGGTGCCGGTGCTGCGTGCCTCGAAGTCTTCCGACAAGTTGAAGACGGTCCTCGATGCGGTGTCCGCCAAGCTCACCACCGAAGAATTGTTGGCACTCAACGTCCAGGTGTCCGGCGACACGAAGACGGAGCCGGCAGCGGCGGCCAAGGCGTGGGTGACGGCGCAGGGCCTCGACAAGCCGGTCTCGTAGTCACGTGATCACCTTCGAGGGTGTCACCAAGCAGTATCCGGACGGCACCACCGCCGTCGACCGTCTCGATCTCACCATCGAGGCCGAGTCGTTCACGGTGTTCGTGGGGCCCTCCGGGTGCGGCAAGACGACGTCGATGCGCATGATCAACCGGATGATCACACCGACGTCGGGCAAGATCTTCGTCGACGGTCGTGACATCGCCCAGACCGACGCGGTGAAACTGCGCCTCGGCATCGGGTATGTCATTCAGAATGCCGGCCTGCTTCCCCACCGCACCGTGATCGACAACGTCGCAACGGTTCCGGTGCTACGCGGTGAGTCCCGCCGCGCCGCACGTAAAGCCGCGTTGGGTGTGCTCGAACGAGTCGGACTGGACATTTCACTTGCCACTCGCTATCCCGGGCAACTCTCGGGTGGGCAGCAGCAACGTGTGGGAGTTGCCCGCGCTTTGGCAGCCGATCCGCCGATCCTGTTGATGGACGAGCCCTTCAGTGCCGTCGATCCTGTGGTGCGTGAGGATTTGCAGACCGAAATGCTCCGTCTGCAAAGCGAACTGAAGAAGACGATCGTCTTTGTCACCCACGACATCGACGAAGCAGTCAAACTCGGCGATCATATTGCCGTCTTCGGTCCCGGTGGGCGTCTTCAGCAGGTGGCGGCGCCTCGCGACGTGTTGGCCGCTCCGGCAACAGATTTTGTCGCCGGATTCGTCGGACGCGATCGCGGCTATCGGGGATTGTCGTTCCGCGCTGCCGACGAGGTTCCTCTTCACCCGGTCCGTACGGCCGTCGAGAACGAATTGAAGGCTCTGCGTCTCGAATTGGGCGAATGGGTTCTCGTGGTCACGGACAGCGGAAGCCCCCAGGGATGGATCGACGTGACCGGCGTCGAAGGTCTGCGCTCGGGACGCACCCTTGCTCAGTCGACGTCGGCCGGTGGTTCGCTGTTCTCCCCCGGCGGCGATCTCCGTCAAGCACTCGACGCGGCAATCTCGTCGCCTTCCGGTATCGGCGTTGCGGTCGACGGCGAGGGTTCGGTCATCGGCGGGATCCTCGGTTCCGAAGTCGTTGCGAAATTGGCAGATCAGCGTCGACGCGAGGACGAGGAACGCAACCGAGTCGCCTTCACCGAGGGATTCGGGGCGTAGCGGCATGCGCTGGCTCATCGACAATTTCTCGACGGTTGTGGACTACTCGAAGACCCATCTGTATCTGGCGCTGCTGCCCTTGCTGATCGGTCTCCTGATTGCCGTGCCGGTAGGAACAGCGATCCGCAACGTCCGGTGGCTGCGCCGAATCACGTTGACCCTGGCGAGCATCGCGTTCACGATTCCGTCGCTCGCGCTGTTCGTGACAATCCCCCAGTTGTTCGGTCTCAAGACCCTTGATCCGCTCAACGTGGTGATCGCACTCAGCGTGTACGCGACGGCACTGCTCATCCGGGCTGTGCCCGAAGCACTCGACTCGGTGCCGGACAACGTCATCGACGCCTCCACCGCCGTCGGGTTCACGCCACTACGACGCGCCCTGACGGTCGAGTTGCCGTTGGCGCTGCCGGTGATGATCGCGAACATCAGAGTTATTGCCGTTACCAACATTTCGCTGGTTTCGGTCGGATCACTGATCGGAATCGGCGGTCTGGGAGTTCTGTTCAAACAGGGCTACGACCGTGACTACCCGGATCAGATCGTTGCCGGCATCATCGCGATCGTCGTGCTGGCACTGGCGCTCGATCTGATCCTGTATCTGATCGGCCGATTCCTGACCCCGTGGACCAGGACGTCGCGCTCGTCGAAGGTTCCGGCCGTCCTGTCAGCCGAGGGGGAACCCGTATGAGCATCTTCACCGGAGCCTGGGACTTCATCGTCGATCCCGGAAACTGGAGCGGCGACACCGGTATCGGCACCCGCATTCTCCAGCACCTGTGGTACAGCGTTCTGGCCGTGGCACTTTCGGCCGTGATCGCGGTACCGATCGGATTGATCATCGGGCATCTGCGCCGCGGTGAGATCGTGGTCGTCAGTCTGGTCAACGCACTGCGGTCACTGCCCACACTCGGCCTGCTGACCTTCCTCGTTCTGCTCATGGGACTCGGAGTCATGCCGCCGATTCTCGCGCTCGTGATCCTCGGCATTCCTCCGCTCCTCGCCGGCACGTACGCCGGAATCGCCAGCGTCGACCGTGGCGTCGTCGAGGCCGCGCGGGCGATGGGCATGACCGAGCTCCAGGTGCTCTTCCGAGTCGAGATTCCCAACGCGCTCCCGCTGATTCTCGGCGGCCTGCGCAACGCGACGCTGCAGGTGATAGCCACAGCGACCGTCGCCGCCTACGTCAACCTCGGTGGCCTCGGCCGCTACATCTTCGACGGTCTCGCGCTCTACAAGTACGACCGCGTGGTCGTCGGCGCAATCCTGGTCGCGGTTGTGGCTCTTGTCGTCGACGGTTTACTGGCAGTGGTCGTCTGGGCTTCTGTTCCCGGTACCGGCAGGCTGCGTCGAACACCTGACCTCGCCCGTCTGTAGCTCGGATACCCACGAAAAAGCCCCGATCGGAACCTTGTGTGCGGGTTCCGATCGGGGCTTTCGTAGTCCCTCTTAGCTGGTCACGCCCTCAGCATGCGCTGCGGCCGCGACGGCTTCCGCTACTGCGGGTGCCACGCGAGGGTCGAGTGGGCTGGGGACGATTTTGTCCGCTGCCAACTCGTCGCCGACCACCGACAGGATTGCCTCGGCGGCAGCGAGCTTCATACCTTCGGTGATGCGACGGGCGCCGGCGTCGAGCGCGCCCTTGAAGACACCGGGGAAGGCGAGAACGTTGTTGATCTGGTTCGGGAAATCGCTACGGCCCGTCGCCACGATCGCCGCGTACTTCGACGCGGTTTCGGGGTGAATCTCCGGGTCCGGGTTGGAGAGTGCGAATACGATCGACTCGGGAGCCATCGAAGCGATGAGCTCCTCGGGGATCTTGCCCGCCGAGACACCGAGGAAGACGTCGGCACCTTCGAGCGCCTCGATGGCACCACCGTGCAGGTCGCGCGGATTGGTGCGGGCCGCGAGTTCTGCCTTCACCTCGTTGAGGTCACTGCGCTCACCCGAGATGATGCCCTTCGAGTCCAGCACGATGACGTCGGCGATTCCCGCGGCGAGCAGGATGTTCGCGCAGGCAACACCAGCAGCACCGGCGCCGGAGATGACGACCTTGAGTGCGGTGATGTCGCGGCTCTGGACCTTCACTGCGCCCTTGAGCGCCGCGAGGACCACGATCGCGGTTCCGTGCTGATCGTCGTGCATGACAGGGCAGTCGAGAGCTTCGATGACGCGCTTCTCGATCTCGAAGCAACGCGGCGCCGAGATGTCCTCGAGGTTGACCGCGCCGAAGCTCGGACGCAGACGGATGAGCGTCTCGACGATCTCGTCGGGATCCTTGGTATCGAGAACCAGCGGAATGGAGTTCAGTCCGGCGAAGTTCTTGAACAGTGCCGATTTGCCCTCCATGACGGGCAGCGACGCGCGGGGGCCGATGTCGCCGAGCCCGAGAACCGCGGTGCCGTCACTGACCACGACGACGAGTCGGTTGGTCCAGGTGTATCGATCGGCAAGGGTTTCGTCGGCAGCGATGGCGCGGCTCACCTGAGCAACACCCGGCGTATAGGCGATCGAGAGGGCGCGCTGCGTATCGAGCGGCGCGGTGGTCTCGACCGAGAGCTTGCCACCGACGTGAGCGGCAAAGATTTCTTCGTCGGTCAGCTCGACCTTGGGTACGTTGATGGCTTCAGTCACGAGGGACACGATGACACTCCTGATTAGTCCAGCCTCATTCGGGGCTGGGTTACTGGGAAGTAATCCTTCGGACCGGTGCAAAATCACGTTCACAACGGTCAGAGATCATTTCTTCCGCGAACGACTACTGAGAAGAAGAGCATTCGGCGTGCGCGAGAAAGTGGGCCGCAATACATCCGAAGCGTCATGGTGTGGGGCGGGTGAGCCCTGGCGTATCCATGCAATCTAGGTTCCGGGAGAGATTCTGACGAAACCTGCACTTCGGGGCCGGGCTGTGGCGCCGCCTCGAAGTAACTCCAGTTTGCCACCAGAGTCGGATCACAATCAAATCCTCCAAGCGGTCGGATTCCTCACCACACTCGAAACCGAGCCGTCATCCCCACCCAGTCATCCTCACCGTGTCATCCCCACCACTGCGTCACCAACAACAGCCCCGCCACCACGAGCACGATCACCGATCCGGCAACCGCCGCGATACCCCGCCTACGGTCACACCAGATCTGCGCAGCAAGAGCAACCACCGAGGCCGCAATGTGCGCAGTGATCGATGTCGTTCCCGGCCCCGGGAATCCGCGGTTTCCGCCAAGATATGCCGAGCCGATGATCACGAGCGTCAAGACCACGATCCCGGCCGCCACGGTGCCGCTCAGGGCACGTAGAGCGCGGACCAGCAGCCATTGACGATTGTCGGCGGGATACTCGTCTTCGTACTGATAGTCCTGATAATCCTGGTACTGGTATTCGTCCTCGTACCTGTCGTACCGGTCGTCGTATGTCATCTCTTACGCTCCCGCGACGAATCCGCGGACTGATTCCGCAATGAGTTGAACCGCGATAGCGGCGAGCAGAAGACCCGCGATGCGTGCCAGCAGGCTGATGCCGCCCTCGCCCAGTATCCGGATCAGTGCCGTCGAGAACCGCAGGACCACGAACAGCACGAGGTGAATGGACAGAATCGCCAGCGCGATCGCCAGGTACGACGCCGCTTCACCGTCGGCTTGGGCGACAAAGACTATGACGGCTGCAATCGCACCGGGACCGGCCATCATCGGCGTTCCCAATGGAACGAGTGCGACGTTGACGTCGTCGGCTCCCTGCGGACGGTTGGAGGCCTTGCCGGTCAGCAGTTCGAGTGCGATGAGAAGCAGGAGTAGTCCGCCGGCGCCCTGCAAAGCCGGTATGCCGATGTGGAGGTAGTTGAGAATCGCCTGACCACCGATGGCAAAGACCGAGATGACCGCAAGCGAGACGGCCGGGGCCTGCCATGCCGCCCGATTGCGATCTTCACGGCTCTTGCGGCCGACCAGTGACAAGAACACCGGAATGACTCCGGGTGGATCCATGATCACGAACAGCGTGATGAACACGGTGAGGTAGAGCGTGGTGTCGAGCATCAGCGCCCCAGTACCTCCACGCCGGTGGCGGCAGAGACGAGTTTGTCGAACTCGGCCTCGTCCGTGAGCTCGTCGCCGAGTCCGATCGTCTTGTTCTCACCGTGATAATCCGAGGATCCGGTGACTGCCAGTCCGAGGTCGCCGGCCAGGCGCCTCAAGACGTCGCGATCGTCGCTGCGATGGTCCGGGTGATCGACTTCGAGACCCCCGAGACCCAGCGCCGCTAGATCACGGATGTGGTCGAGTGCAAGCAGTCCGCCGCGCGACCGCGCCCGTCCGTGCGCAAGGACGGTCACTCCCCCGGCCGCTGCCACCAGTTCGACGGCGTACTCGAGCGGAGTGTCGTACTTGGGCACGTCGTACCGCCCGCGACTGGACAACAGGTCGGAGAAGGCTTCGCTGATGCTCGACACCACGCCGGCTCGCATCAGGGCCGCTGCGACGTGCGGACGTCCGACAGACGGGCCGGCGTCGGCGAGGATCTGATCGGGATCGACAGGCAGACCGTCACGCGCCATCATCGTCGTCATCACCCGGATGCGTTCGACGCGTTCGGCGCGCAGTCGCTCACGTTCTTTGGCGAATTCGGGGTGCGTCGGATCGAACAGGTACGCCAGCAGATGAACAGCCACGGGCCAACCGCGCTCACCTCGACCTTCGCACGACATCTCCATCCCACGAACCAGGGCGACGCCGGCCGGTAAGGCGTGCGCGGCCTCGGCCCAGCCTGAAGTCGTGTCGTGATCGGTGATGGCGACGACGTCGAGTCGGGCGTCGGCTGCGGCACGCATGAGGGCAGCCGGGGTATCGGTGCCGTCCGATGCGTTGGAGTGGGTGTGAAGGTCTATTCGCACTGTTCCAGTGTGTCAGCAATCGGCAACTTCATCGCGCTCCGGTGGGCGAGCCGGAAGCTGACGTACGATTACGCCGCAGCGGCAGCGCAATTCGATCAGGTGTCGCTGCAGTGCCGTTCCACTGCACCACAGGTTCCACTGCATTACTGGTTCCACTGCATTACAGACCGAGAAGGAGCGAGCGTGCCAACCATGCCGTCACTGCCGAATTGGTCGAACGGCAAATCGACGCAAGCTGATGCGCCCAAGATCCCCGTTCCTGCTGCACGCGCGATCGTCGACTGCGCGGTTTACGTGGACGGCGTGCGGTTACCGGGCAAGTACACGCACCGCGCCGCGTTGGCCGAGGTTCGTAGTCGCGACAACGCGTTCGTCTGGGTGGGAATGCATGCACCCGACGAAGGTCAGATGCAAGATGTCGCAGCAACTTTCGGACTGCACGAGCTGATGGTCGAGGACGCCGTTCATGCACACGAGCGTCCGAAACTCGAACGCTACGACGACGTCATGTTCCTGGTGCTGCGCACGGTCGTCTACGTTCCGCACGAGTCCGTGGCGACGGCGAGCGAGATCGTCGAAACCGGTGAGATCATGGTGTTTGTCGGTCCTGACTTCGTGGTGACCGTCCGCCACGGGGATCACTCCGAACTGGCGAGCGTGCGCAAGTCACTCGAGCAGAACCCCGAGCGCCTCACCATGGGCCCGTTCGCGGTGTTGCACGCGATCACCGACCACGTCGTCGACAGCTATCTCTCCGTCATTCAGCTGGTCGAACAGGACGTCGACAGCATGGAAGAGTTGGTATTCAACCCGCGAAACACCGTTGCGGTCGAGCACATCTACCTGCTCAAACGTGAAATCGTCGAACTACGACGCTCGGTCACTCCACTCGGATTGCCACTGCTCCAACTCACCCAGCCCGCGGGCGGTCTCGTCCCGAAGGAGATCCGCCGGTACTTTCGTGACGTCCGCGATCACCACACGATCGTGTCCGAACGCATCTCGGAATACGACGAGGTGTTGAGTTCTCTGGTCGATGCCGCGCTGGCGAAGATCGCGGTGCAGCAGAACACCGACATGCGCAAGATCTCCGCGTGGGTCGCCATCGCCGCCGTGCCGACCGGCGTTGCCGGAATTTACGGAATGAACTTCGAGAACATGCCGGAACTCGGCTACAAATACGGCTATCAGTCCATCCTGTTTCTCATCGCTTCGGTATGCGTCGGCTTGTTCTTTCTCTTCCGTCGCAACAACTGGCTGTGAACAACTCCTTCTGACTCCCTGTACTTGCCACCGTCGCAGGCGGACAATGGATATGGGTACGCATTTTCATTCCGTTCCCGAAATCCATTTTGCGACAAGCAAATTCAGGCCCAAGGAGTAGTGGAGGAACAACCATGCCTACAGTCGAGCAATCCGTAGAGATCGCGTTGCCACCCAAAGACGTCTGGGAGTACCTGTCCGTCGCCGAGAATTGGCCCAACTGGGAAAACTCGATGGTCGAATGCACACAGATCACCGACGGCCCGATGGGCGTGGGAAGCCGCTGGCACGGCGTCTCGCGAATTCTGGGCAAGCGTCTCGAGTGGACATCCGAATTCACCGAGTACGACGCACCGAGATCGTCGAAATCGACGTCCGTCGAAAGTCCGGTCAGCTTCTCGCAAACCACAACCTGCGAAGAAGTCGGTGACGGCACTCGGGTCACCTACCGACTCGACAGCGAAAGCGGACTCGGCGGTGTATTCGGCAAGATGGCCGACCCGATCGTCACGAAAGCATTTTCACGGACGGTTCGGGTAAGTCTCGAGAACTTGGCAGACATCCTCGTGCACGCCGAATGATCTGACGGACGAAGCGCCAGCGCAGCTAGAGCGAGGCGGCGGAACGGTGCGGATCGCGGATGTCGATCCCCGCCTCGGTCCACGCTTCCCGCAGCGCCTCTGCGCCGCGCAGACGCACCCAGGCGGCTTCGGTACCGGTGAGGGGGACCACGCCGAGGAAGCGCACCGGATCGAACGGCTCCGGCAGCGTCAGGTCTTCGATCCCGCTGTCACCGAGAAGCACCGCCGTGAACGCGGTGTCCTTCCAGAGCGGCTCGCCCAGGTCCAGCAGCGCGTCTTCGAGCAGCACGACGCCTTCGACGGAGGGTGCGGCAGCCAGCACAGCGAGAGTCCTGGCCACACCCGACGCGATACCCGTTCCTCCGCGCAGGGTGAGCACCAACTCGGCGCGGGGTCCGCGCGTGGGGTCTGCGACCAGTTCGTTGGGGTCGCCCATCGGATGACGCGAGCAACCGAGGGTGATGTAGCGGACCAGGCCGTCGGGTGATTCGAAACGCAGCACGTCCAGCGGTTCGACACCCAGGAACGTCACCGAGGCAGCGGCGGGCTCCGGCCCCTCGATGCTGCTGACGAGATGGGCCCGGACGGAAGATACGACACTGTCTGACACTCGTCCATCTAAACACCGCGCCCTCGAGGTTCGCAGCGCAGATACCTCGCGCTGGCGGTAGCGTCGTCGAAATGGTCTCCGTTCTTGCTGTCAGCGACGAGACCGTCGAATACCTGTGGAGCAGTCAGGTTCGTTCGCTCGGAGTCGACGTGATCCTCGGTGCGGGCGATCTGCCGTTTGCCTATCTGGAGTACCTGTCGGATCAACTGAACGCGCCTTGCGTGTTCGTTCCCGGGAACCACGACGTCGATCTGTCCGGATACTCGAACAAGAAATCGGGTTGGATGCGGGCGGGCATGCCCGCGCAGTGGCCAGGGCCCACCGGCGCGGTCAACGCCGACGGACGCATCGTGACCGTCGCCGGTCTGCGGATCGCGGGTCTCGGCGGTTCCATCCGTTACAACACCGGCCCCAATCAGTGGTCCGAGCGCCAGCAGAGCCGACGCGCTCGCTCGCTCACCTGGCGAAACGCCTGGCAATCGCGGCTTTCCGGCAGCCGGGCGGGCGTGGATGTGCTGCTCACCCACAGCCCCGCCCGTGGCGTCGGCGACGCCGAGGATCGACCACATCGAGGGTTCGAATGCTTCACGCCGTTGATTCACAACCTCGATCCGACGGTCATGATTCACGGCCACATCCATCCGCACGGGCGAACACCTCTCGATCTGGAGGTGGGCCGGACTATCGTGCTCAATACCGTCGGCTTCACGCTGATGGAGATTTCCCCAGGTACTCCGCCGACGATCGTGAGGCGCCGACATGGCTCGTGACACCGGTTTTCCCACAGCCGACGCGGAAAACGACTTTGCTCGTCAGCGTCGACGCGCCGACGTGGCACGTCTGGTCAGTTGGCTACGACGCGAACCGGACGACGTCAACGCGATCCTGCCGTTCGACGAGGTTGTCGCCGCTCTCGGCAAGGTCGGCGAGAAGTCTCTGGGTCTGCAGGTCGTCACCATCGAATCGATCGTCGGAAGTGTCGACCGCACAGGCGATTTCGACAGGTACTTCCGGCCGACGTCAACTCACTCTCGTGCGCGTTGGGAACGGCTTGCCGTGGCGCAACGACGCGGCGAATCGGTTCCACCTGTCCAGTTGTATCGCGTCGGCTCCATGCACTTCGTGATCGACGGACACCACCGAGTGTCCATCGCGTGTGCGATGCACCAGAAAACCATCGACGCGTACGTCACCGAAATCATCACGCGTATCTCACCGGAAGGCATCACTCAGCGCGCCGATCTGCTCATCAAGGACCATCGCCGCCTCTTCCTCACCCGCGTTCCGCTACAGGGCTCTCAACGCGAAGCCGTACAAGTCACGGACCCGTGGGAGTACGCCGAACTCAGTGAGTGCGTGGAGGCCTGGGGTTTTCGCCTCATGCAGGAGAAGGGCGAGTTTCTCGGCCGGGACACCGTCGCCCGCCGCTGGTTCGGTGAGGAGTTTCTCCCCGTCGTGCGAATGCTGCGGGGCGCCGACATGCTGCCCGAGCACACCGATGCCGAGGCGTACCTGTGGATCGCACGGGAGCGGTACCGGTTGGTGCGGCGCCACATGTGGAACGACGAGATCGTGGCCGAACTGCGCGATCGAGCACCCCGAAAGCACAAGCCCGCTACGTAGATACAGTGAAGTGAACCTCGCGGTTCGGGATCTTCGGGTGCATGAACTTCAGCAACGAACGCGCTTCTTTCTCGATGGACGCGAGGGCGGTCTTCGGTTGCTGCGCAAACAGAGTCGCACCCAACTCGACCGTCTCCTTTTCCGGCGTCACCGTCGCAAATCCCACCACCTTCCCGCGCACCAGGATGGCGGGCTTGATGATGCCGTTCACGGTGAAGACGCGAGTTCGGTACTGCTCGTCCATGATTCGAGAGCGGTCGGCGTGCGAGAGCAAGATGTTGTCGAACGGTGCAAGTATGCGAACCGGGGGTGTTCCGGAGGTCGGTCGTGGCGCGTCCGGCAGGTCGAACACCTCGGCCCCATTCTCGTTGACAAAGGTGACCAAGCCGGGTCGTAGCCGCTCGAATACTTCGGCGAGTCTGGTCAGACCCGACCACGCTTGGGCGTCCTTCACGCTCGCGGGGCCGAACGCGGCCAGGTAACGCAGCACCAGTGTGTCGGGCACCGGAATCGAATCCACTTCTGCGCCCGGCCAATTCTCCAACGTCGTCAGCGCCGGTGCGCCGGATTGTCCCCACAACCCTCGCGGTGGAACCTGCACCATCGGCAACAGTCCGCGAACTCCGTGTGCCAACCCTTCTGGCGCGTGGCCGGGAAAACGCTCCGCCAGTAGAGGCCTCATCTGCATTTGGGTAAGCGGCCCGTCCGCTACGAGGTCCCGTCCCGCCTGCGCCAGAGCGTCGAGATCCAACCCGGTGAGCGCCGCACGCTGTGTGCTGTTGGTGTGGAGATCGCGTTCCATGATCGTCTGAACCGTCGCCCGGAAGGGGCCCGCATCCGCGGCCGCGAGAGCAAAAACCGTGCCCCGCATGGCAACCAGCCGCACCACCTGGCGCTTCTCCACAAGGGTGGAGAGGTCTTCTGCCGCAAAGTTCTTCAGCCGCGCCCACAGCGCCAGATAGGGAGGCGTCGGCGCCTGTGCTTGCAGACCCGCCAGGTGCTCGATCGCATCCAAGGCGCTGACATCGGCGCGTCTCAGGAGGAACTGCCTCGCCAGTGTCGCCAGGTTGAGCTCGCGGTCGGTTATCAGCGTCATCGACAACTCCTCAGCGATCGTGGTCGGATTCGGTGACGATCTGGAACGGTATCTCGACTCGCGCGAGGGTTCCGGACTCCTCACCCGGCCCGACCGAGAACGAGCCGCCCGCGGCAACCGCCCGCAGCTCGTGCGAGAGCAGCCCTATGTGGCCGGCAGCTCGTCGTTCGGCAATCCGATCGGCGCTGATCCCCCGACCGTCGTCCGAGACCACCAGCACCGCACGGTGGTCCAGTCGTGCGAGCTCGATCCGAACACTGTGCGCACCGGCATGTTTGACGACGTTGGCCAGCAGCTCTCGTGCGGCGCCGAACAGAACGTCGTCCGCGGACGTGCGCAGATCGTCGTTCCAGCCCGAAGTGTCGACGTCGACCACCACTCCGCCGCGTCCCTGCGCCGATCGCGCGAGGTCCCCGATTGCGCGGGCAAGACCCACGTGAACAAGGACAGTGGGATGCAACTCCGAGACGGAGGATCTCAGTAGCGTCGTCGCTTCACCGAGCGCTTTCGCGGCTCGCGCCAAGGCGACAGGTTCCGCACTGTCGGCCAATTCGTCGAGATCCATCCGCGCCGCTAGGACGTACTGCAGCGCCCCGTCGTGTAATTGCTCCGACAGTTCCGTGCGCTCACGCTGCTCGAGCCCCATGAGCTCGGCCAGAAGACTCGTTCGATGGCCGACGAGTTGTCCGATGGTCAGCACGCGTGATCGTTGAATCCGAGTCAATCCGACGGCGCCGGCGCCCACTCCGACCAATGCCATGGTGCTCAACAGAATCGATGGCCACGGCTCGGAGTTCGAAGTCATCGTTGCCCAACTGGAAACAAAGAACACACCGATCGTGCAGGCCACGACGCCGACACACACGTCGGTTCGCAGTTGTGTACACGCCAGGACCGGAATGACGAAGAGCCCGTTGCTCAGGATGTCGGCGGTCCAACTCTGCTCGGCTGCGAGACCGGTCAGCAGTGTCAAAGTTGCGAGCACAGCGAGGTCGACGAACAACCCGAGCCAGATCATCGTCACCGGGCCGGTGCCGCCCCTGCGGATCCACAAAGCCACCGCTGCCGACCAGAGGGCGTACGCGCCCAGGATGGCAAAACACCATCCCGCGTCGTTCATGGGCGGGACGAAGATCAATGTCAGGGCGATGAACAGCACCAGAGCGCCGCGCACCGCCAACTGGAGGTACGCACCACGGTATGCATGTTCGCGCAGTATCCGTTCGAGGTCCGGGCCGCCGGGTAGGTGTTCGGTTCGTACCGAGGATCCGTTCATGTGTCCTCCTGTGCCGCCCATCCCAGTTCCCTGTGAATGAGCTTCGCACACGAGATTTCACAATCAACCCGCAATACCGTGAAAGGCAGGTTCATCCCCCCACACAGTTCTCACAGGAGAGACCATGATTTTCACCGGAGAGTCCACGATTCGGACCCGAGCAGGTAAGCGTCGCATCGCCACTCGATTTGCCGTCGCCGGCGCCCTGGCCGCCGCACCGATAGCAGTGGTGACCGGGACAGCACAAGCCGCCCCGGCCACGACCCATCACGAACAGTTCGGCCTGCTGATCCCCCTGCCCGAGCCGACCGACGCCGCGCCCGGCCCGGAACAGGTACCGCTCCCCTGGGCCGCGACGTATTCGGTCACCTTGCCCGGGTAGAGGTTCACAGCAGCAGATTGGCTCCCGTACCGCCGTCGAACACCGCGATCTTGGCGGGGTCGAACCAGAGATCGATCGACCTGCCCTGGGACACCGTGGACTCGGACGAGAGCCTGGCAACCAGTTGACCGCCACCAGCGACAGCTGTTCCCGAATCTGCGGCGAGTTCCTCGAGTTCACGAGAATTGACGGCAGGACCACCGGCAAGGAAATACGCGTACTTGTCCGAACCCATCGACTCCAACACGTCGACGTCGACAGTGAACGTCCCGCCGTGCGGCGCCTGCGCGGCATCGACCAGTGCGACATCCTCGAAATGTTCCGGCCTGATCCCGACCACCACGTCTTTACCCGATCCACTGCCCGAAATCTTCGACTGCGCCGCCGCTGGTAGGCGAACGTCACCGATCGGCGTGCTCACACCCTCGGCAGTCAACTGCCCGGGGAAGAAGTTCATGGACGGGGACCCGATGAACCCCGCCACGAACAGATTGTTCGGACGGTCGTAAAGCTCCTGCGGCGCACCGATCTGTTGCACAATGCCGCCGCGCAGCACGACCACCCGATCGCCGAGCGTCATCGCCTCGGTCTGGTCGTGGGTCACGTAAATCGTTGTCGTACCGAGTCGCTGCTGTAGGCGGGCGATCTCCGTCCTCATCTGCACGCGCAGTTTGGCGTCCAGGTTGGAAAGCGGCTCGTCCATGAGAAACGCCTTCGGGCTGCGAACGATTGCGCGTCCCATCGCGACACGCTGACGCTGACCACCCGACAGGTTCGCCGGTTTGCGATCGAGATGCTGGGTGAGGTCCAGTACCCGCGCTGCGTCGTCGACCTTGGCATTGATCTCGTCCTTGGACATCTTCGCCAATGTCAGTGGGAACGCGATGTTCTGGCGCACCGTCATGTGCGGATACAGCGCATACGACTGGAACACCATCGCGATGTCGCGGTCCTTGGGGGCGCGTTCGTTGACACGCTCACCCGCAATCCTCAGTTCACCGGTCGAAATGTCTTCGAGCCCGGCAATCATGTTGAGGGTCGTGGATTTTCCACAACCGGACGGGCCCACGAGAATGATGAATTCTCCGTCGGCGATGGTGATGTCGACATCACTGACCGCCTTGGCTCCGTCCGGGTACAGCTTGGTCACCTTGTCCAGCACGATCTCGGCCACAGGCTTATCCCTTCACTGCGCCGGAAGTAAGCCCGGCCACGATACGACGTTGGAAGAACAGAACAAAGATGATGATCGGAATGGTGATGACCATTGCGGCCGCGGCGATGGACCCGGTGGGCTCCTCGAATTGTGAAGCGCCGGTGAAGTTCGCGATGGCCGCAGGGGCGGTGATGGAACGTTCGGTGGACGTCAGCGAAATCGCGAACAACAGATCGTTCCAGCAGAAGATGAACACCAGAATGCCCGCGGTGACGATGCCGGGCGCGGCGAGCGGAGCTACCACCTTCCGAAACGCCTGCCCGGGCGTCGCGCCGTCCATCTGCGCCGCCTTCTCGAGCTCCCACGGGATCTCCTTGAAGAACGCCGAGAGCGTGTAGATCGCCAACGGCAACGCAAAGGTGATGTACGGCAAAATGAGTCCAGCCCAGGTGTCGAAGAGTCCGAGGCGTCGTTCGATGTCGAACAGCGGGCTCACCAACGAAATCTGCGGGAACATCGCGATCAGCAGGGCAACGGCCACGAGCACCTTCTTGCCCGGAAAATCCAGGCGGGCAATGGCGTACGCCGCCATCGTTCCGATCACCACGGCGATGACCGTCGAGATGAGTCCGATGCCGATGGAGTTGATCAGTGCACTGGTGAAGGCGCTGGTGTCGAAGATCCCTCGGTAGTTGTCCAGGGTCCACTTCTCCGGAATGAACTTGCCGTCCTTGATGGTTCCGGCAGGTTTGAAGGACAGGCTGGCGATCCACAGAACAGGAACCAACGCGTACAGCAAGACCAGAAGGTTGACCACGGACCAGCTGATCTTGAGTCTGGGAGTCACGGTCATGTCAGCGTCCTTCCGTATCGGATCCGGGAGCCGAGGCACCGAAAAGTTTGATGAAGACGAACGCGATCAGGGCCACACACACGAAGATCAGCACACTGATCGCCGATCCGATGCCCAGGTTGAACGCCTTGAACAGGTTGTCGTAACCCAGGATCGACACCGACCCGGTGTCGTTCGCTCCCTTCGTCAGCACGTAGATGTTGTCGAAGATGCGGAACGCGTCGAGCGTGCGGAAGAGCAGTGCGACGAGGATGGCGGGCTTCATCAGCGGAAGGATGATGCGCACCAAGCGAGTCCACGCACCGGCGCCGTCGACCTGAGCCGCCTTGAGGAGGTCGTCCGGAACCAAAGCCAAACCGGCGAGCAGGAGCAGCGCCATGAACGGCGTCGTCTTCCACACCTCGGCAAGGACGATGATCGCGAGCGACGGGATCTGGTCGGTGAGCGGTGCACTGCCGTCGGGCAGGAGGTTGGCGAGGTAACCGGTACCCGGCGTCCACGCGTAGTACCAGCTGTACGCCGCAGCGACGGTGACGATGCCGTACGGGATGAGCACTACAGTGCGGACGAGGCCCTTACCCACGATCGTCCGGTGCATCACCAGCGCGATGGTCAGGCCCAGGACGAACTCGATGACGACCGAGACGACGGTGATCGACGTCGTCACGGCAAACGCCTGCCACCAGTAGCCGTCGGTCAGCACCGATACGTAATTGTCGAACCACACGAACTTTCGTTGGTCCGGGAAGCGCAGGTCGTACCTCTGCAAACTCAGCCACACTGCGTAGACCACGGGATACGCGGTCACTGCGATCATGAGTATCGCGGCCGGCGCCACCAACCACAGGCCGAGTCGACGCTCGGCCGCCTTTCCGTCCGACATCTTCGACTTCTTGGAGTGCTCCGGCTCCGGCGAGGGGTCGGCGACTGCCGTTGCAGCTCCGGAGTTTTCGCTGTCGATCGTCACGGAATCAGCCCCTCGGAATTGACTGCCTTGCGTACCTGCTCGGCAAGATCGTTCACGGTCGATTCCGGATCGATGTTTCCCACAGGGTTGAGCGTGGCAGTGATGAGCGTCGAAATACTCTGGTAGGCAGGAGAAACGGGACGAACCGACGCGGTGTCCAAGCTGTCGCGAACCTCACGCCACGCCGGGTACGCCTCCTGGAAGGCCGGATCGTCGTACAGGCTCTCGAGCGTCGGCGGGACACCACCGGCGACGGCGTTGTTGCGCTGATTCTCCTCGTTGCGCAGGCAGGTGAGCGCTTCGAAAGCGAGGTCCGGATGCTGACTGGTCTTGGCCACGGCTACGTTGAATCCGCCGATCGTGACCTCGGCCGGTTTGCCTTCGATCACCGAAGGATAGGGAGCGGCAAGGAAATTGCGTTCTCCGTTCACCGTCAGCACCGTATTTCCGGTGTTTTGGCTGGTGACGTTGCCCTTGTCGTCGATGTACGGAAGGTCGCCCTTCTCGGCGTTCTCCATGATGCCGGGAAGCACGAACGGCCAATTGACCTGGAAGGCGGACTTACCGCTCTCCATGCCCAGGCGCGACGACGCTTCGTCCCCCTGCGAAATCGAGGGATCCGCGCCCTTCGCGGTGGCGACGCGCTTCATGACGGTCAGTGCCTGTTGGGCAGCATCACCGTCGGCGACCGTCACTGTGGTTCCGTCCGGCCCCACCACCGATCCACCCGCACTGGCGAGAAGCGTGTTGAACCAGACCATCAATCCTTCGTACTGCTTGCCCTGCACGCCGATCCAGCTGGGTCGTCCCTCCGCGGCCAGACCTTCGGAGATGTCGATCATCTGATCCCAGGTTTGGGGCGGTTGGCCGTCCGGCATCAAATCCTTTCGATACCAGAGCAATTGGGTGTTGGTGTTCAGCGGCGCCGCGTAGAGCTGGTCCTGCCACTTAGCCGATTCCAGCGGGCCCTCGAGAGTCCCGTCGCTCACCTCGGCCGCGACGTCGGAAGGAAGCGGCAATGCCCAACCGGCTTCGGCGAATTCGGCGGTCCACACCACGTCGAGCGTCATCAGGTCGAGTGACTTGTCGTTGCCGGTCAGACGCCGGGCCAATTGAAGTCGCTGGTCGTCAGCACCCTTGGGCAGAGTTTTCTGCTCGACCCGGTACGCGCCGTTCGAAGCCGCCGAACAATTGGCGGCGGCTTCCGCATACTGCTCGGCGCCGTCGGCGGCGGTGTAGAAGGACAGCACCACCCCGTCGTGGCTGTCTGATCCACACGCACTGAGCAAGGGCGCCAACAACAAGGTTGCCGCGCCGAGCAGCCCCACCCTGTATTTCTTTTTCTGCCCCGCCCGCGATCTCTCGTTCTGCCCCGCCCGCGATCTCTTGTTCTGCACAGCCGTCCTCCTCGGGCGGCGAGACGGCGCAGTCGTTACGGCTGGCCGACGCACCACACATCGGCACTTTTGCCGGAGAAGGGACCTATTTCCTTGTCCGGCAAACGGTCACGGGAAGGTGAGTGTTACCTCGCCCGCGTGTACATAAAGTAACCGAGATCACACAAGTTGGCAGCACGAGCAAGAATGTCAGATGGCGAGCTTGGCAAGAAGGTCGCGCGCCGACTCCGCCGTCTTGGGCTCGCACAGTACGTCGTAGCGTCCGGCGACCAACTGCATCGTGGAGGCGAAGTCCCGCTGCCCCCGCGTCGCGGCGTACGGGATGGTCGTGGAGATGACACCGAAGATGATGCCGCCCACGATGCCCGCGATCAGCGGGGCGAGGAAGCCACCGGTGACGATTCCGAGCACCAGGCCGAAGAACACACCGAGCCAGGCGCCGGAGACGATGCCGCCACCGATCACCTTGGCCCACGTCAACCGACCGAGGACTCGCTCGACCTGCATCAGGTTCACGCCGACGATCGTGACGTCCTGAACCGGGAATTCTTGATCGGAGAGGTAATCGACTGCGCGCTGCGCTTCGGCGTAGGTGGGGTACGACCCGATGGGCCATCCCGAAGGCGGTGTCGGCAACGCTCCACGGCGCGACCCATTCGACGATTGACCGAGCGGATTGGACATGGCTGGCTGCGCTCCTCTTTTCGGGCACGTCATCCACGCGGATGACGCAAGTACATCTACCCCTATTGTGCCCTTTACAGACCTGATTCGTTCGGCTATGCGAGCGTCAGGCGTGTTCGGGTGGCGTGAATTCCGACGTGCGCGTCATCCCCGCGGCGCGCCCCTTGGCCGAAATCACCAGTGCCATCTTGCGACTCGCCTCGTCGATCATCTCGTCGCCGAGCATGACGGCACCCCGCCCTCCCCCGGCGGCCGAGGTGTGGAATGCGTACGCGTCCAGGATGAGTTCCGCACGGTCGTAATCGGATTGGCGCGGACTGAACACCTCGTTGGCCGCCTCGATCTGCGTGGGATGCAGTACCCATTTGCCGTCGAAGCCGAGCGCTGCCGTTCGCGCCGCCGAACGAGTGAAGGCCTCGACGTCGCGGATCTGCAGGTACGGCCCGTCGATCGCCTGGACTCCGTGTGCCCGTGCGGCCATCAAGATGGTCATCAGAATGTGGTGATAAGCATCACCGCGGTCGTAACCGTCCGGTTGCTCGCCGACCACCAGAGTTCGCATGTTCAGGCTCGCCATGAAATCGGCCGGACCGAACACGAGCGCCTCGACACGGGGGCTCGCGGTGGCGATCGCGTCGATGTTGGTCAATCCGATCGCGTTCTCGATCTGCGGTTCGATTCCGATTCTGCCGACCTCGAGGCCATTGGCTTTCTCGACCTGCGTCAGCAACAAATCGAGCGCCTGCACGTGACTCGCGTCGGGAACCTTGGGCAGCAGAATGGCGTCGAGATGGGCTCCGGCGCGGCCCACCACCTCCACGACGTCGGCATACGTCCATTCGGTGGTCCAGTCGTTGACCCGGACGACCTTGACCTGTTTGCCCCACCCGTCCTCGGCCAACGCGTCGCCGATCGACTCGCGAGCGGCCTGCTTCGCCAGCGGCGCTACTGCGTCTTCGAGGTCGAGGAAGATCTCGTCGGCGGGCAATCCCTTCGCCTTGTCGATCATCTTCCGACTGCTGCCGGGAACTGCCAATACCGATCGACGGGAACGGTTGCGTGAAGTCATTTGCGGACTGCCCTTCTCGATTTTCGGTGGCGCCGTTGCAGATTTTGACGCTGGACGAATTAGCCTTGCAATCATGGCAGCAGCAGGCAAGGTATTTGCAGCCAGGCTTGCCGGCCTGGTTGTCCTCGGCCCGGACGGCGAATCGATAGGTCGTGTGCGCGACGTCGTCATCACGGTCCGCATCGGACGCCAGCAACCGCGAGTTCTCGGTCTGGTGATCGAAATGTTCACGCGCAAACGCATTTTCGTCCCGATGTTGCGAGTGACCGCTATCGAGCCGAGTGCTGTCACCCTGACCACGGGCAACGTCAGTCTGCGGCGCTTCAACCAGCGTCCGGGCGAGGTTCTCGCTCTGGCACAGGTACTCGATTCGCATGTGCGCGTGGACGACCCGGAACTCGAAGAGCTTCACGGCGCCGACACGATAGTCGTCGACCTCGGGATCGAATCGACGCGAACCCGCGACTGGGTCGTCTCGAAGGTCGCAGTTCGCGGCCATCGAGGACGCCTCGGCCGACGCGCGGCGATTCACGTCGTCGACTGGCAGCACGTCGCCGGCCTCACCCAGAGCGACCTCTCGCTCCCCGGCCAGGGCGTCGCTCACCTTCTTCTGCAGTACGAAGGGATGCGACCCGCCGACGTGGCCAACGCCATGCGCGAACTGCCGGAGAAGCGCCGCCACGAACTGGCCGTGGCACTCGACGACGAACGCCTCGCCGACGTCGTCCAGGAACTGCCGGCGGACGATCAGACCGACCTGCTGATGCACCTGGAAGTCGAACGTGCCGCCGATCTACTCGAAGCAATGGATCCCGACGACGCCGCCGACCTGCTGGGCGAGCTGCCCGAGACCGAAGCCGAATCACTACTGCAGTTGATGGACCCGCAGGATTCCGAACCCGTTCGACGCCTGCTCGAGCACTCCCCGGACACCGCCGGCGGTCTGATGACACCCGAACCGGTGGTACTGACGGCCTCGACGACCGTCGCCGAGGCTCTTGCCCGCGCCCGAAACTACGACGTCACTCCGGCCCTGTCGAGCATGGTCTTCGTCGTGCGTCCGCCTACCGCGACTCCGACCGGGCGCTACCTCGGCTGCGTCCACTTGCAGAAACTTCTGCGCGAGCCTCCCGCCAGCCTGGTGGGCGGAATACTCGACACCGACATGCCCAGGTTGGCCCCGGACGACTCGCTGGCGTCGGTCACTCGATACTTCGCGACCTACAACTTGGTGTGTGGGCCGGTCGTGGACGACGAGAATCACCTGATCGGAGCCGTGACGGTCGACGACGTGCTCGATCACCTCCTGCCGGAAGACTGGCGTGAGGATTACTCCGACGACGAGGAACTACTCCGATGAGCGAACGGGCGTCGAGCACGACCGCACGGCAACGACTGGAAACGCCTCGCGGAAGCCGCCGGTTCAATCTCGATTTCGACGTCGAAGCTGTCGGACGCGTCAGTGAACGCATCGCCCGCTTCCTCGGCACCGGGCGTTATCTCGCAATCCAGACGATCATCGTGATCGTCTGGATCCTTATCAACGTGTTCGCGGTGGCTCTGCAGTGGGACCCGTACCCGTTCATCCTGCTCAACCTGGCCTTCTCCACCCAGGCCGCCTACGCGGCGCCGCTGATCCTCCTGGCACAGAACCGTCAGGAGAATCGCGACCGGGTCTCTCTCGAGGAGGATCGCTCACGCGCCGAGCAAACCAAGGCGGATACCGAATTCCTCGCCCGTGAACTCGCAGCTCTGCGCATCGCCGTCGGCGAGGTTGCCACCCGCGACTACCTGCGACGGGAGCTCGAGGAGATCAAGTCGATCCTTGCTGCCGACGGCGAACCGACCCCGAAGAAGAAGCACCGTGACTCGAATACTGCGAAACAAAGTCACAACTAGCTGAGCGTTCGCTGAGTTTTGCTGCACGCACCGTGACCGATATGTAACGTAAGTCACAGCAATATGGATATCACGGTGGGTACTCCGGAGCGGGAGCGCCAGCAAAGGGGAATCGTGCGAGTACGCGGAATGATTGCAGCATCCACACTGGTGGGGGGACTGCTCGTCGTAACAGGTCCAGCGGCCCTCACTGCCGGAAGCGCACCGACCGGAGGGTCACAGGTTCCCATCGCACTGGCGGGCGCCGCCTCGATTGCACAGCCGGACTCTGTCGACTTCCTCCCGACGCCCCGCACGGTCCGAACGCAAAGATCTGCCCCGCCCAGCGATGCGGTCGCCGGCGCCCCGGCAGCCCCTAACGCCGCGGCTGTCGTCCTCACCTCTCTGGGCATCCCCGAGATCGTCCTGAACGCATACCGCTCCGCGGAGCTGGTGATGATGACCGAGGCACCGGGATGCGGAATCCCCTGGCATCTCCTGGCCGGCATCGGCCGCATCGAATCCGGTCACGCCAACGGCGGCAAGACGACGTCGGTGGGTACAACGGTCACCCCGATCCTCGGCCCTGTCCTCGACGGACGGCTGGCAGGCAACGAAGTCATTCGAGACACGGACAAGGGCGCGATCGACGGCGACCCCACTCACGACCGCGCCGTCGGGCCGATGCAATTCATTCCGGCCACCTGGGCCGGATATGCCAGCGACGGTAACGGGGACGGAATCAAGGACCCCAACAACGTCTTCGATGCGGCACTCTCGGCAGCGAAGTACCTCTGCAGCGGCGGACTCAATCTGCGCGATGTCGCTCAGGAGACCAAAGCTGTTCTGCGATACAACAACTCGGCCGCGTACGCAGCAAACGTGATCATGTGGTCGACGGCATACAAGAACGGTGTCATCCCTTCCGGTCAGCTGCCGTACACCTCGGGCATCGACACCGGCAACTCGGTGATCAACGCCGCCGCCTCGGCAGACTCCGCCGCTTCGGCCGTACTCGCCGCTGCTGCGGCTACCGATCCGGCAGCCGGTGACAAGGAATCAGCGTCGACGACGGCAAGCCCGACCACCACTCCCCTCTTCCCCGGCCTGCCGGACATGCCCGCGCTCTCACCCGAGATCCAGGCACTGATCCCGCCGGGAGTAATGCCGGCCGGCCCGACTCCGGGACCCAACGCCGCCCGGAACGCAGCCCCCGGCCCGATCATCCCGCTCCCCGTCCTGACCTCACGGGGTCTCGTCTGGCCGATTCTGACGGCAGAGGGATGGCGCTGGCCCGACGACATGTGCGTGATCCTTCCGGACCCCGCAGCCCTCGACGCCTTGCAGGACGGCATCCTTCTGCCGTGCACGGTCCCAGGCATGGCTGTGGCTGCCACGGCGCCCGCCACCACCGACGCCGCACCCACGGAATCTTCGCCGCCCGCCGCCCCCTCGCCGGAGCCCGCACCGGCACCCGCACCCGCACCCGCACCGGCACCCGCACCCGCACCGGAGCCCGCTCCGGCCCCGGCTCCGGCATTCGTGCCGTTCTTCCCGGGCCTGCCCGGCATGCCCGCTCTGTAACCGAAAAATCACGAAAGAACAGTGCATATACCCCAAACTGCCCTTCTAGATCACGGTTGAATAACGGAAACGCAACAAATCAGGTAGCCTCGACTCCGTCAGTTGAACGGAAAACCTCCTCGCGGAGGTTCAGGAGGCATACACAGTGGGTCGGCACAGCAAGAAGACAGATTCGCACATCCGCCGAAATTCGGTCATCGCGCTCACCGGACTCATCCCTATCGGACTCGTCACCGCAGCCAACACGGCCGGCGCCGCTCCCAAGGTCCCGTTCTTCAACACCAGCTCCGCCGAAACGGTGGACACAGCCGCACAAGCCACGCAGGAACCGCAGGCGCAGATCCTGCCCGCTGTCGAAGCAATCGCCGAGCCCGCTCCCGCCGCAGCGCCCGAGCCCGCGCCGTTGGCTCCCGTGCAAGCGACTCCCCCGCTCCCGGCATCCATGGCCGAGGGCGCACTCGGAATCCCGAGCGTGAGCGTCGCCGCCTACCAGAACGCCGAGCGGATCCTCGCCGTCGAGAAGCCCAACTGCAACATGCACTGGACGCTCCTCGCCGGTATCGGCCGCGTCGAATCCGGCCACGCCAACGACGGCAAAGATGCCGACGCGAACGGCAACCTCTACAAGCCCGTGATCGGTCTGCCGCTCAACGGCAGCCTGCCCGGCCAGGCCGTCATCATGGACACCGACGGCGGCGCCCTCGACGGCGACACCGTCTACGACCGTGCAGTCGGCCCGATGCAGTTCATCCCGTCCACCTGGAATCAGTACGCCGGCGACGGCAACGGTGACGGAATCGCCGACCCGCAGAACCTCTTCGACTCCGCATTGACCACGGGCAAGTACCTGTGCGACGGCGGACTGAACATGCAGGACGTCACCCAGGTCGCGTCCGCGATCCACCGCTACAACAACTCCGCGGCCTACGTCGCCAACGTTCTGGCCTGGTCGCTCGGGTACTCCACCGGCATCGTCCCCGCCGCATCGGACCTGCCGCGCATCCACTGACCTACCTGGACTTACCATGGAGTCATGTCTGTACTGACCGAGTCCGACGTACGCTCAGCGCTCGCGCGAGTTCTGGACCCAGAGATCCGCAAACCCATCACCGAACTGGGGATGGTCAAGGGGATCACCCTCTCCAGTGACAACAGCGTCGACATCGGCATCTATCTCACGACCGCCGGTTGCCCGATGCGCACCGAGATCACCGAACGCGTCACCAAGGCCGTCGCCGACGTCGCCGGAGTCGGCGCGATCCGCGTCGAACTCGACGTCATGGACGACGCTCAGCGAACCGAACTCCGCAAGTCGCTTCGCGGCGATTCCGCCGAGCCGGTCATCCCCTTCGCCCAGCCGGGTTCACTCACCCGCGTCTACGCCGTGGCTTCCGGCAAGGGTGGCGTCGGAAAGTCCAGTGTGACAGTCAATCTCGCGGCGGCCATGGCCGCGCGCGGACTGTCCGTGGGTGTCCTCGACGCCGATATCTACGGTCACTCGATCCCCCGCATGCTCGGCACCGACGCCAAGCCGACTCAGGTCGAGCGCATGATCATGCCGCCCGTCGCCCACGACGTGAAGATGATCTCCATCGCGCAGTTCACCCAGGGCAACACTCCTGTCGTCTGGCGCGGACCGATGCTCCACCGTGCGCTCCAGCAGTTCCTCGCCGACGTGTTCTGGGGCGATCTGGACGTGCTGCTGCTCGATCTGCCGCCCGGCACCGGCGACATCGCCATCTCGGTGGCTCAGCTCATCCCGAGCGCCGAGATCCTGGTCGTCACCACACCGCAGCAGGCCGCCGCCGAGGTCGCCGAGCGCGCGGGCGCCATCGCCCTGCAGACCCGTCAGCGTGTGGCCGGCGTCGTCGAGAACATGTCGTGGCTCGAACTTCCCGACGGCACCCGTATGGACGTCTTCGGCGAAGGCGGCGGGCAGACCGTCTCCGATCGCCTCACGAAGGCCGTCGGCGCCAAGGTTCCGCTTCTCGGACAGATCCCGCTGGATCCGTCCGTCCGCGAGGCAGGCGACGCCGGGACACCGATCGTCCTCAGCGCCCCCGACTCACCCGCCGCCATCGCACTCAAGGACATCGCCGACAAGTTGGCCGTCCGTCAGCGCGGGCTGGCCGGAATGTCGCTCGGTATCAACACGGTTCGCAACCTCTAGAACCCCCGACATACGAAAGGGCGCCTGTCACCGATCGGTGGCAGGCGCCCTTTCGTATGTCGAATCTAGGTTGCGTCGAAGTCCACGGGAGGACGTTCGCCGGCAGTGAGTGGCTTGTCCTTCGACAGCGTCTTCGGCTCCTGCACTCCGCTCTGCGGCTTCTTGTCGAAGTTGCCAGTGAAGATGGAGTCGTCACCGTCGAGGAGGTGCTGGGTGATCACAGCGCGCGGCGTCATTCCGCGCAGCTTGTTCAGATCTGCGAGTGGTTTACGCAGATCCTCGAAGTCGGTGCCTAGTTCTTCCTTGAGCTGATTGGAAGCGCCCGAGGCATATTCGCGCACCTGCCTCAGGGATTTCGTGACCCAGGAGACCGCACCAGGAAGCCGCTCAGGTCCCAAGATGACCAGAGCCGCTACGAGGAGGATCATGAACTCGCCCCAACCGATGTTGCCAAACACAGGGTCAGCCTACTGTGTGCTCGCTCGGTACGCGCATGTCCGGATCAACCTCACAGGAAGATCGCAGGGTCCGATCAGTCCGACACCGGGGTGACCGAAATGTCGACCTGCCGTCCGTCGCGGATCAACTGAACATTGACAGGCTGATCGACGGTCGTCGCGTTGACCGCAACCACCAATTCGTCGGCACTTGTCACCGGTCGGTCACCGACCTTGACGATGACGTCACCCTCGACGATCCCCGCACGTTGAGCGGGGCTGCCGTCGCGGACGTTGGCCACGGCAGCGCCGCTGGTCGCGTCGTTGACTGCGGTGCGGGCATTCACGCCGATGTCGGGGTGATGAACCTTGCCGTCGCGGATGATGGTCTGCGCCACCTCGGTGACCGTGTCGATCGGAATCGCGAAGCCGAGCCCGACCGAACCACCGGACTCACTGAGCATTGCCGTGTTGATGCCGATGACGCGGGCTTCGTCGTCGACGAGCGCACCACCGGAGTTGCCGTGATTGATCGCCGCGTCGGTCTGGACGGCGTCGATGACGGCGTTGGTGTCAGTGCCTTCACCCGACAACCGCAGAGGCCGATTCAGTGCACTGACGATTCCGCGGGTGACGGTCTTGCTCAATCCGAGCGGTGAGCCGACGGCGACGACGTCGTCGCCCACCTGAACATCCTCGGATTTTCCGAGCTGAGCGACCGTCAGGTTGTTGGCCGACACCTTGAGCACCGCGAGGTCTGTCTTGACGTCACGGCCGACGATCTGCGCATCGGTCTTGGTTCCGTCGGAAAAGATCACCTGGATCTTCGCGTCCTGAGCGGGCGGAACGGCAGAGGAGATCACGTGGTTGTTGGTGACGATGTAGCCGCCGCCGTCGATGACCACACCCGATCCCGTACTCCCCTGGTCACCGACGGCAACCTGAATCGACACCACGGAAGGCAGCACCGCGTCGGCGACCTTCGCCACCTGAGACTCCGGTTGTTCGCCGCCGCCGGATTGGACGAGGGTGACACGTGAGCTGGTGAGTGAACTGCGATCGGCAGTGATGACAGTGGCCAGTAAGCCACCGACAAGAGCGATGACGAGCGCCATCCCGGCAAGTGCGGCCAGCGCCGAGGGAGCGACCTTGCGACCGAACAACACCTCACGCACATCGAGCTTCCGGGCGGGCTGCAACTGCACCGGCGCCTCGGACTCTGCGGGATTGCCCAGGGAGACGGCGGATTCCGGATCACGCCACGGATCGCTCGGCGGCTCTTCTTCGGTCGCGTTGTTCGCCGACGCCTCGGGATCGCGGCCGATCGACTCGGTGGCGTCCGCGGGTCGTCCGAATGCTTCGGCCAGAACCGGGTCCGGAGCGCCGAGCACGACGTCGGAGGACGGGGTCGATCGCGCGGCCACCGGAGTGAACGAGCCCTCGACTCCACTCGGCCGACCGAACACCTGGCGCGAGGCCGGATCGATCTGGGGTCGATAGACCGGACGGGGGTCGAGAACCGGCGCATCTGCCGGTCTGTCCACCGAACCGTTTGCCGAAGAATCCGAACTCACTCCGGAGTGCCCCCTTTTTCCGTCAGTCACATCGTCCAGTATCACTGATCCGCGCCGGGAAGCAGGCGCGCGGCGTCATTTGCGCCAGCGACGGGACAACCTCTTGCTGATGGTGGAGAAGCCCGCGGGCTGATTACCGACGGAACTGTCGGCGTTTTCCGAATTGGGTCCGGTAGTCGGACTGTTGCACGAGGGAATCTGGCTGAGAAGTCCCACCAGGGACAACGGCATCGTCATCTCGCCGCTTCGACGCAGCGCACCACGCGCCTGCTGCTGAGCATCGACGGCTGCAGCGCACTCGGCGCAGATCGAGATGTGATGGGAGGCCCTCAAGTAGGCCTGCATTCGGAGCTCTCCGTCGACGTAGGCAGCGATTGCCTCGCTGGCCAGATGTTCGGTCGAACCGAACTGGCGATGTGCCCGCGCCTCCGTCATTCGTCCCTCCAGGTGATTGACCACGTCCCGCTCTGTAGCTCGAACCCGACCGTCAGAAACCGACGAGTTCGGATTCGGCCGCGCGCTGCGCTGCCAGATGATCACGAATCGCCTGTCGCCCACGATGGATACGGCTACGAACCGTTCCGAGCTTCACTCCCAGTGTGGCACCGATTTCCTCGTACGACAGACCTTCGATGTCACAGAGCACAACAGCGGCACGAAATTCAGGTGCGAGCGAGTCCAATGCGGCCTGCAGACCTGCGTCGAGGCGCGCGTCATGGTAGATCTGCTCGGGGTCAGGACCGGGTGAGGGAACGCGGTCGTAGTCCTCGGGCAACGCTTCCATACGGATGCGGTTGCGTCTGCGAACCATGTCGAGGAACAGGTTTGTGGTGATGCGGTGCAACCAGCCCTCGAACGTTCCGGGCTGATAATCGGAGAGCGAGCGGAACACCCGGATGAAGGTGTCCTGCGTCAAGTCCTCGGCGTCCTGGGCATCGCCTGACAACCGGTAGGCCAGGCGGTACACCCGGTCACCGTGCTGACGCACGAGTTCGTCCCAAGACGGCATGGAGGACTTCTCACCAGTTGCATCGAACACAGCTGTGCCGATCAATTCGGAATCCACAGCCGATTCCGTCGTCAAAACTTCCGACTCTCGAGGGCGAGGCTCGTCGTTGACCTGGTAAATAAGTTGATCCTCCTGCTCGGGATCGCGTAGTTCGATCACCGCGTTGTCCGAATCACGTGATGCGCGATATTCGGGAGAACCAGCCGATGCTGTGATTTGTTCCCGATCACCGAGCTGCGAAAGATCAACTTGGTAGAAATCGATACCGCCGTGCGATCTTCGATCCGGCGATGTATACACCTTTTCTCATCGCGGTGTGCACGCCATATGAGGAGCCTGAGGGATTCCTGAGAATCCTGGTGACTGCGCGCCTTGCAGCGACAATCCGAACCGCCCGATAACCTCATGAGCGTGACCCACGCCGAACAGATACTCCGCCACGTCGAGGACGTAGTTTCCGAGGACGAGATTTTGACCGCGGCGCGAGATCGAGCGCTGGATCTCGGAGCCCATCCGGTGACGCCCGCCGTCGGCGCGACGCTCGCCATGTTCGCGAGAATGCTCGACGCGAAGACCGCCGTCGAGGTGGGCACCGGAGCCGGCGTGAGCAGCCTGTGGCTTCTGCACGGCATGCGCGACGACGGCGTCCTGACCACGATCGACAGCGAACCCGAACACCAGCGGGCGGCCAAACTGACCTTCCGCGAAAGTGGAATCGCTCCGGCACGCACTCGCCTGATCAACGGACGCGCACTCGACGTCCTTCCCCGTCTCGCCGACGGCGGCTACGACCTGGTGTTCGTCGACTGCGCCGCGATCGACCACCCGCACTACGTCCGCGAAGGTGTCCGCCTGCTGCGCTCCGGCGGGGTCATCGTTCTGCACAACGCCCTCGCCGACGGCCGTGTTGCCGACAGCTCCGCTCGCGATGCGACGACTGTTGCGGTCCGCGAAGCAGCGAAGGCCGTGACCGAGGACGAGCGACTCATTCGAGTGCTCCTCCCCCTCGGCGACGGCCTCCTCTGCGCGAGCAAGCTCTAGATCCAGACGCCTTTCCCGATGGCGACGACGCCACCCTGACTGACAGCGAATCGTTCGCGGTCACGTTCGAGGTCGACGCCGATGATTTCGCCGTCGCCGACCACGACGTTCTTGTCGAGGATCGCGCGCCGTACGACGGCACCCTTGCCGATGCGCACACCCGGCATCAGCACGCTGCCCTCGACGGTCGCGCCGTCCTCGATCATCACGTTGGAGCTGAGTACCGAATTGCGCACGGTCGCGGCAGAGAGGATCGACCCCGCACCGACCACCGATTCCTGCGCGAGTCCGCCCTTCACGAACTTGGCGGGCGCGAGGTTCTCGGTGGCGCCGCGGATGGGCCAGCGACGGTTGTAGAGATTGAAGATCGGATGCACGGACACGAGGTCCATGTGAGCGTCGTAGAAGGCGTCGAGGGTACCGACGTCGCGCCAGTAACCGCGGTCTCGATCGGTGGCGCCGGGAACGACGTTGTCCTTGAAGTCGTAGACCGACGCCTCACCTGCGGCGACCAAGGCGGGAATGATGTCGCCGCCCATGTCGTGGTCGGAGTCGGAGTTCTCCGAATCCGCGCGAATGGCGTCCACGAGCACCTTGGTGGTGAACACATAGTTACCCATGGACGCGAACGTCGAGTTGGGGTCGTCCGGTGTCCCGGGAGGATGGGCGGGTTTCTCGAGGAACTGGGTGATGCGTCCGGACTCGTCACTGTCGATGCAGCCGAAAGCAAAAGCCTCGCTTCGCGGTACACGAATTCCCGCGACGGTCACCCCTGCCCCGGATTCGATGTGGTGCTGCACCATCTGTTCCGGATCCATCCGGTACACGTGGTCGGCACCGAAAACCACGATGTACTCGGGGTCCTCGTCGTAAACGAGATTGAGCGACTGCAGGATTGCGTCGGCGCTGCCGGTGTACCAGCGCGGCCCGAGCCGCTGCTGGGCCGGGACCGGAGTGATGTACTCACCCGCGAAACCGGACAACCGCCACGTCTGCGAAATGTGGCGGTCGAGTGAATGTGACTTGTATTGCGTCAACACACAAATACGCAGATATCCCGCGTTGACAAGGTTGCTCAACACGAAGTCGATAAGTCGATATGCACCTCCGAAGGGCACTGCGGGCTTCGCTCTGTCCGCGGTCAGCGGATACAAGCGTTTGCCCTCGCCCCCGGCGAGCACGATTCCAAGCACATGCGGCTGGCTTCTCACACCGCTAACCTATCCGCACTGGTGAACTCCCGCTAGCGAAGCAGTCCGAGAGGTCCGATCGTGTCCCTCTCCGAACGGGCGGGGAAAGCGCGATCGGTAGCCGGATCGACCACGGGCGGTTAGGTTTAGCGCGTGCGAGTCGCGATGATGACCAAGGAATACCCGCCGGAGATCTACGGCGGCGCAGGAGTACACGTAACCGAGCTCGTCGCTCAGATGAAGCGGTTGTGCGAGGTCGACGTGCACTGCATGGGCGCCCCGCGCGAAGGCGCGATCGTCCACTCTCCCGACCCCGCGCTCGCCGGATCCAACCCCGCCTTGACTACGCTCTCCGCCGAACTGCGGATGGCGGACGCAGCGGCGGGCGTCGACATCGTCCACTCCCACACCTGGTACACCGGACTGGCCGGGCATCTCGCCTCGGCGCTCTACGACGTACCGCACATCCTCACTGCCCACTCACTCGAGCCCAGACGCCCGTGGAAGGCCGAGCAGCTAGGTGGTGGCTATCGGATCTCGTCATGGTCCGAACGCAACGCCGTCGAGCACGCAGACGCGATCATCGCCGTCAGTTCCGGAATGCGACTCGACGTCCTCGACGCGTATCCCGCCGTCGATCCGAGTCGCGTGCACGTGGTGCGCAACGGAATCGACACCGCGGTATGGCATCCCGGTGGATCTGCGCCGGGCGCGCCGTCCGCGCTCGCGTCGATCGGTGTCGATCCAGCCAAACCTATCGTGGCCTTTGTCGGACGCATCACCAGACAGAAGGGAGTTGGTCACCTCGTCGCGGCGGCACACCACTTCGACCCGGAGATTCAACTCGTGCTGTGCGCCGGCGCTCCCGATACACCGGAGATCGCCGCCGAGACGGAGAAGGCGGTGGCCGAACTCGCCAGGCATCGAGGCAACGTCTTCTGGGTACGCGAAATGCTCCCGACCGAACAGATCAGGGAAATACTCTCGGCAGCAACGGTATTCGTCTGCCCTTCGGTGTACGAGCCCCTCGGGATCGTCAATCTCGAGGCGATGGCGTGCGAGACCGCCGTGGTCGCTTCCGATGTCGGCGGCATCCCCGAGGTGGTCGGCGACGGCGTCACCGGGCGACTCGTGCATTACAACGCCTACGAGCCGAACGCATTCGAGGAGTCACTCGCGGCCACCGTCAATGCCGTTGTCGCCGACCGAGAGGGCGCCGAAGCGATGGGTCGGGCGGGCAGAATCCGTGCGATCGACGAGTTCTCCTGGGCCGAAATCGCCAAGCAGACACTCGAGGTCTACGCCGATGCCGTCACGAGACGCTGATCCAGGTCAGATTTTGCGGTAGGTCGAGATCGTCGCCGACGCGGTCACGGTGCTCGGCTGCGGCAGCTTCGCCACGGCGGCAGCAAGATCGGCGGGCGTCAGGTGTCTCGCCGACGGTCCCATACCCACCAGGTCGAGGATGTCCTGGTGGGACAGTGACATCGTGAACTCGACCTCGTCGCTGCTCACGCGGTCGAAGTAGCCGGCCATCGAGGATTCGAGGCGTTCTACTTTGCGATCGTCGACCCTGACCATCGCAAGGATGTCGATCAGCTCTCGCAGATGCCTGTCGGTGGGCGTGAGCACCACCAGAACGCCGTCATCTGCGAGAACGCGATGGGACTGCGGACCGTTGCGCGGAGCGAACACACAGAGCACGTGGGAGAGCACTCCGTCGCGAATCGGTAGTGGTTGCCAGACGTCTGCGACGATCGAGCCGATTCTTTCGTGGACCTTCGCAGCTCGCCGTGCCGCGAACTTGGACACGTCCAAGGCTATTGCGCGAGAATCAGGCAGAGAATCCACCACGTGCGCGAGGTATTGACCTGTGCCTGCACCGATTTCGACGATCCGCGCAGGATCCGACCCGGCCGTAGTCGAGCAGGCCCGGGAGACGGCATCCATCAGTGGGTCGAAATGGCCCGCGCCGAGCAGTCGTGCACGCGCCGCGATCATCTCGGCACTGTCGCCGGTGAACTTCGTGGCACCGCCACTGATCAGGCTCACGTAACCCTGGCGAGCCACGTCGAATCGATGTCCGCGATCGCACTCGGCGGCGCCGTCCACCAGCTCCAACTCGGCAGCGCACTGCGGGCAGGACAGAAGATCGATCACGGCGCCAAGCATTGGATCCGTCCTTTCGGCTACCTGTGGTGCGCACACACTTCAGGCCCCGTACCGAAACGGATACGGAGCCTGCGTGCAATCACGTGCTGTTGTTCGTACTGCTACAACCTGGACCCGACTAGCTGGTGACGTTCGTGAGTTCCACACCGAGCGCTGCAGCTTCATCCGGGGTCAGCTCGACGACGAGGCGTCCGCCACCCTCGAGTGGAACCCGCATGACGATTCCTCGTCCCTCTTTGGTTGCTTCGAGGGGACCGTCCCCGGTCCGGGGCTTCATGGCCGCCATCCTCTGCTCCCTCCAGATCTGCGCTGCATTGCTCTGCGCCTCGACTAACGGTGCGCCCCGCCAACAATCAGCGAGGCTCGTACCCTCCATTGTTCCCTATGGATGCGGGAACCGGGAATCTGAGTCACATTTAGGGGTGTTCAGTCGACCGTCACACCTGCGTCGGAACCCAACAATCGGCCACGTGATCATCGACCATTCCGGTGGCCTGCATGAGCGCATAAGCCGTGGTAGGACCCACAAACTTGAACCCACGTCGCTTGAGTTCCTTAGCCATGGCAGTCGACTCGGGAGTGACCGCCGGAACCTCCGCAATTGATGTCAGTCGTCTGGTGCGTCGAGGCGGCGAGAACGACCAGAGTAACGAATCGAGGTCCAGATCGGGTGAATTCACGAGCACTCGGGCGTTGGAAATCGTCGCTTCGATCTTCGCGCGATTGCGGACGATCGCGGCATCGGAGAGCAATCTCTCGACATCCGCAACTCCGTACGCTGCGACCTTGTCCGGATCGAACCCGTCGAAGGCTTCTCGGAAGGACTCGCGTTTGCGCAAAATCGTGATCCACGAAAGCCCTGATTGGAATGCCTCGAGAGCGAGCCGCTCGAACAGTTCGTCGCGCCCGTGCAGCGGCCGCCCCCACTCCTCGTCGTGATAGTCGCGGTAGAGCGTGTCGCCGGGCGTCTCGACCACCCAGCCGCATCGAACCAGTCCGTCTGCCATCAGCCCTGAGGATCCTTCGACTCGGACTCGGACGCGGTCTCAGGCTCCTCGTGCGACGCTTCGGCCACGGCGGGAGCATCCGCCTTCACCAGGACCTCAGACCGCTCGTCACGGCCCAGTTGTGCACGCAGAGAATCGATTTCCAACCCGAGGCGATGCAGAGCCCAATCGACTTCGCTCGCCTTGTAACCCCGCAGCACCTGTTGAAAGCGCAGAGCGTCGACATCCGCTCCTGTGACGTCTTCCGCCGGCAGCACGGTCGCCGTCGTGCCGGGAGGCAGCGGCGGCAGCTCTTCCGAGCGCCCGAACACAGCGCTGGCGGCGAGGAAGATCATCGCGCCGACCAGTGCCATGACAATCAGGTACAGGAGGATCGTCATCATGGACCGATACTCCCATACCCGTGGGTAAGCGGTCAGACCCCCGCGGTGCGCACTATCGAATTCATCGGGGGTCGATCGACGAGCGATACCTCCGTGGTCTCGGGCACGAAAGAATCACCGTCGACCAGGAATTGGGTCAACCCGGCACCCGAATCCTCGATCCCACACCGCCTGAGCATCGTTCCGATGATCTGCCGACTCATCACGCCGAGGTCGGCGAGTGGCCGGTTGCGATGCTTGCGCACGCCCAGATTGACTTGACCGATCGCCGCCAGCCCCAACGTGTCGTACGTATCGAGCAGCAAGCCGATCTCGACACCGTAGCCCGGGGCAAACGGGACTGCGGAGAGCAACTCTCGGGTGCCCGCGTATTCACCACCCAATGGTTGCAGCACCGAGGTGAGTTCGGGCCGCAGCGCAGCCAACATGGGCCGCGCCACCAATTCAGTGACTCGTCCGCCGCCGTTGGCGTCCTCCGTGCCGCTCACGCGCAGCGGACGGCGGTAGTAACCCTTCACCAGATGGATGCCGTCAACGGTGAGTAGCGGACCCAGCAATTTGGGCACGAACGCCGGATCGGGATTGATGAGGTCGGAGTCGACGAATGCGATCAGATCGCCGGTCGTCGCGGCGACCGAACGCCAGAGCACCTCACCTTTGCCCGCGGTCGGCGGGATGGACGGGACGGCGCTCTCACGACTGATCACCGTCGCTCCGGCCGCACGAGCACGCTCGGCGGTACGGTCGCTCGAACCCGAATCGAGCACGATCAATTCGTCGACCAAGCCGCCGAGCAACGGGTGAATGGTGTCGACCACCGCGGCAACGGTGTCCTCTTCGTTGAGCGCGGGCAACACCACCGAGACCGTTCGGCCACCCTTTGCCCGTTCGAGTTCGGCCACCGTCCAACTCGGATGGTCCCAACTGTTGGCTTCTGCCCATACGCGGGTCGGGCCCGCACCGGTGATACTCATGCCAGACCTCGAACCGTACGAACCGGGGCGCGGCGTCCCTGGATCGCGGCCACCATGTCGACTACTCGACGGGTGGACGCCACCTCGTGAACACGGAACACCCGGGCGCCGCCCGCCGCGGCCATTGCTGTCGCTGCCAATGTTCCCTCCAACCTCTCGGAAAGCTCCACACCAAGAGTCTCCCCGATGAAGTCCTTATTGCTCAGCGCCATCAGCACTGGCCACCCGGTGTTTACAAGAACGTCCACTTTTCGCAACAACTCGAGCCCGTGGAAGGTGTTCTTGCCGAAGTCGTGGGTGGGATCGATCAGAATCGCGTCACGCGGAACACCGAGAGCCAGGGCGCGTTCTGCCGCGGACACCACCTCGGAGACCACATCTGCGACGACATCGTCGTAGCGAACACGGTGCGGGCGGGTGCGCGGAACCGCGCCGCCCGTGTGCGAGCAGACGATGCCGGCGCCCGTCTCGGCAGCGACGACCACGAGTTCGGGATCCGCACCGGCCCACGTGTCGTTGATCAGGTCTGCGCCTTCGTCGCGTGCCAGCCGTGCGACGCCACTGCGCCAGGTGTCGACGCTGATGATCAACTCGGGGTACTTGGCCCTGATCGCGGCGACGAACGGAACCACCCGCCTGACTTCCTCGTCGGCGTCGACGAGGTCACCCGGTCCGGCTTTCACTCCCCCGATGTCGACCAGATCGGCGCCCTCGTCGACGGCACGATCGACGGCAGCCATCGCCGCCGAGTCCGAGAACGTCGCCCCCTGGTCGTAGAAGGAATCGGGAGTGCGGTTGACGATCGCCATCACCAATGCACGGTCGACCGCGACCGGACGCCCACACAGGGTGGGCGCCGGACCTGGCTGCGCGGTAGAACCGGAGAGTGAAGACATGCCACTCATACTGGCATGACGGAACTCGGTCTAGCCCTTGGGTACCGAGCCTGCCGCGACCTTTCCGACGTATTCGTCGTACGAGTCCACGTAACCACCGTCGCGGCCTTCGAGAACGTGCAGAGTGTCGGCGCCGACGTCGTAACCCTCGTTCCGCAATTCCACCTTGCGTGACTTGAAAGTGCTGGTGTGTTCGAGTGAGTCGACGATGCGGATGAACAACGGGACCGCGTAGTTGGGGAGCTTGCCGTAGAGATGAGCCGCGACTTCGCTGCCCTCGAAACTCTGACTGTCACGTAACTTCACCGCCGCCATGCCCGCGCGCCCGTCGGTGCCCGGAATCTCGACGCCGTAGACAACTGCTTCCTCGACGGCCGGGTGCGAACTCAGCGCGCCCTCGACCTCCGTGGTGGCGACGTTCTCACCCTTCCAGCGGAAGGTGTCACCGAGGCGGTCGACGAAGGCGACGTGGCCCCATCCCTGCTTGCGCACCAGGTCTCCGGTGTCGAACCAGGTGTCGTCGTCCTTGAATCCGCCCCGTACCAGTTTGCTGTTGCTCGCCGCTTCGTCGGTGTAACCGTCGAAAGGCGCCCGGTCGGTGACCTTGGACAGTAGGAGTCCGACCTGACCCGTGGAAACCTTGCGGAGTCGACCGTCGGCTCCACGCAACGCTTTTCCGGTGTTCTCGTCGAACTCCACGACAGCGTGCGGCAACGGGCAGATGCCTGCTGTCTTGTCGACGTTGAGTGCGTTGACGAACGCGATGTTGCATTCACTGGCACCGTAGAACTCGGCGACGCGGGGAATGCCGAAGCGCTGGGTGAATTCGGCCCAGATCTCAGGGCGCAGACCGTTGCCGACCATGAGCCGAACGGCGTTGTCGCTGTCGGTCGGCTTGGCCGGCTGGTTGAGCAGATAGCGGCACAGCTCACCGATGTAGGTGAAGGCGGTCGCCTTGTTGACTGCGATGTCGTCCCAGAACCGGGAGGCGGAGAACTGACGTCCGATTGCGATGGTCGCACCGGACGCGAGCACCGAGGACAACGAGACCGTCAACGCGTTGTTGTGATAGAGCGGCAGGCAGCAGTACAGAGTGTCGGAGCCGCGCAAGCGCACGCCCATCAACCCGAGTCCGGACATCGACTTCAACCAGCGGAAGTGAGTCATCAAGCTGGCCTTGGGCATTCCGGTGGTGCCCGAGGTGAAGATGTAGAACGCTTTCTCCTTCGCCAGCACCTCGGCGGTGACCGCCGGGTTGGCCGGATCAGCCGTCTTCGCCAGATCCGAGAGTTCACTGACAAGAAGTTGAGCGGGCCCGGCAAATCCGGCAGGCAACGATTCGAGGGCTTCTTCGCACTCGTCGGCGACCACCAGGACGCGAGCGTCGAGCAGCGTAAGGCTGTGTGCCAGAACGTCGTCGCGCTGGTTGTAGTTCAGCATGCCCGCTGCCGCACCGAGTTTGACGGCAGCGAGTGCGATCAACAGGGCTTCGGGAGTGTTCTTTGCCAGCACTCCGACGACGTCTCCGCGGTCGACTCCTCGGCCGCGGAGAACGTCCGCGTAGCGGTTCACCAGTTCGTTGGCCTCGGCATAACTGGTCGCGTGGCCTTCGAACCGGATGAACGGGCGCGACGGGTGAGCGTGCGCAGCCTTCTGGAAGATCAACCCGATCGATTCCTTGGCCGAAGGCTTGCGGGTGAGGCCGGCGGCCCCCCGCGCCAGGATCGGCACCTCGGTGATCATCGACGGCAGTTTTGCCGCCAGATCCAGCAGGCCGACGGTCGAACGGGCTTCCGAACTCATGGCTCCCCTAACACGTATCCGGCGCCCATTCGGCCGCCCAGTCTGCGGCCACCTTACTTCACGGTAATAAAGCCCGCCATGCCCCAGGTCAGGGTTTCACGCACGCGTCTGATCAGGATTTGACGCACGCGTCGAGCGCTGCCTCGACGTCCGTCCTCACCAGCAGGGTGTCCAGCGCCTGACGCCCGACGAAGCCGGTCCCGTCGAGCTTGTTCAACCACTCGAGCAGGCCGGTGAAGTGCCCGACCGGATCGAGCATCACCACTGGTTTCTCGTGCATTCCGAGGTAGCCGGCGGTCCACGTTTCGAACAGCTCTTCCAGCGTCCCGATTCCGCCCGGCAGCGTGATGAACGCGTCGGCGTGATCTTCCATCAGCTTCTTGCGTTCGCGCATGGTGTCCGTGACGATCAGCTCGTCGGCATCGACGTCGGCAACTTCCTTGTGCACCAGGGCCTTCGGAATGACGCCGACGGTCCAAGCGCCCGCCGCGCGAGCGGACTCGGCGACTGCGCCCATCATCGAGACGTTGCCACCGCCCGAGACCAACTGCCATCCGCGTCGACCGATCGCGGTTCCCACCTCTGCCGCCAACGCCAGGAAAGAATCGTCCACCGGCCCCGACGCGCAGTACACGCAGATCGAGTACTTCTTGTCGGAATCGGTCACCATTCTTCTTCTTTCCCCAGATCTGCGGCCTCGTCGACGCCCTTGTCTGCGTTGAGGACGATTCGTACTGCTTCTTCGACGCTGTCGGTGACGTGCAGCAGATTCACGTCACCCTCGGAAATCTTGCCGTCACGCTCGAGGGTGCCGCGAATCCAGTCGACGAGTCCGGACCAGTACTCGGTGCCGAACAGGACGATCGGGAAGCGTGTGACTTTGTGGGTCTGGACGAGGGTGAGCGCTTCGAACAGCTCGTCGAGTGTTCCGAAGCCGCCGGGCAGGCAGATGAATGCCTGGGAGTACTTCACGAACATCGTCTTGCGAGCGAAGAAATACCGGAAGTTGATTCCGAGATCCACCCACTCGTTGAGTCCCTGCTCGAACGGCAACTCGATGCCGAGACCGATCGAGTATCCGCCTGCTTCGCTGCAACCACGGTTGGCAGCTTCCATGACTCCCGGCCCACCACCGGTGATGACGGCGTACCCAGCTTCGGCCAAAGCGGTTCCCAGTTCACGGCCTGATTGGTACTCCGGATGATCGACCGTGGTGCGGGCCGAACCGAACACCGTCACCGCACGCGGGACCTCGGCGAGCGCGCCGAAACCTTCGATGAATTCGCTCTGGATACGCAACACACGCCACGGATCGGTGTGTACCCAATCCGTGGGTCCGCGCTTGTCGAGCAGGCGCTGATCCGTCGTGGTCTTCTCGTCCTTGCGCTTGCGTCGAAGCTGAACCGGCCCGCGGTGCTTGATCGACGAGCTCTGCTTCTTCGAAGCCGAATTCTTCTCTGGTGCCATGCGGCAAGGCTAACGGTCAGGCCGACAGATACTTCCTCAGCACGGCCGCGACGTCGGTGATCTGCTGCACCGGAACGTGCTCGTCGCGCTTGTGCGCGAGATTCGGATCACCCGGTCCGTAGTTCACGGCAGGAATGCCGAGCGCCGAGAACCTGGACACGTCGGTCCACCCGTACTTCGCACGGAACTGACCACCGGCCGCCTCGATCAGCGCGGCAGCGGACGGGTTCGCCAAGCCAGGCAGCGCGCCGGGCGAGGAGTCGGTGACCTCGAATCCGAGGCCCAGACCGTCGAACACTTCGCGCACGTGTGCCTCGGCTTGTACCTCGCTGCGATCGGGCGCGAATCGGAAGTTGACGTCCATCTCGGCTTCGTCCGGGACGACGTTTCCGGCGACACCGCCGGAAATCCGCACCGCCGACAAACCCTCGCGGTAGCCGCAACCGTCGATGTCGACCGAGCGCGGCTGGTAACTCGACAACCGCTCCAATGCACCCCCGAACTTGTGAATGGCGTTGTCCCCCAGCCAGGACCTGGCCGAATGTGCGCGAGTTCCCGACGCCGTCAACCGAACCCGCATCGTGCCCTGGCACCCGGCCTCGATGAAACCGGCCGTCGGCTCACCGAGAATCGCGACGTCGGCCGTGAGCCATTCCGGGATCTCGCGTTCGATTCTTCCCAGGCCGTTGTACGTCGCGGCGATCTCTTCGCAGTCGTAGAAGACGAGAGTCAGATCGTGGGCCAAGTTCTCGATGGTCGCAGCCAGATGAAGAAACACCGCGTCCCCCGACTTCATGTCGACAGTCCCGCATCCGTGCAGAATGTCGCCTTCGCGTCGCGAAGGAACGTTGTCGGCGATCGGCACCGTATCCAGATGTCCGGCGAGCATGACGCGACTGGGCAAACCGCGCGACGTACGCGCCAACACGGCGTTGCCGTTGCGGATGATCTCGAAGCCCGAAGTCTGCTCACGCAGCGCATCCTCGACGGCCTGCGCAATGACGGATTCGTCGTGCGAGACGCTGGGGATGTCGACCAGGGCGGCCGTCAAGTCGATGGGGTCCGAAGCAAGATCGAGGATGCTCACACGCACCAGCCTAGGCCGGTGCACCCACCACCCAGTAATCTCTAGTCCCGTGAGCGCACAGGGAGCAACAGCAGTAGGTATCGCCAACGTGACCGCGGACGGAACCGTCCTCGACACCTGGTTCCCGGCACCGGAGCTGGGAACATTCGACAAGACCGGTACCGAGAACGTCGAGGGAACAGACATTCCTTCCGATCTTGCACTGCTGGCAGGCACTGACGACGCTCGCGAGGTCTCGCAGGTCGTCGTGCGCACCACCATCGCCGATCTCTCCAAGGCACCGGTCGACGCCCATGACGTCTACCTGCGCCTCCACCTCCTCTCGCACCGTCTCGTCGCGCCCCACGGCGTCAACCTCGACGGCCAGTTCGGCCTGCTCAGCAACGTCGTGTGGACCAACTTCGGTCCGTGCGCCGTCGAAGGTTTCGAGCAGGTTCGCTCGCGTCTGCGCATCCGCGGAGTCGTCACCGTGTTCAGCGTCGACAAGTTCCCCCGCATGGTCGACTACGTCGTGCCGTCCGGAGTTCGCATCGGTGACGCGGACCGTGTCCGACTCGGCGCACACCTCGCCAGCGGAACGACCGTCATGCACGAGGGCTTCGTCAACTTCAACGCCGGCACCCTCGGCAACTCGATGGTCGAAGGCCGCATCTCCGCGGGCGTCGTCGTCGACGACGGATCCGACGTGGGCGGCGGCGCCTCGATCATGGGCACCCTCTCCGGCGGCGGCAAGGAAACCATCTCTCTCGGCAAGCGCTGCCTCCTCGGCGCCAACGCCGGCCTCGGCATCTCACTCGGTGACGACTGCGTCCTCGAAGCGGGCCTCTACGTCACCGCGGGCACCAAGGTCACCGGCCCGGACGGCACCGTCGTCAAAGCCAAGGAACTCAGCGGCAAGTCCAACCTTCTCTTCCGTCGTAACTCGGTCTCGGGTGCCGTCGAGGTCGTGCCGTGGAAGGGCACCGGCGTCGAACTGAACGCTGCTTTGCACGCCAACGACTGATGACCAGCACCGACGTCTCCGACGGAACAACCACTGCTCTCGGCCACGGTCTCAAGGTCCGCCATCTGACGATGATGGGCCTGGGCTCGGCCATCGGCGCCGGCCTGTTCCTCGGAACCGGCGTCGGTATCGCCAAGGCCGGCCCGGCCGTCCTGATCTCCTACATCCTTGCGGGCGCCGTCGTGGTGTTCGTGATGCGCATGCTCGGTGAGATGGGCGCGGCGATTCCGGCCAGCGGTTCCTTCTCGCACTACGCACGTCTGGGCATCGGCGAGTGGGCCGGCTTCGTGATGGGCTGGCTCTACTGGTTCATGCTCATCATGGTGCTGGGGGCCGAGATCACCGGAGCGTCGGCGATCGTGAACGACTGGGTGCCGTCGATCCCGCAATGGGTTGTCGCCCTCGTCTTCGTGGTGTTCTTCGCCGTCGTGAACCTGGCCAAGGTCAGCAACTTCGGCGAGTTCGAGTTCTGGTTCGCCGCAATCAAAGTCACCGTCATCATCGCCTTCCTCGTCATCGGTGTCCTGCTGGTGTTCGGCATCCTGCCCGATACCGATCCGGTCGGTACGAGCAATCTGTTCGGGCAGGGTGGCTTCATGCCCAACGGGTTGTCCGGCATCGCCGCAGGCCTTCTCGTCGTGGCCTTCGCCTTCGGCGGGATCGAGATCGTCACCATCGCCGCAGCCGAATCCGAGAATCCGGAACGCTCCATCGCCGTCGCTGTCCGCAGCGTGGTGTGGCGCATCAGCGTCTTCTACATCGGCGCCATCTCGATCATGGTTCTGGTGCTGCCCTGGAACGACCCCGAACTCGAGAGCGGCCCGTTTGTGGCCGTCTTGAACAAGGCGAACATTCCGGGTGTTGCCGGGTTCATGGAACTCGTCGTAGTGGTGGCGTTGCTTTCTGCGTTCAACGCCAACATCTACGGCACTTCTCGTATGGCGTTCTCGCTGTCGCGTCGCGGTGACGGGCCCGCTTTCATGGCGAAACTGTCGAGCACCGGAGTTCCGACCAATGCCGTTCTGCTGTCGGTGTTCTTCGGCTTCGTCAGCGTCCTGCTCAACTGGTTGCTCCCCGACGACCTGCTCGGCATCCTGCTCAACGCAGTCGGCGCCGCGCTGCTGGTCATCTGGATCTTCATCGTCGTCTCGCATCTGCGACTGCGTAAACAACTAGAAGCGTCGGGCAAGCTGACAGTTCGAATGTGGCTGTTCCCTTATTTGAGCTACGCGACTCTCGCGATGCTCGGCGTGTTCGTCGTCCTCATGCTCTTCGACGCCGATGCCCGTGCACAATTGATCTCGACCACCGTGTTGTTCCTCGTGATCGCGGCATTGGGTTTCCTGAACGCCCGCTGGCGTAAGCAGAATCAGCCCGCCTGATCTGTGTGCCTATGCATCTCGTCTGTTCACGACGACGATGCTGAGCCCGAAGACGACGAGAACGAAGAGGGCAAAGTAGATCAGGCTGCCCCAAGGGCCCCAGTGGAAGTCGACACTACCGCCGGAACCGAGAAAGTTGTTGGCGTTCATGAACGGCAGGAACGGCATGATCTTCTCGCCGATGCTGCCAAACAGGTTGAATAGGTTCTCGATGAGCAGGGGCCACAACAGCAGTAGCGCGATCGCACCCGCAGACTGCCGGAGCAACGCCCCCACTCCGACTGCCAGTACCACGCAGAAGAACGCGTAGATCGGTGTTCCGTAGACGACCCGCCAGTTCTCGTCGCCGGACAGAGTAAGGAATGTTCCGGCGTCGCCTGCTGTGGCCTTCGTCAGAGCGAAGGCGCCGAACGACAATACGAGCGTCAATATCGCTCCGAAACCGCCGATGAGGCCGGCCTTGGCGATCAGCACCGAAGCCCGATTCGGAACCGCCTGGAACGTGGTTCGGATGGTCCCGAAGCGGTATTCGCTGGTGATCGCGAGGGCCGCCATGATCATCAGAACCAACACACCGAAGCCGGTCACTCCACTGAGTGCCCCCGACACTGTCGGCATCATTGCGCCGTTCGAATTGCGGAGCGACGACTTGGCGCTGAGTCCGAAAACGGTAGCGAGCCCCAACCCGAGCACTATGATGATGATCGTGCACCACAGCGGCGACTTGGTCGTGGTGATCTTGATACGTTCAGCACTGAGAACAGCCATTACAGTGCACCTCCCATAGCCTGCTGTGTGTTTGCCTGGTGTGCATTTGCTTGGTGGGCTCCAGCGCCCGGATCGATACCGGACGCGTGGTACTGGACATCGTCTCCGGTCAACTTCATGAACGCATCCTCGAGCGACCCCTGCTGAGACGCCAACTCGTACAACACGATCCCCTGCGAACCAGCCAAACCACCGATCACATCAGTCGTCGAATCCACCACCACCAATGCCGGCGCAACACCGGAACCATCTTCACGCACCGTCAACCCCTGCGAAAGCAACACACTGCGCAACGCATCGAGCTGAGGACTACGCACCCGCACCGTCGACTCCGACGAACGATCCACGAACTCCGCCACCGTCGAATCCGAAATCAACCGACCCCGACCGATCACCACCAACTGCTCCGCCGTCAACGCCATCTCCGACAGAAGGTGACTCGACACCAACACAGTGCGGCCCTCCGCCGCCAACCGCTGCATGAACTTACGAATCCAGACAATGCCCTCCGGATCGAGACCGTTGACCGGCTCGTCGAACAACAACACCTTCGGATCACCCAACAACGCACCCGCCAACCCCAGACGCTGCGACATACCCAACGAGAACCCGCCGGCCTTCTTGCCCGCCACCTCGGACAACCCGACCAACCCGAGCACCTCGTCGACGCGGGACTTCGGGATCCCGTTCGAAGCGGCCATCCACTGCAGATGCGCCCGCGCACTGCGATTGGGGTGCACCCACTTCGCATCCAACAACGCGCCCACCGTCCGCAACGGCGTCTTGAGCTCCCGGTACGGCTTGCCGTCGATCAACGCCGCACCCGACGTCGGCTGATCCAAACCCAGGATCATCCGCATCGTCGTCGACTTACCCGCACCGTTCGGGCCCAGAAAACCCGTCACGATGCCCGGCTTGACCGTGAACGACAAATCGTCCACCGCTTTCGTCGGTCCGTAAACCTTGGTCAATCCCCTCAGCTCGATCATGAGGACCAGTCAACCATGAAAACCGAACTGTCGGAACTTTCAGACGCCAACAGAGAAATGCGTTGCGTCCGTTCGCTGTCGAAGCTAGTATCGAATGTATGTTCGACACTACCGGGGGGTAAAAGTGACGACGCAAGTATCTGAACAGGCGATATCCAAACAGGCGATATCCGAAGAGACCATCGGACAATTCCGAGCATCACTCGTCAGCATGGATCGTTCCATCGACAACGCAGCACGCGTGGATCTTCTGCGCGCATTGGAAGAATTGAAGGCCAGTTGCGCTGGGGCCCAAGCGTTACTGGCTGCCGATCTCGACGCTTTCACCCGCAAGGACCGCGGCGAACGGGGAGTTCGGCGCTCATACCAGGGCCGCGGCATCAATGCGCAGATTGCACTCGCACGGAGGGAGTCTGCGTGGTTCGGAACTCAGCATCTGAACCTGGACCGCGCACTGAACGACGAGATGCCGCACACACTTCGACTACTCGTCGACGGCTCCATCAGTGAGCATCAGGCGACGATCCTCATGCGCGAGACTTCATGTCTCACCGCCCAGGATCGCGCTACATTGGATCGCGAGTTCTGCTGCGACGCTGCAATCTTGGACGGATGCGGCAACCATCAACTGACGGAAAGAATCCGCGCACGCACTGCCGAAATCGACGCCGACAGTGTCGCCAGACGAGCACGCAAAGCCGTGGGAAACAGACGAGTGACGGCGCGGCCTGCGCCCGACACGATGTGCTGGCTCAATGTGCTTCTTCCCGTTGCCGAAGGTATCGCCGTACATGCGACGCTCGGGCGCGATGCAGATTCCGTTCGTGCCGGCGGGGATGAGCGCACGCGAGCTCAGATCATGGCTGACCTCCTGGTCGAGCGTGTCACCGGAATCGGCCGCGCCACAACGACACCCGTTACCGTGAATCTGGTTGTCTCGGATCAGTCACTGCTGGGCGACAGCACCGGCCCTGCACACGTCCACGGGTACGGACCTGTACCAGCCGACATTGCACGCGAATGGATCGCCAAGTCCAGCGAAGACTCCGAAACGATGGCAATGGTCCGAAAGATCTACGCATGCCCCGAAACCGGCGCGATGACCGCGATGGAATCAACGGCGAGAACCTTCCCGAAGGGGTTGGCGCGATTAATCGAACTCCGTGATCGAAGCTGCCGCACTCCGTGGTGCGACGCGCCGGTTCGCCACCGCGACCACATTCGCGATCACAACAAGGGTGGACCCACCAGTGCAGCCAACGGCGCAGGATTGTGCGCGGCATGCAATTACGCCAAGCAGGGCTTGGACTGGTCTGCCGAACCTGCACCAGGCAACCGGCACAGCTTCACCACGACGACACCTACCGGGCACCGATATTCGTCTGCGGCTCCGCCACTTCCGATACCGTGGGCCGGTCCCGATGCGGCCTAAGTTCCTCGGTGAGCCAGTGCATTCACGAACACCTCGGAAATCTCCGAGGGATCGCGAGCGATGTACGTCGAACCGCCCGTCACGCGGGAGATATCGGCGAGCGCCGCAGCATCAGCGTCGTCGGTGATGCCGATGGTGACGATGATGACCGGTCGAGCCGGATCCTGCTCGCGTGCAAGAACATCGAGCAGCTGCTCACGGCTGATGCTGTCGGGGTCTTCGTTGGCGCCGTCGGTCAAGATGATGACGCTGTTGACCGCTCTCGGATCGTACGATTCCTGAACCTTACGGAAGGCGGCCAAAGTCGTGTCGTACAAACCTGTGGCGCCACGCTTGAGTTCGGTGAGCCGGTTCGCCTGATCCGCCATCAACTTTCGTTGAGTCACGCCGTCGACAATGGTGTCGTAGCGCCTGATCGGCACCAATTCCTGAAAGTCCTGGGTTCCGTTCATACCTTGGGAGAACGCCCACAGACCGGCAGCGACGCTGTCCGGGAAGACCTGATTGCCGGCAAGAGCCGCACCAGTTGTCAGCTGCATGCGGGTCTTGCCACCGGCCGCCGGATAGTCCATCGAGGCCGACACGTCGATCGCGACGAGCGTTCGGATCGGCTTGGCCATCAACGCCCAAGCACCCAGTGTTTGATCTGCCACCGACTGTTCGGACACGGTCAGTGCCGTGACGTCACCGACGCCACCTTCGACAGCCCCACCACCGGAAGTACGGAAACCGTTGCGTGTCAGAACTTCCTGTGCAGATTCACTGTGCAACAAGTCGGCGATGGCGTCACTCTTCTTGGCTGCGGCGTAGTGCCGATCCGGTGCCGAAGCACTCACCACCAGGGGGTAATCCATCATCATGGTTCCCGTCGCCGGCACTGTCGCGGAAATCTTCGACTCGGCTTTCGTGAACTCGACTACCTGCTGCTCGGTCGAAACACCGACCTTCCCGGAGCTGACCAATTCGGTGAGCATCTTCTGTCCTACCGGCTGATCTTCGGTACGAACACTCTCCGCTTGGGCATGGGGTACAAGTGCCGCTCGAACCGATTCCGAGGTGGCGCCGGTCTCCGCGAGAGCTCCGAGAATGGGCGCCGATGCAACTCCGGTGAACAACGGATTGCCCAGCGCGAGATCGGGGACCTGTAGCGCGGTGAGCCAACTGGCAAACTGTTCGCCACCGCCGGAGGCAAGAACAACAGGCGAGGTGGCGATCGAACCTCCCGCGGCAGCCACCGGCCCTTTGGCCGTCAATGCAGCTTTGCCGACCCACGCTGTCGAATCCGGTATCCACATGTCCGGAGCGTCCACGCCCTTACCCAAAGTTCCCGCAACGTCGCCGGGCAGCGCAGAGGTGACCGTGATCCGCGAGCAGCCCGTCTGCTCCGGCGACGATTCTGCGAGGATCTCCGTGACCGCAGGCGCGATCGCAGGATCTGCTGCCAGCGAGTACTCGTCGACGCTCTCGCAGGAATCGGACTGTGTTGCCTTGAAGACCACCACCCCGGTGGCGACTACCGCGACGGCAACCAACCCACCCACTGCGTAGAACCCGATCGACCGCCCGCTGTCAGGACTCGAATGCCGTCCGCCCGCCATGAAATCTGCCCTTCCGAGGCCACTCGCACTGGGGCATACCGACGGCATGCGTGCGACTGGAGCTATCCCTACCGGGCGGTAGTGTAGCCAAGAACACAGAAATTCCAACTTGCACTGAATCATCCAAGAACCGGCGAGCGCACATTCCGGGACAGTTCGGCTGAATTCACGAACCTTCAAGCGTCGCAGCGATTTTTCAGCAAACTGCCCTGCCTAGAACAGCTCCCGCTTCTGGACCTTGCCCATCGCGTTACGCGGCAGTGTCTCGGCAAAGCGAACCTCACGGGGACGCTTGTGCGCCGACAACTCTGCGCCGACCAACTCGACCAATTCAGCTTCGGTGACCTCAGGACTCCCGGGCTTTCGGACTACGACGGCGATGATCCGCTGCCCCAGGTCGGCGTCGGGGACACCGATCACCGCAACTTCGGAGACCGAGGGATGCCCGAGGATGGCGGTCTCGATCTCACCGGCGCCGACTCTGAATCCGCCGGTCTTGATCAAGTCGATGGATTCGCGGCCGACGATTCGGTGGAACCCACCCTCGTCGATGACGGCGACATCACCGGTCTTGAAGTAGCCGTCCTCCGTCCAGGACTCGGCGGTTGCGTCTGGACGGTTCAAGTAGCCGTCGAATAGCATCGGCCCGCGTACCTGTAGGCCGCCGATGCTCTCGCCGTCGTGTGGCACGTCGTTGCCCTTCTCGTCACGAAGACGAGTCTCGACACCGCGCAGCGGCACGCCGACCCACCCCGGGCGTCGTTCGCCGTCGAAACGCGTGCTCAGGGTCAGCATTGTCTCACTCATGCCGTAACGCTCGATTGGCGTCAATCCTGTTCGCTCACGCAGCTTTTCGAAGACCGGCACAGGAAGTGGCGCGCTACCGGAAACCAGAAGTCGGGCGCCGGACAATGCACGGGCAGCTTCTTCGTCTTCGGCGATACGGGACCAGACAGTGGGGACACCGAAGTAGAGGGAGCCTTTGGCCCGTGCGTAGTTTTCCGGCGTCGGCTTGACGGTGTGGATCACCCGGCTGCCGATCCGGAGTGGGCCGAGGATTCCGAGAATCAGTCCGTGCACGTGGAAGAGCGGAAGCCCGTGCACCAGCGTGTCTCGCCACGTCCAGTCCCAGGCCTCGCCGAGCGCGTCGATCCCGGCTGCGATGGCCGAGCGACTGAGCAGAACACCCTTCGGTGGGCCGGTGGTTCCGGACGTGTACAGGACGAACGCTGTGGACTGTGGTGCCGGTTCGGGATAGCTGTGCCACGAGCGCGCGTGCAATCGGACGGGAACTACGGGCAAGCCTTCGCAGTGTTCGTCCGTTTCGCCGAGCCACGCCTGGGCACCGGAGTCACGCAGAATGTGCTCCCGCTCGGCCTTCCCCGAGTCCGGCGGGACCGGCACAACAGTGACGCCGGCAATCAATGCTCCGACGACGGCGAGGATCGTTTTTGCTGTGGGAGTTGCCAATACGGCAACCCGATCGGCCTGCGCCACTCGCTCCGCGACCGAGGTCGCGGCACCGAGAATGGCACTCCGCGAGAGAACCGTGTCACCGATCGTCACGGCGTCGTCGAGGTCGTCACCGCGGGCAACAGCAAGGGGGTTCAGGGATCTCAGCAGCACCACGACAGCATCTCACAGCGCAGATGGTCGCAAACTTTCTCCTGCCCGACGCGCATCCATCGAGTGCGGCGGGAACAGCGTCACCAGCGCCGCCCCCAAGAGTGCCCCCGAAAGAACGGCGAATCCGTGCGCGTCGTCGACCGTCACCAGGGTTGCGCCGCCGACCACAATCACTGCTGTCAGAACAATCTCGGGCATTCGCGGGCGCACCAGAACGCCGATCCCCGCGGCCGCCGCTGCCAGAGCAAGTGTGGCGCCGGAGTTTCCTGCGCCGGTCGACGGGAAGACTGCGGTTGTGAGCAAACCGAACAGCAGTTGACCGAGCAGGAAGAGAGCCCAGCCGCGTGCGGCGCCCCAGAGCCGAAACGCCGGAGGCGCCACCACCGCCAGCGTCACGAGATTGGTGACGGTTCCTGCGACCCCTCCGTCCTGGACGAGCACCGAGGTCAGAATGCGCCACCATTGACCGTCGCGAATCAGAGCGGGATCACGACGAAACATGTCCAGCAGTCCCGGCATCAGCGCCTGCAGGATCGATGGAACCGCCACCACCAGCCAAAGAACAGCGGCCGAAAGAGGGAAGTCTCCGAATATTCGACGATCCTTCAGCCAGGTGAGCATCAACGCAACCGAGGCAACAACGACGGCGACGATCAGTACCGCGTCCAAGCCGCCGGTCCCTGAGGTGGTCACAGCGCGACCTTACATCGGACTGATACCGACATCAGGGAACCTGACACCTGCGAAAGCACACAGTTCAGGCGGAGAGGCGCTTTGCTGCTGCGGCGATTCGTTCGTCTGTCGCGGTGAGAGCGATCCGAACGTGCTTGCTTCCGCTCGGTCCGTAGAACTCACCGGGAGCAACGAGGATCCCGCGATCGGCGAACCAACTGACCGTCGCTCGGCATTCCTCGCCGCGGGTTGCCCAGAGGTACAGGCCGGCCTCGGAATTGTCGACGGTAAATCCGGCGCCGCGAACAGCTTCGATCAACACGCTACGACGCTCGCGGTACCGCTCGCGCTGGATGTTCTCGTGTTGGTCGTCGCCCAAGGCTGCGGTCATCGCGGCTTGAATCGGTAGCGGCAAGATCATTCCCGCGTGCTTGCGCACGTCGAGCAGTTCCGACACCAGAGCAGGGTCACCGGTGACGAACCCGGCGCGATAGCTCGCGAGATTGGATGTCTTCGAAAGTGAGTGGACCGCAAGCAAACCGGTCAGATCACCGTCGTTGACGCGGGGATCGAGAATGGAGAGCGCATCCGCTTCCCAGGTCAATCCGAGGTAGCACTCGTCGGAGACGACGATGGCGCCGCGCTCGCGCGCCCAGGCCACGACCTTCTGCAAGTGCTCGAGGCCGAGCACCTTGCCGGTGGGGTTGGACGGCGAGTTCACGAAGATCATCGCCGCCGACTCGGGACCGAGCTTGTTCAAGCCGTCGGCGCGCAGGACACGTGCGCCTGCCAACTTCGCCGCGACCTCGTAGGTCGGGTACGCCAACTCTGGAATGACCACTAGATCGTCGGCTCCGAGACCAAGCAATTTCGGCAGCCACGCGATCATTTCCTTGGTACCGATGGCCGGCAGCACCGCTGCCGGATCGACGTCGGGAATGTTGTAGCGGCGATCCAGTGACTCCGCCACGGCCTCGCGAAGCGCGAGCGTGCCATGAGTCGTCGGATATCCGGGCACCTCGGCAACAGAGGCGAGGGCCTCCTGAATCACCGGATCCACCGGATCCACCGGCGTACCCACGGACAGGTTCACGATGCCGTCGGGATGAGAGTGCGCCTTCGCCGTGACGTCGGCGAGCGAATCCCACGGAAAGTCAGGAAGCCCAGCGGCCACCGGAGTACGAGACAAGATCTCTATTCCTCACCCATGGGAGGCAGCGCCTTGATGAACGGCGTGTCGTAGTCGACCTTGCCGAGCTTGGCGGCTCCACCAGGCGAACCGAGATCGTCGAAGAAATCGACGTTGGTGCTGATGTACGCGTTCCACTGATCCGGGACGTCGTCTTCGTAGAAGATGGCTTCGACGGGACAGACAGGCTCACACGCGCCGCAGTCGACACACTCGTCGGGGTGGATGTAAAGCATGCGTCCACCCTCGTAGATGCAGTCGACAGGGCATTCTTCGATGCACGCCTTGTCCATCACATCTACACACGGTTCAGCAATCGTGTAGGTCACTGCCGATCTCCCTGCCTTCCTGTCGTGCATCGCCGCCGCAACACGCAGTTGCTCGGGGCCGAAAATCCGATACGACTCTCACGTACCGCGGGAACAGCCTATTATCCCCCTGCCTACCGACTCTGAGCAGGCGGGGGTAACACATTTCAGCCTACTGCGGTGATGTTCCTCGACCGAATCGCGATCCACTTCTCCCCCAGGGCGGCCGCGCGTACCAGTGCGCCCCGCTCACCGAGGTAATCCGCCACGACGCCGACCACCGGAATCTTGCCGAGAATCTCGTACGGTTTCGTCCGCGACGGCCGCTTGTGCAACTCGTCGGTGATGGCGCGGAAAGTCTTCGAGGTGCGCCACAAGGTCCCGATCAATGCGAAGGGGCGCCAGGTCTCGTCGGCGGCGCTGACCGACTTTTCGGCGAAATCCTCACCGGCGAGCAGATCTCGGGACTTGGTCTCACGCCGGCACAGCACCGACGCCAAGAGGTCCACTTGCTGATCCCGTTCGGTCACTCCGTGTTCACGGGCAACCGCAACGAGCACAACGGCCTGATTCGCGAAAGCCAGCAGGTCCTGGATCGGCAACCGATTGAGGAGGACGCCGAAGATGCCGGGGAACGCGACGGCAACGGTGTTGAGTGCACCCAACCTGGTCGTCCACCACTTCGAGCGCTGCTCGTCCGTCATCACCGACCACGCCGCCGTCCCGGGGAACTTGACGACATCGAGGACCCAAGCTGCAGCGTCCAACACCATCGCGGCAGCGTTTCGCTCAGGATCGGTCGGCTCGAAGGTCCGACGCTTGATACCGAGCGGATCGCTGTAGGCGAGGTCGAGAACCGGGTTGATCCCCCATACCGCTCGATCGAGAACCTCGACGACCTTGCGGTCCCCCAGTACATCAGCCATCAGGCAATCGCTCCTTCGCGTCGTGCATGTGTGGTGGTTCGTTCGCGTGCCGGACGTCCGATTCCCTCGGCGATGGCGCGCAGTTCTGCGACGGTCTTCTCGGACCCGTGTTCGGAGCCCGCCATCCGCGAGATCGTCTCTTCCATCAGCGTTCCGCCGAGGTCGTTGGCTCCGCCGTTGAGCATCATCTGTGTTCCGGTGATGCCGAGTTTGACCCAGCTGGTCTGGATGTTGGGAATGCGGCCGTGCAGCATGATGCGTGCCAGCGCGTGCGCAGCGCGGTTGTCCCGATTGGTCGGCCCTGGTCGTGAAGCGCCTGCCAGGTACAGCGGCGCGCTCTGGTGGACGAACGGTAGAAGTACGAACTCCGTGAATCCGCCTGTGCGGTCCTGGATTCCGCGAAGAACATTCAGGTGCCCGACCCAGTGGTGCGGCTGATCGACGTGTCCGTACATCATCGTCGAACTCGACCGCAGTCCTACCTCGTGGGCCGTGGTGACCACTTCGATCCACTCCGCCGTCGGCAGTTTGCCCTTGGTGAGGATCCAGCGCACCTCGTCGTCGAGGATCTCCGCTGCCGTGCCGGGAATGGTGTCGAGGCCCGCCTCACGCAGAGCCGTCAGCCAATCCCTGATACTTTCACCGCTGCGCGATGCGCCGTTCACGATCTCCATCGGTGAGAACGCGTGGACGTGCATCGACGGCACGCGCTTCTTGACGGCCCGGACCAGGTCGGCGTAACCGGTGACGGGAAGTTCCGGATCGATACCGCCCTGCATGCACACCTCGGTAGCGCCGGCGACGTGCGCTTCCCACGCACGGTCGGCGACCTGCTCTGCCGACAGTGTGAAGGCGTCGGCATCGCCCTTGCGCTGCGCGAACGCACAGAACCGGCAGCCCGTGTAGCAGATGTTGGTGAAGTTGATGTTCCGGTTCACGACGTAGGTGACGTCCTCGCCGACGGCTTCCTTGCGCAGCGCATCCGCCAGCGCCACAACGGCTTCCAAGCCCGGCCCCTCTGCGGTGGCAAGGGCCAGGTATTCGTCGTCGGAGCATCCGGCGGGATCACGTTCGGCACTGCGCAGCGCAGCCAACAGATCGGTGTCGACGCGAATCGGAGCGCTCAGCTCGAGTACCTGTTCGCGCACGGTCTCCCAGTCGCCGAACGCACTGCCCAGGTCACTGCGGGTCTCGGTGTTGCGCCCGTCCGTGTCGATCTCGGTATTGAGGTCGACGCGTCCGCTCGATTCCCACGACTCGTCGGGCTCCTGCCACGGCCGACCCACCGGCTTGGTATCCGGCAAGGCGAGCCCGGTCTTGGGGTCCGCGAGCGCCTGAACGTGACCCGCAATGCGCGGATCGATCCACGGAGCCCCGGCCAGGACATACGCCGGCTGGGCCGCAGTGCGTTCGGTGAGGGTGAAGCCGCCCTCGGCGCTGATCTCGGCCAAGGTCTCGAGATTGGGCCACGGGCGCTCGGGGTTGACGTGATCGGGGGTCAGCGGTGATACCCCGCCCCAGTCGTCGACGCCTGCGCCGAGCAGCGCGAGGCACTCGCTGTTCGAGACGAGATTCGGCGGACTCTGAATCCGCATCGTGGGCCCGAGCAGTAGGCGCGCGACGGCGATGGCCGCGAGAAATTCGTCGAGTCCTGCGTCAGGGGTGTTGCGCATCGCGGTATCAGGCTTGGCCAGGAAGTTCTGAATGATCACTTCCTGGATGTGGCCGAACGCCTTCTGCGACTTGCGTATCGCCATGATCGACTCGGCGCGCTCGAGGAAGTTCTCCCCGATGCCCACGAGAATGCCGGTGGTGAACGGAATGTTCAGTCGGCCTGCGTCGGTCAGGGTGCGCAACCGAACCGCGGGGTCCTTGTCCGGGCTTCCGTAGTGGCATTCGCCCTTGTCGGTGAACAGCCGAGTTGCCGTCGTCTCGAGCATCATGCCCATCGACGGCGCGACGGGCTTGAGCCGTGAGAGTTCCTGCCAGCTCATCACACCGGGGTTCAGGTGTGGGAGCAGTCCGGTCTCCTCGAGCACCCGAATCGACATCGCTCGCACGTAGTCGAGGGTGGAATCGTAGCCACGTTCGTCCAGCCATTGCTTTGCTTCCGGCCAGCGAGCCTCGGGGCGATCCCCCAGCGTGAACAGGGCTTCCTTGCAGCCCAATTCGGCGCCTGCCCGGGCAATATCCAGAACCTCGTCCGGCTCCAGGAACATGCCGTGCCCTTCGGCACGCAGTTTCCCCGGCACGGTGACGAAGGTGCAGTAGTGGCACTTGTCCTGGCACAGACGAGTGAGCGGAATGAAAACTTTCCGCGAGTACGTCACGGTGTTCGGCCGACCCGCTGCCAGCAGACCGGCGTCGCGAACCTTGGCCGCCGAGGAACACAGATCGGTCAGATCGGTTCCCCGTGCCTGCAGCAGCGTTGCCGCCTCGTCGACATTGAGCGTCGCTCCGTCGCGTGCGCGACGGAGAACTCGCCGCATCGCCGACGCTGACGGGCCGGGCGACGGACTGGACGAGGCGGACGCGGAAATACCTGGCATCGGAAGCATGGTGGGTTTGCCGGAGTCATCACCAGTTCGGTTCACCTAGCGATCATGCGCCATGTGAGACGACTAGTGCCACCCGGTGCCAGAAGTAGGAGGCCTTACTGCCGCGATACCGCCTCGATCACGACGGCCGATAGTCGTCGTCGACCGAGACCTCGACGCGTTGATCCACCACGTCAGCCACAGGTGCGTCGAGCGGAATATCGGTCAGATCGGGTTCTTCGGGGGCGTTTGGATCTACGGGTGTCGATTGTTCGAGCGCATCTGATTCCGGAGCCTCCGGGTCGAATGTCGCATCTTGTTCGGTCATCACGTGCTCCCTTCGCGGTCGCCACACTCCACGATAGGGCCGATGTCGACAGATCGCCCCTCACTCGACCAAAGTAGTGCCCATGACTGCGCCGCAACCGCTGACCATGGCCGACCCACTATGGCGTCCCAGCACCAAAGCCCCGAGGCTGTGGGCAATCACTGCCTCACTGTTCTGGGTACCTGTCATCGTCGCCGAAATCGTCTGTGCCGTCTTGATACCCGGAATCCCATCCTGGGTGGTCGGCACTGTATTCGCAGTCACCGTGCTCTTCGCCGCCACCTATATTCTGATGGTTCCGGCGTGGCGGTATCGCGTCCACCGATGGGAAATCAGTGACACCGCGGTGTACACACGCACCGGCTGGTTCACCCAGGAACGACGCATCGCACCGATCTCGCGCGTGCAGACCGTGGACACGGAGCGCGGACCGATCGACCGCATGTTGGGCCTGGCAACCGTGACTGTTACGACGGCGTCGTCGGCCGGGGCCGTGAAGATCTCCGCACTCGACCAGGAAATCGCCGACCGCACAGTGGCGCAACTGACGGAGATCGCGGGCACCAACGTGGGGGACGCAACATGAACGAGAAACAGTTGGGCGACCCGACCGCGATCGAGATCCCGGTCGAGGCGGAAACGGCGGCTGCCGAGGCAGCAGAAGAGGAGCAGCCCTGGCTCCGCCTCGACCGCCGCATGCTTCTGGTCCACCCCGTCAACGAAGTCGTCAAACTCCTCCCGGTCCTACTCGTCTCCGTCGTTCTCGGCAGCCAATCCGGAAATCACTGGTGGGGACTCGGCGTCGTCACTCTGCTCGTCGTCTTCGGTCTGTTGCGGTACTTCACCACCACGTACCGCATCGGGCCCGTTCACGTTCAACTGCGCACCGGGGTATTCCAGAAAAAGCTGCTCTCGGTCCCGCGTATCCGCATCCGATCCGTCGACGTCGAGGCCGGGGTCATGCACCGACTGCTGGGGCTGTCGATCGTGCGCATCGGGACCGGCCAACGTGCCGGGAGCGGCCACGATTCGAACAAGTTCGAACTCAATGCCCTCTCGACCACCCTGGTTCCGGACCTCCGTGCCGCGCTGTTGGCAGGCGCGCAACAGGCACGCAAACCTGAGGTCCCCGGCACTCCGGTCGAAAACATCGCTGAACCAGTCGACACCGAGATCGGCCATTGGGAGCCGAGTTGGGTTCGCTACGCCCCCTTTTCGTTCACGGGAATCGCCATCATCGCGGCGATCATCGGCATCTCGTTCCAATACGGCATCGGCACTGCCGTCGCGAAGTCCTCGGCAGTCAGCGACAGCTTCGACTCCCTCGAGAGCCTCGGCATCGCGGTGATGGTCGTCATCGCACTCGTCGTGCTGCTGGTGCTGTCGAGTGCACTCGCCTGCGTTCAGTATCTGATCGCGTTCGGCAACATGAAGCTCACCGACAACGGCCGCATCCTGCACGTCAGTCACGGCTTGTTGAAGACCCGGCAGACCACACTCGACCGGGCCCGACTCCGCGGCACGACGCTCAAGGAACCACTCCTGCTGCGTCTGGCCCGCGGCGCGCGCCTCGACGCCATCATGACGGGCGTGAGTGCCGAGAAGAAGGAATCTTCGCTGCTGCTCCCGCAGGGACCGCGCAAGGAGGCCGAGCGAGTGATGGCCACCGTGATCGGTGACTCACGCCAAGCGTCCGCTCCCCTGATGAATCACGGCCCGGCCGCGCGGCGTCGCCGGTACACCCGCGCTCTGTTTCTGGCGGCAGTGGCGTTCCTGGTCTGCGTGGCGTGCGCGGCATCGGGCCTCCACGTGCCGATCTATGCGTGGTTCGGAGTCGCTGTACTCGCGATCGGCGGCGCTGCCCTCGCCTACGACCGATACAACGGCCTCGGCCATGCAGTTCTGCCGGGGTGGTTGATCACCCGAAGCGGCTCGCTCGATCGCCAGCGTCACAGCCTCGAATCCGAAGGTGTCATCGGCTGGACGGTGCGCGAGACGTTCTTCCAACGTCGCGCAGGCGTGGCAACCGTCGTCGCCGCGACGCCCGCCGGCACCGGAAGCTACGAGGTGATCGATCTCCCCGCCGAGAACGCGTGGGCTTTGATCGAGGCGGTCACTCCGGGCGGAGGCGACGTCTGGGCAGGTCGTCGATGATGAGCCTCGCCAGCGAACCGAGACGCGATCGCTCCGGCTGGATGGTGGGAACACCGAGCAGCTCCAGCGGGGCGGCCGTCACCGGTCCCACGCAGTAGGTCGGTACCGGTCCGCGCATCGCTGCGACGAACCGCTCCAGCTCGCCCATTTCTTTTGCCGTGCTGAGCATCGAGGAGACCGCGGGGGCGCTGGTGAAGGTCAGCGCGTCGATTGCGCCGGAACGAACTGCAGCAACCAGCGCGCGGACGGGCGACTGATCCGGCGGCCGGATCCACCGATAGACCGACACCGGAGTGACTATCGCGCCGGTATCGGCAAGGGAAGCGCTCAGATCCGTCAACGGCTCCCATTCGGTGATGGTGCCGTGCAACTGGACTGCGACGCGTAAGCCCGCCACTCCCTCACTTCCGAGGTGCGCCAGAACTTCCTCGGACGACTCACCCGAAGGTGACCACTCCTCACGCAATCCGGCGCCTCGAATGGCACCCGTCGCCTTGGGGCCGCGGGCGATGATTCGTGTCCGGGCCAAAGCTCCGAGGAACTCGTCGGTCAAACCCCACGACGCGACGGCGTCGAGCCATCCGCGAAAGCCGATTCCGGTACTGATCACGACCAGATCCGGTGGATCGGCGATCAGGGCGGAGGTCTGGGTGCGCAGGTCTCGGTCGTCCACCAACGGCAGTACATGGATCACCGGCGTCCGAACGATCTCTGCACCTCGACGTTCGAGGAGCGTCGCAAATTCTTCGGCACGCCGTTCTGCGGTCAAGGCGATCGTCGCGCCCGCCAGATCATGTTCAGCCACAGGCTGAGTGTCCCTTATGCACGGGTCAGTTTCCTACGCGCGCGCCGAGAACTAATGCGAACTGAGGGTGGCAAGCCTGTTGATTGCCACTTTGAAAAGGAAAACTGCGGCCGGAGCGATAGCACCGACCAAAAGCAAGAACGTCAGTGGGGACGACAGCACCAGCACGTCGCCGCCGGGGCCGCCCACCATGCACACCAAGAACCCGACGATCCAACCGGCGAGCGGCAATGCGGCTCTGCCCGGAGTCGTGACAGTGCGGGCCGCGATCACCAACACGAGGTTCGCGACTGCGGCTACGAGAATGCTGATGGGAAATGCCGTCGTACCGAGATGAGTCGGCAGGAACAGAACGGACAGCACCGCGCACAGGAATCCGTCGAAAATCAGGACGCCAAGGATGACAGGGTCGAGCCACGACAGCGACGTTCCTGTCGAGGCGTCCGTGTTCTTCTCGACCGTGATCATGGTTTTGATAGTGGTCTATCGGTCGCCATCGCGCGAGCGCGGGGTCCCCTCCCGACAAGCACCCCGGCTCGCGCCCGAAAAGAACAAAGACGATCAGGGAACCGGCGGGAACCCGAGAAGCGTCAGCAGATGACTTTGCTGATCCGCGAATGCGTAGAGCGATCCGTAATACAAGTCGTGGTAGTAACCAGCCATCGGACGCAACGAATCGACGAAGGCAACGATCTGGTTCTGCAGGTCCCAGTTGTACATTTCTTCAGCCCCCAGGCTTTGCTGTTACCGAAAGGACCACCCATCCGGTGACACGCATCACACACCACTACGGCGTCGATCGCAATGCCTGTGAGCCGACGCGCAGGTCAGATCACGTCAGCCAGGCAGCCCGCCGAACAGATCGCTCTCGCGACCGTCCTCACCCACCGGACCGAGCGTCCCCGCCACCAACACGAAATGCTCGACCGTCAGGATCGGCTGAACCACGTTGTTCGACAATGCGAACTCGGCTCCGCTCGGGGCTACCGTCACCTGAGTGGCGTGGGCGCTCAATGCCCGCGCCTTCGTATCGATGACGCCGCGAACGTCGATTGCCGTTGTCACGTCTCCGTCATCGACGCTCGGCAATTCCGCGGGCTCGGGCAGGCGCCAGTTCGCCGGGAACTCGGAAATGGCCGCGATGCCACGCTCGAGTCCACTGCGCTCGGTAACGGTCCAGTAGAACTTCGGGGTCGTCCACGGATCGCCGGCCTCGGGATACGCCGTCGTTGCTGCAGCTTCCACGGCCGCTGTCGTGATCGCGTGTGCCTGAATGTGGTCCGGGTGCCCGTAGCCACCGTTGCGGTCGTACGTGATCACGACGTGCGGCCTGATCTCACGAATGACGGCGACCACCGCGCCAACTGCCTCGTCGAGTCGAGCATTGACAAAAGCACGGGGATTGGCGGCCGACGGTGTGCCGATCATTCCGGAATCGCGATACCGACCGGCGCCGGCGAGGAATCGAGGAGCGGCACTGCCCAGTGCCGACAGCGCTGCGCTCAGTTCCGAAATCCGGTAACCGCCGAGTTGATCCGACTCGGCAGCCACGAGCCCCGCCCACGCGTCACCGATGACTTCGCCTTCCTCTCCCAACGTGCAGGTGAGGACCGTGACCTCGGCGCCTTCGGCCACGTAACGCGCGATGGTGCCTCCAGTGGTGATCGTTTCGTCGTCCGGATGTGCGTGTACCAACAGCAGTCGTTTCGCCGAGGTCGTCACTTTGCCACCCTCACCCAGTCCGTCGCGTTTCCGAATATCCCCACCTGCACCGGGCCGTCGAGGACGACGCCCTCGACTCCGGTCCCGACCGCGACCAGCGCTCGGCTCTGCACGATCGGCAAGACCGCCGCGAGGTCCCACAGCTTGGGCTCCGCATCGGCGATCAACGATCCGAGATCCCCGACGCCGCTGAGCGCTTCGTCGATCCGACCTTGCAGCGCAGGATCGCAGAGCCCGGACAGGTTGCTCGGAGCCTCGACGCTTGTCGTGCGGACAGGCTCCGGAGACGGCGTCGGTGCGGGTACCGCCGAACTTGTTGCCGGAGTGGAAGGTGCGCTCGGGCAACTGAACCGCGAGGCCAGTGAAGTGGCCGTGTCGGCGCCTGCCCGGCTCCAACCGACAATCATGTCGACGCGTCCTGTCGTCAGGTCCTCGCCGTAGAGTTCCTCCGGCGGCACCGATTCGACGGTCGCGAGGATCCCCACGTCGCGCAGTTCGTCGGCCGCGGTGTTTGCCACGGCGATCGCGATGTCGTCGTTCTCGGGGGCACCGATCAGCAGGGTCAACTGAGCACCGTCCCGGACGATCGATCCGACTGTCCCAGTGCCCGTGACGATTCCGGTGGCCGGCGTCGTCAGGTATCCGGCTGCAGTCAGCTCACCCAGCGCCTGCTCTCGGGTCGGCTTCGGCGGAGCGGTGGGTGCGTATCCCGGATCCGACGGAGCGAGGATCTGAGCTTTCACCGGGGCCGACGCCGATTCACTCCCGGCCGCCACTACGGCGAGCAGGTCCGGATCGAGCAGTCCCAGAACACCTTTACGGACCCGAACGTCCGCGAAGTTCTTGCTGCGCCCGTTCACGTTGATGTCGAGAGTGCGCGGAACGTACGAGAATGCGGTACTGACACCCGGGATCGCAGACAGCTGAATATCGGTCGCACTACCCGAATGAACTTGCGCCACTTGAGCGTCGTCGGTGCGCAGGGCATCCGCCAACTGCGACGCCGTTCCGCCGCGTCGCAGAACTATCTGATCCGGGTCGGACGGCTTGCCCCAGAATCGGTCGTTGCGTTCGAGCACGATTTCGTCCCGGCCACGGTCGACAGAGCGCACGTGAAAGTGGGCTCCCGACACCGGAATCCCCTCGCTCAGTCCGGTGCTGAAACCGCCGGGAGTGTCCTTGATCAGGTGGGACGGAAGAATATCGGTGAACAACTCTCGCCACGCCGGGTACGGTGCACGCATCACCACGTTGACCGCCTTGCCACCGCCGGACGAGTTCACGTCGTCGATCATCTGATAGCCCGCGGGGTTGACCACACCGGGAACCGAGATCATCTGCTGCCACAGGTAGCGAAAGTCCTCTGCCGCAATGGGAGCACCGTCCGACCACTGGGCTTCGTTGCGCAGTTGGTAGCGAATCGTGAACGGAGCCTCTGACGTCACTTCAGCCGAAACGAGAAAAGAATCGTCGATCGCCCACTCGGTCGCACCAGGTTGCGTCGGCGATTTGATCGGGCGAAACGCACTGGGCAGCACGAGATTACCGACTGCGGAGTTGACCGGCGACTGATCCGCGAGCAGGTGCGGGTTGAATCCGCCTCCTACCTCGTCGATTGCCACAGTGACCTGCTTCGTCGCCGGGACGACCGGAGTCGGTGTGGGCTTGACGGTTTCGGTGCTCTCGACCGGAGGCGGCGGATCGGCTGTACATGCAGTCAGCGACAACGCCGTCACTGCCACTGCCAACGCCAGGTAGCGACGTCCTGAGGCCACAGACAATTCCTTCCGTACGGGGCCGCGTCGCCCCTTCGCACTCGTTTCCGGGCAGTACTTTCGCCCGGAAACCATGAAGGCGAATGTACCTTTCCGCCGAAAACTCGGCTGAAAGGCACATTCGCCTGTCAGGTTGTAACCGACGAAGACTACAGAGCAGCCTTGTCGCGTGCCTTGCTACGTGAGCGCTCACGAGCGCGCTCGGTTGCGTTGAGGTGCACCTTGCGGACGCGGACGTCCTCCGGGGTGACCTCGACGCACTCGTCGCTGGAGCAGAACTCCATCGCTGCTTCGAGTTCGAGCTTGATCGGCTTTGCGAGGGTCTCCATCACGTCTGCGGAAGACTGACGCATGTTGGTCAGCTTCTTCTCGCGGGTGACGTTGATGTCGAGGTCTTCCTGACGCGGGTTGATACCGACGACGTGTCCCTCGTAGGTGTCTGCACCGGGCTCGACAAAGAAGGTTCCACGGTCAGCCAACTGGATCATGGCGAACGGTGTCACGGTGCCGGAGCGGTCCGAGACGAGCGAGCCGGTGTGGCGCGCGCGGATCTCGCCGGCCCACGGGCCGTATCCGTCGAACACTGCGTTGGCGATGCCGGTGCCGCGGGTTTCCGTGAGGAAGTCCGTGCGGAAGCCGATGAGGCCACGCGAAGGAACGATGAACTCCATACGAACCCAGCCTGCGCCGTGGTTCGACATCTGGACCATCTTGCCCTTGCGGTTCGCGAGGAGCTGCGTGATGGCGCCGAGGTATTCCTCAGGGCTGTCGATGGTCAGCTCTTCGAAAGGCTCGTGAACCTTGCCGTCGACGATCTGGGTGACAACCTGCGGCTTGCCGACGGTCAGCTCGAAGCCTTCGCGACGCATCTGCTCCACGAGGATGGCGAGAGCGAGCTCTCCACGACCCTGGACCTCCCATGCATCGGGGCGACCGATGTCGAGGACCTTGAGCGAGACGTTACCGACGAGCTCCTGGTCGAGGCGAGCCTTGACCATGCGGGAGGTCAGCTTGTGGCCCTTGACGCGACCGACAAGCGGTGACGTGTTGGTACCGATCGTGACCGAGATGGCCGGCTGATCGACGGTGATGCGAGGAAGCGGTACCGGGTTCTCGAGGTCGGCAAGGGTGTCGCCGATCATGATGTCCGGGAAACCTGCGACTGCGCAGATGTCGCCGGCAACGGCGACCTCTGCCGGAACGCGCTCGACACCGATGGTGGTGAGCAGCTCGGTGATCTTGGTCTTGGTGATGACGGGCTCGCCGTCGACCTCACGGCACCAGGACACGGTCTGGCCCTTGCGCAGTTCGCCGTTGTGGATGCGAACCAGTGCGAGGCGACCGAGGAATGCCGACGCGTCGAGGTTGGTGACGTGAGCCTGGAGCGGTGCGTCGACCGAACCCTTGGGCGCGGGGACGTACTCCATCAGAACCTGGAAGAGCGCGGTGAGGTCTTCGGCGTCGGGGGCCTGACCGTTGGCGGGCTGCACGGTCGATGCCTTGCCTTCGCGACCGGACGCGTAGAGGACAGGCAGTTCGAGTGCGAGCTCAGCGGCTTCGGCGGCTTCGTCGGACAGATCCGATGCGAGGTCGAGGAGCAGGTCCTGAGCCTCGGTGACGACCTCTTCGATGCGGGCGTCGGGGCGGTCCGTCTTGTTGACGACCAGGATGACGGGCAGCGAAGCCGCGAGCGCCTTGCGCAGCACGAAACGCGTCTGCGGCAGTGGTCCCTCGGACGCATCGACGAGCAGGACGACGCCGTCGACCATGGACAGGCCGCGCTCGACCTCGCCACCGAAGTCGGCGTGGCCGGGGGTGTCGATGACGTTGATGACGGTGATGGAGCCGTCTTCGTTGACCTTATGTACTGCGGTGTTCTTCGCGAGAATGGTGATGCCCTTCTCGCGTTCGAGGTCGCCGGAGTCCATAACGCGATCGACCAGCTCGGCGCGCTCCTCGAACGCGCCGGACTGACGAAGCATGGCGTCGACGAGGGTGGTCTTGCCGTGGTCGACGTGTGCGACGATGGCAACGTTACGGAAGCTGGTGATGGTCACGCGATGGCTCTCCTGGCTGAGTTGATTCGGCCACGCGAAAGTCAAGTCGCACGGCTCTTCTGGTGGCCGCTGCACGAGTGTGTGATCCGAATCAGGGCACGAATCGCCTGAATAGGCACCGCGGCCTAGTAAATACTACTCGCTCCGAGCGGATACTCCTGCATTGTGCGGCCTCTATCACCGCCCCCACCAGCCAATAGTGATTTGCACCACGCTGAAGCGGGTAGGATTACGACCTGGAGAAACAGGGTGTTTAAGGGTACGCTAACCTCGTTCCAAGAGCGGGCTCTCCGCCGTAGTGAAACAGGAAAGCCGCAGCGTCACATGGGAAAAGTCAAGGCAAGCAAGGTCTCGCAACTCAAGCCGAAAAAGAAGTGCTGCCGCAAGAAGACGCGGTGCATCAAGTGTCCCGTCGTCATCATGCGGATGAAGAAGCTCGAGAACGAGGGCGCATCCAAGAAGGAACTCAAAGCCGGTCTCAAGAAGGCTCGTGCGGCGTAAGCGCGCTCAATTCCTCGAGTAGCTCAGGGATCCAGGCCCGATCGTTGTCGACCAGATCCATCGACAACAGTTCTTCGGCATCAACCCATGTCAACTGAGCATGGTCGAGCGCGACCGGTTCTCCCGATACCAACTCCGCGCGGTACGCCCGCAGGACCAACCCCGGCGACAATGGCACGTCGACGCCGATTCTGGCGCCGCACCGAACTTCGACCGCGAGTTCCTCGAGTAGCTCTCGCACCAACGCGTTCTGTGGTGATTCGAACTCCTCGACCTTCCCGCCCGGCAGTTCCCAGCGGCCGGCCAACGCCGGCGGACTCGTCCGCTGCGCGAGGAGCAGCCTTCCCCCACGGAAGATCGCGCCGGCAACAACTTCGCGATCCCTTGCAGGCACATCACTCATCGCACCATGATGGAGTATGGCCACTTTGTTGTCCGACTCCGCAATCCAAAGCGCACTCGACGAACTGCCCGCTTGGCAGCTGTCCCCGGGCTCGATCACTCGCACCGTCGACTCCGCGACCTTCCCGGACGCGATCGCCCTTCTCCAACGCATCGCGGCCGTCGCCGAGGCCGCAGATCACCATCCCGACATCGACGTTCGATGGCGCAAGGTCACGTACACACTCTCGACACACTCGGCCGGCGGACTCACAGATCTGGACTTCGACCTGGCCCGTCGAATTGACGTACTTGTCGACGATTCGGTCCGTTTCGACTGATCTTCGAGTGAACAATCCTCGCAATCTGACGTAACAGTTGCATCAACTTTCACATAGATCACTTCAGTCACAGGTATGGTCGCCGTAAATCACGATCGAGGCCGGTCATGCCATAGACTCCCCCCGGTGCGTAGCTGCTCAGCAACTGAACAGCTGTACAACCCGGGGGCTCTGTACATAGAGTGACCCCTCGAGCCGTCAAACGCGGAGCTCGCCTAGGCGCCCGCGCGGTATGACTAAGGATGGGGAAACAGTGCTTCGAACCCGAGGTATGCGAAAGGCGTTCACCGCCGTCGCTATTGCCGCAGTAGCAGGACTGGCATTGCCGGCACAGGCAATGGCCGATCCGGCAGCACCGCCCGCACCCGAAAGTGTGCCGATCGAGTTCCTCGCCTCGTTTGCGCCCGCCATCATCGGTGCCGCTGCAGGCCCGGCTGACGTCGCCGGCGGCCCGCAGCAAGCGTTGCTCGACCAGGCTCGCGCGATCCTGAACTCCCCCGGCATTCCGCCCGAGATCAAAGCCACCCTCGAGAAGGTCATCACCTTCCTCGACGGCAGCGGCGGTGGTGGACCGGCAATCCCGGACGAGAACGCCCCCGTCATCGCGCAGTTCCTGTACCCGACACTGGGCAAGGGCTGCATCTCGGCAACCGCCGATTCGGTCGGAACCGCACTTGCTGTTCCCGGCCCGGCTCACCTGCCTCCTCCCGGCCCCGCTGCCGGTCAGGCCGGATTCGTCTTCACCGCTCTCGGTACGGCTCCCGCCGTCGACGACCAGCCGGTGCCGATGACCGTGACCTGGGTCAACATCGACAACCAGCGCAGCGCAACCCAGAACCTGACCAACGCCGCGCGCATCAACCCGGACGGCCCCGCCACTCTGTCGGCTATCGCCGATACAGGCCCCGGACGCGTCCTCTCGGTGATCAGCGGTTCGCTGACCACCCAGCCGGAAGGCGCAGACCGCATCACCTGCAGCTTCCTCCCGACCGTGGGCATGTTCGCGGTAGCTTGATCGAAGTCTCGTGAAAGGGACCCACCGAATTTCGGTGGGTCCCTTTTGCATCTCCGAGCACCGTGATAGACCCGATAGATGGGACATCTACGAGTGGACATCACGCATGGCCGTTCAGACCGGAAATCAAGCCCAGCCGACCAGTCGATACGGTCGCACAAGTCGACTCGATCGATACTGTCCATCCGATCCGAGGGGTCCATCCTGTCGATCGGATCGGCGTACTCGATACTGTCGATCGGTAGTGTCGGCTCTTTCCTTTCCATCGGAAGCATCGGATCTACGGCATCGGTCCTGAGTTCGGGCTCGTTCGTCAGTCTCGGGTCCGCGCTGTCCGGGCTGTCACGCTGGTCGTTGCTCTCCTGGCGTGGAAATCACGCAGCGCCCGAGCAACATCCGAAACTTGTTGTCATTGCGCCGGAATCGGATTCGAGCGATCCGGATCGCTCGCTGCGGTCCGTTTCGCACTCTCAGACCTGATTCGGTCGCGGCCAGTCGCGGCCTTCCAGGGCTTCGACCGAGGTATTGAATTGCCTGAGTAGATCACCGAGCGCAAGACGTTGCTCGGGCGTCCACTCGCGCAGGACCTTTTCGACGCCCGCTGTCGAATGTTCGCGATCAGCACGAAGTTTCAACAGCCCCTGCGCTGTCGGCCGGACCTTTCGCGCCAGGCCACCGTCCGGATCCTCCACCCGCTCCACCAAGCCCTGACGCCTGAGCGCGCCGATCTGCCGGTTTATGGTCGAGATGTCGAGCGAGAAAGCGCAGGAGAGCTCCTTGAGGCTCATGGGATGTTGCAATTCCAGTCGACCGAGCAGTAGATACGCCGAGCGGTCCAGATGAAGTTCGGCCCGTTGAGCAAGCGCGTGGTAGCGCGAGAGCAGAGTCAACTCGTACTCGATATTCACCAGTTCGGGTTCCCGGTCCATCCTCATATTGTGCAGACTACACACGATGTGTAGCGTGCACACTGGGGCGAACGCACCGAAACAGAACATGCCAGGGCGGGAGCCGAATGTCCGTTCACACAGGGTCGTCGAATGTCGACGGGAATACCCCTGAAACGAAAACCACGGACACGAACTACGCACCGTCGGGTCCCGTGCTCACCGTTCTCGGACTCTGCGGAATCGTCGTTGCCTTGATGCAGACGCTGGTCGTCCCGATCATTCCGCAATTGCCGCACCTGCTGAACTCTTCTCCCGCCGACACGTCGTGGGCGATCACGGCAACGCTCCTCGCCGCCGCCGTGATCACGCCGATCAGCGGACGCCTCGGCGACATGTTCGGCAAGAAACGAATGCTGCTGGTCAGTCTCGGGATGGTCGTTCTGGGCTCGGCCATCTGCGCGATCGCGCCTTCACTGATCGTGCTCGTTGTCGGCCGTGCACTTCAAGGAGCATCGGTCGGGGCAATTCCATTGGGCATAGCCATCATTCGTGACGTTCTTCCACCGAAGAAAGTGGCCGGAGCCATGGCGGTCATGAGCGCCACCCTCGGCGTCGGCGGTGCGATCGGACTGCCGATCGCCGCAGTGATTGCTCAGAATGCCAACTGGCACTTTCTCTTCGTCACCTCGGCAGCATTCGGATTGATCTGCATCGCACTGGTTGCGTTCGTCATTCCCGAATCGACCGTACGACGCCCGGGCCGTTTCGACTTCGTCGGAGCGCTCGGCCTCACAGTCGGCCTGATCACCCTGCTGCTGCCCATCACCAAAGGCGGGACTTGGGGGTGGGGCGACGCGAAAACACTGGGACTCCTTGCGGTTTCCGCGCTCAGCTTCCTGGTGTGGGGATGGTGGGAACTTCGACGCAGCGCACCACTGGTAGACCTTCGCGTATCGGCCCGACCGCAGGTCCTCTTCACCAACTTCGCGTCGATCGCTGTCGGTTTTGCCATGTACGGCAATTCCTTGACGCTCCCCCAACTCCTCATGGCGCCGACGTCGACCGGCTACGGACTCGGACTGTCCATGGTCGCAGCGGGACTCGCACTGGCCCCCGGTGGACTCGTCATGATGGCGCTCTCACCCGTCTCCGCTCGAATTTCGGCTTGGCGTGGCCCACGAATCACGTTGATGCTTGGCGCCCTCGTCATCGGATTAGGTTATGCCTTCGCATATTTCACGGTGTCGAGCGTCTGGCAGGTCGCCGTGGCCGGAATGTTCATCGGCGCGGGCGTCGGACTCTCCTACTCGGCCATGCCGGCCTTGATCATGGGCGCGGTACCCATCACGGAATCCGCGGCCGCGAACGGACTGAACTCACTGATGCGATCGATCGGCACGTCGACGTCTGCCGCGATCGTGAGCGTCGTTCTGGCCGGGATGACCATCACGGTCGGCACCGCAGTGATCCCCTCGTTCGAGGCGTTTCGCGCCACGTTCCTGATTTCCATCGCCGCTGCCGTCGTGACAATGGTGTTCGCCGGATTGATTCCCAAACAGAAAGTCTCGTAAGGGAATCAACCCGGCGGAGGACTCACTTCTCCGAAGAGCCTTCGATGCTGCCCGTCTGCAACTTCGACAGGAGCGTGTAGATGAAATTGATGATGATATCCACGTGGTGCCCTCTCACATAACGGGTCCCCGACCCGTCAACGACGGTACCGCAGAACTCTTCTGCATCGAATCGCCGACAATCAATTCTGGAACGTGTTCTAATTTGAGGCGACGACTACCCGAGGAGCCTTTCATGACCTGGACACGCACGGAACTCGAAGATGCCTTCGCGGGTTACCAGAACACCGTTGTCGAGTGCACTCGTTCCGGCGACTGGAACGCCTTCGCGGACATGTTCACCGAGGACGTCGTCTACGTGGAACACGCCTTCGGCACCCTCGACGGCCGAGAGGCCGTACGCAAGTGGGTGACTCGCACGATGACCGAGTTCCCAGGGCGCCGGATGACCGAGTTCCCGGCCAACTGGTTCGTCGTCGACGAGCAGCGTGGATGGATCGTGTGCGAGATCGACAATCCGATGGAGGATCCGGGTGACGGATCCGAGCACGGCGCCGCCAACATCACGATCCTGCACTACGCAGGCGACGGATTGTGGTCTCGCGAAGAAGACGCATACAACCCGATGAACTTTCTGTCGATGGCAAAAGCATGGTGCCTCGCCGCCGAAGCGGCGGGCAACCTCCCCGAAGACGCCAAGGCCTGGCTCGCCAAATTCGGCGCTATGGTGCGATAGATCCCGTCGGCAACGAGGACCCGACTGGCTGGACCGGACCGACCGAGCCTGCCAACGACCACTGCCCGTAATCGCGTGTGAGGATCGAATTCAGATCCACGCCGACGCCGTCGACCTTGCGCTTGTCGATTTCGAACTGGTGCAGGTTTGCCCGCGGGTGCACATACCCTGCGGGTGAGCCCCAGTTGTGCTGCCAGAACCAGGTTCCGACCCCTGCACTGATCATCGCGTCGATCACGCGAGTGTTTCCGTAGACACCGAGTGCCCCGTTGCCCACAACCGAGGCCCACCCCTCGAGGTATGGCGCAATCAGCGTCGTGATCTCGGTACTGGTGGGATTGTCGTCGATCGACGCGTAGATCGGCCGACCGGACGGTCCACCGGCCGCAGCATGTAGTTCGAGACCACGGGACGCATGACGCTTGCCGGCCTCGCGGGCTCCGCGCCAGTCCGCTGTTCCGCCCTTGCCGAATTGATAGCAGGAAACGACTTGGAGTCCGGCCGCCGTCAACGCGTCGGTTTCCCGCGCCAGTACGGGCTTACCGACCATCCAATCGGCGCCCGGCCGTCGATCCGAGACGTACCGGATGGCGCCTGCGTACCCGGCGGCCTTGATTGCCTGAGCGGACGGCACACCGGCGGCGTAATCGAGCAGGGTCCCGAGCGAACCGGCATTGGCCACCGACGTCGTACCGCTCAATGCAGCGAGTCCGGCAGCCGCCGATCCAGCGGCTGCGTACTTGAAGAGGTTTCTTCGCGAGACGTGCACAAAGCTCCGATCATCGGCGTGTCCCGCTCGAAGTGGCGGGCAGGCAAGCTATCTTCTTTCGCTCGCATTCCACCACAGTCACATCAACCCCGCCATGCACTTGGCCAACAATGCTCACATTGTCACCAAATTGGACGCTAGGCAGATAATCAGGCAGACAACAGTGGCCCCCGAAGACGTCGTCTTCGGGGGCCACTGGGTCGGCCTATCGGCCGGAAGCTATCAGCTGAGCGAGGTGAAGAAGCTCAGAGCGCTGAAGAGATCAGACGCGTTGCTGAAGAAGTCGTTGAGGAAGGTGAAAGCATCCGAGAATTCTGCGCTGCTCATGCGATGTGCTCCTGTCGAAGATACGGTCCAGAGGATTTGCTGCCACGTGAGTGGCTGCTGGCGATAAGAGTAGAGGTCTTCCGTTACTTCCGCGACACCAAATGTGTCCGGGACGTTACATTTCGGCCCCTTCAGGTCACAGACATACACACAGGTAACACACACATGCAGTGATCAAACTGTCACCTACGGACGATTTATTGACACATTCCGAACATCGTTCCCGATAGTAGCTACCCTTCAGCATCAAATCTGTACATCGACTACAAGATTGGCAAGCCTTACTTAATAGAGTGGATGTTGCACTCCATAGTGCGCGTACCAGCAGATTGGCCAAATCACTTTCGCGGATTGGGCCACGCGAGCTTAGTGCGCGCGCAAACACTCAGCCACAGTTCGGGTTAGCGAGATCTTTACGCCGAAAACGACCGTCCCGGCAGCCCACCAGACCATACTTAGCGGTCATCATGGTGACGCTATTCACACCGTTTCGGGGAACTTCGGGTGCCGATTGCAACCCCATCTCGACACAAATTGAACGTTCGAGAGCAAAGTGGAGTTCATGAATTTCACGAAAAAGAAGTCCTGGAGTGAGCTGTCACCCTCGCAGCGCCGCGTCGTCGCCCTGCTCGCAGCGATTCAGTCCCTGCTGGCGATTGCCGCGTGGATCGACCTCGCGCGACGACCTGCCGAAACGGTGCACGGTAGCAAGAAGAAGTGGGCAGCAATTATCTTCGTCAACTTCTTCGGACCGCTCGCCTACTTCCGCCGAGGCCGGATTCAGTCGAAATAGTCCCAGAACTGCAGCCACTTCACCGACGCGAACAGCGTCAGAGTCGCTGCGTACACCGCAATAACCGCCGCGACGCCGCGCCAGTTGGTGCGAGGGACGGCGCCGTCGACCGGGTCCAGCCAATGGCGGAACCACCTGGTGACCGTCGGCATCAGAAACCACGTCATGGCGCCGACGCTGACTATCTGGCTCAGCCACATCGAGAGCCACGGCGGCGCTCCGATCCCGTCGAGCAACGGCCCGAGAAACCTCGACAGCGTCATCACCGTCGGATAAAGAACGAGCAGGATGATCATCGCCGTCTTCCAATTCGGCGTTGCACGGGTCTGCCCGTTCTCCGTGCGCAGAATCGTGCCGAACGGTGTCGACCGCGTGGTCTCGGTGAAGTCCTCGGCTAGCTCGGCTCGCAGTTTCGGTAGTGCCGCGGCCCTTTCAGGCGACGCCATCCACACCGCCAACTGCTGCTCGGTCCGAAACCGAAGGACGGACTTCCACTGGGTGGAGTCGGTGACCGACCGCAACAACATCACCGACTCGTAGCCGGAGAATCGCGAACTGAGATCGATGAGGTGCCGTTGCGTTCGCAGAAACTCGTTCTCCTTACCCACGACGACGGCGTGGTCGTACACACCGATACCGGGCGGCGGCAGAACGCCGTCGACCAGTACCAGATCACTCGTCTGCGCGAGAATTCCCGTTGCTGCAGCAGATCTTTCGAGATCGCGGCGATCAGTCGACTCCAGCCAGCGATGAAGATCGTCGGCACTGGCGAAAGTGACGGACAACCCGTGCGACGCCGGTTCCGGTTGATCACTGACAGCGCAGCTCAGGTAGCCGTCGAATCGACCGGCGATCTCGGCCGCACGCTCTACCCACGCCCGGAATCCCGAACTCGTTCGGTGGTACCCGGTGATGGCGGTTGCGGACACGTCAGCCCGACACCCGGCGCCCTTGCACGTACACGTGCGCAATCGCGGGTTCGCGCATCGCCATCAGGAGCCCGAAGAGCGTCTGGTCGCGGGCGAGAATCGGATCATCCGAACGCGTTCCGTGGTTGACGAGCCCGGCGAGCGGCGGCCATCCGGACGGATCGATCACCAGGAAGTCGGCCTCCTTGCCCTCGTCGAAGTTGCCGATCCGGTTCTCCATGTCCAGCGCGCGAGCACCGGCGAGAGTTCCGGTGAACAGCAGTTCGGCGGGGTGCATCGATACTCCGTCGTCGTCGGCTTCGGAGATGTGAACCTTGAAGGCGTCGCCGAGGACTCGGGTGAGCAGGCACTCGTCACCGCCGCCGAAGTCCGACCCGATCGCGATGTTGACCCCTGACGCAACGGTTCGTTTCCACGGCATGGTGCCGGAGCCGAGAAACTGTTGGGACGTCGGACAATGTGCGATCGAGGTTCCGGTCTCGGCCATTCGTGCGAGTTCGGAGTCCTGGCAGTGCACCGAGTGCGCGAGAATCGCGCGCGGACCCAGGAAGCTCTTTCCGCCGACCTGCGAGCCGGGGAGGAACTTGCCGTCGTACGTGTCGAGATAGGTCTCGACCTCGTACTCGGCCAGCGTGGTCGCCACCTCGCCGGTTCCCGGCCGGTTGTTCTCGTTGAGGTGACTGTGGAAGTAGACGCCGCGGTCGCGGACCGAGTCGTACAACTCGCCTAAGTCTTTCAGCGTCTGTGTTGTCACTGCGAGGGAGAATCGGGGAACCACTGCGACGTGAACCAACGCAGTGTTCACGTCACCGGTGTCGGACGCGTGCCACTTGTCGATCTCCTCGCGAGTGAGTCTGATCGCGTCCTCTTCAGAAGTGATCAGTGCAGCAGCGGAGGCCGGGCCGGTGGTTTGAATCCCCCGCCCGCTGACCACCCGAAGGCCGCGTTTCAGAGTTTCCGAGAACAGGGCGTCCTGCGCGTGCGGGAAGGCCGATCCGAACACCATCGCGGCCGTGGTTCCCGTGGCGATTCGGCGAGCGCAGAAGGCCTCGGCGGCGTGCTGGGCGAACTCGGGATCAGCAAACCTCGATTCGGAGGGAAAGACACAGAGGTCGAGCCACTCGAGGAGTTGACCGCCGCCGTACGCGTCGCCGGCGTACGTCTGCGGGAAGTGAATGTGCGCGTCGACGAATCCGGGCAGCAGGAATCCTGGCCGGTGATCGTGGGTTTCAGCGCCTTCGAGTTCACTCGGGAGTGATTCGAATTCTCCGCAGTAGACGATGGTTCCCGCATCGTCGATCGCCAACACGCCGTCGGGGATCGAGACGAGCGACTGCGCCGCATCCTCAACCGTCGGACGACCGGAAATGTGGAAGACATGGCCTCGATGAAGGTGCGTCACTTACTGAGCAAAGCACAAAACCACCCGGAACCGCGCGACGAATGCTGTCCTTTTTGTCAGATATTGGGATCAAGCAAGAGTTGCATGCCAAACGAGAGCCGCAGCCAGCGCGCCCGCCCCGTTCAACGACCAATGCAGTGCGATCGGCGCAATGAGGCTGCCGCTGCGATGACGGAGCCAGGTGAATACGAGACCGGCTGCAGCGGTGGCGAGAACAGCCCCGAGGATTCCGGCGACCTGACCGACGACTCCGGTACCGAGAAAGCCGGAAAGCCCTTCGTTGCCGCTGGTCAAACCCATCGACGACGCGATGTGCCACAGTCCGAACATCAATGAACCGGCCGCTGCGACGCCCCGGAATCCACTGACCCGGTTCAATGTGCCGTGCAGGACGCCGCGGAAAGCCAACTCTTCGGGAATGACGGTCTGGAGCGGAATGACGATCATCGACGCGATGATGGCGCCGGAAATCGTGGCGTAGCGATCCGCCATGAAAAACGGGCGCGTAAGCGGAAGCAGCGCGCCGACGGCGACAACCGTCAGGACCAGGCCGACGGCGGCCAGGGCGTACTTCGACCCCTTCCGCAGGTCACGAGGCGACAGCCCGAGCTCCGCCCAACCCATTCCCCGGCGCTTGGTGAGCGCCAACAGAACAAGAGCAGAAATAGGTACCGTGGCGATGCTCGCCCACGCGGTGGTGAAGTGTGCAATCAAATTGGTTCCCACCAGCACCACGATCACAACAGCGATATCCACGTATGCATGCATCCGCGGAAAACGAGGAGCGGTCGCTGCGGTCTCCACTGGACCGATCTCCACGGGGGCGCCGCTCGTTAGCTGAAAGTTCACTTTATCCAGTGTACGGACGCACGAGACCTGCCCGCCACTGTTTGCGAACACGCTCACAGTGACGGGCAGGCCCCGAAAACGCTCTGATCAGGCTCCGAGCGTGCTCGCGAACTTCGGAACCGCGTTGTCGATTGCGTAGGTCAGCCCCGGTACAGAGCCACTCGAGAACGCATTGACAAGCGAAACGTCATCGAGGATCAACAAGTGCCCCTGTTGGGCCGACGGAATGGCACGCAACAGCGGATCGTTCGCAAACGCACTGCTGTCGAGGAAGATCGGGAACAGCACGGTGAGATCGGCGTCGAACAGGTTGAGGTTCTCGTTGGCGACCGGAACGTAGAAATTGCCCGTGGCCTTCTCGGTGATCGCGGCCGGAATCGTGAAGCCGAGACGGGTCATGAAATCTGCGCGTGCGTCGCCGGGTACGTAGGCGCCGTACCCGTCGGAACTGTAGGCGCCGACCGCCGCGGTCTTGCCCGCGAAGTTCGGATTGGCGGCAATCGCGGCGTCGAACTTGGCGTCGAGGCCGTCGAGTAGCGCCTTGCCTTCCGATTCTTTGCCGAGTGCCTTGGCGACGAGTTCGGTCTGCTGCTCGACCGTCGTCCCGTAGGCCGTGGCGAGACCTGGAGGCGGCCCGACCGTCGGCGCGATGGCACTGAGTTTGTCGTAGGTCGCCTGCGTGTTGTCGCTTCGCGTCCACAGAATGAGGTCCGGTTCGAGCGCGATGACGTCTTCGACGCTCAGGTCCATCGTTCCGAGGATCTTCGGGTCGGTGGTGAACTCGTCCGCGATCCACGGTCCGACGCCCTTGCCGCCGAACGCCATCCAGTCCGCGACGCCCACTGGTTGAGTGCCCAGAGCGAGTGCCGTCTCGGCATCCGACCAACCAAGCGCCACGACGCGCTGCGGGTCGGCCGGGACCTCGACGTCGCCGAACATCGTCGAAATGGTTGCGCCCGCTTCGGCCGGTGCGTCAGCACTGTCGCTACTGCAACCGGCAAGCCCGGCGACGGCAAGCGCGGCAGTCACCGCCGTGACTGCAATCTTCATTCGAGAGACTTTGATCCGCATGGTTACCAGCACTCCTCCAACGCTCCAGCGAGAATTAGGGAAGGCTAGCATCAGCTAACGAAGACTGTCGCCCATCGGCCAGATCGTGTTCAGGACACGTCTGCGGCCCGTTCGAGCTCTGCGATATCGATCTTCTTCATCTTCATCATCGCGTCCGTGGCGCGTTGTGCCCTGGCTCGGTCTGGATCCTTCATCAGTTCGAGGAGGCGATTCGGGACTACCTGCCAGGACAATCCGAACTTGTCCTTGGCCCAGCCGCACGGGCCTTCTTCCCCGCCTTCGGTCAGCCTGGACCAGTAGTGATCGACCTCCGCCTGATCGACGCACGGAATCTCGAATGACACCGCCTCCGAGAACGTGAACATCGGTCCGCCGTTCAGGCCGGTGAATCGCTGACCGTCGAGCTCGAAGCTGACAGTCATCACCGATCCCGCCGGCATTCCGGAGGGCGATCCTTCGACGTACCTTTCAATTCCGAGGATCTGCCCGGAACCGAACACCGAGATGTAGAAGTTCGCTGCTTCTTCTGCTTGGTTGTCGAACCACAAACAGGGAGTGATGGAAGGCATGTTCTGTCCTTGTCGGAGAAGTTTCGAATCAGGCGTACAGGGTTATAGACCCGACCCGAAACGAAAACTCATCGCCAGAAACTGCTCAAGGTGACAACGCAGATTCGAGCATCGGCCAGGAACGAACGAGTTCGTCGCGCCAGTACGGCCAACCGTGCGTTCCCACCGGTTGAGCGCTGCGGGTGACATCGACTCCACGATCGCGCAGCACCTGCGTGATCTGGTCGGTGCACAGGTTCGATCCCAGTTCCATGACCCCGCCTACGACCAGCACACGACCCAGGGCAGGAGTGTCGAGGGATTCGTGCGGGCCTGGCAGTCCCGATCCCGACGCAAGGTACACCTTGGTTCCGCGGAGCTTGTCGGCATTGGCGAAGATGTCGTGCTCTTGCCAAGCGTCACTACCGGCCGGACCCCACATCTGCTCCGAGCGGGCATTTCCGTTGATGACCACAAGATCGGTCAACGCCTTGCCGAATCCTCCGACGGTTGTGTAGCAGCCGCTGTAGCCGGCGACCGCGTCGTACAACCCGGCCGAGCGTTGGGCCAGGATCAGCGCGGCTTCTGCGCCCATCGAAATCCCGCCGATTGCATTGTGCCCGTTGGTCGCGAACCTCGCGTCGATCAGTGAGGGAAGCTCTTCTGTCAGAAAGGTCTCCCACTTCAGACGACCGAATTTCGGGTGATCTTCCTGCCAGTCGGTGTACATGGTGCCGGTGCCGCCGATGGGGAGTACGACGTTCACGTTCTTGTCGGCAAAGAACGGGACGATATCGCCGTTAGCGGGGGCCAACCAGTTGTTCTCTTCGATCTGCCCGGAATTGCCGTCCAGGAGATACAGCGTCCCGCGCGGTTCCGAGCGGTCGGCCGGAAGCAGTACTTCGACCTGCATGGTACGCCCCATGGCGGCACTGAGAACATCGAGAAGAACCAAGCGCGAGGACAGTTCAGTGACGCTCGTTATTTTCGGGGACTCGTCGGCGAGTGCGGTCGACGGCAGCGCCAGTAGTGAAGTCAGGGCGAGCGCGACGACGAGAACAACGCTTCGAAGGCTCGCTCGACGGGAACTCACACGCCGAGCGACGCGGCGATCATCGGCCACGAGTCGTGTAAGTCGTCTTCCCAGTATCCCCATGAATGCGTTCCTGCCGGCTTGAAGTTGTAGCGAATGTTGTTCATACCCAATGCGTTCGTCTTGTCCGCAAGCTGGGTAGTGCAGTAGTGAGTTGCTGCCTCGATTCCGCCACCGAGAACGAGCTGCAAAGCCAAATCTGTGACGTCGTTGTCGATCCGTGGATCGGCAAGTGTGTCGTACGGACCGGGAATCCCCGTTGCGGTGGTGATGTACATCGGAATGCGAGGTAGCTTGTCCGCGTTGACAACCGGATCGTGAGCCGGCCAACCCGGACCATCGTACGGACCCCACATGTTCTCCGCGTTACCGCCACCCACTGCGACCACGAGTTTCACGAAATCCTGACCGATCCCGGGACTCGTCATCGCACACCCACTGAAGGACCCGACGCTGTTGTACAACGCGGGTGCTGACATCGCCAGGTCCAGTACCGACGTGCCCGCCATCGACAACCCGGCCAGTGCGTTCTCGCCGGTCGTCCCGAACGTCGAATCGATCACCGGCGGTAGTTCTTCCGTCAGGAACGTGGTCCACATGTTGACCCCGTTGTTGTTTCCGGACTTCGCGAGGCCGGGGTCCGGCCGCTCCCAATCGGTGTAGTAGCTGAACGCCCCACCGAGAGGTGTCACCACGTTGACATGTTTGTCCGCGAAGAACTTCGGCGCATCGGTCCGCACCGACCACGTCGCGTCGTCTTTTCCTCCGTCTACTCCATTGAGTAGGTAGAGCGTCGGAGCGGGCGTGGAGGTATCAGCCGGCCGCAAGACCTGCAACGGAATGTCGCGCCCCATCGACGGTGAGTACACCGAGATGTCGACCAGCCTGCTGTCCACCGACTGAGCGTGACCCGGTGCCGTGAGGAGCTGGAGCCCACATACTGCCGTGGCCAACGCCACGAAGACGCGGAAAACCGTTCGCAAAGCACGAGTCTCGATCATCGGGGTCACTCTCTTCGGCAGCGGAACTTTTCGAACGCTACCGCCTGAAACAGGCAAACCCGACGTGATCGGAAAAACTCGATCCCGTCGACGCGGAAAGGCTCACGCACCGAGTGCGTGAGCCTTTCTCGTCAGACGACGCTTACTTGGGCGTAACCGTGCCGCCGCTGAGCGTGGTCAGCGAATTGAAGAATGCGGTGCCGACGTTGTTGACGGCCGTGATGACGTTCCCGACGATTTCGAAGGATCCCATGAAAACTCCTACAGTTGTTTAGGTCTCGGTAACCCGAGCGGAAGATTGTGGTCGATCAGTCCGATTCCGGCGGGCGGGATCAGAGGAGCGGCTTGAGGCTGCCCGTGTTCGTCTGAACCGAACCGATGAAGGTTTCGAACAACTGGTCGCCGGCACCGAGCGAGCCAATGCCCTTGAGTGCAAGTTCGACGATCGACATCAGTGAACCCATGTGAATCTCCTAGAGAAGTCAGAGGTCAGCCGCCAAAAGCACCCGACAGTGCTGTGACAGCTGCGTCACATCTGTAATGTATCCGTGACGTGGGTAACAGTAATCATACGAACGACCAGTTGGCAAAGGATTCTGACAATGGGGTGATTATTTCGACTAATAAGGTCTGCTACTGAAAAAATTCCGGCCAATCGGTCGAATTTGACCGATTCTGCCGCCGCATCGATCAACCACCCCAAATCATGCGGTTACCCACCAGTAAATTGAAATCATGTCTAGCGCAGCGTCCCTCACGCAGGTAGCTAATTTCCGGTGGCACCGTCATCAACTCGACAGGCCACATTCCGGTGACGCCGATCACAACGATTGCGACATTCTCAACCTCGGGATTCAGAACACCGGACCTGACGGCGCCGCGTGGGCACTGAGGATCCGCGGCATACGCGTCGACGCCACTGACCTCGCTCTTGCCTGGACGTTGCGCGGAGCTCCCCACTATTACCGTCGTCGCGACCTGCCTGCCGTCGCCGTCGCCACGTCGCCGTTCAGTGAAGCCGATGCAGCCAAACGCATTTACGACGCCAACCGGCCGCTGAAGGCCGCCGGCATCGCGACGCTGACTGCCCTGCAAACAGTTGCTACTGCGATGCGGGACATCGTCTCGAAACCAACCGTCAAGGGCGAGATGTCCGCGCAATTGACCACGCGAGTGACCGAGCCCTATTTGCGATTCTGCCGACCGTGCAACGCCACTCATCTGTACGAGATGCCGTTCCGCCTCGCGGCGCTTCAGGCAGGCCTCGAGCTGCAGCCGGGCACATCTCCCCCAGTGCTCGAACGCATTCCGGGTTGGCGTCGACGCCCGTACACCGCCTCGGGTTCTGACGCCGATCCCCGCTTCGACGTGATCCGGGGTTATCTGCGGTTCTACGGCCCCGCGACTCCTGTTCACGTCGCGTCGTTTCTCGATGCTCCGGTCAAGGACGTCAAAGCCCACTGGCCCACCGATGCCGAGGAGATCGAGGTGAACGGCGAGAAGCGGTGGATTCTCGAACAGGACCGCGAAGACTTGCTCGGCTCCCCCTCCGATTCGAGTACGCGCCTACTCGGGCCTTTCGATCCGTATGTACAGCTCAAGGATCGGGAGACCCTGGTTCCCGATCCGGCCGCACAGAAGACGGTATGGCCGACCCTCGGGCGACCGGGCACGGTGATGGTCGGCGGCAAGATCACCGGACTGTGGCGACCACGAGCGTCCGGAAAGAAGCTGAAGGTCGCGATCACCCCGTGGGAAACGTGGTCACGATCAGCCCGCGCAGCAGTCACCGAGCAAGCCGAATTACTTGCCGAATTTCGCGGCGTCGGGCTCTCCGAACTGGTCGAAGTATCTTGATCGAGCCAGTGGCATCCGGATAATTCCAGCTCACACCCGCCCCGATTCGGAGAAGGAAACCCCCAACGATAACCTGAATGCGACCTTCGCACGCACCCTTGTTCAGGAGAGATGATGGCCGACTTCCTCTATGAGGACCTGTTGCCGATCGGTGATGACACCACCGAGTACCGATTGCTCACCACCGAAGGGGTGTCGACAGTCGAGGGGCCGGACGGCCGTACCTTCCTGCAGGTCGAGCCGGAGGCGATGCGTCTGCTGACCGAAACGGCGCTGCACGACATCTCTCACTACCTGCGCACGGATCACCTGACGCAGCTGGCGAGCATCCTCGACGATCCCGAAGCGTCGAACAACGACAAGTTCGTAGCGCTCGATCTTCTCAAGAACGCCAACATCGCCGCTGCCGGTGTTCTGCCGATGTGCCAGGACACCGGAACCGCCATCGTCATGGGCAAGCGCGGGCAGCACGTGCTCACCCCCGGCGACGACGAGAAGGCCATTGCCCGCGGTGTCTACGACGCCTACACGCGCCTGAACCTGCGCTACTCGCAGAACGCGCCCATCACGATGTGGGACGAGAAGAACACGGGCAACAACCTGCCCGCGCAGATCGAGCTGTACGCCGATACTGCTGCCGGACACGAGAACTCGTACAAGTTCCTCTTCATGGCCAAGGGCGGCGGAAGCGCCAACAAGTCCTACCTGTACCAGGAAACCAAAGCGATCCTGAACCCCGACTCGATGATGCAGTTCCTCGAGGCAAAGATCCGCTCACTCGGCACCGCAGCCTGCCCGCCGTACCACCTTGCAATCGTCGTCGGCGGTACCTCGGCCGAGTTCGCGATGAAGACGGCGAAGTACGCGTCGGCGCACTACCTCGACGAATTGCCCACCGAAGGCGCCATCACGGGTCGCGGCTTCCGCGATCACGAGCTCGAGAAGAAGGTCTTCGAGCTCACGCAGAAGATCGGTATCGGCGCACAATTCGGCGGCAAGTACTTCTGCCACGACGTCCGCGTCGTCCGACTCCCCCGCCACGGCGCTTCGTTGCCCGTCGCCATTGCGGTGTCCTGCTCGGCAGATCGACAGGCGAAGGCCAAGATCACCCCGGAGGGCGTGTTCCTGGAACAGCTCGAATTCAACCCGGGCCGTTTCTTGCCCGAGGTCACGGACTCTCAGCTCGACGAAGAGACAGATGGCATTTCGGGTACCGGCAAGGGTGCTGCGGTCAAGATCGATCTGACCAGGCCGATGTCGGAGATCCTCGCCGAGCTCTCCAAGCACCCGGTGAAGACTCGTCTCTCCTTGACCGGTCCGCTCGTCGTGGCACGCGACATCGCGCACGCCAAGATCAAAGAGCGTCTCGACGCAGGTGAAGAGATGCCGCAGTACCTCAAGGATCACCCGGTGTACTACGCCGGCCCCGCCAAGACGCCCGACGGCATGGCGTCCGGTTCGTTCGGCCCGACCACGGCCGGCCGTATGGACTCGTACGTCGAGCAGTTCCAGGCCGCCGGTGGCTCGATGATCATGCTGGCCAAGGGAAACCGTTCCAAGCAGGTCACCGACGCCTGCAACTCGCACGGCGGTTTCTACCTCGGGTCGATCGGTGGACCCGCGGCTCGTCTGGCCCTCGACTGCATCAAGAAGGTCGACATCCTCGAGTACGCCGAACTGGGTATGGAAGCCGTCTGGAAGATCGACGTCGAGGACTTCCCCGCCTTCATCGTCGTCGACGACAAGGGCAACGACTTCTTTGCGCACACCGGTGAAGTGACCCTGACGATCGGCAAGCGTCCAGGTCTGTAGACACGTCAACAGCAAAGAGCCCCGGCGGGTTTCGATCGCCGGGGCTCTTCTTCGTGTTTGGTCAGGTCCAGAGCGCAGCCACGAAAACGGTCACGATCGACAACCCGCCGACGACGTGTACCAGATTCGGATTGGGTTGAGACTTGTTCTGCTTCGCCCGGGTGATCTCGGCAAGCGCCACGATGACCAGTGAAAGTACAAGTTTCACAGCGACCTTCGCGTGAATGTAGTTCTTGTCCAGGGCGCCTTCGCCCAACCCGACGATGATCAGGCCGGACACGAACTGCATCCTGGCACCCCACACCATGACCTCGGTGATCGAAGGAGCCTTGAGGACGGTGAAGTAGCTACCGACCAGGGCAGCCATACCGAGTAGATGAATCACTACAAAGATGTTGTAAAGAACAGACATACGGCCACTCTATCCCGTACTTCGTTCCAGGCGAACGGAACTGAGAGTTCTTGTCAGACAATTCCGGCTTCAGCTGCAGCAGAACGGTATTTGGCGGCCAGGGTCTCCACAGTCTCGTGTGCATTCAGACCGCTGGGATTGGGCACAATCCACAGTGCTGCCCCCTCGAAAGCCTGATCCTGCCGCCCCGCCTTGGCTCGTTTGTCACCGAAAGCAGTTCGATAGGCGGTGATTCCGGCAAAGGCAACCACTTTCGGTTTTGTCGCACGCACAACCTCCCGCACCCGCAGTCCCCCGGCAGCAAGTTCCTCCGCCGTCAACTCGTCTGCTCTGGCCGTCGCGCGTACCGCCAAATTGGTAATGCCCACTCCCCGATCGATCAGGTGCTGCGTATCAGCGTCCGACATACCCGCGGAAGGATCGATCGCACGCTCGATGATGCCTGCCCGCAGCAGCGCCGGATAAAACCGATTGCCCGGCCTGGCGAAATGCGCGCCGGTCGCCGCCGTCCACAGTCCCGGATTGATACCGACGAACAACAGCCGACAATCCGGCCCGATCAGATCCTCGATCTCGGCGTCTCGGAACGATTCCAGTTCGGCGCGCGTGAATCCCATGCAGCCAGTACATCAGGCCGTCACGACAGTGCTTCGCGCACCTCGTCGATCGCGTCGTGCATCATCTGCTCGTACACATCGATGTCCGGAATCGAGGCCGGACTGCTGGTGATGCTGATCGTCACCGTGTCCCCGATTCCGTGTACGCCGTGGGTCAACGACATGACCGGCGACAAACTCGGGAAGCCCGCTGTGAACCGAACGACGCCGCCGCCGAGCACCAGATCCGCATCACCGCGCGCGACGCTCGACACGACGGTGTTTCCGGTGACCTCGTCGGGCACTGCCGTGAAATCGTATTGCTGCACGCCCCAACGGACGAGCGGTCCGGGAACTGCGTTCAGCGCGAGATCCGAAGCTGCGCTGGATGGATGGGACGCACGTGCACGACGCTCGTCCATCGACTCCTTGATCCGTTGGGCTCGCTCACGGAGGTCGTCGACATCCGGGAACAGTCCGACACCTGCATTGCGGAAGTGGTTGCGCGCCGTGGGTGTACCGGCCTTGGCGATGGTCACCTCAGCTCCCAATTCGGGCGGTACCGAGCCGTCTCGTTCGGTGAGGTAGTTCGCCATCGCCACCGAGATCGCGGTCATCGCTCCGACTGTGACGGACACGCCGTCGCCGCGGAAATCTGCGCTGTCCCGCACGACCATGCGGACCAGCCGGTGAGGTCCGGGAGGGATGTTGGAGCGCACCTTGGGACGGCTTGCCGCTTGCGGCGCAACAACTCCCGATTCGGTATCCGCCTGCAGTTGCAACTGCGCTTTGTGCCCCGCTCGGCCGTCGCGGAACAGTGAAACGAGTTGACCCGGCAGGCGCAGGGCGGCGCGGCCCAGAATCTCGGCTGATCCACTGCGTCGCTCGTCCGTCTTCTGCTTTGCGGGCGGTTGCGGCGACAACAACTGGCGAGCAATCGCCGTCGCCCGTTTGCCGTCGGCCAAGGAATGAGCGACCTGCAGAACTGCGATCAGCGCCGGGCCGCTACAACGCGGCGCCCCGGTGACGCCGTGAAACAGGTGCAGCGTCCACGGCGACTCGCGTGGGTCGACGTGGTTTTCGAGTAGCTTCTCGGTGCTGTGAATGCACGAGAGCCACGAGTTTTCGGGCAGCTCACGCACTCTCACCAACGAGGCATCGACCGGCATTGGCTCCCAGAGCGGATAGTCGAGGTGCCACGGTGATTCGCGTATCCGAACATTGAGATCCGGGATGAGCGACGCTCTTTCCACCACCGAGCGTCGTAGCTCGTCCATGGACTGGCTCTGCCCGTCGAAGCAGTAGAGCAGCAGCTGATCGTTGGGGATCTTCTCCGAAATCCAGAAGGTTTGGGCGTCGGTGGGCGTCATCCGTAACACCGGGAGACGGTACCACCGGCTTGTCAGCTCTTTTCTGCAGCAGCTTTCAGCTGGGACAGGCCCTTCTCGAAATCCTTACCGACAAGCTTGTCCATGCTGAAGATGAAACCGAAGATCTTGAAGAACAGATTCTTCTTTCCGGTCATCTTCCACGTCACCTGAACTTCACCGGCATTCGGAGAGACGCCGGCATTGGGAGAGATGAGAAAGGTGGTGACGTTCTGCGCCTTGAACGGTTTGAGGAAGGCCAGGTCCAAAACTACGCGTTCGTTCGGGACGGATTCGGTGATCACCATCGAACCGGAGCCCGCCTTCTTGTTTCCGGCCCAGGCATACGAAGCCCCGACGCCCGCGTCAGGACCCGCGTACGTGCGCTGCATCGCCGGGTCGAGACCTTCCCACGGCGACCACTGAGTCCACTGATGGAAATCGTTGATCAATGCAAAGACGACCGAAGCTTCTGCCTTGACGATCGTCGTACGTTCTACCAGGAATTCGTCGGAATTCTGCGAAGCCATCGTCGATCTCCAATTCTCGGGCGTGACAAGTGTTCGGAATTATCCACGGTCGACGAGATCGGAGCGAGTCGACACTCAGTCCCGCAGGCACAGGCAGAAATAGTGACCGACCGGGTCGCGGTAGACGCGGAAAGTCTGATGCTCCGGAATGTCGGTCACCCGCTGCGCACCAAGGCCAATCACCCAAGCCTCCGCGGGGTCGAGAGAATCCACGAGCAAATCCAGATGGATCCCGACGCCGGACGTCGGCCAGTTCACCGGAACAAAATCCGGAGCGAGCTGAAACGCGAGTCGCTCCCCGCCGGGTCCTTCGATCACGTGCCAATCATCCTCGTCGCGAACACTTTTCCACTCGAGGACCTGGACGTAGAAGTTGGCCAATGCAGCCGGATCCGGGCAGTCCAGGACTGTGTAGTCCATACCGATGTTCGGGCGCGTCACTGTGCCTTTTTCTCCTGAACTTTCTTACGCACGAACAACAACGGAAGAACCAGCGTCGCAACTGCGGTTACCAGCCACACGACGACGGTTCCCAGAATCCACGTCGAGACACCGGAGATCGACAGATTGGAGAAGAGCGACGCCACCAACAGAGCGACGAATGTCGACACCAATCCGATTCCGCCGAGAAATGCCGGTGCATGTCGCTTTGCCACCGTCGCGATGAACGGTGCCAGGACCGACTGCGCAATCGCAAAGATCACGACGGCAACGATGAATCCGGATGTAGGCGCCGAGAAGCCCGAAAGAATCAACGACGCAACAAGAAGCCCGACAGCGGCAGAACCCAGGAAGATCGCGGCGCGAATCAGGAAGCTGATCATTTTTTGATCCTATATGTCGGATATCGAGGACAACAGATATTCACAATCCCAGAGATTGCTGCACCTCTTGCAATGTAAGGGCGGAAGATCGGAGCCCCGAAGCCTCCTTTTCTGAAAGCGGTACTTCGAGGACTCGACCGGCACCTTCGCGACCGACCATCGTGGGCAGTGACAGGCAAACGTGCTCGAGTCCGTGGACGCCGGTCTGCAAAGTCGATACCGGCAGCACCCGTTGTTCGTCCCGCAACACGACTTCCACGATGAACGCGCTCGACAATCCGATGGCGAGGTTGGTGGCACCTTTCCCTTCGATGATCTCGTAAGCACTCTCGACCACCGACTTCGCGACATTCGCCCGTAGGTCGGGGCCGAGAGTGCCGCCCGACGGTCCCACGAAAGAGGTTGCCGGCACTCCACCGATGGTCGCGCTCGACCAGAGCGGAATCTCGGAGTCCCCGTGCTCGCCGACGATGAAGGCGTGGACGTTCTCGACCGCGACTCCGAGTTCGGTGGCCATCAGGAATCGCAATCGGGCCGTGTCCAGCACCGTTCCCGATCCGAAGATTCGGCCGCCGTACGACGGTCCCGCGGCCTGGATCGCTGCGTAGGTCGCCACGTCGACCGGGTTGGTGACGAAGAGAAGAACCGCGTCCGGCGACACCGCCAACAGTTGTTCGGTCAGTGTCTGCGCGATCTTGACGTTCACCGCGGCAAGTTCGAGACGCGACTGACCGGGATGCTGTTTGGCGCCCGCAGTGACGACGACCAAGTCGGATCCCGCGGTGACCGAGATGTCATCGCCTCCCTCGACAGTGCACGGCGGTGTGAACTGGGTGCCGTGGTTGAGATCGAGAACTTCGGCCCGGACCTTTGCACTGTTGGTGTCGTAGAGGGCGAGCGCGTCGGCCGATCCGCGTATCAGGCACGCATACGCAATTGCGGTGCCGACGCTTCCCGCACCGACCACGGACACTTTTCGTCTGGATGAACGATTCGGCGTCGTCATGGGTAAATGGTGCTCGCTCTATAACGATTTCGCAGCACAACGGATTGCCAGTATCTTCTCAGCGTTTGGATGCAGACCTCTCAGAATCGACGTGGATGATCGCTGACATGGCTGAGGTAACCGTTCTTGCAGTTGGCGGCACCGGCGAATCCCACGTCGGCGACGACAGCGCCCGCGTGCTCGGACTCCTCAGCGCCGTCACCGACGAACTCGACAGTCGATTCGATTCTCGCTGGGTCGCTTATCCTGCTTCGTACGGTCCGGTCGCCGACGGCGGCCTGAGCTTTCGGCACAGCACCGCGATGGGTGTGAAAGCCCTCACCGCCGAAATCGCGCAGACAGACGGCCCCGTGATGCTGATCGGATACTCACAGGGATGCACCGTGATCCGCTCGGCTCTTCCGACATTGACTTTTCCGACGACTTCTCCGACGCTGAACGGCGCCAACATCATCGGAGTCGGACTGATCTCCGATCCACAACAACCGGCCGGCGTCATCGAAGGTTGTGAGGGACACGGAGTTGCCGGCGACGGACCCGAAGTCCAGCCGTGGATTCCGGTCAAGTGGATCGGGCACCCGCAGGACATGATCTGTAATGCCAGCGACGACAGCTACATTCGCGACATCGCAGACTTGACACGCTGGATGTCCTTCTCGCAGGCGCGGGTGTGGGTACGCAAGGTGTGGGAACTCCTTCGTAGCAACGCCTTCCAGAACGCGCAGAAGACTCGTTTCAGCCCCAAGCAGTGGCGTACCGATCTACGACGCATTCGCACCGCGTTCCTCGAAGTACTCGGCTATCTGCCGACGAAGTTGAACCTGAACCGCTTTCAGCTGAAGAACCCTCGCGGCGGTAGACACATCAGCTACGCGATCGAACCTCTCGACGCCAGTGGACTGACCGGGTGTGAGCTTCTGGCGTCGTGGATGAAGGTCCAAGCGAGCGGCGTCGGGCAGCGCATTCACGCGGCCTGACCTTTACCGTTAGTTTACCTAACGAACCCCGGTGAGCCATTCGACGCCTCTACGTTCCTTTCGTGCAACTGAGCAGAATATTGTCGTGTGCCGCCATGACCGTCGCACTCCCCCTCGCCGCGCTGGCGACCCCGGCCTCCGCATCGCCAACCGGCAGTCTCGACTGGTCCGGTTCGTTCGGTAGTTCAGCGCCCCAGCCGGTTTCGACGTTCGACGTCCAAGCCCACCGCGGCGGACTCGGCCTGTACACGGAGAGCAGCCTGGCTGCGTTCGCCAATGCCCTCGAAATGGGCGTCGGCACACTGGAACTCGATACCCAGATCACCGAGGACGGGATCGCTGTCGTCACACACGATCGGAAGATCTCGAACAAGAAATGCCTCGACACCGAGCCGGTCACTACCGGCGACCCGGAGTTCCCGTACGTCGGCAAATTCGTCAACACGCTGAGCCTGCAGCAGATCAAGACCATGGACTGCGGCACTCTCCCCCTTGCCGGATACCCTGAGCAGCAGAATGTTCCGGGAGCGAAAATGCAGACGCTCGAAGAAGTGCTCGCCCAGGTGAAGTCGTACAACGCACCCGGAATCAAGCTCAACATCGAGACCAAGGTGGAAGCGGGAGCACCTCACGAGACCGCCCCGCGTGAGCAGTTCGTCTCTGTTGTTCTCGACACGATCCGGGCAGCCGGATTGTTGGACAGCGTCACCATTCAGAGCTTCGACTGGGGCTCACTCATGCTCGCCCGTCAACTCGCACCGAATCTCCCCGTTGTTGCGCTCACCAACGGCGACTTTCTCCAGGTAGGCAAGGACGGAGCGTCACCGTGGCTCGGCGGCCTGGACATCGATGATTTCGGTGGCGACGGCATCGCGGCGGTAGCAACCTTCGGTGCCTCCGCCTACTCCCCTGTCCAAGGAACTCCGCAGGGTGGAAAGGTCGGGGATCCCGGTTTCACCCTCTATCCGACAGCCGACATGATCGCGAGCGCACATGCGCGTGGCGTGAAGGTCATCCCGTGGACCGTCGATGATCCCGCCACCATGCACGCCCTGATCGACCTCGGTGTCGACGGAATCATCACCGATTACCCCGACCGTCTCCGAGCCGTTCTGGCAGAGCGCGGTATGCCGCTACCTGCGCCTGCGGTCAAGAAGTAGCCTCCACCGCGCGCCGAAGCAGGTACCTGAACAGGTACTACGGCCGATGTCCCCGGGGTCCCGTCGGCCGCATCCTGGACAGGTACTTGCTCGGGTGATCGGAGGTGAACTCTGATGATGTCTTTGAAAGATCAGTTGGACAACTGCGAATACCTACTTGCCGACGCGGAAATGGCGGGTGACTGGAATGCTGTTCGGCGATTCAGGGAATACCGACTGAGGCTCGTTCGACAACTCTGCAGGCAAAGGGCTGCCGGTCTCTGCGCCTAGAGGCCTCACCTCAGCCGTATCTGAACTGAGTCCCTCTGGGCGGTTACGATCCGCCGTCGCCCGAGTCACAGTCGGGTGCTCTCACCAATTGAGCTACAGAAGGTATGGACCGCAGCGCTTTTCGACTGCGATCTTTCTCTGCCGAACCATACGGACCCGCCAGTCGTCCGCGCTACTGATTTTCGACTCGACGATCTAGGCCGACCACCGCTGCGAGTTCGGTTCCGCGTCCCCGCGGGGACGTCTCCGTAGAGGCCACGCCGCATCACCGCTGACCAGCTGTCGATGGGATGATGACCTGCGTGTCCATGTCCCCACCGCTGCCCGTCAAGAACGGGGTAGGCCCGACGCGCCTACGCATCCCGCCCTCTGGGCCGTGGGCGACAATCGCTGAGTACGTCGTGGCCAAGTTCGACCATCTGGACGCCGAAAACCTGTATCGGCGGTTCGAGGACGGCGAGTTCGTGGATATCGACGGCACCTCGATCCGCCGGAGCACAGAACTCAGCGCGCACCGGTTCGTCTGGTACTACCGAGAGTTGCCAGCAGAGGACCCGGTGCCGTTCCACGAGGAAATCCTGCACGTCGACGACGACCTCGTCGTCATCGACAAACCACATTTTCTCCCGACCACCCCCAGCGGGCGCTACCTGCGCGAGTCGGCGCTCGTCCGCCTGCGGGTCCGCCTCGACAACCCCGATCTGACCCCGATCCATCGGCTCGACCGCGGCACCGCGGGCGTGGTGATGTTCTCGGCTCGCCCCGCGACGCGCGGCGCGTACCAGTCTTTGTTCGAGAGGCGTCAGGTCACGAAGGTCTACGAGGCGGTGTCGGCGCGACCGCCCCGGTGGGGCCAGGATGCATCGGGGTTCGCCGAATCCGACGGTCCCCTCGTCTATCGCAACCACATCGAAGCTCGGCGCGGCGAGTTGCGGGTTTTCGTCGACGACAGCCGTGAACCTAACTCCGAGACCATGATCGAGGCGCGAGGGACGGGCGTGAGCGCGTCTGGACGTACTGTGCTGCACACGGTTCTACGTCCGCGCTCCGGACGGATGCACCAGTTGCGGGTGCATTTGGCGGCTCTCGGCGCCGGGATTCTGGGCGACCGGAGATACCCCGACCTGCTGCCCGACGCACCGGACGATCATTCCCTCCCACTCCAATTGCTCGCGAGGGAACTCGAATTCACCGACCCGTTGACGGGGAGAGCGCGGCGGTTTGTCACTCGTCGGACGCTCAGCGAGATGCCAGTGGGGTGAGGACCAGAAGCCGCAGGGCGATTGTGCAGCCGCGAGGATAGTTATCGCTGCGGCTGCACAATCGCCCTGCGGCTGTACGGCGGAATTAGACGTTGAAGCGGAACTCCACCACATCGCCGTCGGCCATGACGTATTCCTTGCCCTCCATGCGAACCTTGCCGGCAGCCTTGGCCGCGGCCATGGAACCCGCCTCGACGAGGTCGTCGAAGGACACGATTTCAGCCTTGATGAAGCCACGCTCGAAGTCGGTGTGAATGACGCCCGCAGCCTGGGGCGCGGTGTCACCCTTGTGGATGGTCCAGGCGCGAGCTTCCTTCGGACCAGCCGTCAGGTAGGTCTGCAGCCCGAGGGTGTGGAAGCCGGTGCGCGCGAGGGCGTGCAGGCCGGGCTCGGTCTGACCGATCGAGTCGAGCATTTCCTGGCGATCTTCCTCGTCCAGCTCGAGGAGTTCCTGCTCGACCTTCGCGTCGAGGAACACGGCGTCGGCCGGGGCGACGGAAGCGCGCAGTTCCGCGACCTTCGCCTCGTCGGTGAGCACCGACTCGTCGGCGTTGAAGACGTAGAGGAAGGGCTTGGTGGTGAGCAGGCTCAGCTCACGCAACAGGGAGAAGTCGAGCTTGTCTTTGACGCTGAAGAGCGTCGTGCCCTCGTTGAGGAAGGCCTGAGCCTTGAGTGCCTCGTCGTGGGCCGGCTTGAGCTCCTTGTTCTTGCGAGCTTCCTTGTCCAGACGCGGGAGAGCCTTCTCGAGAGTCTGCATGTCGGCGATCACGAGCTCGGTCTCGATGACCTCGATGTCCGAGGCCGGGTCGACCTTGCCGTCGACGTGGATGACGTCGTCGTCGGCGAAGACGCGCACTACCTGGCAGATGGCGTCAGCTTCACGGATGTTGGCCAGGAACTTGTTACCCAGGCCTGCGCCCTCGGATGCACCCTTGACGATTCCGGCGATGTCGACGAACGACACGGTCGCGGGGAGGATGCGCTCGGAGCCGAAGATCTCGGCGAGCTTCTGCAGCCGCGGATCGGGCAGCTCGACCAGGCCGACGTTGGGTTCGATGGTCGCGAACGGGTAGTTCGCTGCCAACACGTCGTTGTTGGTCAGTGCATTGAAAAGGGTGGACTTGCCGACGTTGGGCAGTCCGACGATTCCGAGGGTAAGGCTCACGGTCTGTGGATTCTACGGCCTCGCAGCGACGTGACGGGTACTCGCCCCACCGTCACGTCGCCGCAGGTGATCAGTTGTAGGTATACGAGTCCACGGACGACACGATCGCAACCAGGAAGATCACGTAAAACGCGATGAACAGCACCCAGCAGATGACGGCTATCAGGAGCGAGATCTGCCCGAGCTTCTTCACCCGCTCGGATGCGTACTGCGCGCCCTGGTGATCGCCCATCGCCCACTTCGGGTAGATGTCGTGAAGGTGGTTGAACGCGGCGAACGCGATAGGCCAGAAGAAAAGAATCGACGCGACAGCCCACCCGGCGTTGGACTTCGGCGGACCGTACTGCGGCGCCGCGTACGTGGGAGCAGCGCCGTACTGCTGGGCCGCGCTGTACTGCTGACCGGTCGGATACTGCTGTCCGGCTGAGTACTGCGGGTCGGTCGGGTACTGCTGGCCCGGATACTCCTGGCCTGCTGAATACTCCTGGCCTGCTGAATACTCCTGGCCTGCTGAATACTCCTGGCCTGCTGAATATTGCTGCCCGGCTGAATACTGCTGGCCCGACGGATATTGCTGCTCCTTCGGATCCTGCGGGTCGGTCGGATATTGCGGTTCGGTCATCATTCCCCCAAAGTGTCGGATTCGGTTCTCTAACGCAGAACCTAGTGGAGACTTACCGCTGCCGTGTCACAGTGAGCGCCTACGCTCTCGAGGTGACTCGGATGCTGATCGTGCTCTTGATATGGATGGTGGGTCTCGGCTCTGCCGCCCTCGCAATTTTCGTCTCGCCCGGATGGTGGGTGATCGCTGTCGTCACTCTCGCGCTGGCGGCCATGGGCACCTACGACCTCACTCAGAGGTCCCACAGCATCCTCCGTAACTATCCGGTCTTGGGGCACGCGCGATTCCTGCTCGAGAAGATTCGACCGGAGATCCAACAATACTTCGTCGAATCATCCACCGACGGAATGCCATTCGATCGGGAAACGCGAGATCTGGTTTACGAGCGCGCCAAGGGGACACTGGCGGAAGAGCCCTTCGGAACCGAGCGTGACGTCAATGCGATCGGCTATGAGTTCATGACGCATTCGATTCGAGCACGGACTGCCCCCGACACGGTTCCGCGAGTTCGCCTCGGCGGACGCGATTGCACGAAGCCGTACGACATCGCTCTCCTGAACGTCTCCGCGATGAGCTTTGGATCGTTGTCCGCCAACGCAATCGAGGCCCTCAATGCCGGCGCCGCGAAAGGCGGCTTCGCCCACGACACCGGAGAGGGCGCGATCAGTCCGTATCACCGCAAACACGGTGGCGATCTGATCTGGGAAATCGCCTCGGGATACTTCGGATGCCGAACCGAGGACGGCCGATTCGATCCTGACCGTTTTGCCGAGCGCGCCGGCTCCGATCAAGTGAAAGCAATTTCGGTCAAGCTCTCACAAGGTGCCAAACCCGGCTTGGGTGGCGTGCTTCCCGGAGTCAAGGTCTCCCCCGAAATCGCCGAAACCCGAGGGGTACCCGTCGGCCAGACCGTGATCTCACCACCCTCGCACACCGCGTTCAACACCCCGGTCGAACTGGTCGATTTCATCGCGACCCTGCGAAAACTGTCGGGAGGCAAGCCGGTCGGGATGAAACTGTGTGTCGGCTCGCGTCGTGAATTCCTCGGCATCTGCAAAGCGATGATCGAGCGCGGCATCACGCCCGACTTCATCATCGTCGACGGTTCCGAGGGCGGCACCGGCGCAGGTCCGGTGGAGTTCGAGGACCACATGGGCATGCCGTTGACCGAGGGCCTGATGCTGGTGCACAACGCCTTGGTGGGAACTGGTCTGCGCCCCCTCGTGAAAGTCGGCGCCTCCGGAAAGGTGGCGAGCGGTTCCGACATCGTCAAACGCATCATCCAGGGCGCAGACTTCACGATGGCGGCTCGCGCAATGATGTTCGCAGTGGGCTGCATTCAGGCCCAGATGTGCCACACCAACCGCTGCCCGGTCGGCGTTGCCACTCAGGATCCGGCACGCACCCGCGCACTCGACATCCCCGACAAGAGCGAGCGCGTCTACCGCTTCCAGAAGGCAACTGTCGCCAGCGCTCAACAGATGATCGCGTCGATGGGCATCGATTCCTTCGACCAACTGCAACCGGGAATGCTCAACCGCCGCGTCGACGGTCTCACCACCCGAACCTATGCCGACCTGTTCGACTGGCTGATGCCGGGAGAACTGCTCGAGTCCCCGCCGCAGAGCTGGCTCACCGATTGGATCGACGCCGACGCTCACCGATTCTGACGCCGGTCGACTCCCGCGCCTCAGATCGCGCGGATTCGCCCTTCTGGTCCTACAGTGACAGATGGTCCGCTGTGACGGCGGCCACACGTGCACTAGTGGACGGAGTTCGACGATGAGCTTGACGACTGCGCCGGAACCAAATGTCGAGTACCTGAAAACCGATCCTGACCTGCCACCTGTCGGTGTCATCGACAAAACACCCATTTCCACGACTGCGCGCGTCGTCTTTCTCGTTCTCGGACTGGTCGGCGCGGGCGCCTGGTACATGATCGCGATTGTCCGCAGTGAACACATCAGTGCCGTGTGGTTGCACAAGTTCCAATAGAGGTATGCATGCGACAAGCTTTCATACTGAGCGACCTCTGATGACTGAATCATCTGATATGAACATCACCATGAACAGGGCATACATAGGCACCCAATCGACGGTCACCTACGACCCAAGATCGGAAACGGTCACGTTTGAACATCGCGGTCGCAGCCTCCCCAAAAAGAAACGCCAAGCATCCCCATGGACGGTCCAGGTAGGATCAATCGAGGGAATTTCGTGGCGTGAAGCCACAACCACGAAACCCGCCGAAATGCGACTCTTGTTACGTGGACGAGTCGGCTATGACAAGGACAGCCAAGCTGACTTCAACTACATATCAGGTGATGAACCGATTCGGGAACTTGTCGACGCGATTAATGCTGCCGTGCAATCCGCCTCACCAGTAGCGCCACCAGCTGTCGCCGGTGATGCACCCAAAAGGCCAGCAAGTCGACCTGCTGCAAAAACGGTAACAGTTGGCAGCGTGAAACCTCCACAACCAATCACTGAGTTCGGTGGGGTTCAGCTATTCCAAAAAGTTCTAGTGCATCAAGGGCAAAGGTATGCAGTTGCAGGTGCCACGGCTTTTGTGGAGGTAGGCGGTACGCAACGCCGAACTACTGCAACGAGGATGGCAGTCGGTACAGCGATACTTCCAGGGGTTGGCACCATTATCGGCGCTATGGCAAAGAAGAAAACCAACAAGATCTTCTTGACCGTGGAGTTGAGTGACGGTAAATTAATCTTTGTTGAAGCCCACTCTCGGAATGAGGCGGCGGCGCGCAAGTTCGCCGCGTCTGTGTCAGCAGCGGGACGGGCAGGCCACTGAACTAAGGTTGACGCGTTCATTCCCATTCGACATCAGGTGCGCTCACACCAGTAGTATCAAGCAGCTCCTCAAAACTCGCTTTCGGGTTCGCCGCACACAGCAGCACCACGGCCTGCGCCGTCTCCGCCCTCAATATCGGATCATCACCACGCGCATAGGTGGCGAACTCACTCATCTCGCCGGACTCCGTGACATCGAATGTCAGATATGAGTGACCCCAGGAGAAATGTGCAGTGCGGATTGGGTCTTTGCCAGGTATCCGGACTTTCGGCGGAGAGAGGGTGTCGAGTCGCCATCCGAGATCTGTGAGGGCTGTGAATGGGTAGTTGCTTAGGATGCGTGTGTGTGCAGGAATGATCATGGACTGATGATGCATCGGGTCACCGACAAAGAGTTGACCGCGCTTCGCGCTATCACCCTACGGGCGATGGTCTTTTGAAGATCGAAGATCGTTAACCTATCGCCCACTGCGCGTCTTTTCAGTGCAGTGGGCTAGGCCGTCCCAGGGCCATGACTGGGCGGGGTTTGGGGCAGCGCCCCATGATCTATTCCGGTGGAACCACTTCGTGGCTGTTCTTCGGGGTGGTTGTTCAAGACTCGGTAACGCTTAGTGGTAAGTGTAGCTGAGGTTCTATTCATGACTGTTATCTAGATCGCTAATAAATGCAGGTCAGAGGCCGTCCTTCATAGTCATGCATGATCATGAATAAGAAACCGTTACAGATTTGTGATCATCGCAGGTGTTGACATTCCCGTCGAGACACAAAAATAGTGCCCCACCCACACGAAGCAGGCAGGGCACATCGAACTAGTTCCAGCGATCAGTTTGTGGATCCGCCCCCAAGCAATCAGGCGTCCGGATCGTCTCGCCGCACCGCCGGCAGTAGTGGGTTCGATGCCCACCGTTGTGCGCCGTCTTGCAGCCGCATACTTCCCACCCGACGAGGCATGTGTTCGCCGCCAACAGGTGCCCGTTCGGACACTGCTTCGGGGATCGTTCAGTTGACAGCACACCGAAAGTTTCGCACACCTGTTCGACAAGTGGTAGCGTCGAATCCGTTGGCAGGAGACGGAAGGGAAGCCGTCAAAGATCGCCGCACCACAACTGAATAGTTCGATGCCCACCTGACTCATTCGGCAGCACAGGTGGGCATCGGCATTGCTCAGGCTGGATCACCCCACTGGCCATGCACCCGATCAGGTGCTAATGTTGTGTCAACACCAACAAGGGAGAACAACATGAACGCCTACCGAATCACCGACAACACCGGCACCGAATTCCTCGTCATGGCCCGCAACACCACAGCCGCCACCACCACAGGAACCGAAATCCTCGCAGACTTCACCACCAACTACGGTGAACGCAAAGTCGCCACCGTCTCCCCCATCTAGCCGGGAGGCCCCTCCGGGGGCCACCCCTGCTCGCCCGAAAGGCCGCATCGTGACCGCCCGCTACATGTCCATCAAAGACATCGCCGAACACGTCGGCCTGACCGTCAACGCCGTCAAGGCACACCACCTGCGCGGGAACCTCCCTGAGCCCGCAGTGCAGATCGGCCTAGCCCACAGCGTCGGATTCGGATGGTCAGTTGAAGCGATCGACGCATGGAACGCTGTGCGGCCCCGACGATCCTGAAACGACAAAAGACGCCCCACCCTCGCAATGAGGATGGGGCGTCAGTCGTTTCTTACTCCGCGGACTCCACGGGTGTTTCCGGGTGCTTCATGATGATCAGTTCGGCGTCCGGTGAGTCTTTCCAGCGGTACGCCCAGCGCCCGTCAGCGAGTTTTATGGTGCCGGGTTGGCCGGTGTCGGGGTCAGGTTCGAAAGCCATGCCCTGATTGTCTCAGGTCGGACTGATCGCAATTGTTCCGCTCGAATACTTCGACCCGTTGCTCGGTGTCGCATCCACAGCGGCCTGCGAACCAGCAGCCCCGCCTATCTGCACCGCCACGCTCAGTGCTGCGGAGGTTCCATTGATTACAGTTGCGACAGGGGTGACCCCAGCAGGCCACGTGTGCGCGGCCGTTTGCGGTCCTGTTGACACCATGCGGATGAGCAGTGCGTTCGCCACTGTCGTGGTGACAGCAGGTGTGGTGTGAGGTGTTGCGGTCGCTGAGTCGTTGGACGAGATGCTCGACGAAGCGTTGACACCAGCCTGGCTGGTCACCGTCATGGCGATCACTTCAGTTGGGCTGTTACCAGTGAATCCGCTCGCAGAAGTCGTGATCGTCGCAGGATCCCCCGCCACCTTCGTGCGTGTCCACACCTCCAAATACGCGCCGTCATACCAAGCGCCATTGCCCATCCGCTTCGTCCAACCAGACGGAGTTGAACCCATCTGACCCGAGGTGGTGGCCATCGCGATGACCCAAAGGTCTCCGACGCTTGCGTCAGGCAACGTGATCGTCACCGCCGACCCAGTCGTTTTTGAGAACGTAGTGAAAGCGGAAACCCGGATGCCCAGACTGCCGCCTCGAACGAAAATGTGTGGCATCAGGCAAGACCCTTCAACTCAGCAGTAACACCCTTGCCCGGAGTCGTACCAACACCAGTGACATTGATCGTCAGGAAATCTCCAGCCGCAAACGCCCACGAACCTGTAGATGTACCGCCCGCAACCTGATTCGCTGCAGCGATCGTGGTCGAAGTACCAGACACCGCCACACCATTTTTACGAACCTCAACCACCAAGTTCCCTGAAGCATCCGCAGTCTCGCAATGGAACAGCACCTCGGAGAAGGTCACTGCGCGCCGCAGTTTGATTCCTGCCGGCACATCCCCGAGGCCGGTTGCTCGGTTTCCGGATTGCGCCACAAACGTGATGTCGTACGGCACAGTTCCCGTTGTTGGTGTGCGAGTGTCCGATAGGCGCATATCATTGCCCGCAGCAGCAGTCGAACCAGTCGTACCAATCGCCAAACTCGACGTACCAGCACCAATCGCCGAACGCGCCGCCGCGGCATCCGAAGCCTTCAACACATTCCGGCCAACCGTAGTCGCATCCACAATGTCAGCTGAAGATGTTGTCACCGCACCAGTGCGCCCATTCACAGACGACACAGGCGACAGCGGATACACCTTCTCCGACCACGAAGACAACGACGATGCAGGCTCCGCAATCAACTGCCACTCAGTGCCCGTATCAGTGCGATTGCACCAGTCGCCGCGCTCGCCAGTCAAAGCGAGCATCGCAGCCTGAGACACCACATTGCCCAGGAAGTCCGTCACAGCCATCGCAGGCAGCTGGGACTGCAGCAGTTTCCCGTTGTTGTCGAGATCCGCTTTCGTATCGAGATCAGCGTTGATGCCATCCACGATCGCACCAAAAGTTGAACTCACATTGTCGAACGCAGTCTGAGTCGCAGTCGAGATCGGCTTGTCCGGATCAGATGTGTTGCTCACATTGTTGATGCCGAGTTGGGCCTTGGTGACGACGCCTGTGAATCCGCCGACACTGATCACACCGGAAGCCGCATTCTCGGCGTCTTGAGCTGATTGTGCCGCCGCAGCAGCAGAATCTGACGCCTCCCCTGCCTTAGTTGTTGCGACAGTCGCAGAGCCTGCAGCCTCACTGGCCTTAGTGGTCGCCGTGCCCGCTGCCGTTCCTGCTGACGTTGCAGACGCCGAAGCCTCGCCCGCCTTGGTTGTCGCCGTAGAAGCGGAACCAGAAGCAGCAGTGGCAGAACCAGCCGCCGCAGTAGCCGACGAAGCAGCATTCCCCGCAGAAGTAGACGCCTCCCCCGCCTTCGTCGAAGCAGTCGAAGCGGAACCCGATGCCGCTGTAGCCGAAGCGCCCGCAGCAGTAGCCGATCCCGCAGCCTCCGAAGCCTTCGTAGACGCACTTGATGCCGCGCCCGCCGCAGCAGTGGCCGAGCCAGAAGCCGCAGACGCTGAACCAGCAGCCGCAGCAGCAGCATTCGAAGCATCAGACAACGCCGGCACAGCACGAACAATGTCCGCGCCCTCCGCCATGTCAAACACCAAGTTCGTTCCAGACACCGAAATGTTGTCGATGCCGTTGCCGACTTCACCCTTCGGCCCGCGGATCTCGACGCCTTCGCCGATGGCAGGCCAGCTAGTGCCGTCCCAAATGTATCCGAGGCCTAGCCCGTCGCCTTTGACGATCCACAGGTCGCCACGAGTATTCCCCGATGCCGGCAGCGCCGAATAGGATGGTTTCGTTCCGAGGATGGTGATGGATGTTCCGTCACGGCCTTGCACCGGCACGAGTATGCCGGAAGGTATTGCGGTGGAACCGATCAGGATTCCGCCACCTGCCCCGTTAACTACGGTAATCACGCGGCTCCACCCTTTCTACCGCCCCGAACAGGATCACTGTCTCTGTGGTGGGGGTGGTGTCTTCTTTGAAGATCAGTCGGTATCCGCGTTTGTCTGGGATGAGGTCTGCCACTTCCGATTCGATCTTGATGTGTGCTGCGTCAGCTTCGATCACGAAGGGGTATTTGACGAAGTCTGTTTCGCCGCCGATGAGGTAGTACAGTTCGCTTCCGAGTGGGAAGTCTTTGGGTGTTGTTTCGTCCGGTTCGGTGTAGTGGTACACCCATTGGAAGTCGCCGCCGGTGGGGAAAATGAGTGGTTCTTTTTGTGGTTTGATGCCTGCCATTAGGGTGTGTCCTTTACGATTTCGTATCCGCCGGCAGTCTGCAATGCCCACCAAGCCGCCTCATCAATCGACACCTCATGCTGCAACGCATACGAACCAGGCATCTCCACATTCAACGCCGCAGCCTCAGAAGTGCGCATCGGCACAACCTTCACGCACGGACCCATCGACCCAAACCCAGGCTGCACCCAAATCACAACACGCGAATGCACCGCCGCCGACCACTTGCCGTCTACCAGAACACGCCGATGCTCCGCCAACGGAGGATCCAACTCATACACCTGGGCGGGCCCTGGGCAACCGCCCCAATCAGATTCAATCAAAGTCGCTGTAGCCATCACTCGTCCTCGTCATAGAGATACTCAATTACCGTGACGCAACCATTTGCGCCTCTGCCTGCCGGAATACTTGGGGCTTGACCGCCGCCGCCGCCGCCTGATGGGAACCCGCCGGCTGCACCAGATGCGCCGCCTCCGCCTGACTGAAGTGTCTGCCAAAACGCGGGACTGCTTGTACCACCAGGAACAAGAGCAGACTTACCACCAGTGGCACTCCCGCCACCAGATCCGCCGCCGCCACCCGCGAGTAGCGAGTAGCGAGGATTGAAAGCATTGCCGCCAGCCGCACCGGCTTGAGATCCATCGCCGCCAGGGAATGGCGATTGGCCACCCTTGCCGCGAGTTGTGGTCGTAGCACCCTTGCCGCCCTCAGTTTCGAGGATGTCTCCGAATGCCGACCGGCCGCCGTCGCCGCCGTTGCGATCCGAGGAATTGCCACCAAGGCCGCCCGTTCCGACAGTGACCTGCACCGTGTCAGGTAAATCCATCGCCGCGATCCGGCGCTTCGGGGACTTCACAGACGCCCCACCGCCACCGCCGTGACCATTGCCGTTCGCCGCTGGCCAACTCCCACCCCCGCCTCCGCCACGAACAACCAGTTCGATCGAATACAACTTCGGATCCTTCGTCCACGCCCCCGAGGTCGTGAACACTCGGGTGATATTGCGGGACATCAGAACTTCCGTTCGATGATGAAGAGCTTCCCTATGCCGCCGTTGCCGCCGTTTCCGGTCTGGTTGAAGCCGCCACCCATGCCGCCACCCCCGCCTCCGCCGGGATGTGCTCCGTTGCCGCCGTTGAGGCTTCCGAAGTTTCCACCTCCGCCACCGCCACCGCCGGTTGCGATGATATCGGCCGGCGCAGTGCCACTCAGGCCGGGAAGCCCGCCGGGCGACGCGCCACCCGTCCCGCCGATTCCGCCAACACTGGAAGCGCCACCCCCCCCGCCGCCGCCACCACGAAGCTCGCCAGGGTAATTCGACCATCCACCAGCAGTATTCGGCGTGAAACCGCCAACTCCACCGAGGCCGCCAGCAATAAGGCCAGAGCCTCCAGCAGGAGTGGGGTGGTCATTACCGTTAGCGCCGAGACCGCCCTGTCCACCGCCCGCGATGAGGTAGTTCCCGAACAGCACGTTGCCGCCACCGGAACCAGCAGCTTCGCGACCGCCACCGACACCCGCCTGGTAAATCGTGATATTCACCGACGAAGGCAACAGGTTCGCAGGGATTGTCGCTGAAATTTCGCCGCCGCCGCCGCCACCGGAACCACCCTGCCGGTTGCCGATCTGCGTATCCCACTTACCACCACCGCCGCCGCCACCCGCTCCAATCAGAATCAGGTCGACCGACACAATCCCCTCGGACGGGTAGTAGACGCCCGAAGTGGTGAACACGAGGGCCTCACCCTGCAGGATCATCTGCCGGTACGCGTCTTTCAGTTGCGTGATCTCAACTTCGTGCGAATTGGTGATCGAAATCTGCTCCGCCAAAGGGGACTGGATATTTGTGCGAAACGCACCCTGCGCACCAGTCCAAGGACCAGTCGTCTGCCCCTTGACCAGCGCCATGACGCCGTCTTCAGTTCTCGGCACATCCTGGCCGTAACGCGAACCAACGACATACGCCCCATCCGGAGCGCCAATACCAGGAGTAGTCACTACACACCCCCAAGACCATTCACGCGGGTCCGCAGCACCGCATTCTCCGCTTCCAGCTCAGCCAACCGCTCACGAGCAGAACGCTCCGCATGCAACTCCGCACGCAACGACACAATCTCCCGCAACGCCTCATCCAATTGCCCAGCCAAACCGCGCACCTGAACCGAAAGCGTATCCACCCGAGCATCATTCAAGATCCGTGCAGCGGCCTCGATTCGCGCCTGACGTTCAATCCTTCGCTCCTCCATGCTGGACAACCACACAGCAATCGGAGCCGCAATCTCTTTGAACCTAGCCATGATGACCGCGACAGTGGCGAACACTGCCGCAACCACACCCGCCCAGATCACCAAAGGATGCATCTCGGGCGGATTCACTCACACCGCCCGATGCTTCGCCATGACCGGCACAGGCTCAGCAGCCAGCCACGGCACAAAGCGATCGATGAACGCATTCACCTGAGGCAACGCCATCACCTTCGCAACAGCCGTGGTGACAGCGATAACCTGCCCGCCCACCACAGTCAACGAAAGGCCCGACGTGACCAGAACGACCGGAATCAACGTGAGCAGCGCAACGCCGACCTGAAACCCAGTCCGCACCGTCGCCCGCCACGGATACGCAACCTGCGTGACCTCACTCATCCAGCACGCCCCTTAGCCGTATCCGAACAACCAGGCACACCGGACTTCTCACCAACCGCAGCCATCAAGTCGTACACAGTTCGATTTCCGCCCTGCAGGAATCCTGGATAGCCTTCATGGTCATTCCGTGCACCAGTCAACTGCTGACGCACATCCTTGATGTCACTCAGCCCCGGACCCACATACACGGCCAAACACTCGAAAATGATTTCCTTCAAACGGTCTTCCGAAATAGCCAACTCATTCTCCTCACCAGAATCGCCGCCACCAGCAGCGAACAACAACGGCCACGTCTTCGCGCCGACCAACCCATCAACCAACGAGAAACCCTGCGCACGCTGAAAATCCATCACAGCCTTGTTCGTAGCCGCGTCATAAATCCGCGTCACCGGAACCTTCAACCGCTCCTGAACCCGCGCCAAACCGTCAATCCACGCGCTGGACTCGCCCGCGCGACCACTGATTGACTGCTCAGGCCCCGAATACCAGCCGTAGTAATACCCACCAGGCAACGGAAACGCATTCGGATCCAGCTGCCCCACAATCGGACCCGGCAGATACCAGAAATCGTGGAAAATCCGGTCATTCCACGCCCGCGCCCAATACGTGGTCCCGCCACGCACTACAGACCCGAAAATAACCCCGCCAGGGTTGCCCCGAGATTCCGCGTTCACGCCGTCGATCGTGCACGCAACATGCGAATCCATGCCGCCGCCACCATGCATCAAACCCAACTTCACAACAGCATCCGCAGGCACAGCCGCAGCCGACGACGCGTGAACAAGGCCGAACTGGTTCACACCCGCACGCCCGTACTCCCACGAACCCACTCGGAGCGCCTCAGTCGACCCATACCGTGTGTTCATCGGCCGGCCCAAACAGCCAGCCACAGCCGCATAAGCCAAACCAGAACAGTCCGTCGACGCACCCAAATTCGAATCCGAGAACTGTCCGCCATACCCATAACCAAGCCCGTTGCGGGCCCTCAAATAATTCTTAGTCGCTTCTACCCGATCCCGAGTAACAGCCATCACAAACCCCTATTCTGCGGCGCATTCAAAATCCCCTGCCGAGGCTTCTTCGACGCCATCTCCGCAGCAATCACACGCCGCTTCTCCGACAACGGAATCGGAGCCAACAAATACCCATTAACCCCAGAAACCGTATGATCAGCCGGGTCAAACAACTCCGAAGAGTCAACAACCTCAGCCGAATCCGACTCCGCCGCAGCATCCTTCACAACACCGTGATAGCGCAGTTGCTCCGCAACGAACTCCTGCTCATGCCGCGTGTACTCCCCCATATCAGGCAGCGCCACCGGATCCAGCTCAGGCTCATCAATATCAACCCACTGCATCGCACCATTCAAATAATGCTGCTGACCACGGTGCGGAACACGAAGTTTGAGCTTCGGCTGCGGAAGCTGGCTGACATGAATGTTCCCGTTCTCGTCAGCCAACTTCACCAAACTCGGCGCATACACAATCGCCAGCGAATCCCACCGCTTCGACCACGCAGCACGCTGATCAGGACCAGGGGTGTACTCCTGCTTCCCGGCAAACGGCAGCTGCACCGCAATCCACTGCAGCACCTGCTCAGGATCAGACTGATCACAATTCTCCAGCGTAGGAATACGATCCGACACTAGACCACCCCCAATTCTTGAAGCATCCCCAGAAAGTCCTGCAAATCTTCAGCCATACGAGCAATCGGATCCTCGGCTTCACGCTGGCCGATCTGAATCTGCCACGTCGGCGTAGTGTCCCGATCCCACGCAAGCGTCAACTCCGAAACACGTTCCACGAACAAACGTCCCGGCTTCATCCCCAGAACTGAGAACGCCACACGATCGCCGAGGAAGAAATGCCCGTGACCAAGTTGACCGATACGCCACGGCGCACCGTCAGCGACAGTCAAAGTGACACTGTTCGTTTCACGTGTCGACCACATGCCGGACCGCATCGCCAACAGGAACGACAGCGTGTACGCCTTGTCCGCCCCGTCAGCCCACCGCTCGTGATAGTGGTTCTTGCCGAGACGTTGCGCTCGCTGCGGGCTCTTCCACTTCCCGAATGCCATGAACACATCCGTGTACAAAGGCTTCAACACCGCGTCCGCCACGCCACCTAAAGGTGGTACTCCCGGAATCATTGCGGTGAGGTCGCCGACCATCTGCACAGTCGCAGAGATCAACTCGTTGATGCCGGGCATCGAATGCCCACCCGCAACCACGCCAACATCAGTAGCCGGCCTATGGCTGAACTCGGACGCTTGAATGCCCGTGTGCTCACCCTCGCGGTAAACAACACCCGGCATCGACGGAATCGTGCCCTTGTAGCCCGGAGTCAGATACTCGCCAGGAACATTCGGATCATCAACCTGCTCAACATTCTCAGTTTTGCCATCCGCACCGATATTGATCAGTTCATGAATGAGACCACTGAAGATGTTGCCGCCGAACGATGTACCCGTATTCCAACCCGACTTGTCGATCAAATCCCAGACAAGGCAACCGTGACGCACATTCGCGCCCGGCCACGGAGGCGGATCACCCGCCAAGAAGCGCCGCGGCTCCCAAGACAACTGCGCATCCGCAACAATCTTCTTCGAAACCTCGTGCATGTTCTTGAAACGCGAATGCACAAGCGCACCCACCGAATGATCCGGCGTCAGATCAGGTTTGACGACATTCCACCACGTCGACTGATCGAAGTTGAACCACTGCCCCGGATCCATCGGATCGTCAGGCAGCATGAACAACGACGATTCGAGCCGCATAAGATTCACCAGCAGAGTCGTCTTCAGCGCCCAACGAGCGCGCCCGAAGCACACCCACAATCGCGGAAACTGAATCTCAGCTGGCAGAAACGGATTCGACCACGCCAGAATGTGTTTCAGCTCTTCATAGTCGTTCTTGAAGAACACTCGAATAAACTTGCGTCCCTGATCATCTTTGATGATCTTGAACTCGTCCATCCGGCCACCCCAGCGGGAGCCGTCCTTGTCTACCGTGATGTGCACATTCGTCGTACCGCGGCCGTCAACGTCGACCAGCCACTTCGACATGAAATAGTCAAGCGGCATCTCCAACGAACCGATCCCAGTCTCGTTATCGAGATACTGGAAGGATGCGTTGTTCTCGCGTTTCACAATGCCGCGGAGATTCCAATCCCCATCCCACAACCGGACAAGAGGAGGAACCAGCCGGCGTTTCTTCTCGGCCTTTAGGCGATTGGTGATCTCGGCGAACGCTGCATCGTAGTCAGTAATCGAAGGTGCCGTCATCGAACACCCCCAATCATTGAAGCCCCCACGGACGAGACCACGGGCGCGGATAACGCACCTGAATTCCCATACCGGCCGCAGCTAACGTCATCCCCACCGGTAACTGAATCTTTTTCGTGTACGGCGGGATTGGGTAGCAGAACGTGACGCCGTCCATCTGTTGCCAGTACGGGATCTTCAGGCGTGACGTGGCCTGATCAGCTTCCTCATCGGTGTCATACACGATCGTGTCGCCGGCCGTGATCTTTGGCAGCCACAGCTTCCGGTCTGCATCAATCTCGGCGCGCTCGTAGCGGTCGTCACCAAAACTGAAGTCCGGCAACATCGGTTTCGCCGCGCCATGCACGACGTATTTCAGCCAGATCGGGACATCCGTCGGATTCGACACCGACACAGTCCCGTAATTGATCGAGCCGTTGAGAGTGCTCGTTGGCGACTCCCACAGGTCGGTCACATCGTTCTTCTCGTACCACCACGGATCGTTTGCGACACAGGTCATTACAACCTTTTCGATCTGTGTCCCATTCGGATCGTGCTCAGGTTTGAACTCTGGATGCTGAGACATCCGCAATTTCAGATAGCGCCGCGAATCCTCAGTAGTGATCCACAGCTTGCAGTCCTGCTCATACGACCAGCCCTTACGCCACTCAGAGTCATTGAAACTCCAGTTCTTGTCACCATCATCATGGTGTGCGTAAACTCCGAATACGATGTCGCGTTGCAGGTTTCGCTTGCCCCCATACGTTGAACCCGTCTGGAATGCATGCGAATTATGAATCGTTTTGACTGGAGCATCGTAGATACCGTCCACATCAGTACCCAGGACAATGCCACGATCGCCTTGTCCTGGGCCTGCCAATGTGAACCAGTTGCCACGAATGTCCTCCAGCTCGACAAGAGTGTCGGGCATTCGTTACCTTCTTCGTGAAAACGTCAGAGACTGCTTCCTGCGATCAAGGCGGTCCTGCCGCAATGCCGCATCAATATCCCTGGTTTGATAGGTGACGTTCGGTCGGTCAGCATGCTCGACCAGGCGATCTACCTGCGACATCAGCCCAGAGAGATCCAGAGACGCACCGTCGCCACCACGGTTCGTTGCGCCACGCATCAACGCGAAGTCACGAGACAAATTCAGTCGCTCGTCCGCCGTCAGCATCCATTCCTCAGCGCCCGACAAATTCAACGCAGCCGTGCCGTGAGGAACCGGACCACCGCCATCACGCAGGACAGTCGGCATGTTCAAAGCGTCAGCAAGTCGCTTCTGCCAATCATCGCCAGCCACAGAAGCAATAGCCGTCTGCCAACCAGGCGCGCCCGGAGTTGCCGGCAACTGCGCGTCAATCTCGGCCTGAGAGAACGACGGAGCCGCAGCCACAGGCTTCGGCTTAACCCCCATCAGCCCTTCCCAGTCCGTTGTGATCCAACGAGACTCCGAAAGCGCACTAGGAAGTTGTTCGAATGCGGCGTCAACCAGAATGCCGACAACGTCAGTGCCGTAGCTCTTTACGCGATCCTTCAGATTGAAGGTCTTCGCGCCGTCCCCCGTCTTCGCCTTTTCGAGAGCGTTCTGTGCCGAGAACACGGCTATGTCGGCTTTCTCACGATCGATCGATGACGATGCACTGTCCGCGTATGTCTTGTCACGAGCCAGCTGCGCATCAACTACAGCGATTTCAGCGTTCCGTAACGAGATCGCATCATCAGTCATCGCGCCCTGAAGCTCAGGCGCAGGACCAATCGCCTTACCCGCACCCGTACCGTCACGCTTTTGCTCAAGCTCACGAACTTTCAGTTCCGCCCGCTGAACCTTCAACTCAGCTTGCTGCCTGTCAGCGTCAGTTTTCTTCTCGTTCGCGTTGACCTTGTCCTGAGCTTCCTTCGCCTGAATGACCGCTACACGAGCCGATTCCAGCGCCAGAGCATCCTTCTCAGTCCACGGCTCCTTCGCCACACCACCCGAGTACGACGCGCCAGAGCCGCCTGTGAGAGCCATCTGCAATGCCGGCGAAAGCGCCGAATCCGGGAGATGGAACTGTGCAGGGAACTGACTGTCGTCATAGCCGGCAGCGTTACCGCCGAACGTCGAACCGGAGTTACTGCCACCGTTCTCGACATCGACCCGAGACCCGTCCTTGAAGAACAACGTGCCAGCCATATGTTCCTGGCTGACACCGATCCGGAAGTGGCCTTCACTGCCACCAGGCTGCATGCCCTGAAGGTCGCCGCCGAGGATCGAGTATGTCGTCCATAGACGCCGCGGTTGCTGTCCCATGCCTGTTGCTGCGATGTGAGACATGTACATCGAGCAGTCCCACGGCCCGTAGTCGTAACCGATACCAGCCTTGGCGCGGGCAAAGTTGATCATGTTGTCGAGACCGTCAGAGCCGATAGCCCCACCATCCGCGAACTTCCCGACTTTGCCTTGCGCTAGCGCAGCGCGGAATCGGAAGACACCTTCTTGCCCGCCCAGACTGTCAACATCCGCAGTGGTGAGCATGTGCTCGCCAGGCATCGCCAGAATCGGAACAGAGTCCTTACCTGGAATGCCGCCTTCAATCGGTCCACCAAGGGCTCGCCCACTTATTTGCTGCTGGCGAGCCATCTCCGCCCATGCTTCAGGCGAACCGGGCCCATAGGCCAGGGCCACATCTCGGATTGAGTTGTACTGAACGCTGATCGTGACGGTTTTATCCTTGATCCCAGCCAGATCGTCCTTGACCTGCTGCGAATTCGCCAATGCCTCAGCGATTTTCAGAACGACATTCGGATCAGCGGTGGACTTCGACAGCTCAGCAAGATCCTGAGTGGTGATCGCCTTACCCTCTTTGAGCTTTGTGAGGATCACACCCACCTGCGGAGTTGCTTCAAGCCCACTCAGCATTGCGATAATGTTCTCGGACTCTTGCGCGTTCAGTTTGAAGCTCTGATTGTCGAGAGTCAGGAGTGTTGAGATGACGGACGGGATTCCGATGTACTTATCGGCCATCCGTTGCGCCTCATCGCCAACGATCCCCATCGTGGCAATCTGATCCAAAAACGTCTGACGCGAGGCCGCAACAACCGCGGTCGCATCAGCCTGCGCACCAGCAAGATCGCCAACATTCTTCTTCGCTTCGTACGCTGCCTGAGCATTCGCCAAAGTTGCCTGCTGCTGAGAGTTAGTCGCGTCCAAGAGGCGTCGGCCAGTCTCAGTGCTCACGTCAAACGCGCCGTTGACAATCGCACCGACGCCAGCTGCATCCGCGAACGCTGCCTTTGTAGCGTCACTCGCTTCCGCAAGGCGGGATTGCGCCTGCTCTAGCCCAACAGTTCCACCGTTGAAGATGGTCAGCGCATTCGAGAGCGCGGAAAGTTTCTCTTCGGCGCTGCCTGCCATGCCGCCCAGCTTCTGCATTGCATCGCTGAACTGACTGGCAGGTGAACGACCCTTCTCTAGAGCCGCAGCGGCATCCGAAGCGCGCTGCTGGGCAGCAGCAAGGTCGACGTTCGACTTACCGATCTCAGTGCCAAGGTTCGCAGCTCCCTGGCCAGCGGTGTCCATTCCGCCCTTGAGTGCGCCCAACGATTCCATCATCGACGAGTTCGCCGCGCCAGACGCACCCATGTTGCGGTTCCAGTCTTGGATCTTTCCGTTAACTTCGTCGTACTTGCCGGGAGCCCCACCTAGTGCGTCAGTAAGGTCCTGCAAAGAGATGCCAGCCGCTTTGTAGTTCTTCTCTGAATCTCGGTACAGTTCAGAAGAAGTGAGCGACCTCTTGAGATTGTCGTCAATGACTTGGTTCGTGCGACCAAGTGCGTCAGCCTGATTCAGGTGTGCCGCAACAAGGTCAGTCTCAGCGATCCCGTAATCCCTGGCAGACTTGATTGCGCCACTATCCGCAAGTTCAGATGCCTTCTGCTGATAGGTCCGTTCTGTGATCGCGCCAGTCTGCTCATCCAAAGTCCCGATGAGGCTCTTGATTGACTCCTCATGCTCAGCGGCCGCTTGCGCAGCCTTCCGCTGATTCATCGAATAGATCGACAGTGCTGCAACGACACCCATCACAGCGAGACCAGCAGGACCACCCAGAGCGCCCATAAGTCCACCAGCAGCAGACTTCATTACCGATCCCGCTGCAGCAGCAGTACCGGCCGCCCGACTGAAGGACGACGCGCCGACCGCAGCATTAACGAACGCACCTTGCATCCGGGCGATAGTCGAAGAATGATTGCCGAGGCTCTGAATCGATGAACCAAACGAGCCCATCGCGACCCGGCCCATATTTGCTGTGGTAACCACGCCACCAGTGGCGGTTGCAATAGTCCGCAAACCTGCATACCCACTCTGCGCAGCCGGACCGATCCCCTGAATGCGAGTGCCCAAGCCATGTGCGGCAGAAGCCATGCGCCCCATGTCGGAAACATTCCGCGCCATGAAAGCAGAACTGGCCATCGACGCAATCTTGAACGCCACCAACCCGGTCACCACTGCCTGAATTGGGCCCGGCAGTGAACCGAAGGCACCAACAGCAGAAGCGACGACACCAACGATCGGGGTCAGCACTGCGAGCGCGGTCGCACCAACGCCAGTCGCCAGCGAAAGCGCGCCCTGCAGCGTATCGAGCGCGCCACCTGAAGTGGTTGCGCCTTCGGCGATCTCAACAAGCCCGTCGCGAATACTCAGGGCCATCTCGCGCATCGAGTCGCCGGCGCGAACAACATTGTTGAACGTCCCCGACAGCATCGGCAGATTCGTCAAGGAACCCGAGATGACCTCGTTGAAACCCTGGACCACGCCGCCCGAGTTACCAAGCGCCACATCGAACTTGTCCAGTGCACCATCTGCCAAACCAACGGCCGTGTTGCCGAACGAGGTAAGTGGCCCGTCAATCAGGTCATACAACTGCAGCTGCAGTCGCTCGGATGTGTTCTCGATCTTCTCGAACACGCCAGGCAAGCCCTGATTCTGCGCAGCAGCGAGTTCAGCCGCGGCACCCTGCCGGCCGATAGCCTCCCGCATCAAGTTCCAGCCATCGGATCCCTGCTCAGCGGCGACGCCAGAAAGGCGCATGGCATCCGAGCCGAAAAGCGTTGCCGACGCCTGCTGATAAATCTCGGGAGTCAACTCGGCAGAAGCGTCCTTCAACTGCCCGAACAGTGACTCCATGCCAACGAAATTGCCCTGCGTGTCATACACAGTGAGGCCGAGAGTTTCCATCGCAGCCTGAGCTGGCTTACTCGTGTCAGTCAAAGACAGAAGCGTTGACTTGAGCAGCGTTCCTGCGTCAGATCCCGTGATGCCGGCATTGGCGAGAACACCCAGAGTTGCAGACGTTTCCTCGATCGAAAGCCCAAACTGGTTCGCGACGGCACCCGATTGCTGCAATCCCGCGGCGATATCAGTGATCTCAGCGCTCGACGCGTTCGCGGCATTCGCCAACACATCGGAAGCTGTTGCGGCATAACTTGCATCAAGTCCGAACGCCTGCAAAGCCTGGGACTGAATTGTTGCCGCCTCAGCAGCATCAATCTGCGCTGCAGCGGCAAGCTGCAAAGTGCCTTTCGCTGCTTCCATCGACTGGTCGACAGAGAACCCGCCCTTGGCGAGTTCCGTCATCGCAGCAGCAGCATCATTAGCTGAGGTGGCGGACAACTCAACATCGTTGCCGAGTGCCATCGCCTTCGCCTTGATGGCGTCCATCTGCTCGCCAGTAGCGCCGGAGACACCAGACATCGCGTTCAGAGTTCGCGTGAACTCGTTACCTTTGTCAATGATCGACCCGAACGACACAGCAGCACCTGTGAAGGCGAGTACTCCGGCGATCTTTCCCGCGAAGTTCGATGCGGCCTCGCCTGCACCTTCAAGGCCTTGTTCGAACTGAGAGTTGAACTCGGACAGGTCTGCTGCGACCTCGACATCAATGCGACCACCAGCCACGGCCACCTCCTATGGAAACGCCGGTAGCCCGAAGACTCGAAGTCTTCGGGCTACCGGAAATATGAATATTCAGTTGTCGCTCAGCGCGTACAGAGTTATCTGGCTTGAGAAGACCGCATGAGATGATCTGAATATGAAAATGAAACTTGCCTACGTACTGGCAGCAGTAGCTGTAGCGATTACTGGGTGCGGATCAGAGCAGGAACAGCCCGTTGAGCAGGCCCCCACGGCGACGCAAGATCCTGCGACCGCCGCTGCAGAAGCTGCGTGTATCAAGCGGATGAGCGATCTCGCAGAGGCGGCGAAAGATCCTGTCTATTCCGAGGTGACTACTAGTGACCATGGGAACGGGCTCTATTACACAACAGGTCGCCTGCAAGGGGTGTTTTCATCGACGGTCGGTGCGTTCGACTACTCCTTCAACTGCGCCACCACCCGAACCGGCGGCACCTATAACGCCAACCTGGATGTCGACTACACAAGCGGAAATCCGTAAATCCTCGGGATCAGCCGACCTGCCATTGTGTCACCAGGTTCGCCAAACTCGGTTTGGGCTTCGGCGGCTCAACCACAGCACGCTTCTCCAAAAACTCCGCCACCAACAAAGACGTATCCGACACAGACCGCTTACCCACCGGAGGTAACACAGGCAGAGGCGGAGGCTTAATACCCTCACGCTTCCGCCTGTCCCGCTCCCTCTGAGCATCCTTGTCATCAGGATCCGCGATCCAATTCGCGTACTCCGAGTTCAACCAGTAATCATCGCGATCCACCAGCATCGCGAGATTCTCAGAATCCCGCTTCTCCGCCTCAAGCCACTCCATCACCGCACGAATCTTCAACGCGCAATCCCGAAGTGGCTCCCTCAAGATTTCGCGGAGGCCTCGACCGTAGTAGCGTTCGCATCCTGTGAGGGCAGCGCTCCATCCATCCCGCGTAGTGAGGCAGGCAAGAGCGCCAACGCTTCCCCCGAAGTCAGCGTCGAAATGTTCCCGAGCTTGTTGATCAGCTTCACAGCCTGCTCAATTGAACAGTCACCGAGATGTCGTGCAATCGCACTACCACCTTCATCGCCTGCGATCAGCTTCATCGCCAACTCGATCTGATCGGCACGCAAATAGGCACCAAACTGAATCGACTCTTCACCGCTATAGCTTCGCCGGATGTCGAACTTCGCATCCTTCAACTTCACCGGAACAGGTGGAAGATCTTCAGTGTCCAACACGGACAGAAGGTCAAAAGCATCATCGACCTCATCTGTAATCACCTCAGGCTCAACCACAATGGGCTCAACCTTCGAAGCAGACTTACGGGGTGCGCCAGGCATACAAACAACTCCTCAAATCAGGGAACGAGCGGATTACTGCTAGTCAGAAGCTGAACCGGAGCCAACGCCAGCAACTCCATCTCAAAGCCATCGATCTTGTCGCCACCAAGCGAACGCGGAGGCGGAGTGAACAACGTCGCCCGCTCGCAATACAGCACCTGCTTGTCGTCCTCGTCTTCGAGGCGCAGCAGGATCGCGAACTCCTCCGAATCGCCGATGACCCACTTGTGGACCTCGTTGGGGGCTGTGCCAGTGGTCACGATCTCGCCGCCCTGCAGCAGCGTGAGCACAGTCGCCTTCGAGTAATCGACAGGCTTCAGCTTCAGACGATCAGAGCGCGGGCCGCGAGCAATCTTGTAAGACGACTGGCGGTAGTTCCAGATCGGCAATTCCTTGGTGTCCTGGCTGGGGTTCTGCTCGAACCCAGCCTCAATGCCGCCGAACGCATCCCACGTCACACCAGGCGCAGTGCCAGTAACAAGAACTGGGGCAAACGGATTAGTCGGCACAGCAGTGCCAGCAGGAGCGCGGAACGCGTCACCATCCTGCCAAACATAAGCCTTATTCGGATCTGCATATGTACTCACAAAAAACCTCCAGAAAAGCCCACACCAAGCGCAGGCAGAAATAAGTGAGTCCCACCCCGAATGCGCCTGGCGCGGCAAACATTCAGGGCAGGACAATTGAGACGCCACACATCGGTGGCGAGTTAGCGGACGATCATCTTCAAGTCCCAACGCACAAGCGCACGGAACAACAGATTCTCGGGGCCACGTTCTTTGTCGACATCCGTAATCGGGCCGTCAATCCACGTAGCCTTCCAAGAGCCGTTCCGGAACCGGCGCTGCGACGACGGAGCCTTGTGCACCAACCGCCCAGCAATGTCAGCAATGTTCCATGCCAACTCTTCCGGATCCGTATCCCCGCCCAAGATTTCAAGTTTCGGAACCCACACATCGCACTGAATCATCGGCCGGCGCAACATCGGATCCTCCCCATAATTACTGGGAGCGGACAAGGTCACGAACGGACCAGTCAGAGGATCAGGGATGTCCCGCGTCGAAATGTTTACCGCAGGAACAAGTGCAGTGAACTCGGCATTGTTGATCAGGAAGTCGCGGATAGCTCCAGGAGCAAACGGTGTGAAAGCAGTCATCAGGCCCTCGATCCCCGAGGTTTGAACCCGGAATACTTGCCGTGCTTGCGGGCAGCGTTCGTCATCGCCGCAATGCCGCGCATCCTCGACGTTCCGTACTCTTTCCAGAACGCCTCCGGATCGTTGTCCTCAACGAACACACGGTCACCTTCCACTACCAGCGCCGAACCCCCAACGAACTCCCCTGTGCGCCTCGGAGCTGTCGCATCGAACTCGGATTTGATCTTCTCCGCGATTTCCTTGCGACCCTCGGTGGACAGTTCCCGAGCCTCCCGCTGCGCGTTGTCACGGTAGATCGTGACCCGCGCCATTAGCTGACCTTGAGGTCAGACTTCACATCCGGCTTCGAGACAGGCTTCACAGGTTCCGGCTTCGACGTCTCCGCCGGCCTCCCCGCAACCTTTACGGCCACAGCCTTCAGATGCTTTTCGTACGTCTTCGAGAATTCATCGGTGAAATGCACACCGTCCTCGTCGGTATAAGACACAATCGCCATAGTCACTCCTGGTAATCAGTTGAACTCCGCACAATCGCGGAAATGTATGCAGGCCTGCGTGACCCACGAACCGGACGCCTAACCCGAGGGCGGCCGACAACCGTGAACACAGTCCCATCAGGGCCGCGGAACTTATCACGCGGCACAGGGTGCGGATTGAGGCCCGGATCAAGCAGCAGCACATAAGAACTCACCACATGGCCGTCCACGAACTCCACGTTGCCAGCATCAACAGATGAGGACGCCAACTGCCTCTGCTGCAGCAAACCTGACCATGGAACCTCGGTCGGGGCGCTCGGACGTCGATTTCCGGTGGACGGATCGAGCGTGGGTGGGTTGTCGCGCAACAGCACCCACGGTTCAGGTAGCCGCCGCATCAGCCCGGCACAATCGTGAAAGCGCCACCGAATTGAACTCCCACCGCTGGATCGAGCACAGCCAGATCATCAGCGGAGAAGAAAATCAGCGACGGATCGACATCCACATACGTGGTGCTGATCTCCGGGTACTGTTCCGAACGGACCCGCAACCCCACTCGCATAGCATCTACAGCGCGGGCCACCGCAGTGACCAGGACACCCGTAACGAGCGCAGGACTCAGTGAGCCCTGCGCGATACGGGTGTCAATGTCCAGCGGATACGCACGCAGTCGAGCCGACGCGAAGTCGATCAACGACTCAACCTGAAGGCGTTCAGCGTCATCGAAGGTTTCCCCCAGACGAAACTGAACGTCTTCAACTGTGATGAGCGGGCTAAGCGGTGCCGTCACTCGATGCCCCTGCGGGCTTCTTGGGGGCCGCCTTTGCGGGAGTTGCCTTCACAACAGGCTCAACCTTCTCGGTCTCGACCGTCTCAGCCTCAACCGTTTCGGTTTCAAGCTTCTCGATCAGGCCACCCGCAGCGAGACGCGCAACATCCGCTTCCGACACATCAAGCGGCACAACCGCATCCTGATACAGGTACTTCAGCTTTCCATCAGCACCATTCACCCCGACAAGGGGCGCAACAACAACATAGGACATACTCAAACCCCTCAGATTCCGGTGATCTTGATAGCAGCACCAGGCTCATTCACATACGGAACACACACACGCCGGCCACGAACACGCCACTGATCGTTGTCCTCGTCACGAATCGACTTCGTCTCAACGATGGCACCGGCATAACCTTCACCCAGCTTCTCGTCGCCGATACCACCAAGAGCGTTGGTGTCAATGATCCAAGCGCCAGCAGCGGGCAGATTCGGGGTCGGGAGAATCGTCAGACCCGCAATTGTACGGAATTCGCCCGAGTAAACAGCATTACCCTTGTCCTCGCGGGCCATCAGGGTGGACAGCTTGTCGTCAGATGCGAGGATCGCCCAAGTAGCATCGTCGACAACGATCACGTCAGGGTCATAACCCTTATTCAGGCCGGTGACCTTAGCCTTCGCGAGCATGATGTCACGAAGAATCTTAGGATCAACACCGCTCCAAGTGGATGCGGCAGCCTGAGTGGCCGTGACCTGAGAGGCAACCAACGACAAAGACAACGAGTCAATTGTCTTCACAATCTGATTGACAATCGTGTTGAACGCCTTCTCAACCGGGGAGAAGTTCGACCGCTTGATCTTCTCATCCGTGATCGGCACGTCCTGGCCCCACTTGGTGACCCGAACAGCCTGCGGGGTACCCGAACCGACACCAGCCAGCGGGTACTCAGCGCCAGGCGAAATCGCCTCAACCGGACGATCAGTGTAAAGCGGGTCATCCTGATCGAACACGATCGCGCCACCCGACACATCCTGGCGGGAAGTCAAAATGAAATCAGAGATGAAACGCTGATTCGCAATCTCATTCACCCGAGTCGCCACAGCCGTGGGGCTGTTCAGGAACCGGTTGATCGTTGCAGTGTCCGCAGAGAAAGTGGGCGGACCAGCGGGATAAGTAATAGCCAATTTTCGGCCCTCCAGAGCCTAAAGAAGCCCACCACGAGAACGTGAGGGCTTCGAAGAATGAAATAAGAGAAAAGGAGCGGCACTCAGCGGAGCGCGACACGTACCTTGCCGCCAGCAGCAGCGGAAATCGCAATTCCCACAACCTGATCGAACGTGCCAGCGCCAGCAGTGGCGACAGCGCCAGCAGCAGCAGTAATCACATTCGCGCCGGCAACAATCGGGCCCGTTGCAGTCAACTCGTGAACACCGCCACGATGCACAGTCACCGTCTCGCCGACAGCAGCATCGAACGCCGCAACACCAAACCAGGCAGCAGACGCGGCACCTGCAGGAGCGACAGTGCTGTTACCGGAAATGGCAACCACCTGCCCGCCAGTCACAGCAGCAGACGTAGCGATCGGCACATCAGCGCCAGGCTTACGGATCGGAGTATATTCAGCCATAAGTTTTGTCTCACTTTCGATTCGGAGCAGACCCGTAGACCTGCTCGTAGAGGAGTTGATCCTCAGTTTTGGTCGGACTGGGCTGCGGTCCCGGAGACGGAACCGGAGCAGGAACGCGAGGTGCGTTCGGATCGACAGCAGCCACCGGGGCCACCAACGTCGGCTGCAGGATCGCCCAGTCAGCCGCAAGTTCTTCAGGAGTCGAGCCTTCGAGGCGATTCACCCATTCCTTGGGGACGCCGTTGTTGTAAGCGAAGTTAAGACGCAGATTCTCCTGCGCTTGCTTCTCCGCCGCAGCGGTCGCTTCAGTCGCAATCTTCTGCGCCCGTTCAAGTTCCGACAGCTTCGCATCCTCAGCCGCCTTCGCATCAGCAGCAGCCTTATCGCGCAAAGCCTTCAAATCTCGTTCAGCCTTTTCTGCACGCGCACGTTCGGCATCGAGCGCCTTCTTGCCGGGGTCACCGAGACCCTCGGGATACTGAGGTTCAGCCGTCGCGGCCGGAACAACAGGAGCAGTCGGCACAGGAGCTGCAGGCACAACAGGTACAGCCTCAGGAGTGACACCAGGAACCGGCGGCACAACATTCGGATCAGAAACAACGGGAACAGCAGGGGTAACTTCAGACATAGGTAGAACGCCTCCATCGCGGGGGAATTGGCCCGCACCGGATCGCCCGGACGGGAATAAGAACAGCCACAGACCGTGGCCAAAAGAATTTGGGTACAAAAATGGCCCCGGAGCAGAAAGCTCACAGGGCCTCAAAGATTGGGATCTAGCCAGTTAGGCATGGAATCGAATCGTTCTTCCGGGAGTTGCACGAGTGGTGCGCCAGTTGAACATTCGCGTACGAGTGTTCCCCGCCCCGCGACAACGGGATGATGTGATCGAGTGTCCTACTTTGCCTATGCGGCCACTCGATCTCAGGATCAATTGCTGTGTCACAGAGTTGGCACACACCACCATCTCGTTGCCACACCACCTGAAGGTCGACATCCTCGACAAATGCATCAAGTAGACGGGCGCGGCGGCGCTGGTTCTTTGCGCGGACCTTCTCGGGATGCTCCAGTCTCCACGCCTTGTACTGCGCGGAAATCTTGTCAGGGTTGGACTCTCTCCACTGCTCTAGTAGCCCCCGGTGGTTTGCAAGTAATTCAGGATCCGATCGCACCTTCTCCCAGTGTCTTCGGGAGGCTTTGGCCTGTCTCAACTTAAGCGCCGGATCATCCTTGTGCCTTGCGTACCATTCACTGGCACGAAGACGGTCACCAACCTTCTTGCACTCTGAAGAACATCGGGATGGAACAGGACCAGATCGTGCAGGTTTCGGGAAATCCTTACCGCAAACTGCACACACCAGCAATGTCAAAAATCAGTCTCCTCACGTCGCTACTGCATGTAGCCGTAAAGTTTGAGCAGCCGAAGTGCATCAGCACGATCCTCGGCAAGCGCTAGAATGCTTTCCGGCATCAACCTGGGTGTACTCGCCTGAAAGTAACGTCGTCCGCGGACATCAGTCGATCTGCGGGCAGACCCCGCGTTCGACATTGCCCGGTAAGCGACACCTCTACGAGTCACACCTTCGTGAGTCGCGAGCAGCTCCTCGCCGAACACCTGCGCCGTGGACATCCCCCGACGTGCATTCACAACCTGACTAATGTCAGCACCATCGCGAATCGCCTGAGCGCCAGCAACAGTGAACTGCCGGTTCTGCTGCTCCACAGAAAGGGACTCGAAATACTCGTTCGGATCGGTGGTCAGATCACCGGAGCGGTTTTCCGTCGATGGGATATGCCGGCAATCGCATCCCGGGTGCCTAAGGAACCCCACGTTGTACTTGTAAAACTTGCCCGCCAACACTGTGCACCGCGGACACGACGGCGGATTGAGCATTCGCACGTACCCGACCCGTCGCCTCGACGCGATATGCAGCGACGTTGCAGCGCGAGACGCATCCGCAACCTGCACCTGCAGCCTCACAAGCAACGCAGAAAGCCCCGACGCCCACGCCTGAGCAGTAGACGCACCCTGAGCAACCTGGCCCTTAGCAGTGACCACAGCGCCGTACATCAACGACTCCAGCGCACGCCCATCAGAGGCCACACCGACCAAGCCATCAAGATTCGGCACCGCATCCGGTTGAACGCCAATACCCAACTCGTCCAGCACATCAGCGACATACACACCCGACCCGGCCATCGCCCGACCTTGACCAGAAGCCACCAACTGCATAAGCATCGGCAAATTCCGGTCAAACCACGCATCGAAATCGGAAGGCGGTCGAGAACCCCACATATCGGCGGCGATCCCCAACACCTCAGCCGTAATCCCCCGCTGCTCCGCGTAATGCGCGGCCGCAGCATCAGGCAGCATTCGCCTTCACAATGCCGGCAATCTGATTCGCAGGAGAGGTTTCCTCATCCATCTTCCGCATCTGCTCCCGCTGAGTAGCGCTGTATCCCAGATCGATACGCGTCTGCTCCAACGGAACCAAACCAGACTCATACTTCTTCACCGCAGCATCAGCAACCTGCGCCACAGTCGGTGTCGATGGATCACGCCACACCGTCTCCAACTGGTAATCGCGATCCTCCAACTCAGGCTTCCCTCGCATGAACATCAAGTTGATGCGCTGAACGTCCTCCCACGCCCCACCGAGGAACGTGTGCTTCCGCTCAACCTTCTTCACCAACTGCGACTCCGAAGAGCGCATCGCATCCGCCGAAGGAGGGTTGTCACTGTTGAACCCCATGTAATGAGGCGGCAGCGCAGCCATCTGGGAAGTCAACTGCGCCAACAGTTTGATCGTGCCGTGGAAGTTCGCGAGGTCGGCCTCAGGGAAGGTGCCAACATTGACATCTTTGTTCTCCGACGCCCACAGTCGCCCCTTGATCTTCGACCACGAACTCACCGGATTGCCCTGACGGTCAACGAAGTCGCTCGCCTTCAACCCGAACGCCCACCGGCGCGGCATCGCATGAAACTCAGCCGAAGTCATCATGTCCGTAGCCATCTTGTTCGCCGCATCAGCTAACGGAATGATGTCCCTGAACTCCGTCATCCCATCCGGACGTAACAGACGAGGCTTATTGACCAGCGGCACAACAGGAACAATCCCAAAGTTGTGCTTGTCCTCGAACCCGTCCTGTTTCCAGTCGCCACCGTCTTTGACGAACTCCACTGTCTCAGCAGGCGTGTACACGAGGACATGCTCGACCTTGTCCAGATCTTTCCACTTCTTTATCGCCGCATTCACCTTGCGAGTCTTAGGATCGCGCTGCGCCCACACCTGAAACGGTGACTCGACCGTATTCCGCGGCGGCTTGTCCTTCTCCTCATTCGAGGAAATCAGCACATAGGCTCGCGACAACGCCAACGAATCCAGATGCCCCTGCTGAGACTGCTCATCCATGTCGTTGTACTGCCAACACGCCCACAGATCTGCATCCTCCGTGTCCGAGTCCGCATACCGGAAACCTTCGACATCCAAACGGTTCTCATACGCATCAGCAACCAGACGAGCCCAGTTCAACACCAACTCGACAGCGGTGTCACCAAGCTCTTCCTTCATCGCCTCAGACATGTACTTGAGAGGCTGCTCGCCCTCCAAATAGTTGTCCCACTTCGTCAGATTCGCCAGATCAGCCGTCAAACCCTTTTCAAGAACCGGGATCAGGTCAATAGCGTTCACAGTGTCGGCCATCGGCACAACCACCCACTTTCAGAAAACGATCATTCGGCTACTCGGAGCATCCGACCAACCAGCCTCACGAGCATCAGCCGCAGCCTCATGAGCAAGAATGGAAGCCATTGCAGGATCAATCTTTTGATGATCCGCCGGCTTACCCAACACATACTTCTGACCCGGCTTCGCAACCTTCCGACAATTCGCCATAGCGATCGCCGTAATCGGGCAACCATCCTGAGTGATTCGCCCACTAGCCAGATCCGTCTCAAAACGCCTAATAGCGTGAAACATTCGATCAATCTTGTTCGTCGGCCACTCCGACACATGCCCATCACCATGAGCAAGAGACCAATCACCGATCTCCGAATACCAGTCCTGCGGGTCACAATAGAACCGGCCAACACGCCACGTCGAAAAGATCTCATCCACAGCAGCATTCACCTCACCACGCGGAATCTGATCACCCCAATCAACAGGCTTCCAAATCGTCGGCAACCGATCAGGCCCATACAACGGCGTGAACTGAAAACCATCACGCGTCTCAGCCCGAATCGCAGTCCAGTCATTATTTTCCGACCCGTCGAAACCCAACGAAATCGCAGTTCCAGGAGCAGGATTAGGCAACGCCTCTTTCTTCGACACCAGCGAACCTCGACTCCCACAAACCATCACGAAGCCAAGACCCCTGGCCATACACCAGCCGATTACCGAAGAACCGCTCAGCCTGAGCGGGATCACGCTCCAAAATCTCGGCCGCATCAGCCTCGATCGAATCCAGATTCACCCACCACGAACCCTCGTAGACATACTGGTGAATCTTCCTACGATCACGCTTATTCCGATACGACAACCCAGCCGGCGGCTTCCGATAGAACCGGAAAATGTCCTGCACCTGAGACTCATACGTAGCCTGCGCAACCGAATTCTCGGACGGATCCCAACAGTTCGTGGTCTCCAAGGTCCGACCACCCATACCAGCAGCACCACGACGTTGCGTATCAGCAACATTCACCATCTTATTAGTCTTGGTGTACAGACCGGTTTCATCCTGCAACGCGAAACTAATCGGATTACCAAGACGCGAATTCGCCGACGCAGTCACAACATCGATACGGTCACCATCATCATCGCCAGACTCACCAGCAATACGAATGAAACCCTCACGCGGATACATCAAATCCGACAACGGACCCAACTTGATCATCGCCACCAGCGGGCGATACACATTCGCAACCTGATCCTCAGACGTAGCCGTCAACTGAATCAACGGCGAAGGATGACGCATCCCCATCGGCTCACCAGGCAAATACGGGTACTCCCAACCACACCCACAACCCCAATCGGAGCAGGCATAGCCATCACCCTCACCAGCCCAACCAGCAAACAAACTCGGACCAACAGCCTCCACAGCCACAATCCCCGCCGACCACGGACCCTTACCCGTCTTCTGCGGAGCCACAATCTGCGAACGCCGATACGTAAACGCCTGATTCAACAACGGATTCTCAGGAACCCACTCAGCATCCGACCGAATCCTGTAATGGTTAGCAGTACACCAAAACTGCCAATCAGCCATCTCAAACGGCTTACCACGCTGAAACCCATTCGGGACACGACAATGCTGCCGCACCCACCCATCCTGCAAATCACCCAACGTCGGAAAATCAACCACAAACTCACTGCCCGACATCAACAGCCCGCAACCGACGCTCAGGAGGACCTACCGCAACAACAGGACCAGAACTCTCCTCACGAACAATCCCAACCTCATCCGACGCGATCGACCAACCATTCTCACGCAACCCCGCCGGCGACATCCCCACCTGATCCGCCAAACGAAACATCGCAGTAGCCTCCCCCGGACCAGCATCAGCAGACTCAGCACGAACCTTCCACCGAACCCACATCGCAACCGTCTCCCAACGCCACGACTCCCTAGCCCACGCAGCAGCCTGAGGCGACTCCCACGCCTTCCCCCACACCTCAAGCTCACGAGCAGTCCCAGACCCAAACGGCCAATCAGGCACCGGCCCCGAATAACCCTCAGCCGGCAACACCACACCACCACCCACACCACGCCGATCAGAACGACCAGAAGTCGGATCAGGCTGCGGCCCAGACCTACTACGAGCACCACCACGAGCCACCACAACCACCACCTTCAGCAGCATCGCGCCGCATCAAACCAAGCCAGCATCGCGCCGACCTGAAAACTTTTGAACTATTCGCACCATTGCGCGCCCTCCCCCGCGGTGATTTTCGTTTTCGCGTTTGGGGGTTTGCCCCCACCCCTTGCGTTGGTGCAGGTCAGCTTGGTCGTTCGCTTTGCGTACGGTTTGCGTTTGTGCTGGTCAGAGGCTTGGCCGGCTGCCTGCTTTGGTGCTGTTGCATGCCCGGCAGAGGACTTGGAGGGGTCCTGTTGGTGAGCCTCCGTGTTGGATGTCGTGGATGTGGTCGGCTGTGAGGTCGGTGCTGGGGTGTCCTGGTCTGTTGTGTCCTGGGCACCAGTTGCCTTCGCGTGCTCGGTGTTCGGTTACTGCTGTGGCTCTGCGTTTCTGCTCGGCGGCTGTGCGTGTGCGCTTGGTGGGTGTGGTTGCCCATTGGTGGGCGTCACGCTGCGCCCTGTGCTGCTTGCACTCTGGCTCTGGTTGCATGTGGTGACATCCGGGTTGTGAACAGACGCGTGTGCGTGCTCGTGGCATGGGTGCTCACCTCGCATACTCATCGTGTCGTTGGAGTGTCTGTTGCTGTTGTCTGCGTGGGGCTGTCTGGTTCCCCTGTGTGCGGGGCTCCTGTGCCCTGTGTGTACGTGTGCGACGCGTATGGATGCTGAGTGCTGTTGTGTTGCACCCGTTGGCTGCTGGCCTGTGTGCTGGCCCGCTAGCCGGTGTGCATGTGTGTCCGTGTGGGGGGTGTGTCTTCTCGCCGGCTTCTCCGCGTTTGGTGAGCTGCCTTCCTCGGTTTGCTCACCGTGCTGGCCATGCTCGTGCTGCCAACTGTTGCCCGCGGATTCTGTTTCAGAAAAAATCTGATTAGAAAAAATCTGATTGAGAAGTTTCTGTTTAGATTTGTTTCTGCGTTTTAGATGCGCCGGCAGTTTGTTTCGGCCACCCGAGTTTGTCCGTGATGGTGTCCACCTGATCGAGCGTGGCCTCTGCTTGTTCCGCTGTCAGCCCGTAGCCGATGAGGTCGGCCTTCGCTAGCGTGCGGATCCCGTCACGCATTGTGGTCACGGGATCACCTGCTGCGTTTGAAGTCTCGGCGCATCCACGAGTCGCGAGGGATTCTGATGCGGACGGACTCGGTCATGATGTCGTCGCCTGCCGCGTTGAGCTTCAGTTCGCCGTTGCCGTCTTCGATGATCTGGTCTGCCTTGAGCCATCGTCTGCTGATTTGTCGGACGCGTTCGTCGGCGATTCGTTTGGATCGTGTGGGTCCGAGGATGCGTGTCACTTCGTCGTAGTGCGCTGTGTGTCTACGTACCCATGGATCTGTGTCTGGTTTATTCACTGCAGCACTCCTCGGCCAGGGCGCACTTCGCCGCCGATAGATTCTCGTCTGCGGTGCGTCGAGGATCGAACCATGAGGTTTGCTCGGTACCCCGGAGACGTTCGTAAGCCGCGGCCCTCTGCCATTGCGCCACTCGGACTTTGCGTTCGAGTGCTTCAATCCGGCTAGCCTTCACTGCGAATGTCTGCAACTGCTGTTGCCGGCGCAGCATCGAGGATAGATCCGACGGTGCGATGTTGATGTGGATTCTGGTGTCGCGAACACCTTCAGAGGTAGTGGGCTTCGCGAGAACAGCCTCAACGATCCTCTCAGCATCACCAGACAACGGTGACAGCGAGTACTCCGACCATCTATCCCACGTCGAGCTACCCAACAGAGTTGTGTCCCAACCCTTAACGCTCCGTTCAACTACGTAGCTTAAGGTCACGCCATTGCCTTCGATGATTCGAGCGATAGTTGCATCGTCGGGCTTTACGTTGCCGGCAGCTCGGTCTACTCGGATGACGAAGCCTGGTCGGCGCTGAACCGGATCATGAATAGACGTACGTGACGCAATGTCGTGGGTTGCCTGGAGATCAAGTGCTGTGGTGTATAGCTGGATTGTTGCCATGTGGGGTGAAGTCTCCTGTAGGTGTTTACCCGCGGGTGAGGGAAGTTGCCTCACCAGCAGGTATCCGAGCGATCCTCAAACCAGCGCCGGCAAATCCAACTCGACGTTGTTTCGGTGACTGACCTCGCGTTGCCCCGCCTCCATCAACTGGCACAGCTCAAGACACTGATCATCCGTATCAACGTTCCACCCTTGCCCGATGGTGTTGGCCGGTCCTCGAATCTTCTTCCGCCAGTCAATCACTGTGTAACTCAGCGTGCCTTTGGGTTTAAAGTCGGCTTGCCGCGTGAGCACGGTGAAGTTTTCGGTTTGTGCGCGAACTGTCCACTTCTTCTTCGAGTCGCCAGTGAGAACGATACGTTCGCCTACTGTGGTCATCAATGCTGCTCCTATGCTTGTCATTCGAGGTCTGCCTCTTCCGTCTGACCGATCAACTCCGGGATCTCGCTCAACAGTCCTTTGATGGAATATGTGAGCGGCCCACCGAAAGGCAAGGCCAAGTACTGGGTTGAGTCGACGGTGCCTTCGTCTGTGAAGCGTTGCTGCCCAACGACGAGTGCGTAGTGGGAGACGATCCAGGCTTCTTGTGTGCCTTCGGCTTCGTCGGCTGCGGTGGTGAGTTCTTTGATCGCGGCGTCGAGTTGTTCGTATGCCCGGGTCAGCCGTTCACTCACGGGCACCTCCACCTATCCAGTTCCGCACCTGCGAGTCAGAGCCAGTTCCCCAGAAGTTGCAGCCGTAGCCCTTCAATGTCCCAGCAGGAGCGTGCGCCTCTATGAAGCCGAGCATGACTTCCTCGCCGTCTTCATTGGCTGTGTGCACGTACAACTCAACCGGCCAGAAGTTGTACTTCTGCATCCAGTAGAGGACGGGCATCACTGTGTCGGTGGCATACCCGAGGTCATGGTCGAGGGACAGGCAGTCGATCGGCTGCCGCAGGAGTCGGTGCGTTCGAAGCGTCTCGATCGCGGCTTCCGCAGTCATACGCAGCACCCAGCCGTCGGGCGCGGGACGCTCGTCATCTACGAAGAGCTTCACGGGCACCTCCAGGTCATCGCTTTATGGAGGAGCTAAACGCCGCTAATGCTTCTTCGAAAGACGTTTTGACAATCGCAGACGGCGACGGCAACTCGTGCCCGCCAACATTCACCGCCACACGAGTGTCCGGCCGGTAGGTAAACTCCGCCGTGCCAGGTTCTCGCGTGTAATAGTTTTCGCCGAGGTAGTTGATGACCTTGCGGTCTTCGCTGATACAGAATCCGTTGCCCGGCTGATCCTCAGCGTTGAGAGGGGTGGATGATCGAACACCCAAACCTTGAGACCGCACAATCGCGTGTGCAGCATCCATCACCAGATGATCAATCACATCGGGGTCGAACCGTGCTTCGTCCAGCTCGTCACGGTATGTGGTGAGCGCTTGCGCTGTGGTGGGTTTCAACTTGCTCCCTGCCTGGTTTTGGGCACAAAAAAGCCCCACCAACCCGAAGGCTGGCAGGGCAATTTCACGATTCACGCAGTCAGTTCAACGCTCGCTTGTTCTTCCCATTCAGCTGCAGCCTGCAACAGGAACTCTGTCACTGGGGCAACCACATCCACTTGTACATCGATTTCGCCTGTGCCGTCTCTTGGTGTTGTGGTGATCGGGAAGGTGAGGTCGCCGGATCCAGTGAAGATTGTGGTGCGGCGTTTGTTCCAGCGTTTCGGCCCGATTTTCACTATCAACTCGATTGGGTAGTTGATGGTTGACAGTTCGGTGTCGGGGTTTGTTTCACTCATACATCCATCATGACAAGTGAAGGGACAGACCGGTTTACAGCGGCCAGTCCGGATCGAAGTCAGGATGATCCGAGTAAGCGGCCGTCAACAACTCCAACGCCCGCTCAAGTCCGTTGCTCTCACCGTTCAGTATGTCTTCGTACCCACCGTATGTGTCATGAGCCCTGATATCGGCGTCTTCGTAGGCCTTCACAATCGCCCGCTTGGCTGCCACCTCGCGAAGAATTCGAGCAGGATCATGACGAGCAATATGCGTACCGTCATCCTCGTCCACAGCGGGCAGGCAACCCTCATGATCCATCGTCACGTACCGGCCATACGAGACATACGGCTTCTTCTGCGCCGGTCCAAGCCACTCTTCGGAGCGGGAGTTCGCCCACACAACCTCATTACCGGTTTCGTTGTCGTACTCGGCGCGGTACAGCCATTCCGCCTCAGAACCACCGGCCTTCAACGCTACTGCTTCGTCTTCAGCCAGCCGCGCTTCGAGGAACTCAACAATCTCAGACAAACTCACTCCCCTATTTATGTTTCCACCACGAATGATCATTACGCTCATCAGCCTTGAACACCGTATTCACATGCGGACCGAACGACAACCGATCCGCGAACCGAGTCCACGCCACAAAATTGAACACACCCATATCGCCAACACCCAACGACTCGGCATCCTTCTCATGAAACAACCGCGCCTCATGATCGAAATACTCACGAATCATGCTGTGCAGGAACTCCATCACCGTTTCACGTGACCCGCCCGTTAGGCCGGCGTTCAGCAGCGGTCGAGACGGATTGTCGCCGAAGAAGTCCTGCAGAACAGTCGCTTTGTGGTTGTCGATCATCCACCGACACCCAACAACCTGATTCTCAGACCCGACATAGAGCACACCGTCTTCCATGTGCCGCCAGGGTTCGTTGAGCATCTCCACGTCAGTTCCGTCTGTGCACCACACCCATCTGGTTTCTGGATGGTCTCGTAGCCACTGCCAGATGCTCAGCCATCGCTGAAAGTAGATCGGGATGTGGCATGGCACTTGCGCGAGTTCGGCGGAGTCGAAAGTGAGCTCTTCATTGTGCAGAACCACTTTCCGGATGTCTGGTGAGACTTCACTGATGCTGTGGGCCCAGGATTGGAGCAGTGCCGAGTCTGGTTTCCATGTGGTGCCGCGCTGCGTGTCAGTCACGCCAGTGAACAGTGTGGTGATGACAGTGTTTCGCGGTTGCCGGTATTCGATGTAGTCGGCGCATCCGTTGTCTCTGCGCCTGTTGCAGATTTCTGCGTTCTTCGCGACAAGCGCCTGACGCTCCGCTGCTGGTACAGCTCGTTCCACGGCCTCATGCTCATCTAGACTGTGAATCATCCATTCAGAGCCGATAACGTCCGCGTACCGCCATGAGGTCAATCCAGCGTTGTGGATTCGGTTTGACCAGTCCACGTGCTCATATCCCCAGACGCCGAAGATTGGGTCCATGCCACCGATCCGTTCGACCACGGCACGAGTCACATAGAGGAGGCAGCCTCGAACACCTGTGTAGGCAACATGTTCAAGGTCTCGATAGACCTGCTTGATGTCGCCGAGTTTGCGTGTCGTCAAGTCCTCGAACAGATACATCAAGTGCGGTTCCGGGCTGTCGATGTACGGCTGAAACCAATTGTCCACGATCGGATAGCAGTCGTCATCGAATAAGAACAGTTCGTCGCATCCGGTCTGCATGAGCAGTTCGAGGCACTTGTTTTTGGCTTGCGCGATTCCTGCCTGTTTAGGGAATCGGTGGTCTGCTTTGGGGACTGGTGTGGTGGATGCGTCGTCCACGATGACGATGTGGGCGTTTGGTGTGTGTTTGCGGATGTATTGGAGCGTTGTGGCGAGTGTTTCTGTCCGGTTTCGGGTTGTGATGCCGATGCCGATTGTTGGGGTTTGGTTTGGGATGTAGGTGATTCCGTCGATTGTTACTTCAGGCATGCACCCTCCAGTGTGGTTGTGTCGCAGCAGCATGAGTTCGCTGAGCAACCCTCCCCCTCATGCCACATCGGCCGCGGACGGTTAATCACAGCCAAGATCTGCTCGTTCCTCTCTGCCTTGCGGGCACTGATCACATACGGCGGGCAACCTGGTTCCAGCGGGATGATCGCCCCATCTGGCCAGATTCCTTCGATACGTCCGCCTGTTGCGTATGGCGGATTCTGTTCGTTAACTTCCCGATTCGAAAACACGCCCATCAACCCCTCCCTGCCATCCGATACGCCCACCACGCATCGGCCAAGATCTCGTCCATCTGAGCCGTCATGTCCGGAATTCTGAAGACGTCCATTAGTTGTGCCATGGATTCGCGGAACACTCGCGGGATTGCGACCGCCTCCACCACAGCCGAAAGGTCACCCTCAAACGGATAATCCATCAGCGCCCCCGACTTGGCAGCGACATCTTCCACTGAGCAAGTTCCTCAATCACCCGCCGGTGCACACGGTCATCGACAAACGCAGCAGAAATCCACGTACGTCGACCATTCGGGGATCGAACAAACTTCACCTGGTCGAGGCGTCCCAACCAACGCTCACCATCATCGACTGTTAGCCACATCAGCCCACGAATACAAGACTCTTGCAGCATTCGAGCAACGGGATCGGACCATGGCAGCACCACAACCTCAGGCTCATCAATCCGCCAACCCGCTTGTACTACCCGCACCAAATTCCAGTTCTCATCCCACAACCGAACCCAAGGCAACTCCTCCCCGCGTTCGATGGTGGTGACGCCGGCACTATCTACAACAAACACGTCATGCGCGTTCACGTTTCTCCCTTTGTCAACGAAAAAGGGTTGACTCCGAAGAATCAACCCCACAGATTTGACTAGACATCACGGCTCGTCATACCAACACCAAAAGAGGGTGAGCAGAACTGTCAACGTCCACACCACAGCCGCTAAAACCATCCCAGCGATCACAGCACGCTCAGATCTGACCAACGTCGCTCCGTATGCTCACCAACCAGCATCCCCAACATCCCCGGCTTCGACCACACCCCATACTGATTCAGCATGTACTCGGAGGATCTCTCCGCTTCGAGGGCAGGCATCCCGAACAGAGTGCGGCCCTCGAACTCATTCGTGTAGAAGTGGTGGTAGTGAGCCATGAACCAGAGTGGGACATTCCCCAATGTGTCAGTCCGACCGAGAATCTGACGTTCAATTGCGGACTTCGTGCGGATTTCCGTTGATCCGCCCTTACCCTTCTCGATGTAGCCGTGTGAGAAGTAGCAGTCAACCCCTGACAGGTTCACCAGGACTGCTGGATCACCGTCGCCAATTGTCCAGTCGATGTGTGGCCCGCCGAACGCCTCAGTCTCGGAAAACAGTTTTTGCACCTGCCGAGCGATATGAGTCGACGCATTGTCACCCTGCGAAGTAACCGGGTCCTTGGATCCGTTCCTAGTCCACTCGCCGTGGTTCGATATGACCGATGACGCGCTGATCGGCAACCCCAGTTCCGCTACCTGCTTCAATGTCCACACGCGGAGATCGAAGTCGAGTTCCAACTGCTTCGACAGGTTCAGTTCGACTGTGTGCGGCTGATTCCCGTAGTTGTTGCACACACCTTCAGTCTCGTCACCCATCCATGCCACATGCACAGCGGATGGTGATCGGTTCTGGTTTATCAGCGTTCGGATCGCATCACAGTGGCCGGTCACACCCCGCTTCCAGTTCTCGACCGCCTGCCCGGTGTTCTTCTTCCCGAGTTGTGGGTCCGCGATGAACATGATGTACGTGTTCGGGTATTTGAGGCCGGGGGTCGCAGGCCGGACGATGGTACGGAGTGAGTCGCGCCATTCAGCTACAACCGATTCCGGTACCCGCTCTGTCGAGACTCGTTTGAATCGGGCACTGTACTTCCATGCCTGCAAGTCGATTACGTCACGGTCGCCGTTGTCAGTGCGTTTCGACTGCTGCCACTGCGATAGTCGAATCGATACGGTGTCGTCGATGATTTCGAAGTGGTTGGGGTCGAGGTTGAACTTGTGGAAGATGGGCGTCCAGTCGGTGCCGATGTCTTCGAGCATGGTGACGTTTTTGAATTCGCCGCCGTCACTGTTGAGTAGGCAGTCACCCTTGGTGAGTGTTGGTTCTGGTGGCGGTGTTTCGGTGTCGTCATCTTCACGTATCAGCTGTGCGAGTGCACCCATCTAGTCTCCCCTTGCTTCCAGCAGATCGAGAACGTCCCGCCATTCCTCAATCAATGCGTTGATCGTCTCGGCAGGCACCTCAGTCACGAGCCCCTCGCTCACACCCATATGCTGTCCCGCTTTGTTGTACGCTCCACATACTTGTCCATGAGCCTGTCGATGATTCCCTGATTAGTTTCGTTCCTACTTGCACTGATCTGAGCGACATTTCGATATCCCCACCAGTACTTGCGCGGCTTCATCAACGCGACCAGGCCGATGAGTTCACTGCCAATGTAGGCGGCATGCAACGTCTTCAGTTTCCATCCTTCAGGCAAGTCACTCACAGCAGCATCTCCCCTGGATGTGATCCTTAACCGCGGTCAACCCACCCGTAAACCCAGCCCGTACGCACACTTTGAAGAGTCGCGCCATGCTCCCTGGCCATGTGGTGAATGCGTCGCGGTCGTCGTCATCGAGTGTGTCGAGCCACGCCCCAGCCTTACAAAACATCAGACCGCCTCGTAGATCTCGGAGAACTTCTCGTTGTCGTACACGCGAAAGTTGCCTTCAAGATCGCGAACGACCCAAGAACCGTTCGGGGCTCGATCTCCATTCGCAACTAAAGAATTGACTTCCTAATTGAAGGACGGGGCGTCAGGTGCATTGCTGCCCTTGCCTATAGCGACCAATTCTTGGATCGAGTCATCAGTCACCCGAAGTGCATCGACTTCGATTGGATGTGTCTTGTAGCGGTACATCAGCTACCCCTTGTCTTCGGTGTCGGTGCGGTCCTCAACACCCGCAGACCGGTGAACCTCACGTTCCGCCGGCGCAACCTTCAACCCATTCAACTTGTCTGGCGAATACCCGTGATAATGCTCCCCGTTCACCTCAACGACGGGTGCAGACTTGTATCCCCATGCCTCAAGTTTCGCCGCAGCTTCAGCGTTCTGGGACACGTCGATCACAGTGTGTGATGTTTCGTTCTTGATGAGCTTGCGGATGATTGCCTTACAAGGTTGGCATCCGGGTTGTGTGTATACGGTTACGTTCAAAACTATTGATCTCCTTGCTAATCGACCGTTATGGCCATGAGAAATGAGAATGGGAACATCACGCCGACTGCGATGCCTGCTGTGACTAATCCGGCGACAACCCAGAACGGGCTCGTTGTACCGGCGAACACTGCAACGGTTACGCCTGCAACCATCAGGGCGATGGATCCGAACGTCGCTGCCACCCAGCATCGTGTTCTCGTGTTAAGCATCGTGTGGGTTTCCTAGTCCTTTGAAGATGATGTGCAGGATCATGAAGATGACCCCAATCACAACGACTCCTGAGAAGGCTGAACATTTCCTTGTTCATCGAACTGCTCCAACCACTTTCGGTAGTCGTCGCGCACTGCATTGTGAAGCACACGCTGCAACCTGCTCTGCTCCTCAGTTTCGTGATGGAACCCGCCTCGATTGGTGCGGGTGACGTAGACGCCAATGCCTCCGAGCCAGAACAGTCGAAAGGCGGAGGTGGAAGTCAGGACTTGGGTGGCCATCCCCAGGCGGTTGGTGCCGTAGCGGAGCCGGAAGTTGCCGTCCTTACTGAACATCCGTTTCGGCCCCTCCCACGTGAGCGAGCTGAAGACGTAACCGACAAGCAGGATGAAGGCGACCACCACAAGACCTATGGCCCCGATGATGAGGATCAGAGACGGGATGGACAAGGCCCCCTTGGCGTATTCGCTCATTGCTGTCCCCTTTCAGAGGGATTGGCAGCGGTGCCGTGTTCCTCCGCTTTGGTGATCAGTTCGTCGGCCTGCTGTGGCGTCAGCCCATAGGCGATGAGGTCTTGAACTACGAGGTGCCGGATGTCCGGGCTATCACCCATCGCCATCACCCGCAACGACCGGGGCCCATTCACTGGCCTGAACAATGCGGGAAACAGCGACAGGATCTTGGGTGTACGCCGACCACTCCTCGGCAACCTGTTCTGCTTCTGCACGATTCAGCATCGGCGCGACTTTGCGGTTGGTGTAGTTCCACCCATCCCAGATTCCACGCTCAACACCCCACTCAGTCCAGGTTTCGATTGCGACTGCGGGATTGTCCACTGTGTCTCCCTCGTTTTGATACAAAAAAAGTGCCCCAGACATCGCCTGGGGCTACTACTCAAATTTTCATCTGAAACAACATGAACTTCACAAGCCAGTCGTAATACGTTTCAACCAGCCACTCCCACAACCGCTTCAAAGCATCTCCCTCATCTGACTGCGCGTAGCTCGAGAACTTGCTCTAGCCACGACCGGTAATGACTTTCGGATGACTGCGGTGGCCGTAGTCCACGGCTCGCACGATGCACCACACGCTTCCGAGTTGCAGGCGGCGAATAGCGCGGGAACTCCTGAACCGTCAACACATACGACAACAACTCGCCATGGTCATACTTCACGTCACCGATACCAGCGATGGTCCCTATACTTCGGCGTCCGTCCTTGAAATCCATGACCACCGGGCAGCCCACCAGTTTCGACTCAGCTTTCACCTTGGCGAACCGCGCAAAGGTCCCGTCGTAAACTGCCTGCATCCACGGATCGTCTGGAAACACAGGCTCAGGAGAGTAGCCCGCTACCTCAAACTGTTCAGTTGCGGCGTGGAATACCTCTTGATACGTGAACTCGCCACGCTCATCCTCAGGCAACTCTTCATACGGGAAGATCATCCGACCAGACACACTCGCTCCTCAGCTTGTTTGCGCGCCAACACATACTCTTCCCGCCACGTCTCCGACTGCCGCTGAATCTCCCCGATACGCCGCATCGCGTACTCGTGAGTCGGAAAGCTTAAGTTCGCCAACCGATCAGACCTCCGAAACATCAACGCACCTCATTCGAAGTAGCCGGTATGGACCTTGAGGTAGCCGACGATCGAACCCACCGGATCATCGTTACTCCAGTCGCAGACACCGTCGCCAGGGATGCAGTGTGACTCCACCGGAACCGCGAAAACCTCACGCTCACCAGACATCAACGCACCCGGCAAATGAAACGGCAGTTGCGTCTCGATGCCCGCGCCGGCCTGCCTTGGGTCGGAGTACAGAACCCCTTCAACGCCAGGTTTCTGTTCCTCAGTGAGAACATCACCGACAATCCGGCTTCCCTGGCTATAGCCAACCACAAGCGTGTCCTCAGGGGCTTCCGCCAACGCCTCACGCAACGCCTGCTTACCCGCATCCACACTCCGGTTGTAACTCGGCCATAACACAGTTCCCGGATACACAATGTTCGTGACAGTGTCCCCAGGCTGGATCTCGGGTGCGTGGAGTACGGCTCCGTCTCGTCCTGTTCCGTCGACAACGATCACGTTGCGGGCTTCAGCGTTGGAGGCGAGGATGATTGGGGCGAACAGTGCGCCGACAACGATTCCGATTGTTGCTGCGGCGATTGCCCTACGCATCAATCCTCATCACCATCTTCGCCTTCGTCTCCGGACAGCGTGACCGCGAGACTGTACAAAGACTGCTCAGTTCCCAATCCGTGCAACATCTTCAGAACACTGACTGCGTCTTCATACTCGACTGTCACTTTCACTGGGTGGCCGTCGAATTCGGCGCTCATCGTGAGGATTGCGGGTCCGTCATCGTCACGGATAGTTGCAGGTTCGGGCTGGACGATCGTGACGCTCACAGATTTCTCCTTGGGTTTGGATTGTGTGGGTGTGAGATTTGAAGGCTCTCAAGCCTGCATGCCAGTGCAGAGGCAGACGAGAGAGCCAGACGCATCACCCGCTTGGGGAGAGGCGTACGCGGAAGATTGACGAATCGAACGCCATGCACGTCACCGTGCACCCATCGCTTTCAAGGCGAGTCCCGGCCCAGCCGAGTTAATCTTCCAGAGAACCCTCACCGCATCACCGCTGAACGGGAGGGGCACCCTGTGAGGGAATACGTGTCTCGTGCAGGAGTCGAACCCGCCACAACAGGTACACCCGAGGACCGGTCTGGTGCCTGCGCTCTGCCGCTGAGCTAACGAGACTGAAGGCAAGGTGGTGGCCTGAACCAGACCACCACCCGCCAAGGCGGACCACGGGAACCACCCACAAGCTCACCGGATCAACACCAACCTGCCGCGACTGGCCAACGCCCGCAGATTCTCACACCGACATGTGAGCTGTGCCCGCCCCGAGACTCGAACTCGGAACACCAAGATTTTGAATCTTGCGCCTCTTCCAATTGGGCCAGGCGGGCAAACTATCTGTGCACTCAAAGGTTTCGAGGCGGCGCACCGTGCCTAGACTGACCCTGCCCACCCACAGGACATGTCAGCTGCTTTATGACCTGCCAGCTTCTATGGCAGTTGGGTCATGTTGTGGCGGTGGTGGGACTTGAACCCACGACTTCTGGGTTATGAGCCCAGCGAGCTACCAACTGCTCCACACCGCTAAGAGCTACTTTTGTTGCCGTGTTTCAGACGGTCACCGAGAGCAGCTAGCTCGGCGCTCCACGATCCCCTCGCCAGATCGTTTCGAAAAGTTCCCCAGGCGTCCGTGTGCAGCGTTGCCTACGAGAGGGTAAGTCGGCCTTCATACGGGTTGTAGTCCGACGCGGATCATTTGCCCCTGCAAGGGCTTCCCGTTGCGCAGTCAGTGGGCAGGATTTGAACCTGCATACCTGTGCCACTCTCACTGAACTGCCGGTACCAATGGCATCGTTCCCCTGGTTGGTTTTGAACCAACTACCTCGTCCTGGTGCACCAGTCCGCGCTCTAACCGATTGAGCTACAGGGAAAGTCCAATATCTACGCGTCGGGGCCGTGAACCTGGTCCCTGGCACGTCGAAGCACCGTAATCGATCGATTCACACCGGATCGATCGAAGCGAGTCCCGTTGATGTACGGGCCGGGCTCAGGCTCTGTTCCCGCCGCACCCCAAGCAACAGTCACCACCGGCTGACTGCCGTCGCCTTCTACAGCTTCTGGTCGATAAAACTTTTCTGCTGGCATCTCGCACTCATTTCTGCCCGTCTCGGGCATCGCCCCAACCTGTTGTGGGGGTGGTCAAACGCTGCAACAGCACCTGATAAGTCCGTTACAGCCGCGCTCTCTCGACCGGGTTCGAACCGGCATCTCCGCCATCACTGACGGTGCTCTCTCCCTCCTCTGCCGCTACCCTCCGACGGGGCGATACTCGGGACTCTTGAGCTACGAGAGAACTCGGACGAAACCACAATTGGGACTACCTCACCTGAGGTGTTTACATCCCGGAGAGATCCGAAGGTGCATCAGTTCGGCGGGTAGCGATAAATATCTGAGACACCCGGCTGCGAACCAACTACAACCACAACACTAACTGCCCACCATCCCGAACCGGTTTACGATGCCCACGCCCCGGACCCGCCAACTCAAACCCACGCCGATTCCGAAACTGCAACTGCGAACCCCGCTGACGCTCCTCCGCACGTTTCTTCGCCGCCATCAAAGACGCCAAGTCATAATGCAGTTCACCCCGCCCAAAGTTACTGCGCCCAACACGTAGCTTGCCTTGAGACGCCCACCGCTGGATAGTTTTCCTCGACCGTCGCGTCTCACGGCACGCATCCCAAATGTTGACCCAAACAGTTCCCATAAAACCCCCGAATCGCTCAGAAAAGCACCGGATCTAACGACTGTGGAGATTCAGGCTCAGATGACCGCAAGAGTGAATCAAGTTCCTGCCACGCCATCCTGTTGCCGTTGCGGATACTGCGGACTTCTTCCATGAACCCATCGGGAGGCTCAAACTCAGGTCTCGAACACAACCAGGAGACGATATCCCGAACAGCCGTCAAATCGCCATACAAAACCCCACGCGGCACACCCTGAACACGCCACACCCAACCCCGATGCGGAATCCCCAACACATCAGCCCACCGAAACAACACAGCAGCCTCAGCATCAGCGCAATCCAACGCATCAACATTCAACGGAGGCTTAGACTTCGGACGCGCACCAGTCGACACACGCTCCGCATCCTCCACACGTTCAACATCCGACTGATCCCGACCCGCAGCAGCGCTACTGTTTGCGTACGCTTGCCGGCGAAGGAACTCGATCACGTCCGGCGTATCCCGAACCAACTCCACTAGCTCACTCAATTGGCCTCCTCCACAGTGATATACGCCTTCGCTGCTGGGTTCACAGCGCCCAGATTGATATGCCACGACCCGACTCCAGGAACGTCCACGCCGATCCACCACGTGTTGTTGCTCATCGCCTCCAAGTGAATGCTCGCGTTGTTGGCGAGGAATTCATCAATCTCGCCGTTGACTTCACGAATCTCAGGGTTTGAGGCGATCGCTAGGTCACCAGTCACGGACGGTCAACATCAGGGATGATCACCTCAGGCTTGAAAATCACCCGATAGTGATCCGTACTCACACTCGCACCCTCAAGCTGCTCAACGAAGTACGAAACATTGTCCGACAGGCCAAGGAAATGCTTCTTAAACCCGCCGCTCGTCTTGCATGTCACATCGAGCTTCCCGCCATCAGGCTCAATCGAGCAACGGCCTTCGATGGTGAGGAGGTACTTGTCGGTGATGCCGTTGAAGAACACGATTCGGCGATCAATTTCGAACTGGTCGGCAGCTTTGGACAGGTTTTTGGATGCGACTTCGGCGTCTGTGGAGCAGCTGCTCAGTCCGATTACGGCGAGGGCGGCTGCGCTACCGATTGCGATCTTCTTGCGGGTCATGGTTCTCCTTGTGTGTGGTGCGGGAATAGTTTTGGGGGTGGTCATTTGACTCGTCGTGTTGGTTTGAATGCTGTTCTACGGGTGTGGGCTGGATCGTTCGCCCACATCGGTGGGGATTGCTTAGGTTTCGACGCTTCGGTTATCGCCTGCAGCTGCGGCAGCGCGGTCTCAATGGCTTCCGTCCACACCTCACCCATTCGCCTGAACACTTCACCGAGTTGTTTGCCCATCCGGTCCAATTCGCGCCGTGCCACGTAACCGCGGACATCGGGCAGTCCGCACAGTCTCCGCATCTCGTCATACGGAATCTGCTCGCTCATCCCGCATCCCCCGGAGTGAAGAGGACGGCGCTTGGTGATACCGCCCACGATGCGAAGGTGTACGGACGCGGATCGCCGACCGCCAACACGTATCGGAACCCTGATCCGTCAGAGGAAACAACACCAACCATGCCGTCTTCGTCTCGCAGTATCGTGCCGTCAGGTTCAGCCTTCAACTCGGTCGCGCTGTTCACCGTGCGAGGCTTCGACCAACCAGCGTCTTCCAGGCCCATTGCGATTCCGTGGGCTATGACGTTGCGGTCCGATGTGCCCACTTCGGCGACTCGCGTAAGTAGGTCGAATACCTTCTCGGCCAGTTCGTCCCTCGCGGGTGTGGCCTGTGATCGGATCTCACTCGCAACGACTCCTTCACTTGTGTCTCGTGCTCGTGGTATTTGGTGAGGGCTTCGGCTTTGGTTCTGCCGTCGAAGTACTTGTCGCACCAGAGGCATTGCAGGATGTGCCGTTTGCCGAGGTTCCTGTATCCGTCGCCTGTGTCTGCCCAGGCGTCGATGTGTTGCTGGGCGTTTTCGATGGTGGTGTCGGACATCAGTTGTCCTCACTGCTCACGTACAGGCCGAGCGGTTGTCGGACGCCTGGGTATTTGGCGTTCGCTTCGGTTTGGCGTTGGATCTGGAAGTCGATGCGTAGTCCGGTGGCGTTGACGTAGTAGTCGGTGATGGCGTTCTCGTTGAAGTGGCGCAGTGGGTCAGCATGCGGCCTCGGAAACAGTGCGTCGAAACGTTCGTCCGAGAGAATCATCCGTACATCCACGTCCCGATAGTCGGGCCGTGTCATGCATGACCCGACGAGGTATGGCGTGTCCTCGAAGATTTCACGGACGAGGACAGATGCGAGATCCAACTTGGTCAGCATCGGTGCGTCGAGATGGCACCATGGGTTCTCACTCATTGCTGTTCCCCTTCCAAAGCTGCGCGCCACCTCTGACGCATCAATAGGGCCTGCCTCTCGGAACTGTTCGGTCCGTAGTCCCTCGACCCAAAGCAAATCGGGCAATCCTGTTGCGGTGGTGAGCTGTTGCATTCCGGGCAGTAGCCGCGACGGAGCCGCCAATGTCCACGTAGACGCTGCAAAGCGGACAACTTCCGTGCTGGCAGATCAGGGCGAAGGTCGTACCCGTCCCAGCCGCAACCTTCACACGGCTGTTGTTGAACTAGGTGCAGGTCGGCGAACGCGCAGTGCGGATCAGGTAGCTCCATCGCGGGCAGTGGCGCGGGATGCAGGAACCAGTACCGTTTGCGTAGCCACTGACTGGGTTCAGTGGTCCCGAACGCGTCGTCTCCCAGGCTCATGACTCCCCTTCCAAAGCCGTGCCGATGAGTCGTGCTGCCCCCCACTGCGCTATGAGATTTCCGCCTTGCTGAAACAGGTCCCTCTGCAGTTTCTCCACCCTGGCGATCGTGGCCTCGGCCTTCTCGGCGCGGGCACGTTCACGTCCAACCTCCTGCTGGGCGATGCCGATCATTTCCCATACTGGTTCAGGTGGCCGTTCCGGTTCGTCCCAGCATTCGATCTCGGACTGCACCATGTGGCCGATCATGTGCTCTAGCGCGGCATACGTTGTGGGGCGTTCGTAGGTGAAGCCGGTCGGAGTCGTCTTCGGCCATTCGTGCCGCCCGTTCGTGTGCTGCTCCACCACCGACGCCACTTCTCGAGCTCGGACGCGCCATGCCTCCTGCCGGTGGTACGGGAGAAGGTCGAACGTGTCGATGCTGTTCGGGCTACTTCGCACCAATGCTGCTGCGATGAGGTCGGTCAACCCCGGATCAGGCATCACGAAACCCTTCCGCTCGTCCTGCTGCCTGGTATGGAAACTTGACGATCTGGTCCGGATGGTTCACGGTCAGCATATCCACGACTTCCTGGATGGCTTTGTTTGCAGACCAAAGGGTTTCAGTCCGGATATAGCGCGGGTTCCCGATACCCAATATCTCCCTGCGCTTTTCGACTATCGTGCCGTCTGCGAGCTGAACGCTGACGGTTACGTAGTTCCTTCCCGGATCAGGCGCGGTCACGACGACACCCCTGGCTCGCCGGTTTGGGCAGTGCAGTGGCACGCAGCGATGTCGAGATGGCCGCGTGAGTAGTGGTGGTCATGCACCGACCTCGGGTCTGTGCAGCCAATCAGCGTGCATCCCTTAACTTGCGGCGCGGTCACGACGACACCTCGGCTGCTCGGTGCCATCCGCAGTGCGGGGCGGGTTCGTTGACGGGCTTTCCGCAACGGCACCTGTGGATTCCG
>NZ_JBHWYS010000010.1:0-1995 GCF_042728675.1 Rhodococcus sp. NPDC060176
ACGCCCGGTCCCATTCCGAACCCGGAAGCTAAGCCCTTCAGCGCCGATGGTACTGCACTCGACAGGGTGTGGGAGAGTAGGACACCGCCGAACACACATTAGAGAAGCCCCCCAACCATTCGTGGTTGGGGGGCTTTCTCGTACCCAAAACACCCCCAAAACCGACCCCCAACCCGCCCCCCCCGGCATCGAGTGAACGGCACTCTCACCCTCTTGGACGAGGGGAACGGTACGTTCACACCATCCGGGCAGGGGCGTGACCGACGACGCGCCGGGATCGAGCGAACGGCACTTCCGTCGCCTTCAACGAGATGAACGGTACGTTCGCTGGGGCAGGGCAGGGCGAGGAAGATGCCGGCGCCGACGCACATAGGGACTTGTTAGCCAAGGTATAGATTGTGAACCGTCTCATAAGTCCGAAGTACTCTCCGATTTTGTGCCTTCGTCCCTAGCACTTTGGCCTAGGCTGAGTGGCATGGTGGGGTTGAGCAGCTCGAGGGTGTCGCATTTGCGACTCGTTCCGACGGAACCGGAAGAACTGCGAAGATTTGTACAAGAAACTGGCGGAGGGCGCGGGGGCCTTCAGGTAGCGCGATCGTTGCGTTCGAAGAGGCGCGCGGTACCGGCGCAATACGCGATACGTATCAGCGTCGACAATGTTTCCACCCAGATCTGGAGACGAATCCTCGTCGCGTCGGATCTGAATCTGGATGACCTGCATTCGGTGGTCCAACGGGCAATGGGGTGGAGTGACCGTCATTCGCACGCGTGGTCCAAGTCCGGCAGCCGATTTCCGGGCGAGGTCGAAGAGTACGTCGCTTCCGGAAGCAGCGCCGAGCAGCGTCGCGCCGGACGAGTGGCGATCGTGGAGTCCGCCGTACGTCTGGACGAGGTCATGGTCTCGCCTGGCGATGAAATCAGTTATCGTTACGGACGCTTCGGGAACTGGCGCCACACACTGACGCTTGAATCTTCGGAAGTACTGCCCGACGGATTCCAAGTTGTATGTGCAGCGGGTCGCGGTGCTTGTCCGCCGGAGGAATGCGTCGGGCCTGACGAGTACGAGCAGCTTCTCGGTGTCCTCGCTTCGGAGAAGTTGCGCTCCCACGAATGGACCCTCGAATGGCCGCAAACTGAATTCGAGCCGACACGATTCGAGATCGCTGAGGTCAACAATCGACTTCATACACCTCGACCGGACGAGATCGTTGCGCCGTACGACATGGCGAAGCTCGTCGAATGCCTGGAACCCTCGCGAGTCCCGGAACTGCACGCGGTCCTCACCCGAGCCGGCATTGACGATGAGTCGGCAATCGGAGAGTTGGTCCACGTCGAGGCGGGCCAACGCCTTCAGGCGGTCTTGGCGCTGATCGGTGTCGAAGGGATCGACGCCGATGACTTCTTCATGACGGTCGATGCGATGCTCGACGAACCTGAACTGGGACCGGTAAACCTCCCCCAAGGGCGATCACTCTTCGCAGTGCTCAAGAAGTTCGGCCTGGTGCGAAAGCACAAAGGGCAAATTTTACTGACGAAGCGGGGACAGTCAGCTGAGCGGGACGCGTCAATGATGTGGTCGGTGATCGTCGAGGGCGTTCCGGTCGCGCCGGGCGGCTCGCAGAGAGCGGTGGAACTCCTTGTCCTCCTCGCCGTAGCCGCTGGCTTGTCGCCGGCAGATCGTCATCGTTTCGTCGCGGGAGCGTTAGAGCCGATTCGGTCGTCGAGCATCCTCATGTCCGGGGCTCAGACTTCCAAACGTGACACGTCCGGGAGCACCGTGGAGGTGCTTGGTTTGATCGGCGCTACGGGTTACGAGTTGGGGAAGTTCGGCACCAAAGCGGACTCGTCCTGGGCTGTTCATCTCGCGAGGGCGATTCTGAAGCGGTAACCCGAGCACTGACGCAGACAACCGAAACGGGGTTGGCTCCGGCCCCCCCCGCGCCCAACCCCCTTGGTGGGCCGGGAGAGCTAAGAAGTTTTCGCCCGGCGGGCGGG
>NZ_JBHWYS010000010.1:2005-160416 GCF_042728675.1 Rhodococcus sp. NPDC060176
GGCACTTCGCCCAACAACCGCGCCGTGGGGGTGGTTTTTTCACCCGGGGGGGGCCTTTCTCCGGCCAACCCCCCCCCCCTCCCCACAAACCCCCACGGGGGTTCCCCCCCGCCCCCCCCGCCCCCAACCCCGTTTCGTGTACCGGTAGAGATCAGATGTTGACGCCGTAGTCGCGGGCGATGCCGGCGAGTCCGGATGCGTATCCCTGTCCGACTGCACGGAACTTCCACTCACCGTTGTGGCGGTAGAGCTCACCGAAAAGCATGGCTGTCTCGGTGGATGCATCTTCGGAGAGATCGTAGCGTGCCAGTTCGGAGCCGTTCGACAGATCAACGACGCGGATGTACGCGTTGGTGACCTGTCCGAAGGACTGGAGTCGCGCATCGGCGTCGTGAATCGAGACGGGGAAGAAGATGTTGGTGACGTTGGGCGGTACAGCCGGGAGGTCGACGTTGATGACCTCGTCGTCGCCGTCACCTTCACCGGTGAGGTTGTCGCCGGTGTGCTCGATGGATCCGTCGGGCGAGCGAAGGTTGTTGTAGAAGACGAAGTGCAGGTCGGAAAGGACCTTGCGTTCCGGGCCGGTGACCAACGCGCTGGCGTCGAGGTCGAAGTCGGCGCCGCTGGTACTGCGTGCATCCCAGCCGAGACCGACTGCGACCTTGGTCAGGTTGGGTGCGGCCTTCGACAGAGATACGTTGCCGCCCTTGGCAAGTGTGACGCCCATTCAGGTTCCTCTCGTTCGAACGAAGTGGATTTCTTCGTTCGGGAGTTCTGTGTTGTCCGTTCTCGACTCACATTACCGTGAGCGGGTAGGTGCGGTTCGACCGAAGAGGTACCTCACTCGAACAGCGCGCGAAGATCCTCGGCGTCGAGTCCGGTGCCGAGTGAGCCTTCGGCGTCCATGACATTCGAGAACAATGCCGACTTCTTGGCCTTGAGTGCCATGACCTTCTCTTCGATGGTGTCTTTGGCAATGAGGCGGTAGACCATGACGTTTCGTGTCTGCCCGATGCGGTGAGTGCGGTCGACCGCTTGCGCCTCGGCGGCCGGGTTCCACCAGGGGTCGAGAATGAAGCAGTAGTCGGCCTCGGTGAGATTGAGGCCGAAGCCACCAGCTTTGAGGCTGATCAGAAAGACTGGGGCCGAGCCAGACTTGAACTCTTCCAACACTTCACCACGATTACGCGTCGAACCGTCGAGGTAGCTGTACGGGATGTTTTCCGCGTCGAGTCGGGTGCGCACCGAGCTGAGGAACCCGGTGAACTGACTGAAGATCAGCGCACGGTGTCCGCCGGCGATGACGTCGTCGAGTTGCTCGACGAGAGCGTCGACTTTGGCCGACGGTATCGATCCGCTGTCCTTGTCGACGAGTGAGACATCGAGACTGAGTTGGCGCAGTATCGTCAGCGATTGCAGGATCGTGAATCGGTTCTTGTCGACGTCGTCGAGCAGGCCGAGGATCTTTTGCCGTTCGCGCTGTAGATGAGTGTCGTAGATTGCGCGATGGCTCGGATGCAACTCGATCTCGAGTACCTGCTCCTGCTTGGGCGGCAAGTCTGCGGCCACCTGTTCCTTGGTCCGCCGCACTATCAGCGGTTTGACGCGTCGTCGCAGTTGCGCCAATCGTTCTGCATCACCGTCTTTTTCGATGGGAGTGCGGTAGAAATCGGTGAAGGTGGTGGGGCTGGGAAGCAGTCCCGGTGCAGTGATCGCGAGCAGCGACCACAACTCCAAAAGATTGTTTTCCATGGGTGTTCCGGTGATCGCGAGTTTGAACGGTGCGTTCACCGCCCTCGCACATTGGTGGACCTTGGACTTGTGGTTCTTGGCGAACTGGGCTTCGTCGAGTACCAGTCCGGACCAGAGGCTGGCGGAATATGCATCGGTGTCGAGGCGAAAGAGGGCGTACGACGTCACGACGATGTCGGCTCCGTCGACGAGTGCTGCCAGATCGGTTTTTCTACGTCGCAGCGTGTCCGTGATGACAGCGGTGTGGAGGGTTGGTGCGAACTTCGCCACCTCGGATTTCCAGTTGGATACGACGCTGGTGGGTGCGACGATCAGAAAGGGAGGTGCGGCTGGATTCGATTGCCTTGCAGCGCAGATCATTGCGAGGGTCTGCAGTGTCTTGCCCAGGCCCATGTCGTCGGCGAGTATGCCGCCCAGACTGTGCTGGCGGAGGAAATTGAGCCAACGGAATCCGTCGACCTGATAGGGGCGCAGAGTTGCCGTCAACGTGTCCGGGACTTCGACGGGATCGATGCCCGAACTGCCGAGCAATCCTGCGATCTGCTTCTTCCATGCTGCTGCTTGATGTTCGACTCTTCCGAGAGCCGCCAATTCTTCCCACAGCCCGGCCTGAAATTTGCTGATCGCGAGTTTGCCGGTAGGTCGATCGAGTAGCGATCGCGCTTCGGTGATGAGACGGTGTAGGCCGAGTAGTTCGGGTGCGTCGAGTCGAAAGAAGGCGCCGTCCGGTAGCAGTATGTGCGTCTCGCCCTTACTCAGAGCGGCGAACAGTGTTGTGAACGGAACGCTTTGTCCCGCAACATCGACGGTGACATCGAGGTCGAACCAGTCGGATCCGCTGTCACCGTCCGGGGCCGATGTGCTGAGGCTGATCACTACAGCGTCGTCTGCAGGCCGGTAGTCGGCAGGGGTTCCTGCAACCGTGAGGTCGATGGCGTCGTGCGCTTCGAGTTGGGGCAGGAGGTCGAGTGTGAACTGCATGGAATCGAGGCCGGTCAGCGTTCCCGCGAGAGTGGCCTTTACCGCGGCCGCGCCGAGGCTGTTGGTGATGGCATCTTCGGCAGCGTGATTGCGGACCTCGGACTCGTCGGTGGCTGCATCGGCGGTAGAAATGATCAGTTCGTCGGCATCGACGGTGTATTTCCATGCCGATTCGATGTCGATGCGGTGGTCGTCTTCGTAAGTGGCCATCAGTTGTAGCCGTGGACCGGACACAGTCGGTGGGCTGTAGGCGCCGTCGGAAGATATGACGGGAGCGAGGCTTCCGAGTTTGAACACGAACCGCGAAGTGAACGCATCCCGATGCTCGGCGGGTATGTCGACTGACTTTCCGGAGTCGATCAACTGCCTCAATTTATGGGTGACCGGTGTGTGCAGTGGTGCGAGCGTGATCGTGTTGGTGGCGTCGAGCGTGAAGACACCATGTGCCGGCGTACCGACAAGTCCCCAGTCGGAATGGGTGATGATGTGCCCATTGGTCTGAATTCGGGGCGTGAGACGGAGATTGTTGTCTTCTGCTCCGTGGACGTCGAGGCAGATGTTGGCGTCGTCGAGTAGGAAGATGTTGCCGAGGCCGGCCTTCGAGTGAACGAGTGAAACGCCGACGCTGATCGCCTCATCAAGAAGCGACCAGAGTTGCGGGCTCGGAAACCCGGCAAGATCGATTTCCGCTGCATTCTGATTTCGGTAATGGTTGCCCGCGCTGTGGAGAAGATGAATGTCGCGTAAAACCCGGATGTGGTCGGCGGGGAACTGAAAGCTGCTTCCGAGTTTGTTCCAGGCAAGTCCGCCGGAGATCCACCCTCTCGCTCCTGGCTGTACGGGTTTGAGGAGGAGCCGTGTCGATGTGCCCTTGGTTCGGGTGGTGAATTGAATGCCGAGTCCACGAGTAGTGCGGTCGTGGGGGTCTGGCTGGAGCAACTCCTCGAGCGCGCCGTCCCACCCGAGTTGTCGTGGCGTCGTGTTCGCCTCGGCGACCGCTGCGAGCACCAACGCGGCCACGTGTTTACAGTTCATCCGCACCGGACACGTGCAGAGGCCACGCGCGAATGTGGCAGCACCGGTCGCGCTGTGACTTATGGAGATTGTGCAGGCGTACGGCTCCCGCGCAGTCCCCGCCACAGCCCCGGTCAAGGTATCCGGGGTGTCGTTCCAGCTGATGGACACGACCGCATTCTGCCGCAGGTAGGTAAGTCCGCGGTCGTAGGTTGTCGTGCCGACGGCAGCGCGAACTCGGTCGAGGTCGAGGGCCTTGACGGAGTCCGGTTGCACGGGGCCAGCCTAGTGGCGGCGTCCGACAGATCTTGTCGTGGTCGTTTGTCCAAGAAAGTCCGAACTGCACGGTATGTTCACGGAAACATCTTTGACTTGTTTGGGAGTTTCATGAGGACTGAGCGGCGTGCGTGGATTCGATCTGCGCGCACAGGTGCGGTGTGTTTGGCCGTCTGTGCACTTTCTTTGCAGTTGGGCGGACTGTCGACGGCAGCGCCGAGTTCCGGAAGCTCGGGTAGTTCGGGAAACTCCGGAATTCTGGGCAGCGTCGAGGGAAGCGTGAGCTCGGGGTCGACGATCCCGGGACCACTTCAGGAGGATCCGGGCCCTAAACCGGACCTGCGCGACGACATCGTCGTCCCGGCCATCGTCGGCGAGAAGGTGACTGCACCGCAGGCCGTCAGGCTGACGGTGGCGTCGCCTGCACTTCGACGCGAGGTCGGCGTCGAGATTTTGCTACCCGCTGACAATTCGGTTCCGCGCCCAGCGCTGTACATGCTCGAGGGTGTCGACGCCGGAGAGAAAAGCAGCGGATGGATGACGATCGGCGGCGCTCCGGCGTTCTTCGCCGACAAGAACGTCAACGTCGTGATGCTCAATGGCGGAATCGCGAGCCTGTACTCGGACTGGGAGAATCCGGATCCGCGGCTGGGACTGCACAAGTGGGAAACCTTCATCACCGAAGAGCTGCCACCGCTGATCGACGCACGACTCGAGACCAACGGCATCAACGCGATCGCCGGCAATTCCATGGGCGCGATGGGCGCAATGATGCTCGCCCAACGCTTTCCGGACATGTACCGGGGCGTCGCGGTTTTCAGTGGCTGCTACTCCACGATGGATCCGCTCGGCCGAACTGCCGTCCAGGCCACGATATCTTCCCGAAGTGGAGATCCGGCCAACATCTGGGGTGTGCCAGGAGGCCCGGAGTGGGAGGCGCACGATTCTTTGATCAACGCAGAGAAGTTGCGAGGCAAGGAAATCTACGTGTCGACGGCGAACGGTCTTCCCGGATCCGACGAGACGCTGCAGACTCCTGAACTGCTCGAGCGTCTGGTGATCGGCGGCGGCATCGAGGTTGCTGCGCATGCCTGCACCAAGATGTTCGACGCGCGGTTGCAGGAGCTGAAGATTCCGGCACAGGTGGATTACGAGCCGAACGGTACGCATGCGTGGGCGTATTGGCGTGAACGACTGCCGAAGGCGTGGCCGACTCTGTCCCGGGCATTGGGCGTCTGACGGTCGACGACAGTCTGTGCAGTTCCGGTTGAAAAGCAGCGTCCCCGCACCGTATTGCTCAGGTGCGGGGACGCTGCTGTTGTCAGAGAGGGTTACGCGTCGACAAGTTCCTCGGCGAAGGGATCACCGTTGCGGGGAGCGTCGAAGCGCTCATTGTCGAGGATTCCCTCACGCTTTGCGACGATGACCGGGACCAGTGCCTGGCCGGTGACGTTGACTGCGGTACGGCCCATGTCGACGATCGGTTCGACTGCGAGGAGCAGTCCGACGCCGGCCAAGGGAAGACCAAGGGTGGAGAGTGTGAGTGTGAGCATGACTGTCGCACCCGTAGTTCCGGCCGTTGCTGCCGAGCCGATGACCGAAACGACGACGATCAGCAGGTAATCGGTGAAGGTTAGCGGAACGTCGTAGAAGCCGGCGACGAAGATTGCCGCGATCGCGGGATAGATTGCGGCGCAACCGTCCATCTTCGTGGTGGCACCGAGCGGAACTGCGAACGAGGCGTACTCACGAGGAACACCGAGGTTGCGTTCGGTGACGCGTTCGGTCAGCGGCAGGGTGCCGATCGACGAGCGCGAGACGAACCCGAGCTGAGTTGCGGGCCAGACACCGGAGAAGAAGCTTCGAACCGAGAGACCGTGTGCGGCAATCAGGATGGGGTAGACCACGAAGAAGACAATGGCCAGACCGATGTAGATGGCTGCGGTGAAGACGCCCAGCGAGCCGATTGCATCCCAGCCGTAGGTGGCGACAGCGTTGGCGATCAGCGCAGCGGTGCCGATCGGGGCGAGGCGGATGATCCACCACAGGACCTTCTGGACGATCGCGAGCAGCGAAGCGTTGAATTCGAGGAAGGGAGCAGCCTTGGGTCCGATCTTGAGTGCAGCAATACCGATTGCACCGGCGATGACGAGCAGCTGCAGGACGTTGAAGCTCAGCGATGTAGTCGCCACGCCTTCGGCGACGGAAGTCTTTGCACCCAACCCCAGGAAGTTGTTCGGAACCAGTCCGGTGATGAACGCCCACCACGAACCGGAACTCTTGGGTTCCTTCGCGGCTTCGGCGGCGACGTCGGTCCGTGAACCGGGATCGGTGATCAGGCCGACGATGATGCCGATGATCACAGCGATGAACGCGGTTATGGCGAACCAGAGCAAGGTCTGCACGGCCAGGCGAGCTGCATTGGCGACCTGTCGCAGGTTGGCGATGGAACTGACGATGGCCGTGAACACCAGCGGGATCACCGCAACGGTGAGCAGCTTGACGTAACTCGAACCGATGGTCTGCACGGTGCCGACCAACCAGTTGACGTTGCCGTCGGCCGCATCAGGCATTGCCCGGGCGACGAGACCGATGATGACACCGAGTACGAGGCCGGCGACGATCTGCGGTCCGAATGCCGTCGCCCAGGACGGAAAACGGGACGTGGACTTTTCCGGCACGCCGGTGGAGGTGGAGCTGGGCATGACTATGCCTTTCGAAAATCAAGGGAGCGAAACGCAGCGCGGCACCAGAGGCCGGGCAGATTCGAAGAAATGTTTCCTGGTACGCGTCAGGTCAGAGCGAGCACGTACACATTGCGCTCGCCTGCAGGCGAAGGTCGACGTAACGCCGACTGGTCAGGAACAACACTGTCCACACACTACTCGCAGCTTCAACTACTCGATCCCGAGGGTCGCCGCGGGAGTTCGCTTCGTGTTCGTCGGGTGTGCCCCGATCAGTCACTGTTGGTCGGTTGACTAGTGTCGACGATCAGTAGGTGCCGCACCGGCGCCTACGCGTCGGCAAGCGGAAGCGAGAGACCGATGAGCGTTCGGAATGCCGAGTACCCGCGTCCGAAGCATTTTCTGGTGCACCTCAGTGACACACATCTGGTAGCACAGGGGGAGTTGTACGACGCCGTGGATGCGTCGACGAGGTTGCGGGAAGTGCTCCGCGGGATAGTGGCCTCGGGCGCACGCCCCGACGCACTCCTCTTCACCGGCGACCTGACCGACGAGGGGCACCCCGACGCGTACGCGCAATTGAAAGCCATCGTGGAACCCGTGGCGGCCGAGATCGATGCACAGGTCATCTGGGCTATGGGTAACCACGACGACCGCCCCACCTTCAGATCGTTGCTGTTGGGCGAGGACGCAGCAGATCATCCCGTCGACAACGTCTACGATCTCGACGGACTGCGGGTGATCACCCTGGACTCGTCGGTTCCGGGTCATCACTACGGTGAGATCACGGATCGTCAATTGGACTGGCTACGAGCAGAGTTGGCGGTCCCCGCGCCCGACGGAACGATACTGGCGCTGCATCACCCCCCGGTTCCGTGTATTCAGGATCTTGCAGTCTTGGTGGAGTTGCGCGATCAGCCCCGGCTGGCAGACGTCCTGCGAGGCAGTGATGTTCGGGCGATTCTTGCCGGACACCTTCACTATTCGACGACGGCGACGTTCGCCGGGATTCCCGTGTCCGTGGCGTCGTCGACGTGTTACACCCAGGACCTGAACGTGGAAGTCGGTGGGCAGCGTGGTCGAGACGGGGCTCAGGGGTGCAACCTGGTGCACGTCTACGACGAGACGATTGTTCATTCGGTCGTTCCTCTCGGCGCTCACGTGACGGTCGGTGAGCCCGTCGACGCGGCCGAGGGAGTCCGGAGGCTCGGCGCCGCCGGCATTCGAATCCTCGAGAGCGAAAAGGCGAGGCGCTCGATCGTCTGAGGTGGCAGGCGGTTTCCGGCGGGCCGGCACGGTTCGGGTTGATTGTCGGGCGGTCGCGTACTCACTACCGTCGAGGTAGGTGCAGAGCTCCAGCAACAAGGACCGGCTAGCTGGACGGCAACCCTTCATGCCGATGGGGTGCCCCGGAATCACACCTGGCGACACGCGCGGTGCGTGTCGCAAGCGGCAGTCGCCACGAGAACCGTCAGTCGGGTGCTGACGGTTTCTGCGGTCGGCACTGTGCGCTCCCGAGTAGTTCTCGAACAGGAGTATGCGCCGATGACCTCCACCCCTTCTTCTCATCTTGCTCCGCTTCATCTCGCCGTAGCGCTGGACGGTGCCGGTTGGCACCCTGCAGCCTGGCGAGAGCCACACTCGCGCCCGAGTGAGCTGTTAAGCGCGTCGTATTGGACTGACGTGGTGACGACCGCCGAGCGTGGTCTGCTCGATTTCGTCACCATCGAGGACAGCCTCTCGGTTCCGGCGGATCCACTCGCGCCCGTCGACGACGCCGTTGATCGGGTACGCGCGCGGCTCGACGCACATCTCGTGGCGGCCCGACTGGCACCCGTCACGAGCAACATCGGTTTGATCCCGACCATCACCACCATTCACACCGAACCGTTCCACGTGTCCAAAGCCGTTGCCACCCTGGACTACACCTCGGGTGGTCGCGCCGGATGGCAGGTGAAGGTGTCGGCTTCGGAGTCCGAGGCGGCCCAGTTCGGGCGACGCGACATCCCAGCGCTCACCGATGCCGAGCGTCAGTCGATCGTTTCAGGTGTCCTCCCGGACTTCGTACGTGACCTGTTCGACGAAGCTGCGGAGGCCGCTGACGTCATCCGGCGACTCTGGGACAGCTGGGAGGACGACGCCGAGATCCGCGACGTGGAGCAGCGCCGATTCATCGACCGGGACAAGTTGCACTACATCGACTTCGAGGGAAAGTATTTGTCGGTCCGTGGACCGTCGGTGACCCCGCGCCCGCCGCAGGGGCATCCCGTCGTTACCGCGTTGGCACATCAGCGGGTCGCGTACGAACTGGCGGCGCGGACGGCCGATCTGGTGTTCGTGACGCCGTTCGACGAGGAGCAGGTCACGGCAATCCTGGGTGAAGTGCGAGCAGCCGAAGAACACGTGCAGCGCACCGGCGAACCTCTTCGGGTCTTCACCGACATCGTCGTCTTCTTCGATACGCCGGAAGAAACCGGAAAGGAACGGCTCGCTCGCCTCGACGCGCAGGCCGGCGCCGAATACCGTTCGGACGCACTGACCTTCACCGGCTCTGCTGCGGAGTTGGCGGATCTTGTTCTCCGGTGGCAGCAGTTGGGAATCGACGGCTTCCGTTTGCGGCCGGGCGTTGTCGTGGACGACCTCGACGCCATCGCAGGTGAGCTGGTGCCTGAATTGCAGCGACGCAACGTATTCCGCACCGAATATCCGCAGGCGAATCTTCGCGGACTCCTTGGTCTACCCATCGACGTTCCCAACCGCTACGCCGCCGGTACTCCGGCCGCCTGACAGACGAGGAATAGATTCTCATGAGTTCTCAGAAGCGTAAGCAGGTCATCCTGGGTGCCTACCTCGGCGGCGTCAACCATCACACTGCGTGGTGGGATCCGCAGGCGGGCAGCCAGATAGAGTTCGATTCTTTCGAGCACACCGCTCGAACCGCCGAGCGTGGGAAGTTCGACTTCTTCTTCCTCGCCGAAGGCCTCGCCCTTCGTGAGCGTGCGGGACAGATTTTCGACCAAGACATCATCGGTAGGCCGGACACCTTCACGGTCCTTGCATCGTTGGCGGCGGTAACCGAACACCTCGGATTGGCCGGCACTATCAATGCCACGTTCAACGAGCCGTACGAACTGGCCCGCCAATTCGCGACGCTCGATCAGTTGTCCGGAGGGCGTGCCGCCTGGAACGTCGTCACCTCGTTCGACGCATTCACCGGCCAGAACTTTCGCCGCGGCGGATACCTCGACCGCGCGCAACGATACGAGCGTGCGGAGGAGACCGTAGCGCTGGTGCGTGAACTGTGGGATTCGTGGCGAAGCGACGACATCGTGGCAGACAAGGCATCAGGGCGCTTTCTCGCGCGACCGGATGCCGGTGAATTCGCTTTCCACGGATCACATTTCGATGTGAACGGCCGATTCACGGTGCCGCGTAGCCCGCAAGGGCGCCCGGTTATTCTGCAGGCCGGGGTGTCGCCGCAGGGGCGCGATTTTGCTGCCGGCAATGCCGACGCGATCTTCTCACCGTACGGTCAGTTGCCCGAGGCGGCCGATTTCTATCGCGATATCAAAGCACGTGCCGTTGCGGCCGGACGTGACCCGGGTGACATCAAGATCCTGCCGTCGGCGAGTTTTGTTCTCGGCACCTCGGAGGCAGATGCGATCGAGAAATACCGAGAGATTCGCGACCAGCAGGTCACCGGCCAGACCGCTTTGGTTCTGCTCGAACAGATCTGGAATCTCGATCTGTCGAAGTACGACCCCGAAGGACCACTACCCGACATCGCTCCGGATCCCGAAGCTCCGCCGATCATCCAGGGCCGCGCCTTCATTCACCAAGATCGTTTCGCGACCGTCGCAAAACTTCGCGCGGTAGCCGAGAGCAAGAAGTTGAATCTGCGCGAAGTGGTGATCGATCAGTTCGAGCGTGGACCGATCGTCGGTACACCGCAGCAGGTTGCCGAGAAAATAGATTCGTTTGTCAGCAACGACGGTTCGGATGGGTTCATCCTCGGATCGCACCTTGTGCCGACCGGCCTCGACGAGTTCGTCGACGACGTGGTGCCGCTGCTGCAGGATCGAGGTGTCCTCCGCAGTGACTACGAAGGAACGACGTTGCGTGAAAATCTCGGACTGCCCATCCCGGTGCAGCGGGAGCGCGCGACAGCACGCTGATCGACCGAAGTAGCAAGGGCCCAGCCGAAATCGGCTGGGCCCTTGTTTCGTCTAGGCTTCCCAGGGCGCCGGGATGGGGTAATAGCTCTCCAGAAACTCCGTGATCTTGCGTGTGCGAAGTTCCAGATCGATCTCCGGAGCGCTGCCGTCGTTGAGGCAGAAGAAGTCCATGGAGCGCTTGGCGAGCAGTGAGTCCATGTCGCGCAAACCGGCCTTGACCGTCGTGTCGACGTATTTGACGGCTGCGGACTTCTGCACCACCGACCGTCCACTCATGAGCGTGTAGTAGTGGTAGAGCGAATTGGTCACCGAGATATTGGAACTCGCGCGGAAGGTGCTTGCTGCAGTGGCCGCGAAGTCTTCGGCGAACTCGCGTTCCATCTCGGCCATCACGCTCTTGCGTAGTGGCGTCGCTGCGTGCTCCAGATGCCTGGTGGTCATCAGACCGAAGCGGTCCTGGAGTAGCCGGCGGTTGACTCGAGCCGCATTCTCGAACCCGCTGCGGTCGTTGTCGTTGTGTCCCAATCCGATTCTGGTGTCGGCCTCGATGAACATGCTGATCCCACCGGGGGAGAAGAACATGTCCGGGCCAACGGGGCGACCGAAGAACATGTCGTCATTGGAGTAGAGGAAATGCTCTGCCAGACCCGGAATATGGTGCAGCTGGCACTCGACAGCTTGAGAATTATGGGTAGGCAACACACTTGGATCGGCGAAGAATTTTTCGCTGGGCATGAACGTGACTCGCGGATCGTCGGCAAGCCAGTCCGGACGATCGGAATCGGTTGCGACGAAGATCCGCCGGATCCACGGCGCGTACATGTGGATGGATCGAAGCGCGTATTTGAGCTCGTCGATCTGACGGAAGCGCGCTTCTGATTCGTCGCCCTCTCCGACGATGTAGTTCTGCATGCGCTTGGCGCGCTGAGCCTGAAACTCCTTGGAAGAGCCGTCGACCCAGGAAAAGACCAGATCGATATCGAAGCTGATATCGGAGGCATGATCGGCGAACATGTTCTCGATAGTCGGCCAGATCCGGCCGAATCGCTCGACGGTTCCTCGGACAGCTTCTTCGGGGAGGACGGTTCGTCGTGTCAGTGAGTTCTCGACGGGTAGGACGATTTCTTCGTCGGAAATCGACCACAATTCGATTTGAACGCCGATGTTCGCGCCGTAGTTCATGCCGCTTGCGACGTGAACCCGCGGACGGAACAAGCGGAAGATCCGTGACTTGTTGGTTTTCGACAGGGCACCGTCCGCGACAAGGAGCGCTGGGCTCTTCTTCGCGTCGACGGTTTTGGAATAGAAGGGTGCGTTTGCGCATCCCTCGACAAGTGCCTGCCGCAGGTTTTTGCGCTCGGTCCAGCTCACCGCGATCACGGGGCGCTCGTCGTTTCCGCGGACGAGTAGATACTCGATTCCTGCGGCGTCGAGGATGTCGCGGATGAAGAGGAGATCTTCGACCATCGCTTCGAGCGGCGTGGTGGTCGTGATCGCGAGGGCAAAACGATTCTTGAATCGGACGGTCTCGGGTAGCTCGCCCATCCGTGCGCGTGACGCGGCCGACGCCGGTTCCACGGGATTGGGGCTGTCCTGCTCCGGGGGTACGAAGTAGATGTCGTGCGGAGCGGGAGATTCTGTAATGGGATGCCTTCCGATTCTGATCCAGCTGTGTATCTGTCGCCCCCGACGCTGCGAGAGCGTGGTGGCGACGAACTCAGTCTATGCCGTCGGCGCCGAAAGTCGGACATGAGTGACGGCGATGGGTAACGCGGGGCGAGTCGGGTACCCCGAGGACCGAAGCGAGAGTGAAGGAGGAGAACCGATGCGTGTGAAAGCGATGGTCGGAACGGGCGCGATGGCGGTTGCGCTGGCCGCCGGCCCAGTTGCGACAGCGTCTGCGGAGCGAACCGAGGCAGCGGGGTCGGAGGGTTCACCGGAGATGCTGACCTGCGAGGTGGTCTTCGATGCACTCGAGGACATGAGCCCGGAATGGACGGAAGAGGGGATCGATCAGGTCGAAGACTGGTGTGAGGCGATCACCGGCGAAGAAGACTGAGCGTCAGCCGCGCGAGATCACTCGTCGCGACAGTCGCCACCGCCCGTCTTCGAGTTCGAACTCGTCGGCGTAACTCCCGACGCCACTGAGCTTGGGAATTGTGGTCGTGTCGACGTAGAACGTCCAGACCGCATCCACGCGGGCTGTAGTTTCCGACGTCACGTCCACGGCGATCGCTGTGGTGACGTGACGTGTGCATGTGCCCGGGCCTTGAATGCCGGCGGCTCGACGCTCGGCTACTCCAGCAGCAATTTCTTCGCGGCCTCGCCGCACCTGTGCGGGGATACCGCGATCGGGATTGGCGGGCATGTTCCATTCGGCCTTGCGGGTGAACTGCTCGACGTAGTCCTCGACAGAGCCGGTGTCAGCCAGATGGGCGATCCGAGCGAGCGTTGAACGAATCTGTTCGGCAGGGCCCTCGGGTTGCATGCTGTCCTCCGTAGACGTGGGTGCGGCAGATCGCACGCTACAGCTCATGACGACAACGACGACGGTCTCGTCCCAGTGAGCGGCAGTATTCTCCGGCGAGGGAGCGGCGAACTTTGAGATCACCTCGAGTTCAACCGTATTCGAGCCCGCAGCGTAAATGATTGAGTGTTCACAGTAGGCAGCGCCATGACGACTGCCGCGCCCGTAGGCTTGACCGACTCACAGGAGATCGCCATGTCCGTCACCGAACTCGAACGTGTCACCCAGACCCCGGAGCAGATCTACGCTGCCGGCGGAATCACTGTCCACAAGGTCGGTGAACTGATCGGCGCCCGTATCGACGGTGTGCACCTCTCCGGGGACTTGTCCGAAGAGACCGCCTACGCGATCAACTATGCGCTGGCAGCGCACAAGGTTGTGTTCTTCCGTGGGCAGCAGCATCTCGACGACACGTCGCAGTACGAATTCGCCGGAACCCTCGGCACCCAGACCACCCCGCACCCGACGGTGAAGTCAAGGGGCGACAAGCTGTTGGTGCTCGACCGTGCCGCCAACAGTTGGCACACGGACGTGACGTTTGTCGACCGCATCCCGAAAGCCTCGATTCTGCGAGCGACGACCATTCCCGAGTACGGCGGAGCGACGACGTGGGCGTCGACTACCGCTGCGTACGACCAACTGCCGGCTTCGCTCAAGGTCTTGGTCGAGAATTTGCGGGCCGTTCACACCAATGCCTACGACTATGCCGAGGTTGTCGATCAGGCGAACCCGGTAGACGCGCAGCGCCAGGCCTACTACGCCGAATTCACCCGTGAGATCTACGAGACCGAACACCCGGTGGTGCGTATCCATCCGGCGACGGGGGAGAAGACCCTCCTGCTCGGTCACTTCTTCAAGGAGTTCGTCGGGCTCAAGCCGTCGGAGTCGGTCGCTCTTTACCAGATCCTGCAGGCACGAATCATCAAGTTGGAAAACACTGTTCGATGGAACTGGTCGGCCGGCGACCTGGCGATCTGGGACAACCAGGCGACTCAGCATTACGGTATCGCCGACTACGGGACTCAGGCCCGCAGTGTGCACCGTGTGACATTGGCCGGCGACGTCCCCGTCGACGTCCACGGCGAGCAGAGTCGAATCCTCCAGGGTGACGCCGCGGAGTATTCGGTCATCGCGGACATCGATCGGCTTCCCGGCTTCGCCGCGAACTGATCAGTCGTGCTGCGGGTGATCCGGCGGGAACATCTGTCCCCATGAGTGACTGCACGCTCGGCACGTCCATTCCGGGGTGTCCGGCCCCACGACGCAGCCCGTTCCGGCGAGCCACGGTAGGTGATCAAACGGATGGACCGGCATCCCCGGGGCACACTGAGCGGTTCTGTGTGCACCGCACTGCGGGCACAGTGGATTCTTCGACAGCATGTAGTCGATGAAGTTGGTGTGCCCGGACGTGGCCATCCTTCCGCTGCATTTGCGGCACAGCACGGCTGGGTAGTCGTCCCCAGGTTCGGCCTGCCTGAAGATCCGTGATGCGGAATGAAAGTGAAGGCGATCGCCGCTGTTGAACTTTCGCAACGGCATCGGTGAGCCGCAACCTGTGCAGTTTCCTCGCTCGCGCATCAAAGTTCGGGCGTGGGCAGCCGTGGACGTCGGATCCAGGGTGTCGATGTCGCCGAAGTAGTGCGCATAGTGTGACTGGCCGGCCGTGAGAATCCGGTCGGCCAGTGCGTCGTCGACCGGCCCAGGATCCGTGGGAAAGGTGATGGACCATCGTTGTTCGAGTTCTGGAACGGTGGGCAAACCGTGGAGTTCGTACGGGCGTTCATCGACTTCCATCCACGACGTGCCGTCGAACGGCGCAGCCACGGTCTCGACGCAGAGCACCGTGCGAGGAGTGGTGTCGAGAACCGTGACCAGCAGGTCACCGGTCGCCATCTTTCCGCGCATGATCCAGGGATCGACACGGGCTCGGGGTTCGAGAAACGCGACCACGGCATCAATCCAGGGCGTGCCGAGTGCGATGAATACGTGCTGACCGGGCCTCCGCGTCTTCATCGAACGATTCTCGCAAGGGCTGCCGACAACGTCAGGCTTTGACCACCTTGCGCCCGAGCAGCGATGCAACCAGTCCGTCGACGAAGGTCGCCTGACGGCCGAGAGGATCGGAATTCGCTGCCGCAACGCTGCCGATCGAGATCGATCTCGTCAGGCCGGTCTCGCTGATGAATTCGGCGGCGAGGTGGGCCTCTCGGAACGTGAGGCCGCCCAGATGTGTCGTGTCGTCGACTCCGAGAACACGTCCGTCGATGATGTCCATGTCGAAGTGGACGTGGACGCCGTTCACACCCTGTCCCGCCGCGGCGAGAACGCGAGGCATCAAGGCCGCCATGCCATGGCGATCGATCTCGTCGATCGTCACCAGCAATACCTCGTACTCGTCGAGTGCGCGCTTGTGATCGACCGTGGCGTTCTTGACGCCCACCAAGACGGTGTTCTCCAAACTGGGGCCGTGCAGATCCGCTGCCGACGACAGCAGTTGTTCGATATCGCCGTGGGAGGCGAAAATGATTGCACCCAAATCGGTTCCGGGTTCGGTGGCGATCGGAATTCTGGTGTTCTGCCAGGCCTCGGTAGTGAGCCACAGCGGCAACGTCGTGAGATCCGCGGCGGCGTTCTCGGCTTGAATGCAGCTGAAACCGATTCCGGACATGTCTTCGCGTAGACCGTGATCGAGGAGATGGCTTGCCAGCCCGCTAGTTTCGAGGTCGATCAATTCGACGGTCGCATTGGCATCGATCGGTTCGGTGCCCAGGACGTAGCGCTTTTCGACGTAGGGCGATGTCATCGCCATCAAGAGCGCGCCGTAATCGATCGTGAAGTCGACGGCGCCACCGAGTCGGTATTCGTCGCCTGTTTCTCCGGCGTCGACGAGGAGGTGATCGCTACTGGCGCTGATCACCTTCAGGCGCGGATCGATCGGGGTCAAGCCTTCCGGCGAGATGTCCTCGCGGCCGATGGACAAGATCAGGCGTCGGCTCGGCTTGTCCGCGTTGTCGAAGACGGGGCGTCGGCCGAATGCGTCTTCCCCTGAGACTCCATACGGCCGCGACGGCTTGACCTTGGCCTCGATGATGTCCGCGGCGAGAGTGAAGGCGTCGTTGTTCAGCAGTTCGTACAGTCCTGGGGGAGTCGGTGATTCGGCCAGAACGATGCTGGCGCCCAAACACAGATGGTTGATCCCCTCGGGCATCGTTCCGGTCTCGAGGAGTGGCAGAGAGAACGTATTGCCGCCGGAAACGATCGGCAGTTCGATCGAGAACCGCTTCGTGATTTCGTCGGCTAGGTAGACCAGATTCGACAGGTTGTCGACGGTCGGCTGGATGCCGCCGACGCACGCGAGATTCGCGCCGATTCCGATCAGTCTGATGCCCTCGATGGGAAGGATTTCGGCGACTACATCCAACGCCTCCGCCGGCAGGATCCCTTCGCGGAGATCTCCGAGGTCGATCATCAGCACGATGTCGTGGACGACTCCTCGCGCCCGTGCTGCTCTGCCGAGAGCAACAATTGTCGTCAACTCGGAGTTGAGGCTGATGTCCGCGTATCGGATCGTGTCGTCGATCTCGTTCAACGACGGTGCACGGATCAGCATCAGGGGGACGGTGATGCCGTCGCGGCGAATGCGGGCCAGGTTGTCCAGGCGGGAGTCGGCGATCTGTGCGACGCCACCGCGGACCATTGCTCGCGCCACCTTGGGGGAGCCACACGTAGATTTGCTGACGCCGGCCACCGCAATACCCTTGGCATTGGACGCTTCGACGAGGACGCGCGCATTCTGTTCGATACGACGCAGGTCGACGGTGATGGTCGGTCCGGTCATGATCTCCCCGTTTTCTCCGATGGCGGTTCACGATCCGGGCATTCCAGACCGGACGGTTGGCGTGAGCTGGGCAACTTTGCTCCAACTGTTGTGTCGCAGGACACTTACGTGCAGTATGAGGATACAACAGTTTCCTACCAGGCACTCTAGAGGAGCGTCGATGGCTACTCTCGTCAAACACGTACTTCGGCGCAAGCCGGCTTTACAGATAGACCAGGAGACCGGCGCCGATGCCAACGGCGGCGAGCTGACCCGCAGTATCGGTTTGGCGCAGTTGTCCATGTTCGGCATCGGCGCCACGATCGGCACCGGTATCTTCTTCGTCCTCTCGCAGGCAGTCCCGGTCGCCGGTCCGGCAGTGATCATCTCCTTCGTTGTGGCCGGTGTCGTCGCGGGACTCACAGCGATTTGTTACGCGGAGTTGGCCGGAGCTGTCCCGGCGTCGGGCTCGTCGTATTCCTACGCTTACGCGACGCTCGGAGAGCTTCCGGCCATGGCCGTCGGCGCGTGCCTGCTTCTCGAGTACGGAGTCTCGGCCGCGGCGGTGTCCGTCGGATGGTCGCAATACTTGAACCAGCTGCTTGGCAACCTCTTCGGGTTCCAGATTCCCGACGCGTTGTCACAAGCGCCGGAGCAGGGCGGCATCATCAATCTGCCCGCAGTGATCCTGGTGTGCCTGTGCGGTGTTCTGCTCATCCGCGGCGCCAGTGAATCGGCCAAGGCCAACGCCATCATGGTCTCGATCAAACTTGCAATTCTGTTGCTTTTCATCGTGGTCGGCATCGCCGGATGGAACAGCAATCACTTCGCCGACTTCGCACCGTTCGGATTCAGCGGCGTCATGTCCGCCGCCGGAATCATCTTCTTCTCGTACATCGGCCTCGACGCCGTGTCCACCGCCGGCGAAGAAGTGAAGAACCCTCGTCGCAATCTCCCTCTCGCGATCCTCATTGCACTCGTGTCCGTCACCGCGATCTACATCGCCGTTGTCGCCGTCGCGATCGGTGCGCAGAATTCCGCATCGTTCGAAGGTCAGGAAGCCGGACTGTCCGCCATCCTCGAACAAGTGACCGGATCTACCTGGCCGGGAACGCTTCTGGCCGCTGGTGCGGTGATCTCGATCTGCAGCGTCACGCTCGTGGTCATCTACGGTCAGACCCGTATTTTGTTCGCGATGTCACGCGACGGCATGATTCCGTCGATCTTCCACAAGGTGAACCCGCGGACTCTGACGCCGGTGCCCAACACCATCATCGTCTGTGTCGTCATCAGCGTTCTGGCCGGTTTCATTCCGATCAACTTTCTCGCCGAAATGACCAGCATCGGAACCCTGGTGGCCTTCCTCGTGGTGTCGGTCGGGGTCATTATCCTGCGGCGCAGTGACCCGGACCTGCCGCGCAGCTTCAAAGTTCCTGGCTATCCGGTGACACCGATCCTCTCGATCCTGGGCTGCCTGTGGATCATCAAGGACCTCCGAACCGTGACGATCTACGTGTTCCTCGTCTGGGTGACCGTCGCGATCATCTGGTACTTCGCCTACGGTATGAAGCACTCGCGCCTCGGTGCGAAGAACCGCACCGAGTTGGGATCGGAGTCCGAGTCATGACGCTGCTCGCGGGATACGCACCCGACGGTGACAGTTCCGGAACCGTCCATCTGGCAACGCTGTTGGCGCGCTCGTCCGGTGAACCGTTGGTGATCTGCGCGGTGATTCCCTCGCCGCCACCGCCCGGAATGGCGCGTGTCGACGCCGAATACCACCAGCAATTGCGAGCCGAAGCCGAAGCGGCGCTGGCGAAAGCGCGGGCCGACATGCCCTCGGACGTCGACGTGACCTATGTCGTGCATGAGGCTCAGTCGACGTCGAGTGGCCTGCTCGATCTCGTTCACGAGCACGAAGCCAAGATGATCATCCTGGATTCGTCGACGGCCGGGGTGTTCGGTCACGTGGCTCTCGGCAGTGTCACCTCCCGCTTGCTGCACAGCTCCGACGTTCCGGTCGCGCTGGCGCCGAGGGGATTTCGAACCAAGCCCGGTGAGGTGGTTCGCCGCGTTACCGCCGCCTACTCGGGCACACCCGATCAGGACGATCTGGTGCTCGCCGCCGCGACTGTGGCTGCGCGTGTCGATGCCGGACTCAGATTGGCGGCGTTTGCAGTTCGTGCAAACGCGCAGTACACGACCACACTCGGGACCGAGGGGGATTCACCGGTCATCTCCGAGTGGGCCGAGGTAGTCGAGCGCGAGACCAACGCTGCCTTCGAGCGTGTGCGTGCACTGCCCGAAATTCCTGACGTCATGGAATCGGTTATCAGCCATGGTCGTAACTGGGCCGAGGCGCTCGAGGGCGTCGAGTGGGATCGAGGTGACGTTCTGACGGTCGGCTCGAGCAAGGCAGGTCCACTGGCGCGGGTGTTCCTCGGCAGTCGCGCAGCGAAGATCGTGCGGTACTCACCGGTTCCGGTGGTAGTGGTGCCGCGATCGGCGTCGACCCGAATAGTCGATCAGGCCGAAGCGGAATAGAGATCAGGGCCGACGAGCGGAGTGCTTGTCGGCCCTGATCTTTCAGATCGAGCGGGAGAAGAGCGCGGGCTCGGAGCCGGGAACCTGAGAGACCTGCTCTCGGGCAACCAGATGGCGCAGGTGAGCTGCACCCTCGGACAGCGCCATCGTCTTTCCCATCGGGGAGATCTCGGCCCACGGCTTGTACCACTTCATCTTTGCCGCGACGTCCCACACGGTGAGCTTGTCGTCGGCGAACTCCTGGAGCAGGTGATCGAGTCGCTCCTGGTGATGCTCGATCAGCTCGCCGGCGCGGCCACCGACGTCGTCGATCGGAATGCCGTGAGCGCCGAGACCGCGGGTGATGTTCATGTTCTGCACGCGTGCGAGCGAGTGGAGGAAGTCGGCGAGGGCGTCTCGCTCGTCGAGTGGGTACACGAAATTGCCGACGTGTGGTGTGGTCTTCTGCAGGACGTGGTCGCCGGTAAACATGACGTCGGCGTCGTCGAGGTAGAAGCAGACGTGACCAGGCGTGTGGCCGGGGGTGTAGACAACGCGGAGGCCGCGCCCGGTCAGCGCGATGATCTCGTCGTCCGCGAGAAGGCGGTCGGGAGCGGACTCGGGGCCCACCGGAGACTCACCCGCGGCAGTCAACCGGAAGGCATCGCGGTCGGCTGCGGGTGCTCCAGCGCGTTCCATGTTCTCGAGCTGATATGCCATCCACTCGTCGTCGCGTGCAGTCGACATCTGATCGAACAGGTAGTGGTCGTCCTCGTGCATCGCGATCCAGGCGCCGGATGCCTCGCGGACCCGTCCGCACAGTCCGGTGTGGTCCGGATGGAAGTGCGTGACCACGACGCCCTCGATGTCGGTCACCGAATGCCCGATCTCGGCGAGCCCCGCGTTGAGGCCCTGCCAGCCATTGTCGTCACCCCAGCCAGCGTCGACCAAGATCAGTCCGCCGGGGGATTCCATGGCGTAGACGAGCGTGTGCCCGAGCGGGTTGTCCGTGATCGGGACAGGAATCTGGAATATGCCATCACCGATGGCCGCCGCACCGTTCATAACAAGTACCTCTTAACGATAAGGGAACGCACTCTTAGTACTTCATGTTTACCGTGCGCTCGTTTGGTTGGTGACACAGGTCCTGCCTGGCGGGAGTTCGGCATGTTTTCGGTCGACTTCGGATCGGTGAGAGTTTTATCGACTGAATGGTCTCATTGATTCGAAAGATCTTGCTGAATAGAGTGTTTCGCGAGTTCGTTGCGTTGGGGTCGTCGTCGGTTGGCGGATCCGTCGAGCAACCGCGCACTAGCCTCCGAGGGACAGGCGCGCTGTGCGGTTATCGAGAAAGACGGGTCATGCGTTTTCAGGTTCTGGACATCATTTTCAACCCACCCCATCCAGTGACCGGCGAGGAAGTTGCCCCGTCCGATCGGCTCAACCGCGTCGTCGAACTGGCGGTTCTCGCCGAAGAGTTGGGTATCGATTCGTTCTCGGTGGGTGAGCGCCATGCCGGGCCGGTTCTTTCGTCGGCACCAACCGTCGTTTTGGGGGCGATTGCGCAGGCCACGGACAGAATCCTGCTGTCGACAGGTGTCACGGTCCTTTCGCTACTCGATCCGATCCGAGTCGCCGAAGATTTCGGAACCATCGATCAACTCAGCCGGGGACGCCTCGAGATCGTGATCGGCAAGGGCAACGAGGTTCTTCAATACCCGCTCCTCGGTCTGGACATCGCCAAGCAGTACGAGTACCTCACCGAGAACTACGAACTCCTCAAACTGCTGATCAGCGAGGAAAACGTCAAGTGGGTGGGAACGCACCGGCCTTCGCTCGAGGACGCGACGACGCTACCGCGTCCTTTCGACGGACCGTTCCGTATCTGGCATGGATCGGCTACCTCGTTCGAGGCCGTCGAACTGGCGGCGAAGTGGGGCGACCCCATCGTCACCGCCAACGCCTTCCAGCCTCGTGAGAACTACAAAGTGCTGATCGACCACTACCGCGAGCAGTACCTGGCGTACGGGCACGACCCGTCCAAGGCGTACGTCGGCTCGGGTTCGGGCGGATTGTTCCTCGCCGACACGACCGAACAAGCGATCGAAGAGTTCCGTCCGATCTACGAAGGCGCCGTTGCGCAGGCCGACAAACGCAAGCACGATCCCAAAGCGGTCGGAAAGTCGACGAGCTTCCGGACCATCGAGGAAGCCGTCGACCGCGGGCCGGCGTTGGTCGGGTCTTCGGAGCGGGTCGCCGAGAAGATCATTGATTACCACCAGAGCTATGGCCACGATTTCCAATCGGTGTCCGTCAATCACGTGCTCGACTTCGAGCAGCAGAAGGACACTTTGCGCCGATTTGCGGAAGAGGTTATCCCGCTGGTGAAGGCAGAGCTGTCGACGACGCTGTGGACCTCGGCCGACAAAGATCGGGCGAAGGGTTTCACCGCCGTCGACTGAGCGGAGAAGCCTGACTGTCGGGTAAGCAGGTCCGGCGCTGCGACCGCTCACAAGCTGCAGTAACTTGTTACCGACACCGCGGTCGGTTTTGACTGCAATGAAGGTATCCGTGAGTGGGAGTAGTGCGTTGACGTTGGGTGTGAACTCGCTTCCCGCGAACGAGCTGAGTCAGACGCCGTGGGTCGATCTATTTCCTTGGTTGGACGACTACGTGTCCGATCGTGCTGCGCTGCTCGAGCCGCTGGCTCCGTCGCCTGATTGGTGGTTCAGCGAAGCGCCGTCGTTCACTGTTCTCGAGGTCGATCTCGAGAAGGTTCTCTCCGAGCTGGCGTCGCTCTACATCGCTCACCACGCGGCAGCGGTATTACAAGAGAGCTTTCCGCTTCTTGGTGAAGATCTCCCGCTGGAGGCGTTGAGTCTCGACACTCGCGCAGTGACGGCGTTGTCACGGCTCACCACCGACAAAGCAATCGGCGGACTGCTGACGCACACGACCGCTGAGATCTTCGGCGTGCGCGGAACGAGCGAACAGACGGTGCACGACATAGTGCTCAACCTGTTGGTCTGTGCGGTCATGACGACTCCGCTCGCCCGCGTCGAGACCGCCGAGGAAGCAGTTGCCCCACCCGCGATCACGGCGCTGCTCGACGATCTCGCTCAGCTCGCAATGTGGCGACGGGTCCGTGGCCAGGACAGCAGACCGCTCGTCACCGTCGAGATCGACGATGAATCTCCCGCCTCGATTCAGGAAGTTGCTGCCCGGATTTCGGCTCTGACGCCAAACGACTTGCCCGACGCCGACCGTACCGACGCGATGGACGAGATCGACAATCTCTTCTCGCAGCTGGATGAGCGGGAGTCGTTGGTGTTGCGTGAGCGGATCGTAGCGCGAGTGCCGCAGCGTAGGGGAGCGATCGGAGCCAAGCTCGGAGTGGGCTCAGGGCGGGTCGGGCAGATCGAGGCCGACGTGAAAGCCAAACTCAACGCGGCGTGCGGATTCGGGACAGCCGTGGGGAACCTGCTTGCCAGCCTGCGCGTCGAGATTCAGCCGGTAGCTTCGCTTGATCGCCTCCTCGACGTGCATCCGAGCATCGCGGCGGAGGTGCCTGGTTACGGAGTTCCGCTGTGGTTGGTTCTGGACCGTCTCGACGACTACTTCGAGGTGACTGACGGTTGGGCAGCCGCTCCGGGCGTCGCGGCGGCCAAGAAACGCACTCAGACCTTGCTGGAAGACTTTGAGTCCCCCAACGGTGTAGTTGCACTCGACGACGTCGCCGAAGTTGTGTCGATGTCACGCGGCGAACTGGAGAAGTGGCTTGCCTGGTGCGGGGTCGTCGTAGTGGCGGATTCTGCGCTGACGCGTGCGCGTCGGATCTCCGATCTGGCAGTCGGCGCGCTCGAAGCCGTCGGATCGCCGAAGTCCGTCGTCGAGCTGGTGGAGTTGCTGAAGTCCGATCGCAGTGACCGGTCGATCGAGCGCGCGCTCGAGGCCGACGATCGCGTGGCGCTCGACGGCGCAGTGTGGCGGCTGCACGCCTGGGGAAGCGCGGATTCCGTTGGGGAGGAATCGGTTTCTTCGGGAGAGGCTGAAGAAGCCAGTGAGTTCAACATTGGTGGTGACGGGATAGTCCGGCGCAAGCGGACACGCAACACTGCGAAGACGCCAGAGTTGACTCGCCGCCTGTACCGGTCAGGTAGTACGTGGCGGTATCGACTGACCGTGACCTCTGATCATCTGCGGGGCTCCGGGTTTGCTGTACCCGCCGGTGTCGCGGTCGCTGCCGGCTGTGCGCGCGGCACGAACATCGAGTTGGAGAGTCACCTCGGCGTTCAAGCAGTTCGATGGACCGGAGCGCAGCCGACGTTCGGCACTATCCGCCGGTTCCTGCGTGAACTGTCCGCGGTGGAGGGCGAAGACGTGTTGCTCGAGCTGTGGCAAGACGGAACCTTCCGCGTGGTCCGACCGGCGATCGTTCACTCTGACATCGACCCACTACGTCAGGCACTCGCAGAGGTTGGCAATCGCGAGCCATTGCGAACTGCCGAGAGACATGTGGTGCGGATTCTCGCCGAAGCCGTGTGTCTGGACGGCGAAGACCGTCCACGAAAGATACTGCGCGCGTACGAAGATCGTGGTGAAGACGTGGTTTTGGACTTCCTGGAGGCGGCATGGAGGCGCGGCGAAGCATCCGAAATCGACGAGGTAGAGGGTAAGGATGCATCCCATGACTGACGTCGCGGACACCCGCATAGTGTGCACCAAGATCCTTGCTGCGGACGAGTCCCTCGCCGGCGCCATCGGCTTGCACCACACCATCGCGACAGCGCTCGCCGATCTGATCGACAACAGCCTCGACGCCGCGGCCTCCCACGTGCTGATCAGGTTCGTTCAGGACGGCACACGGATCGTGTCGATGATGGTGATCGACAACGGCTCCGGCATGGACAGTGACACCATTGATTCCGCGATGACCTACGGCCGCCGACGCGACTATGCCGCCGGGGACCTGGGTCATTTCGGTGTAGGGATGAAAGCGGCGTCGTTGAGTCAGGCTCGGTTGCTCCGAGTGTGGTCTCGAAAGTCCGGGCACCCGACGCAGGGCCGCGAGATCGACTCGGCCTCAGTGCAGGGGCGTCAGTCAGTTTCGGTGATCGAGGACCGGCAAGCCGAAGAATTCTTCGACGCAGTCACGCCCCGCTTTCCCTTCGACACCGGAACTGTTGTCGAATGGCGCGGCATCACAACATTTCTCATGTCCGCGCACGCGGACGAGCAGACCAGCTGGCTCGAACAGACCATCAACGACGTGCGCAGTCACCTCGGCGTCGTATTTCACCGTCTCATCGAATCCGGCCGGATCGCTCTGACTGTCGATGTCTTCGACGTCGAAGCGGGACGCGCTGGCGCGCTGCGCAAGGTCAGCGCCATCGACCCGTTCCGGTATCCGCGCACCGGTGACCTCAACTACCCTCGGACACTTACCGTGTCGATCGCCGGTGCCACAGTAACCGCCGAAGCTCACGTGTGGCCCGCGCGGAGTAATGCACCGGAATTTCGCATCCACGGCGCCCCCGGCCGCGACCAACAGGGGCTCTACTTCTATCGGCACGATCGTCTTCTGCAGATCGGTGGATGGAACGCGATAGTGCGGGGTCGACCGGATTACGGCTTGGCACGAGTCGCCGTGGATCTGAACGATTCTCTGCTGCAGCACATCACAATCAATCCCGAGAAATCGGGGGTGACGCTCGACGCCACTGCGTCGGCTGCCGTCGACGGGGCCGTCTTCACGGATGGCAACGGTGGATTCCGTTCGTATCTGACCGATGCTGAGCGCGTCGTGCGGGCAGCCCGAAGTTCTGCACCTCGGCCGATCAGCGTCATCGAGCCGGCATCCGGCTTTCCGGAAGACGTGCTCGATTCCTTCAGCGACGCCTTCGAATTCAGCGTCGGTGATGATCCGGTTGCCGTGGGTTGGCGGGCCTTGGCGCGCGATCAGTTCTTCGAAGTCGACCTCAAAACTCGAACTTTGTGGATCAATGCGCGTTTTCGGCGTGATCTGCTCGGACGTCGCAGTCTCGACCCTGCTGATGCTCCGGTGCTCAAGACTCTCGTCTTCCTGTTGGTGAGTGAGATGTTCGAAGGAACGAGAATCGGCGCGCGTCAGAGGGAAAAGATGCAGGCGTGGCAGGAAGTGTTGATTTCCGCAGTGGCAGCGCACCGGGAGCAGGTAGTGCAGTGAGTGATGAGGTATTCCGTGCGGTTGCACGTGAACTCGGTGACGGGTTTCCGCCCGAGAACGTGCTCTACCCGGTCAACGCGCGCCTGCGAGCGAGCTATCCGGACGGCCTGACCATCGCGGACATCATCGATGTGTTCCTCGACGACAGTGCTGTCGGTGTACGAACGGCGCTCACCTCGCGTCTACGGCAGTGGGATGCGGAAAGTGTTGAGACGTGGGTGGGCTCGACTGTTCCGCAGAGCCCGGAACGGCGAGCTCGGATCTACGACTTGTTGGGATTGCCGGTCGACGCCCACGCCGAGATGGATGCGCACTTCCCTCGCGAAGGTGGGCCGGTTGTCATTGCTGCTCAGCAGCCGTGGGAGCCCTGGTACACCTCCGAGCGCCGGCGCGAGCACGACTTCTATTGGCGCGCTTACAAGCGAGTTCTAGCCGACAAGAACTGGGACGAGGCGACAATCGGAAAGCTGGACATTGCAACCACTGAGGTCGTGCACCGGCTTGCGGATCCGACGCGGCCCGAGCCGTATCAGTCCAAAGGTTTGGTGGTCGGCTACGTCCAGAGCGGGAAGACGGCGAATTTCAGTGGCGTAGTGGCCAAGGCGATCGACGCTGGGTACCGCTTGGTCATCGTTCTGACCGGCACTATCGAGATTCTCCGGAGCCAGACTCAGCGACGCCTCGACATGGAATTGGTCGGTCGTCAAAACATCAGTGCCGGTGTGGACGACGACTACGCCAACGACGAGGACTGGCGAAACGGGAACTTTCTCGAACACGAAATCGATCCGAACAAGACGAATGAAATCCCGGCTATCCGTCGGCTCACCACCTCGACCTTTGACTACAAGAGTCTGCTCGCGGGCTTGAGCGCACTGCACTTCGAAACCGTGGATCACTCTCTTCCACTCAATGATCCGAAGAATCTGTACCCCAGCAATATTCGCATCGCGGTCGTGAAGAAGAACGTCTCCAGCCTCAAGAAGCTGGTGGCCGATCTGAAGAAAGTGCCGACCGAACTCGATCAGATTCCTGCCCTGATCATCGACGACGAAGCCGATCAGGCATCGGTGAACACGATCGATCCGAAGAAGATGAAAACCGAGCAGATCGAGCGGACGGCGATCAACGGTCAGATTGCCGAGATCCTCGGTCTACTCAAGCGTGCCCAGTACATCGGTTACACCGCAACACCTTTTGCCAATGTGTTTGTCGATCCGGAGGACAGCGTCAACGTCTTTCCTTCGGACTTCATCGTCAGTCTCGAGCGGCCCGGCCCGTACATGGGTGGTGCGGACTTCCACGATCTCGACGATCTCGAAGACGACGACAAGACTCCGGCCAATTCGAACCAGAAAGCGTACGTACGGGATCTGCGGGCCGAGTGCGACGCGGATCGTTCTGCCGAGCAACTGCGGGCCCTCGACTCGTTTGTCCTGACCGGGGCGATCAAGCTTTTCCGGGAATCGAAGGGCGCCAAGCAGTATCGGCACCACACGATGTTGGTGCACGAATCGGTGAAGCAGGCCGAGCACGATGTGGTGGCCAACGATTTCAAGGCCTTGTGGAAGTCGGCGGGGTACAGCCAGGCAAAGAGTCTCTCGAGGCTGGAAAAGCTCTGGGCCGAGGACTTTGCAGTGGTGAGTGCTGCGCGTGGTAGCGAGTTGGCTAATCCCAGCTCGTTTGGCGACTTGGAGGAGTTCATCGGCGCCGCCTACGACAGGATCTCGGAGGGAACCAGCCCCGTCATCGTGGTCAACGGGGCAGCCGAGAAGGACTACAAACAGGATTCCCTCGATTTCCAAGAACGGGGAGTGTGGAAGATCCTTGTCGGCGGAACGAAGCTGAGTCGCGGATTCACGGTCGAGGGCCTGACCATCACTTATTACACGCGTCGAACAGGCCAAGCTGACACGTTGATGCAGATGGGACGCTGGTTCGGATTCCGCCCCGGGTACCGAGACTTGGTGCGCCTGTTCATCGGCCGCACGGTTGGCGGACCCGCCGGCGCGGACTACGACATGTACAAGGCGTTCGAAGCGATCGTTCGGGACGAGCAGGAGTTCCGGAATGAGCTCACTCGGTTCAGCGGAGTGAACGAGAAGGGCGAACCGTGGGTCACTCCACGCGATGTGCCGCCGATGGTGTTTCAGCAGCTGCCGTGGCTCAGGCCAACGGCTCGAAACAAGATGTTCAACGCCGATCTGGTTTATCGAGGCATGGGTGGTGAAAGTTTCAGCTTCACGATGCAGCCCCCGCGAGGCGACGGTTCGATCAACGCTCGGCACTTCGACGCGGTTGCACCATTATTGAAGTCGTTGGGCGAAACAGGGTCCTTCAATTTCGTTGACAAGGATGATGTTTCGCGATCGTTCACTGCGCGATACGGCATTGTCCCTGCCCATGTGGTGTTGGAGGCCGTCGACCAGTTCGAGTGGGCGAACGGGTGGGATTTCGGTCCCCACCGCGAAGCGCTCTCGACTGCAATCGAATCCGGATTGCTCGAAGACTTTGCAGTTCTGCTTCCGTACCCCAAGTCCCGGGAGCCGATCGAGATCAAGGGTTGGCACGAGAAACTTCCGATCGTCAATCGTAAGCGTCAGGAACGCGAGTACCGAACAGGTTTCACCGGTACGGCAGTTCGTGAGCGCGATGCGATCGAGCACATTGCGGGCAGCCCGAAGAAGAACGGTGGACCGCTTGCGGGTGCTCTTCATCGGAAGACTCGCGGTGCATTGATTCTGGTATTGGCGAACGATCCGGCTCCTCGTCAGTTGAAACGGGCACAGGCTGGTCCCGTGGACTCGCGCGATTTTGCGACGTTGTTCTCGTACGCGCTTCCGCACGCGGCGGAGCCGTTGGGGCGAATCGGTTTTCGGGTGAAGCAGTCAGGTACAGGGGCGATCGTCGATGCGAACTAGGTGTGTTGTGGTGGGAGACAGGAATGGGTTCTGATGGCTAAGACGATTGCGACGATCAACCTCAAGGGCGGCGTCGGTAAGACGACGATCACCGCGGGGTTGGCCGAGTTCATGTCGCTCGAATTCGGTCAGCGCGTGCTGCTGATCGACCTCGATGCGCAGATCAATCTGACGACGATGATGATCAGTGAGGGTCACTGGCTCGAACTCAACAAGCAAGGGCTGACCAGCGCAACCATTTTCCGCGACGCCGTCGATGGCACGTCGAACTTCGATCTCGAAGCGTCGATTCAGCGCGGAGTTTCTCCGGTCAAGCGAGTGACGGGTGTGGATCTGCTTCCTTCATCTCTCGATTTGATCGAGTTGCAGGAGGAGATCAGTGCCCTTCGCGTGGCTGATCGGAACTCCACCAAGCCGGTTGAATTATTGAGGGATGCCGTCGCACCGGTGATGCCGTACTACGACTACGTCCTGATCGATTGCCCGCCGAATCTCGGGCCGATCACACTCAACGGACTGGCCATGGCTGACGGCTACGTGATTCCCACGATCCCGGATGTGCTCTCCACGTACGGCATTCCGCAGATCCAGACGCACATCGCGAAGTTCGGCAAGGAACTCGGCCGTGAACTCTTCGAACTTGGTCTGGTGATCACCAAGTACAAGTCCAACTCGGCGGTGCACCGTACGACTGTGCGAAATCTTCGACGCGATCCCAACGTCCCACACGTATTGCCGGAGTATCTAGCGGAGTCGAATCAGATTGCCGCGTCGGCGGAGTTTCACCCGTACAGCACTTTGAAGGTGAAGTACGGCAATGCAGGTCAGTTCGATCAGATGCGTGCGATCACGCAGAACATTCTCACGGAAGCGCAGGCGAAGCTATGAGTGCGGGTATCGATGAGGCGCGTCGTCGCGTGCAGGTGCAGGAGACCGGTGCCGCGCTCCTGAAGTTGGGAGCGACCAACGCCTCAGCATCGGTGTTGCTGGCCAAGCTGGTTCAGGTAGTCGCGGAGGAAGCTGCCCGCACCCCGCGCTTCGCGAAGGCAATCGAGAGCGCTTTCGCAGTTCCGTCGGATGGATCCGCCGCCGTGGTACCTGCTTCTGCGCCGGCGCCGCGTCGTCGTGCTGCGGCCCCGAAGGTGAAACGGGAGCCGGGCGCTTTCGACCCGTTCGAGGTCTTCAAGCTTGATGGGGAAGAGGCTCTCTTGGAGCGTCTTTCGGCCCTCGATGCCGACGGGATCAAGGACATCATCGCGGAACAGGAAATCGACACCCACAAGGAGACGGGTCGCAAGCGCAAGGTTGATGTGCTTGCAGTCTGGACCGTGGAGCGAGTGAAGGCATTGACCTCGAAGGGGAGTGCCTTCCGGTAGGGGCCTGCGGCCCCTGTGCGCCTTTTTGGTAGTGGGCGCCCCCAGAAAGGCGCATAGGTTCGTCGGCCTCGTTCATCGGTGGATGGCGATTCTGCACGGGTGGCTTCGACTGATTTCGCGTGGTGCCGGCTACTGTGTGAACTTGCGGGTTGGACACCTACCAGGAAGGCGCAAAAGTGGCACCTTCAGCGATTTCTGAGTTTATTGATCCATCGCCCGCCGCGCTGGCAGCGCAATGGAAATCGGTGCTCGTTCGCCAGGAGGTTCCGAAGGGAACCCGGCAGGTGCCGTTTGTTCCGAGCGAGGTGGTGTTGTCCCTCTGTGCATCTTTGTTGATCGACCATCGCCGGTTCGGCAGCTCTTCCGCACACCGTGCGGGAACGCCGGTCGAGCAATTTTCGAGTTTGTTTAAGCGTCGGCCCACCAGTTTTATCGCAAAGATGGCGAACCTGGACGGAACGCGTAGTCATGGCGGGCGTCATGAGGTCGAGATCGCTTCGTTGATGCTCTCGGACAGTGAGTTGATGCAGGACGTCTATCTGCGAATCCTGCGGTCGGCGCGTTCCCACGGAATTGACGAACGTGCGTTGCCAGACTTCCTTGGATTGGAAAGCGGCGAAACGCTGTGGCTAGCGGGACAGGAGGAGTTAGTCCAAAGTGAGATCGAGAGATCCTTGGAGCAGTCGCTCGAAAAGTGGTCTCGCGAACGCGACGATATCCCCATCGCTACCACTCAGCGGTTGCTGACCTCCAGAGTTCGGATCGGCCAGCATCGGTTCGCCGCTGGGGTACTCAGCAATCACGAGCACCGCTGCGTGTTCTGCGGCCTCAGCGCGAACATCGCTGGCCGACGCCGGCCGCGCCTACTGACTGCAAGTCATATCAAGCCCTGGCGGGACAGCACTGACAAAGAGCGACTCGATCATCGCAACGGTTTCACCGCTTGCCCGACGCATGACATTGCCTTCGATACAGGGCTCATCACCGTCGATGAGGACTTGAACCTCCACTATGCGCCCGGCGTCGAGAGCGATATGGAGATCGAAGGTCCCCTTCGCGCGGCACTCGGAAAGCCGCCGTTGAGAGACCGATTGATCTTGCCGGACAAGGCGGAGCGTCCAGATGTTGTCTATCTGGACTGGCACCGCACACAGATCTACGTCGCATCGTGACGACTCCATGGAGTGCTTGGCGGAGCTGATCGGAGAGCCAGCCTATTTGACTGGGGTAATGCCGAGATCTCCGTCGACGGCGTCTGTTTCATCGCCGCACGCGCAGTCACAGTCTCCGCCGCAACCGCCGGGATTGCAGTCGCCGGCGTAGCTGTCGTCATCCGCGTCGCAGTCGAGGGCTCCGCCGAAGGATTCAGCGAAATCGTCGTCGAGTTCGTGAGTGAAGTCGTGAACCTCGTCGATCAAGTTCAGCAGATGCTGCGGGGCGAAGGGATCGGCGTCGAGCATCGTGGAGACCAGCAGGTGGTCGCCGCTGAAGGCGAAGCGCAGGCGCGGCCATTCCTGCGCGAGTTCGATCAGTCGAGTCGCAGCGTGCGAGGGATTGCCGAGGCCCGTCAGGACCGAGGACCAGACGTTGATCTGGGGTCCGTCGTCGGCGACGGTCACGTAGACGACAAACCCGTGAACCGGCACGACAATGTCGCCGTCGTCATCGGTGGCAGGCTCACTGCCCAGTAGTTCGGCGAGAGTTTGAACGCACAGGCGAACCAATTCGTCGCGCTCGTCCGTCACCAAGGCAATTGCGCCGTTGATGTGGAGGGGCTGGTCGGCGGTCGTGTCTTGGTCGCTCATGGATCCTCATGTTCTGTGCCAGTCCGAGTAGGCGCTGGGCACTGTTTTCGTGCGGTAGCTGTCAGGTCTACGGTAATCGGCGCACACTATTGGCAGCGCAGTGGATGATCAACAATGCCTGCGCAGGTCCGCGCTGATCAGGACTTGACAGCCGACCAGCGACGCCATGCGAGCCCCGACAAATCGGGCAACCTTGTGGCAGTGAGTATCTCGGCTGTCGGTAGGTAGATCTAGCCTCCATCGATGACGGGTCAGCGAGTTCGGCGAGCTTCACATCTGCGTTTGGTACCTGCATATCAAGCGGCGCAAAGCCAGATGAAGGTCCTTACGCCGAGGCAGATGCGGAATCAGCGTCGACGGCCGGAGGTGGCGAACTTTGTCATGCGGATCGAACTCGATTGCATCACGCCGCCTATTTGGAGACGGTTTTCGGTTCCGTCGAATATCGAACTGGACCAACTTCATTCGATTGTGCAGGCGGTGATGGGGTGGGGAGATCAACACGCTCATCAGTGGGTGAGTGTCCATCATTCAACGGACAATGGCCCAGATCGGTATATCGCGCCAGAGGTGATCGAGCGCGACGGATACCAGGAAGACGAGTTTGGTGAGGACGAAGTCCGGATCGACGAGGCAGTTACCGCGGCAGGGGAGTACGTCCGTTATGAGTACAACGCCCGCGCAAGGTGGAGTCACACGTTGGTTCTCGAGCAGATTGTCGAAGACCAGCCGATTTCTGAGCCATCCTGTCTCGACGGCGAGAGAGCGTGCCCGCCGGAGGATTCTGGCGGTCCGATCGGGTATCGCGAGTTCCTGAACGTGCAGGCGAGTACCGGACTGTTCGATCCCGAACGTTTTGTTCCCGCAGAGTCCAATGCAGCAGTCACCATTGCAGTGGCACTGCATAAGTCACCACCTGTGGGAAGCTCGGTGTTCGAGAAGTTCTTGCGCCGCCTGTCGGTTCATTCCGCGCCGAAATTGTTTGCCGCAGTTGCCAAATCGGAGCTTCGTGGCGGATATGACAACTATTTCGAGGTGATGCGTGAGGGAGCAACCCGCCAACTGCTGTGGCTGCTGAACTCCGCGCGAGGTGGTGGGATTGTTTTGACGGCGTCCGGGGCACTTCCTTCGGACCATGTTGCGGCCGCCCGAGACGAACTCGATTGGGGCAGCGACTGGATCGGTGTCACGGCAGGAAGTGACTCGCAATTAGCAGTACTCGTTGAAGTCGCAAAGACACTGAGATTTGTCCGGAAACTCCGAGGCACTTTGATTCTGACTCGACTCGGCGCGTCAGTGCTTGCATATGAAGGCGAGCTGTGGCGTCACATCGTGACGGCCATGCCGTTGGGAAAGGGTGAGTTGGCGCAGGAAGCCGGCCGAATTCTGTTCCTTACGTTGGCTGCCGGCTTGTCGGAGTCCGAACGTAGTGAAGTGATGATCGAAGGCCTCACGGCATTGGGTTGGTCGACAACAGACGGAACACGACTCGGGGACGACGATTGGACGCGGATGGTGCGAGACACTCTCGTGTACCTGCGAATGATCGGGGCGATTGTCTCCAACCCGCTGGACCAGCATGTTTCCGCCGATCCCGAGTGGGGCCGACGGTTTGCCAGGATGGTCCTGTCGACGTAGGTACGCGATCGAATCGAGCATCGATTTCAATCGATGCGGAGTTGTTATATGCGCTGGAAGCGCACGATTTTTCTGCGGCGGAATCATGAAGATTTTCGGTGGAAAAATATCGGAGTTTTTGTTCGAAATTGCCATCATGCTATGGTCGATTTCCAGTTGTTGACTTGCGTGGTCGAGCCAAAAGCTTGCGCAGAAGATTTATTTTGTGGAGGTTGGGTTTCCGGAAAGACGAAGTGCGTGTTGCTAGTCAATTGAATATGTGACCGGTGTTGGTATGACGGTCGCTCCTAGGGCGTGCAGAAACGAAGCGCAAAGATCCTGAACAGGGGTTTTGTGCCTTGTTCTGCCGATTATGTGCGAAGGATGTGGCATGTGACGGGGTCCGACATGGTCCAGTTCAGTACCTTGGTAATTGTTTCACTGCTTGTTGCTTTTTATGGTGGAACTTTTCTGATTTCTCTTCGTATTGGTAAGAAACAGGAAAATGCCGACGGCTTTATGACCGCCGGAAATAAATTAGGATTTGGTGTTTCGGCCGCGAGTATGACGGCCACCTGGATTTGGGCGTCGTCGATGTATGCATCTGCCACTTCTGGTTACACCTATGGAATCTCCGGCCCCATTCACTACGGTTTATGGGGCGCGTTGATGATTCTCTTCATTTATCCGTTTGGCCAGCGAATTCGCAAAGTAGCGCCGAAAGCCCACACCCTGGCTGAGGTCATGTACGCGCGGCACGGACGCTCGAGTCAGCTGATGCTCGCGGGCTCCAATATCGTCGGCAGTCTCATCAGTTTGATGTCGAACTTCCTCGCTGGTGGTCTGCTGATCGCGTTGCTTTCGCCGTTCAACTTCATCCAGGGTGTGTTCATCGTTGCGCTGGGCGTTTTGCTGTACACGCTGTGGTCGGGCTTCCGTGCTTCGGTGTTGACCGACTTCGTTCAGCTGATCGGAATGCTCGGTGCGGTAGCGGTTTTGGTGCCGTTCATCTTCTTTGCGGCGGGGTTCCCGGCAGCCTTCGAATCCGGGGCAAGCAACCTTACTGCTGAGCAGGGCAACTTCTTCTCGAGCGTTGCCTTCTTCGAACAGGGGGCGCCGTACATCGCGGCAGTTCTTGCCTACGCAATCGGCAACCAGACCATTGCCCAACGTCTGTTCGCGGTCCGCGAAGACCTGATCAAGCCCACCTTCATCACCGCAACCGTGGGATATGGCGCCACGGTCATCGGCGTCGGAATGCTGGGTGTGCTCGCTCTGTACCTCGGAATCGAGCCGATGGATGGTGACGTCAACAACCTGATTCCGCAGATGGCCGCGTCGTATCTGCCCGGAATTTTGCTGGCTGTCTTCTTTGTCATGATCATCGGCGCGCTGTCATCGACGGCGGACTCGGACCTTGCTGCGCTCTCGTCCATCGTGATGACCGACGTTTACGGCCAAGCCGTCGCAGGCAAGGCTAATGCGAACCCTCGACGGATGCTGCTTATCGGCCGAGTAACGATGATTGTTGCCACGGCGGCGGCTATCTCCTTGGCAAGTCTGCAATTGAGCATTTTGGATCTGTTGGTGTTCGTCGGCGCGCTGTGGGGCGCTTTGGTGTTCCCGGTTATTGCGAGCTTCTACTGGGGCAAGGTCACCAACAAAGCCTTCACTGTGTCGGTGCTGGTGGCTCTTGCTGCCTTCTTGCCCGTCCGATTCAGTTGGGTGCCGATGGATGGGATGTTCGGGATACTCTCCGACATCGTTGCCGTTGTCGGTATCGGAGTGGTGCTGGGGCTCATGACATTTGGATTCTTCGGTCTGAAGATTGCGCAGATCGTCGGTGGCCTGACGATCGTGCTGTCCGCGCCGTTCGCGATCGGCTTCCTGCACGACTACCCAACGCTCAGCGGATCTTTGGTGGCCTATGCCGTCAGTACCGTCGTGTGTTTTGCGATGTCCGTCAATCAGCGTGAGACGTTCGATTTCGAACTGATCAAGCAGCGGACGGGAGACTTCGACGATGACGAGCTTCCTGCCGTGGGAGCGTCCGGAAAGTAACCGTCGAGACAAGTGGAAGGAATACGAATGAGTACAGCTCTACTGACCATTTATGTTCTGATCTGGCCGGCGTTGGTCTTGGTCGTGCTGGGAGTCATCAGCAAGGGATTCTTCAAGGATTGGGCAACTGCTCGCCGCAACGGTGAGGATCTGGTCTAACTTTTCACCCCGCCACCGACGGACTTCTTGTCGGTGGCGGCGGTCATATTGCAATCGGGACTGGGGGCAGCGTTATAGTTGCCCAGTGCAACACGACGGAGCAATGGCGCTCACCGGTCCACCAGCTGTTCATGACGAGCTGGTGCACCTGACGCGGCAGTTGATGACGGGGGATCGGCATTCCGATGACCACCCGTCGATCGCCCAGCATTCGTTCCTCTCCTTCATCGGCCGCAATGACGGATGCAAGGCCACGGAGATCTCCGAAGTCTTCGGCGTCAACCGCTCGACCATCTCGCGCCAAGTGCGCGGGTGCATCGAGGCAGGCTGGGTATATGCCGATCCGGGATCCGTTCGTCAGGGCAATCCGCTGCACCTCACGGAGGCTGGCCGCAAATACCTCGACGCCGCCGACGCGCGTCGGCTCGACCAAGTCGCCGGCAGGCTGCACGATTGGACCGAGTCCGAGGTCGCAGACTTCGCCCGCGCACTCCACCGCTTCAGAATCAGCATCGAATCGCAGACCAACGGAGATGACACCCTGTGAGTGAGTACAGCGCCAAAGCCCAGTTCACCATCTCCGACAATGAGTCTGTGGTGCACACCGTCTTCACTCACGCCGAGCGCACGCCCGAACTGACGGTGTTCTCCCGCCCCAAGGGAGAGGGTTGGGTAGACGTCACAGCCAAAGAGTTCGCCGAGCAGGTCACCGGCGTCGCAAACGGTCTCATTGCAGCCGGGGTGCAGGCAGGCGACCGCGTCGCACTCCTCTCCGCGACCCGATACGAGTGGACGCTCTTCGACTTCGCCATCTGGGCTGCCGGCGCCGCTACCGTTCCGATCTACGACTCGTCGTCTCAGGGGCAGGTCAGCTGGATCCTCGAAGACTCCGAGGCCGTCATCGCAATCGTCGAAACCGGCGCGCACGAGCAGCTGTTCCAGGACGCGCCAAGCTCTCTCAAGGCCGTCATGCAGATCGACGACGGAGCAGTCGAAAAGCTGACCGCACAGGGCGCCGACGTTGACGATACCGAGCTGAAGAAGCGACTCGCGGGCATCAAGGCCGACGATCTGGCGTCACTCGTCTACACCTCCGGCACCACAGGCCGTCCCAAGGGATGCATCCTCACGCATCGCAACTTCCTGTCCGAGGTGCGCGGGATTCTCACGGCATCGATCGGCAAGGTGGCGGTTCCGGGAAACCGAGTCCTGACCTTCCTGCCGCTCGCTCACGTACTGGCTCGCGCGGTGTCCCTCGCGACGTTCGAAGCTGGTGCGTCGCAGGCGCACTGGTCCGACTTTTCCACCATTACAACTCAATTCGAGCGGTACAAGCCCAACACCATCCTCGGTGTTCCGCGTGTATTCGAAAAAGTCCGTGACGGCGCAGCACGCAAGGCGGAGTCCGGTGGAAAGATCCCAGGCGCGATCTTCGCCTTCGCCGAAGCCACCGCCAAGGAGTACAGCCAAGCCCTCGACAAGGGCGGTCCCTCGCTGATCTTGAAGGCGAAGCACGCAGTTGCAGACAAACTCGTGTACTCGAAACTTCGTGAGGCTCTCGGGGGCGAATGCTGGTTCGCGATCTCCGGCGGCGGCGCCCTCACTCCTGAACTGGGGCACTTCTTCCGTGGGCTCGGAGTTCCGATCTACGAGGGTTACGGTCTCACCGAAACCACAGCAGCGCACTGCGTCAACGTCCCGGGCGCTCAGAAGATCGGAACCGTCGGACAGCCGATGGGCGGCAACGGGGTACGCATCGCCGAGGACGGCGAGATCGAACTCAACGGCGGGGTTGTCTTCAAGGGCTACTGGAAGAACGACAAGGCCACCGAAGAGACGTTCGTCAACGGCTGGATGCGCACCGGGGATCTCGGTGAACTCGACAGCGACGGTTACCTTTCCATCACCGGACGCAAGAAGGATCTTCTGGTGACGGCGGGTGGCAAGAACGTCTCGCCCGGCCCGATGGAAGACCGTATACGTTCGCATTCCATCGTCTCGCAGGCAGTCGTCGTCGGCGACGGGAAGACCTACATCACGGCGTTGCTGACCGTCGACCCCGAGGTATTGGAGAAGTGGAAGGCGGAGAACGGCAAGCCTTCTGGTGCCACCGTCGCCGAACTACGTGACGACAAGGACCTTCGAGCGGAGCTGCAGAAGGCTGTCGACGACGCCAATGCTGCTGTCTCGCATACAGAGTCGATCAAGAAGTTCGTCATTCTCGATCGCGATCTGACCGAGGAAGACGGTGAGATGACAGCGACGCTCAAGATCAAGCGCAATGTGGTCGTCGATCGGTTCTCGAAGGAGATCGAAGGAATGTACGCGAAGAGTTAGGCGCGTTTGGGGAACTGCTCGCGGTAAGCCATCACGTCATCGAGGCGGAACCTGCGGTGGGTGCCGCGTAGTTCGATCGGGAGTTTCCCGGCGTCGGCGAGTTTGCGCACATACGTGTCCGAAACGCCGAGGATCTCTGCTGCCTGCGAGGTGGTGAGGAGTTCTGCAACTGGCCCGAGGGCGACGCTGTCGCCGGCAGCGAGGTAGGTCAGGAGTTGGACGACGGCGTCGCCGACCGACGGAGGAATCTCGATGCTCACGCCGTCGAACACCAGCGTGGTCGTGTCCGTCGAGGTTGCGGCTCTCTGGGCCAGAGCTGTCTTGATTCGCTCGGCAGCGTCGCCGTCGACTGCGGAAACGATGTGGTCGATGCTCACGCGGTGTATCTCCGATCGAAGGCAGTGTTTCGCAAGCATAGACAGCGACAGTGTCCGTCGGCACGCTGGATAGCGCCGTGTGCGTTGCGTTACATGAGTGCCGTGGGTGGAAAACGATTTACCCACGTAGATCGGAATTCGAAGGTTTTGGCGCCCAAAGATATTCGACTCGACGCATATTTAGCTCACCAATTTTGGTGTACCCGCAAGTAACATCCTGAGCGTGGCTAGACGATCGGTAACGGTGAGATTCGACGTAGAGGAACTGAGGGCCCTAGAGACCCTCCAAGAGCTCACGGGCGCGGACATTTCGAGCGTCATTCGTGAAGCTGTGATCGAGCATGCGCGTCGATGTGTTGCGCAGGGAAAGCCCCGCGACATCGCCGAGCGACGTCAATCGCTGACCTTGCAGGAAGCCTTCGCCAAGTATTCCGCGCTGTGCACCGATGAGGAGCGGGAAGCGTCGTAGCGCTCTGTCGATGCGATGGTGACCGGTTGAGTTCACAGTGATTCTGACTGTGGCGCTGGGTAGTTCGTTCGAGGAATATTGCGGCAACAGCAGTGTTGCGTAGACCTCTGACAGGAGCTGGCCAGTGATGGACGTCCTCGAACTCTCCACCGATGTATTGGTGATCGGTGGTGGCCCCGCCGGCGCGTGGGCAGCGTTGCGCGCGGCCAAGGCCGGTGCAGACGTCGTCCTGGTCGACAAGGGCTACTGCGGAACGAGCGGCGCAACGGCCCCCTCCGGAACGGGTGTTTGGTACGTCGAACCGGATACGACTGCACGTGAGCGGGCAAAGGCCGGACGCGAGGCGCTCGGCGGATATCTTGCCGACCACCACTGGATGGACCGCGTGCTCGCGCAGACCTACTCCAACATGGATCTCCTCGCGGTGGAGGGCAGATATCCCTTCCCCGTCGACACCAGCACGGGCAAGCAGATACGCACCGGCTTGCAGGGGCCGGAGTACATGCGGCGGATGCGCACCTGGATTCGTCGAGCCGGTGTGCGGATCCTCGACCATTCGCCGGCACTCGAGTTGTTGGTGGACGGCGAGGGCCGAGTTCGCGGAGTCGCCGGATACCAGCGTCACGAACACCAGGACTACCGCGTCTCGGCAGGCGCGGTAGTGATCGCCAGCGGAGGTTGTGCGTTTCTGTCCGGTGCGTTGGGCACCAATGTCGATACCGGTGACGGTGCATTGATGGCAGCCGAAGTCGGAGCCGAGTTCTCCGGCATGGAGTTCTCCAACGCGTACGGAATCGCAGCGGCCGGATCGACGATCACCAAAACTGCCTACTACGCGTACGCGACGTTCTTCCACGCAGACGGAAGAGTGCTCGAAGGTGCAGGTTCGGCGAAGGGGAGGTCCGTCATCGCCAGTACGTTGCGGAACGAGCCGGTCTTCGCGCAGATCGATCGAGCCGACGCTGAGGTGCAGCGTCGAATGAGACTGGGGCAACCCAACTTCTTCCTGCAATTCGATCGCCGCGGAATCGATCCCTTCACCGACAAATTCGAGGTCGGCATGCTCGCTGAAGGCACGGTGCGCGGCACTGGGGGAATCAACGTCGTCGACGACGATTGCGCGTCATCCGTTCCAGGACTGTTTGCCGCCGGGGACGCTGCGACCCGAGAGCGAATCTGCGGAGGTTTTACCGGCGGGGGAAGTCACAACGCCGCGTGGGCGATGTCCTCTGGTTCGTGGGCGGGCACCGGCGCCGCGCGCTATGCGCTGTCGGTCGGACGCGGGGCTACCAGTGGTTTACGCGGAGCCGGAACCGTCGGATTGCGTAATCCGGTACGAACCGGGTTTGCTGCCGACGATGTGGTGAAAGCTGCTCAGGCGCAGCTGATTCCCTTCGACAAGAACTACCTCCGCAGCGGTGATCGAGTATCCGCAGCGCTTGGTGAGCTCGAATCGCTCTGGGGTGCAGTGAGTGCGGATCTGGGCGCGGACCCAGCAGGTCGGATGGCGGCGCGGCAGGCTGCCGCGATCACGGCCGTCGGTCGCTGGATGTACCACTCGACGTTGGCGCGGACCGAGACTCGGGGAATGAGCAAGCGGGACGATTATCCCGAACTCGATGTGACGCAGCACCATCACGTCCTCACCGGCGGTTTGGATTCGGTGTGGACCCGGACTTCTGAATCTGTCGGGTCTGCACTGGTGGCGTCATGATCGAGCTGGTGTCCGCGCCTGACTGCATCGGCTGCGACAAGTGCGTAGATGTGTGTCCTACAGATGTTTTCGATCGGACGCCGTCGGGCGTCCCGGTGATTGCGCGCCAATCGGATTGCCAGACCTGCTTCATGTGTGAGGCATATTGCCCGACGGATGCGCTATACGTGCATCCGCAATCCACACCGCTGGAAACGGCCGATGTGATCGAGGACGATCACATCGGCCGCTACCGAGAGAAGCTGGGATGGGGCAAGGGGCGGGCACCTGGGTCGCTGACTGCGGTGGGTCCCGAGGTGCCCCGTCCGGTCACGACCTGACGAGAATCTTGACCGCCGTGTCGTTGTGCTCGATCAGAGTGGTGAATCCTTCGGAGATCAACTCTTCGAGCTGAATGCGACCGGTGATGAAAGGCGCCAGATCGACAACGCCGTCCTGGACCATCTTGATTACCGCCTCATGGTCACGGACGTACGCGATGGTTCCGCGTAGATCGATTTCCTTGAGGACCAACTTCTGCATGTCGATGGTCGCGGGCTTGCCCCAGATCGACACGTTGACAACAACTCCAGCAGGCCGGACCGTGTCGAGCATGGTGTCGAGTACTGCGTTGACGCCTGCGCATTCGAAGCCGATGTCTGCGCCGATGCCTCCGCTGAGTTCGAGGACGCGCGCTTTGACGTCTTCGGTGGTGGGATCGATGACGTAGTCGGCGACTCCACTGGAGAGGGCCTTGGCCTTGCGGGCTTCGCTGAGTTCGGTGACGATCGTCGTGACACCCAGACCCTTGAGAACTGCCGCAACGAGGAGTCCGATCGGTCCGGCTCCGCCCACGATGGCGACGTTGCCGCTTTCGGCTCCACTGCGTACGACTGCGTGATGGGCGACGCTCAACGGTTCGATGAGAGCTGCCTCGTCGAGCGGGATGTTGCCGATCTTGTGGATCCAGCGACGGTCGACGACGACCTTCTCGCTGAGTCCGCCACCGCCGCCGGCCAAGCCGATGAACCCCATCTTCGTACACAGGTGGTAGTTGCCCGCCTTGCACGGGGCGCACTCGTTGCAGACGAAGTACGGCTCGACGACAACATTTTCACCGACATCGACGTCCGTCACACCTTCGCCGACCTCTTCGACGGTGCCGGAGAACTCGTGGCCCATCGTGACCGGCGCATTCTCGTGTGAGAGTGGATGCGGGTGTCCGGGTGCGGAGATGAAGATCGGTCCCTCGAGGTACTCGTGGAGATCGGTGCCGCAGATTCCGCACCATGCGACCTTCAGCTTGACTGTTCCTGGCCGCAATTCGGGCTCAGGGATCTCTTCGATCCGGATGTCTTTCTGCCCGTGGAACCGTGCTGCCTTCATTGATCCGCACCTCACTTCGTTGTGAATCCCCTGGTAGATCGACGTTAGGCCGATTGTCGGCGTGGGTGAAGGGTTGCAACGGAATGCAATGTCGTGGAACCGATCGGTGCTGGGGAGCGTCCAATACTGTGAGCGGGCCGCGAACGAGGGGGAGTGCTGTGGGAGTGAGGGGTGCAGTGGTCTTGGTCGCGGCCGCGCTGTTGGTTGGGGGTTGTTCCTCGACTGTCGAGGGCGAGGCTTTCCCTGTCGATGTGATTGGGATGTTTGATCCGTGTGAGGTTCTCAGCAATGAGGAATTGGAGAAAGTCGGAGTTGACCCGGCAACAAAAGAGGTTGACATCGTTGACACGCATATCGATGGGTTCAATATCTGTAAGTGGGAAGGGTCTTGGTTCTTCCTCCGTCTGACCTCCACAACACACTCGCTGGCGGACGTCGAAGCAAATCCGGTGATGCGCGATCTACATCGAATTCAAGTTGCCGGCCGAGAGGTTCTGATGTTCCAAGAACGCAATGACAAGGCTGATTCGGCATGCAATATCGCCTTCGCGACTGCGCAGTCCACGGCAATGATTCGAGTGGGTGCGAAAGTCGGTGACCAGCGCCCCGAAACTCCGTGTGAACTGGTTGAGCGGGTCGGTCTGACCGTGTTACCGCTGCTTCCCGAATGACGCTCGGAAGAGATTCGACTCGTAGTGAATTGGAGTATGTGATGTCCGGTTTGTATCTGGAGAAGAGGGTCGCAGAGGATCTGGCGGAGGCGTGTGATGATCTAATTTCGCTGTTCAGGTCACTGTCGGACGATGCGAACTATCTCGGTCAAGTCGGAGGCTTCGGCACTCTCGGATCCGCCCGGGCACTGCAGGTTAAGTTCGAGGAGAAAGCGGTCGGCGGCCCGGATGCGCTGGTCGATGTGTTGTCGAGTCATATCGCGGTCGTGGAGGCGATGCAGGCTCAGTTTCAAGCCTGCATCGACAACGCATTGGATCAGGAGTCGTCGAACGTCTCGACTTTAAGGTCGATCGACCCGCCAAATTGAGTTAGCGGAGTGCCGCTGGAGTATCCCGGCAGCGAAGGAGGGGAGTGCTGTGGGAAAGAGGGGTGCAGTGGTCCTGGTCGCGGCCGCGCTGTTGGTTGGGGGTTGTTCCTCGACTATCGAGGGGCATGCAGTTCGCCCAGACGGAACTGATGGGCTGTTCGACCCATGTTCGGCAATTCCGGACGAAGTGATCTCAGGTCTCGGCGCAGACGTCGCGAGTGAAGAGACCGGAATCCTCGGCGTCCGTCAGGGGGAATTTGAGATATGCACCTGGATGTCTGATTGGTATCAGCTCGGAGTGTGGTCGACATTCCACACGCTCGACGATGTTCGTCGAAATCCCAACGACACAGATATTCGGGATGCGCCAGCTGTCGGGGCGGGAGCAATAACATTTCGCGAGCGCAGAGATGTGGACGGGAATCTGTGCATGGTCGCGATCCCCGTTCAGCAGGGTGCGATATTCGTTCGGATTGATGCTCTCTTTGGTGAGACTCACAAGGAAGAACTATGCGAATTGGCGACTCGTCAAGCAGTTGTGCTTCGTCCGCACTTACCGAACTGAAACTGGCATTGAATCGACGACCGAGGAGGTTCGATGAGCGAAATTAGCGATGTGTTTTTCCTTGACGCTGGAATCGCTGCCCGTTTGCATGATGCGTGTGACGTGCTGCATGCGGAACTGCAAGCGATGATTGTCAAGGCGATCGAGTTGGGGACGATCGACGCCTTCGGCACGCTCGTGTCTGGACAAGCGCTCCAGACCAAATTCGAGCAGAAGGCTGTGGGTGGGCCGGACGCCCTACTCGACGTGCTTAAAAGCCACGTCGAAGCTGTCAAGTCGATGCAAGCTCAGTTTCGAGCCTGCATCGACAACGCATTGAATCAGGAGGCGTCGAACGTCTCGACTTTGTGGTCGATCGACCAACCGAACTGAGTCAGTGGATGTGTTGCTGCCAATCGGCTGGGACACGACCCTTAGGTCCCGGCGTCGGCTGAGCTACGGGATGTGAAGTGGGCGCCGCCAATTCAGGTCCGTCGTACGCCTCATTGGTTTCGAAGCTCCAGAACCAATCCTCGCCGGGTTCGTAGCTCTGCATGAACGGATGCTTCGTCGAGGCCGCATGCTTGCTCGCGTGCTGTGACGGTGAGGAGTCGCAACACCCCACGTGACCGCATTGCGCGCAACGACGCAGGTGCACCCACCAACCGCCGCTCGCATCGCATTCGACGCATCCCGCGCCACTGGGCGGCACGCTCGGATCGATCCCCGCTGGAAGTCCGTCGGTCATGGTCCACCCTCTCACTGCCTGAAGTCGGTCATTTCATCGTGCGCTTTGCCTGCCGGCCGTGCAAGGGCGACTAGTCGTCACGCGTATCCCGCGGTGGGCCCGCGATTGGCAGCAAAACTCTGAACCGGGTGTTACCAGGCTCTGACGTGACCCGCAGCTCACCACGATGCTTGCCGACCACAATTCGCCACGAAATATCAAGGCCGAGACCGGTTCCCTCGCCGACTGGCTTGGTAGTGAAGAACGGTTCGAAGATCCTGTCGATGACGTCATCGGGGATCCCGGCGCCGGTGTCGCAGATCTCGATGCACACGCGGTCACCGTCTCGGCTTGTCCGAACGGTGAGTGTTCCCGATCCGTCCATGGCAGAGACCGCATTGTCGATGAGATTGGTCCACACCTGATTGAGTTCGGCGGCGTAGGCGTCGATCGGAGGCAGCGTGAGGTCGTATTCCTTGACGACTTCGATTCCGCTTCCGATCTTTTGGCCCAACATGATCAACGTGCTGTCGAGCAGTTCGTGGACATCGATGGTCTGGAAGGGAGCGCGGTCCATCTGTGAATACTGTTTCGCCGCACCGACGAGCGTCGAGATCCTCGTTGTGGAGTCGGCGATCTCGTTCATCAGGAGTTCGGATTCGATGGTGTAATTCAGCCAGCGAATTGCGCCTTCGAGTACGGACTCGTCAACGGCTGCAGCAACATTCTCGAGCCAAGCGGTGTCGAGACCAGCCTGCACGAAGGTCGGAGCCAGATCCCAACCCTCTCGAATCGAATGATCCTCGAACCATTCACCCAACGAATCCTCTCGATCCGAGGCTTCGAGGGGAGTGAGCGTCGGCGCCTTGGCGACAACCTCTGCAACTTCTTCTTGAAGCCGCATGAGAGTGACGAGTGCATCGCGGTCGTAGGTGCCTGACGCGACCATTCCCAGCTTGTGACGCATACCTGCAACACGCTCGCGCAACGACGCCGTCGCTCGAACCGCTGCGGCTGCAGGGTTGTTGAGCTCGTGAGTCAATCCCGCCGACAGTGATCCAAGCGCCAGCAGTCGTTCGCGTTGGTCGATGATCTGCTGGGTGTTTTTCTTGCCGAAGAAAACACCTTCGAGTAGATGAACCGCCATCGGAAACCACTCGCGCATCGCATTGCCGAATTTGTCGGCGTCCAGGACGAAAAACGTCGAAGGAGTCGTCACCCGCATCGAACCGGCGTACACCTGCGGTACCCGATCGCCGAGATACGCCGTCCATCCTCCCGAGTAGACGCCGCGCTGGGTGGTCCTGTTGATCTCGATGTCTTCGCCGCCCGACAGCTTGGACAGCACGACCTCGCCCTCGATCAGGACGTAGAAGCAGGTGGCAGGCTCACCTTCGAGGTAGACCTGCCCTCGATCGATCTCGGTGATATGGCCTGCCTGGCAAAGCGATTCGAGCTGATCGTCGGTGAGCTTCTCGAACAGGAACAGGGTGCGAAGCAGGTCGGGGCTGCACTCAGGAATGGACATCGAATCTCCCTATTGTTGAGCGAGATAGCGGTGGACGAACATCACGGCCATCGCGCCCTCTCCGACGGCCGACGCGACGCGCTTGGCCGATTCGGCGTGTACGTCCCCGGCGACAAACACTCCGGGGACACTGGTTTCGAGATGATGTGGTGCGCGGTCGAGCGGCCACCCGTCCGGTGTGACGCCTTCGGACGGAAGGTCCGGGCCGGCAAGAACGAAGCCATTTCCGTCGCGGACCACCACGTCTCCGAGCCAGTCGGTCAGGGGAGCGGCACCGATGAAGATGAACAACCACTGAGCATCGACAGTGTCTTCTTCTCCGGTGGCTCTGTTACGCAGTGTAATTCGTTCGAGGTGATCGTCACCCTCAGCGCCGACTACCTCCGTGCACGTGCGCACGGTGATCTTCGGATTCTTTTCGATCTGCTGAATCAGGTAGTAGGACATCGAGGCTTCGAGCGAGTTGCCGCGAATGAGAATGGTGACGGACCTAGCTCCGCGGGACAGATAGACCGCAGCTTGCCCTGCCGAATTGGCGCCGCCGACTATGTACACATCCTGCTCGCTGCACCGAGCGGCTTCGGTGACGGCCGATCCGTAGTAGACCCCTCGGCCGGTGTATGTATCGAGTCCCGGCGCCGAAAGCTGGCGATAGGAAACACCGGTCGCCAAGATGACCGAATGGGCGTCGACCGACGAACCGTCGTCGAAACGCACTGTGCGGGCCGAGCCGTTGATTTCCAAACCGGTGACGTCTCGCGCGGTGATGACCTCGGCGCCGAACTTGGTTGCCTGGCGCCTCGCCCGATCGGCCAACTGTGCGCCGGAGACTCCGTCGGGGAAGCCGAGGTAGTTCTCGATTCGTGAACTCTGGCCGGCCTGACCGCCAGTCGCCCGCCGTTCGATGAGAACCGTCCGAAGTCCCTCCGAAGCGCCGTACAGAGCAGCGCCCAGACCCGCAGGGCCGCCGCCGATGACAACGAGATCGTAAAAGTCTTCGGAGAGGGTGGTACTCAACCCGAGTTTGTCGGCGAGTTCGGCGTCAGTGGGCTCGACAAGGACATCCCCATTGGATGCGATGACGACGGGAAGCCGCAGTTCGTCGGTACCGGCAGCCGAGAGCAGTCGTTGGCCTTCCGGCTCGTCTGACATGTACCAGCGATAGGCAAGTTGGTTGCGTGCCAAGAACTCTCGAACGTCGGAGGATCGCTCGGACCAACGATGGCCGATCACCTTTGTTTCCTCGGCGGGGTGATGACTCGAGCTTGCCCAGGCATCGAGCAGCGCATCGATGACGGGGTACAGCTTCTCCTCCGGCGGATCCCAAGGCTTGAGGAGGTAGTGGTCGAGGTCGACTACGTTGATGGCGTCGATCGCAGCATCAGTATCGGCGTAGGCGGTCAGTAGAACGCGCCGAGCTACGGGATACAGGTCCATTGCCTGTTCGAGGAACTCGATTCCACTCAAACCAGGCATGCGGTAATCGGCGACGATGACAGCGACTGCATCGCCGCGAAGTTTCATTTCACGCAAGGTCTCGAGAGCCTGGTCGCCGGACTCCGCACGAATGATTCGGTACTTCTCTCCGTACCGCTTGCGGAGGTCTCGAACGACGGCACGCGAAACACCAGGATCGTCGTCGACGCTGAGGATCGCTGGTTTGGCCGGGGCTTTCGGTGCGCTCACTCGGTGCCTTCCCGAAGTTGTAGTCAACCTCTCCAGTATGCGACTGCTGAGCTGAGCGTCAATCGCTGGAGATGCGCTCTGAGTGAACCGGCGATCGTGACCTGGGAATTTCAGGATTGCGGGAACCGATGGGGTCTCTGATGCATCCAATAGAGTGGGTCCACATCAACAGGGGGTGCCATGCGGGGGTCGGTGGGGGTTGGGCGATTGCTCATGGCTGGGATGTTGGTGTGGGCTGCGGCAGGATGCAGCTCAGTCGTGGAGGGGGCGGCTGAGCCTGCATCCGGCCAAGAGGGTTTGTTCGATCCATGCAAGGACATTCCGGACTCAGTTCTGGAAGAAGTGGGGCTTGATCCGGCGACCGAGGAAGTTGACATCGCGGGTGTTGCGCAACCCGGGTGGAAGATCTGCACCTGGTCAGGCTCGTGGTACTTCGCCGCGATGTACGCAAACGAACACTCGACGGACGACATCCGGGCGAATCCGGACTATGCGCAGCTGCGCGATATCGAGGTTGGACAGCGCAAGGCTATCGAGTTCCGAAGGACGGCGGACTTGGATGACGGCGCGTGTTACGTCGCTGTGGATACAGGGCAAGGGTCGGTTTGGTTGAAGGTCTACCGCAAGGGAATTCGCCCGATCGAGGAGCCGACCTGTCAATTGGCATTTGGGTTCGCGGGGAGGTTCGAGGGTTTATGGCCGAATTGATCGACCGAGGCATCGGCAAGGACGGGGGAGCGACGTGACGAATCCAGAGATACTCCTTAGCAGCCGACCAGCGCTATCGCTGTTGTGGGACCTAGACGCTGGTGGACCTTCCTTTCAATTGGATCCGGAAGTCGCTCACGGGCTTATTGGTGCCTGTGACAGCTACCTGCTCGTGTTGGAGGGCGCGTTGGGGATGGTCGGCGGAGTGTCCGATGTAAAATGCATGGGATCTTTGACCTCCGCGGAAAACCTCGCTGGAAAATTCTCCAAGAAGGCCGTCGGTGGGGAGGACTCGTTGGAGAAGGCGCTGAAGAGCCACGTCCAGGTTGTCACCGAGATGCGGGACTTTTTTCAGAAGTGTCTGGACAGTTACAGCGGTGTCGATACTTCCAACGCGGTCACGCTCGCGGGCCAGGATCTTCCGGGTTCGTGAGTTCTCGGATGAAGGCCAACAGGGTGGCGGCCGTACTGTTCGCGGGCGCACTGGCGGCGGGGTGCAGTGCATCGTTGCAAGGGGCGCCGCAACCTGCGTCCGGCCAAGAGGGATTGTTCGATCCCTGCAAGGACATTCCGGACTCGGTTCTGGAAGAAGTTGGGCTTGATCCGGCTACCGAGGAAGTTGATATCGCGGGTGTCGAGCAGCCGGGATGGAGGATTTGTTCATGGACAGGAACGTGGTTCTTCGTGTCAGTTCTCTCAAACAGATACACGCAGAACGACGTGACCCGAAACCCGGACTATGCGGAGTTTGTAGAAATGCCGATTGGTGATCGCGTGGGTATTCGATTCCAGCGAGAAAGCGATGCAGCAGTCGACGGCTGCTACGTGGCCCTTGCGGCCTCGCAGGGTTCGGTGTGGGTCAATGTCGAAGCAAAGGCTGGGGTCACGCACCAAGAGTCGGCGTGTGAATTAGTTGCATACGTCGCAGAACACCTCGACGGGAACCTCCCGCGGTGAGCACGGCGAGGGGGCTTGTGATTGTCGAGCCCGATGTTGCGAAACCGATTGTATGTGCTTGTAATTCGTTGCTCGACGAGCTGCGAGCGATGGTGCTCATGTGTGAGCGAATCGGAGACGTGAAGGGGATGGGGACTTTCCAGTCTGGGCAGGACCTCGCCGCGAAATTCTCCAAGAAGGCCGTCGGCGGTGAAGATTCGTTGGAGAAGTCGTTAAACAGCCACATCCAGGTGGTCACCGAGATGCGGGACTTCTTCCAGCAATGCGTCGACCGCTACGGCGAAGTCGACGACTCGAACGCCTCCGCACTGGCAAGCGTCGACACCCCTCGATAGACACAAAAAATCTCGCTGAGCCGATGGCATTCGACTCAGCGAGACTTGGGTAACGACTAGCTGGTGGGCAGGGCCTTCAACGACTTGACGGTGGCGTCGACCGCGCGCGCAGCCTCGGCGCCCTTCTTCACGAAATGCGTGCTGAAGTAGTCGACGTGCTCGGCGTGCTCGTGGAAGTGATGCGGCGTCAAAACCACCGAGAAGACCGGAACGTCGGTGTCGAGCTGCACGCGCATCAGACCGTCGATGACAGCCGTCGCCACGAAGTCATGCCGGTAGATTCCACCGTCGACGACCAGGCCTGCGGCAACGATCGCCTGGTAGCGGCCGGTCTGGGCCAACCGCCGAGCGTGCAGCGGGATCTCGAAAGCCCCCGGTACCTCGAAGAAATCAACCGTGTCCTTGGGGTAGCCGAGCTCGACGATCGCGTCGGTGAATCCGTCGCGTGCACGGTCGACGATGTTGCGATGCCACGTCGCCTGAATGAACGCGATGCGCTGTCCCTGGATCTCACTCATAACCATGAAACTAGCGCACCGGGAAGCATCGACGCGACCACCCGTCCTAGTCCTGCTGGCGGGGGAAGGCAGTCGAACGACCCCAGCCGGCGTCATTGGTGAGGTGCTCGAGGAGAGGCTGAATTCGATACGGAAGGGGATTGGTCAGAGCGATGGTCGTGGTCGAATGCGTGACGCCTGGAAGCGACACGATCTGCTCGGCCAACTTCTGCAATGCCGCGTGCGTCGACGTGGCAACCCGAACGAGCAGATCCTCGCGGCCGGTTGTGGCGTGAATTTCGATCACCTCGGGCAACTCGGTCAGACTGCGGGCCACTGCGCTGATCTTGCCCTGCTCGAGCTCCAGACCGACAAATGCCTGAATCGGGATACCGACCTCGGGGAGATTGAGATTCGGCCGAAACCCGGTGAGAAGTCCGTTGGATTCCATGCGCTTCATTCGCGACTGGACGGTGTTGCGGGCGACGCCCAACGAGTTGGCCAACTCGGCCACACTCATCCTCGAGTCCTTGCTGAGCAGTCCGAGCAACTGGACGTCGAGCTTGTCGATGCTGAGCACTTTGTGAACCTCTCCTCAGTGATATGAGTCACTGGATGATCGAATTGACTAGTTCAAGAGATTTGCATTGACCAAATCGTAACTCAGGCAGAGCATTGGTTCCACGAATTGCTCAGCGGGATTCTCTTTGGGTTATTTGTCCCCAATAGTACCCAATAGCCAATTCGTCCCAATATTTCGACTGCGCCCCGTTAATCCTTCGGAAAGGTCTATCCCACAATGACTCTCACCGCCGAGCCCGTGAACTCCGTTGTTTCCCATGACGACACTGCGGGCGTGTTCGATCGCGCCGACTACCTGCGCGATTACCCCCACGAGCAGGTGAGCTTCTTCCAGGATCCCGCGAGCGGCCTCAAGGCCATCGTCGCCATCCACTCCACGACGCTCGGCCCCGCGCTCGGCGGAACGCGCTTCTACCCGTACTCCGACGAATCTGCCGCAGTCACAGACGTTTTGCGCCTCTCGCGCGGCATGACCTACAAGGCTGCGGTTGCCGGCGTCGACCTCGGCGGCGGCAAGGCTGTCATCATCGGCGACCCCGCGACGGCCAAGACCGACGAATTGCTCGGCGCCTACGCAAAATTCGTCCAGACCCTCGGTGGCCGCTACATCACCGCTGGTGACGTCGGAACCAACTCCAACGATCTCGACGTCATCGGCCGCAACACCGACTTCGTCGTCGGCCGCAACGCCACCGTCGGCGGTTCCGGCGACAGCGCTCCGATGACGGCCCTCGGCGTATTCCAGTCGATGCGCGCCGCGGCGCAGTCGCATTGGGGCACGCCGTCGCTCGCAGGCAAGACTGTTGGTGTCGAGGGCACAGGCAAGGTCGGCTACGAACTCATCAAGCTTCTTCTCGCAGACGGTGCAACCGTTTTGGCGACCGACGTCAACGCCACAGCGCTCGACCGCGTCAAGGCGGACTTCCCGCAGGTGAGCATCGTCGACAGCATCATCGACGCCGATCTCGACGTCTACGCACCGTGCGCAATGGGCGCAACCCTCACCGACACGACCGCACGCTCGATCAAGGCCGAGGTTGTCTGCGGCGCTGCGAACAACCAGCTCACCGTCCCCGAGGTCGAGAACATCCTCCGTGACCGCGGCATCACCTGGACACCTGACTACGTGGCCAACGGCGGCGGCCTCATCCAGGTCGCCGGCGAGCTGAAGGGCAACTCGGCCGAAGAGGTCAAGCTCAAGGTCGAGAAGATCTTCGACACGGTCACCGAGATCTTCGCGAAGTCGAAGAAGGACGGAATCCTCGCCGGCGAGGCAGCTGACGCGGTCGCCGAGGCTCGGATCGCCGAGGCAGCTCGCGTAGCCAAGGGCTGACATCCCTCTCGCAGTCATGTAGCGCGGCCGGTCCCGACTAGTGTGGACACCAGACAAGCAGATTTTGCAGATCTGGACCACATCAGCCGGTAGACCGGCCGCCATGCGTCGGACGCCGGAAGGGCTTACATGACTGAACAATTCGCTGTGTGGACCGAGAACGACGCCGAACAATCGGCCCGTTGGGGTTCGACGAGCAACGCCCCGGCGCCCAAGCGCGTCGTCGTCGCCGACGACACGATGAAGGCCGACGACGCCTATCGCTTGGCGTGCGAAGGCACGGCGTTGCTGTGGCGCGGAGACTTTCAGAACGCTCGCCAACTGACGAAGGCCGTCGCGTCGCGCATCGACCGCAAGCCGCGCCGAGCCTCCGACGATCCCGCCGAAGCCTTCCATCTCCACCGGCAGACCCAAGGGCGTCGTGCGCAGATTCTCGGCATGCTGCTCATTCCCTTGGATGCAGATCTGTCGATTCCACTTCGGCGCTCCCCGGACGCGCAAGTAGCTTTGACCGAGGCGTTCGGGATTACTGGTGAGCCGTCGGTTCGCTCGTTGCGTGACATTCTCGGCGCCATCGGTGCTTACGAGTGGCACCGCAAAGGCGTTTTCATCGAGGCTCTCGACGCCCGCATCCATCCCGCGTTCGGAGTGTTCTCACCCGTCCGCGGCGAGTATGTCGACCTTGTCGCGTCTGCGCCACTGCCGTCGACGGAATCGGCTTTCGACATCGGCACCGGCACCGGCGTTCTGGCCGCCGTACTGGCGCAGCGCGGCGTCAAGACAGTGACAGCCACCGACCAGGACCCCCGGGCACTGCAATGCGCCCGTAGCAACCTCTCGCGGCTTGGCTACGGCGATCAGGTGAACGTGGTGGAAGCCGACCTCTTTCCCGAAGGCTCTGCCCCGTTGGTGGTGTGCAATCCTCCCTGGATTCCGGCCAAGGCCACCTCACCCATCGAATACGCGGTCTACGACCCGGCCGGAGCAATGCTGAAGGGCTTCCTGACAGGCGTCGCAGCGCATCTGGACGACGGGGGAGAAGCGTGGCTGATCCTCTCCGACATTGCCGAACACCTCGGTCTCCGAACGCGATCGGAATTGCACGACCTGATCGCGGCTGGTGGACTCACCGTTGTCGACCGCATGGACGTCAAGCCGACGCACGCAAAGGTCAGTGACCGAACCGATGCGCTTCACGCAGCCCGGGCACGAGAGACGACCTCGCTCTGGCGGCTTCGCCGTCGCTGAATTCATTCTCAGTCAACGGTATTTCCTTGCCATGAAATGGTAATGAACGAGTAACAAATCGGGTCTAGCTTTCTTCGCAGTCGCACATCGTCACGCACTCCGGAGGAAACTCGATGGAAAACACTCTTGCCCGCAACGCAGCCGAAGACCTGACGAAAGGACTTGGCCGACGCGGATTCATGAGGGCAGTCGCTGCCCTCGGCGCGGGCGTAGGAGTTGCCGGTGTGGCTTCGGGGTGCGCGCACTCGAACGCATCGCCGGCTGGATCATCCTCCTCTGCACTGCCATTCGCCGATGGTGTTCCGATACTGCAACCGGGCCGCGGAAATGTCAGCGGCGATCACTATCTGAGTTCGGATCCGTCGGACGTCATGTGGGGCTATGTGCCCAACATTCACACCCGCGAAGTGATGCGGATGAAGTCGGGCGAGACCGTCACCATCGACGCACTCTCACACGAGGGAATTCTCGAGGATCAAGGTCGCAATCCTCTCGAATACTTCGGCAGTAAAGGCGTTTCCGAGCAAGACGTGCTCGAGGACGCGATTGCCGTTGCGGCCGAATACAACCGAACCGAACGAAACTTCGACAAGGACGGCCCCCACGTCGTCACCGGACCCGTCTTCGTCGAGGGCGCACAGCCCGGGGACGTACTCAAGATCGAGACCCTCGAAGCCATTCCCCGCGTGCCGTACGGTGTTGTGTCGAGCAGACACGGCAAGGGTGCTCTCGCCGTCACGGCCGACGGAACCGCTCCGGCGGGAATCACTCTGGACGAAGTCATGCCGCCGGTCGCCACGGACGGGCGGGCGACAAAGGATCCGTTGAAGTACGGCGGTGTTTCCACTTTCACGGCGATCGAAGACGGTAAGGGTGTGATGCCCTTCGGTGAATCGAAGGTGCGGTTCCCTCTGCGTCCGTTCATGGGAATGATGGGAGTTGCATACTCCACGGACGCCGATCCGACATCCCCGTCGTCGAACTCCATTCCTCCGACGCTGGGCGGCGGGAACATCGACATCAGGCATCTCGGCGTCGGATCAACCTTTTACCTGCCGGTCTTTGCCGAAGGCGCCCTGTTCTACGTCGGTGACCCACATATGGCCATGGGCGACGGTGAGGCAGCGCTGACGGCGATGGAAGGTTCGCTGCGCGGCACGTTCCGACTGAGCGTGTGCAAGAAGGATTCCGGCGACGCCCCGTCGGTGGCATTCGGATACCCGTTCGCAGAGACCGAGGAGGCCTGGATTCCGATCGGCCTGTCCGACCCCAACGGTTCGGTCGACGGGCAGAACAGTGACCTCAACGGCGCCATGCGGCGCGCGGTGGTCAACGCGCTCGACTTCCTCGAGCATGATCGCGGAATGGATCGAGCGACGGCCTACGCCTATCTTTCTGCCGCAGCGGATTTCACGGTCTCGCAGGTAGTCGATCGAACCGTGGGCGTCCACGGGCAGATCTTCAAATCCCACTTCGAATAGTGAGAACGGCGATCCGTCGTGTCAGGACGGATCGTCGAAGAGGCTCTGCTGCAAGGGATCGGCGAACAGGCCCATCTGCTCAGGTTGCGGCTTTGCCGGAGTCTCGGTTCGAGAATTGGGCAGGACTACCAGTCGCAAAGCCCCGCGCAGGCGGTCGACCATGAGTTCCCACCCACCGACCTGATCCTCGTAGCCCGCAGCCTCTTCGGCGTCCCCACGACTGTGGGCGTCGACGGCCTGACTACGCAGCTGAATCTGCCATTCGTTACTGATGTGGAGGAGCTGAAGAATCAGATCGCGATCGCGACCGCAGACATCCGCCACCGCATCGAGATCCTCGGCCACATCCAAATCGAGGTGCAGTAGGGTCTCGAGTTCGGGAGGCAGGTCCTCGGCCGTCAGATCGGGCTGTAGCGAGGAAGAATCACCGTTCTTGTTCGCGAAGAAGAGGTCTCCGCCGACACGTGCGGCGAATTCGTCGTCCACGGTGCGCAGGAAGGACGTCAAGGCCGCGCACGTATCCGTCAGTTGCTTCGGAACGAATGGTGAACCCGCTACCTCGAGGAACACCGACAAACGGTCGTCGATCAAGACGAACTTGATGCGTGACCATTTGCGGTTGAGATCGGCGATGACCTCGGCTGCTCGGGTGCGGTTGCTGATGTCCTGAACGAGCGGCGAGAACAACTGCACGTCCATGGACTCGGACAGCGGACCCACGAACATGACGGTCGAGCCGACACGAATTGGTATGTCCCCGTCGCTGTCCCGCTCGGGAAGAGTGCCGAGCATAGGAATCAATGCGAGAGTGACCAACTCCTTGAGATGGTCGATATCGGTGGGCATGTACGCCGCGGTGGGGTCGAGTGTCGGAAGTTCTGTCGACTCGACAACCGACGGATCGAAATCCGGAGTCTGCTCGTTGCCGGTGAGATCGCTGGCGAGGAAGGCCGGGTGCTGCACACCGAATACGTCACGGAAGGCGGCGACTGTCATCGCTGCGAGCTGGTCGGCCCAGTTCTGTGCCTTGTCGACGCAGAAGGCGGGAGAGTTGTTCGGATCCTCGAGATTCTCGGAAGGCGGATTCCAGCCGAGTGCGATCAACTTTTGTTCGTCGGCGTCTTCGAGTCGATAGCGAGGATGAAGGAAGTCGTTGGAAGGAACCTCGCAGCGGACTGTGTTCTTGTCCCACACGAGGAACTGAACGCATGGCGCTGCGCCGTCAGCTGGATCGAAGTCGCCGGTGGACGATTCCACGGCAAGAACATCGCCGTCGACCATGATGGAAATGTGATCACCGAGGCGACGTTGAAATTCTGCCCATGCCCGGTCGACACTGATATCGAGATCGAAGCCCATTGCGCTCATCAGCCACCTCCTTCCGCAAAAGCTCAGACCTATACGGTAACGCGAGGCTCCGACAATGCTGCTGTCCTTTTCCGGTCGACCGGATTGCAGCGGGTCACAGGCCGTGTGGACGACGAAGGTCGCCGCAGGTAGATCGGGTATTCGAGATCGGCGACTGAAGTGCTCCTGTAACCGCCGTCACGCCAGGCGGTATGCAGCCGAATGAGCGAGAACTATCCGGCGAGAACGGGCGAGACCTCGACGACGGGCGGCGTGGACCCGGTCGTGACCACTGGGGTGGTGCTGGTCTTGGTAGTCGTGGCTGTCGCGGTCGGTGTTGAGGTCGCGGTGGCCGACGCGGAGGTCGTGGACGAGACCGGTGTTGTCGTGCTCGTTGCAGTAGTAGTCGAGGTGGCAGAACTCGTGCTTGTCGCGGTCACCACCAGCGGCTGATTGCGAGGAGCAGTCGTCTCGTCGGCGATTCGCCAGGTCGGCGTCGGAGGAATGACAACGGTAGGAACTGCCACCGAGCTGTAGAACGCGGCCGGTTCGATCCCGGCGACGGACTCGACGGAAACCGACGAGACCAGAGCGGGAGGCTTCACCACAGGGCCGCCGGCACCGAATGCGCCGGCTGCTCCGCCGAAAACGAGGCCTGATGTCAGAGAGAGAGCGGCCACTGCGACAGCGCCGATCATGACTGTTCTGTCTTTCATGCACACCTGTCCTTCGGGAGCAGTACGGAAGTACTGTAGGCGAAAAGATGCCGCAATGGAGTATCAGGGTCTGCTGGGCGAGACACGAATCTGTGTGGCGTAGAACACAAAAGGCCCTGGGGGCCGACGCGAACGTCGGCACCCAGGGCCAGGTCAAGCAGTGAATCAGGCGGGGATCGTCAGTACCTGACCGGCGTTGATGAGATCCGGGTTCGGGATGCCGTTTGCATCCGCGATGCGTTGGTACTGGTTGCCGTCACCGTAGAAGCGCTCTGCGATCGCCCACAGGGTGTCGCCGCTTTCGACGGTGTAGCTCTGCGCTGCCGGAGCGGCGGGTGCAGGCTCGGGTTCCGGTGCCGGAGCGGGCTCGGGGGCAGCCTCGGCGGCCGGCGCCTCGATTGCGGTGTCCGAAGACCACAAAGCGTTTCCACCGGCGGACAGAACGACGTTGCGATCGTCCTGAACCGAGAGGGAGGCACCGTCGTTGCCTGCGGTCTGCGATGCCCACACGGCGTCGGAGTCCTTGTAGATGACGAAGTTTCCGTCAGCCTGCACCTCGGCGCGGTTGGCGCCGGATCCGTTGGTGCCTGCGGCCCAAACAGCCTGTCCACCCTCGGACAGGACCAGGTTGCCGTCGTCCTGCAAGCTGAGGGTGTACGCGCCGTTGTCGGACTTGAGTTCCTGGCCGACTCCGAGGCTCTGACCTGACTGCAGTGTGCTCACGCTGTCCCTTTCCAAATCTGTTGCGATGACTGTGCCTCCACGATTCCGCTTTACCGTCCAGTTACCTTCTGGCCGTTGGTCTCGTAGGCGACCGAGTGTACGTTACCGAAGAGTACAGAGAATTGTGCAGCGTTGACGGACTGCGTGTCGAGCGTTCGGATCTTGCTGATATTAAGGCGTTTTGGGCGAAAGTGCCGCGACATCCTACGCGAAGTTGCACCGTCGCGATGCACTTTCTCTTGAACGGCAGGTGAAATCGGCGCGCTCTCAGCGCATTTTCAGTAACCGCTAGGGGCGTAGCGACTTGCGCGTCTCGTCGTGGAGAACGGCAAGCAGTTCACGCTCGACGTCGGCGAACTCGGGCGTGGTGATCATGTCCAGCTCGCGTGGCCTCGGCAAGGGAACGTCGACGACGCACCTGACCGTGGCCGGACGCGCAGACAGAACGACCACGCGGTCGGACAGATAGATCGCTTCACGAATATCGTGGGTGATCATCAGTACGGTCCACCGGTACTGCTGCCACACGTCTTGCAGCCAGGCCTGCATCTCGGTGCGGGTCAACGAGTCCAGTGCGCCGAACGGCTCGTCGAGCAGCAGGACAGGTTTGCCCTGAACAACGGTGCGCAGCATCGCCGCTCGCTGGCGCATACCGCCCGAGAGCTGCGCCGGCCGAGCGTCCTCGAATCCGGACAGGCCGAATGCCGGGAACAACTCACGAGCCCGCTCGCGTGCTTCCTTCTTGGCGACTCCCTGCACTTCCAAACCGAGGGCCGTGTTGTCCAGTACCGAGCGCCAAGGGAACAGAAGATCCTTCTGCGGCATGTACGCGGTGTGTACCTCGGCGTCTGCTTCGGATTCTGTTGCGCGCGTGCCCACACGGACCGAACCGGAGGTAGGAGATTCCAGCCCGGCAAGGACGTTGAAGATCGTGCTCTTGCCGCAACCGCTCGGCCCGATCACTGACACGAATTCGCCGGATTCGGCGGAGAATGACACCGAATCGAGCACGAGACGCGATTCTCCGGCAGTGTCGAACCTCTTGGTCAGGTCCTGGATTTCGACCATGGGGTCAGTCATGTCCGTGACCTTTCGTTCATCGCCCATGGTGCAACGATGCGCTCGATGGCGAACGTCAGCAAGTACAGCGTGACGCTGATCAATGCAGTCACCAGTACCGCCGCCAAGACCAGGTCGGTGCGGAAGGAGTTCTTCTGGGTGCTCATGTAAATGCCCAAACCGGAAGTAGCGCCGACATATTCGGAGAACACTGCACCCACCACCGCGTAGGTGATGCCGATACGTAGGGCAGTGAAGAATCGCGGAATCGCCGAAGGTAGGCGGACGTAGCGGAACTCCTGCCAGCGAGTGCTGCCCATGCTGCGCAGGAGAGCGCCCGCTTCCCGGTCGGCCGCGGCAAATCCCTCGATGAGTCCGATGGTCATGGGGAAGAACGTCGCAAGGGCGATCACCAGCACCTTCGGCAACAACCCGAAGCCGAACCAGATGATCATCAGCGGCGCGATGGCGATGATCGGCAGCGTCTGCGAGACGACGAAAAGTGGTACCAGCGCGCGTGACAACCACGGCGAAAAGTCCACGACCACAGCAAGAATCCAGGCCAACACCAATGAAACAGTGAAGCCGACCAACGTGACCTGCAATGTCGACCAGGCGTGGCCGGAGATGATCTCGCGGTTGTCCCACCCCTGGGACAGAACGCGCCCCGGAGACGGAAGTACTTGCGGCCGAATCCCACTGATCTCGACGTAGATCTGCCACGCCGCCACGAGGAGCACCACCACGGCGAGCGCGGGAAGCGCCCGCCGCATAGTCGAGACCAACCGTCCGCTCACGTCAGGACGCGTCGAGATACTCATTGGTGAAGTACTCCGAGAAGTCCGGCTTCTGGGTCAACGGCTTCCCGTCGGGTCCGGCGAGCAATCCGTTCTCGAAGAGGAATCCCGAATAACCCGACCAGGTTTCGAGATTCTGGGCACCCACAACGCCGTTGGCGTCTTTCATGTAGTCGGCGGCGAGCATCCGCTGACTCTCACGCACGAGGTCTTCGTCGGTGAAAGCTCCGGGGTTCGCGTCGATGAGATCCTGCGCGGCCTGGTCCGGGTTGTCGGCAGCAGTCTGATATCCGCGTTGAACGGCTTTGACGAACTTGCGTGCCTCGTCGGGATGGTCCTTCAACCACTGCTGGTTGCCGTTGATTACGATCGAATACGCATCGGGGAAGCCGTAATCGGTGTACTGGAAGTACCGCATCGGAGTTCCGTTTCGCTCCGCTTCGAGGCCTTCCCACGCAAAGTAGGAGACGGTGAAGTCTGCCTGGCCCGAGTACACGGCTTCGTACGCGGAAGTTCCGAGCGTGACCGTCGTGAAGTTCCCGGTCCCGCCGTCGTTGCGGATGATCTGCTGCAGCGTTTCGACTTCGCCGGGATCGCCGAACCCGGCGTACGTCTTCCCGTCGAGATCACGTGGGCGCGTGATGTCCGCACGATCCGCCTTCACACCGATGCCGGTGGCGCGGTGCTGAAGTGGCGCGATGACGGACGTAGTGGCGGCGCCGGCCGCACGGGCGAACGTGGCCTGACTCTGTGTGCTGATGCCGAACTCCGCATTGCCGGCATCGACCAGGGTGTCGGGCGAGGTGTTGTTGTACGGCAGGATCGAGACGTCCAGGCCGGCGTCCTCGAAGTAGCCCTCTTGGAGTGCTACGTACAAACCGGTGTGGTTCGTGTTCGGTGTCCAGTCGAGTGCGAACCGAATGGTCCCGTCGGAAGAGCCGCTGTCAGAGGCGCATCCGGTCAGAACTGTGAACGCGGCTGCGATCGCGGCAGACGTGGCAAGCGTGCGGCGCAGCGCCGCAAACGACATCACGACGCCGGCCAAGGCTGCTGGTGGAGTGCGGAATCCCAGAACATCAGCTCGTAGCGACTGGCGATGCGGAACGCCTTACTCATCGCGTCACGCTCTGTCTCGGTGGCTGCTTCAGCGGCCGCGTCGACCAGTGCGCGAGCCTGCGCCACAGACTCGTGGAATTCGGGTGCGTCGTAGGTTGTGACCCACTGCGCGTACGGGTGTGACGGATCGGCGTCGAGCACCTCGCGCGCTGAAGCGGCAAGATCGCGGCCGACCTCGGCGTAGATCCAGAAGCAGGGGAGTACCGCCGCTGCGGAGACCGGGTAAGGCGAGGTTGCTGCAGTCGCCGTCAGATACGAGACGTATCCCAGGCAGGCCTGCGAATGCTCCAGTTTTCCCGATCCCGCGGGAAGAATTCCGCCGGTGAGCAGTCCGTCGTGAAGCGCAGATTCCACTGTCGCTGCCGTGGACGCGGAATTGGACCAGAAGCCCGCGGACTGCGGATCGGGTGCGTGCGCCGCGACCAGGGACAAGGCCTTCGAATATCCCTCCAGATAGAGCTTGTCCTGCTCGATGTACGTCCGGAACGCGTCGAGAGGCAGTGTTCCGTCGCCGAGGCGTTTGAGGAACTCGAGTGAGTCGATCGACTCGCGGAGGGCCTTCGTCTCGGCCCAGAGTCGATCGGTGAACCGATCCGTCGACGGCGCTGTGGCCACCGAGTTTTCGGCAGAATTGTATGCAGGCTGTGTAGTAGCCATGACATCCCTTCGTCAGCATTACCTGATCAGGTTCCCGGGTGTGTTCTCAGCCCCGCCCATGCGGAGCACCCCGTGTCAGAACTAGGCGACCTTAACACCGAGCCTCTCCTTCGTCGGCGCCTACCTGGCAGTTGAGTAATCGGCGCACACCGGCCTTAAGTTGGTACGTTTGGTCTTGTTTGCCACACGCGCGGGTCGGGAGGGGATTCAGACATGGAGACCGACGTTCGACCGAATCTTGGCGAGGACGGAACTCTCGTGATCCGTGCCCGAGGCGGAGAAGCCCGGGGATATCCGGATGGCGGAGTGTTCGCGTGGAAGGGCATGCCCTACGCAGCAGCGCCGGTGGGTGAGCGGAGATTCCGCGCGCCGCAACCCACAGAGCCGTGGGACGGGGTGCGCGACTGTCGTGAGTTCGGGCCGATCGCGCCGCAAGGGCAGAGTCCGGCGGTTCCGATCGACCGTGCTTTCAAGATCGACGAGGACTGTCTGTCGATCAACGTGTGGGCCCCGCGCCCCGACGGAACGCCGCGACCGGTGATGGTGTGGATTCACGGCGGTGCTTACTGCCTCGGGTCCGCCGCGCAAACGATCTACGACGGCCGTCATCTGGCTGAAACCGGAGACGTCGTTCTCGTGTCCTTCAACTATCGCGTCGGTGCCCTCGGATTCCTGGACCTGTCCGGATTCTCCACCGCGGATACCGTTTTCGAATCGAACTGTGGTCTGCGAGACCAGATTGCGGCACTCGAGTGGGTTCGAGACAACATCGACGCGTTCGGCGGAGATCCGGGAGCGGTGACCGTCTTCGGTGAGTCCTCCGGCGCAGGATCCATCACGACGCTCATGACCTGTCCCAGCGCCGAAGGTCTGTTCCAACGCGCGATCGCTCAAAGTCCGCCCGCGACCTCCGTCTACGGGGCCGAGCGCGCCAAGACCGTAGCGGAGCGGTTTCTCGAACTGCTCTCGATCGAGCCCGAAGATGCGGGCGATCTGCTGACCACGGATCTCGAACTTCTCGTCAAGGCAAGCGATGACCTGGTCAACGAAATCCCGACACGGATTCCGGGAACTTTGGCGATGGCGCCCGTCGTCGATCGCGATCTGGTGCCGCACTACCCGGTTGCGGCTTTCCAGAAGGGTTATGCGCACCGGATCCCGCTGATCATCGGTTCCAACAAGGACGAGGCGTCGATCTTCAAGTTCATGAAGTCGCCCCTGATGCCGGTGAGCGCGCAGTCCGTCGAGGCCATGCTGCAATTACTGGCCGACGATCACCCCGATATCTCCGCAACCAAACTCGCCGAGATCATGTCGGCTTACCCTGACCATGCGAAACCGAGTGGTGCGCTGGCGCTTTCACGGGACGCGGCGTTTCGCATGCCGACCCTGTGGATCGCCGACGCGCACTGCAGGCATTCCCCTACGTGGGTCTACCGCTTCGATCACGCGACGCCGATGCTCAAGGCGGCGCGGATCGGCGCGGGCCACGCGACCGAATTACCTTATGTATTCGGCAATTTCGGAACCCTAAACGTCGACCCCACGTTCTGGCTCGGCGGACGGAAGGCTGCGATGGAGGTGGCCGGCCGTATCCAACGGCGATGGTTGGCCTTCGCCAGGCATGCCGTGCCGGCGGCCCTCGACGGCTCGAAGCACTGGGCGCCGTACGAGGAAGAGAAGCGGTCGACGCTGTTGATCGACTCCGCCGACACCCTCGTCAGCGACCCAGATCACGGACTGCGCGTCGCCTGGGGCAACGACGTGATGGGGTTCAACTGACGTCGGTCGAGTGCCGCGGACGATCGAGTTCGCGAAGCACCGGCAGGGAAGCACAGACAGCGGCGATCAGGATGATCGGAATCGACAGGGCCACAAAGGTCGACGCGATTCCGAGTTGATCGAGCAGAGGGCCGACTGCAAGGTAGCCCAGCGGGCCGGCGGCGTAGGCCGTCGACGTCATGACACCGACGACGCGTCCGCGCATGTGCTCCGGGCTGTGCGTCTGCATGGCGTAGTTGGCGATCGGTCCGACCGGTCCGTAGACGAGACCCTGTAGCCCGGCGAGTACGAGGATCACCCAGAGCGGGGGGAGGAGCGCCATCGCGAGCATTGCGATGCCGAGAACGGCGACCGCAAAAATCATGATCAGGCGTCGGGACATGATCGGTGCGAGTGGGGCATAAGCGAGAGAGCCGATGATGCCGCCGATCGCCAAGGCCATCAGCACCGATCCGAGTTGGGCAGGTTGATCCAACTCGGTGAAGTACACCGGGAACACGACGCTCTCCACCGGCATGTAGAGCGCGACGACGGCCATGTCGATCAGAGCCAGAGTGCGGAGCAGTTTGTTGTTCCAGACGAACCGAAGACCGTCGAGGGTGCCGTGCCAGATCGATTTCGGCCGATGTTCGTGTTCGGGCACCCCGGCCCCGGGAAGCCGGATGAAGGCGACCACGACTATCGAGAACACAAAGCCTGCCGCCGTCACCCAGAGCGTGTTCACCGCTCCGATCGTTGCGATCAGGACACCGCCGATGCCAGGGCCGATCAGGTACGCGACATTGAAGTTGGCCTCGTACACACTGTTGGTTCGATCGAGTTTCCACTTGGCGGCCCGAGTTGCGGCCGGCAGCATCGACTCCCGCGCCGCCATTCCGGCGGGGTCGAACACGGCGCCGAGCGCGGCCAACGCCGCGATCACCGGGATGGTCAGGCCGGCAGTGGCCGCGATGATCGGAATCGTTGCTACCGACATCGCGGAGAGTGCGTCGGAAATCATCGAGGTACGACGACGTCCGAACTTGTCGACGAATGTCCCTGAGAACAAGCTCGATACGAGTAGCGGAATGGCTGCTGCGCCGGCCACTATCGCCGCGTCGGTGGCCCTGCCCGTTCGTTCGAGGACCAGCCAGGGGAGCACGACGACAGCGATACCGTTGCCGATCGCCGAGAACAGCGTCGCGAGATTGACCAGTACGAGAGGGAGATAGCTGGGAATAGCTACGTCCGAGGATGTAGGTGGACGCCGATCTGCTGAGGCGACCACGTTCTTTCCTTCCCCGAGATGGTGCCGACCAGGGTTTCGACTCGGATTTCGACGAGTTCGACGACGGCACCATCGACGCTAGCAGCGGGGTCTGCAGGTCCGCGAGTGGTTTTTCGCGGATCGTCTTCGTTCGGTTATGCCTGGTAAACGGGGTTCTCTGCAACAAACTTCTCGACGTACGAGCACGTCGGAAGGATCTTCAATCCCTCGTTCCGGGTCTGATCGAGCGCTTCACGCACAACGATTGCGGCAAGTCCGCGCCCACGAAACTGCGGATAGGTCACCGTGTGGTGGAAATCACGGACGCCGGAATGGTCCGAGTACTCGGCAAAACCGGCGAGTTCGCCGTCGACTCGGATCTCGAAACGCGTTTCCGCGGGATTGTGCGCCACTGTCTCGGTCATCTTCGGGCTCCGTTTCGAAAGGGCGGCCGGCTGCGCCGCGCCGCGTCTGCGTTCTCTGGAGCACGCTACCTGGCAGGCCGCCCGCAATATCATTCGCTGACGTGGGATCCGTTACTTAGCGCAACTACAACTGGACGACCGTTCAAGGGACCTTCGTCGCCACGGAGAACGAACAAAACTGGTCTGTACGTGCCGATTTGTCCGTGCTTTCATGCCCACATCCGGTGATACATATGCATTGCGATCGTAAACATCCCAATATGTGGGATGTGTCACAAACTTTTTTGTCGTCTGTTCGGATGCTTTAAGAAGAGGGCCTGAACCGGGCAATTTGCAGGTCAGCGGCGCGCTGATCGCGTGTCGGTGATAGGTGCAAGGTGCCGAGAACCCCATGGGTATTGCCTTGGTCATCAGATCGTTTCTTGGACGTGATCCCAAAGACCCGCTCGGGGGGTTAGCGTTTGAATCGTCGGGGATAGAAGAAGCGTTACACCTTCGCCGGAAGAACTTTTGGCGCGGCGCAACAACGGTTCGATTTCGAGTCTTCGTCGGACAACTTCGAGGAAGGAACGCACATGATTTTCGGGCAGCGTGAGTCGAACAGTTACTTTGCCGCAATTTTTTCGTACGACTTCCTTGACGAAGGTCTGGGATACGAGACCATCGCTCGGATTCACCGGGGTGAGATCTGCGAGTGGATTCGCGATCTCGAGGCTTCCGGATTGTTCTCCGCTGCAGAGGTCCACGCCGCTGAGCTTGCATGGCGAGAGAATCCACGCTTGCTCCTCGACGCTCTACTCGAGGACGCCGACGAGGTCTCGGTCAAGCGCTGGGAGATTGCGTGGACGAGGCTCGAGCGCCAGTCGCCGGCGGCCGGAACCGCGGTGGCAGAGCACGGCTGACGCTCAGCTGAGATCTAGTCGACGGCTCAATCGTCGACTAGAACCGCGTCCTGATCGGCGAGCACGGTGAATTGCGCGCCCGCAGAGGTCAGCGCCGCAACCGTCCGTGCGGTTACCTGCGGATCTTCGAGTAATGAATCGCCGCCGTGCGGCACTATCGCGAAGTCGACCAGAGCGAGCCCGGACCAGATCGGGTCGACACCGCACGTAGGCATGACTTCAGCGGGGTCGTCCGAGGCGTCGAGCCCGATCAGAGTCGGAGTCGCCAGGCACGCTCCCGCGCTGTACCCCGCATAGGCTACGGCGCCGGAACGTACCAACCTCTCGATCACCCGATCAGCGCCACCTCGGGCTAACTGTGCTCGTAGGACGAACGTGTTTCCGCCGCGGACCCACAGGCAGTCGAATTCGCGAAGCCGGACTTCGAGTGCTTCCGGTGCACCCAGGAAATCTCGGACGTCCACTTCCTCTGCCGTGAAGCCTGCTGCTCGTAGTGGGGTCAATTCGCTTGTGACTGCCGAACTGCGGGCGTTGAGCGGCCATGAATCAGCAGCCGCGGCGATCACTGCGATGCGAGCGCCGCGGCCTACAAGATCGACAAATGCCTCGGCGTGATCGCCGAATCTGTAGGACGAGAGAAACAGTTTCACTTTTCAGGACCTTCGGGACCGACCCACCCAATCCTCAAATCGTGAACGCCAGATTGTCGACGACGCGTGTGCCCACCGTGGTGTCACCGCGAAGCGAGATGTCGGTTCGGTGATCGGACGCGTGGACGCGGCCACCGGCAATTCGGGTGAAGAGCGGTGAGCTCATCGTGATGGTCGTTGTCGCCGGACCATCCAGTTCCGGGACGAGCGTTGCACGCGCGTCGACGGAGACGTGAAGTGAACGGGCAAGTGGCCCTTCGAGTTCGAAAGTGATCCGTGCTCCCTCTGGCGCCTTTCCTCGTTTTCCGACGACAAATCCGAGCGCGCTGGTGATTTCGCCGAATGCAATCTCCGCGCGCAATCCGCCTTCTTCGCCCGGAATGCCAACTGCATCTCTGATGTCGAGTTCGTGCATCCAACAGTCGAAGGTCCGAATACGCATGAACCGGCCATAGGGCGCAAGACCGACCGGAGTCTGTGTCTCGGCGTCCCAATCCTCACCCGTCATCGAGCGAAGTGCGTCGGTTCGCTCGGCGGTGATATCGCGATATCGGGCCAGCAGGTCCGTGTGCGGTGTCCGCCTCAGGCCTTCGACCCAGCGCTCGTTGAACGCCGCAATCTCGTTGTGGACGTGGGGCAATGCATGCACGTCCAGGTTGATCGACGGCGGATTGATGCCCGCGAGCAGTGATTCCGTGCCGATCAGGTGGGACACGATGTCGTGAACCGTCCACCCCGGAAGGTTCGACGGAGCAAACCACTGATCGCCGTCGAGTTCGGCAAGCAGTGCGTCGATGACACTCCATTCCTCGGTCAATGCGTCGACTACTGCGTCCTGGGGCCAACCACTCATGCGGACATCTCCTGTTTCGGACGGTGCGGTTCTCCTCACTGTATGTCGCGTCGGATAAGTGAGCGGGCATTCCCAGGCTTCGAGTCGGTGTCGCCAAACATCCGAGGGAGGCAGAGTTCCTGTGGTAGACCAGGATTGTCGACGCCGAAGCAGGCTCACGCGGCGTTGTCGTCACCGACAGAGGAGTCTTCGTGTTTCCAGGAAATTTTGTCCAGTCCACGCCGGACAAGCCCGCCGTCATTCGCCCTGCGACGGGTGAGTCCATCACCTATCGAGAACTCGACGAGCGTTCGACGCGGCTGGCGCGGTACTTCCGAAGCGTCGGTGCCAAGCCGGGGGATCACGTCGCTCTCGTCTCGAACAACGATCTCCGGGCGTTCGAGGTGTACTGGGCAGCGTTGAGGTCCGGTCTGTACATCACTGCGGTGAACTGGCATCTCACGGCTTCGGAGGCTGCCTACATCGTCGACGACTGCGAGGCGACAATTCTGGTTGCATCGGGGCAAGCATCGGCAGCAGTTCCGTTGGACGAGAGGCTGATTCCGCGCGTCCGTCATCGATTGGTGTACGGCGGCGCTCTCGAGGGGTTCGACGACTACGAGGAGGCGGTCGACGCTCAGTCCGCCGATCCACTCGACTCGCAGCCACGTGGGGCGGACATGCTGTACTCGTCCGGAACCACCGGCAGGCCCAAGGGGATCAAGGGAGATCTTCCGGAGGGTGAGGTGGACACCACCATGGATCCGTACACCGCGGTGTTCGCGCCGATGTACGGGTTCGATTCCGACACAGTCTATTTGTGCCCGGCGCCGGTCTATCATGCGGCGCCCCTGCGCTTTTGCGGCGTGATCAATTCTGTCGGCGGAACCGTGATCTTGATGGATGCCTTCGAAGCCGAGACTGCGCTGGAGTTGATCGATAAATACGCTGTGACGCACAGCCAGTGGGTGCCGACGATGTTCGTTCGAATGCTGAAACTCCCGAAGGAGACCCGCGATCGTTACGACGTCTCGACGGTGAAAGTCGCAATTCACGCTGCTGCTCCCTGCCCGCCCGAAGTGAAGACGGCAATGATCGACTGGTGGGGGCCGGTGATCCACGAGTACTACGCCTCGACCGAGGGTTCGGGCGCCACCTTCATCAACAGTGCGCAGGCCTTGTCGCACCCGGGTTCCGTCGGTCGTGACGGCGTGATGGGGATCGTGCACATCTGTGACGACAGCGGGCGCGATCTTCCGGTCGGCGAGATCGGCACCGTGTTCTGGGAACGGGAGACTCTGCCGTTCCGCTACCACAACGATCCCGAGAAAACGGCTGCCGCGCAGCATCCGGATCATCCGACGTGGACGACAAGTGGAGATATCGGCTATATCGATTCCGAGCGTTTTCTTTATCTGACCGATCGAGCGGCATTCACGATTATCTCGGGCGGCGTCAATATCTATCCGCAGGAGTCCGAGAACATCCTCACCTTGCATCCGAAGGTGTTCGACGTGGCAGTCATCGGTGTTCCCGATGAAGAAATGGGTGAACAGGTCAAGGCGGTTGTCCAACTTGCGGAGGGAATCGAGCCGAGTGCGCATGTCGCCGAGGAATTGCTGGAATACGTCCGTAGCCAGGTTGCACATTTCAAAGCTCCGAGAAGCATTGACTTTGCCGACGAATTGCCTAGGACCGCGACAGGAAAACTCGTAAAGCACAAGTTGCGGTCTCAATATGTGAGCAGTTGACCTTCAGGCGAAATGCTAGGACATCAGAGTATTTCTGCAAGATAGTCGGCAAGGACCTGCGCATGGCTGTACGGCAGGTCCTTGCTTGCCGTCAGCAGGACAACGGGTCGAGCATCCGATACCGGTGCGATCCGTTCGACGTATTCGCGAACGGGAGATGCATCCAATTCGTCGATGTATCTGCTTTTGAATGTGTCGAAACGGGTGTGGTCGTGGCCGTACCATTTTCGCAATTCGGGGGAGGGCGCCAAGGCCTTCGGCCAGTCGTCGTACTGCAGGCTTTCGCGTTTGACGCCGCGCGGCCAGAGTCGGTCGACGAGGAGACGGACGGCGTTACATTCGGAAGCAGGTTCGTAAACTCGCTCGACGGTGATGATTCGGCGCGCCATTGTGATGCCTTTGCGTCTTTCGGCCGTTTCAAATAGTGGAATAGCCCGCCATTAGGGTGTGATCGGCCTCACAGTAGGCTTCTTCAAGTATGTCCAAACATACTGTTCGGACTCGATTCAGATGGAGAAAGTGCGTCGTCAGTTTCCCTACGCCGCGGTAACTCTGGCTACTATCAGTCACCATTCACCCAAAAGCGGGTCATCTTCCGCTCATCACATGCTGGTTGCCGCTCGTCGCAGCAGGCGAACCACCAACCGCAGAAGGTAATGGAAAATGGAAACATCGAAGAGCGCACAAGTGCGTCCGTCGGTCGGCGTCCCTCGAGAATCGAGTGACGGCGAGCGTCGGGTCGCGTTGGTGCCCAAAATTGTGTCGGCTTTGATCGGCAAGGGTGTCGACGTGGTCGTCGAGTCCGGGGCCGGTCTCGGGGCGTTGATTCCCGACGAGCTCTACACCGCTGCCGGTGCGAAGATCGGCGATCCGTGGACTGCTGACGTGGTGGTCAAGGTCGCGCCTCCGTCGACGGAAGAGATCGCCCGCATCAGCACCGGCGCGAAGCTCATCGGCTTCCTGAATCCGCGTAATGCAGACAACCGCATCGCCGAGTTGAAGGCCGCCGGCATCGAGGGATACGCCGTGGAGGCGATTCCTCGTATCTCCCGCGCGCAGGTGATGGACGCGTTGTCCTCACAGGCGAACGTGTCCGGGTACAAGGCTGTTCTGTTGGCAGCATCGGAGTCGACGCGGTTCTTCCCGATGCTCACCACCGCTGCAGGCACGGTGAAGCCTGCGACGGTGCTGGTGCTCGGAGTGGGTGTGGCAGGTCTGCAGGCGCTGGCGACAGCCAAGCGTCTCGGTGGCCGCGCTACCGGGTACGACGTGCGCCCTGAGGTCGCCGACCAGGTGCGTTCGGTGGGTGCACAGTGGCTCGACCTCGGAATCGATGCGGCGGGCGAGGGTGGATACGCCCGCGAGTTGACCGACGACGAGCGAGCGAAGCAGCAGCAGGCACTCGAAGACGCGATCAAGGGCTTCGACGTTGTGATCACCACGGCTCTGGTTCCGGGTCGTCCCGCGCCGCGCCTGGTGACCGCTGCCGCGGTCGAAGGGATGAAGCCGGGCAGTGTCGTGGTCGACCTCGCGGGTGAAACCGGTGGTAACTGCGAGCTGACCGAGCCGGGTCAAACTGTCGTCAAGCACGGCGTGACCATCTGCTCTCCGCTGAATTTGCCGGCGTCCATGCCGGAGCATGCGTCGGAGTTGTACTCGAAGAACATTTCCGCGCTGATCGAACTGATGTTGGTGGACGGCGCACTCGCGCCCGATTTCTCCGACGAGGTTCTGGCCGGTGCGTGCGTCACCCGTGAAGAGAAGGGCGCCTGATGTACACATCACTTCTGGCGAACATCGCGATCCTGGTGTTGTCCGGGTTCGTCGGTTTCGCTGTGATCTCCAAAGTTCCGAACACTCTGCACACCCCGCTGATGTCCGGTACGAACGCCATCCACGGCATCGTCGTCCTGGGTGCGTTGGTCGTCCTGGGCAAGGTGCACGATCCTTCGATCGGGTTGCAGATCATCTTGTTCGTCGCGCTCGTCTTCGGAACCGTGAACGTTGTCGGTGGTTTTGTGGTCACGGATCGCATGTTGGCGATGTTCAAGGCCAAGCCGGCCGCCAAGTCTGTGTCGAAGGATGGTGACCAGTAATGGAATACCTGGTCAATGCGCTCTACATTGTCGCGTTCTCGATGTTCATCTACGGCCTCATGGGTCTTACCGGCCCGAAGACCGCAGTCCGCGGCAACCAGATCGCCGCGGTCGGCATGCTCATCGCCGTCGTTGCAACTCTGATCTCCATTCGTGATGCGGAGATGGGGAACTGGATCCTCATCGCTGCCGGCCTTGTCATCGGTGTTGTTCTCGGTGTGCCGCCGGCGCTCCGCACGAAGATGACGGCCATGCCGCAGTTGGTCGCACTGTTCAACGGTGTGGGCGGCGGCACCGTCGCGTTGATCGCGTACGCGGAATTCCTGGACTCGGACGGGTTCACCGGATTCCAGCACGGCGAGTCGCCGACGGTACACATCGTCATCGCTTCGCTCTTTGCCGCGGTAATCGGATCGATCTCCTTCTGGGGCAGCGTGATCGCGTTCCTGAAACTGCAGGAAACGCTGCCTGGTCGTCCGATCGGAATCGGCAAGCTCCAACAGCCGCTCAATGCTCTGCTGCTCATTGCCGCCATCGCGTTCTCGGTGATCATCGGTATCAAGGCGATCTCGCCGGAAGGCCCGACCAGCTCACTGTGGATCGTCGGCGTGCTCGTGCTCTCGGGCATCCTCGGACTGATGGTCGTGCTGCCCATCGGCGGCGCGGACATGCCCGTCGTCATCTCGCTGCTCAACGCACTCACCGGTTTGTCAGCTGCTGCTGCAGGTTTGGCGCTCAACAACCAGGCGATGATCGTCGCCGGCATGATCGTCGGTGCTTCGGGCACCATCTTGACCAACCTCATGGCCAAGGCCATGAACCGGTCCATCCCGGCCATCGTCGCCGGCGGCTTCGGCGGCGGCGGCGGAGAAGCGCCATCTTCCGACGGTGTCGTGCGCACGGCAAAGGCAACCTCGGCGGCCGACGCGGCTATCCAGATGGCCTACGCCAACCAGGTCATCGTCGTCCCCGGATACGGACTTGCCGTCGCGCAGGCTCAGCACGCCGTCAAGGACATGGCGAAGTTGCTCGAGTCGAAGGGCGTCGAGGTCAAGTACGCCATTCACCCGGTCGCCGGTCGTATGCCCGGTCACATGAACGTTCTTCTTGCAGAAGCGGATGTCTCGTACGACGCGATGAAGGAAATGGACGACATCAACGACGAGTTCGCGCGCACCGACGTCACTTTGGTGATCGGCGCGAACGATGTCACCAACCCGGCGGCGCGCAACGATCCGAGCTCACCGATTCACGGAATGCCGATCCTCAACGTCGACCAGTCGAAGTCCGTCATCGTGCTCAAGCGCTCGATGAACTCCGGTTTCGCCGGTATCGAGAACCCGCTCTTCTTCGCCGAGGGCACCTCGATGCTCTTCGGTGACGCCAAGAAGTCGGTCTCCGAAGTTACCGAGGAACTCAAGGCGCTGTAGCGCAGGCACTCGAAAGGGGCGTCCACTCGCAAGAGCGAGTGGGCGCCTTTTTCGTGGCCGTGTGCGGCAACGACTTCTTGTGCTGCAACGACAAAGGCGCCTGGTCCGAGACAAAACTCGGAACAGGCGCCTCTGGCGACGTTTACGGGACCTCGGGAGTTTCGGGGTCGGAGGAGAAGCCGGAAAGTAGTTCGATCAACTTCTGGATCAGTTCGAGCGGGTTCAGATCTTCGAGGCTCACGGTAAAGACTCCTTCGCTGTGGAACTACTTGATTCGGACATTTCCGAACATACGTCATGTCCGAGCGTGGCGGGCGAGCTATCGGCGAAAATCTCTGGATCCCAAAGATTTAGGACTAAAGTCGGATGCTCCGGTGCCTGGAGAACGCGATTGCAGCCGTATCCGGGCGTAGCTCTTCACGTTTCGCGGCGATGGGCGATCGTGCCATCAAAATGGCTGCGGCACAGGCCCATACCAGAGCGATCAGAACTCCAGCTATCACGCCGAAAAGGCCGCTCAACTCGGCGGCCAGTGCGCTGGCACTGATCGCAGCAACCCCGGCGAACCCGAGTCCGGCGACCACCGGACGCCACTGCGGGGCGGAGATCAAGATCGCCGAGCCGTACAGCGCGGTCGCCGCTGCGACGTGACCGCTGGGCAGTAGGTCCTGGGGAACATCGGGAAGCCAGGAACCGAATGCCGCGTTGGTGAGATTGGCGCCCATTCCGAGGAGCAGGATCGCGCCGATGCCGTATGGCAGTCCGCGGACCATCGAGACGACGGCCAGAGCGGTAGTGGCTGCGAGTACAGCGGTGACGTCGAATCGGCCTACCGTCCACTCGGCAAGTGCGCGCACCTGATCCGGGACGCTCAAACCGGGCGAGGCGGGTCGCACAAAATACAAGACGCCTAACGCTACGACGGCGATCGCAGCAAGAACGAGGAAGCGAGTGGTTGTGGAGGGAGCGGGGTGCTGGGTGGAGGTCGAGACGGTCACGAGTACCAGCATCCCTGTTGAGTCTGTGCCGATCGTGAGGATCAGCTGTGAGGTCTGTAGGCGGTCGGAGAATCGCGCCGAACGACACCCGCACAACCCGCTGCGACCAGGACGCATGCAAATGGGATCAGCATTGCTGTGGTGAGAGGCACAAGCTTGGTGACCCACCCGATGGTTGCCGGCCCGGCGAGGAATCCGATGTATCCCATGCCGACGACGCGAGACATGTTGGTACCGGCCGAACCTGAGCCCAGATTTCCGGCCGTGGTGAAGATCTGCGGAATACATCCCGACAGGCCTGCGCCGAACAGTGCCCAACCGAGCAGCGTCAGCGGTAGCCAGTCGGATACCACGACGGTCAGCATGCCGACGGACGACAGCAATGCGCCGTAGCGAACCACGGCCACCGGGCCGACTGCCGCGCTGATCCGATCCGCGGTGAACCGGCCGACGGTCATCATGGCGGAGAATGCGCCGAACGACAGTGCGGCAACGGCATTCGAAACACCGAGATCTTCCTTGACCTGCAGCGCGCTCCAGTCGTTTGCCACTCCCTCGGCCAGCATCAGAACAAAGGCGAGGGTTCCGAGCGCGAGCACGCGAGCCGAGAATCTGCCGTGCGTCTTTCCTGCAGTCGACGCCGTATCTGCGTGCACGTGGACGTGGGGGAGCAGGGGGCGCGAGCACAGCCAGAGCGCTAGTAAACCGATTGCCGACGCGATGCTGAGCGTGACGTACGGCGGAAGTTCCAGTGCGAGAGTGCCGAATCCGATGACGGACCCCAACACGCCGCCGACAGAGAACATGCCGTGAAAGGCCGCCATGATCGGGCGCCGGTACAGCTGTTCGGCTTCGACAGCCTGCGAGTTCATCGACACGTCCAAAGCGCCGTTCGCGAAGCCGAACACCACAAGGGCAGCGCCGAGTTGCCAGGTGTTCGTGGCAAACCCCGGGCCGAGGGTGGCGAATGCCAACCCGCTGCCCGCGAGGATGACCATGCGCCTGCTGCCGTATCGATCGGCGAGCGGGCCGCTCAATTGCATACCGGCAATGGCTCCGACAGCGAGTAGGAGAAGCAGTGAGCCGAGCGTCGAGTGACTGATTCCGACACGGTGTTCGATGGACGGAATGTGGACGACCCACATTGCGAGGAGAAATCCGTTGATGCCGAAGATGCCGAAGATGCCGGCCCGGGCGCGTACCAGGGCGGAGGTGGGGACTGCGCGGTCGGTGGGGTTGACGCTCACTCGTTCCTTTTTACAGGTGAGACAGCAACAGGTCCGGGTCCGCGAGCATCTCCGCGACAAATGAGAGGAATCTCGCGGCCTGCTCACCGCTCAGCACGCGGTGGTCAAAGGTCAACGTCAGTGTCACGACGCTCCGCACTTCGATCTTGCGCTCGATCACCCACGGACGCTCGCTCACCGAGCCCAGGCAGAGGATGACGGCTTCTCCTGGATTGAGAAGCGGAATGCCGCCGTCGACGCCGAAGACTCCGACATTGGTGATCGTGACGGTGCCGCCGGTCAGGTGATGGACGTCGGTCACTCCCGCGCGGGCAGCGACAGTCAGTTCGGTCACGGCGCGGGCGAGTTGAACCAGGTTCAGGGTCTCGGCGCTCTTGATGTTGGGCACGGACAGCCCACGCTCGGCGGCCACGGCGATGCCGAGATTCACGTGATCGTCGATGACGGCGTCGCCGCGAGCCTCGTCCCAATGCGCGTTTACCATCGGGTGCGACGCGATTGCGGTCACCAATGCCTTGGCCGCGAGAGTCAGTGGAGTGAGGGACAGCCCGGTGAACGCGTTCGAGGAACGGAGCCTGCCGAGCAGTTCCGTCGACGCCGTGACATCGGAAGTGAGAAAGACGCTGGCCTGGGGAGCGCGGGTGCTGGCAACCATCGCCGACGCCATCTGTTTCCGCATGCCGGATGAGGTCGGCTGTGCCGCTTCATCCAACGGCGCCTGCACGGTAAGCACGTCTGCGACGTCAGCCGCGGTGACGGCGCCGTCGAACCCGCTTCCGGGGATCTCACTCAGATCGACTCCTGCTTCACGCGCCGCGCGTCGCGCCGAGGGTGTTGCGGGCCGTCGCTCCGGTGTCGGTCGGGGCTGCGGGTGCGGCGCGATCCTGCTCCGTCGCCGACTCGGTTGCTCAGCCGTGGGCCCGTACCCGACCAGCACATTCGGCGACTGTGGATCACGCGGATCGGCAGGCCCCTCGATACGGATGATCGGAGTGCCGACCGGAACAGTGGTGCCAGGTTCGACGAGGAGTTCTCTGACAACGCCGACGTAGGGAGAGGGCAGTTCGACCAGAGCTTTGGCCGTCTCCACCTGGGCGAGAACTTGATTGAGTACCACAGTCTCGCCGACTTTGACCGTCCACTCGACCAGATCGGCGGACGTCAGGCCCTCTCCGAGATCCGGCAATCGGAATTCCTGCGCTGTACTCATGCCGCCAGCGTCCGGTCGAGCGCCGCGAGGATCCGGTCGGTGTCCGGAAGGTGAAACTGCTCGAGCTTGGCGGGCGGATAGGGGATGTCGAATCCGGTGACCCGCAGGATCGGCGACTCCAACTGGTAGAAGCAGTGTTCTGCGACGTGTGCTGCGATTTCGGCGCCGACGCCGAGAAACTTCGGCGCCTCGTGGACGACGACCAGACGGCCCGTCTTGTTCACGGACGCCTCGATCGTGTCGAAGTCGACGGGGGAGAGCGAACGTAGATCCACCACTTCCAGGTCGTGGCCTTCTTCTTCGGCGATCCGCGCGGCGTCGAGTGCGGTGGTGACCATGGATCCGTACGCAACCACTGTCGCGTCGTTTCCCGAGCGGGCGACGCGGGCACGGTGGAGCGGAAGCTCAGGCGCGGCATCGGTATCCACGTCGGCGGTGTCCCAGTAGCGCCGTTTGGGTTCGAGGAAAATCACCGGGTCGTCGGCGGCAATCGACTGTCGGATCATGTGAAAACCGTCGACCGGATTGCTCGGATACACCACTCGCAGTCCTGCGGTGTGAGCGAAGTACGCCTCCGGTGACTCCGAATGATGTTCCACCGCACCGATTCCGCCGCCGCTGGGAATCCGGATGGTCAGTGGTGCGGTCACAGTACCTCGGGTGCGGTAGTGGATCTTTGCCACCTGGGACACGATCTGATCGAAGGCCGGGTAGACGAAACCGTCGAACTGGATCTCGCAGACCGGACGGTATCCGCGCAAAGCCAAGCCGAAAGCTGTTCCCACGATCCCTGATTCGGCGAGCGGCATGTCGATCACCCGGGTATCGCCGAAGTCCTTCTGCAAGGCGTCGGTAACCCGGAATACGCCGCCGAGACGGCCGACGTCCTCTCCCATGATCACCACGCGACGATCGTCTTCGAGTGCGCGTCTCAGGCCGGCGTTGAGCGCGGTCACCAGATTCATGACGGTCATGACAGAGCCCCTTCCAGGCTGCCCAGATACGCGCGATGCTCTTCGCGTTCAGCGTCGATCAACGAGTGTGCCTCGGCGTAGACGTGATCGAAGAGCGCTGACGGGGGTGGATCGGCGAGCGCGATGGTTGCGCGTCGCAGTCCAGCTGCGACGTCGTCGGCCGCCGCCGCGATGGTGCTGAGTTCGTTTTCTCCGAGAAGATCGCGACGGCCGAGGAACAGACGCATTCGCTCGAGGGGATCGCGGCTTCTCCACTCCGACATATCCGTATCGGCGCGGTACCTGCTCGGATCGTCGGACGTCGTGTGCGGGCCCATTCTGCAGGTGATCGCCTCGATGAACGTCGGGCCGCTGCCTTCGCGTGCGCGATTGAGCGCCGAGCGCGTGACTGCGAGAACGGCGAGGACGTCGTTACCGTCGACACGGATCGCGGGGATGCCGTAACCGATCGCCCGATGTGAGATGGGCGTGCGTGACTGGAGGGATACCGGTTCACTGATGGCCCACTGGTTGTTCTGGCAGAAGAAGACAACGCCGACACGGAAACTGGCGGCAAATCCCATCGCCTCGGCGATATCGCCCTGACTTGTTGCGCCGTCGCCGAAGTACGCGATCGTTGCGATCTCGGCGCCGTCCAGGTGTGCGCCGAGTGCGTACCCGGTGGCGTGCAGCCCTTGGGAGCCGACGACGATCGCCGGATTGGTGACGTTGAATTGTTTTGGATCCCAACCGGAATGGGAGATTCCTCGCCACATGGTGGTCAGCAATTCGGGGGGAACTCCCCGGGAGTACGCGACGGCATGTTCGCGGTAGCTCGTGAACGCGAAGTCGTCGGGGGCAAGCGCTCTCGCGGAACCGACCTGCGAGGCTTCCTGGCCGAGCATCGGAGCCCACAACCCTATTTCGCCTTGACGCTGCAGGGCAACAGCTTCGGTGTCGATTCGGCGACTCACGACGAGATCGCAATACAACGACAGCAGTTCGTCGGGCCCGATGTCTGTTATCAGACGGTCGAATTCGGGACGGCACACGCGTGCGCCGTTCGGTTGGATGAGTTGGACCGGATAATCGAGGTTGTCGATCATCTTCGCTCACCTCGGTTTCTGCTCATGCCCGGCGCGCCTCGTGAGTACGCCGCACAATCCCGATGTGTTGTATGCAGTTGTCGCTCTACCATCAGGATCCCCCTGATCGGGAAATCCGCAAGTGTTTTCACCGCTGTATCAAGGCCGGAATTGCGAACTGGCGAGTAACAAACGTGTCGGTACGGCCAACCGATCGGAAATCAACCGCTAGCATCGGTGCGGTGACTGCAGTCGGTTTGAACGAAGAAGCTGTTTCCGCGTGGATCGCCGAACTGGGGGTCGGCGCCACGACACCACTGACTTTCGAGAGGATCGGTAACGGGCAATCGAACCTGACCTACTCCGTGACAGATGCGGGCGGAGGACGGTGGGTACTGCGCAGACCTCCACTGGGCACGTTGTTGGCGTCAGCGCACGACGTCGTTCGTGAGCACCGCATTCTGTCCTCGCTCCAGGGCACCAAAGTGCCCGTTCCCAAGATCCTCGGCATCACGGAAGACCCGGAGATCACGGACGCTCCGCTGGTTCTCATGAGCTACATCGACGGCGTCGTGATCGACGGCGTACCGGTGGCTCAGAAGCTGACCGAGGACGAGCGTCGTGCGGTCGGATTGGCGATGCCGAAAACCCTCGCGAGCATCCATGGGGTCGACCTTGAAGAGACCGGCCTCGACGATCTGGCCAGCCGCAAGCCCTTTGCCGAGCGTCAGCTCAAACGGTGGTCGGCGCAGTGGGAGAAGTCGAAGACCCGCGATGTTCCCGACGTCGACCGGTTGGCCGAGATTCTGCACCGAAACATTCCGGAACAGAGCGAAGTGACCTTGGTCCACGGCGACTTCCACCTCAACAACGTCATCACCGATCCGGTCGAGGGACGCATCGTTGCCGTCGTCGACTGGGAGCTGTGCACGTTGGGGGAGCCACTCGCGGATCTCGGTGCGCTCCTCGCGTACTGGCCGGAAGCCGGCGACAAAGTTGCCGGTCCGTTCATGGCGTCCACGCTGGAAGGCTTCCCGAACCGTGACGAGCTAGTCGCTGCCTACGTCGAGGCGACCGGCCGCGACGTGTCAGCTGTCGGTTACTGGCACGTACTCGCGCTGTGGAAGCTCTCGATCATCGCCGAGGGCGTGCTGCGCCGTATCCTCGACGATCCGCGCAACAAGGCTGAGCACGGAGGCCCGACGGTCGCGCTGATCGACGGAATCGTTGCACGCGCCGTCTTGACGGCGGATCAGCTCGGTCTGAGCTAGTTTTCGGTCAAGGTCCCGGCTGCCGATCTGATCGCAGCCGGGATCTCCACCGGCTTCCGGGTGTCGGCGTCGACGTAGACGTGAACAAAGCGTCCGCTGGCAGCGGGTTCCCAATTGCCGCCGTCGACCTCGTGAAAAATCGCGAGGGAGTAGACGATGCTCTTGGTGCCCAGCTTTTCGACGGAGATACCCACCTGCAACTGCTCGGGGAACGACAGTTCGCTCAGGTACCGGCACGACGTCTCGGCGACGACGCCGATAGCAGGCAGGTTGCGGATGTCAGTTCCCGTGGACGACATCAGCCAGGCGTTGACCGCGGTGTCGAAGTACGAGTAGTAGGTCACGTTGTTGACGTGGCCGTAGTGATCGTTGTCGTCCCACCGCGTCGGGACGGGCCAGAGGACGGGAAACTCGCTGATCGACGGGGGCGTCTGCGCTGTGCTCACGGCTTCGACTGTAGTGAGGACTTTCGCGAGAGTGAGGGCAGGGTGGTGCCCTGCAGGACGGCACGCACGATCAGTCCCACCAACAGTGCCCAGAATGCCGAACCGATTCCCAGGATACTGACGCCGGATGCGGCGATCAGAAACGTGACCACGGCGCCTTCACGTTCACTCGCCTCGCTCAGCGCCGAAGTGAGGGCACCGGCCAGTGTTGCCAGGAGTGCCAGTCCGGCAACAGTTTCCACGACGCCGGCCGGAGCGGCAGCTACCAAGGCGGCCACGGCGGCCGCGCCCGCAGCGAGAACGAGATACGCCCAGCCTGCGGTGAAGGCAGCGATCCATCGGCGTTTGGGATCCGGATGTGCGATGGGGGCGGCGGCCAGGGCTGCGCTGATTGCCGCGAGGTTGATCGCGTGGCCACCGGCCGGAGCGCCGACGATGGTGCCGATACCCGTCACGATCATCGACGGTCGCCAGGGAACGGTGTATCCGAACGAATTCATCACCGCCACACCGGGAATGTTCTGCGAAGCCATCGTGACGATGTAGAGCGGAACGGCGATGCCGATCATCGCCTGCCAGGTCCACGACGGCGCGGTGAGATCGATGCGGGGGATCATGGCGCCGGCGTCGAGCGCGCGATCCGACGTGACGAGGCTGATCCCGATCACGATCGCCGCGGTGAGAAACGCGAGCGGAACCGCCCATCGCTTGGAGAAGCGTTGCGCCGCAAGCCAGACCAGGATGACCGGTGCGACCGCTGCCGGTGCGTCCCGGACGGCGATGATCGGCGCCAGGCACAGCGGCATCAGAACTCCGGCGAGCATCGCCTGCGCGAGGGGCGTCGGGATTGCCGAGATGACTCTTCCGAGCGTCGGCCACAATCCGGTCAGAACTATCGCGATTCCCACGACGACGAAGGCGCCGACCGCGGCCGGCCACCCACCCTCGACCGCACCCGCGCCGGCGAGCAGAGCGGCACCGGGCGTCGACCAGGCGAGGGTGATCGGCATCCGATACCGGCGTGAGAGCCAGAGCATTCCCAATGCTTGGGTCACGCACAGAACCAACAGACCGGACGCCGCCTCGGCTGCGTCCGCACCGACGGCGGCGAGTCCGGTGAGCACCACCGCGAACGAACTGGTGAAGCCGACGAGGGCCGTGACGATGCCTGCGCTCATCGGTTGTGAGTTGCTGCGAACGGCTTCCGGTTCGGTTGTTTCTGTGGAGTCCGACATGGTCAGTGATTCTGCCCGACCACCTCGAGGCGCGAATTACCTGTCCGGTCGGATGGGCGAGGTGACCGCTTTGCCGTAGATGAGGTGCGTTTGGGCGTGCCAGACCTCGGGGTGCGCGGCGAGGTGGTCGATCAGTACCCGTTGTAGATGAGCACTGTCGCGGACCGCGACGTGGAGGAAGAAATCCTCCGGGCCCGAGACGTTGAAGAGGGCAAGGGTTTCCGGCAATGCGAGCGCGTCGGCCGTGAAGCGGTCGACGAGGTCGCGGCGGTGTGGTCGCAATTGCACGGCGATGATCGCCTGCATCGACCGACCCACCGCAGCCGGGTCGACAGCCGCATGAATGCCGCTGATCGTCCCGTTGGCGCGTAGGCGTCGTACGCGCTCGTGGCACGAGGACGTCGCCAAACCGACTCGATCGGCCAACACCTTGTTGGTGATCGACGCGTCGTTCTGCAATTCGGCCAAAATCTTCCAGTCCACCGGATCCAGAGGCTCATTCTTCGTCATCTGCCGAACTATATCCGGAGTCGTTTTGAACTTCCCGGATCCAGTTGCACGCTCCTGGCATGAACATGTGTCTCGAATCAGCTCGGGTGTGAGGTATTTCGGATGAGTGTCGGTCAATGGCTCGCTTTCGGCTCCCTGCTATCCATCGTCCTGTTCACGCCGGGACCGGATTTTGTCCTGATCCTGCGTCATTCTCTGGCAGATCGTCGGACCGGCGCGGTGGTGGCTGCCGGCGTGATCTCGGGGCTGTTCGTTCACACCGCTGCGGCGTCACTGGGTCTTTCCGCCCTCGTCGCGACGCGTCCGCAGTTGCTCTCCGCGCTCACGTACGCCGGGGCGGCATATCTGACCTGGCTCGGCATCTCGGCGATCCGAAGTGCATTCAAAGCCAGAGCCTCGGACGAGGGAATTCCGGCGGCAAAGGAACCGATTGCCGCCACCACGGCGTTTCGCTACGGATTCCTGTCGAACTTGCTGAACCCGAAGGCGTTGTTGTTCTTTCTCGGACTCCTCCCGCAGTTCATCGAGCCGGGTGAAGGCGCAGGGCTGCGCACGTTGATGTTGGCGGGCGCGACGGTCGTCGCCGCAGCGTTGTGGTGGGCGATCGTGGTGGTGCTGGCGGCCGGAGCCGGCAAGAAGCTGCGTCGCCCTGGCGTCGGCAAGAGGATCGATGTGGTGACGGGCGTGTTGTTGGTGGGCCTCGGTGCCTTCTTCGGGGTTGCGTGAGAGTTCGTGTCAGGATGGGCTCATGACACTTCCCGTGCTGATCGACGTCGAAGAACTGTCCGCTCTCATCGAGGCCGGCGCTGCGCCGCGATTGCTCGATGTCCGATGGGCGCTGGGTGATTCGAACGGCGAGCAGCATTTTCGCGACGGCCATATTCCCGGCGCGGTATTCGTGAACCTCGACGAGGAACTTGCCTCGCCGCCGTCGCCGGAAAAGGGAAGGCACCCGCTGCCGAGTCTCGAAGACCTGCAGGACGCTGCGCGTCGTTGGGGAATCGGCGACGGTGATTCGGTGGTGCTCTACGACGCCACCGGCAACACGGCCGCTGCCCGTGGTTGGTGGCTGCTGCGGTGGGCCGGGCTCTCGGATGTCCGACTGCTCGACGGCGGGCTACAGGCCTGGGAGTCCGCGGGACTACCGTTGGCGGCCGGTATCGGTGAGTCGGTCACTGAAGGCAACGTGACTTTCGCCGGCGGCAACATGCCGACGGTCGACATCGACGGCGTCGGCGACTGGACGCGTGCGGGCGGTGTGCTTCTCGACGCCCGAGCGGGGGAGCGGTACCGCGGCGAGGTCGAGCAGATGGATCCCGTCGCAGGGCACATCCCCGGTGCGGTGAGCGCGCCGACCGCGGAGAACATCACCGGCGACGGGCGGTTCCTGGATGCGACCCGCCTGCGTGAGCGGTTCGCCGGACTGGGCGCCGGAGACAGCGTCGCGGTGTACTGCGGATCCGGAGTGACTGCAGCGCACGAGATTGCGGCGCTCGCGATCGCAGGTTACGACGCGACTCTGTTCCCGGGCTCATGGTCACAGTGGTCGAACGACAGCACTCGCGCCGTCGACACCGGAGCCTGAATCAGCTTTTGGTGCGATCGATGAATGACGGCACGAGGAACCACAGTGCCGTGAACATGATCGCAGCGCACGCTGCCAAGGCCTTGGCGGCAACACCCCCGACGGCGACCTCGGCGATCAACAGGACCGTGCCGGTCATGGAGGCGGCGAGAAAAGCTATGCCGCACAGAGCGAATCGATTGGCCACAGGCAAGATGTCCCGACGGTGCCCGCGACGGAACAGCATACGGTGCCAGACCGCGGGCGCCATCAGGAATCCGAACGAGATGGCGACAAGTATCACCGTCACCAAGTGGATGCCGCGGATGTACGCCGACGCTTCCTCGTAGCGTTCGGTGAATGCCACGGCCAGCAAGAAGGCGAACAGGATCTGAACACCAGAGAGCGCGACGCGCAGTTCTTGCAACAACTCGTTGAAGTTCCGCGCGAGTTGTTGAGGTGGAGTCTCCCCGGTCTCGTTCACGGCGTCGTGGTCCTAGGCCCGTGAGTATTCCGACGCTCGCTGGATCTGCTCCGCGCTCGGACGCACGCCGGTGTAGAGCACGAACTGCTCGGCGGCCTGAAGGGCAATGACCGACGCTCCCGTGATCGCCGTCTTGCCGAGTTCGGTCGCCAACGCGATCAGTGGCGTGTTCGCAGGCATCGCGACGACGTCGAAGACAACCGTGGCTGCGCGCACTGCTTGTTCGGGAAACGACAATGCATCTGCTTCCGCGCCGCCGGACATGCCGATCGGAGTCGCGTTGATCAGCACACCGGGACGTAGCTCGCCTAGCTCGGTCTGCCAGTCGAACCCGTACTGCTTCGCGAGCGATGACCCCGCTTGCTGGTTGCGGGCGATCACCGTGACGTCGGTGAAACCGGTGTCGCGCACCGCAGCGACGACTGCTTTGGCCATGCCGCCACTTCCGGCGACAGCGACGGACAGGCTCGTGTCGACGCCGTTGTCACGCAGCAGATCGGCGACCGCCTGATAGTCGGTGTTGTAGGCGTGCAGCACTCCGGACTCGTTGACGATCGTGTTCACGGAGTCGATAGCACTGGCCGAATCGTGCATGACGTCGATGTGCTCGATGACCTGTTCCTTGAACGGCATCGACACCCCGCAGCCTCGAATCCCGAGTGCTCGTATGCCGGCGATCGCCGCGGGTACGTCTTCGGTGGTGAAGGCTTTGTAGACGAAGTTCAGGCCCAATTCCTCGTAGAGGTAATTGTGAAACCTGGTGCCGATATTGCTCGGTCGCCCGGAGAGCGACATGCACAGCAGCGTGTCCTTGTTGAGGTCGACGGTCATCGTTCCCACTCTAATCGCGACGACGGGGTAGTTCTTGATGGAGGAGGGACACCCATCCGGATGACCCGCAGTGCCGAATGTCGGGTATCCGATCGAAGCACCACTCGCACCGACAGAGCCGAGACGACATGGTCACACAGAACATCGACGAGCACCCGAGCACCGAATCTCGTCCACCGCGCCGTAGGTGGGTTGCCCATGCGATCTCCGGAGTGTTGGCCGCGGCTGTCGTCCTGGGGATCGGTGAACTGGTGGCGCTGCCGATCAACCCGGACGCATCGCCGTTCTACGCGGTAGGTGCAACCACCGTCGACCGAACGCCGGCGTGGGCCCGAGAGTTCGCGATCGACACCTTCGGCACCAACGACAAGCCGGCGCTGTTCATCGGAATGTCGATCTTGATAGTTCTGCTCGGCGCGGTGGCCGGATTACTGGAACGGCGACGCCGACCGATCGGCAGTGTCATCCTCGTTCTTCTGGGTGCGGTTGGTGTGTATGCGGCGATGCAACGCCCGACGGCCGATGCGATGTACGTGTTCCCGACGCTGGTCGGTGTGGTGGCGGGCGTCGCGACGCTGCGATTGTTGATCACGCAACTGGAGGTGCCGCTCTCGCCGGGCGTCGCCGACTCGTGGTTGCCTCGTCGTCAGTTCCTTCTGCTCGCGGGTGCGGCGTTGGCAGTGGCTGCGGCAGCGGGCGCGGCCGGAAAGTTCGTGGGGCAGAGAATCGCCGGCGCGGTGGCGAATCGTGAAGACTTCGTCGTGCCCACTGCCGCTGACCCGGCGCCGCCGATTCCGGCGGGTGCGGATATCGGGATTTCCGGTGCATCGACGTACATCACGCCCAACGACGACTTCTATCGAATCGACACCGCGCTCCTTGTGCCGCAACTGACGACGGATTCGTGGGAACTACGGATTCACGGAATGGTGGACCGCGAGATGACGTTGTCGTTCGACGATCTGGTGGCGCGAACGCCGATCGAACGAGTGATCACGCTGACCTGCGTTTCCAACGAGGTAGGTGGCGTTCTGGCCGGGAATGCGAAGTGGATCGGTTACCCCATGAAGGATCTGCTCGACGAAGTCGGTGTCCATCCCGACGCCGACATGCTCCTCTCGACCAGCGTCGACGGCTTCACGGTCGGGACTCCCGTCGAGATAGTCACGGACGGCCGCGACGCGATCCTCGCCGTGGCGATGAACGGTGAACCGTTGCCGTTCGAGCACGGTTATCCCGTTCGGCAGGTGGTTCCGGGACTGTACGGTTTCGTGTCCGCCACCAAGTGGGTGACGGAGTGGGAGTTGACGCGTTTCGACAAGGTCGAGGCCTATTGGACCCAGCGCGGTTGGGGCGCGCAGGCACCGATCAAGACGTCCTCGCGTATCGAGGTACCGGCAGCTTTGGCGCCGATCGAGCCGGGACAGGTGCTTGTGGCGGGAACTGCTTGGGCGCAGCATCGCGGGATCGAGAAGGTCGAGGTTCGCGTCGACAACGGTGAATGGCAACCGGCGACGCTGGCTCAGGAGTACTCGATCGACACGTGGCGTCAATGGTCCTGGATGTGGGACGCGGGCTCAGGCTTGCACACGGTCCAGGTCAGAGCGACGGACTTGGACGGGAATGTTCAGGTGGAAGAGCGCACTCCGCCGATTCCCGGTGGCGCCACGGGATGGCACACCAGGTCGTTCACCGTGAAGTGACCGGAAAATCCGAATGGGGTTCGGTATACAGGCGAACGACTCGCTGAGCCATCCATCCGGCGATCAGGGTTCGCAGGCCGAAGTCGAAGGTGTCGTCGGTTCGCAGTGGTGTCGTAGCCTCGCGCGTGATCTCGCTCGGGTTGGAGGATTGGGTCCATGCGACGTCAGGCGTCGACAGTTTCACGACTGATCCGAGAACCAGACTGTCGAGTGTGGAAATTGCGTGACGAGTGTCGGTCGGATCGAAACCGCCGTCCGAAAATGCTTGAACCAGTGCAGTATCGATTGCGAAGGTCACCTCGGTGCGGACGCTTCGTGTCATGAGCAGCGGGATGAGGCGCCAGTGCTCGACCGCAGCTCGGCGATAGGCCCACCCCCACGCGCTGATCCGTTCGCTCCACCCTGCCGGTGGAAGGGGGACAGAGATCGACGACATCACGCGGATGCGCATGAGTTCGACGATCTCGGATCGACCTGAAATGTGTGTGTAGAGCGAAGACGGAGTCACGTTCAGTTGCTTGGCGATCCCGGGCATGGTGAAGTCGCCGGTTGCGTCGACAGCATCCAGAGCCGCGTCGGTGATGTTTCGCGTGGACAGTATCGGCTGAGTGGGACGCGGCATCGATTCTCCTGGTGAGGGATTCGGGGCAATCTCGGACTCGCGGGCAATCTCGGATTTGATCGATTGACGGCAACTTCTTGATTTCGGGAGCCGATATGCATCATACTAACCGAACCCTATTCGGTATGTCGACGGATTCTTCCGGCGATCGGTACACGTCGGAGGAACATTCAATATGTCTGTCGTATGGCTGACCGGTGCAACGATCATCGACGGAACGGGCGCCGACCCGATCGAGAACTGCGCTGTTGCTGTGGAAAACGGGCGCATCAGTGCACTCGGTGGCACGTCACCCGGGGGAGCGGAGGTGCTGGACTGCACCGGGCTGACGATCACGCCCGGCCTCATCGACGCACACGTTCATCTCGGTGGATCGAGCGATCTCGCACCGAGCCTGCGGCGTCAGATCTCGGTAGCCGAGCTTGCTGCCGATATGTTCGCGACCTGCGCGTCGACCCTCGACGGGGGATTCACCACTGTTCGTGACTGCGGCGGAATCGACGGCGGACTGGCCGGAGTCGTCGCCTCGGGCAAGATTCCGGGACCGCGGATCATTCAGTGCGGCCCGATCCAGTGCCAGACCGGTGGACACGGACATCTGGCAGCGGAGTGGGAGCCGACTTCGGACTGGTCCGATCACGACATCCCCGGATTGCGTTGTATGTCTCTGCTTTCCGATGGTCCGCACGAAATGCGAAAGAACGTTCGCGAGACGTTCCGCAGGGGCGCCGACTTCCTCAAACTTTGCGTCACCGGGGGAGTGGTATCGACTCATGACAAGCTCACCGACACGCAGTTCACGATCGACGAGATCGAAGTCGCAGTCGAGGAAGCCAATGCGCGCGGTACGTATGTCACGGTGCATGCCCACAACAACGTGGGAATCCGGAACGCGGTCACTGCCGGCGCCAAATGCGTCGAGCACGGCTCCGATATCGACGACGAGACCGCCAAGTTGATGGCCGAGCACGACGTCGCCTTGGTGCCGACGTTGGCTGTGGTGCAGGCGCTCTCGGACAGTGCGGCGTCGGCGGGTCTGCCCGAATCGATTTCGGCTCGCATCGGAAAGATGATGCAGGGGCAGATCGACGGGCTCCTCGCCGCTCGAAATGCCGGGGTCAGAGTGGGATTGGGATCCGACCTCATCGGTACCGATCAAACGGGCCGTGGGATGGAGTTGGTCCTGCGCGCGAAGGTCGAAACACCTATGGATGCACTGGTTTCCGCTACCCGGATCAACGCCGACATTCTCGGAATCGCCGACGAGGTCGGCACCATCGAAGTCGGTAAGTTCGCCGACCTCGTTGCCTTCCGCGGCAATCCGTTGACGGATCCCTCGATCTTTGCCGATCGTGAGCGGATCGCACTCGTCATCCAGAGCGGGCGAGTGGTGAAGGACTGCCGCTAGATCAGCAGCGAGTGGCAAGATCCGTCAGGGTCGAATGATCAGCTCGGCTGACCGGTAAGCCATAGGAAATCGCGACGGTCAGGTACTTGCCGGCGTAGAAGCATCGGTACGCAGGATCGGGCGGCAACCAGTCACTGGGCGTGCTGTCGCCTTTCGACTGGTTGTCGGGGCCGTTGACGGCCAACAGGTTCAGTGACGTGTCGTTCGCGAACCTCATCCGCAACGCAGGAGTCCAGGAGTTCGCGCCGAAGTCCCAGGCCGCGGCGAGCGGGAAGACGTGGTCGATTTGGACGGACTTGGCCTGGCTGCGTTCGAATTCGATGTGATCACCGGAGTACGGGTCGGTCATCACTCCGGACAGCACGACGCAATCACGTGTACCGGGTTTGAACACCACGTCCGAGAGATCGTGGGCCAGGACGTTGTTGCGGGTATCGCACCCGTCGTGGCCACCTGGTGCGTCCTGGTCGTCGGACCAAGCGGGGCCGAAGACGCAGGCCTCGCCGTTACCGCAGCCGCGCTCGTATCCACCCGGATGTGGACGCTTGTCGACGATCGCGGTCCGGGACAGCAACTCTTCGAGTTCCGATCGCGTCGGGCTGCCAGGGGCCGACTCGAGACGCTCGTCCCCGAACCATCCGCAGGACGCGACGAGACATACGAGCACGAGCATCGACGTGATCGCGAATAACCGTGCAACCACCTGTGCCCCCGCCCGTCGTAGATGGTGATTGAACCCTGCCCGTCGTAGATGGTGATTGAATCATCGCGGACCGACAGGAATCAGCCGAACTCGATCACCACTTTGCCGGCGGCATGGCCGTCTTCGACTGCGGCGAGTGCGTCACCAGCGCGGGAGAATGGGTACCGCCCGGACACGGACGGGTCGAAGATCCCATCGGCTACGAGTGCCGCCACCTCTGTGAATACTGCTGTAGTCCTTCGGCGTTCGACTCCGCCGCCGCCGAGCCGGCTTGCCGCCAAGGGATCGGCGATGCTCAGGATCGGCGCGTCCGGTCGCGCGAGCGCGGCACCGCGGGTGAGAGTGTCCCCGCCGACCAGGTCGAAAACCGCGTCCACTCCGACTGGGGACAACGCGGACACTTCGTCGGCAAATCCGTCCCCCGACGCAACCCAGCGCGCTCCGGCTTCCTCGATCGCGGTTCTCTTGGACTCGCTCGCGACACCGATCACGTTGATGCTCCGCGACTGTGCAAGAGCGATCGTGCTGCGACCCACGCCGCCACCGGCGCCGAGCAGCAGGAGTGTCGCCCCGGGCTTGAGGCCGAGATCGTGGAGAGCGTCGTAGGCCGTTCCCGCCGCAACCGTCAGCACCGCGGCGTCCGCCCACGGCACGGTAGGTGGCTTGTGCGCTGACGACGAGACGTTGAGCAATGTCGATTCGGCGTATCCGCCGAAGCCGGTGGCGGTAGCGCCGAACACCTCGTCGCCGACCTCGAACTCGGTGACCCGCGGACCTATTCCGATGACAACACCGGACACTTCGCGGCCCAGAACCGCAGGCAGCGTCACCGGGACGGTGTCTTTTCGCGTGCCAGCGCGAACCTTCCAGTCGGCTGGGTTGACTCCCGCAGCTCGGACCGACACCAGCAGTTGTCCCGCGCCGGGCGGTGGCAGGGTGACGTCGAAGTAGGACTGTGTGTCGGGTCCGCCGTACTCGGTGAAGCCGTATGCCGTCGTCATGCCTGCCAGCCTATTGCCCTGCCAGATCGATAGGGCGGTCCGGAAGGGTGGTGAGGAGTAGTGGTGTCGGTGGCACCTGATTGGATGGTCGGATGCTGCATGGACTCTGGTCACCGGGATCGGGGCTCAAACTGTGGGTCGACGGGCACGACGGTGCCGGGACCGACGATCCCCATGATCCGGTCAGTGCTGTCCTGCATCGCAAGTTCCGTCATCGTGTGAATGTCGCTATGCCGCCCGTGCCTGGCGGGCCTTTGCAGAGTGAGTACGCAGCTGTTGCGTTGGCACCACCGGACGCAGTCGATCTCTTGCTGCGGTTCAAGGCCGACGACCAGCGAATCGCCGGCGACCTGCACTTTCTCGTGCACGTGGCGCGGGGGATCGACCGTTGGGTACGTGCTGGGCGAGTGGTACCGGCTCTGACGCGGGCCGAAGGCAATTGGTGGCCGCGTTGGCAGTTGTCGGTAGGGGAACGCCAGCGCGCCTGGATCGGTGAACTGGTAGTTGCCATGCCGCCGGTGCAGCGGGCTGTCGGCTCGCCGCGGGCGACGATCGAAGACATCACGAACGAATTCACGGATCCGATCGTCCGTCGAGTTCTCGGTGGCTCGGTACCGGTGATGCAGACCCCGCTGTGGCAGGCAGTGCTGTCCGGAGACTCTTTCGACGAAGCGTCGGTACGAGCGGCTGAGGGACTCTCCGAATGGGGTTCGACGTTCACCGCCGGAGAGCCGGACCTGGTTCTGCGTCTGATCGAACCGGAACTTGACGACAATGCCGATCCGGACGACGACGCGCTGTGGCGCCTTCAGGTGTGTCTACGTCCCGAAGGCGAAGCACCCGAGCGTGTTCGACTGCACCGGGCCGATCCCAAACGCATCCAGCTCGGCAGTCGCAAGCTCGAAGAGGCGATCAAGGCTTACCCCCGTTTTCGCGACGTGCCGCGAGACGAAGACAGTCTCGACCTGTTGCTGCCCACTCCTGTCGTGATGGACTTGGTCGGACATGGCGCGATTGTCTTGCGGGAGCGAGGGATCACACTGCTGCTCCCGCGTGCGTGGAACGTGGTATCTCCCTCACTGCGTGTGCGGGTGACGTCGGCGGCATCTCCTATCGTGGCGGAGAATCGTACGGTCGGTATGGACCAATTGCTGGAATACGATTGGGAATTGGCGCTCGGAGACAAGGTTCTCACCGCCGAGGAAATGACCCGACTCGTCGATGCGAAGTCCGATCTGGTCCAGTTGCGCGGCGAGTGGGTTCAGGCGGACAAAGACGTCCTGGCCCGCGCGGCTCGTTTTGTCAGTCAACGGCATTCGAGCGGGGACCGAGCGATTGTCGATCTGATCAAGGACTTGATCGCCGACGACCTCAAAGACCTGCCGGTCGAGGAAGTGAAGGCAACCGGATGGGCTTCCGCCTTACTCGACCAGTCGGTGGCTCCGCAGCAGGTCGCGGTGCCGTCGACGGTCAATGCGACCTTGCGTCCGTATCAACGACGCGGTCTCGACTGGTTGGCGTACATGAGCGCTCTCGGGCTCGGTGCGGTATTGGCCGACGACATGGGTTTGGGTAAGACGCTGCAACTGTTGGCGCTACTTGCGCACGAGAAGTCCAAGACAGCAACGCTTTTGGTGTGCCCGATGTCGGTGGTCGGAAACTGGCAGCGTGAAGCGGCGCGATTTGTGCCGAGCCTGCGTGTCTACGTTCATCACGGTTCGGACCGCGCTACCGGGGCGGAGTTGGAACAGGCAGTTCGTGAGAGTGATCTGGTGATCACCACCTACGCACTCATGACTCGCGACGTCGCGGCGCTCAAGGATCTCGACTGGCGACGAGTGGTGCTCGACGAAGCTCAACACATCAAGAACGCCAAGACATCTCAGGCGCGCGCTGCTCGCAGCATTCCTGCGGACCACCGAGTTGCTCTCACCGGAACGCCGGTGGAGAACCGACTGGACGAATTACGGTCCATCCTCGACTTTGCCAATCGAGGGGTGCTCGGCTCGGAGCAGATGTTCCGCAAACGGTTTGTCGTACCGATCGAGCGGGAAAAAGACCAACTTGCCGTCTCGCGACTGCGAGCCGTCACGTCACCATTTGTGCTGCGGCGGGTGAAGACCGATCCCTCCGTGATCGCGGATCTACCCGAGAAACAGGAGATGACGGTTCGAGCGAATCTCAGCGAGGAACAGGCCGCGTTGTACCGCGCGGTGGTGGACGAGATGATGGCGCAGATCAAGGGGACGGAAGGCATGAAGCGCAAGGGTGCCGTCCTCTCTGCGCTGACCAAACTCAAACAGGTATGCAATCATCCGGCGCACTTCCTGCGCGACGGATCGCCGATGATGCGCCGCGGGCAACACCGTTCGGGAAAACTCGGTCTTGTCGAGGACATCGTCGAGTCGGTCACCGCCGACGACGAGAAGGTTCTGCTCTTCACACAGTTTCGTGAGTTCGGAGAATTAGTGGTGCCGTACCTGGCCGACCGGTTCACCACCGATGTTCCGTTCCTGCACGGCGGAGTGTCGAAAGCCGGAAGGGACGCCATGGTCGAGGCGTTCCAAGGTGAAGGCGGCCCGCCCATCATGGTGCTCTCGCTCAAGGCCGGTGGCACCGGCCTGAATCTCACAGCGGCCAATCACGTGGTTCACCTCGACAGATGGTGGAACCCCGCGGTGGAGAATCAGGCGACGGACCGTGTGTTCCGCATCGGCCAGCGAAAGAACGTGCAAGTCCGCAAGATGGTGTGCGTCGGAACTTTGGAAGAGCGGATCGACACGATGATCGCGAGTAAGAGCGAACTCGCTGAACTTGCAGTCGGGACGGGCGAGAACTGGGTGACGGAGATGAGCGTCGAGCAACTGGACGAGTTGTTGCGACTCGGCGACGACGCGGTGGGCGAATGAGTGCGCGCGGCAAGGGCCCCGATTTCAGTGAGTACACCGGGCCTCGACGACGAGCCCCTGCGCCGGTCAAGCCCCGCCCCGCGTTCGGGAGGACGTTCTGGGGCAAGGCTTTTGTCCGCGTCGTCGAAGAAATCGGCGACAAACCTCGTGTCACTCGGGGGCGCACGTACGCGCGTTCGGGCCAGGTCTTGGCGCTCGACATCGAACCGGGAGTGGTGACGGCCGAAGTTCAGGGCAGTCAACTGCAGCCATTTGTTTCCACTCTGTCGATCGAGACCCTTGATCAATCGGATATCGACGACATCATCACCAAGATCCGCCGAGTGCCGGGAAGCCTTGCCGCACTGGTGTCCGGCACTGTCCCCGATATGCTTGCCGCTCAACTGATACCGGACGGCCCGTCTGCTTTCCGCTTCGACTGCACCTGCCCCGATGTCGGTTGGCCGTGCAAACACGCTGCGGCCGTGGCGTTCTTGACCGCCGAGCGAATCGACACCGATCCGCTGAGGTTGCTGAGACTTCGCGGTGTCGACCTGGAGCAGTTGATCGGCGGAGTGGAAGACGAGTCGACAGTTCCGCTCGACGTCGAGAATTGGTTCGGAATCGCGGCCGCGCTGCCGGCGCTACCGAACGTGCCTTTTCGTGCGGCGATCGACGATCTGGATGTCCGACGGCTGCGCGAGGCGGTTGCGGCACTGGGATTGGACATGGCTCAGCAGAACGTCGCCTTGGACGAAATACGGTCCATCTACCGACGGTTGGACGGTTGAAAACGGACAACTCCGGACTGGTGCTAGTTTCCTGTCGTGAATTCCAGTATCGTTAATTGGACCGGTCCGGTCGGGACCTGCCCGCGATTTCATATCGATATCGTCGGCGAATAGACGACTATTCATTTCTCGGAGGGACAGTCGCTGTGATGCCCGTTCATTTGCGCGACAGCGCAATACCCAAACATGAGCAGTTGCGCACCATTCTCTTGCGCAAGTGCACCCAAGAACTCCAGCCTGGCGACTTGATGACCAGCGAGCGAAACCTGATGCAGGACTACGGCGTCAGTCGGATTACCGTTCGTGAGGCCATCGGACAACTGGTCAATGACGGACATCTCGTGCGTGTACGTGGCAAGGGCACCTTCGTGGCGCACCGTGCCGTCCAGTCCAAGCTGCACCTTGCGTCGTTCACCGAAGAAATGCGTGCCCAGGGGCACCATCCCACTACTGTGGTCCTGGTCAGTGAACAGGGTCCTGTCCCCGAAAGTACTGCTGCCGCACTGAATATGCGACCGGGTTCCGAGGGCTATCACGTCAAGCGCTTACGCCTCGCCGATGGCGAGCCGGTGAGCGTCGACGACGGCTGGTTCAATCCTGAACTGTTGCCGGGTCTGCTCGACATGGACTTGACAGGGTCGATCTACCGGGCGACTGCCGACAGGTACGCCAAGCCGATCGATCGGGCAGAACAGACGGTCAGTGCAGACGGTGCCAGTACTGAGATCGCGACTCTCCTGGGCACTCGTAAAGGCGCTCCGGTCTTGTACTTCGATCGAGTGTCGTTCAGCGAGATCGCACCGGTCGAGCACACTCGCAGTTGGTACCGATCCGACCGCTACCAGTTGCAGATGGAAGTCCAGGGTCAAGCGCGGCCCAAGACACGGGGCGACCAGTAGCCATCGATCGAACCGAATGGGCGGGCACACCGGAAGGTGTGCCCGCCCTCTGCGTTACGCCGACCAGTCGAACAGCGTGTCGCCTGTGGTGACGTCGCTACCGACCGAAGGGGATTCGACGGTGTCCGGCTTGGAATCCATCACCACGACCGGGCAGATCGCCGAGTAGCCGGTGGTGTCGATGTGCGCTGGATCGAAGCTGACGACGGGATCACCCGCATTGACCGTGTCACCCTCGGCGGCGATGAGAGTGAATCCGTCGCCTTCGAGTTTGACCGTGTCGATGCCGATATGGACCAGCACGCCGGTGGCCTTCTCTCCGAAGATCACAAATGCGTGGGGGTGAAGTTTGAGGATCTTCCCGCTGATCGGCGCGACAACGGTGAGCGGCCCCTGATCGCGGGCAGGTTCGATGGCGACGCCCGAGCCGACCATCTGCTGAGCGAACACCGGGTCCGGGACGTCTGCCAGTGCGACGACCCGGCCGGGCAGCGGGGCGAGGACGACCGTCACAGGATGTCCTCGATGTCCTCGGCAAGGGTGTCTGCCTCGGGTCCGACGATCACCTGGACGACCGTTCCGGCCTTGAGCACGCCGTGTGCGCCGGCAGCCTTGAGCGCGGCTTCGTTCACCTTCGCGCCGTCCTTGACCTCGGTGCGTAGGCGGGTGATGCACGCTTCGATCTCGACGATGTTCTCTGCGCCGCCGAGGCCCTTGATGATTGCTTCCGCTTTCGACATTTGCTGCTCCTGATTGTCGGGTTGGTCGTGATCGTTGAACGGTCGTACAGGTGGGCTGACTAGTTGCTGGTCAAGGCTATCCCGGTTACGTATGTCACATTTGGGTGTTGACAACTCGCCTCGACCAGGTAAAACTACAACTGGTTATGACCGGACAGTACCCGTTGGAAGTCCGGCTCCACAACAGTTTCGGCAAAACGGTTTCGGCCTCACTTCCGAGCATGAACCGTGACCAGCATTTTCACGAAACCTGCACGTGCACGACACCCGAATTTCCAGAACCACTGGCCGATCGCGACGCGGCCCGGCGAACGAAGAAGGTCCTTTGATGACTCTCGAAGACACCCCGAAGAAGGAATCGAAAGTGTTCGCCGGGGTTCAACGCCTCGGCCGAAGCTTGATGCTTCCGATCGCAGTTCTGCCGGCTGCGGGAATTTTGCTCCGCCTCGGTCAGGACGACCTGCTCGGGCGGTTCAGTTCGATGCACAGTGCCGCGGCCGTGATCTCTGCGGCGGGACAAGCCGTCTTCACGTGGCTGCCGCTGATCTTCGCCGTCGGTATCGCGATCGGCTGGGCCAAGAAGGCCGACGGCTCGACTGCCTTGGCAGCCGTCGTCGGCTACATGGTGATCGACGGAGTGTTCAAGGCGATGTCGCCGATCGTTCTCGAAGGGAAAACCGACCCGAACGGGGATCAATCCCTGATCAACTACGGTGTGCTCGCCGGCATCGTGATGGGCTTGCTGTCGGCGATCTTGTGGCAGCGGTTCTATCGAACGAAGCTTCCCGATTATCTCGGATTCTTCAACGGGCGCAGGCTCGTTCCCATTCTGACGGCAATCACCGGTCTTGTCGTCGGTGTCCTGATGGCATTCGTGTACCCGCTGTTCAACTCCGGCCTCAACTGGGTCGGTGAAGCAGTTGCTTCCAATACCGTTGTCGGCGGCGGCATTTACGGCGCAGCGAACCGCCTCCTGATCCCCACCGGCTTGCACCACATCTTGAACTCCGCCGTGTGGTTCCTGATCGGCGATTACCAGGACGCGAGCGGTCAGATCGTTCGCGGCGACCTCAACCGGTTCTTCGCCGGCGACCCCTCCGCCGGTACGTTCATGACCGGATTCTTCCCGATCATGATGTTCGCCCTCCCCGCTGCAGCCTTCGCAATCTGGCGCAACGCCAAGCCTTCTCAGAAGAAGCTCGTCGGCGGCATCATGCTCTCCACCGGCCTGACCGCCTTCCTCACCGGTATCACCGAGCCTCTCGAATTTTCCTTCATGTTCGTCGCGTGGCCGCTGTACGTCATCCACTCACTGTTGACCGGAACGTCGATGGCGCTGGTCAATGCGCTCGGTATCCACGACGGATTCACCTTCTCCGCAGGCTTCTTCGACTATGTGTTGAACTTCGGCAAGGCGACCAACGCCTGGATGTTGATCCCGATCGGGCTCGGGTACGCGCTGATCTACTACTTCCTCTTCAGTTTCGTGATCAAGAAGTGGAACCTGCGCACGCCGGGACGAGAAGAAGAGGTCGAGGTGGCCGCAGGTGAGCCCGACCCCGCGCTGCTCGAGGCCGAATTGGCACTCGCAGCCGAGGGCGATACCCGCACCGACGCCCCACTCGTCGCAGAACTTGAACACAAGCTCGACAAGGAACTGGAAGGACGCTGAACATGGCGATCGCAACCACGACAATCGGATCCCGCGTCGGACTCCACGCACGACCCGCAGCGCTCTTCGCGCGCGCCGCGGCCGACCTACCGGTCGACGTCACCATCTCGCTCGGCGACGGCGAACCCGTCGACGCCTCCAGCATGTTGTCGGTCATGACTCTCGGTGCCGCATTCGGCGATTCGGTGACCTTGCGTGCTGACGGTGACGGCGCCGATGCCGCGGTCGGTTCACTCGCAGAGCTTCTCGCTTCGGAACTGGACGAAGCCTGATGACGGCGAGTGTGGACAACCGCATTGCGGGTATCGGAGTGAGCGCGGGTTCGGTATGTGCGCCGTGGCTGCGATTCTCCACGCCCGAACCGACCTCGGCGTCGGATCGGGTCACGGGCAGTCCCGAGGCGGAGCTGAACAGAATCCGAGAGGCACTGGACGCCGTGGCGGAGGAACTGCTCACTCGTGCACAGTCCGTCGAAGGTGTACCCGCGGAAATCCTGACGACCTCTGCTGCGATGGCGCGCGACGCGGGCATCGTGAAGGCGGCCAAGGCGAACCTGGAGTCCGGGTTGCCGACAGCTCACTCGGTGGCGATCGCCTTCGACACGTTCTGCGAAAAGCTCACGGCGCTCGGCGGATACATGGCCGAACGGGCAACCGATTTGCGTGATCTCGGACAGCGAGCTGTTGCCGTGCTCCGCGGTGAGCCGATGCCCGGAATCCCCACTCCGGGTCACCCGTACATCCTCGTGGCGCGCGACTTGGCGCCGGCGGACACGGCGACGCTCGGTGACAGCGACGTGGTCGGACTGTTGACCGCGGAAGGAGGCCCGACCAGCCATACGGCTATCTTGGCGAAGTCGCTCGGAATCCCGGCCGTGGTGAACTGCTCCGGAACCGACCTGCTGATGGAGGGCAAACTCCTCATCCTCGATGGCACTACCGGAACGGTCACCATTGATCCCTCTGTGGAAATGTGTGAGCGGGTAGCCCTCGAAGCATCCTGCGCGGCAGAGCAGTTGGCTTCGGCGCGTGGTCCGGGTCGCACACGTGACGGATTCGCGGTGAGATTGTCGGCCAACATCGGAACCCTCGAGGACGCCGCCCGGGCCGGGGCGGCGGATTGTGAGGGTGTCGGACTGTTCCGTACCGAATTCTCGTATCTCGGGCGTCACGACGCTCCTTCGGTGGAGGAGCAGGCCCAGACGTACACGTCGGTTCTCGAACACTTCGCCGGACAGAAGGTAGTGGTCCGCACTCTCGACTCGGGTTCGGACAAACCGTTGCCGTTTCTCGATCTCGGGATCGAAGAGAACCCGGCACTGGGCATCCGTGGGTTACGAGTAGGCACGGTCTATCCCGACACTCTGATCAGTCAGCTCGACGCTCTCGCCGCCGCGGGAAACGCGACGGGCGCCGACCTGTGGGTGATGGCGCCGATGGTGGCCACGGCCGACGAAGCGAAAGACTTTGCAGAACTCGCGCGTTCGCGGGGGATCGGCAAGGTGGGAGCGATGATCGAGATTCCAGCTGCCGCTTTGCGGGCGAGGGACCTCCTCGAGCATCTCGATTTTGTCAGTATCGGTACCAACGATCTGAGTCAGTACACCTGCGCCGTGGATCGTATGGCCGGGAGCCTGGCGCAACTGCTCGATCCGTGGCAGCCGGCGGTCCTCGATCTGATCGCGATGGTCGGTCAGGCGGGCGCCGACGCCGGGAAACCGGTTGGAGTGTGCGGTGAATCCGCGTCGGATCCGCTGTTGGCTCCGGTTCTGGTCGGTTTGGGCGTCACGAGTTTGTCGATGTCGGTCCCGGCGTTGGGCGCCGTGCGCGCTCAGTTGGCGTCACTCGATCTGGCGGTGTGCAAGGACATGGCCGCTGCGGCGCGGGGCGCGCGAAACCCGATCGAGGGTAGAGCAGCCGTGGCGCGGATTCTCGAGTCCGCATGAGCACGCCAGGCTCGGCCACGGTAATCGATCCGATTGTGCTGCGGGGAACGGTGATCGGGTCACCGATCGGCAAGATTCACGACGGCGTTGTCGTCGTGGACGGTCAGAAGATCAGCTGGGTCGGCTCGGCTGCGGACTACGTCGCGTCGGCGCCCGTCTTTGCCATTCCGGAACGTTCCGACTCGTTGATCATGCCTGGACTGATCGATGTCCACAGTCACGGCGCAGCGGGTGCTGGTTTTCCGAACACCGACGCCGATGGTGCGAGCCGCGCCGCAGCGCATCATTGTGAGCACGGCACGACCGGAATGTTGGCCAGCCTGGTCTCCGCGCCGCGCGCAGATCTGGTGCGGCAAGCAACGATGCTCGCCGACCTGGTCGAACGCGGAGAACTTCTGGGTATCCACCTCGAGGGGCCGTTCATCAACGGCGTCCGCTGCGGTGCCCAGGATCCGGCGGCGATCATTCCCGGTGATCCTGATCTACTCGAAGCCGTGTGCGACGCCGCGCGGGGGACCGTACGGTCCATGACTTTGGCGCCGGAGACCGAGAACTTCGAAGAGTTGCTCGCGATCATGCGACATCGCAACATCGTGCCGAGTTTCGGTCACACCGATGCCGACGCGGCAACGACGTCGGCGCGCATCGGTGCTGCAGTGCACGGGAATTGGGCCGGGCAGATCAGTGCGACCCACCTGTTCAACGGGATGCCGCCGCTGCACCATCGATCGCCGGGGCCCGTGGCTGCATGCCTGGCGGCGGCCGCGAGAGGCGAGATGGTGGTGGAACTGATCGCAGACGGAGTGCATCTTGCTCCCGAGACCGTGTCGATGGTCTTCGATGCTGTCGGCCCCGACCAGATCGCCTTGGTCAGTGACTCCATGGCCGCTGCCGGAATGGACGACGGCGACTACCAACTCGGCGCTCTCGACGTCACGGTGCACGAAGGCGTCGCGAGGCTCGCGACCACCGACGGCAGTTCCGGTGCCATCGCCGGAGGGACTGCAAGGTTGCTCGATGTGGTGCGTAGCACCGTATTCGACGGTGGAGTCGCTCTCGAAGACGCGGTCGCAGCAGCAACTCGGAGCCCAGCGCGCCTGCTGGGCCTGGGCGACCTACTCGGATCGTTGGCCGTCGGCGCTCGCGCCGACATCGTGGTCACAGATCGTCAATTGCGCCTGGGGCGTGTACTACTCGGCGGAAAAGCCGCCGGAAAGGAAAATTCATGGAAATCGTAATTCAGCCGACACCCGCGGAGGTCGACTCGACCGTCGCGGACATCGTCGAAGGATATGTCAGAGCCGGGGCGACGACGCTCGGGCTCGCAACGGGGTCGTCGCCGATCGGAACTTATCGTGAACTGGCAGCGCGGCATCGCGACGCCGAACTCGACTTCTCGCTGGCCCGAGCCTTTCTGCTCGACGAGTACCTCGGATTGCCGAAACGGCATCCGCAGTCGTACTACTCGGTGATTCGGTCGGAGTTCGTCGATCACGTCAACCTGGATCCGGCGATGGTGTCCAGCCCCAACGGTGAAGCGCCGTGCCCGGAGAAGGAGATCGCCCGGTACGACCACAGCATCGCGGCGGCCGGGGGAGTGGACGTGCAGTTGCTCGGCATCGGCACCGACGGCCATATCGGCTTCAACGAGCCCGGATCGTCCTTGACGTCGCGCACCCGCGTGAAGACACTGACCGAACAGACCAGGATCGACAATGCGCGGTTCTTCGACGGTGTGGACGACGTCCCGCACCACGTGCTCACCCAGGGCCTCGGAACCATCAGCGATGCAAGGCATCTGGTGATGATCGCGACCGGAGAAGGTAAGGCAGATGCGATCGCTGCCGCGGTGGAAGGTCCGTTGTCCGCGTTCTGCCCGGCCTCGGTGATGCAGTTGCACCGCCATGTCACCGTCGTGATCGACGAAGCTGCGGCCAGTTCGCTCAAGCTTGCCGATTACTACCGGTACGCGCTCGAACACAAGCCGTCGTGGCAGTCCTTCTGACATGACCGTCTTGGAACTGGCTGTGCAGGACGTGCGGGGGGCGAGGATCGCGCGTTCGGTAGGAGCAACTCGAGTCGAGGTGTGCGCGGCCCTCGGCCCGACGGGGGGAGTGACGCCCAGCATCGGCGTGATCGAGGCAGCGTCGGAAGTGGGGATCGCGGTACACCCGCTGATCCGTCCGCGCGCCGGAGGTTTTGTGTTCTCACCCGACGAAGTGTGGGTGATGGAGCACGACGTCCGTGCTGCCGTGGCGGGGGGAGCTGCCGGCATTGTGATCGGCGCGCTGACAGAAGACAATTCGATCGACACCGTCGTGCTGCGCCGCATCATCGGATGCGTCGACCCGGCGAGAGTCGAGGTGACAGTACATCGTGCGATGGACGTGGTGACCGACCGTCTGACCGCGCTGGACGAACTGATCGACCTCGGCGTGACCCGCGTGCTGACGTCCGGTGGAGCGGACACTTGCAGTGAGGGACTCGAAGAGATCCGGCGAATGGTCGACCATGCCGCGGGCCGGATCCAGATCATGGCGGGTGGCGGAATCACCGTCGACGACATTGCGGCAATCGCTGCCGTCGGCGTCGATGCGGTGCATCTCTCGGCACGCAAGGTTGTCGCGGTGTCCGGCGGACCTGGTGGGGGTTCGGATGGATACGACGTCACCGATGCCGTAGTCGCGCAGGAAGCGGCAGCCGCGCTCCGCGCTGTGCGCCTTTCTTAACCCCCCGCGGTTAATAAAGGCGCACAGCCCTTTGGGCTCTAGACATACATGGACATCCAACTATAGGATGGTAGACATTCACTGCTGCCTCCTCGGCGGTCCATACGAGCAAGGAACGGGTTAGCACAATGGTTGAAAATGCGACGGTTCACGAGTTGACGCACTTCGTCGGTGGCAAGCGTGTTCCCGGGACATCTGATCGATTTGCAGACGTGTTCGATCCCAACACCGGCAAGGTGCAGGCCCGCGTCCCCCTCGCGAGCAAGGCCGAGACCGAAGCCATCATCGCCAATGCCGAAGAGGCGCAGCTGGTGTGGGCAGCGTTCAACCCGCAGAAGCGCGCCCGCGTGCTGATGAAGTTCCTGCAGCTCGCTCAGGCGGAGATGGATTCCCTGGCCCGCCTCCTCTCGTCCGAGCACGGCAAGACCGTCGCCGACGCCAAGGGTGACATCCAGCGCGGCCTCGAGGTCATCGAGTTCGCAGTTGGCGCTCCGCACCTGCTCAAGGGTGAATTCACCGAGAGTGCCGGCACCGGCATCGACGTGTACTCCATGCGTCAGCCGCTCGGCGTCGTTGCCGGCATCACGCCCTTCAACTTCCCCGCGATGATCCCGCTGTGGAAGGCCGGCCCCGCCCTTGCCGCCGGTAACGCCTTCATCCTCAAGCCCTCCGAGCGCGACCCCTCCGTGCCGCTGCGCCTGGCCGAGTTGTTCCTCGAAGCGGGACTGCCCGCGGGTGTGTTCAACGTGGTCAACGGTGACAAGGAAGTTGTCGACGTCCTGCTCACCGACGATCGCATCAAGGCCGTCGGCTTCGTCGGCTCCACGCCGATCGCTCAGTACATCTACGAGACGGCCGCAGCTCACGGCAAGCGCGCACAGTGCTTCGGTGGCGCCAAGAACCACGCGATCGTCATGCCGGACGCCGACCTCGACGAGGTTGCCGACGCCCTGATCGGCGCGGGCTACGGCAGCGCCGGCGAGCGTTGCATGGCCATCTCGGTTGCCGTTCCCGTCGGCGAGGAGACCGCGGACGCTCTTGTCGCGAAGCTGAAGGAGCGCGTCGCGAAGCTCAAGATCGGTCGCAGTGACGACGAAGGCGTCGATTTCGGTCCCCTGGTCTGCCAGGATGCCCTCGATCGCGTCAACAACTATGTGCAGATCGGCATCGACGAGGGCGCAACGGCAGTCGTCGACGGCCGCGGCTTCACCCTCGAAGGCCACGAAGGCGGATTCTTCGCCGGCGCAACCCTGTTCGACAACGTCACCTCGGACATGCGCATCTACAAGGAAGAGATCTTCGGACCCGTCCTTCAGGTGGTACGTGCTGCCGATTACGAAGAGGCACTGCGTCTTCCGACCGAACACGAGTACGGCAACGGTGTCTCCATCTTCACTCGCGACGGCGACACCGCGCGTGATTTCACCGCTCGCGTCAACGTCGGCATGGTCGGCGTCAACGTGCCGATCCCGGTCCCGATCGCGTACCACACCTTCGGTGGCTGGAAGCGCTCCGGATTCGGTGACCTGAACCAGCACGGTCCCGACTCCTTCCGCTTCTACACCAAGACCAAGACCGTGACGCAGCGCTGGCCTTCCGGCAAGAAGGAAGCAGGTCAGGAGGGTCGCTCCGTAGACTCCGCTCCTGACAACCACTTCGTCATCCCCACGATGAACTGATCGGAACACTTTCGATGTTTACTCTGACCGATGACGAGCGGGCGATTCGTGACACTGCCCGCGACTTCGCGGCCGAGCATCTGGCGCCCAACGCAGTGGAGTGGGATCAGACCAAGCATTTCCCGGTGGACGTCCTCCGTAAGGCGGCGTCCCTGGGGATGGGCGGTATCTACATTCGTGAAGACGTGGGCGGCAGTGAGCTGAGCCGCGTCGACGCTGCCCGGATCTTCGAAGAGCTCGCCAAGGGTGATCCGTCGATCGCCGCGTACATCTCCATCCACAACATGGTCACGTGGATGATCGACCAGTTCGGCAACGACGAACAGCGCCACAAGTGGGTTCCCGGACTCTGCTCGATGGACCAGCTGGGCAGCTACTGCCTCACCGAACCCGGTGCGGGATCCGATGCTGCGGGCTTGAGCACCAAGGCTGTTCGCGACGGTGACGACTACATCCTCAACGGGGTCAAGCAGTTCATCTCCGGCGCAGGCACTTCCGACGTGTACGTCGTGATGGCCCGCACCGGATCTGCCGGTGCCAAGGGCATTTCGGCGTTCATCGTGCCCAAGGATTCACCCGGACTGTCCTTCGGTGCCAACGAGGTCAAGATGGGATGGAACGCGCAGCCCACTCGCCAGGTGATCTTCGAAGACGTGCGCGTTCCCGCTGCCAACATGCTCGGTGAAGAGGGCAGCGGATTCCGCATCGCCATGAAGGGTCTCAACGGCGGCCGGCTGAATATTGCCGCCTGCTCGGTCGGTGGGGCTCAGTCGGCGCTGGAGAAGGCCGTTGCATATCTGGTGGACCGTAAGGCTTTCGGTTCGGCACTGATCGAGTCGCAGGCCCTGCAGTTCCAGCTCGCCGACATGCGCACGGAACTCGAGGCTGCCAGGACACTGCTGTGGCGCGCCGCCGCAGCACTCGAAGACGGAGCGCCTGACGTCGTGGAGTTGTGTGCGATGGCCAAGCGCTTTGCCACCGACACCGGATTCGACGTTGCCAACAAGGCTCTCCAGCTTCACGGCGGGTACGGCTATCTTGCTGAGTACGGGATCGAGAAGATCGTTCGCGATCTTCGTGTTCATCAGATCCTCGAAGGCAGCAACGAGATCATGAGGGTGGTCATCGCGCGCAGCGTGGTCGCATCAGGTCAGGGAAAGCAGGGAGCAGCATGAGCGACGAGCTTGAGGTATTGATCGAAAAGCGTGATGGGCTGGGGCTCATCACCCTCAACCGGCCCAAGGCGATCAACGCCCTCAACCACTCGATGGTCAAGGCGATGGCCAAGGCACTCGAGGAATGGAAGTCCGACGACGACGTCAAGGCCGTCGTACTCACGGGCGCCGGCGAACGTGGTCTGTGCGCCGGCGGCGACATCGTCTCGATCTACCACGACGCCAAGGACGGCAAGACCGGTTCGCTCGACTTCTGGCGTGAGGAGTACATCCTCAACTCCGAGATCGCGAACTACCCGAAGCCGTACGTCGCGATCATGGACGGGATCGTCATGGGCGGTGGCGTCGGAGTGTCCGCACACGGCGACATTCGCATCGTGACCGAGCGTTCGATGATCGGAATGCCTGAGACCGGAATCGGTTTCATTCCCGATGTGGGCGGAACGTACCTGCTCTCGCGTGCTCCCGGCGAACTCGGAACGCACATCGCGCTCACCACGGCGCGTCTGAGCGCCGGGGATGCCATCGCAGCAGGCTTCGCGGATCACTTCATCCCGTCGGAGAACATCGAGACGTTCATCGCTGCGCTCGCCTCTTCTTCGGTTGAGGACGCCGTGGCGCAATACGCGGAGCCGGCTCCGGTGTCGGAGCTGTTGGCCCAGCAGAGCTGGATCGACGCCGCGTACTCGGCAGACGACGTCTCCACCATCGTGGAGCGTCTTCGCGCAAGTGCAATCCCCGAGGCGGAGAAGGCCGCGGAGCAGATTCTCGGCAAGTCGCCCATCGCACTGTCGGTGACCCTGCGATCGCTGCGCCATGCCAAGGAAGCAGCAGGCTTGGAAGAAGTCCTCAACGAGGAGTTCCGGGTCTCGACGGCTGCGCTCGCCTCACACGATCTGGTCGAGGGCATTCGCGCCCAGGTCGTCGAGAAGGACCGAAACCCGAAGTGGTTGCCGGCAACTCTCGACGATGTCACGGCAGAATCCGTCGACGCCTACTTCGCCCCGCTGGGCGACAACGAGCTCGGACTCGCCCCCCAACTGCAAGGCAACTGATCACCGCCGAAGGAGCATCACTAATGAGCACCATTGGATTTATCGGACTCGGTCACATGGGTGGCCCGATGGCGGCCAATCTCGTCAAGGCCGGACACAAGGTCGTCGGTTTCGACCTGGCACCTGCGGCGCTGGAGCAGGCAGTCAAAGACGGTGCATCGGTAGCGGATTCGGCAGCCGACGCCGTTCGCGGTACTGACGTCGTGATCACGATGCTGCCGAGCGGTAAGCATGTTCTCGGTCTGTACGAAGAACTGCTGCCGGTGGCAACACCGGGCACGCTGTTCATCGACTGTTCCACCATCGACGTCGCCGATGCCCGCGAGGCACACGACAAAGCCGAAGCAGCCGGTCACCGCAGCGTCGACGCACCGGTCTCCGGTGGAGTCGTCGGGGCAACCGCAGGCACTCTCGCATTCATGGTGGGCGGTTCCGAAGCGGACTTCCAGGCCGCGTCACCGTTGCTGGACGTGATGGGCCGCAAGGTCGTTCATTGCGGCGACGCCGGTGTCGGCCAGGCTGCCAAGATCTGCAACAACATGATCCTCGGCATTTCGATGATCGCGATCAGCGAGGCGTTCGTGCTGGGCGAGAAGCTCGGCCTGAGCAACCAGGCGCTCTTCGACGTGGCGTCCAACGCCTCGGGGCAGTGCTGGGCACTGACCACCAACTGCCCGGTACCGGGACCGGTCCCCACCAGCCCGGCCAACAACGACTACCAGCCCGGCTTTGCTGTCGCGCTGATGGACAAGGACCTCGGTCTGGCTGCAAATGCGCTGCGCAACAACGGCGTCGATGCGGAGATCGGGCTCAAGGCTGCCGAACTCTACAGTCGCTTCCATGCTGCGGGCGGTGGCGGTCAGGACTTCTCTGCCATCATCAACGACATCCGTGACCGTTCGACCGAAGGACAGTAGTGACCGACTTCAACACCATCATCCTCGAGCGTAAGGGTCGCGTCGGCGTCATCACGCTCAACCGCCCGAAGGCTCTCAACGCGCTGAACTCCGAGCTGATGAACGAGGTCGTCGCCGCGGTTGCCGACCTCGAAGCGGACAACGGCATCGGAGCCATCCTGATCACCGGTTCCGAGCGCGCCTTCGCCGCCGGTGCCGACATCAAGGAAATGCAGTCCAAGACGTACATGGACGCATACGTCGAGGATTTCTTCACCCCGTGGGACCGCGTTGCAGCAGCTCGTAAGCCGCTGATCGCCGCTGTCTCCGGGTACGCGCTCGGTGGTGGCTGCGAGCTTGCGATGCTCTGCGATTTCATCATCGCTTCGGATACCGCGAAGTTCGGTCAGCCGGAGATCAAGCTCGGTGTCATTCCGGGTATCGGTGGCTCGCAGCGCCTTACGCGCGCCGTGGGCAAGGCCAAAGCCATGGAACTGTGCCTCACCGGCCGCAACATGGACGCAGAAGAAGCCGAGCGTGCCGGCCTGGTCGCCAGGATCGTTCCGGCCGCCGACTTGCTCGACGACGCGTTGAAGACCGCAACCACCATCGCTGAGATGTCGCTGCCGATTGCGATGATGGCCAAGGAAGCAGTCAACCGCTCCTTCGAGACCACGCTCGCCGAGGGCGTCCGCTTCGAGCGTCGGGTGTTCCACTCGACTTTCGCGACGGAGGATCAGAAGGAAGGCATGGCCGCATTCGTGGAGAAGCGGTCGGCCGAATTCAAGCACCGCTGAACTCGAGCACTGCTGAACTTCTAGACCGCTGAAACTGCCCTCACACTCGTAGAGAGTGTGAGGGCAGTTTCTCTGTGTACGGGTGGTCGGTTCACCACTTGGTGGGCGCGCCGCCGGTGTCGAAGTCCCCGGCGGTCTTGCGAAGCTCAGTGAGGATCGTCACCAATTGTTCGAGCTTGTCCTGCTGGAGTCCGGGGTGAGCGAACACCTTGCTGTTGAGCATTTCGGTCGCTTCGAGGGCCAGTGCGCGACCGGCGTCGGAGATCTCGATGAGCGTCGCGCGTCGATCACTGGGATGCGGGACCCGCCTGACCAACTCCGCTTTCTCCAAACGGTCGACGGCATTGGTGACACTGGTGGGGTGAACCTGGAGGCGGGCACTTGCCTTGGCCATCGGGAGTGCGCCCGACCTGGTGAAGGTGAGAAGCGTCAGCAATTCGTAGCGGGCGAAGGTCAACCCGAGCGGCTTGAGTACCTCTTCGACCCGCGCCATCATGATCTGCTGTGCTCGCATCACCGACGTGACCGCAGCCATACCGTCGGCGACGTCGCTCCACCCGTGCTCCGTCCACTGACGATGCGCCTCTTCGATGGGGTCGAGGGGGAGCGGTGCGGGGGGAGACATAAGGTCGATCATCCCATGCTCCGAAGCGGTCGGGTGCCTTGTCTGATTGTGTGTCGCAGCCGCTTACGTCTGTAGAGTCCCACGGGTGATTTCAATCCTCGTCGCGGGTGGCGTCTCGTTGTTCGTCGCCCTCTTCCTGACTCCGTTTCTCATTCGTGTGCTTTCGCGGCAGGGGCTCGGGCACGAGATTCGGATCGAGGGCCCGCAGAGTCACCAAGGCAAGCGTGGCACCCCGTCGATGGGCGGCATCGCGATCATCGCCGGCATGTGGGCGGGCTACCTGGCGGCACACATCATCGGTTTCGGCTCGCGGCTACCGCGGCTGTCTGCGTCCGGTTGGTTGGTTCTCGCGCTCGCGACGTCACTGGGAATCGTCGGCTTTCTCGACGACTTCATCAAGATCCGCAAGAAGCGCAACCTCGGGCTCAACAAGACGGCCAAGACCGTTGGTCAGCTGGCGAGCGCCATCATCTTCGGCATTCTGTTCCTGCAGTTCTCCAACAACAATGGAGTCACACCAGGCAGTCAGTATCTGTCCCACGTTCGTGACATCTCGGTGTTCTCGATGGGGGCCATCGGCTTCGTGGTCTTCTTCTGCATTCTGGTGTTCGCCTGGTCCAACGCCGTCAATTTCACCGACGGTCTCGACGGTCTCGCAGCCGGCTCGATGGGCATGATCCTGGGGACCTACGTCGTCATCGCCGGCTGGCAGTACCGGAACTCGTGTGTCCTCGAGCCCGCCGCCGGATGCTACGACGTTCGTGACCCTCTCGATCTCGCGATCGTTGCTGCCGCAGCAGGCGGAGCGTGCCTGGGCTTCCTCTGGTGGAATGCCGCCCCGGCTCAGATCTTTATGGGCGACACCGGCTCCTTGGCGCTCGGCGGCCTGGTGGTCGGCCTGTCCGTCACGACGCACACCGAGCTGCTGATGGTCATCATCGGCGCCCTGTTCGTCGCTGAGATCCTGTCCGTGATCATCCAGGTTCTGGTGTTCCGATCGTCGGGCCGACGCGTATTCAAGATGGCCCCGATCCATCATCACTTCGAGTTACTCGGCTGGCCGGAAACCGTCGTGATCGCAAGATTCTGGATCTTCGTCGCGATCTCGTGCGTCCTGGGACTTGCCACCTTCTACAGCGAGTGGTTCTCCGCTGCCGGTTAGACCGATTCGCTCTTTCGGGTCGTAGCCAGAAGAGCGATCAGTCCGAGCGACACACACGCCGTCATCGTGACGGCCAGAGCAGTGCTGGTGTTTCCCAGTAGGCCGACGGCGGGCGCGATGGCCGCGCCGACGCCGAACTGAAACGCACCGAGCATCGCCGCAGCAGTACCGGCCGCTTCGCCGTGACGAGCGAGAGCCAGCGCCGGGGCGTTGGGGAGAACAAAGCCGATGGCGCCTGCCATGACCCACAGTGCGATCACGAATCCGGCCAGCCCGCCCAGTTCGAGGACCGCGACAGTGATAACTACCGCGCCGGAGACAACCGCAGCGACGAGCGCCCACTTGGTGATCTGCTGAGGAGTCCAGCGGTCGAGCAGTCGGACGTTGACCTGGGAAGCACCGATCAACGCGATAGCGCCTGCGCTGAAGAGCAGCGCGAACTCCTGTTGATTGAGGCCGTACTGGTCCTGATAGACGAACGACGCCCCGGAGACATACGCGAACAACGACGCCATACCGACGCTGGAGACGAGCGTCAGGACCATGAACGTGCGGTCGCCGAGCAGCGAACCGTAGGTACGGAGAACCGACTTCAATCCGCTCGGGCGACGCTTTTCCTTCGGCAGTGTTTCTGCGAGTCCGAACGCCCCGATCATCGCCGTGCCGACGCCGATCAATGCCAGGACGACGAAGATCCCGCGCCAGTCGAGGGCGACGAGGAGAGCGCCGCCGATGCTGGGCGCCAGGATCGGTGCAACACCGAGCACGAGCATCAGCCGGCTCATCACGACGGCAACGGTGTTACCGCTGTAGAGGTCGCGGACGATCGCCATGGTGACCACTGCCGCGGCTGCCGCGCCCATGCCCTGGAAAACCCGCAGGATGCCGAGGACCGCGATGCTCGGTGCGAAGACAGCCAGCAGCGACGCCAGGATGTGCACGCCGATTCCGGCAAGCAGCGGCTTCTTGCGGCCGAGAGTGTCCGAGAGCGGCCCGACTAACAGCTGTCCGAGTGCGAGGCCGATGAGAGTTCCGGTGATCGTCAGCTGAACCGTTGACGACGAGACTCCGAGATCGGCGCCGATATCCGGCAGCGCGGGCAGGTACATGTCGATGGTGAAGGGCCCGAGCGCCGTCATGGAACCGAGGGCCAGGATCTTGCCGACACTCGGCTTGCGGTCGACACTGCTCGTTTCCAGCGGGGCCGCCTCCGAGGGCGGAGCTGCCTTCACAGGTGGGGCTGCCTTGACGGGCGGGGCGACGGCGGTGTTCTCGGCACTCATGAAACCTTCTGGGTTGTCTGGGTCTGGCGAACTGCTCGGTCGTTCGGTCGAAATTTGGGCCGCAATCGAATGACCTGCGCCCACCGAGGGAGTCAGCATCGAGACTGACCGATTTGTTCCCGAAGGGCCCGCAGTTTTCCCAGAGACTGGAACGCTTGGTGGGATTGCACTCGAATCATGCTGAGCGGAACTGTGGTTCGACGCCGCCACTCGGGGCAGAGTGACTCACTGACGCGGGTGTGGCTGAGTGGCTAGGCACCGGCCTGCAAAGCCGTTCACACGGGTTCGAATCCCGTCATCCGCTCGTGTCGGAGACCGGCAGGCATACCGCCTGCCGGTCTCTCTTGTGTAGTCCTGGTTCACGTCGTCGGCTGAGATAGTCTGGGCTGCCGGAGCGAGCGGACCACATGAGTGAGGCACTGATTTGATTTCGGGACAGGACCTGCGATCGCGGCGCTTGGACGTGGGGATCAGTCAATTCCAGTTCGCCCGCCTCGCGGGAGTCTCGTCAGCCGTCGTCTCCGCGTGGGAACTCGACAAGGCGTATCCCAAACCACCGGCGGAGCGAGCAGTTCTCGCGGCCCTCACCGCATTGGAATCCGCGAAGCGCGAGGGCACCTACGCGGCGCCGCGGAAGCGATCGAGCGGTAGTACCCGTGCGCGTCGAGCGACACCGGTCAACGACCCCGCTTCGGTGACCCGGCGTGCGATCGAAGGGGCAGGAAGCGGCGGCCCCACCGTATTGACGGCGTTCTCGGGTTGTGGCGGTATGGCCGAAGGCTTTCGGATGGCGGGGTTTTCGGTGGAGGGATACATCGAAGTCGTGCCGGAGGCGCGCGCTACCTTCGATCGGAACTTCCCCGGCGCGAAGTGCCTCGGTGAGGACATCCGGGCGATCGACGAAGGCCGTGTGAAAGATCTTCTGGCACAAGTGGACATCGATGTGTTGGCTGGGGGACCGCCGTGTCAGGGTTTCAGTCTCGCCGGCCGCCGAGACCGCGACGATCCGCGTAACCATCTCTTCCGGAACCTACTCGAGCTCGCCGATCTGGTGAGGCCGAAGGTCGTGGTGATGGAAAACGTTCGGCTGCTGCTGAGCATGAAAGACCCGGACGGCGGGATGGTCGTCGACCGGATTCTCGGCGAGATGACTGCACGCGGTTACGACGCGTCGATCAATACGGTCAATGCGCAGGATTACGGAGTCCCGCAGTTCCGGGAGCGAGTGTTCATCGTGGCGACGCGCCGCGACAGTGGTATCGGGCCACTGCGTTTTCCTCCGAAGACTCACGGCGTGAATGGTGTTGCGCCGCTGCGAACTTTTCGTGACGCCACCGTCGACCTGGCCCCGCTGGAATCGGGGCAGGCATGCGAAACAGATCCGCTGCACTGGGCCGTCGAGCATCCCGAGCACGTCCTGCGGTGGCTGCGTGATGTGCCGGAAGGAATGTCGGCTCACGACAACGAAGATCCGGCCATGCGACCGTCGTCCGGATACAACACGACGTACAAGCGACTGCGGTGGGACGAGCCGGCGTCGACGGTTGGAACCACGTTCGGGATGATCTCGGCTTCACGCAACGTGCATCCGAAACACACGCGATCGTTGACCGTTCGAGAAGCTGCTCGCCTCCAGACCTTTCCCGACGACTACGTCTTCGAGGGTAAGTGGGGAGCGGTGCGCACGATGATCGGCAATGCGGTGCCGCCGCAACTGGCCTCGGCGCTGGCAGGAGAGATCAAGAAGGCGCTCGGCTGAGGTAAGGCGCCGACGGAAAATGGGGCCGACATTGTCGGCCCCATTTCGAGTTACGCCCTGGCAGGGGTGTGGTGCAAGCGAATCAGCTGAGGTTGAGCTTGGCGATCAACGGCTGGACGACCTTGATGATGTCGATGACGGCGCTGAGGGTGTTGATGGAACCCATGTTTCGGTCCTCCGTGTCGTATGTACAGGTGTGTATGTACAAGGTTGTGTCTGCGTGGTGTTTCTGTACGACCTCGTGTCGCAGACACAAAGTAGCAAATTGGACGCTTGTTTGGGTCGAAATGACCACTTTGCGCTGAAGTTGCTGAGAAGTTCACGGATTGTTCAGGAACGGAAACAAAAAACAGGCCGGACTCCCCGAAGTCCGGCCTGTCGATGACGCTTTGCGATCAGCTGAATGCCGACAACGCGCTGATGAGGCCGATGCCCGCAACTGCGACCTTGAGGACACTCAAGATGTCTTCGAGCTTGACACCCTCGGGCAATACGTTTTCGACAGACTCCATGTTGGATCCTTCATGTGTTGGGGTCGTGGTCCAGCGCCACTGCAAGCAAGATACCCAATCGTGACCACCTGTGAAACCCCGGCGCGCAGATCACAGTTGTGTTGCGCCGGACTCGCTAGCTGTCGCAGCCACCGTTGCCGCCACAATTTGCTCGACGCTGATGCCGGCGGCCGGTAGGCAGTGATAGAAAATTCGTTCGCAGAGGTCGACCATCTCGCCTCGTTCGAGGGTCGGCTCGTCGATCCAGTTGACGACGATTTCCTCCATGAATGCCTGCCATCCGGCAATGGTTGCCTCGACCGTCGCATTCGACTCGATGCTCAGATCCGTGAGCGCGGCGACGATCCACGTGGTGAAGGTGCGGCGCATCCCGCGGTAGATCGTGCGCATCCGGACGTCGCCGCTGCCGGCCATCCGCATAACGGCAAGGTAAATAGTGGGGTGCTCGATAACGGCATCGACGAAAGTTTCGATACCTGAACGCAGCTGGGACGTGATCGGTAGCTCGGGATCCGGCCGCATTCGATCTTCGAGATCGGCCGAGGCGGCCTCGAGTATGGCGTTCTGGAAACCCTTTTTGTTTTTGAAGTAGTGGAACAGCAGCGGCGGTGAGACGCCGGCCTCGGCCGCAACCCGGTCCATCGACAGCTGATCGAAAGGCTCGGTCCGCAACATGTGCACCGCCACCTCGAGGATTTGCCTCTGACGGTCTTCGGGGGAGCGGGGGACTGCAGCCATTCCGACATCTTATGTATTCGCTCGTAAGGTTCATTGACTTTTACTCAACGCTGTCTATAACGTGAGGTAACACATACGTGAGGCGAGGAGTCCGACAGTGTCTGCTTTCGACATCGTGGTCAACGACGGGTTGTGGTTCGACGGGACGGGGGCTCCTGGTCTACGTCGAAATCTCGGGGTTCGAGACGGCGTGGTCGCGGAGGTGTCCACGACGAGCCTCGAAATCGGGCCGGACACCGAGGTGATCGATGCGGCCGGCAAGTGGGTTCTCCCCGGCTTTGTCGACGTCCACACGCACTACGACGCCGAAGCCTTGGTCAGCCCAGGGCTTCCGGAATCGGTTCGCCACGGCGTCACGACGGTCGTGCTCGGTAATTGCTCACTGTCTACGGTGTATTCGACCCCGCGCGAGATCGCGGACCTGTTCAGCCGAGTCGAAGCAGTTCCCCACGATGCGGTGCTGAGCATCCTCGAAGCGAACAAGACTTGGAGCGGCCCCGCCGCTTATGCCGCCGCACTCGACGCGCTCCCGCTCGGACCCAACGTCGCGGCATTCATCGGCCACTCCGACATTCGTACTCACGTACTCGGTTTGGGGCGAGGCACAGACAAGAAGGTCAAGCCGAGCCGCTCGGAGCTCGGGCGTATGGGCTCGATGCTCGAGGACGCCATCGATGCGGGGATGCTCGGCCTGTCGTCGATGACCAATGCGCTCGACAAGATCGACGGCGACGAATACCGTTCTCGCTCTTTGCCGTCGACGTACGCGCGGTGGAAGGAGTTCCGATTCCTCAACCGTATCCTTCGTGATCGCGGAAAGATCTTGCAGAGCGCTCCGACCATCAACCTGCATCCGAACGTCGCGGCGTTCTTCGCCGAGAGTTCTGCGATCGGACGCAAGAAGCCGCTCAAGACTTCGCTGCTCTCCGGTGCGGATTCGAAGGCCTACCCGGTGATCGTGTACTTCATGCTCGCTGCGGCCCCACTGCTGAACCGTTTCGCCAAGACCGATTTCAAGTGGCAGCACCTTCCGGTTCCCTTCACGGTCTATGCAGACGGAATCGACCTCGTCGTGTTCGAGGAGTTCGGTGCCGGCGCCGCCGCGTTGCATCTCAAGGACCAAGTGGAGCGCAACAAGCTGCTCCAGGACGAGTCGTACCGCCGCGCATTCCGCAAGGACTACGACAACAAGTTCTCACCCCGCATCTGGCACCGCAATTTCTACGACGCCGTCATCGTCGGTTGTCCGGACGAGACGTTGATCGGCAAGAACTTCGGTCAGGTCGGAGACATCCGGGGAGTGCACCCGGTGGACGCGTACCTCGACTTGGTGGTCAAGTACGGGCGAGATCTTCGCTGGCGCACCACCATTGCAAATCATCGTCCCAAGTTCGCCAAGAAACTCGCTGCGAGTTCCGGCGTACAGATGGGCTTCGGCGATGCCGGTGCGCATCTGCGCAACATGGCGTTCTACAACTACCCGGTGCGGCTCCTCAAGCGCGTCAAGGACGCCCAGAGTGATCGCAAGCCGTTCCTGACCATCGAGCGCGCAATTCACCGCCTGACCGGAGAGTTGGCGGACTGGTACGGAATCGATGCCGGGCATCTACGCCAGGGTGACCGCGCGGACTTCGTTGTCATCGACCCGGCCGGGCTCGACGAGTCGGTCGACGGGTTGTTCGAGGCAACCGTCCCCGAGTACGGCGGAATCAGCCGGATGGTCAACCGCAGCGACGATGCAGCCGTCGCGACAGTGATCAACGGCCGACTCGTCTACAGCGACGGCGAATTCGCCCCGGGATTCGGAACCGAAAAGACGGGTCAATTCCTGCGCGCCGGCGAAAAGGCTCCAACTACGGGTGTCGCGAAGACTAGCGTGGCGCTATGACTTCACCGGCGGATCGCCTCACCTCGTACTCCCGGTCCGGACTGACCTTCGACGTACGCGACGAAGGGCCGATCGACGGTCCGGTCGTGGCCCTCCTGCACGGTTTTCCGCAGGATTCGAGTTCGTGGGATCAGCTCGCACCGCTACTGCACGCCCGCGGCTTCCGTACCGTCGCACCGGATCAGCGAGGGTACTCACCCGGCGCGCGGCCGAAAGCGCGCTGGGCGTACCGCGGGTCAGAGCTTGCCGCAGATTCTGTCGCATTGATCGACGCACTCGGTGTGGGGAAGGTGCACCTGGTCGGCCACGACTGGGGTGCCGCAGTTGCATGGCAGGTCGCTGCCGAGCGGCCCGATTTGCTCAATACTGTTACCGCGGTGTCGGTTCCGCATCCACTTGCGTTCGTCAAGGCGATGGTGACCAGCACACAGGGACTGAAATCGTGGTACATGGGGGCGTTCCAATTGCCCTTCGTTCCCGAGAAGGTTCTGTCCTCCACGTCGGCGGGTGAGAAGTTCCTGATCTCGAGCGGACAGACGCCGGAGAACGCACGGCGCGATCTGAATGCCATGCTGGCTCCCGGCCGCCTGCGCGGTGGTCTGAACTGGTATCGCGCGATGTGGATGACCAAGCCGAACCCCGCAACTGCCCGGGTCACCGTGCCGACCATGCACGTCTGGAGCGACGGCGATGCTGCCATCGGGCCCAAGGGTTCTGCGCTCACCCCCGCGTTTGTCGACGGCCCGTACCGGTTCGAGGTTCTCAGCGGCGTGAGCCACTGGATTCCGGACGAGGCGCCGGTCGAGTTGGACCGACTGCTGGGTGAGCATCTCAGCAGCTGACCGCGTTTCGATCACTGAAGCCCCGCCGGTCGGCGGGGCTTCAGTTGTCAGCAAGGTCGTCGGGCGGCGGGGGTCAGCGAGTTCCGAATCGCTCTTCCACCTGCTCCTTCGTCAGACCGAACTCCTCGAGCGTGTACTTGTGCGAAGGTCGGCGAGCACCCGAGCGGCTTTCCTCGTGCATGGCCTCCATCGACTGCTGCGCGGCAGATGTCAACGGGATGTCGAAGTGTGTGTAGATGTTCTCGACGGTGCCCAGCGGATCGGTGACGAAGTCCTGATAGTCGACGTCGATGAACTGTGCCGGATTGTGGTGTGCGCGTGCACTGTCGAACTGCTCGAGACCCCTGGCCCACAATTCCAGCTGACTTTCGCCGATCACCTTGTCGGTGAACGTGTTCGACCAACCATCCGTTGCCTGAGCGGCCAGGCTGCACACCGACGGAATGATCGTCGTAGGGGAGCGGTGAGTCTGAATGACGAGCGCATCGGGGTACGCCTGCATCAATTCGTCGAGCGCAAACAGGTGGCTCGGGTTCTTGAGGACCCACCGTCGATCCTGATCGGGCAGACCGATCAACTGCAGGTTCTTCTTGTGTCGTGCATAGGCATTCGACCATTCCTGGTCCTTCAGCCATGCGGAGTACGTGGGCAGGTTCGCCAGGCACTCGTAGGACACGGACTTGAACGTCTGGCGTAGCAGCTGCCAGCACTCTTCGACTTCACTGGCTGACATGTAGTGCACGCCCATGAATTCGGGATGCTCGACGTGGTGCTGCCCGAACGTCTCCTCGATCTTGGCGAAGACCGGGTTCGACTCCCACGTGTCACGAGGTGGTCGAGGCTGCGGAAACTCGGTCAGCCACATCTCGAGGCCCTGGTGGGCCGGGTCGACTGTGAGGAGGCGGTGCAGGGCCGTGGTGCCGGTGCGCGGCAATCCGGTGACGAAGATCGGACGCTCGATCTTGACGTCGGCGTGCTCAGGGTGTTCCTTCCATGCCGATTCACTGAGCAGACGTGCCACCAGCGCGCCGCGAAGGAATACCCGAGAGATCTTGCTGCCGAAGGGGGTCAGATCCTCGTCGCGGTCGTAGGACTCGAGGAGGACCGACAGAGCCTCGGTGTAATCGTCGACGCCGAAATCCGTAAGTCCGGTCATCCGCGTTGCCGAGGCGTGGAGATCCTCGACGGTGCCGACGTGAGTGCGTTCAGTCATGGTGCTCCTAGTGATGGAATTCGCCGCAGTTGACGTCGATACATTGGCCCGTGATCGCGCTGGCCATCGGAGACGCCAGGAAGATCGCCGCGTCGGATACTTCATCTGTCGTCGGTAGGCGCTTGAGGTCGGTGTTCGAGGCGGTGTGCTCGTAAATTTGCTCGACGGTCATGCCGAACTTCTCCGCCTGGTGTGCGAAATAACCCTTGAGGGTATCGCCCCAGATATAGCCGGGTGCAATAGAATTGACACGAATTCCGTGCGGACCGAGCTCGGTGGCCAGGGACTGCGACATGGCGAGCAGGGCCGATTTTGCCATCTTGTAGCTGCCGTACCGCTCTTGCGAATGCCGCAACACCATCGAATTGATGTTCACCACGGAGCCGTCCGAATCGGCAAGGGCCGGCGTGAACAGCTGAGTCAGACGCAACGCACCCAGTACGGTCAGTTCGATGCTGTCGCGGATGTGCTGGTAATCGGTGCGAGCCAACGGTTTCATCGACGGTATCGAGAATGCATTGTTGATCAGGGTGTCGACTTTGCCGTAGGCGGCAATGGATTCGGCGACCAGATTCTCGGCGGAAGCCTGGTCGGTGATGTCAGTGGCCACGGTGACGGCGCGTCCACCGGCATCGACGATTTCCTTCGCGACGTCGTCGAGTCGCGATTGCGTGCGCGCTGCGAGAACAAGACTCGCGCCGGCCGACGCACAACGAATGGCCAAAGCGCGGCCGAGTGCCGGACCGACTCCGGAGATGACTACTACACGGTCTTCGAGCAATGCGGTCATGATTACCCCAGCATTCGGTTGTCGATGGCGCCCTGGCGCTGGGCAATTCGCGCTGCCCACTCCTCGGCGGTGATGGCGTTGGTGTCGAAATGCGGCAGGTGCTTCGCAATATCTTCGACTGGAACGATGTCGACGGTTGGGCCGTCCTGCGGCGTCAGCTCACGGGATACGCGCTGCCAACGGAACTGAAGAATGCCGCGCGGATGTCCGACGGTTTCGATCCAGTTGGTGACACCGGGGTTCTTCGCGCTGACCACCATTCGGACCATCCCGTCCGGATCGACCTGCGCCTGGCCGTTGTTGAGGGAGGTCTGATGATTGACGTAGTCGAGCGAGATGTACCAGAGGCTCCCGAGTTGGAATCCCAGATACGGTGCGTCCGACGCCGGAACGGTGATGATCATCGCCTGCTCGTCGGTGAGTTCGTAATGTCCCACCGACGAGTACTGTGTCGCCAGTCCGCCCGGAGTCAGTCGCGGTTCGGTCATGGTGTTGACCGTGAGCTTGAGGTAGAACCACTCTGGAAACTGCAGCCACGTCTTGACCCGCGTGACCAGGGCCTTCCCGGCCCGTGCATACCGCTTCTCGGTCTCTTCCGCGGTGAGGGGCGGCGGAGCGATCCCGATCGAATCGGTGCGCTCGATGCGGATCACGCCGCGCTGCTGACTCCAATCGCTGTAGACCTCGCGCACGACCAACTGCGAGGATCCTGGCGCCAGGGTGTAATAGTTGGCTCGTCCGTCGGCAGGACCGGGGCCGAACCACGCGACGAAGTTGCCGTCGTCGTCTATCTCCAGCTCGCGGTCGTCGAAGGCGATCTCGCTGCCGGGAACATTCGAGTTGGTGTAGTTCCCGCTCAACACCTGGAAGCTGAGATCGGCTGTGGTGCCGCGCTTTCCGGTGACCTTGTATTCCTTGTCGTCGTTGATACGAGCGCCGAAGTACAGGGTGTCCGGGTTGTCGAGGCCCATCTTGGTGAACGGTCCGGTGCCCTGGATGAAACTCGGATGGGTCTTTTCGCCGGCCCACGCGGCATGCGTCGTCGCGATGATTCCGCCGGCCAGATATTGGTATCCCTCCAGTAGATCCTGCTCGGATCTGATGTGCGGCGCAGTCTCGATCAATTTCTCGGCTTCGGCGATCGCCTCGGCAAACGGGTCCGTCAGCACGCTGGCTCCTCACAGTTCCGACTATGTCGCCGGCCCAGAGCGTCGTGGTACAAATATGTACCTATGGGGTAGATGTTTGGTATTCCGACAATAGAACGCGTTCTAGGGAGTGGTCAATGGGTGGACCGGAGAAGGCGCCTGAAGAGGGTCGCTCGAGGGGGAGGCAATCGCCTCCCACCGAACGGGTGGTTCAGGTGCTCGACTACCTCGTCGGCCGCCCTGACCAGCGGTTCGGGCTGTCGGAACTCGCCCGCGCCCTCGAGATCAGCAAGCCGACCTGCCTGGGAATTCTCACGGCGCTGGCTGACCGTGGGTACCTGACACGGGACGAGGTGTCCAAGACATACGGACTCGGTCCAGCTTTGATCGCGGCCGGACGTGCAGCTCAGCGAGGGTTTGCCGTCGGACCTATTGCCCGCACCCACCTGGAGAAGGTGAGCGCGGAGTTCGGCACGACGTGCACGGCGTCCGGTGTGATCGGTGATCAGATCAGTGTTCTCGAAGTGACCGGACCGATCGGCGCGCGTCGCACCGCCAAGGTCGGTCAGGTGTATCCGTTCGCTCCGCCGGTCGGACTGATGTACGTCCTCTGGGGTTCGGATCACGACATGGACAGTTGGCTGAGCAAGGAGCCGAGCTTGCCGGTGCGCTTGGATCGCGAGCGCCTGTGGAACGTGGTCCGCGAGTGCCGATCCGCGGGGTACCTGGTCGAAAGTCTGGATCCGGTGGGGCAGCGACTTCACACGTTGATGGCGGGCGTTGCGACGCACGATCTTCCGCCCGAAGTGCGTGAGCTGCTCGGTGAGATGGTCTCGAGCCTGGGCGAGCGGGTGTACCTGGGGCGCGACATCAGCTCTGACGACGAGCATCCGGTCAGTCTCATCGCCGCCCCGACCTACGACGCCGAAGGGCACCAGGCGCTGGTGCTCACGCTGTATGTCGGCGGCGCAATTTCGGGTGCCGAGATCGAGCGACGCGCCGCGGCGCTGGTTGCGGCGGCAGATGCGGTGACGGCGGAAGTTGGTGGACGGAGTCCGGTTCGCGGTCAGTGACGTCTGGTTGCCGGTCATTGACCTTTGGGTAGAACGAGTTCTATTCTGTGATTGCGTTCAATTTAGAACCAGTCCGGTACATAAATGTACCGATGCGGTGACGAAGTTCCCGCAACGGAGTCAGTGATGCTCAGGAGCGAAAGACATGGCAACACTCCAGACCCCGCCCGCCTACGAGTTGTCGCATCTGCGAGCCCTCGAAGCGGAGGCGGTCCATATTTTCCGCGAAGTGGCAGCGACTTTCGAAAAGCCGGTCCTCCTGTTCTCCGGAGGTAAGGATTCCGTCGTGATGCTGCACGTAGCGGCGAAGGCATTCTGGCCTGCGCCATTGCCGTTCGCCGTGATGCACGTCGACACCGGTCAAAACTTCGACGAGGTGATCGAGTTCCGCGACCGCACGGTCGAACGCTTCAACCTGCGGCTTGTCGTCTCCAGCGTGCAGGACGACATCGATGCCGGACGCGTCATCGAGGACACCGGAGTCGGTTCAAGTCGTAATCGCCTGCAGACGCACGCGTTGCTGCGCGGAATTCGCGACAACAAGTTCGACGCAGTGTTCGGTGGTGCTCGCCGCGACGAAGAGAAAGCGCGAGCCAAGGAACGGGTGTTCAGCTTCCGGGACGAGTTCGGGCAGTGGGATCCCAAGGTGCAGCGGCCTGAACTGTGGAACCTGTACAACGGCAAACACCGTAAGGGTGAACATATTCGGATCTTCCCGCTCTCCAATTGGACAGAGCTCGACATCTGGCAGTACATCGAGAGCGAGCAGATCGACCTTCCCGGCATCTACTACGCCCATCGGCGTGAGGTGGTTCCGCGGGACGGAATGCTGTTGGCACGCACCCGCTTCCTCGAGCTCCGCGCGGGTGAGGAGTCTTACGAGGCGTTGGTGCGCTTCCGTACGGTCGGCGACGCAACCTGCACCGGATGCGTCGAATCGTCGGCCGAAAATCCGGCCGCCGTCGTGGAAGAGGTTGCTGCGAGCCGCATTACCGAGCGTGGCGCAACCAGAGCTGATGACCGTATTTCCGAAGCCGGCATGGAAGATCGTAAGAAAGAGGGGTACTTCTGATGCCGCAACTGCTGAGAGTTGCTACGGCGGGCAGTGTCGACGACGGTAAATCCACACTCATCGGCCGGTTGCTCTACGACTCCAAGTCGATCTTCGAGGATCAACTCGAGGCCGTGGAGCGGAGCAGTCGAGAACGGGGAGACGAGTACGCCAACCTCGCGCTACTGACCGACGGATTGCGCGCCGAGCGTGAACAGGGCATCACGATCGACGTGGCCCACCGGTATTTCGCCACCCCTCATCGCAAGTTCATCATCGCCGACACTCCCGGGCACGAGCAGTACACCCGCAACATGGTGACCGGCGCTTCGACGGCAGATCTCGCCCTGATCCTGGTGGATGCCCGTAAAGGAGTGCTCGAACAGACGCGGCGCCATGCCTTCCTGTCGACTCTTCTGGGTATTCCCCACCTCGTGTTGTGTGTGAACAAGATGGACTTGGTGGGCTGGTCTCAGGAACGATTCGAGGAGATCAAGGAAGAATTCCGGCAGTTCGCGATCAAGTTGGACGTCCACGATCTGACGTTCATTCCAGTCTCGGCGCTGTTGGGAGACAACATCGTTGCGCGGACCGAGAACATGTCGTGGTACGACGGGCCGTCGCTGTTGCACCATCTGGAGCAGGTGCACATCGCGTCGGATCGCAACTTGATCGATGCTCGGTTTCCAGTGCAGTACGTGATCCGTCCGCAGAAGCAGACCGACGCCGACCTCCACGATTTCCGTGGTTACGCGGGAACGGTGGCCAGTGGCGTCTTCAAGCCGGGCGACGAAATCGTGGCGTTGCCTTCTGGATTCACGTCGACGGTGAAGGCAGTGCACGGGCCGGGCGGCGACGTGATCGACGAGGCGTTTGCGCCCGCGGCCGTGTGCATCGAACTGACCGACGATCTCGACGTCAGCCGTGGGGACCAATTGTGTCGGCTCAACAACCGGCCGCAGGTCGGGCAGGAAATCGATGCGATGGTCTGTTGGCTGACCGAACAGACCACGCTGTCGGAAAACAATCGCTACTCGTTGCTGCACACCACGCGCTTCACGAAGGCGCAGATCGTCAAGCTCGACTATCGCCTGGACGTCAATTCTCTGCACCGCGACGAGAAGGCAGAATCTCTGTCCCTCAACGAGATCGGTCGCATCTCGATCAAAACGCAGCAGCCGTTGATGTTCGATCCCTACCGCCGCAACCGCGTGACAGGCAGCTTCATTCTCGTGGACGAGACCACGGGCAACACCGTCGCAGCCGGAATGATCAACGGACCGACACTCAAGGAATCGCGCGTCGTCTGGCACAGTTCGGAGGTCTCTCGCGAGGAACGTGCGACTACCGGCGGGACTGTGTGGCTTACCGGTCTCTCGGCCTCGGGTAAGTCCACGATCGCGGTGGAACTCGAGCGGCGTTTGGTGGCCGCGGGTATCCCGGCGTACCGCCTCGACGGCGACAACCTCCGGCACGGACTGAACGCGGATCTGGGATTCAGTGCCGATGACCGCGCCGAGAACGTCCGCCGAGTCGGCTCGGTGGCGCAATTGTTCGCCGATTCCGGGGCCGTGGCAGTGGCCTGCCTGATCAGCCCGTACCGCGAAGATCGTGATCGAGTGCGGGCGGCGCACGAGGCCGCTGGACTGAAGTTCGTCGAGGTCTATGTCGACACCCCGATCGAGCAATGTGAAGCCCGAGACCCCAAGGGTATGTACGCCAAGGCCAGGGCCGGGGAAATCACGGGATTCACCGGCGTCGACGATCCCTACGAAGCTCCGACAAGCCCCGAGTTGGTGATCAGACCCGAAGACGGAACGCCTACCGAACTTGCGCTGCGAATTATGGAAGTGTTGGACCGGTGAGCGAATCCACACACAGCAGAATCGCCGACGAGGCACTCGCGGCGGAATTGGCGCAGGCCGCTGGTGCGATCCTCCTGGGGATCCGAGCCGAGGGTCTGGGCGTCGACGACGGTCGTGAGCTGGGTCGGCGGGGCGACAAGGCCGCCGATTCCTACATCCTCGACCGGTTGGCGGCCGAGCGGCCGGGCGATGCCGTGCTCTCGGAAGAATCTGCCGACGATCGCAGTCGCCTGGAGGCGTCCCGAGTCTGGATCATCGATCCGCTCGACGGCTCCAAGGAATACGGACTCCCGGATCATTCGGATTGGGCAGTGCACGTGGCGCTTTGGGAACGCGATAGTGGGATTACCGCAGCCGCGGTGTCGCAGCCCGCGCTCGGCGCCGTCTATTCCAGTGGCGACGAGGCAGTCTCGGTGACTGCCAACTCTCCGCTCCGGGTAGTCGTCAGTGGCTCGCGGCCGCCCGCATTCACCGAAGCCGTGGCTGCCGAACTCGGCGCCGACGTTGTGCACATGGGGTCGGCCGGCGCCAAGGCGATGGCGGTGGTGCGCGGTGAGGTCGATGCGTATCTGCACGCCGGTGGGCAGTGGGAATGGGATTCGGCGGCACCGGTCGGCGTCGCGCAGGCAGCAGGACTGCATTGCAGCCGCATCGACGGTTCGCCGTTGCTCTACAACGAATCTCACCCCTACCTGCCGGACCTCGTGATCTGCCGACCGGAATTGGCTGAGTCGATCCTCGGCGCAATTGCCAAGCACTCCACGGAGTCTGCGGTCAGCGGGCGCATCGCCATGGCACGTGAGTACGTGAACGCATTGCTCACTCACGACGCAACGAAGGTCCGTTTTGCCGCCGACGCCTGGCGAGTCGAGAACGGTCAGCGAACCGGTGACACCGGCGTTTTCATCAGCAACGAGCTCGAACAGGGGCAGCAGTATCGCGGAATCGTGGCGATACGTGAACTCGCGCTGCGCGAGTGGGGCGAGAGTGTCGTAGCGCGGTATCTGCTGGATCTCGGAACACCTGGCCAGGCGCCGGCCGTCACGGTTTTCGTCACCGAGTACTTCGGGATACCGGCAGGCGAGATCGAAAGCATCATGGCAATCATCGAACCCCACGAAGACAATTCGAAAGAGGCTGGCACACAATGACACCGGACAAGCTGGTCAACGAATTCTGCGCACTGTGGGCAAATGCCGATGTCGCGAAGATCGTCGAGTACTTCACCGATGACGTCGTTTATCACAACATTCCGATGGAGCCCGTTGTCGGCCGGGAGGCCGTCCGCGCGTTCATCGAGCAATTTGTCGGTGCCTTCGGAAACATCGACTTTCAGATCAAGCGTCAGGTCGCGGACGGCAGCGTGGTGATGAACGAACGCGTCGACGTCTTCACCATCAACGGCGCCGAGGTAGCGCTCCCGGTGATGGGGGTATTCGAAGTCACGGACGGAAAGATCAGCGCCTGGCGCGACTATTTCGACATGGCGCCGATCAACGCGGCAGCCGGCCAGGCCTGATCGGGGCGGCTACTCCGCGATGACGGCGTGCGGGTAGTCCGGCGAGCGGTGCTGGAACCGTGTGATGGCCGGATTCACGATGACGCCGTCACGGATTTCGATGGCCCGATCGACGGTCTCGTCTGCCTTCCATGCCGTCTCTCCCGCCATCACGGTGGGCAGGTAGGGGAGAAGAGACTCGCTGATTTCCCACGATGCCGAGTTCCACAGGTACGACGGACTGTGGTCGACGCCGTAATAGGTGATGTTGTCACCGACGATGAAGGTCGGCTCGGCAAACGAGGTGGGGCGAGCCCAACTGAAGCCCATGCCTTCGTCGCACGACACGTCGACGATGAGGCTGCCGGGTTGGAAGTCCATGAGGTCTTCCTCGGTCAGGAAAGTCAGTGGGGCGTCGGTGTTCTGCAGTACGCAGTTGACGACGATGTCGTGCTCGGCCAAGAAGCCGGGTACCGGCACGCTGTGGTTGTCGAGCATCACGTGGCTGCCACGGACGTCACCGTTGTTGTTGTCGAACGAGACCATGCGCGCCGAGTGGATAGGGGAGCTGACGGCGGTGACTCCACGTTGGGTGAGGACGTTCACTTCGTGGATGCCGTGCGCCTTGAGTGCTGTGACCGCGCCGCGTGCAGTGGCTCCGAAGCCGATCACGGCAGCAGTGAGACGGCGGCCGTAGTCTCCGGTGGAACCGATCAACTGCAGGGCGTGCAGTACCGAGCAATAGCCGGCGAGCTCGTTGTTCTTGTGGAACACATGCAGATTGAACGATCCGTCGCTGTGCCAGAAGTTCATGGCCTCGAAGGCGATGAGAGTCAGTTTCTTGTCGATCGCGATCTGTGTCAGTTCGGTGTCCTGGACGCAGTGCGGCCAGCCCCAGAGAACCTGACCGGATCGTAGTTCGGCGAGGTCACGCACCAACGGCTTCGGTAGCAGAACCACATCGGTTTCCGCCAAAATCTGCTTGCGCGTGCGGATTCCGGCAACCAGGCGCGAGAGGTAGTCGTCGGAGTAGCCGAAGGGGTGGCCGTAGCCCTCTTCGAGGTAGATCCGAGAACGTAGTTCGGCATCGATGCGATCGAAATGCGCAGGATGGATCGGCAACCGGCGTTCTGCCGGTTTGCTCGACTGTCCGATGACTCCAAGGGTGCGTGCGTTGTTCAATTGTGTATCTCTCGATAGGAGCAGGTAGAGATGTCAGGCAGGAGCCTGAGGGACTAGCAGAAGCCGCAGGAACGCTGGCAGATTGCCTCGGCCAGGACCGCGTGAAAGCGTGCTGGCTGCGCTGCTGTCGATCGCCGACGGCAACAGAAAGGCGCGTCGGTATGTGCTCAGTCTAGTCCGGAACGGCCCTCGCCCGGTGGCCGGGCGCTGTGTTGTGCTCCGCTGACGTGTGGCTACTGCTCGCGCAGGCGTGAATCCAGTACGGCCAGTTGGATTTTGCTGGCGTCCGCGTGTACCTGACGTCCTTTGTCGGTGACGTCGACGAAGACTCCGCGCCGGTCGGCCTCGCACAGTGCTCGCTGAACCAGTCCGGCCTTCTCGAGACGAGCCACGCTTCGGGAGAGCGCGCTGGGACTCAGATACATCTCCGAGGCAAGCTCCTGCATGCGTGGACGTTCGCACGTGGCGTCCATGAGTCGGTCGAGAGCCTCGAAGTCGCTCATGCTCAGCCCATGCGCCGACTGCATCTGGCGATCGAGTTCGCACGCGATGTCGTTGTAGCTGGTCGACAGCGAGCGCCAGGTGTTGCGCAATTCGGATTCCGACGTCACGACCGCATTCTAGTTGAAGACTCGATTACGTGCAATTGCATTAAATGCTTGTGCATTATGTGCATGTGCATCTATTCTCGCTGACGTGACTTGCACAGACTCGACACTCAAACCATTCGATTCGCCGGAAGCCCCGGTTTCTACGGAATCCTCGGATCCGGCCACAGGGGAGGGCTGGTCCCTCAAGCTGTGGGGCATCCTCGCGGTGCTCTGCCTCGTGTTGTTCCTCGACGGTCTCGATGTGTCGATGGTGGGCGTCGCTCTTCCGTCCATCGGCAATGAACTGGGCCTGTCCACTACCTCGCTGCAGTGGATCATCAACGGATACGTCCTCGGGTTCGGCGGTTTGCTGCTGCTCGGTGGACGTACTGCCGACCTCCTCGGACGTAGGAAGGTCTTCCTGATCGCGCTCACCGTGTTCGCGATCGCCTCGCTGGTCGGTGGACTGGTCGACAACGGAACACTGCTGATCGCATCACGATTCGTCAAGGGACTCGCTGCGGCCTTCACCGCTCCGACCGCAATGTCCATTCTCACCACGACGTTCAAGGAAGGTCCGGCCCGTAACCGTGCGCTGTCGGTGTTCTCCGTGTTCGGCGCCAGTGGTTACTCGTCCGGTCTGATCCTGGGTGGGCTGCTGACCAGTGCCGGTTGGCGATTCACGTTCCTGATGCCGGTTCCGTTTGCCGTCATCGCACTGATCGGTGGGTACTTCCTCATTCCGCGGGACCGTCCCGCAGATACCGGGGGACACGACCTCGTCGGGGCCGTCACCCTGGTGACGGGAATGCTTCTCACGGTGTACACGATGGTCTCCGCTCCGACCCGCGGGTGGGCTCACCCGATGACGTTGGGATCGTTCGCAGTGGCCGCCGTGCTGCTCGCGACGTTCTTCTTCGTGGAGAAGAAGGTGGCGCATCCGCTGGTGCGCCTCGGACTTCTGCGCGTCGGCACCATCGTCCGTGCGAATCTGGCCATCATCGCGCTCTTCGGTTCCTACCTGAGCTTCCAGTTCATGATGACGATCTTCCTTCAGTCCGCTCTCGGCTGGTCGCCGTTGAAGATGGCGATGGCACTGCTTCCTGCGGGCATCATCGTCGCCTTCGGATCGCCGTTCGTCGGGCGGCTGGTCGACCTGTACGGCAGTGCCAAGCTCATCATCGCGGCACTGACGTCGCTGAGCGTCGGGTACCTCTGGTTCCTCTTCGCCGGCAGCGATTCACCGTCGTACGTCGTGGCGATTCTGCCGAGCGTCATCCTGCTCGGACTCGGATTCGCGTTGGGGTACACCTCGATCATGGCTCAGGCCACCTCGGGCGTCGACGACTCCGAGCAGGGCTTGGCGTCGGGTCTGGTGAACACGTCAGCTCAGGTCGGTGCGGCGCTCGTGCTCGCTCTGACTACTGCCCTCGTGACCGCCGGATCGCACACCGCGTCCGGCGCCGGTACCGCCGGGTTCGAGCAGTTCCATCCCGGACTGATCCTGGTCACCGGTGTCGCGCTGGTGGGCTTGGCGATCACCGTCTCGCCGCTGGTACGTGGAAGGTCGCTGCGGGGAAGATCCGTGCGTGAAAGGCGCGCTGAGGAAGAAAAGGAGTTGGCCGAGGTCAACTGAATACTTGCTTCATCCGCGAATGCGCTCGGCCGCGTAGGAGAGACTCCTGCGCGGCCGAGCTGCCTTCGGCTTGCTGAAGTAGTGCCCGCTCACGCACCAGGACGGATCCACCGGTGCGGGTCAGTTGAATGCCGAATGAGCGACGGCGAACGCACAGTTGAACTTTGAGCGCGCGTTCGAGCCGCGGCTACCGCGTCGTCCCGGTCTCGGCTACTGCGACAAACGCGGCCAGCTGACGCATCGTGTACGTGGGAGCAGGATCGATGCGAGGTGTGAGATCGACAGCAGTCGGGCAGATGACCCTGAAACTTTTGACGTGGCACCGTGAAGAGGCGAAAGATGCATCGCTGACCTGCGTCTTCGTGGTGCCCCCGGCAGGATTCGAACCTGCGACCTTTCGCTCCGGAGGCGAACGCTCTATCCCCTGAGCTACGGGGGCGCACCGAACTTTCGGTGTGCCGATTGGGCTGCGTTAGCGTAGCGCATCACGGGGGGACAAGACCAAACCGGCACCCGTCTCGGCATGGCGTCCTCGCGGGAGGCAGTCGAGGATGCATCCGGGGACCATGGTCGTCGAATCATCTGTACCGACTGACTCGGATGCTTTTTACGCCTAGGCTCGCCTGTGAGCACAGGCTCGGGCGGACTGCTCGGGCACCCTCGTGAGGTACGGGAGTCGTTGATGACCGATCACCACTATTCCGAAGACCAGCTCGCGCTCGACCTGAAGTGGTGGGCAGCAGCCAACTACCTGACCGTTGCGCAGATCTATCTGAAAGACAACACGCTTCTGCGGGAACCGTTACGCGCCGAGCACATCAAGCCTCGTCTGCTCGGGCACTGGGGGACCAGTCCCGGTTTGTCGATGATCTACACGCTCCTCAATCGGCACATCGTCGCCACCGATGCGGACTGGCTTTACGTGACCGGTCCCGGGCACGGCGGTCCGGCCCTGGTCGCGTCGACGTATCTCGAGGGAACGTACTCGGAGATCTATCCGGATGTGTCGGCCGACGCCGAGGGTATCCACCGGATGTGTCGGCGATTCTCCGCTCCCGGCGGGGTGCCCAGCCACGTGAGTGTGCAGACACCCGGAAGCATTCACGAAGGCGGCGAGCTCGGCTACGCCCTTGCCCATGCGGCCGGTGCTGCCTTCGATCATCCGAACCTCGTGGTGGCCTGCGTGATCGGCGACGGCGAAGCGGAGACCGGGCCGTTGTCCGGTTCGTGGAAGCTCCCGGCGTTCCTGAATCCGCGACGCGACGGCGCGGTCCTGCCGATCCTGCACGTGAACGGCGCCAAAATAGCCGGGCCGACGGTGTACGGACGCAGCAGCGACGAAGACATCCAGGCCTATCTCGGTGGACAGGGGTGGGCGCCGATCGTCGTCTCCGGTGACAATCCCGACGTGGTGTTCCCTCAGCTGTATCAAGCGATCTCGCAGGCGCACGAGAAGATCCGCGAGATGCAGGGTGCCGCACGCCGCGGAGAGGAGTCGACGGGTTCGTGGCCGGCAATCGTGTTGCGGACGCCGAAAGGATGGACCGGACCGCACACCGTCGACGGAATTTTGGTCGAGGGCACACATCGTGCGCACCAGGTGCCGTTGTCCGGCGTGCGAACCAATGAGTCGCATCTGCGGCAACTCGAAGAGTGGATGCGGTCGTACCGTCCGGACGAGTTGTTCGACGCCAACGGATCACTGGTCGCGGAACTGGCGGCGCTCTCGCCGGCGGGGGACAAGCGTATGGGGAGCACTCCGTACGCGAACGGTGGACGACTTCGCGTCGATCTCCCGATGCCGCCGCTCGAAAAATATGCGCTACCCATCCAATCCCCGGGTTCGACTTTCCACGAGACGACGAGAGTGCTCGGCGAGCTTCTGCGCGACATCTACGCCGCCACGGAAACCGAAGACGGCGGCGGGATCTTCCGACTCTTCTGCCCGGACGAGACGTCGAGCAATCGCCTCGGCGCCGTGTTCGAGACAACCGATCGCTGCTGGCAGCTGCCGATCACCGACTACGACGACGGACTGTCCGCGGACGGTCGCGTCATGGAGGTCCTCAGCGAGCACCTCTGCGAGGGTTGGCTCGAGGGTTATCTGCTGTCGGGCCGACACGGGATGTTCGCGAGCTACGAAGCGTTTGCGATGGTGAGTGTCTCGATGCTCATCCAACACGCCAAGTGGCTCCAACACGCAGTCGACCTGCCCTGGCGGGCGTCCGTCGCTTCGCTCAACGTGTTGCTGACCAGTACGTGCTGGCGCAACGACCACAATGGATTCTCTCATCAGGGTCCTGGCATGATCGACGCCGTTATTCCCTTGGCTCCCAGCGTGATCCGCGTGTGGCTGCCGCCGGATTCCAACACCTTGCTCTCGATCTCCGATCACTGTCTGCGCAGTACCGACCACGTCAACCTGATCGTCGTGGACAAGCAACCACACCTGCAGTACCTCACGCTCGAGCAAGCGCACGAGCACTGCGCGGCGGGGGCTTCGGTCTGGGAATGGGCCGGAACCGAAGCTCGGGAACAGGAACCGGACGTGGTCCTGGCCGCGGCGGGAGACGTACCGACGCAGGAGATCTTGGCTGCTGCACAGTTGCTGCGCGATCACACGCCGGAACTGATCACCCGAGTCGTCAACGTCGTCGACCTGATGGCGCTGCTGACGCCGACGGAGCATCCCCACGGATTCGGGGAGCGAGTCTTTCTCGATCTGTTCACCGCGCAGACCGACGTCGTTTTCGCGTTTCACGGCTATTCGCGCGCGGTGCACGAACTGATTCACGGGCGTCCGAGCCCCGAGCGTTTCCACGTTCGCGGATTCAGCGAACAGGGAACAACCACAACACCGTTCGACATGGTTGTCCTCAACAAGATGAGCCGCTACCACCTGGTGATCGAGGCGCTACGACGCTCCAAGCGTCGGCCCGCCGGCGCGTCCGAGTTGGCGGAGTTCTGCCGCACCCAGCTCGAGAAGCACTCGCGCTACATCGTCGAGCACCTCGAAGACATGCCGGAGGTAGAAAACTGGACCTGGTCCTGAAATTTCAGGACCAGGCCCAGTTCGGGTCTGAAGTTTCTTAGTTCAGTTCTGCTCAGTTCATGGGCAGCGGCACTGCGCCGCGAGCTGCCAACATGTCGGTCATCAGCTTCGACTCGCTCTGCTGTGTGTTGACCATGGTCTGCGCCAGGCTGCGCACCGGCCCCTCGGTGGCGTCAGCTGCTGCGTACTCCATCATCGGAAGCCCACCTTCGTGGTGACGAAGCATCAACTGCAGGAACAAGGTGTCGAGTTGCAGACCTTCCGCTGCGCGGAGCGCTGCAAGGTCCTCGGGGGACGCCATGCCTGGCATGGTGTCGACCGGGCCCGAATGAGCCATGTCCATCGTGGCCGAAGTTCCGTGCGATCCGTGGCCGGAGCCCGAATCGGACGACATCCATTCCATGTACGGGCCCACCTTGGACAGCGGCTGATCCCACATGGTCAGCCACGCCTGCATCTGACCGAGCTGGTTCTGCTGCGTGGTCAAGATGTCGAACGCGAGCGTGCGCACGTCGTTGTCGGTGGACTTCGTCAGAGCGATCGACGCCATGTCCACGGCCTGGCTGTGATGCACGCTCATGTCCTGCGCGAATCCGACGTCCACCGAATCGGATGCCGGAACGGTCAGGGACGACTTCGCGTCGGGCCCGAGGAGATTGGTGAATGCGCCCAATGCAAAACCGACGGCGATCGCGCCGATCAGACCGATGATCAGCAGCGCGGTGCGCTGACTCGGCTTCGAAGACTGATCGGTGGTCTGTGAACTATCCACCGGCGGGAACCTGCTCGTCGGTGGCCGGGGTAGCGCCCGTGCCGTCCATCTGAATGGCGCCGGGGCCCGGAGGCGTCGGATCGAACGGCGACGTCGACGGAGTGAACAGCGGGTTGGTGCAGCTCGCGCCGACCTCGGGGTAGACGTTCGGGTTCTGGTTCAGCGCAGTGATGAACTGATCGATGCGATCGTCGTCGGCCTTGTCGACCTCGAGGCGATGGCCCCAGGACTGCAGAGAGATGGGGCTGCTCTGGCCGGGATAGGGCGACATCAGCATGTAGGACTTGCCGTTGACGCGTCCGGCAAGGCTGTCGATCTGGTCCTGATCGACGAGATCAGGGTTGTACGTGATCCAGATGGCACCGTGCTCGAGCGAGTGGACGGCGTTCTCGGTGCGGATGGGGTCTGCGTACACGGTTCCGGTGCAGTTCGCCCAGGTGGCGTCGTGCGGGCCACCGAACGGCGGGGTCTGGTCGTACGCGACGCGCTGAGTGGAATCGACGTGCTGGCCCGCCGGGTACTCGATCTTGAGGACACCGTCGATCTTGTCTGACGGATCCTTGTTCTCCGAGCTGTACTTGTACGGCTCGAGGGCCTGCCGCTCCTCGACCTTGGGCCACAGATTGATACCGAGCACGGCGATGAGTGCGAGCACAGCCACACCGGCGCCGATCGACAGCCAGGGGATCTGGCGGGGAGCGGGGACGCCACCCTTGCCCTTCTTGGCCGGCCGACTGCTCTTGTTGGCGGCCTTGATGGCCTTGGCTGATTTGGCCCCGGAGTTCTTGTTGGGACCGCGACTATCGGAACCGCTTGGCATCGATTGGGCTCTTTCGGTGTGTGGGCTTGAGGTGTGGCGCGCCCGCGCATGTAGGTACGCGGTGGTAGCTCGGGCATTACCACTGTACTTTCCGAGTCTGAGGGCAAACTTTGAGAGTGGCGTGCGACACGCCACAGCGGCCTCGACTAGCTTCGCCGAGTGCGAGGCGTGAGGCGAGTCTCCACTTCCGGTGTCCAGGCAATAGGATGAATACCTGTGACTCCAGCTGACCTTGCCGAACTGCTCCGCGGAACCGCAGCGAGCGTCCTTGCCGATCGTGGCCTCGACGTATCCGTGCTGCCCGAAACCCTTACCGTCGAGCGACCACGCAACCCCGAGCACGGCGATTACGCCACCAACATTGCCATGCAGGTAGCCAAGAAGGTCGGCACGAATCCCCGCGAGCTGGCGGGCTGGATCGCCGAAGCCCTCACCGCTGCCGACGGAATCGAATCCGCCGAGATCGCCGGACCCGGCTTCCTCAATATTCGGCTCGACAAGGATGCCCAGGGCGCGATCGTCGTGTCGGTTCTCGAAGCCGGCGCGTCGTACGGTTCGGGCGATTCCCTCGCCGGCAAGAAGATCAACCTCGAATTCGTCTCGGCCAACCCCACCGGTCCCATTCACCTTGGTGGAACCCGTTGGGCCGCAGTCGGAGACGCGCTCGGACGCATTCTGTCCGCGCAGGGCGGGTTGGTCACACGTGAGTACTACTTCAACGACCACGGTGCCCAGATCGACCGCTTCTCGCGTTCGCTGATCGCTGCAGCGAAGGGCGAACCTGCTCCCGAAGACGGTTATGCCGGTGCATACATCGCCGACATCGCCGCCTCGGTGCTGAAGCAGCGCCCCGACGTCATGGAGCTGCCGGCCGACGAGCAGCAGGAAACCTTCCGGGCCATCGGCGTCGAATTGATGTTCACGCACATCAAGCAGACCCTGCACGACTTCGGCGTCGACTTCGACGTGTACTTCCACGAGAACTCGCTCTTCGAATCCGGTGCTGTCGAGAAGGCCGTCGAATCCCTCAAGGGTTCGGGCAACCTCTTCCACGAAGACGGTGCTTGGTGGCTCAAGAGCACCGATTACGGCGACGACAAGGATCGCGTCGTCATCAAGAGCGACGGCAACGCCGCTTACATCGCCGGTGACATCGCCTACTTCCAGAACAAGCGCGCCCGCGGGTTCGACCTTTGCATCTACATGCTCGGTGCCGACCATCACGGATACATCGGCCGTCTTAAGGCTGCCGCCGCCGCTTTCGGTGACGATCCGGACACCGTCGAGGTGCTGATCGGCCAGATGGTCAACCTCGTCAAGGACGGCACCGCCGTCAAGATGAGCAAGCGTGCAGGCACCGTCATCACCCTCGACGACCTGGTCGAGGCAATCGGCGTCGACGCCTCGCGCTACGTCATGATCCGCTCGTCGGTCGACTCCAGCATCGACATCGACCTGGACCTGTGGACCAAGACCAGCAGCGAGAACCCGGTCTACTACGTCCAGTACGCGCACGCCCGCCTTTCCGCGATCGCCCGCAACGCCGCAGACCTCGGACTCTCGGCCGACGCGAGCCACCTCGCCCTGCTCACCGTCGAGCAGGAGGGTGACCTCATCCGCACGATCGGCGAGTACCCGCGCGTCGTGTCGAGCGCAGCGAATTTGCGTGAGCCACACCGTATTGCCCGCTACCTCGAAGAACTCGCGGGTGCGTACCACCGCTTCTACGGCGCGTGCCGCATCCTTCCGCAAGGCGACGAAGACGCCACCGACGTGCATCGCGCGCGTCTGGCTCTTTGCGCCGCCACCCGACAGGTCCTGGCCAACGGCCTCGAACTGCTCGGCGTCACCGCACCGGAGCAAATGTGAACGCGCACCCCGCCGGCCCCAAGCATGCCGAGCAGTTGCAGGCCCCCGGCTTGCCCGACCGTCCAACCAGCCCCGAAGCCTTCGGCGAACTCTCACCGCAGGTGTGGCCGCGCAACGCTTCTCGCGGTGACGACGGCGAAGTAACCCTCGCGGGTGTCAAGGTCAGTGAACTTGCCGAGAAGTACGGCACCCCGCTGTTCGTCATCGACGAGGACGACTTCCGCTCGCGCTGCCGTGACATGGCGCGCGCCTTCGGCCCGGATGCCAAGGTGCACTACGCATCCAAGGCGTTTCTCTGCGGCGAGATCGCACGCTGGGTTGCCGACGAAGGCCTCTCGCTCGACGTCTGCTCCGGCGGTGAACTGGCGATCGCATTGCACGCTGATTTCCCGGCCGAGCGAATTGCCATGCACGGCAACAACAAGTCCGTCGCCGAACTGGCCGCCGGTGTCGCCGCCGGTGTGGGGCATGTGGTGCTCGACTCGGCGATCGAGATCGATCGACTCGATCGTGTCGCCGGAGAGGCCGGTGTGGTTCAGGACGTGTTGATCCGCCTGACCGTCGGCGTCGAAGCGCATACGCACGAATTCATCTCCACCGCACACGAAGACCAGAAGTTCGGTTTCTCGTTGGCCGGGGGAGCGGCAATCGACGCGGTCCGCCGCGTCTTCGCCGCCGAAAACCTGCGACTGGTCGGACTGCACAGCCACATCGGTTCGCAGATCTTCGACGTCGACGGTTTCGAGGTGGCAGCGCACCGCGTGATCGGTTTGCTCCGCGAGGTTGTCACCGAGTTCGGCGTCGAGAAGACCAAGCAGATTTCGATCATCGACCTCGGCGGCGGCATGGGGATCTCGTACATCCCGTCCGACGACCCGCCGCCCGTCGACGAACTGGCAGCAAAGCTCGGTCACATCGTGCGCAACGAGTCCGCACTGGCCGGGCTGCCGGAGCCGACGCTTGCCGTCGAACCCGGCCGCGCCATCGCCGGACCGGGCACGGTGACGCTCTACGAGGTCGGCACCATCAAGGACGTCACGGTGGGTAGCTCGCTGACACGCCGCTACATCAGCGTCGACGGCGGGATGAGCGACAACATCCGCACGTCCCTCTACGGTGCGGAGTACGAAGCCAAGTTGGTTTCGCGAACTTCCGAGGCTGATCCCGTCGTTGCACGTATCGTCGGTAAGCACTGCGAGTCCGGTGACGTGGTCATTCGGGACACCTGGATGCCCGAGGACGTCGGGCCCGGTGATTTACTAGCGGTAGCAGCGACCGGTGCATACTGCTATTCGATGTCGAGCAGGTACAACCTGCTCACCCGCCCAGCCGTGGTGGCGGTGCGTGACGGAGTCTCACGCGTGATTCTGCGGAGGGAAACAGTGGAAGATCTGCTCAGCTTGGAGGTATCGCAGTGACGAGCGAATCGGCGCATCGCGCTATCGGTGTGGCCGTTCTCGGCCTCGGCAACGTCGGGAGCGAGGTCGTCCGGATCATTCGTGAGCAGGCCGAGGAACTCGAAGCCCGCGTCGGCGCCCCGTTGGAACTGCGGGGAGTTGCCGTTCGTCGTATCGGCTCGGACCGCGGAATCCCCGAGGAACTGCAGACGACGGACGCCGAGTCCCTCGTCGGTCGCGACGACGTCGACATCGTCGTCGAGGTGATCGGCGGAATCGAGCTCCCTCGCAAGCTGATTCTCTCCTCGCTCAATTCCGGTAAGTCGGTCGTCACCGCCAACAAGGCGCTGCTCGCGGACCACACCGGTGAATTGGCGGAGGCTGCAGAGGCCAACTCGGTCGACCTGTACTTCGAGGCCGCTGTTGCCGGCGCGATCCCCGTGATCCGCCCGCTCACGCAGTCCTTGGCCGGAGACCGTGTCAACAAGGTCGCCGGAATCGTGAACGGCACCACCAACTTCATCCTTTCGGCGATGGACGAGACCGGCGCCGACTACGAGGAGACACTGGCCGAAGCCGGACGCCTCGGATACGCGGAAGCCGATCCGACTGCGGACGTCGAAGGCTACGACGCCGCTGCGAAGGCAGCGATCCTCGCGTCGATCGCGTTCCACACCCGCGTCACTGCCGCGGACGTGTACCGCGAAGGAATCTCCACGATCACCTCTGCCGACCTGGCGTCGGCGAAGGCACTCGACTGCACGATCAAGTTGCTCTCGATCTGCGAGCGCATCGTCACGCCCAAGGGCAAGGAGCGGATTTCCGCTCGCGTGTACCCGGCGCTGGTTCCGCTCAGCCACCCGCTCGCTTCGGTCAACGGCGCGTTCAACGCCGTTGTCGTGGAAGCGGAGAACGCCGGCCGACTCATGTTCTACGGCCAGGGCGCAGGCGGCGCCCCCACCGCTTCCGCGGTGATGGGTGACCTGGTGATGGCGGCGCGTAACAAGGTTCACGGCGGCCGCGGCCCCCGTGAGTCCAAGTACGCCAAGCTCAAGGTCGCCCCGATGGGCGACATCCTCACGCGCTACTACGTGAACATGGAGGTCGCGGACAAGGAAGGCGTGCTGTCCGCAGTCGCCGCCGAGTTCGCCAAGCATGGCGTGAGCATCTCCGTCGTCCGCCAGGAGGGCGCCGGCGCCGGCGCGCGTCTGGTGGTCGTCACTCATGTAGCAACCGACGCGGCTCTGTCCGAGACCGTGGCGGCCCTCAACGAACTCGAATTCGTCACCGCTGTGACCAGCGTGCTGCGACTGGAAGGCACTGAACAATGACCGGCATCGTCAACCCCGTCCACAAGGCATGGCCGGGTCTCATCGAGGCATACCGGGACCGTCTCGCGATCGGTGACAACTGGAAGACCGTCACCCTGCGCGAAGGCGGCACCCCGCTCCTGCCGGCCGGCCACCTCTCCGAGATCACCGGTTGCGACGTCTACCTCAAGGTCGAGGGTCTCAACCCCACCGGTTCCTTCAAGGACCGTGGCATGACTATGGCCGTCACCGACGCCTTGGCCCGTGGCCAGCGCGCAGTTCTGTGTGCGTCCACCGGCAACACCTCCGCCTCGGCCGCTGCGTATGCAGCCAAGGCCGGCATGACCTGCGCCGTGCTCATCCCGCAGGGCAAGATCGCCATGGGCAAGCTTGCGCAGGCAGTCATGCACGGCGCCAAGATCATTCAGGTCCAGGGCAACTTCGACGACTGCCTCGAGTTGGCACGCAAGACCACGGCGGAATTCCCCACCATCGGTCTGGTCAACTCGGTCAACCCGGTGCGCATCGAAGGTCAGAAGACCGCGGCATTCGAGATCATGGACGTGCTCGGCAAGGCTCCCGACGTGCACGCCCTCCCGGTCGGAAACGCCGGAAACATCACCGCGTACTGGCGCGGTTACTCGGAGTACTACGCCGACGGTCTGACCACGGTCAAGCCCCGCATGCTCGGCGTTCAGGCTGCCGGTGCGGCTCCGCTGGTCAACGGCGCACCCGTCAAGGATCCCGAAACCATCGCTACCGCAATCCGAATCGGTTCCCCCGCTTCCTGGAACGGCGCTGTCGCCGCGAAGGAAGAGTCGAACGGTGCATTCCGTGCCGCCACCGACGAGAAGATCCTCGAGGCTTACCGTTTGATCGCCGCCACCGAGGGCGTCTTCGTCGAACCGGCGTCGGCAGCCAGCGTCGCCGGCCTGCTCGCCGCACGTGCAGAGGGCTGGCTCGAGCCGGGCCTGACCGTCGTGTGCACGGTGACCGGTAACGGTCTCAAGGATCCTGACACGGCTTTGAAGGGTATGCCGAACGTCGAGCCGATCGGTGTCGATCCCGTTGCCGTTGCGGCTGCCCTCGAGCTTGCATAGTGTCCGTGGATTCATCGACCACTCCGCGGAATCCGGTGTCTGACATGACTATAACCCTGCCTATCGGCCTTTCGGTGACTGCTCGCGTCCCGGCCTCGAGTGCAAACTTGGGGCCGGGGTTCGACACCCTCGGTCTGGCGTTGGGGTTGTACGACGAAATCGTGGTCACCACAACGGATTCAGGTCTCCAGATTCGCGTCGAAGGTGAAGGCGCCGCCGACGTCCCTTGGGGTCCTTCGCATCTCGTAGTTCGCGCAATCGAGCGTGGTCTCGAAGCGGCTGGAGTGTGGGCCAGTGGCCTGGACGTGTTGTGCCGCAACGCGATCCCGCATTCACGCGGGCTGGGGTCCTCGGCTTCCGCGGCCGTCGGTGGACTCGCTGCAGCCAACGGTCTGGCACGCGCACTCGATGCCGAGATCGGTTTGACGGAAGAGCAGTTGGTTCAGCTCTCTTCCGAGTTCGAAGGTCACCCGGACAATGCGTCTGCCAGTGTTCTCGGCGGCGCAGTCGTCTCGTGGAGTTGCCCGCCGGCCGTCGAAGGCGACGAGCCGATCTACTCGGCGGCGAAACTCGACGTACATCCCGATATCCGTGCCGTTGCACTGGTTCCCGAGGAACGGTCGTCCACCGCACACACCCGTGGGCTCCTGCCCGAATTGGTTCCGCACCAGGATGCGTCGTTCAACGCGAGCCGCAGTGCACTGGCCGTCGTCGCGCTCACGGCTCGTCCCGATCTGTTGATGGCAGCCACCGAGGATCGCCTGCATCAGGCACAGCGCGCGCCCGCTCTACCGCTCACGACTCGGTGGATCGGCATCCTGCGTGAGGCTGGCATCGCTGCGACCGTTTCCGGAGCAGGTCCCACTGTGTTGGCGCTCAGCACAGAACCTTTCCCCGTCGAACTCGCCGAAGCGGCGCGGGCAGACGGACTCCGTGTGCTCGAATTGGACATCGCCGACGGCGTCGAAGTATCCACGACCACGGTCTGATCCCCGCCTTGGTCCTGGTGATCGCGCACTACCGATCGGTAGTGAACTGACACACCCACTCGTCCAAATTCTTGCCGGACTCAGGTTTGGGCGCTATCCTGGGCTATGTCCGTACATCGTGCGCGTCAGTCGCCGGTGCATCACCAGGGGGCAAAACTCCTTCCCAATCGGGGTCCACAGTCCTTGGCATGATTCTCGCAGGCATGATCCTCGCGCTTGTACCTTCTCCGAAGGTTTGGATCCTCCGCGGATCGAACACTCAGAGGTTCCACAACTCTGGGGTTCACCACACGGGGGAGTGAATCGACGACGAAGGCGCGTTGGGCAGGTTTGCGAGCGCATGAAAAGTTTGAGGCGAGAGTTTCCGACAATCATGTGACGGCGGACAAGCCGGCAGTTCTGGACAGCAACCACGTACGGCACCACCGAGTTCGGTATTCAATCGAACTGCGGGACGAACCCTCGACTTTGCGCAGTGCGAGTGAGGGAAGGAAAGGACCTCCGTGACCGATACGGACCTCATCGCCACTTCTGCACCCGCCGGGTCGGAATCAGGCGACAATTCTCAGGCGTCATCTTCAGCATCGAACGGTGCGGTGGCGACCTCCACGAAGCGTGCCGAAACGCGCCGTGGTGCCGGACTCTCCGGCATGGTGCTCACCGAACTCCGCACTCTTGCGGGTGAACTGGGCATCAAAGGCACTTCCGGCATGCGCAAGGGCGACCTGATCGCAGCCATCAAGGAGCGCCAGGGCGGCAGCGCAAAGGCTGCACCCGCACAGAGCGAACTCACGCTCGACGACGCACCCGTAGCGCGCACCCGTGCCAAGAGCACTCGCGCAGCACGTACCGAAACCCCCGCAGCCGAAACGGCTCCCGCGGCAGAATCCGCTCCTGCCGAGGCAGCGCCTGCGCGTACCGAATCCGCCGAGGATTCCGATCAGAGCGCACCCCGTCGCGGACGTCAGCGTCGCGGCGCCGCTCGTCGTGCAGGTTCGCCCGACCAGGGTGAACTGAGCATCGAGCAGGAATCTCCTTCGGCCAAGTCCGACTCGGACACCTCGAAGGCCGCGGACACCGCGAAGGCCGCCGACGCCGCGAAGGTCAACGAGACCGCCAAGGCTGAGGCTCCGGCCGAGCGTCCGGCGCGCACCGAGGGCAAGTCCGACGCTGATCAGGCTCCCGCCGAGCAGGGCAACGAGCGTCCCCGCCGCGAGCGCAACCGCGACAACCAGGGCCAGCGCGACAACCAGGGCCAGCGGGACAACCAGGGCCAGCGCGACAACCAGGGCAACCGGGGCAACCAGGACCGTCAGGACCGCGGTAACCAGAACAACGCAGGCCAGAACAACGCCGGTCCGCGTTCGGACAACCGCAACAACGGCCCGGACGACGACGAAGAGGGTGGACGCGGACGCCGCGGACGCCGCTTCCGTGAGCGTCGTGGCCGTGGTCGCGACCGCGGAGAGGGTGGCGCACCCAACGATTCGCGCGAGACCGAGATCCGTGAGGACGACGTCCTGCAGCCGGTCGCCGGCATCCTCGACGTCCTCGACAACTACGCCTTCGTGCGTACGTCCGGGTACCTCGCCGGTCCCAACGACGTCTACGTCTCCATGAACCTGATCCGCAAGAACGGCCTTCGCCGTGGCGACGCCATCACCGGTGCCGTCCGGGTCTCGCGTGACGGTGAGCAGGGCAGCCAGCGTCAGAAGTTCAACCCGCTGGTCCGTATCGACACGGTCAACGGCGGCGACGTCGAGGCCGCGAAGAAGCGCCCCGAGTTCAACAAGCTCACGCCGCTGTACCCGAACCAGCGTCTGCGCCTCGAGACTGAGCAGCACATTCTCACCACGCGTGTCATCGACCTGGTGATGCCCATCGGTAAGGGCCAGCGTGCCCTCATCGTGAGCCCGCCCAAGGCCGGTAAGACCAGCGTGTTGCAGGCGATCGCGAATGCCGTCGCCACCAACAATCCTGAGTGCTACTTGATGGTCATCCTCGTGGACGAGCGTCCCGAGGAAGTGACCGACATGCAGCGCAGCGTGAAGGGTGAGGTCATTTCCTCCACCTTCGACCGCCCGCCGGGAGATCACACCGCAGTTGCCGAACTGGCAATCGAGCGTGCGAAGCGCCTGGTCGAGATGGGTAAGGACGTCGTCGTACTGCTCGACTCCATCACGCGTCTGGGTCGTGCGTACAACAACTCCTCGCCGGCATCGGGACGCATCCTCTCCGGTGGTGTCGACTCGACCGCCCTGTACCCGCCGAAGCGTTTCCTCGGTGCTGCCCGCAACATCGAGAACGGTGGATCGCTCACCATCATCGCTACCGCAATGGTCGAGACCGGATCCACCGGCGACACCGTGATCTTCGAAGAGTTCAAGGGCACCGGCAACGCCGAGCTCAAGCTCGATCGCAAGATCGCCGAACGCCGCGTCTTCCCGGCCGTGGACGTCAACCCGTCCAGCACGCGTAAGGACGAGCTGCTTCTGAGCCCGGACGAAGCTGCGGTGCTGCACAAGCTCCGCCGCGTCCTGTCCGGTCTGGACTCGCATCAGGCGATCGATCTGCTGATCGATCGACTGAAGAAGAGCAAGAACAACCTCGAGTTCCTGATGCAGGTCTCCAAGACCGCACCGGGTGCGATCGACGACTGATCGACTCGACGTCAAAAGGCCCACAACCAGCTGGTTGTGGGCCTTTTGCGTGGACGGAACAAAACCGAGGTGCAGTGCGTTGACAACTTCGTACAGCCACCCCGAGGCGTGTGAGACGCGGAATTTCTGGTGAAGTACCGCATCTGGCATACTGAACGGCCGAGTCCGGTTCCGGTTCACGATGTCGATTGGCGACGTCGACCCGGCGACCATTGAAAGGGACACCATGAAGGCAGGAATCCACCCAACCTACGTAGCGACCACCGTCGTCTGCGGTTGCGGTAACACGTTCGAGACCCACAGCACCAAGGAGTCCGGACGCATCAACGTCGAGGTTTGCTCGCAGTGCCACCCGTTCTACACCGGCAAGCAGAAGATTCTCGACACCGGTGGACGCGTCGCTCGCTTCGAGGCTCGCTACGGCAAGCGTGCAGACAGCAAGGTCCCGGCCACCGAGTCCTAGCTGTTCCGCCGACGCCCGATTTGCCATGTGCAGATCGGGCGTCGGCTTTTTTGTGCCTGCACTCGGTTTGCGCGTTTCCCGGGTGCCGGCGTCGCACTATCTTCAAGCGCGCACCGTAGGAATCGAAACTCAGAGCGGAGCGAACCATGGCAGGCGCAACCCAGCCCTCGGCCATCGACGACATCTTGGCGGAGCACGCCGGTCTCGAAGCACAGATGTCCGATCCGGCGCTGCACAACGACCCTGCTGCTGCCAGGCGCGTCGGTAAGCGGTTCTCCGAGCTCTCGCCGATCATGTCGACGTACAACAAGCTCACGGCCGCGCAGGACGATCTGGAAGCCGCGCGCGAACTCGCTGCCGACGATTCCAGCTTCGCCGCCGAGATCCCCGATCTCGAAGCCGAGGTCGCGCAACTCGAGCAGACGCTGACCGATCAGTTGGCACCCCGAGATCCGCATGACGGCGACGACATCGTCCTCGAAGTGAAGTCCGGTGAGGGTGGCGAAGAATCCGCACTCTTTGCCTCGGACCTGGCCCGCATGTACGTCCGCTACGCGGAACGGCACGGCTGGCGCGTCGAGATTCTCGACGCGACGGTCTCCGATCTCGGCGGATACAAGGAAGCCACACTGTCGATCAAGAGCAAGTCCGATACCCCGGACGGAGTGTGGGCGCGGCTCAAGTTCGAGGGCGGCGTTCACCGCGTGCAGCGAGTGCCCGTCACCGAATCCCAGGGACGCGTTCACACTTCGGCTGCGGGCGTTCTGGTGTACCCGGAACCCGAAGAGGTCGAGCAGGTCCAGATCGACGAAAGTGACCTGCGTATCGACGTCTACCGTTCGTCCGGCAAGGGCGGTCAGGGCGTCAACACCACGGACTCCGCTGTTCGAATCACGCACCTTCCGACCGGCATCGTCGTCACCTGTCAGAACGAGCGCTCGCAGCTTCAGAACAAGGCTCGCGCCATGCAGGTGCTGGCAGCCCGTTTGCAGGTAGTCGCCGAGGAGGCCGCGGACGCGGAAGCGTCGGCAGGCCGCCAGAGCCAGGTACGGACGGTGGACCGTTCGGAGCGCATCCGCACCTACAACTTCCCTGAGAACCGCATCACCGATCACCGCATCGGATTCAAGTCGCACAACCTCGACGCGGTGCTCGACGGTGAGCTCGACGCACTTCTCGACGCATTGGGCAAGGCGGACCGAGAGGCGCGTCTCGCGGCCGAGTAGATGCAGACCATGACGGACCTCGATCCCGCCGGGAACTCGGTGAACCGCGTGTCGGTCGAGCGTGGCAGGCTGTACCCGTGAGTCGACTTCCACTTCGTTTGGCGCTGATCGAAGCTGCAAAACAGCTCGACGCCGCAGGTGTGCCCAGCCCACGCACCGACGCCGAGTTGTTGGCATCCCACCTGCTCGGTGTCGAACGCACGCGCCTCGGATTGATTCCGTTGGTCGATCCCGAGGTCATCGCGGCGTTCGACGAGTTGGTTGCGCAACGCGTGAAGCGGATTCCGTTGCAGCACATCATCGGAGTCGCGTCGATGGGCAACATCGACGTCGCTGTCGGTCCGGGCGTCTTCATTCCGCGGCCCGAAACCGAACTGCTCATGGGTTGGGCGCTCTCGTTCCTCGAAGGTTGCGGAAGCAAGCCGCCGGTAGTGCTGGACCTGTGCACGGGATCGGGTGTCCTCGCGCTGTCCATCGCCGAGGCTCGCCCCGACGCGGTTGTTCACGCCGTGGAGAAGGAGCCCGCCGCGCTGGCGTGGGCGCGTCGTAATGCCGCCGACCGAGAGGCCGCCGGTGATACACCGATCCACCTGCATCAGGGCGATGTCACCGATCGGAACCTGTTGCCAGGGCTCGAGGGTGGCGTCGATCTGGTCGTGTCCAATCCGCCGTATATCCCCGAAGGCGCGCAATTGCAGCCTGAGGTCATGGATTACGACCCACACACCGCGCTGTTCGGCGGTGCAGACGGCCTGTCCGTCATCAAACCCATGATCAGCAACATCGCGCGGTGGCTTCGCATCGGTGGTGCGGCAGGCATCGAGCACGACGACACCAACGGTGACGGCGTCGCTGCGCTGTTCTCGGCGCGTCGGGTGTTCGGCGAGGTCGCGCAGCATCCCGATCTTGCCGGTCGTCCGCGATTCGTCGTCGCCAGACGCGTCGCCACCGACGTCGAAGCCCAGCGGAATCGAACGCCCGAAGCGCAGAGTGAAAGGATGGCTGAGTGAGCACCGTGTACGACTGCAGTCAGACAGATTCCCGAACCGCAGGCTTGGCCGCCGCGAAGAACGCGCTCAAGGCCGGCCGACTCGTAGTTCTCCCTACCGACACCCTCTACGGACTCGCCGCCGACGCGTTCGACAGCGAAGCTGTCACGAGTCTGTTGCGCGCCAAGGGCCGCGGACGAGACATGCCCGTCCCGGTTCTGGTCGGATCGTGGAACACCATCGACGGACTCGTCTACAGCGTGCGCCCGCAGGCGCGGGATCTGATCCGCGCGTTCTGGCCCGGTGGACTGAGCTTGGTCGTCGAGCAGGCACCTTCACTCGCTTGGGACCTGGGCGATACCCGCGGAACCGTCATGCTTCGCATGCCCTTGCACCCGGTTGCCCTCGAATTGTTGCGCGATGTCGGGCCGCTTGCCGTCTCGAGCGCCAACATTTCGGGGCGTCCGCCGGCCACCACCGCCGAGGAAGCCCGCGATCAGCTAGGCGGCTCTGCCAGCGTGTACCTCGACGGAGGCAAGGCCGAACACGCCGTTGCTTCCACGATCGTCGACCTGACCGGCAATTCACCGCGTATCTTGCGAGTGGGTGCCGTCTCGGCAGAATCCATCGCCGAGGTATTGGGCACCAGTCCGGAAAGCCTCGTAGAGGGAGTTTCGTAACGATGGTCGGCGCCGGCGGCGAGCGCGCGGGGGAATCCACGTACTGGGGACCGGATTTCGGTGAGCTTGCCACGGCAGATCCCGAGATCGCGGCTATTGCGCTGGCCGAACTCGAGCGTCAGCGCGGCGGGCTTCAACTCATCGCGAGCGAGAACTTCACCAGCCCCGCGGTACTGGCCGCCTTGGGTTCGACCCTGAGCAACAAGTACGCCGAGGGCTATCCGGGTCGGCGTTACTACGGCGGGTGCGAGTACGTCGACACAGCCGAGAATCTGGCGATCGACCGGGCAAAGGCACTGTTCGGCGCTGAGCACGTCAACGTCCAACCGCATTCGGGGGCCACTGCGAACCTCGCGGTGTACGCCGCATTCGCCAAGCCCGGCGACACCGTACTGGCGATGAGTCTGCCGCACGGTGGGCATCTGACTCACGGATCTCGGGTCAGCTTTTCGGGGCAGTGGTTCACCACCGTTCCCTATCACGTCGATTCGGCCACCGAATTGATCGACTACGACGAGGTTCGCGCCCTGGCTCTGGCGCACAAGCCGAAGATCATCGTCGCCGGCGCGACCGCATACTCCCGCACCATCGACTTCGCAGCCTTCCGCTCGATCGCAGACGAGGTCGGTGCGATCCTGTGGGTCGACGCCGCCCACTTCATCGGACTGGTGGCGGGCCAGGCGATACCGTCGTGCGTTCCCTATGCCGACGTAGTGTCCGCGACGACGCACAAGGTGCTCAGGGGCCCGCGCGGTGGAATGATCCTGTGCCGCAGCCGGCATGCCTCGGCTGTCGATCGCGCGGTCTTCCCCTTCATCCAGGGTGGGCCGATGATGCACGCGATCGCCGCAAAGGCAGTGGCATTCAAAGAAGCGTCGACACCGGAATATCGTTGGTATGCACAGGAAGTGGTTGCCAACGCGTCGGCGCTCGCACAGTCGTTGGAAGCTCGCGGTCTGCGCACCGTGTCCGGTGGAACCGACACCCATCTGGCGCTTCTCGATCTGCGCGCAAGCGGGGTCACCGGAGTCGACGCCGAGCGTAGGTGCGGCCTGGCATCGATCACACTCAACAAGAACGCAATTCCGTTCGATCCGCAATCGCCGGCCGTCACGTCCGGCATCCGCGTCGGGTCCGCAGCCGTGACGACACAGGGTTTCAACCGTTCCGACATGAGCCTCGTGGGGGAGTTGATCGCGCGCGCAGTTGTCGCGGACCCCGCCACTACGTCCGGGGAGGCCGAGTTGGCATCAGTTGCCGACGGCGTTCGCGAACTGGTTCGGGCAAAGCCTGCGTATCCCCGCCAGACGGGTGATCTCGCGCAGTGAGCACTACTTACGAAGCGACCTCATATCTTGCACAGGGGGGCGGGGGAGCGGGTGTCCCCATCCGTGAACTGCTGCTCGTGCTGTGTACAGCGGCAGTGGTGACCTACCTGGCGACTGGCGCAGTCCGTTTGTTGGCGCTGCGGTTCGGCGCCGTCGCCATACCGCGTGATCGGGACGTGCACGTCGAGCCGATTCCGCGTCTCGGTGGCGTCGGAATGTACATCGGCATGGCTGTCGGCCTGTTGTTTGCGCAGCAATTACCTGCGCTCACAAGGGGTTTCGGCTTCGGTAGTCCCGACGTTCATGCCGCACTCGTTGCGGGAGCCGTCATCGTCCTCGTGGGCGTGATCGACGACAGGTGGGGTCTCGACGCTCTCACCAAGTTCGTGGGTCAGGTCACTGCGGCCGGCGTTCTCGTGGTGATGGGTGTCAGCTGGTTCATCATCTACAACCCGTTCGGTGACGGTGGATCCACCATCATCCTCGATCAGATTCAATCGGGACTGTTCACCGTTGCTGTTGCCGTGGCGACCATCAACGCGATGAATTTCGTCGACGGTCTCGACGGTCTTGCTGCCGGGCTGGGACTGATCGCAGCACTGGCCATCCTCATCTTCTCGATCGGTCTACTCCACGATCAGGGCGGCGACGCGAGTGTCTACCCGCCGGCAATGATTGCCGCGGCGCTGGCCGGGGCTTGTCTCGGTTTTCTTCCGCACAACTTCAACCCGGCACGCATTTTCATGGGCGATTCCGGGTCGATGTTGATCGGTCTGATGCTGGCTGCGATCTCGACCAGCGCGTCCGGACGGATTCCGCTCACTGCTTACGGAACCCGGGACCTGGTCGCGCTTCTTGCGCCGTTGTTGCTGGTCGGGGCTGTGATGTTCATCCCGATGCTGGATATGCTGCTGGCCGTGATCCGCCGGACGAAAGCGGGCGTCAGTCCGTTCAGCCCGGACAAGATGCACCTGCATCATCGCCTCTTGCAGATCGGACACACCCACCGACGAGTCGTGCTGGTCATCTACCTGTGGGTCAGTGTGCTGGCCTTCGGTGCCGTCGGATCGTCGCTGCTCAATCGGCAACTAGTGGTCATACTCGTTGCGGCCGGGTTGGTCCTTGCTCTGTTCTTCACCGCGGTGCCATCTTTGATCGATCGCAAGCAGCAGCGGCGCTAGCCACTTTTTCCGATCCATTACCCTTGGGCATCGTGACGAACACGCCGCAGCCTGTACCTGCCTCGCAACCCATCCCTGATTCGACCGCCGCCATGAAGTCGGCCGTGAAGTGGGGTGTGATGGGGCTGATCGCGCTGGCCGTGGTCGGCGCGCTCCTGGGCGGGCTCTTCGCCGGTAAGGAAGGCGTCTACGGCGCCTTGATCGGCGCAGCCGTTGGCGGCGGGTTCATCCTGTTCACTGCGTTGGGCGTGCTGCTCACGGCAAAGCTGCCCGCGCTTACGGCCGGCGCAGTTCTGCTCGGCACGTGGCTGCTGAAGATGATCCTCGCGATGGTGGTTCTCTTCGTCCTATCGGACATGGATTTCTACAACAAGACCGCCCTCGTGCTGGTCATCATCATGTCGCTGGTCGTGGTGCTCGGTGCGGAGACGTACGGCGTTCTCGGGACCAAAACTCCGTACGTCGATCCCACTCCCAGCAGCAACGTCGACGACGCTGAGTAGTACTACAAGACGTAACTAATCGGACTTCCAGGTACCCCATCTACACAATGTCGTAGATGACTTGATAAGGTTCGGTTCAAGCGAGAGCAATGGTGGGCCGAGTAACACTCAGCCGACGATGCCATGTGCTCGCAGGTGGTCGAAATTCTGACCGCTGAGTCGACGAGAGTCGCCGACACCGACAGACGCCAGGCCCCGCTAGGGTTCTCCAGCTGCTGACGAATGCGCGAGTCGAACTTGTCGACTTGTAGATCGTCAATGTCCGATCGAACCGCAGTCAATGATGGCTGCGGACCGACTACGGGAGAGAACGCTGAGCGTCACCACCCTGGCCGCGGATGAATTCCATGCGCCGTCACTAGACGATTTTTTCCCGCCCTCCGTGTTGATTCACGCGGGCCCCTTCGAGCTCGACCGTCTGATGCTGATCCGTCTGCTGATGTCGGTGCTGGTCGCAGCCTTCTTCGTGATCGCGATGCGCAGCCCTCGACTGGTTCCCCGCGGACTCCAGAACGCAGCTGAGCTTGCGCTCGACTTCGTTCGGATCAACATCGCCGAGGAGATCCTGGGCAAGGAACAGGGCAAGCGCTTCCTGCCGGTCATCACGACGATCTTCTTCATCGTGGTCGCCAGCAACCTGGCCAGCATCATTCCTTTCCTGAACATCTCGCCGAACGCGCGAATCGGTATGCCGCTGGTACTCGCAGCGCTCGCCTACATCGTGTTCAACTACGTGGGAATCAAGAAGTACGGCTTCTTCAAGTACGTCAAGAGCAGCATCGTCGTTCCCGGCGTCCCGTTGCCCTTGCACTTCCTGTTGGTGCCCATCGAGTTCATCTCGACCTTCATCCTGCGTCCGTTCACGCTGATGGTTCGTCTCATGGCCAACATGTTGGCCGGCCACATCCTGCTGGTGCTGTTCTTCAGCGCGACGAACTACTTCTTCTTCGTGTCCGGCGGATTCCAGGCAATCTTCGGTGTTCCGTCGATCATTGCCGGTATCGCATTCACGTTCTTCGAACTGCTAGTCATCTTCCTGCAGGCTTACGTGTTCGCGTTGCTGACTGCGGTGTACATCGAACTGGCGCTACACGCCGACGAGCACTGACCTTTACCTCCTCACCAGCTACACCAAGAACTGAGCCTCTTGCCGAATCCGGCAGAGGTCAACAGAAAGGGAATGGAACATCATGAGCGTCGCTTACCTTGCGCAGGAAGTTGCCGAGCAGCGGTCGACGGGCTTCGGAGCCATCGGCTACGGCCTCGCCGCCATCGGCCCCGGCATCGGCGTGGGCATCGTCGTCGGTAAGGCAATTGAGGGCATGGTCCGCCAGCCCGAGATGGCCGGCCAGGTTCGCACCACCATGTTCCTCGGTATTGCATTCACCGAGGCCCTCGCATTGATCGGCCTTGTCGCCGGTTTCATTTTCTAAGACAGACATGGGAGCCACCTTCGCAGTGCTCGCGGCAACCGAGGAGACACACAATCCTCTCTTGCCCGAGACATACGACATCGTGTGGTCCGCGGTTGCGCTCGTCGTAGTCGGTTTTGTCTTCTGGAAGCTCGTTCTTCCGAAGTTCCAGAAGGTCTTGGCCGAACGCACCGAGCAGATCGAGGGCGGCATCAAGAAGGCCGAAGACGCACAGGCAGAGGCGGCAGCAGCGCTCGAGCAGTACCGCGCACAGCTCGCCGAAGCTCGTACCGAGGCAGCGCAGATCCGTGAGGAAGCGCGTACCCAGGGTCAGCAGATCATCGCTGACATGAAGGTTCAGGCGCAGGACGAGAGCGACCGCATCGTGGCCGCAGGCCACAGCCAGCTCGTTGCCCAGCGTCAGCAGATCGTCGCTGAGCTCCGCTCGGATCTCGGCAAGACCGCTGTAGACCTGGCCGAGAAGGTCATCGGGGAGTCCCTCGCCGACGACGTGAAGCGTGCCGGAACGGTTGATCGATTCCTCAACGAGCTCGACACCGTCAGCGCTGATTCAGCCAGGAAGTGAGCAACATGTACGCAGCGAGCCGTGAAGCCTTGGCGCAGACTCGTTCTGCGCTGAGCAGTGCCCTGGGCGCCGTCTCTGCAGGAGCCGCAACTGCTGCTTCTGCTCAGGCTGGGTCCGAGCTCTTCTCGGTGGTCGAGGTACTCGACGGCCAGCGCGCTCTTCGCAGCGCGCTGGCTGACGCTTCGGCACCGGCCGCTGGTCGCCAGGCTTTGGCAGAGCAGTTGTTCTCCGGAAAGGTCGGCGCCGAGGCGCTCGCCACCGTGAAGGCAGCTGCAGGCCAGGACTGGTCTGCGGCCCGCGACTTGGTCAACTCGCTCGAACTGCTGGGACGCGAAGCTCTGCTCCGCGCCGCAGCCGATCAGAGCCAGTTGGACACCGTTGAGGACGAGCTCTTCCGTCTCGGTCGCATCGTGGCAGGGGATCCCAGCCTGGAGCAGACGCTCTCGGATCTGTCGGTTCCCGCAGCCCGCAAGCGTGAGTTCCTCTCCCGCTTGCTCTACGGCAAGGTCACCGCGGTCACCGAGGCACTCGCCGGACAGGCCGTCGGCCGGTTGAAGTCTGCGCCCGCAGACACTTTCGATCAGCTGTCGAATCTTGCCGCAGCGCAGCGCGATACCACCGTTGCTCACGTTCGCAGCGCCTCGGCGTTGAGCTCGGAGCAGTCGGATCGCTTGGCCAGCACTCTTACCCGCACCTACGGGAAGCCGGTAGCAGTACACGTCGAGGTCGATCCAGAACTCCTCAGCGGCTTGGTCGTCCGGGTGGGCGACGAGGTTATCGACGGCAGCGCAGCGGGTCGACTCGCAGCACTGCGGAAGAACCTCAAGTAGTCCTTCAGCCGAACACATACTCCAGATCTTTTCGAAGACCAGACACCGAGAGCAGGAAAAACATGGCGGAGCTGACGATCTCCTCCGACGAGATCCGTAGCGCGATCGACAACTACACCGCGAGCTACTCCCCGGAGGCCTCCCGTGAGGAGGTCGGCACAGTGACCGACACCAGTGACGGCATTGCGCACGTCTCTGGCCTGCCTTCGGCTATGTCCAACGAGCTGTTGGAGTTCCCCGGTGGAATCGTCGGCGTCGCGCTCAACCTGGATGCCACCGAAATCGGTGCCGTCATCCTTGGCGATTACCAGAACATCCAAGAAGGCCAGGAAGTAAAGCGCACGGGCGACGTTCTGTCGGTTCCCGTCGGCGATGCTTTCCTCGGCCGCGTCATCGACCCGCTGGGTGCGCCCATCGACGGCCTCGGCGAGATCGAGAGCACCGAAAACCGTGCACTCGAACTGCAGGCTGCTTCGGTGCTCGAGCGTCAGCCGGTCGAAGAGCCGCTCCAGACCGGTATCAAGGCTATCGACGCCATGACCCCGATCGGCCGCGGCCAGCGCCAGCTCATCATCGGCGACCGCAAGACCGGCAAGACCGCGGTCTGCATCGACGCCATCCTGAACCAGAAGGCCAACTGGGATTCCGGCGATGTCAACAAGCAGGTGCGCTGCATCTACGTTGCCATCGGTCAGAAGGGTTCCACCATCGCGGGCGTCAAGGCTGCCCTCGAGGAGAAGGGCGCGATGGAGTACACCACCATCGTTGCTGCTCCGGCCTCTGATTCCGCAGGCTTCAAGTGGCTCGCACCGTACACCGGCTCGGCCATCGGCCAGCACTGGATGTACCAGGGCAAGCACGTTCTGGTCGTGTTCGACGACCTGACCAAGCAGGCAGAGGCGTACCGCGCCATCTCGCTCCTGCTGCGTCGCCCGCCGGGACGTGAGGCTTACCCCGGTGACGTCTTCTACTTGCACTCCCGTCTGCTGGAGCGTTCGGCGAAGCTGTCCGACGCACTCGGCGGTGGCTCGCTGACGGCTCTGCCGATCATCGAGACCAAGGCGAACGACGTCTCGGCTTACATCCCGACCAACGTCATCTCCATCACCGACGGTCAGGTGTTCCTCGAGTCCGACCTGTTCAACAAGGGCGTTCGCCCCGCGATCAACGTCGGTATCTCGGTCTCCCGCGTCGGTGGCGCTGCACAGACCAAGGGCATGAAGAAGGTTTCCGGTTCGCTGCGTCTGGAACTGGCTCAGTTCCGTGAGCTCGAAGCGTTCTCCGCCTTCGCATCCGACCTCGACGCTGCCTCCAAGGCTCAGCTCGAGCGCGGTGCCCGTCTGGTCGAGCTGCTCAAGCAGGATCAGTACAGCCCGATCCCCGTCGAGGACCAGATCGTCTCGATCTACCTCGCCGGCGAAGGCATCTTCGACAGCGTTCCGATCGGCGACGTCCGTCGCTTCGAGAAGGAACTGCTCGAAGACCTCAAGCACTCGGCTGCAGGCGTCTACTCCAGTATCAACGGCGGTAAAGCACTCGATGCCGACAACGCTGCTGAGCTGATCGCTGCAACGAACAAGTTCAAGGAAGGCTTCATCGCATCCGACGGAAGCCGGGTCGTGAACGAAGCCGAGGCTGACGCTTTGGGCGCCGACGAGGTCGCGAACGAGCAGATCAACGTCAAGCGCAAGACCGTCAGCAAGTGACGTACGCGCCCATGACACTGCGAATTCCGAAGGGAGAGTGATTGATCGATGGCGAGCATTCTCGAATTGCGGTCTCGTATCAAGTCGGTCAACTCGACCAAGAAGATCACCAAGGCACAGGAACTGATCGCGACTTCGCGTATCACCAAGGCTCAGATTCGCGTCGCCGCGTCCAAGCCGTATGCCGAGGAGATCACGAAGGTACTCACCGAATTGGCGAGTGCGTCTGCTTCGCTCGATCACCCGTTGCTCAACGAGCGTCCGGAGCCCAAGCGGGCTGCCGTGCTTGTTGTCACCAGTGACCGCGGCATGTGTGGCGGCTACAACTCCAACGTCCTCAAGCAGGCAGAAGAGCTCATGGCTCTCCTCCGCAGCGAGGGCAAGGAGCCGGTCGTCTACGTGCTCGGTTCCAAGGGGCTCGGCTACTACACGTTCCGCGGCCGAGACATCGGTGCTGCGTGGACGGGCTTCTCGCAGGATCCGGGTTACTCGGATGCAGCGAAGGCCAGCCGCCACCTGGTGGAGCTGTTCATGGCTGGTTCGGGTAACCAGGTTGCCGCTCCGAACGGTGAAGGCACGATCGAGGGCGTCGACGAACTCCATATCGTCTACACCCGTTTCGTGTCGATGCTGACGCAGACTCCCGAGGTTCGCCGCATGGCTCCTCTCGAGGTCTTCGTGTCGGAAGAGCGCATCGAACTCGGTGACGACATGCTGACCAACGGCCACGACGACGACCATGACAATGGCCCCGTCGCGGACTTCAGCTTCGAGCCCGAGCCCGAGAAGCTTCTCGGCGCTCTTCTCCCGAAGTACGTCAGCACTCGTATCTTCTCGTCGCTTCTCGATGCTGCGGCATCGGAGTCGGCAGCCCGTCGTACAGCTATGAAGGCCGCGACGGACAACGCAAACGAACTGGTGAACACGTTGAGCCGTCAGGCCAACCAGGCTCGCCAGGCCCAGATCACCCAGGAAATCAGCGAGATCGTCGGCGGCGCCAACGCGCTCGCCTCGAGCGCAGGAAGTGACTAGCACATGACCGCAGCAGTAACCGAAAACAACGGGGCAGGTTCGGCTTCGGCCGTAGCCGGCCGCGTCGTGCGGGTCATCGGTCCCGTCGTGGACGTTGAATTCCCGCGTGGCGCTGTTCCTGAACTGTTCAACGCCCTGAACGCCGAGATCACGCTTCCCTCGGTCGCCAAGACGCTGACGCTCGAGGTTGCACAGCACCTCGGTGACAACCTGGTCCGCACCGTCTCCATGCAGCCCACCGACGGCCTCGTCCGCGGCACTGCAGTGACCGACTCGGGCAAGCCGATCTCGGTTCCCGTCGGTGACGTCGTCAAGGGCCACGTGTTCAACGCACTGGGCGATTGCCTCGACACCCCGGGCCTCGGCCGCGACGGCGAGCAGTGGGGCATCCACCGCAAGCCACCAGCCTTCGATCAGCTCGAAGGTAAGACCGAGATCCTCGAGACCGGCATCAAGGTCATCGACCTCCTCACCCCGTACGTCAAGGGTGGAAAGATCGGCCTGTTCGGTGGCGCCGGCGTCGGCAAGACCGTTCTGATCCAGGAAATGATCACGCGTATCGCTCGCGAGTTCTCGGGCACCTCGGTGTTCGCAGGCGTCGGCGAGCGTACCCGTGAGGGCACCGACCTCCACCTGGAAATGGAAGAGATGGGCGTCCTCCAGGACACCGCCCTTGTCTTCGGCCAGATGGACGAGCCGCCCGGAACGCGTATGCGCGTCGCCCTGTCCGCACTGACGATGGCGGAGTACTTCCGCGACGTTCAGGGCCAGGACGTTCTGCTGTTCATCGACAACATCTTCCGCTTCACGCAGGCAGGCTCCGAGGTTTCCACCCTCCTCGGCCGTATGCCTTCGGCAGTGGGCTACCAGCCCACGCTGGCGGACGAGATGGGTGAGCTCCAGGAGCGCATCACCTCGACCCGTGGTCGCTCGATCACCTCGCTGCAGGCTATTTACGTGCCCGCCGACGACTACACCGACCCCGCGCCGGCTACGACGTTCGCGCACCTCGATGCCACAACCGAGCTCTCGCGCCCGATTTCGCAGATGGGTATCTACCCCGCTGTGGATCCACTGAGCTCGACCTCCCGCATCCTGGAGCCCGGCATCGTCGGTGCCGAGCACTTCCGCGTTGCCAACGAGGTCAAGCGCATCCTGCAGAAGTACAAGGAACTGCAGGACATCATCGCCATCCTCGGTATGGACGAGCTTCAGGAAGAGGACAAGGTCCTCGTCGGCCGCGCCCGTCGTATCCAGAAGTTCCTCGGCCAGAACTTCATCGTTGCCGAGAAGTTCACCGGTGAGCCCGGCTCCGTCGTGCCGCTCCGCGACACGATCGAAGCCTTCGACCGCGTCTGCAAGGGCGAGTTCGACCACCTGCCCGAGCAGGCATTCAACAGCTGCGGTGGACTCGACGACGTCGAGGCTGCAGCCAAGAAGATGGCCGGGAAGTAGTCCACGATGGCTGAGATGACCGTAGAACTCGTTGCCGTCGAGCAGCGCTTGTGGTCTGGTTCGGCGACGCTGGTCAGCGCTCAGACCACCGAGGGTGAAATCGGAATCATGCCTGGGCATGAGCCGGTCCTCGGTCAGCTGATCGAAGGCGGAACCGTGTCGATCACCTCGGTCGACGGCGAGCGTATCGTTGCTGCAGTACACGGAGGATTCCTCTCCGTCACTGCGACGACGGTGACGATCCTTGCCGAGTCCGCGGACATGGCACAGGACATCGACGTCGAGGCAGCCAAGGCTGTCTTGGCCGAGAACTCGGGCGACCTCGAAGCGATTGCGGTCGCCAAGGGTCAGCTCCGGGCCGTCGAGCGCGCGTAAGTTACTCGAGTAAAGCCGCGACGGGAGCCGACGAACAGTGACATTCGGAATGACTGTATTGATCATTCTGGTTGTGCTGCTCGCGGTTCTCGTCGCGGCTTTTCTGTATCGTCTTGTAGTTTTGCGCCGAGGCGGTACTGCTGCACTGCTTCGTGTCTTGCCATCCCCGGGGGACAGCGGGTGGCGGCACGGAATCATTCGCTACGGCGAAACCACTTTCGTTTTTTTCAAGCTGTCGAGTCTGCGGCCCGGCCCGGACTCCAGAATTGATCGTCAAGGTATCGAGGTCGAGAGCCGTCGCTCTCCCTCAGGCACCGAATTCGACATCATGAGCGACGACATCGTCGTCGTGAAGGTCAACGACGGCTCGTCGGCCTACGAAATCGCTTTGGACAGTGGGGCATTGACAGCTTTCCTGTCCTGGGTCGAGTCGCGGCCGGACGGGCGCGCCCGTAGGCGACGCACCGCCTGACCGGTCCCGCTCAAGCCCCGGCGCCGGGCTTCCAGAGCACATCGCCTTCCGGGTTTGCCACTCTTCCCATGATGAAGAGCAGATCCGACAACCTGTTGAGGTATTTCGCGGGGAGGACGCTTGTGTCTTCCGGGTTCGCATCGATGGCGGACCAGGCCGCACGCTCCGCACGCCGTGAGACGGTTCTTGCTACGTGAAGCAGGGCACCCAGGGCAGTTCCGCCCGGCAGAATGAACGAATTCAACGGTGCCAGTTGCTCATTGAGCTCATCGCACCACCCTTCGAGTCGATCGATGTAAGCCTGAGTCACTCGCAATGGTGGGTACTTCGGATTCTCGACTACAGGGGTGGACAAGTCGGCCCCTGCGTCGAAGAGGTCGTTCTGGATCTGGCGCAGCATCGCGAGGAGATTCTCCGGGGGAGTGCCGAGGGCAACGGCCACACCGATCGCTGCATTGGTCTCGTCGCAATCCGCGTAGGCGATCAGACGCGGATCGTTCTTGGACACGCGGGAAAAATCGCTGAGGCCCGTGGTCCCGTCGTCGCCGGTCCGGGTGTAGATCTTCGTCAGGTGAACAGACATAGGGCTACGGTACCGGCGCGGTGCCGACGAGGTTGTGGCTCTAGGCTGTGAACCGTGAGTGAGCACTTTCTTGTGACCGGGGGTAACCGCCTCGAAGGTGAAGTACTGGTGGGAGGGGCCAAGAACAGTGTGTTGAAGCTGATGGCCGCTGCGCTGTTGGCCGAAGGCACAACTGTCGTGACCAACTGCCCGGACATTCTCGACGTACCCCTGATGGCGGACGTCTTGCGAGGTCTGGGCTGCGAAGTTGAACTCGAAGACTCCGAAGTGCGGATCACGACGCCGGCCGAGCCGAAGTATCACGCTGACTTCGACGCGGTGAAACAGTTTCGAGCGTCGGTGTGTGTGCTTGGTCCGCTGGTTGCGCGTTGTCGCCGCGCTGTTGTCGCCCTGCCTGGTGGCGACGCCATCGGTTCGAGGCCCCTCGACATGCACCAATCCGGGCTCCGCCTGTTGGGTGCGCGCAGCGAGATCGAACATGGATGTGTAGTTGCCGAGGCAGATGACCTGCACGGCGCGAACATTCGCCTTGTGTTCCCGTCGGTGGGTGCAACCGAGAACATCTTGATGGCAGCGGTCCTCGCCCGTGGTGAGACCGTGATCGACAACGCTGCACGTGAGCCCGAGATCGTGGATCTGTGCAACATGCTCAACGAGATGGGCGCCAAGGTATCTGGCGGCGGAAGTTCGACGCTCACCATTCAAGGCGTCCGCAAGTTGGAACCGACTACGCACCGTGTCATCGGTGATCGGATCGTAGCTGCAACGTGGGGCGTCGCAGCCTCTATGACCAGGGGTGATGTCCGCGTTCGCGGGGTGAACCACAAGCATCTCGGACTGGTCCTCGACAAGCTTCGGACAGCCGGCGCGGAGGTGACGCCCGAGGTCGACGGCTTCCGTGTCATCCAGCGAGAACGGCCTAAGGCGGTCAATTTCGCAACCTTGCCTTACCCCGGATTCCCCACTGACCTGCAGCCGATGGCAATCGGTTTGGCTGCGGTTGCCGAGGGCACGTCGATGATCACCGAGAACGTGTTCGAATCACGCTTCCGATTTGTCGAGGAAATGATCCGACTCGGCGCCGACGCTCGTACTGATGGTCACCATGCTGTGATCCGCGGCGTTCCAGTGTTGTCGAGTGCGCCGGTGTGGTCTTCGGACATTCGGGCCGGAGCCGGGCTCGTGCTTGCCGGGTTGGTCGCGGACGGAACCACCGAAGTTCACGACATCTTCCACATCGACCGTGGGTATCCGCGATTCGTCGAGAATCTCCGTGGACTCGGGGGAGTAATCGAGCGGGTGGGCACCGAATAGGTATCAGTGCTCGGCGTCACACTCGGGCCTAGTCGCCGTTGGTGGAATGACAGAACTGTCTGACCTGGCCTTGGCTGACCAATTCGCTGCAGTGACCAGGCGATTTGTGAATTGATTGAAGGTTCGCGTAACTTATTCCAAGTCAGAGCGACACGGACACCGACTCCCGCTTCACGGCGAGTGACACGAGGTTGTACGAAGTGCCTGACCAAATTTCGAAGTAGTTTCCATCATGTATGGTTGTGCTTCACCTCCAGTTCTTACCCGAATGTTTAGCGGTTTGCGCCGATGATCATGATGAGATAGGCTGGAAAAGTTGCCCCGGATCGGCGGCCATAGGGTCGTGGTGATGGTGTGTGCGTGTTCTTTGAGAACTCAACAGTGTGTCGATGAATGTCAGTGCCAAAATTTTTTGGTACTTCGCATGTCGGATGATGTTCCGGGCCTTCGGGTTTCGGTTCTGATGTTCGGGGTGTGAGTATTTTTTGTCGGTGATTGTTCATTCTTCCGTCTGAATGGTTGCCGACACATTTTTTGCTAGTTGAGTTTTTTTGCTAGTGATTTGA
>NZ_JBHWYS010000011.1:0-156565 GCF_042728675.1 Rhodococcus sp. NPDC060176
GCGTTTCCGGGGTGCGGGACACCGCCGGGGTGGTGCGATGCTCATCATATTGTTCACTGGAACGATGGTGGCCCAACGGATCTCGACAACCTGATTCTGTTGTGTGGCCATCATCATCGGACACTGCACCACACCGAATGGAGAGTGGAGATCGGCCCGGATCGGAAGACTGTGTTCTATCCGCCGATGTCGATCGATCCGTTCCAGCATCCGATCGGTGGGAACAGTCCACCGACAGCGGCGTGAACCTCCACAACTGAAGGCTCGAGCACCGGGGCATCACCATGCCCCGGTGCTCACCGCTGTCTACTGTCAGAACGCTACTGTCAGAACGTGAGCGTGAGTCGCCCGTTCTCGTCGCTGATGTGAACAGTTCGCCCGATCGCCGGCGGGTTGTCACCGCGAAGCTGCGTCAGTTCGGCGGCATTCTCGGGACCAGTGTGACCGGCGACTCGGCGGCCGTCCTGCGTCGTCGCGATCACGAACCCGATCTCAGGCTCGCCGGTGCGGCCGTATTCGACAGAGGCCGTGACTATTTCCGCCGCGCCCGTGTAACCAGTGATCAGTTCCGGAACCTCCGCAGTTAGCGCGCGTGCGTCGGGATCGCCGACGTACCCGTCAGCATGAGCAGCGGCGGACAACAGTACGCAGTGCTGGTAGGTGAGGAATCCACCGTTGCCGTGGACGAGGGCAAGGTTGGCGCCGTCACGAATTTGCCTGGTGACCTCGGCGACGGAATGCAGGGTGTAGCTGTTGAGTGGCCCACCGAAGAACGAGTGACCTCCGGTGACACTCGGGATCGCGGTATCCGGGAGTCCGAGTTCGCGGATCAACAGCTTGGGTACGATCGGGAAGCAGCTGTAGGCATCGACGATGTCGAGTGCGTCGGCACCGACTCCGGCACCATCGAGTGTGCGATGCACGGCGTCATGAATCGCGGCTGAGCTGTCGAAGCTGTTGCGGCTGAGGATGTCCAACGGATCATTCGCACCAGCGCCGCCCCAGAGGTACACCAGTTTGCTTTCATCGATCCCGAACTCGCGGGCCGTCGACAACGAGCAGACGACAACGGCCGCAGCCTGATTGACGAAGGGCATGGCGTTGAGCATCAGCGGGTACGGCTCGGAGACCATCCGATTGCCAGGTCCGACGGTGCCGATCTCGTCTGCCGATCGGATCTCCGACGTCCAGGAGGCTGGATTCTTCGATGCCAGCTCCGAGAACGCGGCGTACATCCTGGCGGACCAGGCGAGCGATTCGCGGGCGCCGTGGCCCTCGGCCGCACTGAAGCAGTTCTCGAAGAGCGGGTAGACGCGCGTCGGCACGATGAAACCGGCGCGCTGCATTTCAGGGCTTCCCAGGTCGGTCGGATCGAATCCGGGAGGCCCTCCGGGCGCTGCCGTCCACCCGATCGAGTCGGGAGCGACTCCGGACTTTCGCAGCGCGGTGCTGCTGGCGTGCGATTCGCCGCCCACGAGCAGAGCAGCCGAGGATTCACCGCGAGCGATGGCCGCGCCGATCCGATCGAGGAGCGCCGCGGGCCAGTGGCCACCGATCGGCGAGGTAGAGGTGACCTTGGGGGTCGCGCCTAATCGTGAGGCAAGCAGCCCGGGGAGATCGTCGTACGACCAGCTGACTGTCTTGATCGCGAACACGGAATCGATCTGTGTTCCCAGTTCAGCGTGTCCACTGTCGTTCAATGCGGAGACGGTGGCATCGTGAATCAGATCGAGAGGTTCGCGGTGCCCGTCGGCTGGGTTCCAGCGCAGATCGCCGACGCCGACGATGACCGGGATTCGTGATGCGTCAACCATCGTGTGCCTCTCGTTGCCGACCCGTAGCCGGGAGTTGCAGTCACGATATCGGGGCCCGCGGTATGTGTAACTCGCGGGTCACAGTCAACATTTTTCAGGTTCCTATTTAGGTATGCCTAACGAAAGTCCTATACTCGTCATCATGACAGCTGTGGCAGAGAGAATTTCGGTGCCCGTGGGGCCGCGTTCCATCGATCACCCCTACTCGATGACAACGGTTACTCTGAAGCTCTCTCACCAGCGGCAGTGGGCACCGCACCGTCACCCTGAACATGAGCTGATCTGGGGAAACTCCGGTGGAATGCTCACGGTTGTCGCTGACGGCATCACTTGGGAGGTTCCGCCTTCGGCCGGACTGTGGCTACCCGCCGGCGCGTTGCATGCCGTGAAGGCAGGTCCGGGTACCGAGTTCTTCTGCACCTACTTCCGGCCTGAGGCTCATGCTGCCCCCTCGGGCGTTCCGGGCTTGTTCGGTGTCAGTGCTCTCCTACGTGAGGTACTCCTGCACATGCATCGGCGGAACATGCCCGACGAGGCGCGTAGTCGCGCCGAGCGGGTGGCATTCGACATGCTGCAGCCGCTCGAAGTTGCTGCGGTGGAGGTTCCGATGCCGACCGATCCGCGGGCGCTGTTCGTTGCCGAAGCATTGGTCGCCAATCCGGCAGACCAGCGGTCGCTGTCGGAATGGGCACTGACGGCTGGCGGCAGCGTCCGTACGTTGACGCGAGTGTTCGCTCAGGGCACGGGAATGACCTTTGCACAGTGGCGAATTCAGGTTCGAGTCCGCGCAGCCCTGACGTATCTGGCTGCTGGAGTGCCGGTTTCGGTTGTCAGTAGGCGAGTCGGGTACGAAACTCCGAGTGCGTTTGTCGCAGTGTTCCGTCGGGTCACCGGTCGTACGCCCGGCAGCATGATGAACAAGGGGAGTGTGGCGCCCGAATCGGTGCCGTACCTTCTGCACGCTTGAGGTAGGTCGCACCGGGCGGTAGTGCCCGGTGCAACCGTCGCGGTCAACGTCGCGGCGCGGACCACGCTTCCCACAGTTCCGCGTACCGACCCCCGAGGTTGACCAACTCGTCGTGAGAGCCTTGCTCGACGACGCGGCCGTCGTTCATGACCAGGATTTGGTCGGCGTCGACGGCCTGTGAGAGTCGGTGTGCCACTGTTACAGCAGTGCGACCCCGGGTCAGGGCCAGCGCGGCATCGTCGAGGACCCTGGCTCCGGCGCTACCCGCTTCGGCGGTCGCCTCGTCGAGAATCAGCAGCGGCGGATCCAGCAATTCGATTCTTGCCAACGCGAGTTGCTGTGCCTGAGTCGCGGTCAGCCGGTGTCCACCGTCCCCGATTACGGTTTCGAGCCCGTCCGGCAGGGCCCGCAGCCAATCCGACGCACCGACGGTATCGAGCGCCGCGGTGATGTCGTCGTCGGTTGCCGACGGGTCAGCCAGCCGTAGATCCTCGGCCAACGTGCCGGCAAAGACGTGGACCTCCTGAGTCACGAGGGCCACCGCGCTCCGAGAAGTCGACCGTGGCAATTCGTTCCGGGGCACCGTCCCGATCTTCACGGTGCCTTCGGTCGGCTCGTAGGTACCCGCGATCAGTTTTGCGACCGTCGATTTTCCGGCTCCGGTTGCGCCCACGAGTGCCGTGACGGTCCCGGCCGGAATGGTGATGTCGATGTCTCGCAGAACAGGAGCGTCGCCGCTGCGGTACGAGAACGTCACCTCCTCCAAAGACGCTGAACTGTCGACAGGTTCATGTGGATCGGACGGCGCGGGTGGCACGGGTGCAAGGGTGACTCCGACCAGTCGAGCCAATGCGATTGTGCCTTCCTGCAATTCGTCGAACACGCTGAGAACCGCGCCGACCGGATCGAAGAGCCGGTGGAAGAACAGTGCTGCGGCGGTGGCGGCACCGATGCTGATCTGGCCGTCTCTTACCAGCCAGAAGCCAGTGATCAGCACGGCGGACAGGCCGATGAATTCGGCGATGTTGAGTCGGCCGAAGAACCTGGTGCGTAGACGCGTGGTCAACAAGCTGAGCCGGACCGCTGCCATCGATCGAGATTCGATCTGTTCCAGGTGGGGCTGAGCCAGACGAAGTGATCCGACGGTATCGGAGTTGCTCAGTGAGTCCAGGAGTTGTTGCGCACGTGCACCTTCTGCCTCCCGCTCCTCGCGGTAGACCGGTGCCGACTTCGAGAGATACCAGCGCAGCGCCTGGATCTGGATGGGCGCCGCGATCACCGCGGCAATGGCGAATCGCCAATCGAGGCTGCCCAATCCGATCAGGGTCAACACGATGGTCAGTGCCGCGGTGGCAAAAACCGGAAGTGCTTCGGATACAGCGCGGGTCACCAAGCGGACGTCCCCGGTGATGCGGGAGACGAGATCTCCGCGCCCGGCTCGTTCGACGTCGCTCTGCGGAAGATCGAGAACCCGGACGACAACTTCTTCGCGCAGGTCGGCGACAACCCTTTCGCCGACGCCGGCGAGCAGGTAGTTGCTGACTCCGACGAGAAGGGAGGAGGCAACCGCGATGGCGACCAACGCGAGAGTCAGCGTGCCGATGCGCGAGACAGCGTCGCCGTCTCCGTCCGTCACAGCGTCGACCATCGCGCCGAGGACCAGCGGCGTGAGCAGGCCGATCGCGGTCGCAGCAGTCAGAGTGACGACGGCGGCGACGGCGGATATCCGGTGCGGACCCATCAACCGAAGTGCTGCGCGACGTGCCTGTTTCGGTGTCGCGGTGGGGAGTAGTTCGTTCACAGCTCGATCACCCGATCGCAGATATCGAGCAGCACGGGGCTGCTGGTCAGAAGAAGAGTCGCGTGAGCACCGCGTACCTCGGCGATCCCGCGTGCAATTCGCGCTTCGGTGACGGAGTCGACGGCAGTGGTGGGATCGTGCAGCACTAGAACTGGAGCTTCGCTCGCCAGTGCCCTTGCCAGGGCGATGCGCTGACGCTGACCGCCGGAGAGCGAATTTCCCTGCTCGGTGACTCGGGTGGCGAGGCCGAGTGGAAGGACCGAGATCACCTGATCTGCGGCAGCGGCGGCGATTGCGTCGTCACTGCGGCTGCCGATCGGTGCGAGTGCCTCGATGTTGTCACCGACTGTGCCGATGAACAGTGCCGCGTCGTGCGGCGCAGCCAGAACATGGGTCCGGAGCTCGTCGATGTGCAGTTCGTGAATGGCGTTGTCGCCGAGATGAATCGTTCCGCTCGAAGGCTCGATTCGACGAGCCAACGCGTCGACCAACGCATCCGCCCAGGCCGCATTCTCGGTGACGATGCCGATGATCTCGCCGCGTTTGACATCCAGGTCGACTGGTGACGCTCCGGCCAACACGACGTCACTCAGCGTCAGGAACTCCGAGTGGTTCAGAGGTGCAGGATCACTCGCGGGAGTGACAGCCTCGCCGGTCCCGAGAAGCGCTGCGACGCGGTTGGCGGAAGCGCGGGCCCGTGCCAGGCCGGCGCCGAAGTAGATGATGTCGATCAACGGACCTCGAAGGAACTGTGCCAGACCCACCACGGCCACGAATTCACCGACCGAGATGCTCCCGGATGCTGCCATCCGTCCACCGACGTACGCGATGACGGCCAGGAAAGCGCCGGCGATCGCCACGTTCGCGGCGGAGTACATCGCTTGGTATCGCTGTGCGCGAAGGGTTGCTTCCAGCGAAGTCCGGCTGGCTCCCCGATAACGCTGCGCTGCAGCGTCTCCGGCGCCGATTCCGGACAGGATCCGGAGCCCCGACAGGAGGTCTGCGGCCAGTGCACCGGCTTTGGCTCCCTGCCATTGATCGGTTTCGGCTCGGCGTTCGAGCGGTCGGCTGACCACCTGCATGAGGGCGAGCACCGGGGGAGTGCCGACGATGACGAGGAGGCCGAGCGGTACCGAGATCACGAGTAGCGAGATCGCTGCGGTCAGTACTCCGCAGGCCGCGGCGAGTTTTGTGCTCAGTGTGTGCGTGAATCCGGCCACCGAACCCGCGTCGGATGTTGCGATCGAGTAGACCTCGCCGGGCATGCGCCGCGGTGACATGCCGTGCGGATCGAGGCCTCGGCGCGCGATGTCCATCCGCAAGCGGTGTGCTCCGTGCTCGGTGACGGAATCGGAGATGCGCGCCGCAAAGCGCCAACTGAGCAACAAACCGGTGAAGAGAATTCCGAGAACGAGGATCCACTTTCCCAGTGCTGCCGCATCGCTGGTCGCCACAGCTCGGTCGATGACCGCACCGATCACCACCGGCACCAACGCTTCCGCGACCTGGTGGCCCGTGAAGCCGATGGACGCTGCCGCCAGCTTGGCTCCGCGTCCGTCGGAGGCGATCGCGCGTGTGATTACCTGGCGCGGCGTGATCGCCGGGCTGGTTGGGGGACCGTTTGTATCGGCCGAAAGAAGTGGTGTCGAAGGCACTGGGTCCACGCTAGGGACCGTGGGCGGTAGTCAGAAGTCACACAGGTGCCAATACTTGTCGTGAACAGGCCATACGTCTGGCGGTGGCCGAATCGCGATAGTAGTTGGCCCCGTTGCGGCGGGGAAGGCATCGACTCATCGACAACACTGCAATAAATTAAGGTCTACCTTACTTAGCGCGGGTTAACTATGTCCGGAAGTCGGATTGATCCTCGTGTTCGGGTCCGGTTCATGTTCCATCGATGTTGGAGATTGTTGTGAGTCTTGTGTTCGGCGAGGTACTTCACAAGGAGTACGTGACCCCGGGAATGGTTCGTATCGTGTTCGGTGGGGAGGAGCTGACCGCGTTCGAAACCACCGGCACCGGCGACGAATACCTGCGTCTGCACTTCCCGGTCCCGGCCACGGGCAAGTTCGTTCTGCCGGCCGAAGATCCGGACGCTCCGCGCGGTTGGCGGTACCCGGAGGGCGAGGAACCGTCCCCGTGCCAGCCGTACACCGTGCGACGGTTCGATACCGAAGCCAGCCGCATGACGATCGACTTCGTCGTTCACGAGGGCGGCATCGCCAGCGACTGGGCACAGAAGGCCGAGATCGGCGACAAGTTGGCGATCGGCGAATCTCGCGGGCTCTACGAGCCGCCGGCCGACGCACGCTGGCAGGTATTCGTCGCCGACGCGACTGGACTCCCCGCACTCGGGCGCCTGATCGAACAATTGCCCGCCGGCATCTCGGCAAAGGCAATCGTCGAGGTGGTGGACGAGTCTCACAAGCAGCAGATCACCTCCGCGGCCGACGTCGAGTTCATCTGGCTTGTCGGCAGCGGCAACGGTATTGCACCGTCGAAACTCCCGGACGCGGTCCGTGCGATGAACCTCCCCACCGATCTCGGATACGTGTGGGTGGCCGGCGAAAGCACGATGCTCCGTGACATCCGCAAGTACCTTCGCCACGAACTGAAGTTGCCGGGTGAGCAGTACAAGGTCATCGGTTACTGGACCTACAAGGCCGAGGTGTGGAACGCGAAGTACGAGGCCCTCGACGAAAGTGTCCGTGCGGCACTCGATGCGGCCTGGGAATCGGACCGCGACGAGGAAGAGATCCGCGACGAGGTCGAGAAGACTCTAGAGAGCGCCGGCTTGTGACCGTTGGATTCGACAAGAGCGCTGTCGACAAGAGTGCTGGCGACAAAAGTGCTGTAGACAAAAGTGCAGTCGACAAGAGCGCCGTCGACAAACACACCGAAGAGCTGATCGACGAGTCGCTGCAAGAGAAGCAGAAGCAACCCGACGGGCTGGTATCGACCAACTCTCGTCGTATGGCAGGTCTTCTGGTGTGCCTGGTAGTGCTCGCCGCCGTGCTCCTTCTGAGCATCGCGGTGGGTTCGAAGACCATTCCGTTCGGCACCGTGATCGACGCTTTGGTGAACTACGACGACTCCAATGATCACGTGATCATCCGCGACCTGCGGCTACCGCGAACTCTGCTCGGTCTGATAGTCGGTATGGCGCTCGGTGTGGCGGGCGGCCTCATCCAGGCGATGACGCGAAATCCCTTGGCTGATCCCGGAATTCTCGGTGTCAATGCCGGCGCGGGGTTCGCGATGGTTGTTGCCGTCGCGGTCTTCGGATTGACCAGCATCTGGTCTTACATCTGGTTCGCTTTCCTCGGCGCGGTGATAGCCACGGCGATCGTCTACACGTTGGGGTCGATCGGCCGAGGTGGTGCGACGCCCATTCGGCTGACCCTGGCCGGTGTTGCCATCGGCTCGGTGCTCGGCGGCATCTCGTCCGGCATCACCCTGCTCAACCCGACCGCCTTCGACCAGATGCGTCAGTGGAATGCCGGCTCACTCAGCGGACGTTCGTTGGAAATCGTTCTGGCCGTTGCCCCCTTCATTCTCATCGGACTCTTCCTGGCGCTCGCGTTGGCGCGCCAACTCAACGCCGTGGCCTTGGGTGACGATCTGGCACGTTCGCTCGGTGCCAACATCACCCGCACTCGTATCCTCGGTGTCATTGCGGTGACCTTGCTGTGCGGCGCGGCGACCGCTGCGGCCGGCCCGATCGGATTTGTCGGTCTGATGGTTCCCCACGTCGCGCGATGGTTCGTCGGGCCAGATCAGCGATGGATTCTCCCGTACACGTTGGTGTGCTCGCCGATTCTTCTTCTCTTCTCCGACGTCGTCGGCCGAATCGTGCTGCGCCCGGGTGAACTTCAGGTCGGCATCGTCACGGCCTTCGTCGGTGCTCCGGTGCTGATCATGCTGGTGCGTCGAAGCAAGGTGAGCGGTCTGTGAGCATCGATTTCGGGCGCCCCACCACGGTGGTGCGCTCACCCAAAGAAGGCTGGTCCGCGCGGATCGACGTCCGTACGGTCACTGTCTGCCTCATCCTCGTTGCGCTTGCACTGGCGATCGGTGTCATCGCCCTCGGCAGTGGTGATTACCAGGTGCCGATCGGGGACGTCCTCGGCGCCCTGTTCGGCGAAGCTCCCGCGCGTATCCACATGGTCGTCGTGGAATGGCGTCTGCCCCGAGTTCTGTTGGCGCTGATGCTCGGTGCGGCACTGGGCATGAGTGGTGCGATCTTCCAGTCGCTCACCAGGAATCCGCTAGGTAGCCCGGACATCATCGGCTTCAACTCCGGTGCGTACACGGGCGCTCTGGTGGTCATCCTCCTCATCGGTGGCACTTATTACGAGATCGCAGTCGGCGCTCTGGTGGGCGGAATCGCCACCGCAGCAGTCGTTTACCTTCTTGCGTACAAACGTGGCGTGCAGGGATTCCGGCTGATCATCGTCGGTATCGCCATCAGCGCGATGTTGGGCTCGGTCAATACCTGGATGATCCTCAAGGCGAAGCTCGACGACGCCATGGCTGCCGCAGTGTGGGGTGCCGGTTCGTTGAACGGTCTCGGCTGGACTCAGGTGTGGCCGGTGGTTGTCGTGCTGGCCATCCTCATTCCGCTGATCCTGGTGTTGGGCAGGCGGATGCAGATGCTCGAGATGGGCGACGACGCCGCCAAGGCGCTCGGCGTCCGGGCCGAACCGACCCGGCTTTCCCTGGTTGTTCTCGGTGTTGCATTGACAGCCATGGTGACGGCTGCGGCCGGGCCCATCGGGTTCGTTTCGCTGGCGGCTCCGCAGTTGGTCAGACGATTGACCGGTAGTGCCGGAGTGACCCTGCTGCCGTCGGCGGCGATGGGTGGAGCACTGCTGATGATCAGCGACTGGGTGGCGCAGCGAGCTTTTGCACCGACGCAGTTGCCGGTCGGCGTCGTCACCGTCTCCATCGGTGGCATCTATTTTGTTTGGCTTCTCGCGCGAGAGGCACGTAAGCAGTGATCGGTGAAGGAACGAGGAACAGTGTGAACGAGACAAGTGCGGCCGCCGTCGTGCCTGAAAGGACGAATCGGCTTCGCGCCGAGGACGTCACGATCGGTTACGACAAGCGCGTCATCTCGGAGCACCTCGACGTCGAGATCCCCGACGGCGGCTTCACCGTCATCGTCGGTCCCAACGCCTGCGGCAAGTCGACGCTTCTGCGTGCATTGTCGCGGTTGCTCAAGCCGACGACCGGCAAGGTCCTCCTCGACGGCAAGGCGATAACGTCGTACCCGGCCAAGGAAGTTGCGAGGCGACTCGGGCTTCTGCCGCAGACGTCGATCGCTCCGGACGGCATCAAAGTCGCCGATCTGGTTGCGCGCGGACGTTATCCGCACCAGAAGCTGATCCGCCAGTGGTCCCGAGAGGACGAGGCCGCCGTCATCAATGCGATGGAGGCAACCAAGGTCACGGATCTGTCGGCCAGACCGGTCGACGAACTGTCCGGCGGTCAGCGCCAACGCGTCTGGGTCGCTATGGTTCTCGCGCAGCAGACCCCGTTGGTGCTGCTGGACGAACCGACGACCTTCCTCGACATCGCTCATCAGATCGAGCTGTTGGAGCTGTGCCGCGATCTGAACGAGAACGACGGACACACGTTGGTGGCCGTGCTTCACGATCTCAACCACGCGTGCCGCTACGGAACTCACATCATTGCGATGAAGGACGGCGCGGTGGTCGCCGAAGGCCCGCCCGCGGAGATCATCACCGAAGAACTGGTGCAGGAGGTGTTCGGCATGGCATGCCGCATCATCGACGATCCGGTTTCCCACACACCGCTGGTCATTCCGCTGGGACGCGAGCGTCAGCGAAACAACGAAGGAGCAAACGTATGACACTCGTCCTGGATACGCAGGTTACCGACACGGAGTGGGCTCAGATCGTCGACCGCATTTCACGACGCCGATTCTTCGGTGGCGCTGCCGGTGTGGCTGCAGCACTGGCGCTGAGCGCCTGCGGAAGCTCCGATGGCGAATCCGACTCGGCCAGTGACACTCTCCCGTACACGTGGGCCGAGTTCAGTGGCGACGTTCCACGCGACCCCAAGCGTGTGGTGGTGCTCGACGGCCGGGTCGACCTCGAATTCGCGATGATGATGGACTACCCGATCGTCGGTTCGGGCAACTTCTGGTTCCCCGACGCCAAGGCGGGATTCCAGTTTCCCGGCCGCACCATCGAGGACGCGAGCTTCGTCAACGTCGCCGGCGACTTCTCCACCAACTTCGAGGCGTTGCTCGCTCTCGAGCCCGATCTGATCGTCATCACTGCGATCGGATACACCAGCGACTGGTACGGCACCGAGCGCTTGTCCTCCATCGCGCCGCTGTTGGTCGTCGGCGACGACGTCGAACCGATCGCCGGACACCCGGTCGACTGGCGAGGTGCGCTGATGGCGCAGGCGAGCCAACTCGACCGGGTTGCGATCGCCGAGGCTTCCATCGCGGAGTACGACGACAAGCTCGCGAGACTGCGTCCGATGTTGCAGGAGAAGCTCGGCGGAAAGAAGATCGTGTTCGGCGTTCAGACGCCGACCGGATTCCTGGTGCACCAGCGGAATCTGCGGATCAGCGTCGCAATCGATGCCGGCCTCGACGTGCTTTTCCGTGACGACGACAATGCAGAGAACTCGTTCGAGTTGTCTTTCGAGCAACTCGACACCTTGGCTCCGGCGGATGTGATCATCGCGCAAGCACGCGATCAGGAAGCACTCGACGCGATCAAGACGCAGCCGACGTGGCAGCGGTTGCCTGCAGTCCAAGCGGGCAACGTGTTGACCAGCGACGCGCGATATAACCAAGGATTTGCGCTGACCGCGGCCATCTTCCTCGACGTTCTCGAGGAAGCGGCCGGGCGAATCACCGCTGGACAGTAATTCAGGCGACGTTGCGGGCCTGGTCGAGTAGTTGTGCAACCCCCTCGAACCAGGCACCGTAATTGGCGTAGGTGTTGGGACGCTTGTCGTCGAAGTCGATCACCTGGTTCGCGGTCACCGCGGGCAGCTTGACGAAAACGGGTGATGCTGCGAACGCTTCCGCCGACTTCGCGAACTGGAAGACGATGTCCGCCGGATAATCTGGGACCTGCTCCCAGCTGAGGTCGGCCCAGCCTTTGTCACCTCCCGGGCCGGTGAACTTCACGCCGAGTTCCTTCAGGTAGCCGAACTGAGCGAGTGCGGTTGTGCCCGCGTACAACTCGGAGCCGTCGCCGTTCAGAGCGAGTACTTCGATGTCGTCAACCTTGCCCGCGGCGGCTCGGATGCGCGCTGCCCCGGATTCGAATGCTTCCTTGCCTTCGCGCGCCGTTGCTGTGTCGGTGTCTCCGCCGAGAGCTTCGGCGAGTGAGGCGTATTCGCTCAACACGTCCGGCGTCGAAGAGCCGGAGAACTTCACACCGACAAACGGTGCAACATCGTTGACGGTCTTGCCCATCGGCTCGTCCCACCAAGTCCATCGGGTCGGGTCGTCGCTGTTTCCGTACCCGATGACCAGGTCTGGGTCCAGCGCCGCAAGAGCTTCCGCGCTGAGTTCACCTTCACGACCGACGACGGTCATCGTCGACTCGTCAGCGTGATCGGTGACGTCGGGATTGCCGACGCCGTAACCGAAGATGCCGACCGGCCGAATGCCGTAGTCCCACAGCGCAGCAGCGGAGTACGCGTCGACGACGATCCGCTCCGGGGCGTGATCGAGGGTGATCGTGTTTCCGTATCCCGTTGTGTAGCTCCAGGACTGGTCCGTCGAACTGGCCTCGGTAGAAGTTGATGCGTCGCTGCTGCCGCAGCCGGTGAGTAGGAGTGCGGCAACGACGGGTAGTGCGGCGAAGCCTGCGAGCCTGCGAGTGATTTTCATGAGAACCTTCCGAACATGGCGAAATAAGCTAGGTAAGCCTAACCTGACATGTTGTTCGGGTGTCCTCAGGGTCAGTTGCTGCCCTGCCACATCTGAAGCCATTCGCTCCAGGACGGGGGAGTGGTCGACGGTTGAGGTCTTCCGTGACGAAGTCCGTCGAGCATGAACTCGAGATAGCGCGTGTGTATTTCGGTGGCGCGAACCCCCTCGATCGGCAGGGTCGGTCGTAGATGCACCGTCATGAGCATGACGTCTGCAGAAGTGAAGTCGGGCGGGACTTCGCCAGTATCGATGCAGATGTCGACCATCGATTGCAGCGCGGCCTCCAATTCTTCTGCGGCGCGGGTGACTTCGGTGTGTTCGGGCAACCTGCCGCCGAGGACGGGAATGAGCGGTCCCACCGATTCGGCAAGGTATCGCGAGAAGAACGTCTTCAGTACGGCTTCATCGGTGTCTGCGTTGCTCACGCACTCTCGTGCCAGGGTGGCGAGGTGGTCGATCGCCCAGACGCGTAAGGATTGCGCCAGTTCCTCTTTGCCGCGGTAGCGGCGATAGATGCTGCCGACGCCTACCCCGGCCCGGGTGGCAATCGCCGATACCGGTGCATTCCAACCCTGTTCGGCGAAGATCTCGCGCGCTGCTCGCAGTACGGTGACGTCGTTGTCTGCGGCTTCTCGGGCGCGTCCGGGGAGGCTCGCATTCTCTTTCGCCATTCCCACAGGCTAGCAATGCGTGGTTTACTCAATCGGAACGGAGTGCTCCGTTCCGATTGAAACCATGATTGGAGGAAGGTGTCGATGACAACCTTGGCGGAGGCGCCCACGCGATCCGGGAGTCGGGTGATCGCCGCACTTGCGGGGGCGGTGCTCGTCTACTCGCTCATGCAGACCATGTTGGTGCCGGCGTTGCCGGTGTTGGGTGAGCATTTTGATACGTCCGTGGCGGTGACCGGCTGGATCCTGACGGCATACCTGTTGGCGGCCGCGGTGATGGCTCCGATCGTCGGGGCGATGGGGGATCGATTCGGCGACAAGCGAGTCCTGGTGATCGTCCTGATCATCTTCGCTCTCGCGACATTTGCCGCGGCGGCCGCCCCGAATATCGGGGTGCTGCTTGTCGTTCGAGCTGTCCAGGGAGTGAGTATGGCGAGCTTCCCGCTCGCGATGGCAGTGCTGCGAAGAACGGTGGCCGGTCCCGAGTTGTCTTCGGGGATAGGTTGGCTCGCTGGGACCTTGGGAATCGGTGCCGGAAGTGCACTGGTGATCGGTGGTGTCATTCTCGAGTACCTCAGCTGGCAGTGGTTGTTCGTGATCACCGGGATCCTGATCGTGCTTGCATTGGTCGCAGTGGTGGCTGTGGTTCCGGGTTCGCATCGCCGGCCGGGTATGCCGACGGACTGGGCCGGTGCCGGCGCTCTGGCGTTCGGGTTGGTGAGCCTGCTCCTGGCGATCACCAAAGCCTCCGAGTGGGGAGTTCTGTCGCTCGGATTCTGGGGTCTGGTGGTTGTCGCGTTCGTCTCGTTCGCAACTCTGATTGCCGTCGATTCCCGCCACGACGCTCCGATCGTCGACATGCGAGTTTTTCGGGACAGGCCGATGATGATCACCAGCGCACTGACCCTGGTGTTCGGGTTCGTGCCCTACATCTTCTACCTCTGCCTGCCGCGGATCCTCCAGGCGCCGGAAACCTCTACGTATGGAAGTGGATTCACCGTTGTGCAGACCGGGTTGGCCCTCTTGCCCGCCGCTGTCCTCGTCTTCCTCGGTGGCCGTCTGACGCCGGCTCTCGCGCGGCGATACGGGCCGCGAGTGCCGGCAGTCCTAGCGCTGGCACTCATGGCGACGGGCGCGGTCGGACTCGCGATCTGGCCGAGCTCGGTGGTTGCGATCGTGCTGTTCTTCTCCCTCGTCGGATTGGGGAACGGCGTGGGGTTCGCGGTCTGTGCTCTGCTGGTTGCTTCGATCGTCCCGCCATCGGAAATGGCAGCGGCCAGCGGTGTCAACAGTGTGATCAGAACCGTCGGTTCGGCGGTGGGTGCTCCGGTGACCACAGCGGTCCTGGCGATCGGAGTTTCCGGCGACTCGTTCGCGGTGGCGTTCGTGATGGGCGCCGTCATCAGTGTTGTTGCATGTCTGCCGGCGATTGCACTTCCCGTGACGAGGGCTGCATAAACGGCTTGAGTTATTGTAGGCTCCCCTAATCGAGACAGCATGTAACTAAGGCAGGGAGAGATGATGCGGCAGCAGTGGGGCCTACAAGCCGCGGCACTCACGCTCGTGGTCAAGCCCGATACGGCCTTCGCCACCCTGCAATCACAAGCCGCGAAGGGGTTCGCATCCGACGCCGACGCAGTCACCCGATGGAAGGCGTTCTCGAAATGACGACAACACAGGAAAAGTCAGCAGACGTTCCACCCGAGGAGGCAAACGCACCGCATGGATCTGCGGCCGAAGCCTCACTGGCCAAGGCCGAAGCGGCGGCGCACAAGAGCGCGCTACGCGAACTCCTTGCGCCAGTTCGCACACGGACGACCATCGCGATGGTGATGCAGGTGATTGCCGCGGTTGCTGCCATCGTCCCGTACGTGGCCATCGCCGAACTGGGCAAGACGCTGATCGTGGGCGGCGACATCGACTCGTCTCGCGTCTGGACGATCGTGTGGGTGGTCGTCTTCGGCCTGGGTGTGCGTGCGTTCTTCGGTGGCGGTGCGTTGATCGTGACGCACTTCGCCGATGTGAATCTCCAAGCTGTGCTTCGACGCCGAATCGCCGCGACACTCGGTCGACTTCCTCTGGGCTGGTTCACCTCCCACTCGTCCGGAACCGTGCGCAAAGCTGCGCAGAACGACATCTCCGATCTCCACTACCTGGTTGCACACAGCGCCGTCGAGACCACCGGAGCGATCGCGGTGCCGCTGGTCGGACTCGGCTACGTGATTTCGATCGACTGGCGTCTGGGATTGGTCGCGATTGCCACGCTCCCGATCTACATGATCGCCTATGCGACGATGACCAAGGACATGGCCGTCAAGATGAGCCGGATGAATGAGGGTATCGCGGCTATCAGCAATACGATCGTCGAGTTCGTCACCGGCATCGCAGTAGTCAAGACTTTCGGTCAGGACAAGCAGTCACATTCTCGATACCGTGATGCCGCCAAGGCTTTTGCCGTTTCGTACGAGGGTTGGGTTCGCCCGATGCTTCGGACCGAGGCGCTGGCCTCGATTGCCTTGAGCGCGCCGGTAGTGCTGGTGGTGAACCTTGGTCTCGGCTCGTGGTTCGTCCACTCCGGGTGGGTGTCACCCATCGACGTCCTGACCAGTTCTCTTGTCGCGATGGTGATTCCGGTATCGGTGACGACCATCGGTTTCGGCATGCAGGCCCGCCGTGAGGCTGCCGCCGCTGCGGCGCGGCTGATCGCGCTGTTCGCAACCGACGCACTGCCGGAAACCGATCATCCGAAAAAGCCCGCGGGGAACGAAGTTCGATTTTCCGGAGTCTCTTTCGCCTACGACGACGGGGCCGACGTTCTGTCCGACATCGATCTGACGCTGCCGGAGGGTACGGTGACGGCGTTGGTCGGGCCTTCGGGTTCGGGTAAGTCGACACTGGCGACGCTCGTTCCCCGATTCCATGACGTGCGTACCGGATCCGTGGCCATCGGCGGTGTCGACGTCCGGGACGTCGCTACCGACGAGCTGTACCGCCACGTCGGATTCGTTCTGCAGGACGTGCAGCTGGTCGAAGCAACTGTTCTCGACAACATTCGGCTTGCCCGCCCTCAGGCGTCGCAGGCCGAGGTGAAGACTGCTGCCGCAGCCGCGCAGATCGACACCCGAATCGAAGCCCTCCCGAGAGGGTACGACTCTGTGGTCGGGGTCGACGCCAGGTTCTCGGGCGGTGAGGCGCAACGAGTCTCCATCGCGCGGGCGATTCTCGCGGACACTCCCGTTCTCGTGCTCGACGAGGCGACCGCGTTTGCGGACCCGGAGTCCGAAGCCGATATCCAAGAAGCATTGTCGCGTTTGACGGTGGGGCGCACTGTGCTGGTGATCGCGCACCGGTTGGCTTCGATCGTGAGTGCCGATCAGATCGTGGTCCTCGACGCCGGGCGGATCGTGGAGAAGGGCACGCACGATCAGCTCGTGGCGAATGGTTCGACGTATGCCCGGATGTGGGCGAGTCACAGTCGGGCCGACTCGATTGAACACAGTCGGGCCGACAGCATCGCAGGTACGTCTGACGCAGCAGGAAAGGCCAACTCATGATTCGCGATCTCTTCCGGATCCTCGGCCCGCAGAATCAGGGACGCTATCGAGAGTTCCTGGTGTGGGCTGTGTTGTACGGCGTGATGCAGGGTTTGGCAGTGGCATTGCTGGTGCCGACCGTGCGGGCACTGTTCGAGCAGGACTGGGGAAGTTTCGTTCGGTGGCTCGCCGCCATGGCTGTGTGCGCGGTGATCAGTTCGATTGCGCATTACCTGCAGGCCATCAAGGGATTCGAGTCGGCGCTCACCCTGCTGCGGACGATGCATCTGCGCCTCGGTGATCACCTCGTCGCGCTCCCTCTCGGTTGGTTCGGTGCCGGCAGACTCGGCCAGGTATCGCAGGTCGCCAGCAAGGGCACCATCTCGGTGATGGGGGCGGCCGCGCATCTGATGACACCGATCATCTCCGGAATTGCCAGCCCGGCAACCATTGTCGTGTGCATGCTGTTCTTCGACTGGCGGCTCGGGCTCGCACTGGTGGTCGGCGTTCCGATTCTGTTCGCAGCAGCACGCTTTGCTTCGGCGATGACCGCCAAGGCCGACGATCAGGCACATGCCGCGGCGGTCGAATCGAACAATCGAGTACTCGAATACGCGCGTTGCCAACCGGTCCTGCGTGCTTTCGGACGCACCCACGGGGTGTACGAACCGCTCGACGACGCGATCGAAGCTCAACACACCGCGGGTCGTTCACAACTGTGGTTCGTGGTGATCGGTTCCGTGGTCAACGGAATCGCCCTGCAGTTCGTGTTCTCGGCCGTGATCATCCTGGGTGCGTTCCTCGCGCTCGGCGGCGACATCGACCCGGTCACGTTGATCGCGCTACTGGGGCTCACCGCACGGTTCATCCAACCGCTGGGTGAGATCGGCGAGTTCGGCGGCGCAATCAGAATGGCACGCAACGAAATCCGTCGGATGTCCGAGATCCTCGAAGTGGAACCACTGGTCGAACCCGAAACCAGCGGGACGGCGACGGGGGAGACAGCCGTGCAGTTCGACGCCGTCGACTTCGGTTACGCCGACGGCGGGCAGGTTCTGCGGAACATCTCCTTCGACGTGCCGCGGAAGTCGCTGACGGCGTTGGTCGGTCCGTCGGGTTCTGGCAAAACCACCGTCACCCGGCTGATCTCGCGCTTCTACGACGTCGACTCCGGGGTGGTGCGTGTCGGCGGCGTCGACGTGCGTGACCTCACGAGCGCCGATCTGATGGCGCAGTTGTCCCTGGTCTTCCAGGACGTGTATCTCTTCGACGACACGTTGATCGCGAACATCCGCCTCGGCCGCCCCGAAGCCACGGACGAGGAAGTCTTCGACGTCGCTCGGATCGCCGGCGTCGCGGAAATCGTCGAGCGACTTCCGCGGGGTTGGGACACCCGCGTCGGTGAGGGCGGGACGGCACTGTCCGGTGGAGAGCGGCAGCGAGTCTCCATTGCGCGTGCACTCCTCAAACGTGCACCCATCGTGCTGCTCGACGAGGCGACGGCCGCGCTCGATCCCGAGAACGAGGCACACGTTCAGCGTGCGATGCAGGAACTCGCCAGCGAAAGCACACTGCTCGTGATCGCTCACAAACTGTCGACCGTCGTGGCCGCAGACCAGATCATCGTGCTCGGTGACGACGGATCAATCGTCGAAGTGGGAACTCACGAAGTTCTGCTTGCCGCCGGTGGGAACTACGCCGCGTTCTGGAATCAGCGCCACCGTGCGTCGGGATGGCGGTTGGTAGCAGGCTGAGCAGGTGGCAGGCTGAGCAGAATGCAGACCGGAAAGAAGACAGGGCGGCCGCCGACGTTGTCGAGAGTGGACATCGTCGAGGCCGCCCTGGCTGGTGATCTGAGTGAATTGACCATGCCGAGTGTGGCAAAGCGTCTGGGCGTCAGTCATTCTGCGCTTTATCGATACTTCGCCGACCGTGAAGCGCTGCTGCGGGCCTGCTCGGATCACGTTGTGCGTCAGACTGTGTGGCCGGACACGGATCGTCCGTGGCGTGAATTTCTGAAGGACCTCTGCGACGTTCTGTGGTCCTCGTTCGAACGCTATCCCGGTCTCGCCCAGGTAGGTCTCGCTGTTCCGGGCACGCCGCCGGCGATAATCGAGATCGTGGAGAAACTGGTCGGTTCGTTGACTGCGCAAGGCTTCACACCACACGACGCGGTGCTGGCGGTGGACTTCATCTCCGAGGTGACGATGACTCAGTTCGCGATGATGGCGGCGCTGGACAAGACTGTCAGTTCCGCGGATTCGCGTTCTGCACGCCAGGCGTATCAAGAGAGTTGGAATGCGTCGGAGTCGTTGATCGAGGGGATCGGCGACGAATCGACGTGGCACGGACGCGGTTGGTTGGACGAGAAGATCACGATCATGCTCGACGGCCTGGAAAAGCGTGTTATCGGCTGACATTTCTACTAGCTTTGAGAGTAATGCCCGTTTATGCGTGATACAGGCTAATGTGCACACATAGGACGGGTGGTTGCTGCACCGGGAGGCGGGGATCATGGATCTCGAAGCGATTGTTCTCATCCAAAGACTCAAGTACCGATACGCACGCGCCTTGGACACCAAATCGTGGGTCGAATTCGCCGACACTCTGACCGTCGACGCCACCGCGATCTACGGAGAGCAACTCAGTTTCGATTCCCGAGATTCATTCGTCTCCTTCCTCGAGAACACCCTCGGCTCGCACATCATCACCGAACATCAATGTGGGCAACCCGAGATCGACGTCGACGGAGACACTGCAACCGGGATCTGGTGCCTTGCGGACACGGTGGTCATCCCCGAGGACGGCATGCTGCTTCGTGGATCGGCTTTCTATCACGACAGATACACCCGCTGCAGCGACGGTGAATGGCGAATCTCCCACACGAGCTACGAGCGCACCTGGGAATCGGTGGTGGCGCTCGCCGACATGCCGAGTTTTCGATTGACGTCCAACAAGTGGGCACTGCTGCAGCAACCCTCGTTCGGTGACTCGATCGTTCGCAACGTCTCCTGAAGCCGCCCGCGATTAGAGTCGGCTCATGGTTGACGCAGATTTCTCGCGGCCGGACGTCCGGGCATGGATTCGCGGTATTCCCGCACTGACCGGAACTCCGCCGCCCGCGCCTGAACGTTTTCCGGAGAACCCAGGAGAGTTGTTCCTCGACTGGCTCCGTGCCGCCGTGGCCTTCGGGGTCGTCGAGCCGCACGTGTGTGCGCTCTCGACCGTGGACGGCGACGGCATGCCCGATTCCCGCTTCCTCATCCTCAAGGACGTGACTGAGGGTGGGTTCTGGTTCTCCGGTTCGGCTGCATCGCCGAAAGGTGTTGATCTGAAAGAAAATCCGCGGGCATCGTTAGCGTTCTACTGGCGTGAGACGGGCCAGCAGGTCCGGATTCGCGGATTGGTACGCGAGGGCGACGACGCACTTCGACGCCGAGACTTCGTCGAACGCTCCGTCACGGCGAGAGCGGTGGCGACGGCAAGTAAGCAGAGTGAAGTGCTCGAAGACTTCGACGCGTACGACACGTCGGTGGCCGCTGCGGAAGCAAGAATCGGCGACGACCCAGGGTTCGTGTCGAAGGACTGGCGTGCGTGGTGCCTCGAGCCGGAGTCTGTCGAGTTCTGGCAGGCAGACTCCGGGCGTCGGCATCAGCGGTGGTTGTACCGGCGTGGCTCGAACCGAGCATGGACACGCGCAGTGCTGTGGCCCTGAATAGCGGGGCCCTGAACAGCTGGGTCGAGCTCAGCTGGCGCTGATTTCCGGCGACACGAGGTTGACGACGATCGACTGTCCGCCGAGCTTGGCGTGGATTTCGGGATGTTCGAACCCCGAGGACAACAGGTAGCTGCCGAGCATCGTGAGCAACTCGTCCAGATCCATCGTGGGATCGGAGGAATGCGTGCTCGAGGGTGAGGCCTGATTCGCGATCAGTTCGGTGTGGGTGAGACGCCCGGCCACTCGAACTGCGGCTACGCCCATCGCGTCGCGCCGTACGACGGTACGACTCCGAGTTTCGAGCGTCCTCGATGATTCACGTGTTGAAGCTGGCACTGAAAGGTCCTCTCCGCTGCTGTGTGCGGCCGTGGTCCGGGAGGGGAGCGGAAACGTGAATGCATCCGACTGCTTGGGTGCGGTCGACAGAAAATCAGCTGTGGCGGTGGCGCTGCCGGAACCGTTGCCAGTGGAAACGCTGCTCGCAGAACCATTACCCGCGGAACCATTACTCGCGGAACTACTGGCTCTCGATCCGTTTCCGGAACCGTTGGGACCCGTTATTCCGTGAGAATTCTTGTCTTCCATTGTTTCGCTCCTGATGCCCGTAAACAGACCGCTGGTTTGCTTAATCGACGCAAACATACCAGGAGTTCGTTTACGGTCGCACCCCTTGTGGAGTTCGACGTTGAATGCGCAGCCACATCGCGAAACCCCACAGTACGAAGAATGCGTAGACCAGATAGAGGATTGCCGACGGGTAGTACCCGGCCCGGAAAAGAAGGGGAACACCGACGGCGTCGACGCCGATCCAGATGAGCCAGAACTCGGTCCAGCCGCGTGCCATGCCGTACGTCGCGAGGATGGAGCCGGTGAAAATCCAGGCCTCCGCCCACGCCCCGTACGAGCCGAGAAGGTCGAAGATCCAGGCGAAAGCGATTGTGCCGCTTGCCATGACGGCGATCATGGCGAAGCGCTCGCGAGTTGTCGCCCAGTGCGGCAGGACTGCGCGACCGGAGTCGCGTGCCCCACGTCGCCACTGAGTCCATCCGTAGACGCTGACAGTGATGAACAACAACTGACGGCCGGCTTGGCCGTAGAGATTGAGCTCTTGCGGCGTGTGGAAAAGCGCGCCCATGAACACCGTGAACAACAAGGCATTTCCGGCTATACCGACAGGCCACGCCCATACCGAGCGTCGTGCGCCGGCGATCGCGGAGCCTATTCCGAACGCGTTTCCGATGATCTCTCGCCAGAGAATCGTGGCGCTGCCGATGTGCAGTTCGGCGTCGAACAGCGCCTCGATCAGGCTCATCAGTCCGCAGCAGCGACGAGGGGTTCGAGCGTCAGATCCGGAAGTTCCTTCTGGATGTACTGCAGGCGCCACTTGTCGCTGACAAGAGCGAGCAGAACACCGTCGGATCGGGTGAAGACCTCCACACCGCGCTGACGGTTCAGCTCGACCTCGGACGCGGCGTCGGTACGACGGGCCAACGCATAGCCGAGGGGTTCCATCTTGGCCTCGACGTTGAACTCGGCCTTCATGCGTGCCGCGACAACTTCGAACTGCATCGGGCCGACGGCCGCCATGACGGGGGAGGCGTCGCCGCGGATGTCGTTGCGAAGAATCTGGACGACGCCCTCGGAGTCGAGTTGGTCGACGGCGCGGCGGAACTGCTTGTACTTGCCTGCGCTTTCGGCGCGCAGGATCGAGAAGTGTTCCGGCGCGAACGACGGAATCGGCGGGAACTCCACCTTCTTCTCGGTGTACAGCGTGTGGCCGGGCGCGAGGGCGGTGGCGTTGACGAGGCCGACGACGTCGCCGGGGAACGCGGACTCGACAGTGGAACGTTCGCGGCCGAACACCGTCTGCGCGTACTTGGTCGTGAAGGGCTTGCCGGTCTGTGCGTGCGTGACGACCATGCCGCGCTCGAACACGCCGGAGACGATGCGCATGAAGGCCAGACGGTCACGGTGCGCGGTGTCCATACCGGCCTGCACCTTGAAGACGACCGCACTGAACGGATCGGTAACCTCGCGCGGCTTGCCGCTGAGGTCTTCGCGGCTTCGCGGCGGCGGCGCCAATTCGACGAGGGTGTCGAGGATCTGGCGGACACCGAAGTTGAGCATCGCGGACGCGAAGATCACCGGGGACGTCTGACCGGCGAGGAACATCTCTTGGTCGTGGTCCTGGCCGGTAGCGGAGAGCAGTTCACTCTCCTCGGCCGCGGTCTCCCACTCGGATCCCTCCTTGGCGAGTGCGGCTTCGGCGTCCATGACCTCTTCGGGGGCGATCTTCGCGCCGCCGGCGGTACGGGTGAAGCGGACGTACTCGCGAGCCTCACCGTCTTCGCCGCGTCGCAGCAGTCCGCGGAAGTCGCCGGCGATGCCGACGGGCCAGTACAGGGGAGTGGGTGTGAGGCCGATCCGCTCGCTGATCTCGTCGAGCAGTTCGAGCGGAGTCTGGCCGGGGCGGTCCCACTTGTTGATGACCGTGATGACCGGGATGCCGCGGTGGCGACACACCTGGAACAGCTTGAGCGTCTGCGGTTCGAGACCCTTGGCAGCGTCGATGAGCATGACGGCTGCGTCGACCGCGGTCAGGACGCGGTACGTGTCCTCGGAGAAGTCGGAGTGACCGGGGGTGTCGACGAGGTTGATGACGTTGATCTGCTCGTCCGGGGTCTCGGACGAGTGGTAGTTGAACTGCAGTGCGGTGGAACTGACGGAGATGCCGCGGGCCTTCTCCATCTCCATCCAGTCCGAGACCGTCGACTTGCGGCCGGCTTTGCCGTGGACAGCGCCTGCCTCGGAGATCTTCTTCGCGTGCAATGCCAGCGCTTCGGTGAGCGTCGACTTACCGGCGTCAGGATGCGAGATGACGGCGAAGGTGCGGCGACGCTCCGCCTCGGCTGACAAACCCTTGGTGGTCGTCGTGACCGCAACCGACCCGCTCTCGGTGGAATCGGGGCCTTCGGTGTCGGACTGGACAGTCGAGTCGGAAGGGACGGTCGAGTCGGACGGGGTAGTCAACGAAGAACCTCTCGAAGTGGGCGTCAGTGCCGGCGACGTGCCGGTGCGCGGACAGGTGGAGAGTGCGGCAGCACAACAGAGAAAGGATACTCGCAGACCACGATGCAATAACCACTGCGGCGTAACACTCGGCGAACGATCGCTGATTATCCAAGTATGTGTGTGTTCGAACACACAGCCATTTGTGTCCTGCGAAGAGTTGCACTGATCGAAGAGTGACACTGACCGAGGAGTTGCGTTGAGCAAGTTCACCGAAGAGATGTATGCGACCGCCGCAGTCACCGACCGCGGCCTGGTGACGGGAGAGCCCGACAACGCTTTCCGTCAGACCTGGGGCGACATCCACCAGGAGGCGCGGCGCATGGCCGGCGGCCTGGCCGAGGTCGGTATCGACCGTGGCGTTGCGATCGGCATTCTCGCTGGACAGCCAGTCGACATCGCGCCTGCCTGCCAGGCGACGTGGATGCGCGGTGCGTCGGTGACGATGCTGCATCAGCCGACCCCCCGAACGGATCTGGGTGTCTGGGCTCAGGACACCGAGACGGTGATCGACATGATCTCGGCAAAAGCCGTGATTCTGGGCGCGCCCTTCGATGCGGCAAAGCCGCTACTCGAAGAGCGCGGCATCACCGTCGTGACGGTGGACGAGCTTCGTGGCGGAACGTCGATCGATCCCGTGGAGACGGTCGAATCGGATATCGCACTCCAGCAGTTGACGTCCGGTTCCACCGGTTCGCCCAAGGCCGTGCAGATCACGCACGAGAACTTCTACACAAACGCATACGCGATGATCAACCGCATCAAGTTCTCCATCGAAGACGACGTGATGGTGAGCTGGCTTCCGCTGTTCCACGACATGGGCATGGTCGGGTTCTTGACGGTTCCGATGCAGGTGGGCGCCGAGGTCATCAGCATCACGCCGATGGATTTCCTCCGCACCCCGGTGCTGTGGGCGGAACTGATAGGCAAGTACGGCGGAACTGTCACGGCCGCACCGAACTTCGCATACTCCCTCTTGGCGCGTCGACTCGGACAGGCAGAGGACGGGGCGGTCGACCTGTCCAGCGTCCGATACATGTGGAACGGTGCCGAGCCGGTGGATCCCGACACGATGGATGCTCTCGCCGCGGCCGGCGCGCGTTTCGGTTTGAACCCGACAGCGCTGGCTCCCGTGTACGGAATGGCGGAAACCACCCTGGCGGTGTCGATTCCGGATCCCGATCAGGGTCAGGTTCTCGACTACGTCGATCCCGATTTCCTCGAGTCGATGTCCCGCGCGGTGCCGTCCAATCGCCCCAATGCGCGCGCCCTTGCGACGCTCGGAAAGATGGTGCCTGACCTCGAGGGACGCATCGTCGACCGTGACGGCCAGGTGCTGCCGGCCCGAGGCGTCGGAATCATCGAGGTTCGCGGCAAGGCAGTCACCCCCGGATATGTCACAGTCGACGGACACAAGCCGGCCCAGGACGCCGACGGTTGGCTCGACACCGGTGACGTCGGTTATTTCACCGAAGAAGGCCTGGTTGTGGTGTGCGGGCGAGTCAAGGACGTCATCATCATGGGCGGCCGGAACGTGTATCCGACCGACATCGAGCGGGCGGCCGGAAGCGTTGCCGGTGTGCGCCCGGGAAATGCAGTCGCCATTCGCCTGGATGCCGGCCAGAAGCGTGAGAGCTTTGCCGTCGCGGTCGAGACCAACGCTTTCGAGGATCCGGAAGAGGTCAAGCGCATCGAGCGCGAAGTGGTCCACGCCGTGGTCGCCGACGTCGGCGTGCGCCCTCGTGCCGTTGCGGTCCTTGGTCCCGGCAGTATCCCGAAGACGTCGTCGGGAAAGCTTCGCCGCGCCAATTCAGCTGCCCTGCTGGGTAACTGATTGTCAGTGCAGACGGTTCTGGGCTGCCTCGAGCCCGAGTTCGAGCAGTAGCTCCACTGCATCCGCAGCTTCTTCGCACACGAGATCGAGTTCTTTTCGCTCCGTGGACGAGAACGGCTTGAGAACGTAGTCCGCCGGGTCCATGCGGCCCGGCGGGCGACCGATCCCGACGCGCGTGCGCAGGTAGTCCTTGGTGGTCAACGAGCTCGAAATGGACCGGAGCCCGTTGTGGCCGCCTTCGCCGCCGCCGAGTTTGAGCCTGACGGTCCCGAAATCGAGATCCAGTTCGTCGTGGACGACGATGATGTTCGCGGCATCGACCGAGAAGAATCGTGCGAGACCGGCGACCGCGCCGCCCGAGAGATTCATGTACGAGCGCGGCTTTCCGAGGATCACGCGTCGGCCGGCGAGGCGACCTTCGACGATCTCGGCGCCACTCTTCTTGTGTACGTTGAACTTTCCGCCCATGCGTCCGGCAAGGGTGCCCGCGACCATGAAACCGACGTTGTGCCGGGTCTTCTCGTACTGCGGGCCGGGGTTGCCCAGGCCGATGACGAGGGCGGTATCTGTGCTCAACGGACGCTACTTTCTGGCTTGTTCTTTTTCCTGCTACGCGCGAACGGCGCGTCACTCCGAATCGGAATGACGCGCCGCGCGCAGTGAGTTCTGTAGGAACCGAGAGGATCAGGCCTCTTCTGCAGCCTCGTCGGCGGCGGGAGCTTCTGCGCCCTCTTCGAGGTCAGCCTCGGTCGGTGCAGCAACGACGTTGACGATCAGGGTGTCAGCGTCAGCCTGCAGGACGGAGCCGGTGGGCAGTTCGAGCTGGCTTGCGAGGATCTGGGTGCCGATTTCGAGGCCCTCGACCGAAACCTCGATCTGCTCGGGGATGTGGAGGGCGTCTGCCTCGATGGAGATGGTGGATGCATCCTGCGCGACCATGGTGCCTGCAGCAGCGTCACCGACGACTACGACGTGAACGTCGATGGTGACCTTCTCGCCCTTCTTGATGACGAGGAGGTCAGCGTGCTCGATGTAGCTGCGGATGGGGTGCACGACGACCGACTTGGTCAGTGCAACCTGCTCCGTGCCCTCGATGTCGAGGGTGAGGATGGCGTTGGTGCCCTGCGCGCGGAGGATGCGAGCGAAGTCGCGAGCCGGCACGTTGAGGTGGCGGGGATCTTCGCCGTGGCCGTACAGAACCGTGGGGACCTGGCCGTCGCGACGTGCGCGGCGAGCTGCGCCCTTGCCGAATTCGGTGCGGACGACGGCGACGAGGTTGTTTTCTTCAGACATGATGAAACGGCTCCTACAACTCACGGGGTTCGTGCTCGGTTTACTGACGTGTGGTTTTGCCTGCGAAAAGGGGGACAGGCGCGCACACGGCCAGGAGCGAAACGCTCGAGCTGAGCCGTAGCCGCGTCGATCACGGTAAACCTGCAACGTGTGGAACTGCTGCGATTCACCCTCGCCGAGACAACTTTGGATACGTTACCGGAGTTTGCTCCTCGCCGCTAATCGCAGGTCGCGGCGACCTGGCCGTGTGGACGTGGTTCGCGTCACATCGAAAGCGGTAGCCTGACGGAGTGACCACCCTGGGGAACGCTCCCGAAGGCAGTCGGCTCGGTGCCGTCGTGCCGGGTACCGATCTGTCGCAGCATGCTCGCCTACTCAGTCGGGTGCACGACGCAGTTCTCTCCGGGCAGGAACCACCGGCGCAGCCGCGGACCGTCGTGGCACGGTCGTGGTCGAGAGTGGCTGCGGGCGGGCTCACACCGGATCACTGCGGCGCGTCTGTTGTCGCTGATTTCTCCGAGTTGGAGTCGAGGCGTTCGCGTACCGCACTGCGCTCGGTTCTGCCCGAGTTGCGAACCACTCTGACCGAGGTGGCCGAGGACGCGGGCTTCATCGTGGTCGTTGCCGACGCCGACGGTGTCCTGCTCTGGCGCGAGGGCGCGAAGGCAGTCAAGCGGGCGGCCGACGCACTCGGATTCGCCGAAGGTGCGCGATGGTCGGAGCAGTCGGTGGGTACCAATGCGATAGGTACCGCGCTGATCGAAGATTCTGCGGTGCAACTCTTCTCGGCCGAGCACTATGCACCGACTCACCACAATTGGTCGTGTACCGGTTCACCCGTGCACGATCCGCGGACGGGCGAGATCCTGGGAGTGGTGGACATCAGTGGGTCCGCAGCCTCGGTGCATCCCACCACCGTCGCGCTGGTCCGCACCGCGGTTCGCCTCGCGGAGGCGACGCTGTGGCGCGAGCACGCAGCTCAGCTCGAGCGCCTTCGTTCGCGGGCAGCACCGTTGTTCGCGGCCGGGACCGGACCGGCATTGGTGGTCGACGAGTTCGGTTGGGTGGCCGGCGCCAGCGGGATAGCCGCGCCCGACCGAGTTGCAGCGCCGAGCGCGGGAAAGCCCGTCATCGTGCCAGGGCTGGGGATGTGTCTGCCCGAGCCCCTCGGGGACGGCTGGCTGTTGCGCACCGGCGTCGGCGGGCCGGTGATCGAGCTGGAGCTGTCCCTCGGCGTATCGCCGCAGGTGACGGTGCGTGGTGACGCCAACTGGACGCGAGCGCTCTCCCCGCGGCACGCCCAGATCTTGAGGGCCCTGGCAGCGGTCGGTTCGGCGGGCGTGGACGCCGCAGGCCTGAGCGAAGTGCTCTTCGGTGATCGCGAGCATGTGGTGGCAGTGCGCGCCGAGGTGTCCAGACTGCGGAAACACCTCGGCGCGGTCCTGCAGACTCAGCCGTACCGCTTTGCCGACGGCGTGCGGGTCGTGGTGATCTAGCGCGCCGCGGTGATTCCGGCGCGTCGTCCGAAGAAGCTGCCGTCGCCGAGGCTGGTTCCGCTGGCGTAACCGCCCGCGCACACACCGGAAGTGCACCGGCCCGCCGCGAACAATCCTGGAATCGGCACACCGGAGACGTGCAGGACCTCGGAGTCGACGGTGGTCTTCAACCCGCCGAGCGTGAATCCGCCGGTGCGTCCGCGCAGATCGATTGCCGCGAACGGGCCGACAATCGGCTTCACCCACTCGCCCTTCTTCCCCAGCACCGGGTCCGACCCTTCAGCCGCGTGCCGGTTGTAGAGGTCGACGGTCGATTGCAACGATCCGGCGGGCAACCCCATCTCGGCTTCGAGTTCCTCGACGGTTTCCGCCACCCAGCTCGGCTGCGCCCGCAACTGCGCACTGGACGACTCGGCATTCATGCCTTCCTCGTATGCAGCTTCGTCGATGACGAGGAATGCCTGGTTGTCCTGCTGAAACAGCGTTGCCTGGCCGATGCGGCCGGGGTAGGTGTCCTCGGGGATGTATCGCTGACCGCGGCCGTTGACAAGAATGCCGCGCACCATCAACTGCGGGTCGCAGAAGAACGCGACCTCGGTGGCGTCCATGTGCGCGGTGTCGGCGCCGAGTGCCTGACCGATCTGGATTGCGCGGCCGTCGTGCGCCTCGATGGAGGCCGCCGGGTGGCCGAAGATGCGCGGTGCATTCGAGCGCACCATCTCGTTGTTGTACGCGAAGCTGCCCATCGCCAGCACGACGCCCTTGCGTGCGCGAATCGCGACGTCTTTGCCGTAACGCTTGGCGGCGACGCCGACAACCCGATCGCCGTCTACCACCAGAGTTTGGACGCGCAGATCGTATTCTGCTCGGACACCGAGCTTTTCGGCCGTCTCGACGAGTGGTTTCATCAGCATGTAGCCACCGCCCCGCTCACCGGTGTTCTTCTCGGACATCTGCGGAACGTGTCCGCGGGGCGCGGGATCGACGAGGGTGTTGAACGGCGCGGCGTTCTCGCCTCCCGAGTACATCAGGCCGTCGTCGTACGGCGGTTCCCAGCCGGGCTGACCCCAGAAGGACTCCTTGAACGGTACGCCGGCATCGACGAGCCAGTTGTAGTGATCGACACTGCCCTCGCAATACGCGTCGATCTTTGCGTCGTCGGTTCCGGGGCCGAGCGCTGCCTTCATGAACGTCTTCATGTTCTCGACCGAATCCTCGAACCCACACGCCTTCTGCAGCGGCGTTCCACCGCCCAGATAGATGAATCCACCCGCCAGCGAAGCTGCTCCACCCCAGCCGCCCGTTCGCTCCAGGACGAGAACCTCGGCGCCGGACCGCGCTGCTTCGATCGCAGCGGTGACGCCGGCGATGCCGTATCCCGCGACGACGACGTCGGCCTCGTAATCCCAGGTGGTGATGTCGGCAACGGAGATCGGTTTGACGGTGGGGTCGGCCATGCGAAGCGTCCTCTCGGAAGGCGAAACTACTGGTCACCACACAGTTGCAGTTTCGACTTCCGCAGATCAGGCAAGGTCCCGGTCAACGGGAGGTTTGCAAACTCCTGACCGCGCCCAGAAATGTGTCCAGGTCGGCTTCGTCAACGAAGTAGTGCGGCGATGCGCGAACTACAGCGTCGAGTCCGCGGGCATCCATGTCGAGGAGCGTGGACCCGCGACCGCTGACGGTGACGGTGATGTTCTGTGCTGCAAGCTGATCCCGAACCAGGTGTTCGGAAATACCGTCGACGGTGAAGGAAACGATGCCGCTCAGATGGGTTCCTCGATCGCGGACTTCGACTCCGGAAATCGCTGCCAGACCTTCCCTCAATGCGCAGGCTCGGGATTCGATCTGCTCCCACACCGTGTCGGTGCCGATCGAGAGCAGATAGTCGGCGGCGACGCCGAGACCCAGGCGCGCAGCGACACTCGTTTCCCAGAGTTCGAATCGTGTTGCATCCGGGGCAGGAACGAAGCTGTTCTCGCTGGTCCATTCCGCTCCGTGCAGGTCCATTGCAGCGGGTTCGAGCGCGTCGACGAGTCCGGGGCGGACGTACAGGAATCCGGTTCCGCGTGGCCCGCGGAGCCACTTGCGGCCGGTGGCGCTGAGCGCGTCGACGCCGAGTTCGGTGACGTCGATGGGCAACTGGCCGACGGACTGGCACGCGTCGAGCAGGACGAGAGAGCCGTGGGCTCTGGCCAATTCGACTACCTCACGGACCGGGTTGATCAAGCCGCCGTTGGTGGGGGCGTGTACGACGGAGACGAGTCGAACCCGATCGTCGAGCATGTTCTCGAGTGCCTCGAGGTCGATGCATCCGTACTGATCACTCGGAATGACCTCGACGCCGGCGCCGGTGGAACGCGCCCGCCCCAGAGCGGCGATTGCGTTGCTCGCGTATTCGACTCCGCTGATGAGGATTCGATCACCAGGTCCGAGTGGAACGGCAGCGTAGAAGTCGTTCCACGCGCGGGTTGCGCTGTCCGTCAACGCGATATCGGTTGCCTGGGCGCCGATGACGCGGGCCAGTGAATGCGGAACAGCAGCCAGTGCGCCGCTCTGGCGAGCAGCGGCGACGTACCCGCCGACGTCGGCTTCACGTCGCAGGTGCTCGATCATGGTGGTCAGCACCGGCTCGGGCGGGAGCGAGGATCCCGCGCTGTCGAGGAACACCTTGTCGAGGCATCCGGGAGTGTCGCGGCGGATCGTGTCGAGATCGAACATGGCACCTTCCGTTCATGTCGGTGTGGTTCAAACTACCTGTGAACGAAGCTGTCCCGATGGAGCGAAGACTGAGCACGGCCGATGCCGTGGTGATCGGCCTCGGCGCGATGATCGGCGCCGGAGTCTTCGTGGTGTTCGCGCCCGCTGCCGCCGTAGCGGGTACCGGGTTGCTGCTCGGCCTGGCGATCGCAGCGTTCGTCGCCTACTGCAATGCGACGTCGTCGGCGCAGCTCGCGGCCAGATACCCGACGTCAGGTGGGACCTATGTCTACGGACGTGAGCAGCTCGGACCCTGGTGGGGGTTTGCCGCCGGCTGGTCGTTCGTGATCGGGAAGATCGCGAGTTGCGCGGCAATGGCTCTGACCTTCGCGACGTACGTTGCTCCTGCGGCCTGGCGTGTTCCCGCCGCGGTACTGGTAGTCGTGGCCCTGGTAGCAGTCAACTACCGCGGAGTGACGCGGACGGCGCAGATGGCCAGGGTCATCGTCGCCGTGTCGACGACGGCATTGTGTGTAGCGCTGGTGGTTGCCGTCGTGGGACCTGGTGCAGTGCGTGAGCTCCCGGACCTCGTGTTCGGGTCGTGGTACGGGATTCTGCAGTCGGCGGGGCTGTTGTTCTTTGCCTTCGCCGGTTACGCCAGGATCGCGACGCTGGGGGAGGAAGTGCGTGATCCGCGCCGCACGATTCCGCGGGCGATTCTGATTGCACTCACCGCCGCGGTTGTCCTCTATGCGCTGGTAGCGGTGGTGCTGTTGGTGACGTTGGGGCCTGATCGGCTGGCGAAGTCGGCGCGGCCCCTGGCCGATGCGGTGGGCGCAGCCGGGTGGAACTGGGCCGTTCCCGTGGTGGTGATCGGTGCCGCGGCGGCGTCGGCGGGGGCGCTGCTGGCTCTGATCGCCGGGGTGAGCCGTACGGCGATGGCGATGGCCCGCGAGAGTGATCTGCCCGTTGCTCTCGCTGCCGTCCATCCACGGTTCGCAGTCCCTCACCATGCCGAACTTGTGGTCGGGGCTGTTGTGATCGCTTTGGTCTCGACAACCGATCTTCGTGGCGTGATCGGCTTTTCGTCGTTCGGAGTGCTGCTCTACTACTTCGTCGCGAACGTGAGCGCGTACAGCCAGCGCGGAGTGGACCGGATGTATCCGAAGTGGCTGCAGGCAGTCGGGGCGGCTGGTTGTGTCGTTCTGGTGGTCACACTTCCGTGGATCGCGGTTGTTTCCGGGGTAGGTGTGGTTCTGGCCGGTTGTGGGTACCGGTGGATACGACTGAAGAAATTCAACGACACGTAACACCACAATGGGTGCATCTCGGACGTAGGCGTTCTATCGTCGGTAACGACCGCGAAGACCGCCCGAAGGGGAAGTCGAATGGTGACAGCAGCGTTGACAGCAGCACAGACCACGCAGGTGGATTCGCGTCCTGCGGCCGAGGCCTACGTCGGTGGTGTGTGCTTCAAACAGGGGCCACCCCGCTTGGTCGGAGCCGAGATCGAGTGGCTGACCAGGCAAGATCCCGGTGGGGAGCGGCCATCCGCCGCGACGCTGGCAAGAGCGCTCGGGCGACACGCACCCACCAGCATCGACCCGGATTCACCGGCGGTTCCGCTTCCTCGTGGCAGCCTGGTCACCGTAGAACCCGGCGGACAGATCGAACTCTCGTCCGCACCGCGCACGTCCGCCCGCGAACTGTGTGACTGTCTCGACGAAGACCGTCGGACTCTCGAATCTCTTCTCGCGTCGTACTCGATCGAAATCAGTTCGGCTGCCGCCGACGTCGCCCGCCCCCCTTCCCGCATTCTCCGGTTGCCGCGTTACTGCGCAATGGAATCCCGCTTCGCCGGGATAGGCCCGTACGGCACCTTGATGATGTGCAATACCGCAGCAGTGCAGGTCAGTGTCGATGCCGGCGGGAGTCCGGAGTCGATCGCCCAGCGTTGGCGGCTCCTCGGGGACATGGGTCCGGCTCTCGTCGCGGCGTTTGCGTGTTCTCCACGCTTGCAAGGGGTTCCGAGGGGAGATTGGGCTTCTCAACGCATGCGGACGTGGCTCGAACTCGATTCCTGGCGCACCGCCGCAATCCCGGAAGCGCAGGACTACGCAGCCTGGGCGCTCGACGTTCCGCTCATGTGTGTGCGAAACGAAGGCGATGATTGGACGGCTCCGCGGGGCGCGACTTTCGCGGACTGGATCGCCGGCGCCCTGGATGCCGAGATCGGACGTCGCCCCGTCTGGGCGGACTTGGACTATCACCTGTCCACGCTGTTCCCGCCGGTTCGCGCTGTCGGCCATCTGGAGGTTCGCTACATCGACGCACAACCGGGAGATTTGTGGCGAGTGCCGATAGCAGCGGTCGACGCGTTGCTGTCCGGGCCAGCCGTGATGCGCGAGGCGAGTGATGCTGCAGCGTCGACGGCCGGGAGGTGGCGGGATGCGGCAGAGTACGGTCTGGACGACGTCGAACTGCGTTCGGCGGCAACATCTCTGATGTCGCTTGCCGCGTCTTATGCGCCGGAGCCACAGTTTGTCCGTCTTCTCGATGCCGCAGCCGAACGGTGTTGTCGCGCAATTGTGCCCGGTGAGAGCGACACATGACGGGGGAGATCACCAAGGAAGCGGTCGAGGCCGTACTTCTGCGAGCGCGTGAGCGGTCGACGCTGCTCACCGACTGCGTCGACGATACCGAATTGATCGCTCAGCATTCTCCGTTGATGAGTCCGCTGGTGTGGGACCTGGCGCACATCGGCAATCAAGAGGAACTCTGGCTGGTGCGCGATGTCGGTGGCCGTGATCCGGTGCGTAGCGACATAGACGAGCTGTACGACGCTTTCAAGCATTCGAGATCGTCGAGACCGACACTTCCCCTGCTCAACCCGGCCGAGGCGCGCGAATACGTACGTACGGTTCGTGGGAAGGTCTGGGATGTGCTCGAAGCCAGCACGTTCGGGCGCACAGAACTCGACGTGGACGGCTTTGCGTTCGGGATGATCGCGCAGCACGAACAGCAACACGCCGAGACCATGCTCGCGACACACCAATTACGTTCGGGGCCCACGGCACTCGTTGCGACACCCGCTCCGCAAGCGGCCCGCATGCCGGAACTCGACGAGATCACCATCGCGGCCGGCTCCTTCGTCATGGGGACCGACGACGAGCCGTGGGCACTCGACAACGAGCGCACTGCACATCAGGCCTATCTCACCGATTTCGCAATCGACAGATTCCCGGTCACCAACGGGCAGTTCATCGAATTCATCGAGGACGGCGGCTATTCCCGACCGGAACTGTGGTCCCGTGACGGTTGGCGGCATCGCGTCGACGCGAAACTTCGTGCGCCTCTGTTCTGGGAACATGACAGTTCGGGTTGGTGGCACGAGACTTTCGGCGTCGAGGCTCCGGTACCACCCGACAAGCCGGTTGTGCACGTGAGCTTCTACGAAGCCGAGGCCTACGCGTGCTGGGCAGGCAAACGGCTTCCCACCGAGGCGGAATGGGAAAAGGCCGCACGGTGGGATCCGGAATCCGGGAGATCACGACGGTTCCCGTGGGGGGACGCGTCCGCAGACGAGAATCTTGCCAATCTCGGTCAGCGCCATCTTGGTCCAGCGGGCGTCGGCTCGTACCCGGCGGGTGCGTCGGCAGCAGGTGTCGAGCAGTTGATCGGCGACGTGTGGGAGTGGACCTCTTCGGGTTTCCATCCGTATCCGGGTTTCCGGGCCTTCCCGTACCGGGAGTATTCGGAGGTGTTCTTCGGCGGTGACTACAGAGTGTTGCGAGGGGGATCGTTCGGGACCGACAGCGTTGCCTGCCGGGGGACGTTCCGCAACTGGGACCATCCGATCAGACGCCAGATCTTCTCGGGTTTTCGCTGCGCCAGAACGATTTCGGGTAGATCCTGACATGTGTCGGCACCTCGGGTATCTCGGGCCGCCGCGTTCGGTTCGTGAACTCATCCACGACGGCGAGAACTCACTGATGCGACAGTCGTGGGCACCTCGCGAGATGCGTGGCGGCGGGACCATCAATGCCGACGGATTCGGCACGGTGTGGTGGAACGACGGAAGGCAGGGGCGGTATCGCAGCATTTCGCCGATCTGGTCGGACCCGACCATCGACGAGACGTTGTCCCACATCGTTTCCGGATCCGTTCTCGCCGCCGTTCGTTCCGCGACGGAGGGGATGGCCGTCGAGATCGGTGCCTGCGCACCGTTCGTCGACGGAACCTACGCATTCAGCCACAACGGAGCGGTATCCGGTTGGCCTGGTTCACTTGCCGAATTGGCGGCAGAGGTTCCGGCCGTCGAACTGCTGAAGATGCCCGCCCCGACGGATGCTGCCTTGTTGTGGACAGTGCTTCTGCATCGGTTGACCTCGAAGCCCGCGGAGGCCGCCGTGACGAGCCTCGTTCACGATGTGGCTGCGGCGGCACCGGATTCACGACTGAACCTCCTGTTCGGCGACGGGCAGGAACTGTGGGCCACGGCCTGGGGCCACACGTTGTACACGCGGGTCGACGAGTCGCGGGCCCTGATCGTCTCCGAACCGTTCGATCGATCGCCGGACTGGGAGCAGGTGCCGGACCGGCACATCGTCTGCGCGCGTCCAGGCCACTTGATCATCACCCCGATACCGATGGGAGAACAATGAAAACCCCTACGCTCGAGGTTTATCTGACACCGGCCGAATCGGTCGACGCATTGCGAGCCGAGGCCAGGGAGGGTCTGACCGCTACGCCGAAGTGGCTCTCGCCCAAATGGTTTTACGACGCGCGTGGAAGTGAATTGTTCGAGGAGATCACGGCCTTGCCCGAGTATTACCCCACCCGTACCGAGCGCGGCCTGCTCACTCGGTACGCCGACGAGATCGCTGCGTTGACCGAACCTGAGATCCTGATCGAACTGGGTTCCGGTTCCTCGGAGAAGACGCGTTTGCTGCTCGATGCGATGACCGCGCGCGGAACTCTGCGAACGTATGTACCGCAGGATGTTTCGGTGACGGCACTGGAAGGCGCGGCGCGGCAGGTCGGTGCCGAGTTCCCCGGCATCGATGTGGTCGGGGTGGTCAGTGACTTCACCGGCTCGCTGCATCATCTGCCCGGTGGTGGACGGCGGGCGCTCGCGTTTCTCGGTGGAACTCTCGGCAATCTCGTTCCGGCGGAACGTGCCGAGTTCCTCTCGGGCATTGCAGCCGTGCTCGATCCCGGTGAGAACCTGATCCTGGGCGTGGGATTGGTGATCGATCCCGCAGTCCTCGTGCCCGCATACGACGACGCTGCCGGTGTGACTGCACAGTTCAATCTCAATGTTCTCTCGGTCCTGAACAAGCAACTGGGAGCGAACTTTCCCTTGGAGGACTTCCGTCACGTCGCGCTCTGGGATGCCGAGAACGAGTGGATCGAGATGCGGCTGGAAGCACTTCGTGAACTCTCGGTCCGGATCGACGACCTGGATCTGGAGATCACTTTCGCAGCGGGCGAGCAGCTGCGCACCGAGATCTCGGCGAAGTTCACCGAGGACAGGATTGCCGCGGAGCTGGCGTCCGCGGGCTTCGGGGTACGGAAGGTGTGGACGGACGAGGATCAGCGCTTCGCGCTGTTGTGCGCGCAGCGGGCGTGAGCGTTCACAAATCGACTCGAAACGCGGGTTTCCGCGTCCGGGAACGACTTCTGTGCGCTCAGTTCGGGCAGCGCAGACCGATTTGTCTGTTTATAGTGAGGCGCAGAACGGTTTCCGACCCGAGGAGAACGCGTGCGTCATCCGAAGCTCGCCGCATTGACCGTGGCCCTGACTGCAGTTCTGGTGATGCCGGTAACGCAGAGCGTGGCCCAACCCTTCCCCTTCGACCCCGGCAGTTTCGGCAACGGAAGCACCGGATCGTTGGGGAGCGACGACCCGGACATACCCATCGAGGACACCCTCCCGCAGCTGTCGGTCACCACACTCGTCGACGGACTCGACCACCCCTGGGACGTAGTAGCGGCCCCGGACGGTGCAATCCTGACCGGACAACGATCCGGCGGATTCTTCGTGCGCCGAAGCGACAACACGACAGGTCCAGTCGCTGCAGATCTTTCGGATCTCTACGCTCAGTCCGAAACCGGCCTCATGGGCATCGCGCTTGCCCGCGACTTCGCTCAGTCGCGCACCTTGTACACCTGCCAGGGGTTCAGCGCTGGGGGAGTCACGGACGTTCGAGTGATCTCGTGGACCGTCGACGCCGGATGGACCGCGCTCACTAGAACCGGAACTGTGTTGCCAGGAATCCCGGTCTCGTCCGGGCGCCACGGGGGTTGCCGAATTCTTGCGGCCCAGGACGGAACGCTGTTCGTCGGGACAGGTGACACCGCGACGCCGAGCGTTCCGCAGGATCCGAATTCGCTGGGCGGCAAAGTCTTGCACATCAACACCGACGGAACTCCGGCGGCGGGAAATCCGAATGCAGGCAGCCCCGTCTACACGCTCGGGCACCGCAACGTGCAAGGTTTGGCCGTGCAAACCGGAACCGGCCGGGTGTACTCGGTTGAGCAGGGCACGAGCGTCGACGACGAAGTCAACCTGCTTACCCCCGGCGGAAACTACGGCTACCGTCCGGATCGTCTTCCCGGAACGTACGACGAATCCGTGCCGATGACAGATCCCGTGCGCGTGCCGGGAGCAATTGGGGCAGTGTGGCGTTCAGGTAGCTCCACGTTGGCCACCGCCAGCGCCGCCTTCACCGGCGGAGCCGCGTGGGGTGCCTGGGACGGTGCACTCGTGATGGGTGGTCTCAAGAGCAAGGAACTGATCTTCCTCCGCCTCAGTGCCGACGGCCGTTCGGTCGACGCTCAGACCTTCGGACTGGTGAACCAGTTCGGGCGCTTGCGCTCGGTGACTCCGACGGCGGACGGCTCGCTCCTGGTGACCACGGACAACGGAACAGGCGACAAGGTGCTGCGGGTGACACCCACGCCCTGATCTTCAGTACCAGGCGATAACCCGGCACGGACCACCGGATCCGCCAGCATGCGTCGGCGCTCCCACCATCACGGTAGCGCCGACGGCTGGAAGTGCGGACAGGTTTGCAAGGGCTTCGACCGCGTACTTTCCTGAGCCCAAAGCGCTTCGGTGAGCCCCGTGGGTCGTGCTTCGGCCTGCGTCGATGCTGAGGGTGTCCGATCCCACGGCGACTATGTCGCGCTCGGACACCAAGAAGTCGATCGCCTCGGGATCGAACCCCGGTGTGTGTTGCACGCCCAGTGCATCTCGATTCGTGAAGGCCCCGCCGGCGCCTGCCCGGGTATCCCAGCCCGAGTTCATCGCCACCAGGCTGCGGGGAGCGATAGTCCCGTGGAGGGTCTCCCAGTCGAGGACGTCCTGGCGGGTGAGCAGTGTGTCGGGGTCGACGGAGGCTCGGGTGCTGATATCGATGACCGCAATCGGCACGACGAGGTCGGCGACCGGGATCTTCTCGACGGTGATTCCGTCCGCACTGGCGTGTGCGGGCGCGTCGATGTGAGTGCCGGTGTGTTCCTCGAGGCGGAGTTCGTTGAGGTAGAAGTTTCCGCCGAAACCAGCGGACCCAAGCGGGCCCAGAGACCCGCCGGCGTCGGCGATCTTCGCCAGGTTCCTCATCTCGAACGAGCGCGCGCCCGGCCACACCGGGAATTCGGGCGACAGCACGTGCGTCAGATCGACGATGGTCCGACCCGCCGGCGCTGCCGACGCAGTGGGCTGCACCGCGCCGGCCACGACGGTTGCGCCTAGCGCCGTAGTGCCAAGTGCCGCGAACATCGATCGTCGGCTGACCTTCCTGCCTTCTCGTCCGATCGATTCGTAGACCTCCGACAACACCTTCGGTGAGCACATCAGAAACTCCAGATCACTGGGATCAACACTGTGGCAACTACCAGGAACCACAACAACATCGGGAGCCCGAGCTTCCAGTAGTCGCCGAACTTGTACCCGCCAGGGCCCATCACCATCATGTTCGCGGGAGTGGCCACGGGCGTCAGGAAGGAGGCCGCGGCAGCGACGGTGACCGTCATCAGAAGAGGCAGCACCGAGATGTCGAGTTCGATGGCGACCGAGATGGCGATCGGCGTGATGATCAGCGCGGTCGCGGTGTTGCTGATCAGCTGACCCAGAGTCGCCGTGACGACAAAGAGTCCGGCCACAACGACATAGGGGCTTGCACCGCCGACGACGTCGACGAAGGCATGAGCGAGTTTTTCGGCTGCACCGGTCTGCTGGATCGCGGTCGAGAGCGGGATCATTCCGCCGACGAGAATCAACGTGGTCCACGAGATGGACCGATGCGCCTGCTCCACGCTGATGACTCGTAGCAGCACCATCGCACACGCAGCGAGGAGTCCGGCTATCGCCGACGGCACCAGTCCGAAGGTCAGCAACACGACCATCGCCGCGACGACGACGAGGGCGATGACCGCGCGGGTTCCCAACGGGGCTGCCTGCTTACGGATCTGGGCAGGCGCGTCGACCACGAGGACGTTCGGATCGACCGCGGTGTGGGTGTCGAGATCGTCCCAGCTTCCTTGCAGGAGAAGCGTGTCACCGGCCGCCAACTTGACGCCCTTGGGGCCGCAGTCCTCACCGGCGCGCTGGACTGCGAGTATCACCAGATCTCCGCTTTCGGTCACCATGCCCGGAAAAGCCCTGTCGCCGATCATTTCCGAGCGTGGCGGGATGATCACTTCGACCACGCCGTCGTGCTTGGTGATCAAGGGCTCTGCGGACGGCGCATCCTTTCCCATGAGCTGATACTGCTTGGCGAGGGTCTTGGCATGCCGGCTCAGGTCAGGCGACATCGACGTCCCCGCACGATGGGGGAGAACGTGAGGACCGAGAAGTAGGGCGATCGCAATCGTTCCCAATACGAGCGGCGCACCGACCAAGGTGAAACTGAAGAACCCGAAAGCACCGGCCCCGGATTCCTCGGCGGCTTCGGAAACGATGATGTTGACCGGTGTTCCGGTCAAGGTGAGCATCGATCCGGCATGGGCGGCAAATGCCAACGGGAGAAGCAGTTGTGACGTCGATTTGCCGAGACGAACCGCCAAGACGACCACCATCGGTACCAACGCTGCTACGGCCCCGTTGACGCTGATCAATGCGGTCAACGCGGCAACCAGCAACATGATCGCACTCACGAGACGGACTCGGGATTCGCCGACTTTCGCCAGCAGTTTCTCGCCCGCCCACGTGGTGACACCGGTGGCGTCGAGGGCTTCGCTGACGACAAAAAGCGCGGCGATGAACACCACCGTGGGATCGCCGAATCCGGCGAGCGCCTGCTCCATCGTGATCACACCGGTGGCGTACAGCGCCAGGGCAGTGCCGATCGCGATGATGCCGACCGGGATTCGGCCGATCACGAACAGCGCCACGACCAGTGCAAGCACGACAAAAGTGATGGTGATGTCATTCACGATTCGTAAAGGTACCTGCTCAGACAGAACGGCCCCGTCTCGCAAGTGAGACGGGGCCGTGGGATGGACGCGAGGAGAATTAGTTGGAGGCGGCGATGCGGGCCTTCTCGAGAGCGGCCAGCGTGCGAAGAACCGTGGCCTTCTGCTTGTTCAGATCGCTCAGTCGAGCGCGAGCCGGCAACCCTTGTGCGAGTTCGGCGACCTTGATCTGCTCGTCGATCGAACCGAGCTGATCGAGAAGCCCCAGAACGCGCGTCTGGAGCGTGTCGATGTCCACGGTGTCTGTCTTGACCGGAGCGGCAACGCGCGTCGCTGTGCCCGTGCTGGAGGGGCGAGAAGCCCGCGCGGGTGACGTGTCGGCGACAACCGTTGCGGCGCGGGGCCGAATTGCCTTGCGAACAGCGGCCGCATCGGGAAGGACGTCCATGCGGATCTCGTTCAGGACTCGGCGTGCCTCGCGTGCGTTGACGCGGTACTCGCGCTCTTCGTCGTCGTCGGACTGCAGCGTGCCGCCGAGCGGGCGCAGACCGTACATCCCGAGGAAGCGCTTGGCGTCGTCGATGATGCCTTCGTTTTCACGGCATTTTCCACAGCGAGGTTCGTTGCGGAACATGTCCACGGAGTTGTCGTCTCCGCACCAGACACAAGATCCTGGGCGCCACCGCCGGATCGTCGGAACTGATGAATTCAGGGAATGAGATTCGGGCCGGGATTCCAGGGTTTGCGCGTCGATCACGACGAGCCACACTAGGCGAAGATTGCGGCGCGGTGAACACCACCCCAACATCGACCTGGGTTTCTCGACGCGGGCGTGATCAAGATCATGCTGTTCAACGCATTTGCTGGTATTCGTGTGTCGCACAGGTGGTTTCATGATGACCGGGTGGTCTGTTTTCGTGGGGTTCGCGAAGACGACTACGGGCGCGTACCGGTGACCGTGAAGTCACAGGTACGCGCCCCTAGTGCAGCGGAAGACTAGGCGCTGCCGTTGAACAGCGAAGTCACAGAACCGTTCTCGAAAACTTCCTTGATGGTGCGAGCCAGCAGCGGTGCGATGGACAGCACCGTCAGCGTCGGGAACTTCTTCGACTCGTCGATCGGAAGTGTATTTGTGACAACAACTTCCTTCGCGCCACACGTCGACAGACGCTCGGCCGCAGGGTCGGAGAGGACGCCGTGGGTTGCGGCGATGACGACGTCACCCGCGCCGGCCTCCTTGAGCACCTTGACCGCGCCGGCGATGGTTCCGCCGGTGTCGATCATGTCGTCGATCAGGATGCAGGTGCGACCTTCGACCTCACCGACGACGCGGTTGGACTTGACCTGGTTGGGCACCAACGGATCGCGCGTCTTGTGAATGAACGCCAGCGGCGCTCCGCCGAGCGAGTCGGCCCACTTCTCGGCGACACGAACGCGGCCCGAGTCGGGGGAGACCACCGTGATGTTCTCGAGGTTGTATCCCGCGCGAATGTGGTTGGCCAACTGGCTGTGTGCGTGCATGTGATCGACGGGACCGTCGAAAAAGCCCTGGATCTGGTCGGTATGCAGGTCGACCGTGATGATGCGATCGGCGCCGGCGGTCTTGAGCAGGTCCGCGATCAGGCGAGCGGAGATCGGCTCGCGTCCGCGGTGCTTCTTGTCCTGGCGGGCGTACGGGTAGAACGGAAGAACGGCAGTGATGCGCTTCGCCGATCCACGCTTGAGCGCGTCGATCATGATGAGCTGCTCCATCACCCACGTGTTCAGCGGTGCCGGATGACTCTGCAGGACAAAAGCGTCGGAGCCGCGAACCGACTCTTCGAATCGAACGAAGATCTCACCGTTCGCGAAGTCGCGCGCGGTCTGCGGGGTGACGCGGATGTCGAGTTCCTTCGCCACCTGCTCCGCCAACTCGGGATGTGCGCGACCCGAGAACAACATCAGGTTCTTCTGGTTGTCGATCCAATTCGCAGTCACTGGTTCATGCCATCCTTTTGTACTTGCCGGTCGATCTGGTGGTGATCTGTGCTGTCAGGTTGTGCAGCCGCTGCAGCGGCGTCGGCTGCAGGAGTTCCGGGTCGATTTTTCTGGACCCAACCCTCGATGTTGCGCTGCGCTCCACCCGAGACGGCAAGCGCCCCAGGCGGTACGTCGTTCTTCAAGACCGTGCCCGCACCCGTGTAAGCGCCGTCTCCCACGACGAGAGGGGCGACGAACATGGTGTCGGAGCCTGTTCGGACGTGCGACCCCACCACAGTACGGCTCTTGTTCACCCCGTCGTAATTGACGAAGACGCTCGAAGCTCCGATATTGCTGTGATGGCCGATGGTGGCGTCGCCGACGTAGGTAAGATGCGGAATCTTCGAATGTTCGCCGATGTCGGCGTTCTTGGTTTCCACGTAGGCGCCGATCTTGCCGTGGTCGCCGAGACGGGTATTCGGCCGGAGATAGGCGAACGGACCGACAGTTGCGTCCGCGCCGATCACGGAGTCGGTCCCGTGCGAGCGGACGACAGCCGCACGCTCCCCGACGCTGACGTTGTCCAAGGTGGTGTCAGGGCCGATCACGGCGTCTTCGCCCACAGACGTCGTGCCGGTCAACTGAACTCCGGGCAGGAGCGTCACGTCCTGTGCGATTCGCACGCCGCAATCGATCCACGTGCTAGCGGGATCGACGACGGTGACGCCGGCACGCATCCACGTCTCGAGGATCCGACGGTTCATCTCGCGGGCAAGTGTCGAGAGCTGCACGCGGTCGTTGGCGCCCGCGACGAGAACCGAATCCGCGATGTGCTGCGCACGAACACGCTTGCCTGCGCGGCGGGCGATCATGATCACATCGGTGAGATAGAACTCGTGCTGTGCGTTGTTGGAGTCGAGAGACGCCAGAGCGTCGCGCAGAGTCTCGAAGTCGAAGGCGTACACACCTGAATTGACCTCGGTGATCGAGCGCTGCGAATCGGTGGCTTCCTTCTCCTCGACGATGGCGTTGACTTCGCCGTCCGTCGTACGAAGGATCCGTCCGTAGCCGGTGGGGTCCAGCGCCGTCGACGTCAGCACCGTTACTGCAGCCGCGGGAGCGGCAGTGTGCTGAGCGAGGAGGTCTGCGATTGTCTTGCCGTCGAGCAGCGGTACGTCGGCGGCTGTGACGAGTACGGTTCCGGCGAAGTCGGCAGGCAGTCCCTCGAGTCCGCAGCTGACGGCGTGCCCGGTGCCCTTCTGCTCGTCCTGAACGGCGACGGTGACGGGGCGGCCCAGTTCACCCGCGACTGCGCTGACCGCTTCGGTGACACGCTCACGATCGTGACCGACGACGGTCACCAGGTGCGTGGGGTTCAGTGAGGTTGCCGCGTGAAGCGAATGTGCCAGCATGCTGCGTCCGGCGAGAGTGTGGAGGACCTTGGGAGTCTTCGACTTCATTCGTGTACCGGCACCCGCTGCGAGAACGATCACGGCGGTCTGCACTGGTTTGAGCTCCCTCTGTCGATCAAGCTGTCGATCAAGCTGTCGATCACGACATGCATTTCCGCTCGGAAAACCCATGTTGTTCACCGGCTCCGCCGCCAGGACTCGAACCTGAACTATCTGAACCAAAATCAGAGGTGCTGCCATTACACCACGGCGGATTGCCACGCATTGCCGAGCCTTGCGGCCGAACGCGCGAAAGAATAATCGCATGCCGACCCGCCGTAGGTCGAACCGCTCCTCCGATTCGGCCCCCGAAGTCCCGATAGGCTGAGCGTCCACAGCAGTAATTTGTGTGTCGGCGAGAGGAAGACAATGGCGACGGTGTCCGGTTCGGGTGGCGGGGATCCAGTTCCCGAACGAGCGACACGGATCCGGATGACCGGTACTCAACGTCGGCAACAACTGATCGAGATAGGGCGGGCACTGTTCGCCGAACGGGGATACGAGGCGACCTCGATCGAGGAGATCGCCCAGCGAGCGAACGTGTCCAAGCCGGTCGTGTACGAGCACTTCGGCGGCAAGGAGGGGCTCTACGCCGTCGTAGTGGACCGGGAGATGTCGCGGCTTCTCGAAATGATCACGTCTTCGCTCTCACAGAATCGCTCGAGAGTTCGAGTCGAGCGGGTTGCGTTGGCTTTGCTCACCTACGTGGAAGAGCACACTGACGGATTTCGGATCCTCGTGCGTGATTCGTCCGTTGTCGCTCCGAGTGGGACGTATTCGAGCTTGCTCAACGACGCGATCAGTCAGGTGGGCTACCTGCTCGCTGGCGACTTCTCCAGACGCGGTTTCGACCCCGGACTAGCAACGATGTACGCCCAGGCGCTTGTCGGCATGGTGTCCACAACGGCTACGTGGTGGCTCGACGAACGGACTCCGTCCAAAGAAGTTGTCGCCGCTCACCTCGTGAATTTGTGTTGGAATGGCCTGACGAATCTGGAAGCCGACCCACAATTGGAGGGTTAACCAGGCGCGCCTGCCACGCAGAGATGGATCGCGGTCTAAGCTGTGTTCGCTGTATCACGATCGTTTGATGGGCAAATGTCTCATTTGTTTGCAGGGTGGGTTGAATGCCGAACCGTGCCTTCCATTTTGACGCTGTGAACGGGTAAGACCAAGGATTCGTTCGATGTGTGGTGATTGGAGGCCGGATCGATGGTGAGGCAAGAGCGGGCAGAAGCCACCCGTGATTCGGTGCTGCGCGGAGCAGCGGGGGTGTTCTTGCGCCTGGGCTATGCCAATGCCAGCTTGAGCGAGATCATCGCCGAATCACAGGTGACCAAAGGCGCCCTGTACTTCCATTTCGGGTCCAAGGAAGAACTCGCGCGGGCGGTGATCGACGAGGGTTCGGCACGTTTCGACGCGAAATGTGAACTCTGGTTGGACCGTCGCACTCCCGCACTCGAGTCGTTGATCGGTATTTCGTCCGTCATCGTCGACATCGGTGCGCATGACGCCATGGTTCGTGCGACTTTCCGCTTGTTGGTCGAGATCGGGGACTATCGGGGATCCGGGCCGGCAACGCTGGATGTCTGGCTCGACATTTACCGCGAACTTGCCAGCCGTGCGGCCGACGAAGGTGATCTGCGTTCGGACGCGGATTCTGCCGATATCGCGCGTTTCCTGTTGGAAGTGGCGTCCGGAGTTCGGCTGATGGCAGCGGCGACCGGGACTGTTCGTGAGCTTTCGGACTCCATGAAGGCATCGTGGAACCTGATACTTCCGATCGTGGTCCCGGAATCCAAAGTGGAGTATTTCAGACAATTCGCAGCTAGGCGTCTCGCCAGCGATCACTGAAAGCACTGGATCTCCGCGCAGCCCCATTGGTGAATTTGTTGCAAATGTCCTGGTAGGGAGATTGTTCTCTTTGTTCTGCATTCGAAACAAACTGAGAGTATGTTTATAGTGTTGATGGGAATCTGGAGGTCCGATCTTGCCGACAATCTTCGGATTGCGGTATGTTCTACCGGTAGCTGAAGAATTGCTGAGTTTGCAGGTTTGTCAGGGCAGGGTGACGGCGTCGACGCACCGGGCAGCATAGGGGGCTGCCCGGCGTGTACGACCCCAAAAGGGGGAGTCAGAAAATGGGTGACACTGCACCGACGCCGATGCTCGACATCGGTCCGCGGATCGGCTGTGACGTCGTGAACGTCGTGGATGTCACTCGAAGTATCGACCTCTTCGGGCGAAGGTATCTCGATCGGACCTTCACTCCTCATGAATTGCAGACGTGCGCCGGGCCGGCCCGGGATCAACGACTGGCTGCGCGTTTTGCTGCCAAAGAGGCCGTTGTGAAGGTGCTCAGGCCGGGTGACGTTCCCGTTCCGTGGAACTCCATAGAAATCACTCGGGCCGAGTGGGGTGGTTGTGGGGTGACTCTGTCCGGCAATGCCGCGGAACTCGCGTGGGCTCAGGATCTGAACGACTTTCAAGTATCTATCTCGCACGAAGCAGACGTGGCCATCGCAATGGTGATCGCAACACGCTCGGGCGCTCGCATCGAAAAGAAGGACGACATCGCTGATGATTGATCAGGCAATTCGGAAAGTGCTCGTCGAGCACGGTCGGCTAGCAGTCGACGTGAGCACGATCGACGGCGAGGCCGATCTTTACGAGTTGGGTTTGACATCGCACGCGAGCGTGAATGTCATGTTGGCGCTGGAGGACTCGTTCGACATCGAGTTTCCGGACGAGTTGTTGCGGAAGAGCACCTTCGCGAGTGTCAAGGCGATAGAGGGCGCGTTGGCAGAGTTGGGTGCTGCATGAACGCTCCGCAAGCGCAGTGCTCCACCGGGACGGCTCTCGAGCGGGCCGTACGGTTAGCCGACGAAGTTGCAGCGGTGTGGGCCGACGAAGTTGATACAGAGGCGAGGTTTCCGCGTGAAGCCGTCGACGCCATGCGAAGCGAAAGGCTGCTGTCCGTCGCGGTACCGAGGGAACTCGGCGGTGAAGGTCTCTCGCTGCAGGAGGTGTCGCAGATCGCCCGCGTGATCGGAACACGCTGTGCTGCAAGCGGAATGATTTTTGCGATGCATCAGACGCAGATCTACTCGCTGGTCAAGCATGGCAATACCGAAGCGCTCCGCGAGTTCGTCGAAGAAACTGTCGACAAGCAATTGCTGTTGGCATCGGCGACTACCGAGCTGGGAATCGGTGGCGATGTCAGCCGGAGTTACTGCGCTGTAGAAGATTTGGGCGGCCATCTGCTACTGATCAAGAATGCGCCCGTCATTTCGTACGGTGAGCATTCCGACGCGATAGTCGTGACGGCTCGGCGAACGCCCGAGAGTCAGCCCAACGATCAGGTTCTCGTGGTGTGCCGTACCCCAGACCTGACGCTCGAACGCACCACCGAGTGGAACACGCTGGGGCTGAGGGGAACTTGCAGTCTCGGTTACATCCTTCGGGCCACCTCGACGCCCGAGATGGTCGCCGACGTACCGTATTCCGATATCTCCACCCACACGATGCTCCCGGTCTCGCACGTCGTGTGGAGTTCGGTGTGGTTGGGAATCGCCGACGCGGCAGTCGAGAAGGCGCGCAAGTACGTGCGTGCCGCCGCCCGCAAGCAGCCCGGAGTCACGTCCCCCGGAGCGCTGCGTCTCGCCGAAGTTGCTGCTTCGGCACAACAATTCGCCGATCTCGTCGACGCTTCTGCGCGTAGGTACGACCGCGCAGTCCGCGCTGAGGCAGGCGCTGCCGATTTCGAGGCGACGGGCGCGGTGGGCTTTTCGCTCGCGATGAACAACCTGAAAGTCACAGCCTCCACTGCGGTGGTGGAAATCGTGGGGCAGACAATGTTGATCTGCGGAATCTCCGGATATCGCGAGGACACCGAATTCTCGCTCGGCCGCCACCTTCGTGATGCGCACGGCGCAGCGGTGATGGTGAACAACGATCGAATCATGGCAGGTTCAGCTCACATGGCTATTGGATACCGGGGAACGCTATGACAACCGAGATTGTGACAACCGAAACCGCGACAATCGAAACCGATTTGGATCGGGCCCGAGCTGCATTTCAACGCGAACTGCTTGTCGAAGGACTTCTCGTAGAGACGGAAGTACCGGGACTGTACGGGCGTTCCGGTGTGTTCGAGGACATCGTCGACGGCATCGATCGAGTGGTGGTTGCAGCGGGGCCAGGCGCAGCTGCGACCCGCCTGCGGTTCCCGCCGGTGTTCCCGCGGAGCAGTTTCGAGCGCACCGACTACATCGCTTCGTTTCCCAACCTCACCGGCGCCATCAACACCTTCGCCGGTTCCAATCGCGATCACGCGCGACTGCTGGCCGATCGCGCCGATGGGCAATCGTGGGATCGCCATCTCGAACCGACCGAGACCATGCTCGTGTCCGCAGCGTGCCATCCCGCCTATGCGCGGTACACCGGAGTTCTCCCCGAAGGTGGGGTATTGCTGGACATCTACGGTTTTTGCTTCCGGCACGAACCGGCGATCGATCCGGCTCGTATGCAAGCGTTTCGGATGCACGAGTTCGTGACGATCGGTGACGCCGCAGCAGCGCGAGCGCATAAAGAGCACTGGATCGAGCGGGGACTCGAGGTGCTCGGCCTACTCGAGCTAGATGCCACCCCAGTGATCGCCAATGATCCTTTCTTCGGGCGCGCCGGAAAGATGCTTGCAGCCAACCAGCGTGAAGAGAATCTCAAGACAGAACTGACAGTTCGGCTCTACGGAGACCTCGACGAGGGCACGGCCATCGTGTCCTCGAACAACCATCTCGACCATTTCGGGGTCAACTTCGACATCCGAACGGCCGAGGGGGAGGTGGCGCACAGCTCGTGCGTCGGGTTCGGGATGGAGCGAATCGCGTTGTCCCTGTTGCGGACTCATGGTCTTGATGTGGCTGCGTGGCCAACTTCCGTTCGTGAACGAATGGGCATCTGATGTCACGTCTCGTCGATATTTCACCTGATCGCTACCGGCCACACGCGTTGCATCAGGACGACCGGGTGTGGGCGCAGACCAACTGCTACACGGATCTGTGGATCGAAGTGTTGCATTCGCTGGGATTGGACCCCGTCCCGGCATTGGCGTGTGCCTTCTCGTCGCGGTTCGACGGGACTCAGTGGACGTTCCTCAAGCTCAAGGCGGAGGACATCTACGCGTTGTACGGAATCGAAGTCGCCGAGATGAACGTCTGGCGGGCACCGCTGATCCATGTCGAGGACAACCTCGCGGTCGGGATGCTGTCGACGGTCGAGGTAGACGGATACTGGCTTCCCGACACTCTCGGAACGAGCTATCACGAGGGGCACACCAAGACCACGATCGTGCCCAATCGGATCGATCGCGTTGCCGGCGAACTCGAGTACTTCCACAACAGCGGGTACTACATGTTGCGAGGTGAAGACTTTTCCGGCGTTTTCGATCTCGATCGTTCCTCACTTCCTTCGTTCGTACCCTACGTCGAACAGATCCGGCTCAATCCGGTTCACGCGACCAATGCCGGAAACATCGCTGAAGTGGCTCGACGGAACGTGGCGGTTCGAGCGGCAGGTAATCCCGTGCGAGAGCTGGGCCGCAGGGTGATCGACGACCTGGAGTGGGTGCAGGGGGCTGGCATGGATGCCTTTCACCTCTGGTCCTTCGGGCTTCTTCGTCAATGCGGTGCCAGCGCGGAGCTGGCGGCGGACGCCAGTGAGTTCCTGGACACTGCAGGTTTCTCCGGGATGGTCGAGGCTGCGCCGGATTTCCGCAAAGTGGCGTCCGGGGCCAAGAGCGTGCAGTTCCAGATGGCGCGTGCCGCCAGGGGCCGCGTGGTCGACCCACGTGAGCAACTCGACGAGATGGCCGTGTCGTGGAAGAGGGCGATGGAAGTCGTTGCCGACACAGTCGGCGTCGACTCGCATCGACACCTGAGGTTGGTCTAGCAGTGACTCGCTCGTCAGCGGACCTGCTGGCCGGCGCGATATGGCGATGCGCTGCAACCGAACCCGGTTCCGTGACCGATCCGGCTGCCCTCGAAACCGTGACCGAGTGGATGACAGCGCCCGTGCCGGGAACAGTCGCCGGCGCGTTGCGTAAGGCGCAATCCGATGCCAGACAGGCAAAGTCTGTTACAGCGTCCTCCGACTGGTGGTTCGTGACTACCGTGGTTACAACCGGTGAGGGGCCGTGGTTGCTCCAGTTCGACGGTGTGACGGCGTTTGCCGACGTCTGGATCGACGGTGTCCTCGTCGCGTCCACCGAATCCATGTTCACGCCTGGGGAAGTGAGCATTCCGGGCGGAGACGGCGTAGGCAAACGTGTCCAGGTGGCTGTTCATTTTCATTCTCTCTCCGCGACTTTGAGATCGAGGCGCCCACGAGGTCGTTGGCGCTCGTCGATGGTCCGCGAACAGGGTCTTCGGTGGATCCGAACCACGATGCTAGGTATGGCTCCCGTATTCAGTGGTGCGCCGGTACCAGTGGGTCCGTGGCGAGGTATCCGGCTGTTGGACAGGGGAGTCGCCACCGTCGTCTCTGCCGTCAAGCAGGCGAGTGTCCACGGCACAACCGGTCGCGTTGCCGTCAGTGCTCGGCTCACCGGCTTGCCGGTCTCGCTGGAGTACGTCACCGTGCGTGTCGGCGAACACTCGCAACAATTCGCTACGGCTACCGGGCCGGACGGATACCTCGAGGTGTCCGGCATCGTCGAAGTGCCGGACGCGCAGTTGTGGTGGCCGCACACTCATGGCCCCCCTTGTACTTATCCGGTCACGATAGAAACGGACGGAGTCGCCGAGCACCTCGGTTCGGTTGGTTTCCGGACGGTGGAAGTTGACAGATCCGATGGTGGATTCCGTTTGTATGTCAACGGCATCCGGGCGTACTGCCGTGGTTCGGTGTGGGTGCCGACTGACCCGATCTCGCTTCAAGGCGACGGCGACACCACACTTGTATTGGAACGGCTGGCCGAGGCCGGTCTGAACATGATTCGAATTCCGGGAACGATGGTCTACGAGAGCGACCACTTCTGGGACGAATGCGCGCGTCTGGGCATTCTCGTGTGGCAGGACATGATGTTGGCGACGCTTGACCCGCCTGACACTGACGAATTCTTCGAACTTGTTGCCGCCGAGGTCACTGCGTTCCTGCGCAGGGTGCGTGGAAATCCAGCATTGGCAGTCTTCTGCGGGGGCAGCGAGACCGAACAGCAGCCCACCATGTTGGGCTTGGTCGATCAACACATTCCGCTCATTCATTCGAGACTGCCGGAGCTGATCTCGACGCTGGCACCTGAACTCGAGTACGTGACGTCGTCGCCCTCCGCGCCTCCCGGGGGGGAGCAATTGGCTACGCATGTCGGAAGCGGGGTCGCTCACTACTTCGGGGTGGGTGCCTATCGTCGTCCACTGGCCGACGTGCTCAGCGCGCGAGTTCGTTTTGCGACCGAATCATTGGCATTTTCGATTCCACCGTCGAATGCGGTGATCGAGAACGAATTCGGTTCGATCGCCGTCGCAGGGCACCACCCGGCATGGAAAGCCGCGGTGCCGCGGGACAACGGATCGTCGTGGGATTTCGAGGATGTTCGGGACCACTACGTCCACACCCTTTTCGGCGAAGACCCTCGTGAACTCAGGTGGTCAGACCCGGAACGCTATCTCGACCTGGGACGCGCAGCTGTATGTGAGGCGTTCGCATCGACGCTCGGCTACTGGCGTCGCCCGGACTCTCGGTGCGACGGCGCCTTGACACTCGCACTGCGAGACCTGGAGCCCGGACCAGGATGGGGGGTCCTCGATTGGAGCGGCAGTCCCAAGGCTCCGTGGTTCGTGCTCCGTCGGAGCGCCAAACCGATCGCGCTTCTTGTCACGGACGACGGTATGGATGGATTGAGGCTCGACGCGATCAACGAGACCGCGAATCCTGTCGTCGGCGAGATCAGGTTTCGAGCACACAGTCGGTCAGGTGTCGTCCCGGTCGACGTCGCGATACCGGTCAAGGTGGAAGCGCATTCAAGTCTGACCTGGTCCGTGGACAGTCTTGTCGGCCGTTTCACCGACCTCACCCACGTCTTTCGGTTCGGGGCGCGGACGTACGACGCCGTCACCGTCACACTCGAAGACGAGGACGGCGGTTTGGTGGACGAAGTGGTGCATCTCCTGGGGGGTCCGGCGCGGCCCCTCGAGCGGTCGGTCGGGCTTGTCGCTACTGCTCGTAGCGTCGGCCGGCCTCGAGGCCTCGGGGACGAAGAGTGGGTCGTCGACGTCACGACGGATGCTGCCGCCCAATACGTAGCCCTCGAACTGCAGGGCTTCGAGCCCGAAGACTCCTGGTTTCACCTCGCGCCGAACGGTCGCAGAACCGTACGTCTACGGAGAACCGGCAAGGCAACGAAGGTGATCGGCCGGGTTCGGGCGCTCAACTCTCACACCAGCGTGGCCGTGACGCCGCCGAGTGCACCGGCCACGCAATCCTCTCCGGCTAAGCGGACGTCGAAGAAGACGAGTGCTAGGGGAAACTGAACGGATCGGACTGCGCTTCGAGATCGCGCACCGATAGAATCGAACCGGCGCACAACTCTGCCTCGGTGGGGATCTTGCGCTCGGGCTGTGCGTCCGCAACCCGTCATCACTGTTCAGGAGCGCGTTCGTTGACTTCCTTGTCCTCTGCCCAGACTGCGCTCGCTGGACTCGCCGAGGTCGCCCTCGCAGACGCCGCATTCACTTCGGTGATCGACGCCATCGGCGCGGCCGCTTTGGACATCGTGGCGCCGCAGCCGGCTCGGCCATTCATCGCTGCTGCTCTTGCCGCTCGGACGCCAGTGCTGCTGGTGACCGCCACCGGTCGCGAAGCCGACGACCTGACGTCAGAACTCACCGAGATGCTCGGCGGAGGTGTCGCGCAGTTCCCGTCGTGGGAAACATTGCCGCACGAGCGACTGTCGCCGAGCGCGGACACCGTCGGGCGACGGGTGGAGGTACTGCGCAGACTCGCCAGACCAGACGATGCCTCGTACGGTTCGCCTCTTCGGGTGATCGTCACCACGGTGCGCTCTCTCGTTCAGCCGATGGCACCAGGTCTGGGCGAGATCGAGCCGATAACGTTGCGCGTCGGCACCGAGATCGATTTCGATTCCGTTCTCGTACGTCTGGTGGAGATGGCGTACAGCCGTGTCGACATGGTGGGAAAGCGTGGTGAGTTCGCGGTCCGCGGCGGCATTCTCGACCTGTTCTCGCCGACGGCGGATCATCCGGTGCGAATCGAATTCTGGGGTGACGAGGTATCGGAGCTTCGCTACTTCTCGGTTGCCGATCAGCGTTCGCTACCGGACGTCGACGTCGATTCCGTGATTGCGCCGCCGTGTCGTGAGCTGATTCTGACAGCTGATGTTCGCGATCGAGCTGCGGCACTCGCTGCTGAGAACCAGGCTGACGCGTCGTTGGTCGAGATGCTGGACAAGATCTCGGCAGGCATCCCCGTCGAAGGTATGGAAGCTCTGCTCCCGGTTCTCAAACCCGGTGAACTGCAACTACTTTCCGATGTTATTCCCGAAGGGGCGCACATCCTTCTGTGCGATCCGGAGAAGGTGCGCACCCGCGCCACCGACCTGGTGCGCACCGGCCAGGAGTTCTTGGAAGCGTCGTGGACGGCGGCGTCGATCGGCGGCGCCGCACCGCTCGACACGTCGATCCTCAACGGCGGAGGAGTCGATCTCGGCGCCTCCGCGTACCGGTCGCTTCGCCATGTTCGCGAATCTGCCGAAGCTGCCGGCCGACCCTGGTGGACGGTCAGCCCGCTGGCGTCGGGAAACGGTGAAGAACTCGAACTCCCGGTTCAGGCGGCACCGCAGGTGCGTGGTTCCGACGACCTGTTGGCCGAACTGTTCGTCAGCCTCCGGGCACACGTGAGCACGGGCGGTCGCGCGGCGATCGTGGTGGCAGGTGCCGGAACGGCAAGCCGCGTAGTGGAGCGACTCGGTGAAGCCGAAGTGCCCGCCAAGATGCTCGACGCCGGCGCTACCCCCGCCCGCGGACAGGTCGCGGTGCTCCGCGGATCACTGCATGACGGCTTGGTACTCGCCGGCGACGACTCGACGCCCGGGATGGTGATCGTCACCGAGTCAGATCTGACGGGCAACCGTGTTGCCGCGGTCGGCGACGGTAAGCGCTTGCCGGCCAAGCGCCGCAATCAGGTCGACCCCCTCGCGCTGTCAGCTGGGGACATGGTCGTGCACGATCAGCACGGTATCGGCCGGTTCGTCGAGATGGTCGAACGAACCATCGGCGGGGCGCGTCGTGAATACCTGGTCATCGAGTACGCGCCGAGCAAGCGTGGTCACCCGGGTGATCGTCTGTTCGTCCCGATGGAATCGCTCGATCAACTCTCCCGGTACGTCGGCGGAGAGTTGCCGGCGCTGAGCAAGCTCGGTGGATCCGACTGGGCAAACACCAAGCGCAAGGCCCGCAAGGCCGTTCGTGAGATCGCGGGTGAGTTGGTTCAGCTCTACGCGGCGCGTCAGGCAGCCCCCGGGCATGCGTTCGGCCCGGACACGCCGTGGCAGAAGGAACTCGAAGACGCATTCGCATTCACCGAGACCATCGACCAGTTGACCGTTATCAGTGAGGTCAAAGCCGACATGGAGAAGCCGGTTCCGATGGACCGAGTGGTGATCGGTGACGTCGGTTACGGCAAGACAGAGATCGCCGTTCGTGCCGCGTTCAAGGCAGTACAGGACGGCAAGCAGGTGGCTGTGCTGGTGCCCACGACTCTGCTTGCACAGCAACATCTTCAGACCTTCACGGAGCGAATGGCGTCCTTCCCGGTGAAGGTGCGAGGGCTGTCGCGTTTCACCGATGCCAAGGACTCGAAGGAAATCATCGCCGGCATGGCGGAAGGTGAGATCGACATCGTCGTCGGCACTCACCGGTTGCTGCAGACCGGAATCCGCTGGAAGGACCTCGGGCTTGTGATCGTCGACGAGGAACAGCGATTCGGAGTCGAGCACAAGGAACACATCAAGGCGCTACGCACCCACGTCGACGTCCTGACGATGTCGGCTACCCCGATTCCTCGTACTCTCGAGATGAGCATGGCCGGGATCCGCGAGATGTCCACGATCCTCACGCCGCCGGAAGAGCGTCACCCGATCCTCACCTACGTCGGTGCGTATGCGGACAAGCAGGTAGCCGCGGCCATTCGGCGTGAACTTCTGCGCGACGGCCAAGTCTTCTACGTGCACAACCGCGTCAGCTCGATCGACAAGGCAGCCAAGAAGATCCGCGAACTCGTTCCGGAGGCTCGCGTCGTCGTGGCGCACGGTCAGATGAACGAGGACACTCTCGAAAAGACCGTGCAGGGCTTCTGGGAGCGCGACTTCGACGTGTTGGTCTGTACCACGATCATCGAAACCGGCCTCGACATATCGAACGCGAACACGCTGATCGTCGAACGTGCGGATTCACTGGGGCTTTCGCAGTTGCATCAGCTGCGCGGCCGAGTCGGGCGTAGTCGCGAACGTGGATATGCCTATTTCCTGTACCCGGCCGAAAAGCCTTTGACGGAAACGGCGTACGACCGACTGGCAACGATCTCGCAGAACTCCGACCTCGGCGCAGGTATGGCAGTCGCGATGAAGGACCTCGAAATTCGTGGAGCCGGAAATGTCCTCGGCGCCGAGCAGTCCGGCCACGTGGCGGGCGTCGGGTTCGATCTGTACGTCAGGCTCGTGGGAGAGGCAGTCGAGGCCTTCCGGGCGGCAGCTGACGGCAAACCGATCACGATGGACGAGGGCACGAAGGAGGTCCGGATCGACCTGCCTGTGGACGCACACATCCCGCCCGATTACGTCACCAGCGACAGACTCAGGTTGGAGGGCTACCGCAAGCTCGCGGCCGCGACGGATTCCGACGGTATCGCTGCCGTCGTAGAAGAACTGGTCGATCGCTACGGCCCACTGCCCGAAGAGGTTCGACGGCTGATCTCGGTGGCCAAACTTCGACTGCTCTGTCGCGAGTACCAGCTGGAGGAAGTCGCCGTCACCGGAACTCAGCTCAAGATCTCGCCCATGGCACTGCCCGATTCCAAACAGATCAGGCTCAAGCGGATCTATCCGAGCGCGCAGTACCGGGCAACGACCGGGCTCGTGCAACTCCCGCTGCCACGTACCGGCGGAGTCGGCTCGGATCGCCTCCGCGACGTCGAACTGCTGCAGTACATCGCGGACTTCATCCTTGCGATAGACGGCCGAGCCGCGGGTGCAGTTCTTGTCGAGGCGTGAGGGCATGATGAAGGCAACATCAGATGACGACGAACGTGCGATCGTGGTCGTGCTCGATCCGTTCCGTCCTATGTCCGTTCCAATCGAGGCTTTGACTGCTCTCAGCGGTCCGGTCGAGATTGCCGAAGATGTGCCGGCGCAGATTCGGATCCGATTTACCGACTCGTTCTCGGGTGCGCGGGTGTTGGTGACGACCGACCTCGAATGTGAGGCGGCGCGCACCAGGCTCCAACTTGGTGCCCGTTTGATTACCAGCGAACCAGTCAAGGGCGACGCACTTGTCGCAGCGACTGCGTTGATGGATCGGATGTGGAGCTTTGGAGGCTGGGAGGTTGCTCAGACTCATGAGAGCTTGTCCAGATATCTTCTGGAAGAGACGTACGAGGTGCTCGATGCGATTCTGGCCGGCGACAGTGAGGCATTGAACGAAGAGCTTGGGGATCTCCTGTTGCAGGTGTTGTTCCATGCTCGGATAGCGGAGTGCGGGCCAACTGCAGGGACAGTTGACATTGACACAATTGCCAGAGCATTGGTGGCCAAACTTTGCCACCGGAGTCCACACCTGTCCGGCGAACCTTCGGAGTCGGTCGACATTGCAGCGCAGGAGCGCGCCTGGGATCAGCGAAAGGCAGAGGAAAAGTTGCGTGCCTCCGAACTCGACGGCATCGCGCAGAGTCAGCCCGCAGTGATGTTGGCTGAACAGTATGTGAAGAGGGCTGTTCGTGGCGGGTTTCCTGAGGACTTGGTTCCAGTTGAGTTGTCGGAAGCGGTTGCTCGGTCACTCGAGGCTGACGAGGCTCTTCGCCGCGAGGCTCAGCGCTTCGCTGAACACTTCCGCGCTGCTGAGTCGATGTTGCGGGCGGCGGCGAGTGAACCGGTGAAAGTGCGGGGCGAGGAGTCTTCGGCTCGCTCGACTGCAGGGTGGGCTGACGCATGGCGATCTCGACGATTCAATTGAGCCGATTGCCATTTTGTAGCTGAGGGGAACATCACCTGCTCTTGAGGCTGCGAAATAAACAAACTCAAGGTATGTTTATCTCCAGACAAGCGAACCGTACTGCTCTGAGGGTGCGGTTAGGAGTACCAACCGTTGGTTCGGTACAAGTCGAGCGAGTGGCGAGCCAGTCACTGTCGGACGACGGGGCGTTCGGCGATTCGCCAACTATTTGCTTGAAGCTATCGTTCGCCGTTGTTGAGATCTGGCGGGGGACGCAACCGGGGAGACAGAGGACCAATGAGCGTGGACACAACTGACCGCATCCAGATATCCGAGCAGGAGCACGCACCGGCTTCAGAGCGACCCTCTGTGACGGTTGTCGTGCCAGCGATGAATGAGGCGAAAAACCTGCCATACGTCGCAGAACGGATGCCTGACGGAATCGATGAGATCGTTTTCGTCGACGGTCATTCGGTCGACGATTCGGTAGATGTTGCCAGGCGATTGTGGCCGCAGGCGACGATCGTAACCCAGACGAGACGAGGCAAGGGAAACGCACTTGCATGCGGATTTCGGGCGGCAACGAGTGACATTGTCGTCATGATCGATGCCGACGGTTCGACGGATCCTGCGGAAATTCCATTGTTCGTCGAGGCGCTGGTGCGGGGAGCCGACTTCGCCAAGGGGACACGGTTTGCGCAAGGAGGGGGAAGCGATGACATCACTTTCTCTCGCAAACTCGGAAACAAAGCGTTGAATGGAATCGTAAACATCAAGTTCCGTGCGTCATTCAGCGACCTTTGCTACGGCTACAACGCATTCTGGCGCCGCCACATCCCCGTAATGAACCTGCCAGAGACGGGTACTGCCGAGGCGCAGTGGGGAGACGGGTTCGAGATCGAAACTCTGATCAATGTTCGGGTAGCCAACGCGGGATTGAAAATATCCGAAGTACCGAGCTACGAGCGTGACCGCATCTTTGGCGAGAGCAATCTCAATGCAGTACGTGACGGATTTCGAGTACTGAGGACCATCCGGAGCGAGCGTCGGGTCCCGCTGAGAGAGACAGCTCGCGCAAAGTAGTCGGCACCTACGAAGGCCCTTCCGTCTGCGAGGCGGGAGGGCCTTCACACGTCCAATCGTCCTACGAGACGATCCGGATGTGTCAACATTGTTGAATGTCTACATCTCGTCCCACCGGTTCCGATCTGCAGTGTCGCTGCGGACACGCAAATGACGCCCACCATCACCTGCGTCCGGGGAGCGATTGCGGGTTGTGCGAATGCAGGCGATATCGGCGCAGCAGTAGTCTCCTGAGTCGAGTCACTCACCGCTTGCTGCGGCGTTGAGGTAGTCGTAAGCTCGCGAATGAGGTATTCCAAATGTGGACAAAATCGAATGCGTCATTTCCTCGCGTACAGAGGCGCGAATCCTCGGACCGATAAGAGCGTGATCGCCCTGCGCGAGCTGTCCAATCTCAATACTGCCGGACGCATTCCGTAGGCGTTGGACCCCGCTGGGACCGCGATTCTCGTTAAACCATTCTTCGTCGGTCGGTGACACAAGCACTGTAGTTGCGACGCCTGCTTCAGCCAACGGCGCGAGGAGCACCTCTGGTACTTGCACGAGACCGATTTGTCCCAAGGCGAGCCAGACCCGATATGGCAATCGGTCACGAATCTTGTCCTTGGACTTGACAGCCCAGTTGTGTACTCGGAGCGCGACGTTTGCCTTTGCGCTTTCTGCATGCTCGAGGGACTGGCTTCGCGTGAACTCGAGTTGTCGGGTAGTCCACCGAAGCGGATTGATGAGTATTGCTCGATTTGCTCCGAGATCTGCGGCAGCGATCGCAGCGCTCCATGATCCGGAGCACAGACCCGCAACAACCAGATTTTCTGGGCGTACGCAGACGTTTCTGGCTACGTCTACTGCATCGGCGCGCTGCTCGGGTGTGTAGATGGTGCTTATTTCCTGATCCTGCGCCACGGTCGTCTCACCAGTTGAAGTTCGGTCGAAGCGGATGGTCGTGATCCCGTAGACAGCCAACTCCCGTGCCAACTCGACCCATAGGCGACTGGGACCGATCCGGTGCTCGGATGCGGTGCCGTACAGAACCAATGTCGGGCCGCCTGGGGCACCTGTGATGGGTGCTGTGTGGACAGTCAGCATATTGTTCGAGCCGACATGGGAGATGTATTCGGTGATCGGGGTCTTGAACCGGCTGTCCAACATCGTCGCGGAATGACGGAAATGTGCAGTGACACTTGTCCTTCGCGAGTGTGTCGAATTGTCAACCCATTTCGCCAGGGAAGACACTGTACGCCATGGTATTTGGATTGCGAAGTCGACTGGCTCGATGAAGGGGATTTGGCCGTCGACGACCACGTGTTCGGCTGACAGCGATTCCACGAGTTCTACTACTTGCGCGGTTTCGGCGTGCTCTGGCCGGGAAGCAACCAGGACCCTTATTGAAGGGTCGATTGGTAGCCCAGCGAGATTCATGCCTGAAAGACGTTGTGCAGCCGATGGGTGAATCGACATGCCGACGAGCGGGACGAGTGGATCGTCTGGATCAGCGATGGCCGTGAGCCGATTCAAAGCCTTCTGCTGCTGTACGAAAGCGCGCCCACGGATGACCGGGTCCCAAAGAACCAGCGTGGTTACCGCTTGTATCCGCGACGCCGCGGAAGTTGCGACCAATGCGCCCACCCGGAGACCGATCAAAATGATCTCGTTGACTCCGCAAGAGCGGAGAAACTCAGCAGCTTCCGAGACCGACGACTCCCACATTTCTACAGCGTCTTCTCGGGTCTGTTCTCCCGATGAGTCGCCTGTGCCTCGGTAGTCGAACCGAAGGACCAACATGCCCTCTGAGCAAAGCTTTTGGGCCAGGAGCATGAGGCCGCGATAGGAGTCGACGTGTTCCTTTCCGATCGGCGGGCACAGCACGACCCCTCCGCGTGCTGTGCCCCCGGACGGTACGTGCAGTGTGCCGAACAATGGCGACGACTCTTTACCGAACCAAGTTGTGAACTTTCCACCATCGCTGACAGCATGCGAAGTGAGTGCGCTGATGTCGGTGTTGGTCATGTTTCCAGCAGCGTTCGGTGACGACCCGATATGGCATGTCGAACTCGCCAGCTCGGTGTGGCCGCGTGCTAACTGCATCTGAATCCTTATGCATCCGAGTGGACTGAAGGGATGCTCTCAAACGAGAACATACCTCGGGACACTTAATCTGCCCAAAAACAAGATACAGGTCTGTTTTGAGAATTGCCACATAGTTGCGAGAAGTCGAATCCTGTCAGCGCTCTACTAGTGTGCTCACGATAGCGAGGTGGTCGGAGTGAGTGATTTCGACGGTTTCGAACGCCGTTGTCGTCAGTTCAGGCGGGACGAGGAGATGGTCGAGAGCGGCGAATGGCGGCCATGACCAGTTCGCGGGGAATGTGCCTTTGTAGGACCGGCCAGCCTGCCTCGCGGCGTCCTGTGTTCCATCGTGTAGCAAATCTCGAAATTGTCTGTGATCGATGGTTGCATTGAAGTCGCCGGCGACAATGACTGGGTTGGGATTCGTATCGAGAAGTGCACGTACCCGTGCGAGGTCGGTGATCCAGCTTGTAGAGTCGTGGTCTTGGATCGGAGCAGTGATATGTGTCGCAACCACGTCGTATTTGGCATTTTTGAATTCGATGGTGCCGGCGACACAGGCGAACCCGAACCCGTTCAATTGTCGGGGTTCGCTGATCGGGAGCCGGCTCCATAGTCCGGTTCCTCGTGCGTCGTGGTCCGGCCGGATGACGTTGAACGGGAAAATTTCGGGCATCCCCGCGGCTTCCAGTGCGGCGGCGAATGCGGGGGTCAATTCCTGCACTGCGACAGCGTCGACTTTGTGTAGTCTCGCTGCTTCGACGACCGCATCTACGTCGGCCGCCCCCTTTGCGACGTTGATCGACATAATTCGCATAGCCTCGCCCGTTCGAGACGGTGTGGCAGGGAGCGCAATCTGTGTGCTGATCGCCAGCATGATCATCGCCAGTCCGGTGGTCGACCCAACCCACTCGCGAGTGGCGAGCAATGTCACTGTTGCAGGCACCATTACGAGCGGTAGGTATGGCACCGCGATCACCAGTGAGAGCAACGCAGGACTGCGTAGCGGCAAGTATCGAAGGATGAGAAGCCCTGCGCTCACGACGAGCGTGGCCCAACATGCCCATTTCAGAAACGTCACAACCTCGGTTGTACCGTATCGGCGAAATGATCGCTGAGACGTTACTGGGGTACATTGGCTCACGACAGTTGGCGGGTGAACCGTCAGTTAACTGGCCGATAAACAGACTGAAAGTCTGTCGATCTGGGCTTTTATGGCGACCAAGTAGCTTGGGTGCCGTGTGTCTAGGGGGTGGTCTGGAGGCGGGCGGGACAGGAATCCGGCCAGCGCAATGATTGGAGACGTGATCATGCTCACACGACATGGCCTCAATTCGAAGAGCGATGCGGTAAGCGTCGTGATGGCTTGCTATTCGATGGAGAGGCTGCAGGGGATCGTTGCTGCTGTTGATTCGATTGCCGCGCAAACCTTGCAGCCTGCGGAGATCATCGTTGCGGTCGACCACAATCGTGCGCTCGCGAACACCTTGCGCCGCGAAATGCCGGGCATCTGTGTGATCTCCTACGAGGACGGGCCACGGGGCGCGTCCGGCGCTCGCAACGCCGGAGTTGCGGTCGTCTCGACGCCCTACACTGCCTTCATCGATGACGACGAGATTGCGGACAGTTATTGGTTGTCCGAGCTCATCCATCCTTTCGCGGACGATCGGGTCGTCGGAACTGGCGGACGGTACAGGGCAGTATGGCGATCGCCAAAGCCCAGTTGGTTTCCAGAAGAATTCGGTTGGGTCGTCGGAGAATCGTTTCAAGGCATGCCGATCGAGACCTCCCGTGTTCGCAACGTCTGGAGCGGCAACATGGCCGTTCGAACGGCGGCGTTCCGCGCAGTCGGAGGATTTCGAGTCGGGTTCGGCAAGAGCGGGGAGAGGTCGCAACCCGAGGACACTGACCTGTGTATTCGAATGGCGGAACTCGGTGACGACTTTCATTGGGTGTATGTGCCGGCCTCGGTGATCGATCACGATATTCCATTCGAACGCAGCACATTTCAATTCTTTCTAGCGCGCTGCTATTCCGAAGGAAAAGGAAAGATCGAACTACGGAACGACCGGAACGGCTCCGAGGAACTCGACGACGAGCGCGAGTACGTGCGTGGTGTTCTCACCAGTGGGCTTCGGAGATATGTGTTCGGTGACAGCGTCTCCCTGTCCAAGGCCGCGACTGTAGTGGCCGGCATCGTCTCGGCAGGTATGGGCGCCCTGTCCGCCATTGTGTGCAAGCGTGGGCAATTTGTAGGGTCGCGATGACGAACAAAGGGGCGCGGATCTACGCAGATGCAGCATCAATGGCTTCGTCTCAGGTCATCAATGCCGCACTCGGCATGGGTTTTTGGGCAGTTGCGGCTGTAGTTCTGCCGCCGGCAGAGCTAGGCGTCATGACGGCGCTGCTTGCGCTCGTCACTGCGCCGGCGATGGTAATCGGTACGGGTGTCGGTGATGTTTTCAATTCGATGATGCCCGCAGCAGGTGCAAGCCTCGGCGCCGTATACCGGCGAGGTCTTCGTGTGTTCTACATATTGTCAATTCCTGTGGGCGTCATTGCAGCAGTCTCTGCGGTTTCCTTCATTCCGGGAGTACGAGGCTCGACTCCGGTTGCCTGCCTGGTGTTTGCGGGCGTTGTCGTCTGGGGCATGTTCATCCTGCAGAACAGCACCTTGACCAGCCTGGACGAGTCGCGGAAACTGCCTTTGATCAACGGGCTCGTCAGTGCTGGCCGTATTGGAGTTCTTCTCGCGTTGGTGTGGTTGGCGAATTGGCAACCGGTGGTCATGTCGACGGTCGTAGTAGGCGGAGTTTCGGTTGTGTTCATGCGGTTGATGATCAGCCGCATCGTCGAACGGCGTTCGTCCACGTCTCCGCGTGGCCTGTGGACTGAAGACAGTGCGTCGGCAGAGGTCGTGAGAATGTGCAGGCAGGCTGTCCCGACTCAAGCCATGGGCGTCGGAGTGATCCTTCTGATGCCTTTTCTCGTTACCGCCTATTCCGGTCCAGTTCAGGGCGCGGTTTTCTCGCTTTCGATGAGCATCGCACAAACTCTCGAATTCGTCGGCTCCGCCATGGGGACTTCCCTTGTGGTTCACGCGTCGAAGAACCCCAGGGAGGGTTCGAAGATGGCATTGGTGCTGTTTGTGCGCGTTTCTCTTCTGGTCGCTGTGGGCGGTGTGCTGATCTCGTTGGGCGCACCGATTGTTTTCGGAATACTCGATCCGGAGTACCTGGATTTGAATGCTGAGCTTGTCGTGATCATCCTCGCGATCGGGTCTTTGATGAGAACGATGTTCGTGGTTTGGTCTGCGTTGCAGCGAGCGAGGCGCGAAATCGGACCGTTGGTGGTCATCAACGGTCTGTTCGCTGGACTTCTCATGGTGGTCTTGCCCTTCGCATGCTCTCTCTGGGGAGCAGTGGGTGCGGCGATTGCTGTCGGTGTGGCGCAGACGGCGGCAAGCATCGCCGCAGTCTTCGGGATAGCTCGGCGTCGAGATGCAATAAGAAGGCGGGTGTTTCAGTATGAGGTTTGAAGAACATGATGAGAATCAAGGCTCCGATCGGCCGGCCACACAGAATATCCGGCGCGATGGACTTCCCAGTCTCGATCCGGTGATGACGCCGACTGCCGGAATCGAACTGTGGGCAGGGGCCATTTGGATCGGTCAGGTCGACGAGTGGGAGCTACTTTCGGCGAGTGTCATCGAATTGGCCGGCGGAACTGCCTACTCACAGGCTCGCCTGCTAGTCTCCCGACTCAACGGATCCTTTGCCTTCGTGGAAGCTCAAGTCGCGAATGGAATGATCAGATCCAAAGAATTGCTCGCCTACTTGCCGGATTCCGATCCGGTGCTTCCCTTGTCGATTCCCGAAGTGTCTGTCACATTGATCATTTGCACGAAGAATCGCCCTGACATGCTCCGTGAAGTCTTGACCTCGCTCTCCGCTCTCGACTACCGAAACTACGATGTGCTCGTGGTGGACAATGATCCTTCGTCTGGTTTGACACCGCCGATAGTGGGCGCTTTCGCCGGAGTTGGGATCGTCGACGCTCCAGAGCCTGGATTGTCCAAGGCGCGAAATGTCGGATTACTAACGGCTACAAATGAATTCGTGGCATTTACTGACGACGATGTCGTGATTGACAAGAACTGGCTCCGTGAGCTGGTCGGTGGATTCGCAGTCGCGGACGACGTCCACCTCGTCACAGGCCTCGTACCGACAGGTGAGGTATCGACTCCTGCTCAAGCGTTTTTCGATCGTCGCGTGAGTTGGTCGAAGAATCTGAAAAGAACAACGTACCGCTTGTCAGATCCCCCTGAGCACGACGCTCTGTTTCCTTTCCGTGTGGGCGATTTCGGGACGGGCGCCAACTTCGCAGTAAGACGATCCAAGATGCTCGAACTCGGTGGATTCGATGAAGGGCTTGGGGTCGGATCGCCATCAGGTGGCGGTGAAGACATCGACATGTTCGTTAGGGTCATTCTCGACGGGGGTGCACTGGTCTACGCACCTGCTGCGCGAGTCTGGCACCGCCATCGCATCGATCCGGCCGGATTGAACAAACAGATGGCCGACTACGGCCTTGGCTTGGGAGCCTGGTTGACGAAACTCGCTATGGATCCACGAATAGCGATCATGCTGGGTACCCGTGTGGTCAAGGGACTTTCGCACTTCGGGAGCGTCTCGCAACCTGAAGAAGGTCAAGTCCGACTTCCATCCGATCTTGACAAATTGCCTTGGATAGAGCGTCGAGCTTTGTTGTGGGGTCCCGCAGCGTTGTTGCGCTCGCGTATGGGGGGGTTGAGAGGGCGACCACTGCTCCCGAGGGGAACGCGCCCGGCGCGCCGTCAGGTGGCAGTTGAATTTCCCGGTGCGAGGCCGATTCGTCGGGCGATCGCGACGGTTGATGCGCGATGGCCGACCGGCGAGCACAGGCTCGCAGTCTTGGGTTTGGTCGGCGGAGTCTGTGGACTTATTGGTGCCGGCCTGGGCGCGATCGGCACTCTCACTGGCATCGCGGTGGCAATTTTCGTTGCGATAGGCCCGGGTGCGGCAATCATGTCGTACATGCCAGATCAGCCAGGGTACGTACGGGTTGCAGCTGTTCCGGCTTTGGGGATTTCGACCGTCGTGCTGATGACATTTCTGATGACCACCGTCGAGGAGTACTATCCGTTTTCGCAGCTCGTGATACCCAGTATCGCTACGGTTGGAGCATCTCTAGTTCGACTCTTCACCCTCGAACATCGCCCGGATGGTTTCGGCCGTGGAAACGTCGTACGTCGTATCGGATCTGTCCTGTCGGGGTTCCGGCGATCATGACGAGTCTGAAAGAGCGTATCGACCGTTCGGCGGCGAAGCCCTCTGATGCTCCGACGGACCGGCTGACGATTGTTGCGGTAGCCGAGAAGACGAGGCGAGATTGGGTTTCGTGGGGGATTCTCGTTGCAGCTCTTGCGAGTTGGTGGATCGCTGTGCCCTCGCTGTCCACTGCGGAGGCGTCGGATTTCGGGCTGTTGTTCGCGGCATCGCCCTTCTTTGCCGGTGCAATCATTTTGTCAGTGATTGGCTTCGCAGTGGCAATGTCGCGACGAAACAACCGTGCAGCGTTCTTTGCGGTGATATCAGTTGCGCTCGTGCAGAGGACTGCAACACTGATTGCGTCGGATGTGCCGCTCTATACCTGGACATACAAGCATCTTGGGGTCACGGATCTGATCCAACGAAGCCATTTCCTGGCGCGAGGTGTCGACGTGTATAACGGGTGGCCTGGCCTATTCACGGCAACGGCTTGGTTCTCTCGCGTTACGGGGGTGCCAGACGTGACGGTTGCGAACTGGTTCGCGACAGCTGCGCATCTACTCATGGTGATTCTGTTCTACTGCATGGCCAGAGCTTGGCGTCTGGATGTCCCGACCGCGATTTCCGCGACGTTTCTCTTCGAAGTGCTCAATTGGGTGGCGCAGGATTACTACGCACCTCAGGCGTTGGCTCTGATCCTTGTTCTGGCGTTCTTAACTCTCGTTGGATCCTCGCGAGATCGACCCAACCTTGTCATCGTCATGATCGTTGTCTTCAGCGCGATAGTAGTCACGCACCAACTCACTCCGTACTGGATGGGATTAATAGTGGTGACCCTCATGGTCTTCCGAATGTTCCGGCCGTGGTGGTTGACATTCGTATTCGCCGCGATCGCGATAGGTTTTCTAGTCTACAACTGGGATAGCGCAGGCGATTTTGCGAAATTTTCGTTCGACGTTACGTCGAACGCGAAGTCCAACCTCGCCGGGGCGAATCTCACGCCGACTGCGGGGCAGGCATTTGCAAGTAAGACGATGCGTTTCCTGACTGTCGGGCTGTTGGTTTCCTCCGCAGTCACGGCATTTGTTATGTGGCGCAGGAAGATGCCCGTCTTCGCTCTCGTGATCGTCGCATTTGCGCCGCTTGCCATTCTGGCAGGGCAAGGCTACGGCGGTGAAGCGATCTTTCGTGTGTATCTTTACTCCTTGGTAGGTTGTTCCTTGCTTCTTGCATTTCCGGTCACCGCAGTGCTCCGTGCGTCCAATGCCGCGAGGGTAAAGCTATTCATCGCGAGTATCGTGCTTGTCGGTGTCACGCTGTCTTCATCGGAAGCGTACTTCGGCGCGTGGTTCGCTTACTTGACCAAACCCGCAGTGGTCAAGGCCGCTTCCGAGGTGCTGGAGTCGGCCGATCCTTATGGCGTACTGAGGCTTCCGTCGCCCGCATGGCCCGATCGACCCAGCCAGGCGTATCTGCGATTGGCCGGTCTCGATCCTAAATTTGACGTGCAGCCGGAGGCTGCGACTCTCTTCTACGGTGCAGACTTCGCATCTGACGATGAGTATGAGACGTTCAATGAATACTTTGTTGCTGATCGCCGGACGACGTACTTCGCAATCTCCGATCAGATGATCTTCTACAACTGGTACTTCGGGCTTTCCCCACGGGACGCGCTGCCGAATCTGGAGGCCCGAATGAGGTTGGACCCGATGTGGAAAGTCTTCCTCGAAGGTAATGGATTCGTAGTCTTTGAACGTGCGGCCGGTCAGGATGAGGGTGGGAACGATGGCTGATCGCAGGTTGCGAGTTCTTGCATCGACGCTGACTCGTGATGTCACGGGCATCGAGCACAGCGTTATCAGGTTGCTCCCTCGTCTTCGCGAGCAGGGCGTGAATATGGTCATGGCCGCGCCCTCTGGTGGTGAGCTTGAACAGGTGTGGAACGAGATGGGACTCGAATTCATACCGATGCCAGATGGACTGCGTGTGGGTCTGCGCGATGCCTCGGGTGTTTCCCAGTCTCCGTCGGCGTTGTTGTCTCAGATCCCGCGGTCCGTCACGTGGATTTCGAGGTTGCTCGGACATGCTCGGCGTGCCGATGTCGTTCATTCGAATTCGCTGTTGTCGCATCTGGATTGCGTTGTGGCTGGCAGGCTGGCACGAACGCCTGTCGTACTCGAAATTCACGACATACTCGACCCGGGGCGAGGTCGTAGTCTGCTGAGTGCAGCTGTTCGTGGAGCTTCGGCCTCGATCGCAGTGAGTAATGCTGCACTGCAGCAACTTTCGAATTCTGCTCAGGGCAAGACGACCGTAGTGCCTCAGGCCGTCGATGCGGTGGCCTTTGCGCCCGGACCAGCAACTGTGCGAGCTGAGCTGACGGACGCTCCTGACTCGGCTTTGGTCGCAGTCATCGGACGCGTCGACCCTGTCAAAGGAATCGACACCTTGATCGAAGCAGTGTCCCAAATACGTGCGCGCGGTCGAGATTTACATCTGGTGATCGTTGGTAGGCCGAGTCCGGGGAACGAACAATATGGCGAGAACCTTCGCAGAAAAGCTGCCGAGCTGGCTCCGGGCGCAATCAGGTTTGTCGGGCACAGGTCTGATGTTGCGTCGGTTCTGCGATCGGTTGACATCCTGTGCGTTCCCTCCGTGCGGGAACCATTCGGGCTCATAGCGATCGAAGCGATGTCAGTTGGTACCCCGGTGGTGGCCAGTCGGACCGACGGTTTCCTCGATTACGTCGTCGATGGGGAGAACGGACTGCTGTCCGTCCCGGGCGATCCGGCAGACGTGGCCGGGAGAATTCTGTCTCTCCTGGATGGCAGCCAGCTTCGTACTCGGTTGGTGGCCCGTGCACGCAGGTCGGTAATGGAGAACCACGAGGTGTCGGTGCGAGCTGATCGACTGATTGACGTCTATCGAAGGGTTGTGAAATGAGTGGGAGTACGCGTGCCGTGGTTCGGGCCGGGATGATTTTTTCGATGGCCTCACTACTATTGGCTACTTCGTGCACCACCGGTGAACCCCGGAGTCCAGTGATGCGAATGGTCTCGAGCGATTTCGGCACAGACGAATTCGATGGTGTTGCAGGGGATTCTCCTGACCCGGCGATGTGGGGATTCGATGTCGGGGGCGGCGGTTGGGGAAATCAGGAGAAGCAGATCTACACAGACAACGCCGAAAACGCGCGTTTGGATGGAAACGGTAACCTCGTGCTCGAGGCTCGTCGCATCCCGGGAGGATTCACGTCGGCGAGGATCGTGACGAGGGACAAGTTTTCGTTCACCGAGGGCACGATTTCTGCCCGGATAAAGTTCCCGATGGCGCAGGGAATCCATCCGGCATTTTGGTTACTAGGCGAGGATCTGGCAACGGTGGGCTATCCGGAGAGCGGCGAGATCGATGTAATGGAGTTGGTGCACAACGCCACCGAGTATCACAACGCAATACACGGTCCGTGGTCCGATCCTTCTGCACACACGGACGGCAAGTGGAAGATGTCGTCGGATGGTTATCTCGGCGGTGATGCCTCGACTACCTTCCATGTTTACGAGGTGACGAGAAGGTCTGACTCCATCTCGATCTTCATCGACGGTGTAATGGTGGGCGAGTACTTGCGCAGCGAGGCGCCGGACGGCTCGAAATGGGTTTTCGACAAGCCGTTCTATGTCGTGATGAACATAGCAGTGGGCGGGGAATGGCCCGGGCCAACGGATGCAACCACCCCGGATGTGTCGACCTTGACCGTCGACTGGATTCGATTCACGCCTTGAGAGTGATCAATGTCTAGTTACAAGGTTTCTGCAGTTGATCAGATGCGGGTTCGTGATCGTGCGCTCGTCATCGGCGGACCCGTTGGTGTCATCTCGCCGAGTGACCTGCGTAGTGCGCTGATCGAGATTGCTCGGATCGGCCCGCAGGCGAGGTTCGGATTGCGCGCGGATTCCTCTCGCCGTCGTTGGCTGTTCGATCCGGATGCCGTTGGCGCGGCAGTCGAAGAAGTTCCGCCCACCGACGCGGCTGACATTTCGAGATTTGCGACCACCGTATTCAATTCGGATTTGACTCACTCGTCGATTCGGATCGTTGTGTCGGGGGAGTATGTTGCATGTTTGGGTTCGCACGGCATCTCCGACGGGATCGGTGGTTCGCGATTGTGGGCCGCCCTTGTCAGCACCGCTCAATCAGGGCAACTACCCGCAGCTCTGCATTCGGCGGAGTCGAGATTTCCTATGTCGCGCACAATTATTCGTGCGTTTGGAGGCGATCCTCGGCGGCTCGGAGCGGCCGTTCGATGGCATTCGCACGTGCGTGGAACAGAGGTCGAGCCAGTTCCGGCGACTCGCCGAATGCTGTGGCGGCCCAATCCGGTCAGTCTTTCGCTCCCGATGGATCCGCACGTTGCGCATCGACTAGTTTGCTGGCGCGACGAGCACGCACCGTCGGCGTCGTTGCGCGCGATAACACTGTTTGTTTTTCTTGCTGCCTTGCGAAGTCATGGAGTGGAAACCGCATCCAATGCGCTCGTGTTGATGGACGCGCGCAGATATGCGCATCCGTCGACCGTGATCAACGGTAATTTTGCTGTGGGGCAATATGTTCCGGTGGCTGAATCCGTGACTCTGTCGGAGGTCAGTCGGGGTATCGCGGGGGCACTCGCCTCGGGTCACCCGTTGCTGACCCTTTCAGCGATCAGTGTGAAGGCGACTGTCGCTTCGGTTCTCGGGAGGTCTCACACCACGGTCGCCGAGGCGAGTGTGAGTATCAAGCCTCACGCCTTGGTTTCATACTCAGACATCGGTCGCGTTCCCCATTCGGATGAAATCAGATGGACAGGCGATCAGCTGTGTGTGGCGGCTACCGATCCATACGGAGCGGAAGGTATCGCGTTCCTCGGTGCAGAGATCGATGGGCAACGTCACCTCTCAGTCACCTTCCACGGCAACGTATTCGATACCGAAACGATCAGGAGGGTGCTTCGAACGGTCGCTTGCGATCCCATCGCACTGCTGGATGAATGTCGGTAACTCCGCGTATCAGTTCTCGTGGAACCAACGTACGTAGTCGATAGTCATCGTGGATGGCCAAGGTGTGGTGGAATCGGTTAAGCCTGGCCAGGTTCCACCAACGGCGATATTCAGTAAGGTGTATGCAGGAGCGTCGAACACCCATGCTTCCGCTCCGGATACCTGTGACCGATCGAGGTATAGCATTCGAACGCCGTCGATGTAGGTCTCGATTCGTCCGGGTCGCTTGAGTATCCCGTAGGTGTGGAATGCAGTGAAATCGGTGCCGGGTCGGGCGCCGCCGACACTGCGGTCCCAAACGCCGGTCACTCGGGTTCCGGATTTGGTAGGACCGTGCACGGCACTCGTGTATGTTTTCGCATCGTTGATGGTTTCGATTGCGTCGATTTCGCCACAGCCGGGCCAACCCGCGGTATATAGGTTCGTGCCGAGCGTCCAGAATGCCGGATGCATGCCCTTTCCTGCTGGCAGTTTTATTCGCGCCTCGACCAATCCGTAGGTGAAGTCGACCTTACCGAAAGTTCCAAGTCGTGCGGAAGTGATTGTGCTGCCTACTTTTTGGGCCTGAATGAGTAGATTTCCTTGCCCATCCAGTCTCGAGTTGGACCGTGAGTCGGTGTACACCTGCTTTTCGTTGTTCCCCCAACCTCCGCCGGTTTCGTAGCGCCAGATGGCTGGGTTGGGGGCTGAATTGGCAGGTCCGTTGAACTCGTCGTACGCATAGACACTGAAACGATCTGCTGCGCGTGCTGGCGATATAAGAGGGGGCAAGGTAATCGCCGCCGTCGCCAGAGTCGTTGAAAGAAGGGCAATTCGAAGAAGTGCTGAAGTTCTCATGCGCAGATCGTATGGGCGAGTTGTCACCTTTGGGACCATAGATTCCAGAATTGTTATCACTTCGATATATAAATTAACTCGAAGTTTGGTAGTAAGTGTGGTAGCGGACCGAATGATCGACTATTTGGGGTCGAACAGTGTTGCGCCCCAATAGTGTCCGTCGGCGAGACCTCCGGGGCAGGCGAAGACTGCAGAACCGACGTGCTGGATGTATTCGTTCAACGCATCGTGTCGTGAAAGGTTTTGCTGCATCGGAACAAACTGCTCGACTGGATTGCGGCAATATGCGACGAAGAACAGTCCCGCGTCCAGGTGGCCGAAGCCGTCGGAGCCGTCTGTGAAGTTGTATCCGCGGCGCAGGATCTGAATCCCACCGAGTTCCTCGGCCGAGGCCAGACGCACGTGTGAATCCTCCGGGATGACGAAGTCGTGCCCCATTTTGGAATCGAGGTCGAGTTCGTCGAACTCGTCCTTGCCACCGAGCGGCGCTCCGCTGCGTTTGGATCGGCCGATGACGGCTTCCTGCTCCTTGAGAACTGCGCGATCCCACTGCTCGATCAGCATCCGAATGCGTCTGGCGACGAGGAACGATCCGCCTGCCATCCAGGCCTGATCGTCGTTGGGGTCGACCCAGACGTGCTGGGCGAGTGCGTCTGGATCCTCTGCCTTGATATTGGCGGTTCCGTCCTTGAACCCGAACAGATTTCGTGGTGTCGCCTGCGTGGTCGAAGTCGAGGACGTTCGTCCGAACCCGAGTTGTGACCACTTGACCGACGCGGTCCCGAAAGCGACTCGTGCGAGGTTGCGGATCGCATGCACGGCAACCTGGGGATCGTTGGCGCACGCCTGGATGGCGATGTCACCCCCGCTGCGATTCGCATCGAGGTTGTCAGCACGGAAGTGGGGGAGATCCAGTAGGGCAGCAGGTTTCTTGTCAGCGAGCCCGAAACGGTCGTCGAAAAGGGACGGTCCGAATCCGATGGTCAGGGTGAGTTGCGACGGCGCCAGATCGAGTGCCTCGCCGGTATCACTCGGTGGCGCGTACGGACCGTCGCCGGTCGCGCCGTCCTCGGTTGCTTCCTGACCCGCAGTCATTCGTTCGGCCATCGCCGTCCACGTCTGCAGCAACGAGATCAGTTCGTCACGTGATTGCGTCGTCACGTCGAAAGCGACGAAGTGCATGCGATCCTGGGCCGGCGTCGTGATGCCTGCCTGATGTTCACCGCGGAAGGCCACCACATCTGCGTGATTTGCGCCGGAATTGTCGTCGGCGGTTACCCGTCCGATGACGGCGCCGGCACCGGCCAGGACAGCGCCGGCACCCACGGCGCCGAACAGTCGGCGTCGTGAAACTGCATGCGGTGCTGCGTTTTCCGCGGCGGGTGTGCCTTCTGGTGAATCTGTCATCTACTGTCCCGCAACTACTTCCTGGACCTGGCTGACCTCGGCGGACAGGGCATCGATTTTACGCGAGAGTTCCTGACGCTGCGCCTCGGTAACGGTGTCGTAGTACACGAATCCGTCGCCGACGCGGAATTGTGCCAGCGCGGCGTCGAGGTCGGCGAATCGGTCGGCGATGCGCTGGGCGAGCTCGGGATTACGTTCCTGCAGAATCGGATTCAGTGCCGCGATCGCAGCTTGTGAGCCGTCGACGTTGGCCTGGAAATCCCACAGGTCGGTGTGCGAGAAGATGTCTTCCTCGCCGCTGATCTTGGAAGTCGAGATCTCGTCGAGCAGTCCTTGGGCATCGCCGGCGATCTTGGTGGGATCGATCGTGTAATCGTCTGCGTTCACCTGGTCGGCAAGGTACTGGATGTCTTCGAGTAGCTGATCTGCGACTGCGTTGGTGTCCGGCTGCAGCCCGGTGACCCACAGATCCTTCTCGAGTCGGTGGAATCCGGTCCAGACCTGACCGGGCTCGAGATCCGCTTCGCGAAGGTCCAGCTTGGGATCGAGTTCGCCGAAGCTCTCGGCCTCGGGCTCGATGCGCTCGTAGTAGGTACGTGCAATCGGGAAGAGTGCCTTTGCCTGATCGACGTTGCCGGACTGGACGGCGGCGACGAACTGCGCTGCGGTGTCCTGCAACGCGACGATCTGGCTGCGGATATACCGACGGTAACCGTCGGCGGCCTCGGCGAGCTGGCCGCTCTCGTCGGTAGCCGCCTGCGAATCACCGGTGACGACGAAGTCCTGACGAATTCCGGTTCCGACCATGCCCGGCTTGCACGCGAGCTGATACGTCGCGGCCTCGGGGAGGGAGACGATCAGCTGACGGGTCAGGCCGGGACCGATGTTCTCGACCTCGCCCATCGCTCGATCACCCTCGGCGAAGACGTAGAACTCGGTGACCTTGGAGCCGTTGTTCGTCACCTGGAAGGTCGACGTGCCGGTCGTCCCCGTCGTGGCGCTGACTTCGCACGAGTCGTCGGTGGCGGTGACGACGATGTCGCCGTCGCTCGCCGTCGTCTTCTCGGTGCATGCGGCGAGGGAGAAGGGAAGTACCGCGGCCGTGGCCAGTACGAGGGTGGATTTACGCATGTCGGCAATGCCTCTCAGGATTTTTCGGGAACATGTGTGTCGTGCGCAGGCGGGGCCGTCGGCTCGGACGGCTTCGACGGAAGCGGACGAAGGAAGAGCGCGAGAACGACGACGAGGTACACAACCCACGCGGTGGCTTGCAGGACAGTCGGATCCGGCCGGAAATTGAAGATTCCGGCAAGGACGGTGCCGTACCAGGTCGACGGGTCGTAGCCGGGCGTCAGGTTGAACGCGAGAGAGGATCCGCCCGGCAGGACGTTTCCGGTCTGTAGAGCACGAACACCGTACGAGAGGATTCCGGCGGCAACGACTATGAGGAAGATCGCCGTGTACCGGAAGAACGTCGTCAAGTTGAGGCGGAGGGCGCCGAAGTACATGGCCACGGTCAAGGCTGCGGCCAACAGAATTCCGAGGAGCAGTCCGACCAGCGGCCAGGAGCTGCCTGCGGTGTTCTCGGCGTATCCGACCATGAGCAACGCCGTCTCGACGCCTTCACGACCAACCGCGAAGAACGACAGCGACAAAATGGCGACGGGGCCGGCGATCAGCGCCTTTTCCATTCCGGCTTTCAGATCCCCGGAAATGTTCTTCGCTGCCGTGCGCATCCACAGGACCATGATCGTGACGATGACGACGGCGATCAGGGAGGCAACGCCTGCGATGATCTCCGCGGTCAAGCCGTTGACCGTCGACGTTCCGTAGTGAATCGCGAAGAAGATGATCGCCACCATCGCGACGGCGATCGCGACGCCGAGCCACACCCATTTGAGTGCGTCCTTGCGCTGAGCTTTCACAAGGTAGGCAGCGAGAATCATCACCACGATGCCTGCTTCGAGGCCTTCACGCAGACCGATCAGGCCACTGCCGAATAGCTGAGTGGCAACTGACGGTGTGCTCGCGGCAGCGAGTACCGACACGGGCACGGGCGACTCCTGACTGAGTGAGTGCAACAGCTTCTGACGAACGCATGAGGCTAGGCCAGCCTTAACTCAGAAGAAGATACTCCATCATCGACGGCGAACCATGCTCTCACCTGTACTTTTGCTGTTCTTTACCAATGGAATCGGGAGTAGTTCGCTCGCATGTGGATGATGGAAGGGTGTACCGAACCTCCGCTGCCCGCAGAAGTCCCCGGCGCCTCTCGCGAGCCGTCGCCGCAGTAGCTGTCGGAACAGCTTTGCTGGGCGCTGGCGCCGTGGCGTGTGGATCGAACGAACCGAAAGTGGCCATTCCCGAGGGCATACCCCCAGGTAGCGGCTCTCCGACGCCGCCGATCGACATCAATGCTCCCGGTCGCAGTGCCGATCAACTTGCCGATTGGGCGGCGGGATTGTCCGACGACATCGGGATCGGTACGACTGCGCTCGAGGCATACGGGTATGCCGCTGCGGTCATGACCGAGACGCTTCCCGGCTGCGGAATCGGATGGACAACTCTGGCCGGCATCGGCAGCGTCGAGAGCCGACACGGGACCTACGACGGTTCGTCTGTCGACGCGTTGGGCCAGGTGGCCCCGATCATTCGGGGAATCCCTCTCGACGGTGGCCCGGGAGTTGCCGAGATCCCCGACACCGACGGAGGTGCGATGGACGGCGATCCCATTCACGACCGTGCCATGGGGCCCATGCAGTTCATCCCTGAGACGTGGCTCAAATGGGGCGTCGACGCCAACGGCGACGGCCGGGTGGACCCGGACAACATCGACGACGCCGCCCTCACCGCTGCCCGCTACCTGTGCGCACGCGGGGGCGACCTCACTACCGCAGCCGGCTGGCAGCAGGCGCTGATGGCGTACAACCTCTCGGGCGACTATCTCGCGCTGGTCCGTGATCGTGCGTCGGCATATTCAGTCGGGGTTCGGCCGGACTGACGGTGATCGACCGCAGGTCGGGGCCATGACCGCGCGTCGATAAAGAAGCCTTCGGCCGGTGCGGTTAGGCTGTGTGCTGGCACTACAGAGGTGCTGGCACTGCAGAGGCCCAGCCGCGATCGTGGTCCTCTTTCGACCGGAGGGGTCGGAGCCCAAGTGTCAAGCACGCAGTGCGTGCCCCAATGCGAAGCCCATTCGAAGGAGAACCACACAGTGGCCAGTATTGAGCAGGTCGGAGCTCGCGAGATCCTTGATTCCCGTGGCAACCCCACGGTTGAGGTCGAGGTTCTGCTCGAAGACGGAAGTTTCGCCAGGGCTGCGGTGCCGTCCGGCGCTTCGACCGGTGAGCACGAAGCCGTCGAACTGCGCGACGGTGGCGCGCGCTACGGCGGCAAGGGCGTCGAGAAGGCCGTAGAGGCTGTGCTCGGCGAGATCGCTCCTGCCATCATCGGCATCGACGCGACCGAGCAGCGCACGGTCGACCAGGCGCTGCTCGACGCAGACGGCACCCCGGACAAGTCCCGCCTCGGCGCAAACGCTTTGCTCGGTGCCTCGCTTGCCGTCGCTCGCGCCGCTGCCGAGTCCTCGGGCCTGGAGCTGTTCCGTTACGTCGGTGGCCCCAACGCTCACGTACTCCCCGTCCCGATGATGAACATCCTCAACGGTGGCGCACACGCCGACACCGGTGTCGACGTCCAGGAATTCATGGTTGCTCCCATCGGCGCACCGAGCTTCAAGGAATCGCTGCGCTGGGGCACCGAGGTATACCACTCCCTGAAGTCGGTTCTCAAGGAGAAGGGCCTCTCCACCGGTCTCGGTGACGAAGGCGGATTCGCGCCGGACGTCGCGGGCACCAAGGAAGCACTCGACCTCATCACGATCGCCGTGAACAAGACCGGCCTCAAGCTGGGTACCGACGTCGCGCTCGCTCTCGACGTCGCCGCCACCGAGTTCTACACCGACGGCACCGGCTACAAGTTCGAGGGCAAGAACCGCACGGCGGCCGAGATGGCGGCGTTCTACGCCGACCTCATCGACGCATACCCGCTCGTGTCCATCGAGGATCCGCTCGACGAAGACGACTGGGACGGCTGGGTTGCGCTCACCGATCAGATCGGCAACAAGATCCAGCTCGTCGGCGACGACCTTTTCGTCACCAACCCCGAGCGTCTCGAAGAAGGCATCGTCAAGGGCGCGGCCAACGCACTCCTGGTGAAGGTCAACCAGATCGGCACCCTGACCGAGACCCTCGACGCCGTCGATCTCGCTCACCGCAACGGCTACAAGACGATGATGAGCCACCGGTCCGGCGAGACCGAGGACACCACCATCGCCGACCTCGCAGTTGCCGTCGGCAGCGGCCAGATCAAGACCGGTGCTCCGGCCCGCAGCGAGCGCGTTGCCAAGTACAACCAGCTGCTGCGTATCGAGGAGAACCTCGGCGATGCAGCACGTTACGCCGGCGAGGTTGCGTTCCCGCGCTTCGCTTTCGAGGCCTGACGGAAATCTAAGATTCAGTAGTGTCTGCACAGCGCGGTAAGCCACGATCCCCCGGCGGAAGTCCGGGGGGTCGTGGTTCCCGTCGTGGAGACACACCGTCTCGTGCGCGTCGCGACAGCGCCCGACGCCCACGGGCGTCGGAACCTTCGGTAGATCCGGCAGCCGTTGATTCCGCTGTGACAGACCCCGCGCAGTCGGGTGCCTCGACAGAGAAGGCGTCGGCACGCGGGTCGAAGTCGGCTCGAGGGAAGAGCGGAACCAACAAGTTCTGGTCTCGGCTTCCCAAGTCGGACAACACCATTTTCGGGTTGTCCACCAGCCGGGCCGTGGTGCTCGCGATGGTTGTACTCATGTTGGCGCTGACACTGGCTGTGCCGCTGCGTACTTACATCAGCCAGCGATCGGACGCCGCGCAGGTGGCGGCCGAACGTCAGGTGCTCGAGGAAGAACTGCGAAAGCTGCAAGGGCAGAACGCACGCTTCGACGACCCTGCGTACATCGAAGCTCTTGCACGAGAACGCCTTCGGTACGTCAAACCGGGCGAGACCCCGTTTCAGGTTCAGCTTCCCGGTGACTACAAGGAGCCGGAGAAGAAGCAGGAAAAGGAAACACCGCTGACAGGTCCGTGGTATCGCGATCTGTGGCAAACGATTTCGGAACCGCCAGTGGTTCCCGAGACGACGACACCGGCCCCGATGCCGTTGGCGCCGATAGAGCCAGAAGAACAAGGAGTACCCACCGGGTGAGCAACACGTCCGAAAATTCCCCACAGGTTTCACAGGCGGACCTCGACGCCGTTGCCGCTCAATTGGGCCGTGAGCCACGCGGAGTGATCGAGATCGCGTACCGCAGCCCGGACGGTCAGCCGGGCGTCGTCAAGACTGCCCCCAAACTTCCGGACGGAACACCGTTCCCGACGTTGTACTACCTCACCGACCCGCGACTGACGGCCGAAGCGAGCCGTCAGGAATCCGCCGGCGTCATGCGTGAGATGACCGAACGTCTGACGCAGGATCCCGAACTTGCCGCGGCTTACCGCCAGGCGTACGAGTCGTACCTCGCCGAGCGTGACGCAATCGAATCTCTCGGAACCGACTTTGCAGGTGGTGGGATGCCGGATCGCGTCAAGTGCCTGCACGTGTTGATGGCGCATTCGCTTGCCAAGGGGCCCGGCGTGAACCCGCTCGGTGACGAGTCCGTGGCGTTGGCTGGTCACGGAAAGCTTCGCGGCACTGCAATTCCCGCGGACTGGCCTGGCATCGACGATGCCGACAACACCGACCAGTGACTCGCCGTGTTGCCGCAGTTGATTGCGGTACCAACTCCATTCGACTGCTGATCGCCGACGTCGGCGCCGACGGTCGTCTGGTGGATGTCCGACGTGAGATGCGCGTCGTCCGACTCGGTCAAGGCGTTGATGCAACAGGGACATTCGCGGCCGAAGCTATCGAACGCACCCGGGTCGCGCTGGTCGAGTACGCGTCGATGATCGCCGACGCCGGAGCAACCGCCGTTCGTATGGTCGCCACCTCGGCTACTCGCGACGCTGCGAATCGAGAAGACTTCTTCACGATGACGCGTGACGTGCTCGGTGCGGTGATTCCCGGATCCGGAGCCGAGGTGATCACCGGCGACGAAGAGGCACGTCTCTCGTTCAGCGGTGCTGTGGGAGAACTCGATCCATCCGAGGGGCCGTTCGTGGTGGTCGATCTCGGCGGCGGATCCACTGAAGTTGTCCTCGGTGATGCCTCTGGCGTCCAGGCTGCGTACTCCACCGACATCGGCTGTGTGCGCGTCACGGAGCGGTGCTTACCGTCGGATCCGCCTACGGCAGAGCAGGTTTCCGAGGCGACGGCTTTTGCGACCGCGAAATTGTCCGAGGCGTTCGAGGCCGTACCCGTCGAGAAGGCGCACACGTGGGTGGGTGTCGCTGGAACCATGACGACTCTGGCCGCAATCGCGCAGGATCTTCCGGAGTACGACGCCGAGAAGGTGCACCTGTCGAGGATTCCGTTCAAGCAACTGTTCGACGTGTGTGAGCGTCTCATTGCCATGCCGCGGGTTGATCGTGCTGCCTTCGGTCCGATGCATCCGGGGCGGGTGGACGTCATCGGCGGCGGAGCGATCATCACCACGGTGCTGGCTCAGACCTTCGAGGCCAAAGCCGGGATCACCGAACTGATTGTCAGCGAACACGACATCCTCGACGGCATCGCGATGTCGATAGCCCAGACCGACCCGATAGTCTGATCCCTGCCGCACCCGACCAGTCGGGTGCGTCAAGGCCCCCATAGCCCAATTGGCAGAGGCAACGGACTTAAAATCCGTCAAGTGTCGGTTCGAGTCCGACTGGGGGCACCAAGTAATCCGCCTGCACAACGAATCGAAAAACCCCGCTCGTCCTCATGCGGACGGGCGGGGTTTTTCGTGGAGCAACGACTGGTTGTCGGGGCTACTGAGCCCAGACGGTCGTCCCTGCAGGAGCATTCAGCGTGTTGACGAGATCGATACCGGCCACGACTGCCGCGCCGCCGCCGCCGAGGATCGTTCCGGCGACACCGCCGATGCCGGCTCCTGTCGCGAGACCACCCAAGCACAGTGCCGCAGCGACGGGGAGACCGACGATGGTCAAGCCCAGCGGAGCGCCGACAGCGCACCCGATTCCGGCGCCGACGATGGTGCCAAGCAGACTGCCAACCTGAGTGCCGAGACCGAGCTGGCTCTGGAAGTGTGCGATTGCTCGATCATTTTCCTCGGGCGAGGCGACGGGCGTCCATTCCTTTGCCGCAGGCGCACTCTCGGGCCGAGGGGTGGCCTTCGCCGAATCGGTGATCGGTGTCAGCGTGAGGGTCTTACCGTCTTCGCTGATCGCACGATCGAAGGGAAACTGCAGATCTCCGAGGTTGTATGCGAGAGGCAGGGAAACCAGGTCGGCTCCCTTGCTGTCCTGCAAGACAACGGACTTGCCGTCGCCGGAGACCTTGAACAGCCCGGCGTCGATGGTGGTGACGATCGACTTGTCGACGACCTTCGCTTCGTAGTTCACGTCGGTAGACGGATCAGCCGATGCGATCCCTGTTGATGCTCCGACTGCAGCGACCGCCAGAGCAGTCACAGCCGCTTTCTTGAAGAAACCCATAGTTCATACCCCGTGTTCGCCTGCGTGTACTCGCAGAAACTCGACAACTTCGGACATTGGTAAACCCCCGACAAAGCCTTCGTATTAAAGCAGACCGAAGTGACGGAAGGGATAGTTGCGCTCGGGCCGACCGGAAGCTGCCGGTGTAGTCGAATGTGCCGTTTGCAGTACCAGGTTATCGAACATGTGTGCGAAAATGTGGAGATGCGGTTGACCGAGCGATCCCCGGACCGCTGCCCGAATGGACATCGACTCACGGCGAATACGTGCCTTGTCGGCTGGGAGGTCTGCGGGTGTGCCTCGACGGAGAATGGCGGACACAGGACGCATTACTGCAGGCGATGTGGTGAAACTGTCCGGACGCCGGAGTGTGTCGGCGTGGATCCGCAGAAAAGTCGATGGAGTTGAAGGGGTGCCCTGCCTGCTTGGGTGGGGCAACCAGGCAGGGCAGTGGTTGGCCGTCCCTCTCAATACCGACCTACGGCGAACCATTGGCGTTGAAGGTACCCACACTTCGTGATGCGCGCCACTTACGTACCAGTACCTTCGTTAGCCGAGGTCAGTGGTGGCGACGACGGAAGTCGCCGACGTCCCCGCGGGGACGTGGTTCATGGAGAAATCGCGGTCCCGGTCAGGGTTGACGACGCTCGCCAGTAAGAGCATTGCGGCGACGAAAAGAATCCCCGCGGCGAGGTAGGCGATTCTCACGGGCAGGCGAGGGCGGCGATCTGAATTCGTGGACATTCACGTTCTCCATCAGTGCAGTGGTGAACGTTTAATTTAACAATCAACTAGTACGAGCGCGGCGAACAGTGACGCAAGATACGAAAAGACCCTCGATCTCGGGGGAAATCGAGGGCCTTTCCGGTCGAACGTCGGCGTCGCCAAGCACATAGCGTCACCGACCCACTATCGGTGTCGAGCGTGACCCCTCATGTCCGACCCCACTTCTCGACACTATCCAGTAATTTGCGACATTGGGGACGATTCGGACTTTGTCCATCGGATGGGGGACGCCCCGGCCGCGACACCTACTTTCGTCCGGCTGCCCATTTCATTCCCCAGTTGTATGCCCGATCGAGATCGGACTGACTACCGTTGATGTACCGCACCTCGCGGGTAACCGTCACGCCCTGACCTGAACTTTGGATGAGCGCGATCGCGCACAGTCGCTCCTGGTTACTGGCGGAGTCGAGTCGCACTTCCACCTCAGGTCCGTTGGTGGGATACAGGGTGACGACGCCGTCCACGGCCGCCCAGTTGGGGGCCCCGTCGTAGATCATCGCGAAGATGAGGATTCGCCGGAAAGCGCTGGGGTCACCGAGATTGACGTGCATGTTCTCGCCGCCGGTGTTCGCGCCACTGCGGTCGTCACCGTCGAGCGAAATGTACGGCGGGGAAGTCAGCGAGCCGAAACTGTTGCCCAAGGCCTGGACTACTCCTTTGGACCCGTCGGCGAGTTCGTAGAGGCATCCGAGATCCAGGTCGACCGCACCGGAGCCTGCGCCGGCGAGCTTGGCGAGGAAACCGGTCTTCTTCGGTGGCGCTCCCTGTGACCAGTTGAGGTTCACGCGCATATTGCCTTGTCGTTCACCCGCCTTCGCGAGGTTGACCGTCGGCGCTGATTTGGTGAGCGTGATCTTGCTCAGGCTGACCGGTGCCTGCGACGATGTGGACTCGCCGGAACGTCGGGTGTAGTCGATTGCCATCGTGATAGTCCTTGTCTGAACTCGAATGAGTCCGATCGTGTTACCCGTCGAGGAATCTCCACCGACGTGATCGGCGATCTCCGGCCATTGTCCCTCATGTCCGGATTTCAACCCGAGGACGCGCAACTCGCTGCGCCAACCACCGCGCAGACCAGCAGTTTGCTGATTACTGTGTCTATGGGCGGACCTCGCTCCGAAACAGGTCGGACGTACTGGTTGACACGGCAGTGTCCATTTACGGGAGAATTGCTCAGTCGGACGTCCGACTCAATTTTCGAGTGGGAGAGGGAGGGTAAGTGATGTCGGTCCTCTCTCGTCTGCAACCGCACCCGAGAGAAAGACTGACACCTGCGCAACGCGATGACGTAACGCGTGAACAGATGGCCGTCACCTTCGGCGTGCTGCCATGGGCTGCAGCTGTCCACCTCGTCGTCACACTTGGGTTGGCGCTGTTTGTGATTCCACCGGACAGCGGGCTGTTGCCGCGCCTGTGGCCGATCCTTTCCGCGGTGATCGGGTTGGTGGGTATGTTCGTCGGACTCGCTATCCGCTTCGAACTGATCGCACCGACGTACCGGATGTCGTACGTGTTTCTCATCGTCGAATTCGCCGTCGTCGGGATCCTGTATTCCTCGCTTGCACTGGTCCTCTACCCGATCCTGGACGATTCCGGCGATCTGATCCTGATAGCGGTCACCACATCCATCACCGGGGCCGGAGCCGTGGCCACCGCGATGTTGCGGGTGGTGGGGCTCACCTGGGTGCTGTCCAATCTCGTCATCCTCGGGGTGGCATTTTGGCTTCAACCTGGACCCGAGTTCGAACGAATACTTATTGGAATGATCGCCTACGGAGCCGCTCTGATCGGCGGCACGATAGTGGTCTCGGGCAATTTGGAATCGCGTTACCGCGCTGAGCTGAGCGCAGCGTCGGAACGATCGGTCGTGCAGATGCTTCTCGAAGATTTCGAAGGCAACGCCGGGGATTTCGTGTGGGAGACGGACCAGAAAGGAAAGTTCAACCGAATCCCGACGCGGCTCGCGGTCGAAGCGGGGCTGGACTCCACCGAGCTGCAAGGAACGGCGTGGCAGGACCTGTTCATGGAGCTGGGCACGTTACGAATCCCGGGCGGAATCGATGCGCTCATGGAGTTGCAGCAAGCCCGCCACACGAAAACTGCATTCGTCGACGTCCTCGTTCCTGTCCGAGTGCACGGAGAAATCCGGTGGTGGCAGGTGTCCGGACGGCCGCGCCCTGGCCGCACACCCGACGAGTTCGTCTGGCGAGGAGTCGGTTCCGACGTCACCGAAGTGAAACTGCAGAGCGACGAAATCGTGCGGATGGGTCGGGTCGACGCACTCACCGGAATGCCGAATCGGCACAGCTTCTGGACCGAGCTGGAACGACTGCTGCGCGATCCGTACACAAGCGAGAGCGGCCTCGCGTTAGCCATGCTCGACCTCGACAACTTCAAATCGGTCAACGACACACTGGGACACACCGTTGGCGACGCGGTTCTGCGGGAGGTCGCGGATCGCCTGTCCGAAGCCGGAGGGGTGTCACAGTTGTTCGCGCGCTTGGGCGGAGACGAGTTCGCGATTCTATTCACCGATGTGGGTGACAGTTCGCACGTGCGAACTCTGCTCGGCCGCTACATCGAAGCTCTCCATGAGCCGATCACAGTGGCAGGCACGCGGTTGGAGATCGGGTGCAGCATCGGGTACTACCGCCCTGACGCTCTCCCGGCCTCCGCCGACGAGTTGATGGGCGCAGCAGACTTGGCGTTGTTCGCCGCGAAGGAATCCGGGCGTGGCGCTGTACGCGAGTATCGAGACTCGATGAAGTCCGTGGCAGATCGGCGCGCCCGCCTCCTCGAGGATCTGGGGAACACCGTGTCCGACAAGGACCTCGAACTCGAGATGCTGCCCCGGATCGACGTCGTCTCCCGCGAGATCGTGGCTGTGGAGGTGCGTGTGATCTGGCACAACGCGCGGCTCGGGGCTGTGACGTCCGCAGAATTCATGAGTGTCGCCGACGACACCGGTTTGGCGTACTCGCTCGGGACAACAGTTTTCGAGCTGGCCTGCGCGGCGGCGTCACGCCTACCCGATCACTTGCGGGTAGCAGTCGCGGTATCGACGCGTCAGCTCGAATCGGATTCCTTCGTCGACTCGATAGGGGATTCGCTTCGACGATCAGGTGCCAGTGCCGACCAACTCGAACTCCAACTCAACGAATCCTCGGCCATCACCGACGAGTCCAGGGCCGCGTTGCACGCCATCGCGGAAATGGGGGTATCGCTGACGGTGGACGAGTTCGGCGCCGGATTCTCCTCCCTGGCATCACTGTCCGGGCTTCCGTTCACGAGAGTTCGGATCGAACGCTCCATCTCCGGTGCGGCGCCCGGCGGCCGGCCGATTCTCGAAGCTGTCGTGGATCTGGTCGGCGCACTGGGAATGGAAGTCGTCGTCTCGGGAGTGGACAGTGAGGAGGACCTGAAGTCCGTGGCCGCAGCAGGAGTGCGGACTGTCCAGGGATACGCCGCCGGCGGAGTCATGTCGGTCGACGAGGTTGCACTGGCGACAGCAGGCCATCATGGATGACCCGGCAGCACTCCGTAGGCGTCGTGTCGAGACGTCGGTGCGCAAGCTCGGTCGAAGCGGCTCGGAACAACACCTTTCGGATTACGATCGCCGTCGTCTACTCGATCGACGGCTGCGGTTCACCGCGCGGGTTCTTCCGTGGTCGTTTCTGACCGCAGCTGTTGCGTTGTCAGCGATCGTGGTGCTCTTGCCGGTGGATGCCGGATGGTTCAGCTTCGCCTGGTCGAGTGTCATGCTGTTGTCGAGCGCCGGATTCAGTGTTTATTGGGTGCGACGCGCGCGTCTCGGCGTCTCCGAGTCGCAGACCACCGAATTGGTGGTGCTCACAGTCGAAATCGTTGTCTGGGGAGTGCTCCTGGCATGCTTGGCTCTCGTTCTCTTCCCGATGCTCGACCCTGGTGACGAATTGGTACTGAGCTCGACGTTGATCGGCGGGATCGCGGTCGGCGTATTTCCCACGATGATGTTTCGCGGAATCACTGTCGTCTGGATCAGCCTCGTCGGGGCCGGTCTGGCCGGAGCGTTTTGGACAGAACCGGGCACGTCGCGTTACGTACTGATCGGGGTGCTGGTCATCTTTCTGGGTTCGCTCTACAGCGGAACATTGCTGTTGGCCAACCTTTTCGAGAGACGGCTACGCGCCGAGCTCGTCGCCGAGGACGAACGAGATCTCGTGGAATTGTTGCTCAACGATCTCGAAGACGGTGCCCAGGATTGGCTCTGGGAGACGGATTCGCGCGGTATCGCCAGTACCGTGTCGTATCGATTCGCCGAGCAGGTCGGTTTACCGGCAGCGAAGATCCGGGGCCGCACCATGCACGAGATTCTGATCGGGATCGGCGCATCCCGAACAGACGCGGGCAGGAAGTCCCTAGCTCTCCTCGCTGCGAATTTCGAAGCAGGGACGGCGTTTCGGGACCTCACACTGCAGGTCGTCGTACGGGGCGACACTCGCTGGTGGTCGATGTCAGGGCACCCCGGCAGCGGTGAGCGGTCGGACTACGGATGGCGCGGTGTCGGATCCGATATCACGCACTCCTATCACCAGCGTCAGAACATCTTGCGACTGGCGGAGGTCGATTCGCTGACCGGGCTCAGAAATCGGTACAGCTTCAACGCTCAACTGTCGTCGCGGCTTCGGGACGGGCGCAGAGTGTGGTTGGCGATCTTGGATCTGGACAACTTCAAGTCGATCAACGACCGGTTGGGCCATCACGTCGGAGACGACGTGCTTCGTGATGTAGCGAGCAGACTGCGCAGCGTTCTGCGATCGAACGAGATCTGTGGACGACTGGGGGGTGACGAGTTTGCCATCGCCTTCGACGACATCGCCTTCGACGACATCGCCTTCGACGACATCGGGAATGCAGACGAGGTGCAGGAGCGATTCCAAACAATTCTCGACGCATTCGAACGACCATTTTCACTGGTCGGCAATCAGATTCGCATTCGCGCGAGCCTGGGCTACGGCTCTATGCCCGACGACGCCGACAGCCTCGAAGACCTGGTGATTGTTGCCGACCTCGCGCTGTACCACGCAAAGGAGAGCGGTCGGAACCAGATCCGCGCCTTCGATGCGAGTTTGCGCGATCGTGCGACCGGTAGGGCCAGGGCACTGCTGGATCTTCGTCGTGCGCTGATCGACGAAGAGTTCGAGTTGGTCTATCAACCGCAGGTTTCAGCCGCGACGGGAGTTGTCGTCGGGTTCGAGGCTCTGCTGCGGTGGAACCATCCGACTTCAGGTCTCGTCTCGCCGGGAGACTTCATTTCGGTCGCCGAGGAAACTGGCTTGATCGTGCCAATTGGTGCGGGCGTTTTGCGGGCTGCCTGCACGGCGGCGACAAGGTGGCCGCAGGACATTCGGGTTGCCGTCAATGTCTCTCAGGTTCAACTGCGTTCGAGTCGATACGTCGAATCGGTACGCCGGACACTGAACGAGGTGAACCTCGATCCCAGCCGACTCGAGATCGAGGTGACCGAATCGCTGGTCATCGACGACGCGGACCGAGACGTATTGGTACAGCTGTCGGCGCTCGGAATCGCCATTGCGATGGACGACTTCGGCACAGGGTTCTCCTCGGTTGCCAGCTTGGCCCGCCTGCCACTCGATCGGTTGAAGATTGACCGGGCGTTCGTCGCACCACTGGACGCGGATCCCTCGAATTCGAGGTTCGCTGTCCTGCGAGCCGTCATCGCGATTGCCAAATCTCTCGGGCTCGACACCGTCGCCGAGGGTGTCGAGACTGAGCGGCAGCGCGCGATAGTGATCGAGTGTGGATGCGACGTGATCCAGGGGTACCTGGAGGGAGTGCCGATACGGGCAGCCGAAATTCCGGACTACTTGAATCGGCGACTCGGCGGTCCGCCCAGGCTGGGTGCAGCGGCTACCACTGAGTGAGAACGTAGTGCCCGTTTTGCGAATCGATGTGTGACGGTACGCCGAAGTGATTCACATCGAACTGCAGAAGGGTGTCTTCGTGGAGGTCGGATCGGCGTACTCCCCAGGGCCGATGTTGGTGGGTAAGAAGGCAGTGGTCACAGGTGGCTCCCAGGGAATCGGAGCAGCGATAGCTCGGTCATTCGCATCGCACGGCGCGTCAGTTCTGGTTGTCGACGTGGCTCCGCTGAACGAGAGCGAATTCGACTCCGCTGCAGGTGGTTCGATCAACCATCTCGAGTACGACGTGCGGGCGCGGGAAGTCCCCGTCGCGTTGACCGAATTCGCGCCAGATGTCCTGGTGAACAATGTGGGGCATTTCCTGAATCCGCCGACAGCGTTCACCGGTACCGATCCGGGTTTCTGGTCCGAGGCGGGCAACATCAATTTCGATCACGTCGTGCGCCTGACCCATGCCCTGCTTCCCGGCATGATCGACCGCGGAACCGGTGGATCGATCGTGAACCTGACGACGGTGGAGGCGCATCGAGCGATCCCCGGCCACACCATGTACTCGGCATACAAAGCGGCGCTGACGCAGTTCACTCGGAGCCTGGGCGTCGAGATCGGTCGAACCGGAGTGCGCGTCAACGCCATTGCGCCGGATCTGATCGAGTCGGTACAGGTGCCGTATCGCAAGATCGTTTCTGCGGACGACTGGGACAAGTGGCCGGGGTGGGCGCCGTTGGGTGGACCAGGCCAGCCGGTCGACATTGCCGGTCCCGCACTGTTCCTGGCTTCCGACCTGTCGAGATACATCACCGGAACTGTCATCCACGTCGACGGCGGCTCGCACGCTGCTGGTGGCTGGTTCCCCACAGAAGAGGGCGGCTGGACCAACCGGCCCCGAAAGGCTTGACACATGACAACTTTCAGTCTGAATGTTCCCAATTTCGGCACCACTCTCGCGGAGGGCTCCTACGGCAAACTTGTCCAGGTCTGTCAGAGCGCGGAAGCCGCCGGCTTCGACCGGGTCCTCGTGACCGATCACGTGGTGATGGGCTCGGACAACTCGGCGTACACGTGGTCGGCGTTTCCCACCGAGCCTGACGCCAACTGGCTCGAACCGCTGACCGTGCTGGCTTTTGTTGCCGGACAGACACAAACGATTCGTCTGGGTACCGGAATCGTCATCGCCGCACTGCGCGGGGGAGCGGTACTGGCTAAAACTGCCGCGACACTCGACCTGCTCTCCGGCGGCCGCCTCGACCTGGGCGTCGGAACCGGTTGGCAGGAACGCGAATACGAAGCTGCCGGTATGGACTTCGGCAAACGAGGACCTCTGCTCGACGACGCTCTCGCCGTGTGCCGGGCCCTGTGGAGTTCGGCGCCCGCGAGCATCGACACTCCTCGACTGACATTCGACGACGTGTACTGCGCGCCCCGGCCGTCCGCAGGAATCCCGATCTGGGTGTCGGGTTCGCTCTCCAAAGCGGTCGTACGACGCGTCGCAACCTGGGGCGACGGATGGATTCCGATCATGGGCGCCGTCGACGACGACCTACGTGTTGGGATCAACGTCATCGGCAAGGCAATGGCAGATCTCGGACGCGATCCGGCGGAACTGCAGATTCGGGGGCGATTGACCGTCGTTCGCGGGGCTGACGGTTCGATCGACCTCCCGGCGACGATGCTCAGTGCCGAACAGCTGCTCGAATCCGGAGCTACCGATGTGCTGGTCGCGCTGGCAGCGGTTGATCCCGACCCGGATGCGGCGATCGAGGAGTTCGGCGAACTGGTGGGTGCCTTCGCAAAGGTGACCCGCTGACCATCGCGTCGAGACGGTAGTTCTATCGTGCGAAGTGTTGTAGTGCAGCCTGATCGAGGAGAGAACAAATGACCGAGAGCATCGTCGTGGATACGAGCCTGGAAGCCTTGCTCGATGCCCGGATCAGCTGCCGCGCCTACCAGGACCGCCAAGTGCCGCGTGAGGTGATCGAGGAGATCCTTCGGCTGGCGCAGAAGACGCCGTCGTGGTGCAACACGCAACCGTGGCAGGTCGCGATCACGGAAGGGGAGGGCACCGAACGATTCCGCGCCGGCCTCGGTGAGTACGTGATCGCCAACGCCCAGGAGTCGGACTTCGAGTTCCCACGCCAATACCAGGGCATCTACAAGTCGCGTCGGTTCGACTGCGCGATGGCGCTCTATTCGAGCGTCGGAATCGAGCACGGAGACCGCGCCGGGTCCGCGGCGCAGACGATGAAGAATTTCGAGCTCTTCGGCGCTCCCCACGTCGCGATCATCACCACCGACGAGGCATTGGGCACCTATGGAGCCGTCGACTGCGGGTTGTACGTGAACAGCTTCTTGCTCGCGGCCCAGAGTCTGGGTGTGGCCACCATTCCGCAGGCGGCACTCGCAGGCAGTTCCAAGTTCATTCACGAGCACTTCGGAATCGACGACACCCGCAAGGTGGTCTGCGCGATCTCGTTCGGATACCCCGACACCGACCACCCGGTGAACGGATTCCGCACCGAACGCGAAACCGTCGACAACGTCGTGCAGTGGATGTCGAACTGATCACCCGCACTTCCAGGATTGAGTGTTGAGCTGATTCACCTGAAAGACTGGTGGCATGTCCGACACACCCGAACTGTTCGATCGTCTGCGCCGATTCCCCGATGTCGAGGCACCCAATCTCTTTGCCGTCGACGCGGCTGATCGTCTGATCCTCGACGAGGCCGCCGATGCTCTTGCCGCGGCACCGGCGGGCACCGTCGTCGTGATCGGCGATCACTACGGTGCGCTGACCGCCGGTGTTGCGCTCGTTCACGGAATTGCCGGCGTGCGGGTTCACCAGGATCCGCTCACCGGAGAGTTGGCCCTCGCGAACAATGCGCGCGAACTCGGTTTCAGTGACGCCTTCACCTCCCACGGACTGGACGAGGAGTTGCTCAGCGGCGCCCGCGTCGTGCTCATGCAATTGCCGCGTAGTCTCGCCGAACTTGCCGAGATCGCTCAACTGATCGCACTCCATGCCGACCCGGCAGTACGGGTCTTCGCCGGTGGGCGTGACAAGCACATCACCCCGGCGATGAACAAGGTTCTCGGCGAATCGTTTTCCGACGTCAGCGCCTCTCGTGGGCGTCAGAAGTCGCGCGTACTCAAGGCTTCGGAACCCAAGGCCGATGTTGCGATCACGTTCCCGTTGACCGAACGCCTCGACGAGTTCGATCTCGACGTCGTTGCTCACGGCGCAGTGTTTGCCGGTGCGAGCCTGGACATCGGCACCCGGTTGCTCCTGGAGAATCTCGGCAAGATAGCGGTCGACCCGTTGAGCGATGTGGTCGATCTGGGTTGTGGCAGCGGCATTCTCGCGACGGCGATCGCACGCAAGTTCCCGGACGTGCACGTGATCGCGACGGATCAGTCCTCGGCAGCCGTCGCTTCGGCACTGGCGACCGCGTCCGCAAACGGCGTCGGCGATCGGGTGAGCGGTCTGCGCGACGACGCGATGAGCTCGCTGCCCGACGCGAGCACGGATCTGGTTCTGTTGAACCCGCCGTTCCACGTCGGCGCGGCGGTTCACACCGGTGGAGCGCTCAAGATGTTCGAAGCCGCCGGTCGCGTCCTGCGCCCCGGCGGGGAGCTGTGGACTGTCCACAACGCGCATCTGGGTTATCGCGAACCGTTGAAAGCCGCGGTGGGTCCCAGTGAGGCGATGGCGAAGAACGCGAAGTTCATCGTGATGAAGTCGATCAAACCGTCCTAGTATCGAAAAGGGACGAGTGTCGAAGAGTGTTGACCTTCCGGAAACGCGCCGGGAACTACAACGGATGCTTCGACGTTGTAAATTACGAGTGCTTTACTTTTAGTTAGGTACACGGACCGTGTCGGAAACTCGGATCCGTCCGGCGAACCCGCGACGCACCCGTCGTAGGCCACCACGATGAAGGGATGATCACGGTGCGCACCACCAGCAACCCGGTGTTCCGCAATCTGCCCAAGCAAGAGGGCAACGGATACGCCTCGTTCGGATCTGCGACGGCGGGCGCCTCGCAGGCAACCCAGCAGTTCGGTCAGCCGCAGTACGCTCCGGCTGAGCCGTACCAGACCGGTCCCACCTCGCGGGCCATGACGATCGACGACGTCGTCACCAAGACGGGCATCACGCTCGGTGTGCTGACCATCTCGGCATTGGTGTCGTACTTCCTGGTCAACAACAACGCCGACCTCGCAGCCCCGCTGGTCATCGGCGGCGGTCTCGTCGGCCTGGTACTGGTTCTGGTCGCCACGTTCGGCCGCAAGATGGACAACCCGGCAATCGTGTTGGCATACGCCGTCGCGGAGGGTCTGTTCCTCGGTGCGCTGTCGTTCATGTTCACCAGCGTCGAATTCGGTGGCGTCGGCGGATCTGCACTGATCGCGCAAGCAGTCCTCGGAACGTTCGGCGTGTTCTTCGGCATGCTGGTCGTCTACAAGACCGGTGCGATCCGGGTGACACCGCGTCTGACGCGAATGATCATCGGCGCGTTGATCGGCGTTGTCGTTCTGGCGCTCGGTAACCTCGTCGCGAGCTTCTTCGTCGACGGCGGACTGGGGCTGCGTGACGGCGGTACGCTCGCCATCATCTTCAGCCTCGTCTGCATCGGCATCGCAGCCTTCAGCTTCCTGCTCGACTTCGACGCCGCTGATCAGCTGATCCGCGCACAGGCGCCGGAGAAGGCAGCCTGGGGCGTCGCATTCGGCCTCACCGTCACCCTGGTCTGGCTGTACGTCGAGATCCTGCGTCTGCTGAGCTACTTCAACAACGACTAATTCTCGAGTCGTTCCGGAACACGAAGAAGGGCCCCGCGAGGGGCCCTTCTTTTGTCGTCTGTGGGCGGTTACGGTGCTTGGATGCCTAGCAACTGCTTGGTTTGGAACGAAGGGGAGCGAATGTCGACAAACACCTCTGAACCCATCCTGGTCGCGGATGCCGGAGCAGTGCGAACGCTGACCTTCAACAATCCGAGCCGCCTGAACGCTTTCAATGCGGCCGGCTTTCGAGCGCTCACCAAGGCGCTCGACGACGCGGCGTCGGACGATGCCGTGGCCGTGGTGATCCTCGAGGGCGCGGGCAAGGTATTTTCCAGTGGTGTCGACCTACGCGCACTGGCCGAACCCGGCACGGACAATACCGACTTCGGCGACGCATTCGCGCCGCTGATCGTAGCGCTGGTGGAGTTTCCGAAGCCTTTGATCGCCGCGGTGCACGGCGCCGCCGTCGGCATCGGCCTGACCATGCTGCTCTACTGCGACGTCGTCTACGTTGCCGAGAACGCACGCTTGCGGGCACCGTTCACCTCGCTGGGCACGGCGCCCGAAGCGGCCAGTAGTTGGTTGCTGCCCAAGGTGATCGGAACACAGCGCGCCGGCGAACTGATCCTGTCGGCCCGGTGGCTCAGCGGCATCGAGGCGGCTGACTACGGCTTGGCGACCGCAGCGGTACCTGCCGACGAGGTTCAGGCCCGCGCCCGCGAGAGTGCCGAGCAGATTGCCGCCAACGTCGGTCCGGCAGTCTTGGCCGCCAAACGACTGCTCCGTCAGGGTTGGGCGGAAGAGGCTCGCGCCGCCGTGCAGCGTGAGGACGAGGCTGCGCGAGAGTTGATTCGCGAGTTGGGGAGTTTTGCTCGGAAATTCACGACAACATGAAAAACCGCGAACATTGAACACGACCACACGAAAGCGGCCGCCCGGCAGAAACCGGGCGGCCGCTTTCGACGTGCTCAGGGGATCAGCTGAGGCGCTCGATCACCATTGCCATGCCCTGTCCGCCGCCGACACACATGGTCTCGACACCGAAGGTCTTGTCCTGCTCCTGCAGGTTGTTGATCAGGGTGTTGGTGATGCGGGCACCGGTCATACCGAAGGGGTGGCCCAGTGCGATCGCGCCACCGGAGATGTTGAGCTTGTCTTCTTCGATACCCAGTTCGCGAGCGGATCCGAGGACCTGCACGGCGAATGCCTCGTTGATCTCGAACAGGTCGATGTCGGAGATCGACTTGCCGGCGATCTTCAGGGCGTTCTTGACGGCCTGAATCGGGCCGAGGCCCATGATCTCGGGGGACAGGCCCGAAACGCCGGTGGAGACGATGCGAGCGAGCGGGGTCAGGCCGAGTGCCTTTGCCTTGGTGTCGGACATGATCACCAGTGCGGCTGCGCCGTCGTTGAGCGGGCAGGCGTTGCCCGCTGTGACGGTGCCGTCGGGGCGGAAGACGGGCTTGAGGCCGCTGATGCCTTCGTAGGTGGTGCCGGCGCGGGGGCCGTCGTCCTTGGAGACGACGGTGCCGTCGGCGAGGGTGACGGGGGTGATCTCACGCTCGAAGAAGCCGCGAGCGATAGCTTCCTCGGCGCGGTTCTGGCTGCGAACTGCCCAGCGGTCCTGGTCTTCGCGGGTGATGCCGGTGGCGGAAGCGACGTTCTCCGCGGTCTGGCCCATGCCCAGGTACACGTCGGGGATCAGGCCCTCTTCGCGAGGATCGGTCCAGGCGACTCCACCTTCGGCGAGCTTGGCGCTACGGGCCTGCGCTGCGTCGAAGAGCGGGTTCTTGGTGTTGGGGAGGCCGTCGGCGTTGCCCGTGATGAAGCTGGAGACGGACTCGACGCCGGCGGAGATGAAGACGTCGCCCTCGCCTGCGCGGATGGCGTGCAGAGCCATGCGGGTGGTCTGCAGCGAGGAAGAACAGTAACGGTTGACCGTGACACCGGGGAGGAAGTCGTAGCCGAGCTGAACGGCGACGACGCGGGCGATGTTGAAGCCCGACTGACCGGCGGGCTGGCCGCAACCGAGCATGAGGTCGTCGATCTCGGTGGGGTCGAGCTCGGGGACCTTTGCCAACGCGGCGGCAACCATCTGAGTCGCGAGGTCATCCGGGCGGATGTCCTTGAGCGAACCCTTCATTGCGCGGCCGATGGGCGACCGTACTGCTGAGACGATTACTGCCTCGGGCATGAAAACTCCTTTTGTGTACTGCTCGGGGGCGGCTTGAAACGCCGTCGAGCAGGGCAAGTTGAATGCAGCTTCGACTTACAATTTACGTTGCCACTCCCAGATGGTGGTCACGCAGTCTCACTCAGTTGACGTCGTGGCGCTGAACTGCAGGTTTTGTGCGTCGTGCGAAGGCTTTCCATTGGGTTGCCGCCGCCGTCAGTCGGGCCGCGACGGTGCGAGCTTGCGCCGCCTCCGAGACGTGGGGGAGTTCGGGTAGCGGGCCACCCTGCCACTCGCCCAGAGCCGACGCGAGAACCGGGACGATCTGCTTCGCCGCGAGTTCGTATCCGGCCGCGGACGGGTGGAAACGGTCGGCCGAGAACATCGTGTCGGGCGAGGCCAGGAATTCCTTGGCCAGCAGGTCAGCTAGTGGAACGGGATGACCCCCCGCGTTTCTGGTCGCGGCCGCCTGGGCGAGTGCGAGGCGATGGCCCCATTCACGCACCACGGAGCGCAGCGGTTGCGGGATTGCCGTGACCACCCCCAGATCCGGGCAGGTGCCGACAACAACGACGGCGCCGCTCTCGCGCAAGCGTCGTACCGCGTCACCGAGGCGTTTTGCCGAAGCGTGAATTGCGTTCTTGGCGGTGACGTCGTTGGCGCCGATCAGGATCACCGCAGCGTCCGGGGGAGGGCCGGCGACGAACATGGCGTCGACCTGCCCGCTCAACCCGCGTGAGGTGGCGCCGCCGATAGCCTTGGTGCTCAAGCGGATTCGTTTCCCGGTTTCACTCGCGAGCTGCTTCGCGACCTGCACACCCGGAACTTCCGACGCCGTCAGCGCGCCGACGCCGGCCGCAGACGAATCACCGAAGATCATCAAGTGGAGATCGAAGGGCACGGCCCGCCACCAGAGTTCCGGGTTGTCGGCGCCGGGTGCGTACACACCGTCCGCCTCGGGTGGCTTGGCGATATTGCGACCGATCACCCCGCGCGCCGCACCTGCCTGCGACATCAGATAGTTGTAGCCCAACCAGGAGAGCGTGCCTGCACTCGATCCGGCCACCACCGTGGCCACCGACGCTTTCAGTCCGGTTCGACTCACACTTGCCAATCTAGCCGGATTGCACCGCCTTCGCCCGACGTCCGCGCGCACCGTTTTCTTCTATCTGGGAACATGGACGAATGCGCATCGCGGAACACGTCGTCGACCTCATCGGCAACACCCCACTCGTCAAGCTCACGTCCGTCACGGGCGAAAACTTCGGCACGGTGGCAGCCAAGGTCGAGTACCTCAACCCGGGCGGTAGCTCCAAGGACCGCATCGCCGTCAAGATGATCGACGCAGCCGAGGCTTCGGGTGAACTGAAGCCGGGCGGCACCATCGTCGAACCGACTTCGGGCAACACCGGAATCGGCTTGGCGCTCGTGGCGCAAAAGCGTGGATACAAGTGCGTTTTCGTCTGCCCCGACAAGGTCAGCGAAGACAAGCGCAACGTCCTGCGTGCCTACGGCGCCGAGGTGGTCGTGTGCCCCACGGCCGTCGCGCCGGACAACCCGAACAGCTACTACAGCGTCTCCGACCGCCTCACCCGTGAGATCCCCGGCGCCTGGAAGCCCAACCAGTACTCCAACCCGGGCGGACCGGAGAGCCACTACGAGACCACCGGTCCCGAGATCTGGGCCGACACCGACGGAAAGATCACGCACTTCGTCGCGGGCGTCGGCACCGGCGGAACCATCACCGGCACCGGCCGCTACCTCAAGGAAGTTTCGGGCGGCAAGGTCAAGGTCATCGGCGCAGACCCCGAAGGCTCCGTCTACTCCGGCGGCACCGGTCGCCCGTACCTCGTCGAAGGCGTCGGCGAAGACTTCTGGCCGACCGCATACGACCCGTCCATCCCGGACGAGATCATCGCTGTCTCGGACGCCGATTCCTTCGAGATGACACGTCGCCTCGCCCGCGAAGAGGGACTGCTGGTCGGCGGTTCCTGCGGTATGGCCGTCGTCGCCGCCCTCGAAGTAGCCAAGCGCGAGGGCCCCGACGCCCTGATCGTCGTCCTCCTCCCGGACGGTGGCCGCGGCTACCTGTCCAAGATCTTCAACGATCAGTGGATGGCGTCGTACGGATTCCTGCGCACCCCACTGGACGGCAAGACGAACGTTCCCACCGTCGGCGACGTGCTGCGCGGCAAGTCGGGCGAGCTGCCGGACCTCGTTCACACTCACCCGTCGGAGACCCTGCGCGATGCGATCGAGATCCTGCGCGAGTACGGCGTGTCCCAGATGCCCGTCGTCGGTGCGGAACCGCCGGTCATGGCAGGCGAGGTCGCCGGAAGTGTGTCCGAGCGAGATCTTCTGAGCGCGGTATTCGAAGGCCGTGCGCACCTTGCGGATTCCGTCGAGAAGCACATGAGCAAGCCGTTCCCGCTCATCGGTTCCGGCGAGCCGGTCTCGGCGGCCACGAAGGCGCTCGGTGACACCGACGCACTCATGGTGGTCGACGACGGCAAGCCGGTCGGTGTCATCACGCGCCACGATCTCCTGGGTTTCCTGAGTTCGGATTCCTGAGTTCGGATTCCTGCGCCGGCACCGGCGCCATTAGGCTGGGGACCATGAGTGAGCAACGCAGCAAGGCCGACAACATCAGCTGGCAGGGTTTCTCCACGAAAGCGGTGCATGCGGGTTACGAACCCGATCCGCTGACCGGTGCGGTCAACGTGCCGATCTACGCGAGTTCCACCTTCGCCCAAGACGGCGTCGGTGGAATGCGCAGTGGCTTCGAGTACGCGCGAACGGGTAACCCCACCCGTCGCCCACTCGAGGCGAACCTCGCCGCGCTCGAATCCGGAACCTACGGTCGAGCGTTCAGTTCGGGAATGGCGGCCACCGACTGCCTGCTCCGTTCGGTACTTCGACCCGGCGATCACCTGGTCATCCCCGACGACGCGTACGGCGGAACCTTCCGTCTCATCGACAAGGTCTTCACGCAGTGGGGGATCGAGTACACCCCGGCTCCGGTGTCCGACGTCGATGCGGTGCGCGCGGCGATGAAGTCCAACACCAAGCTGGTCTGGGTCGAGACCCCCACGAACCCGCTGCTCAACATCGGTGACATCGAGCTCCTCACCGAGGTCGCCCACGAGGGCAACGCAAAGATCGTGGTGGACAACACCTTCGCGTCGCCGTACCTGCAGCAGCCGCTGCAGCTCGGTGCCGACATCGCGCTGCACTCCACGACCAAGTACATCGGCGGACACTCCGACGTGGTCGGTGGCGCTCTCGTCTGCAACGACGAGGAACTGGACGCGGCCTTCGCGTTCCTGCAGAACGGATCGGGCGGCGTTCCCGGCCCGTTCGACGCGTTCTTGACGTTGCGCGGAATCAAGACTCTGGCGCTGCGCATGGAGCGTCACAGCGACAATGCGGAGAAGATCGTCGAATTGCTCGACGGTCACCCCGCTGTCGCCAGCGTCATTTACCCCGGCCTGGCTTCGCACCCGTCGCACAAGGTCGCGGCCAAGCAGATGCGACGCTTCGGCGGCATGATCTCCGTGCGTCTCAAGGGTGGCAAGGCGGCAGCTCTCGACCTGTGCTCACGCACCGAGATCTTCACGCTGGCAGAATCTCTCGGCGGAGTCGAATCCCTCATCGAGTTCCCCGGCGCGATGACCCACGCCTCGACGGCCGGTTCCGCTCTCGAGGTTCCCGACGATCTGGTTCGCCTGTCGGTCGGCATCGAAGACGCCTCCGATCTGGTCGGCGACATCGAGCAAGCACTGTCCTGATCTTCGCTCTACAGTAATTCGACTTCGAATCTGCAGTGCGCCTTCACACCTCACGAGGGTGTGGAGGCGCACTTTCTGGAGGCATGCGTGAATCTCGAACAGATAAAGGCTGCACAGCAACTGCTCGCCCCGGTCATGCGACGCACCCCGGTCGTGGCCTCGCGAGTGTTGTCCGAAACCACCGGCTTCGCCGTGAGCTTGAAATGTGAAAACCTGCAGCGCACCGGCTCTTTCAAACCGCGCGGTGCGTACAACCGCATTGCCAATCTTTCCGCAGAGGAACGGGCAGCGGGCGTGGTGGCCGCCAGTGCCGGTAACCATGCGCAGGGAGTTGCCTGGTCTGCAACAGAATTGGGAATCAAGTCGACCGTCTTCATGCCGACGGGTGCGCCGCTGCCGAAGTTGGTGGCCACCAAGGCATATGGAGCTCAGGTCCACCTGCACGGTTCGACTGTCGACGAAGCGCTCGTGGCCGCTCGCGAATTCGCGGACCGAACCGGAGCAGTTCTGGTCCACCCGTTCGACCACGAGGACGTCGTGGCGGGCCAGGGCACGGTGGGCCTGGAAATCCTCGAGCAACTCCCCGAGGTAGGCACGATTCTCGTTCCCACCGGCGGCGGTGGATTGATCGCCGGAGTGGCTGCAGCAGTCAAAGCTGTACGCCCGCAGGTGCGCATCGTCGGAGTGCAGGCCGAAACTGCGGCCGCCTGGCCGGCGTCGTTGGCGGCCGGGAAGCCGACGGCCTTGGCGTCGATGTCAACGATGGCGGACGGTATCGCCGTGGGCTGCCCTGGCGAGGTTCCGTTCGCCGAAGTTGCCGCACACGTTGACGCGGTGGTCACGGTCAGCGAGGAAGCGCTGTCCAAGGCGCTGCTGCTGTGCCTCGAACGCGCCAAATTGATTGTCGAACCGGCAGGCGTCGCGGCCGTTGCGGCGTTGATGACGTGCTCGCCGGAGGAATTGGGGCTGACCGGGCCGGTATGCGCTGTGCTGTCCGGCGGCAACATCGATCCGCTGCTGCTCACGCACGTCATCTCACACGGACTGCGGGCAGCCGGACGGTTCCTCGGCGTTCACATCACCATCGACGATCGGCCGGGTGCGCTGGTCTCGCTGCTCGAAGTGGTTCGGGCAAATGGTGCCAGCGTGGTCGACGTCATCCACTCCCGTACCGGTGGCGAACTTGCACTCGACGAAGTGGAGGTCTTCCTCACCGTCGAGACGCGTGGTCCGGACAACAAGGCGGAACTTCTGACGGCCTTCGACCGCGCCGGCTACGCAGTACGCCTGCAGAACTGACGCGTGTTACTCGTCAGGCCAGCCGCCCAGAACCGTCACGCGGAACTCCTGGTCGACCAGCCTGGCGGGTACGTCGAGTTGATGTAGCCAGTCGATGGCCGAACCGCCCATGCCGACCGCAACACGACTCAGTGCGGCGGCCTGGGCGCACGAAGATGCAATCACCGACACCGTCCGCCACATCGGCGTCGCCGTCGATTCGCGATGCAATGGTTTGACGGTGCTGGCCGTGGCGATGCCGCAGTCGGACGGGAGAGCTACCTGGCACGTCGGATCCCCGGGTAGGTCTTGAACCTGAATCTGCCAGCCGTCTTCCGGCGCCCCGCCGGCAACGGCGATGTCGCCGCCGAGGCCGACCAACACTCCGCACCCGAGAAGCGTGGCAGTGGAGGCCGCGCAGTGGTCCGCCGAACTGGCGCGGGCCGTCGCGGACAGGTCGAGAACGACGTCGTCCGGGCTGTAGACACGGTTGTTCTCGACGCGAATCTTCCACCAGGAGTGAGGGTCTGCCGAGCCGGCCGTTGGGGAGAGTTTGCCGTCGGTCAATCGTGCGACAGCCAACGCGTCCTCGAGAAAGTGCGCGAACATGGGTGTGACGGCGACGCCTTCGACGTTGCTTGCGGCGCTGACGTAGGTCCGAATCTCGGAGTCGGCACGATCTCGATTGGTGGCGGCGTCGGCAGCGGTGAGGTACCCGCGAACCAGGCTGGCCGCGGAGGGCAGGACTTCAGGATCGGTGACGACGACCCGAGCCTGCACACCCCAGGTGAGCCACTCGGACGCCGAGCGCGGAGTGCTCACGAACCGTTGGAGACGGCGTCCGGGGTTCCGAATCCGGCGACCACGACGGGCCGCTTCGCTACGGGATTCTTGGTGTGAGAAGCCGAGGTGTCCGGCGCGAGCGCCGTGGCCGTAGGAGAAGAAACGAGAGAAAGTCCGCCGCTTGCGAGTGCTCCCGCCACAGCCGTGGCTGCGAGGGCGAGGCGAACGGGTCGATACACCGTAGTGCGTCCCCGGGCGGGTCGTGGCCGATCGTCGCTCATGGACTCAGCTTGCACGCCGAACCTGAGAAAAGCCTTGGCGTCTGTAGTCATTTGCGTAACGCCCACCGAGATAAATGAGACATTGGTTACAGGAGTAGCGAGACTTAGCCGTGTCGAATGCATGTTCGAAAGAGTAGATGTTCGCACCGACAAGTTTCGGGTACGACCACGTACATGGGTTTTCAGAGGTTTATCGGAGGTTCGGATGGCAGTCGGTGTCCTGGCGATCGCTGTGTCGATCGGCACCGCACTGGGCGTGATGAGTGGAACTCTCGGCGCGCCCGCTCAAGTCGAGAAGAACGAGTCTTCGCATGCTGCAGTCTCACTTGCAGCCTGGAACGGGCCGGCGCGAACACAGGACACACCTGAGGGAATCGTGCCTTCCGTGCCTTCCAACTTTCCGGGAGCGACGTTGGCGCCCGTGGGAGCGGTGGCAGTGTTCGCGCCGTGGATCAAGAAGGCGGGTGCTCTCTGCTCGGAGATCACGCCCGCGGTGATCGCCTCGCTGTACTCGGTCGAGAACGGATTCAAGTACGGACCCGACACCGACATCTCACCTGAGGGCGGACGCGGGCCTGGCCGCTTCACCACCGCGGCGTGGACTGCCTACGGCAAAGACGGTGACGGCGACGGGAAGATGGACATTCTGGGCGTCGCTGATCCGGTGATGACAACCGGCTACCGGTTGTGCGATCTCGTGAAGCAGGCGCAGTCCTGGCAGAAGTCCGGTGAAGTCGAGGGCGATACCGTCGACCTCGCCCTCGCGGCATACGACGTCGGGCCCGACGCCGTTCGTGAAGCGGGCGGCGTTCCGGCAGACAAGTCAGGTGACGTTCCCGCCGAGCAGGCGGCCGCCGCTCCGTTTGTCGCCCAGATCAAATCGTTGCAGGACTCGTTCGCCCTCATGCTCGCACCCTTCGACTACAACAACCTCGCCGCTGCGGTGGGCGGCGTCGTCGAGGCCGGTCTGAAGTTTCTCGGATTGCCCTACGTGTGGGGCGGCGGAAACGTCAACGGGCCGTCGATGGGCGGGTTCGACTGCTCGGGCTTGACGTCGTACGCGATCCACGCGGCAACTGGCGTGACGCTGCCGCGGACCTCCGAGACGCAGTGGGGCGTCGGCGTCGAGATCCCGCTCGACCAGGCGCAGCCCGGTGACCTGTTGTTCGGCAATTGGCAGGCAGGCGGACCCGGCCACGTGGCGATCTACGTCGGCAACGGTCAGATGCTTCACGCACCCACGTTCGGCGACGTCGTGAAGGTCGGCCCGATCTTCGCCGGAATGAAAGCTCGCCGCGTGGTGTGAGTGCGCCGGAACTGCAACGCCGATCGAGCAAGAAGCGCCACCCGACCGAGTCGGGTGGCGCTTCTTTTCAGAGCTGGTACTTCTTCAGGGCTGGTGAAGGCGATCAGCTGTGGTAAGGCTCCGCGCTCAGCAGCGTGACCTTCATGGTGCTGCCGTTGGGCAGGTTGTACTCACGCGTGTCGCCGACCTTGGCTTCGAGCAATGCGCCGCCCAGCGGTGAGTTCGGGGAGTAAACCTCGAGCTTGGCGTCACGTGCGCCTTCTTCGCGGGTAGCGATGAGGAACGTCTCGGTGTCACTCTCGTCGCCGTCGTAGTAGACCTTGACTACGGATCCGGGCAGTGCAACACCGGACTGCGTGGGGGCTTCGCCGACCTTGGCGCTGTTCAGCAGCTCCTGGAGCTGGCGAATGCGGGCTTCCTGCTGACCCTGCTCTTCGCGGGCAGCGTGGTAGCCGCCGTTCTCTTTCAGGTCGCCCTCTTCGCGACGCTCGTTGATCTCGGCGGCGATGACAGGGCGATTGGCGATGAGCTGGTCGAGTTCGTTCTTGAGCCTGTCATGTGATTCCTGGGTAAGCCAGGTCACCTGGGTCTCGGTCATCTCGATCACTCCCTAGTAGTCGGAGCCGGGGGCTCCCTCGACGATCGCTGCAACAGCAGCGAACAACGACGCAGAAGCACCACCAGGGGTGCAGCCTTGCCGTCAAACCTTGCGTCAATGCAGCAATACACGGTTCCACCCGGAACCGTGTATCGGGCAATTCTATCACGCATGACTACCCGCCCTGTCCGGCGCCAAACGTCCGGCAGGGTGGGTGCGTCCGAGGTCAGCTCTTGGTCAGGTACTCCGGAACGTCGAAGCTGCAGCCGTAGACGTCGGCCATGCCGGGCGGCTGGGACGTCTTGACCTCGGTGTTGAACTCGAGGGTCTGATGTTCCGAAGGCGGGACGTAGACCTCGCGTCGACCGGTTTCGGAGCCGTCCTTCGAGCGGGCGCGCACGATGCACATCGCTTCACGTGACGAATCGTCACGGGTGACGGTGAAGCGGATCTTCACCGTGGCGTCGTTGGCGATGTCGAACGAGATGGTCTCGGTCTCGATTTCCTTGACTGCGAATTTTCCGTACGCGTAGTACGCGATTCCGCCGCCGACGACGATGACGAGAGCGGTCAGAGCCCACACCATCCACTTGCGGGGACTGCCCGTGCGAGTAGTGCTCGGGTACCGATCTTGGGGAAGCGGTTTGCTCATCACTCTGCTCTCGAAGACTCGAGTTCACGTGTCGTGCAGCAACTGACTGCGCCCCACCGAACTACTGAAGGGGTCACGGCTGCGCCAGGAACTCTCGGGTGGAACTATAGAGGACGTGTCCCGTCGCGCCGTCGGTAGGTTTGACGGCAGTCGGTACGTTTGACGGCAAAGGCTCGGAGCAATTCGAGCGGTACAAAGCGTGTTGGTCGAAGACTGCCGGCGACGGCAATAGGTGAAGTTGAGGTGAACGAACACGTGAGCGGATTCCGGCTCATGGCCGTCCATGCCCATCCCGACGACGAGTCGAGCAAGGGTGCGGCCACCACCGCCCGTTATGCAGCCGAAGGCCACGAAGTGATGGTCCTGACGCTCACCGGGGGTGAGCGTGGCGACATTCTCAACCCGGCCATGGACGTTCCCGGCGTCCGCGATCGAATCAGCGAAGTCCGCCAGGAGGAGATGGCCGAGGCCGCTCGCATCCTGGGCGTGAAGCAGCGCTGGCTCGGTTTTGTCGATTCCGGGCTCCCCGAGGGTGACCCTCTTCCGCCGCTGCCCGAAGGGTGCTTCGCCCTCGTTCCGCTCGAAGAGTCCACGCGCGCTCTGGTCAAGGTGATTCGCGAATTCCGTCCCCACGTCGTCACGACGTACGACGAGAACGGCGGATACCCACATCCGGACCACATCCGGTGCCACGAGGTGTCGATGGCTGCGTACGAAGCCGCCGCCGATCCCGAGTACTTCCCCGAGGACGGTCAGCCGTGGGAGATCAAGAAGCTCTACTACTCGCACGGATTCATCCGTAAGCGCCTCGAACTCTTCCAGGAGGAGTACGAGCGCCGGGGTGAGCCGTTCCCGATGGCGGACTGGCTCAAGAAGTGGAAGACCGAGCGTGGCGACATGATGGTTCGGGTGACCACTCAGGTCACGTGCGGCGATTACTTTCCTCAGCGTGACGACGCTCTGCGGGCGCACGCGACGCAGATCGATCCCAACGGTTCGTTCTTCGCTGTGCCGCTCGACATTCAGCAGAAGATCTGGCCCACCGAGGAATTCGAGCTCGCCAAGACGCGGGTCACCACGTCCATTCCGGAAACCGACCTGTTCGCAGGTCTCGAAGAGGACGCTCAGAAGTGAATGCTCTGTCCGCCGAGGTAGTTCTCGGCACCACACAATTTCTTGCTCAGACCCCGAGTAATCCATCGGGTCCGGAGTTCGGAAAGTCGTCTCCGGTCGGATTGCTGGTCATTCTGGCACTCCTCATCGGTGTGATCCTGTTGGTTCGGTCGATGAATCGCCAGCTCAAGAAGCTGCCGGAAACCTTCGAACCGGATCATCCCGAACTCGATCAGCAGGCGGACGAAGGCACCGATCGGGGAGCGATCACAGCTCCGAGCCCGGCGGAACCGAACGTCTCTACCGAGAAGAAGCCGAAGCAAGAATCCTGAGACGGACGAGGTAGCGACGATGGACCCACGGATGCGGAACAACCTGGGTGGGTCCTCGAGTCCTTACCTGCGTCAGCACGCCGACAATCCGGTCCACTGGCAACAGTGGGGCGAAGAGGCGATGGAGTGGGCGCGCGAGCGCAACGTGCCGATCCTCCTCTCGATCGGGTACTCGGCGTGCCACTGGTGCCACGTCATGGCGCACGAGTCGTTCGAGAACGACGAGATCGCGGCGATCATGAACGCGAACTTCGTCTGCGTGAAGGTGGACCGCGAAGAACGTCCGGACATCGACGCCGTCTACATGAACGCGACGGTCGCGATGACCGGTCAGGGCGGCTGGCCGATGACCTGTTTCCTGACTCCCGACGGTTCGCCGTTCTATTGCGGTACGTATTACCCGCCGACGCCTCGCGGCGGAATGCCCTCGTTCACACAGCTTCTCGAAGCGATAGCGGACACCTTCACCAATCGGCGCGACGAGGTCGACAACGCGGCACAGTCGATCGTCACGGAACTTCAGCGCGCGTCCGGCGGAATCCCGTACGGCGGCGCGCCCGTCGATGCGGAGCTGCTGGATGCGGCGGGTCTGTCGATCCTCGGCGACGAGGACATTCCGCGCGGGGGATTCGGCGGGGCACCGAAGTTTCCGCCGTCGGCACTTTTGGAGGGAATGCTCCGACAGTTCGAGCGCACAGGTTCGAACGAGATTCTCGGAGGCATCGAGCGCACCGCCGAAGCAATGGCACGTGGCGGCATCTACGACCAGTTGGGTGGCGGTTTCTCGCGGTACTCGGTCGATGCCGAGTGGGTGGTTCCGCACTTCGAGAAGATGCTCTACGACAATGCGCTGCTCCTGCGGTTCTACGCGCATTGGGCGCGGCGAACCGGATCGGACCTGGCCACCCGCGTCGCCGTGGAGACCGCAGGGTTCCTGCTCGCCGATCTGCTGACCGAGAACGGTTGCTTCGCTTCGGCTCTCGATGCCGACACCGGCGGCGTCGAAGGCCTCACGTACGTATGGACGCCGGCGCAACTGGTCGAGATTCTCGGCGAGGACGACGGGCAGTGGGCGTCGGAGTTGTTCCGGGTCACCGATACCGGAACCTTCGAAGAGGGTGCGTCGGTATTGCAGTTGCTCCATGACCCCGACGACTGGTCGCGCTGGCAGAAGGTCTCCGACGCTCTCCGTGCTGTCCGGGCTCAGCGTCCACAGCCTGGCCGCGACGACAAAGTGGTGACTGCCTGGAACGGGCTGACCGTCACGGCTTTGACGGAAGCGGGCCTTGCCCTGGACCGGCCCGACTGGATCGACGCGGCAGCCGAGTGCGCCGGCGCTCTTCTTGACCTTCACCTGGTAGACGGTCGTCTGCGCCGTGCTTCCCTCGGCGGGACTGTCGGCACCCCGACGGCAGTGCTCGAGGATTACGCAACGCTTGCGACGGGCCTCCTGGCTCTCTACCAGGCAACGGGAACTGCGCGATGGCTTGATGCGGCGCAGCAGCTGCTCGACGTCACTCTCGATCATTTCGCCGATCCGGCCGAGCCGGGAAGCTGGTTCGACACAGCCGATTTCGCGGAGTCTCTCGTCACCCGGCCCCGAGACCCGTTGGACGGCGCGACGCCTTCCGGTGCGTCGAGCATCGCCGAGGCTCTGTTGACCGCATCGGCGTTGACCGACGCCGAGCGCTCCTCTCGTTACGCCCAGGCCGCGGCGGACGCGATGGCGAGGGCCACGCTGGCGCTCGAGCGTGCGCCGCGCTCGGCGGGACACTGGCTCGCGGTGGCGGAAGCGTCGTTGCGTGGTCCGATACAGGTGGCCGTCGTCGGTGAAGGATCGCTGTTGGCCGCTGCCCGCCGGCTTGCCCCGGGTGGTGCAGTGGTGGTGGGCGGATCGCCGGATTCTTCACCGCTGCTTGCCGATCGACCCCTTGTCGACGGTGGTGAAGCCGCGTACATCTGCCGGGGATTCGTGTGCGATCGGCCGGTGACGACGGTGGTGGAGTTGGCGAGTCAGTTGAACACGACGAGCCATACCGCGATGTAGTGGCAGATCGCCGCGACGACCGTCGCGGCATGGAAGAACTCGTGGTGACCGAACGTCGTGGGCCACGGGTTGGGCCATTTCGTCGCGTACAGAATTGCGCCGACGCTGTAGAAGATTCCGCCGACGAGCAGCAGGACCATCGGGGCGACGCCGACCTGGTGTGTCAGTTCGCCGACCACTGGGACGATCGCCCAGCCGAGGAGCAGGTAGAGGGGAACTCCCACCCATTTCGGGGCGGTGGGCCAGAGCATCTTGAGCGCGACGCCGGCGAGCGCGCCGGCCCACACGATCGCAAGAATGATCTTGCCGGTGTCAGCGGGGAGGCCGAGCATGGCGAACGGAGTGTAGCTGCCGGCGATGAAGAGAAAGATCATCGAATGGTCCGCACGCTTCATCCACGTACGGCCCTTGACCGTCTGCCACTGGATGCGGTGATACGTCGCGCTGATGCCGAAGAGGCCGCAGATCGTGATGCTGTAGATCGCGGTTGCCCAGGCCGCCTTGGCGCCTACCTGAGCGCCGGCCACGGACACGAGAACGATGCCCGCCACGACGGAGACACCGAGCGCCCACAGGTGGATCCAACCGCGCATGCGTGGTTTGACCGGAAGCTCGTCGAGCCCGAATGCCGTCATGTGCAACCCCTCTCGTTCCGTGCTGTTGCGAACCGCGTAACCTACGGTACCGTAGGTTACGCACCAGTAGCATAACCTACCTGCGGGTTTTCGACGCGTACAAAAAGCGTGACGGCGCTCGCATGTGGCTGTCACTGCCGGGCGTAGTCTTTGACACCATGGTGATGTCACGGTGAATCTGCGCGGACTGCTGTACAGCATCTACGAGCGACGGCTCCTCAGTCATCTCGACGGTCTCGCGCACCCCCGGCACGTAGCCGTGATGTGTGACGGAAACCGGCGATGGGCTCGCGAGAACGGCTTCACCGATGTCAGTCACGGGCACCGCATGGGCGCACTCAAGATCGCCGAATTGTTGGAATGGTGCGACGCCGCCGGAATCGAGATGGCAACCATCTATCTGCTCTCGACCGAGAACCTGCGCCGCGAACCGGAAGAGTTGGACACCCTCCTCGAGATCATCACCGACGTCGTCGAAGAGATCTCCGGGCCCGGCAAGAACTGGAGCGTGCAGATCGTCGGTGCCCTCGATCTTCTGCCCCCCGAGCAGTCCAGGCGATTGCGGGAAGCTGCAGCCGGAACAAGTGGCCGAACCGGAACGCATGTCAACGTCGCGATCGGATACGGCGGGCGGCAGGAGATCGCCGACGCCGTCCAATCGCTCCTACGCGACAAGATCGGTGAAGGTCTGAGCGGAGACGAACTGATCCAGGCCGTCACGGTCGACGGCATCGACGGTCACCTCTACACGTCGGGGCAGCCCGATCCGGATCTGGTGATCCGCACCTCCGGCGAGCAGCGGCTCTCCGGATTCCTGTTGTGGCAGAGCGCCTATTCGGAGATCTGGTTCACCGAGGCGTACTGGCCCGAGTTCCGCCGAGTCGACTTTCTGCGGGCCCTGCGTGACTATGCGGCGCGCCACCGCCGGTTCGGCGCCTGAGTCGTCTCAGAGCTTGCGCAGTCGGAGCCGGTTGATCGTGTGATCGGCGTCCTTGCGCAGCACCAGGGTTGCGCGAGGGCGGGTGGGGAGAATGTTCTCCACCAGGTTCGGGTGATTGATCGAGTTCCAGATCTCCTTCGCCGCGATGGTCGCGTCACGGTCGGAGAGGCCGGAGTAGTGGTGAAAGTGAGCGTTCGGATCGGCGAACGACGTCTTGCGTAGTGCGAGGAACCGCTCGATGTACCAGGCTTCGATGTCCTCGATGCGGGCGTCGACGTAGATCGAGAAGTCGAACAGATCGGAGACCATCAGACGTGGGCCGGTCTGCAGGACGTTGAGGCCCTCGATGATGAGGATGTCCGGCTGGCGGATCAGATGGTACTGGCCCGGGATGATGTCGTACGACGTGTGCGAATACACCGGCGCCGCTACTTCTTCCGCGCCGGACTTGACTTCCGTGACGAAGCGCAACAGCTTGCGACGATCGTAGCTTTCGGGAAAACCCTTGCGGTGCATGATGCCTCGACGCTGGAGTTCCTTGGTCGGATACAGGAATCCGTCCGTGGTGACGAGGTCGACGCGTGGGTGGTGATCCCAGCGGGCCAGGAGAGCTTGCAGCACACGAGCTGTCGTGGATTTTCCGACCGCAACCGAACCGGCGACACCGATGACGAAGGGCACCTGGCGATCGGGATGCTTCTCACCGAGGAACGTGGCGGTGGCCGCGAACAGTCGTTGGCGCGCCGCCACCTGCAGGTGGATCAGACGTGCGAGGGGGAGATAGACCTCGGCGACCTCTTCGAGATCGATCTGCTCGCCGAGACCGCGCAGTCCGTACAACTCGTCCTCGGTCAACACCAGCGGCGTCGACTTACGCAGTGTCCGCCACTGCTTGCGGTCGAACTCGACGTAGGGACTCGACTCGTTGGTACGCGCCATCAGCCCAGCTCACCGGCGCGTAGTGAACCCGGAGCCCGGCGGACGAAACAGCTATGCGAGCAAGCCAGGCGCGAGTGCGCACGATCCGAGTGCATAGTCGGATTGTGCTCGGTGCCACGTCCGGGACTTTCGCCGGGTGGCATTCCGGAGCGAGCGGCTAGGCTCGGTCGTTATGGATCCAGACACACTTGTTCGCCAATATCTGCTGCTCGGACTGGGTTTCGACCGTCTCGAAGACGGATTCGTCGATGCGTTCACCGGTGACCCGGCGTTGCGGAAGCAGGTCGAGAGCGCCCCGAAGCCCGATCCGCGCGAACTTGCCCGCACGGCACGTCAATTGCGGGGCGAACTGGCCGGAAGTGGTCTGAACGCCGAGCGCGCTCACTTCATCGACGTTCACTTGCGCGCCCTCGAATGCTCCGGGCGCAAGTTCGCGGGTGAGGACATCGGCTTCGTGGACGAGGTGGAGGCGTACTTCGACGTACGAATCGCCAAGGGAAACGAGGACGCCTACAGCGACGCTCACCGGTTGATGGGTGACGTTCTCCCCGGTCCGGGACCGTTGGCGCAGCGGGTGCAGGCGCATCGCAAGGCCGACGAGATCCCCCCAGCAAGACTGAACGAGTGCGTCGAGGCAATGTCGAGTGCGCTGCGTGATCTGGTTCGCGGCACGTTCGGGCTTCCCGCGTCGGAAACCGTCGAATACGAAGTGGTGGGGGACAAGCCGTGGTCCGGCTTCAACTACTACCTCGGTGACTACCGCTCCAAGGTTGCGATCAACTCGGACCTGCCGCAGTTCATGGCTAACTTGCCGCGGCTGATCGCGCACGAGTCCTACCCCGGCCATCACACCGAGCACTGCCGCAAGGAAGCCGGCCTGGTCGGGACCGGCCAACTCGAGCAGACGCTGTTCCTGGTCAACACGCCGCAGTGCATCATGGCCGAAGGCCTCGCGGATCTGGCGCTCGAAGCGATAGTCGGTCCGGAGTGGGGCCTGTGGGCGCAGGAGATCTACGCCGATCTCGGATTGTCTTTCGACGGGGAGAAGGCGCAACGGCTCTCCACCGCGTCGGGGCAACTGCTGAGCGTTCGTCAGGATGCTGCACTGATGTTGCACGACGAGGGCCGCAGCCTCGACGACGTGGCGCTCTTCCTCGAACGGTGGTCGCTGTCGACGCCGGAACGCGCTCGCCAATCGCTCAAGTTCCTGTCTTCGCCGCTGTGGCGGGCGTACACCAGCACGTATGTCGAGGGATATCGGCTGCTCGGTGGCTGGCTGGACGAGGTGCCGGTGGGCGCAGAGCGCACCGAACGCTTCCGCAGGCTGCTCGACGAGCCGCTGGTCCCCAGCTCTCTGCGTGCTGCCTAGTGCCGGGTGGAGGCGGCGGGAGCGAACTTCGTAGACTGGACGCATTCGTTTCCGCATCCAGCTTGGAGATTCTTCGATGACCGCTGTGCCCGGCTCCGACGTCAACTCTGCATCACTCGCCGAACTCGACCCCGAAGTCGCCGAGGCGATGGCTGGTGAATTGGCTCGTCAGCGCGACACGCTCGAGATGATCGCGTCGGAGAACTTCGTTCCCCGCTCGGTTCTGCAGGCTCAGGGCAGCGTCCTGACCAACAAGTACGCCGAGGGCTACCCTGGACGTCGTTACTACGGCGGTTGCGAGCACGTCGACGTCATCGAGGATCTCGCGCGCAACCGTGCGAAGGAACTCTTCGGCGCGGAGTTCGCGAACGTTCAGCCGCACTCGGGCGCACAGGCCAATGCTGCTGTCCTGATGGCACTGATGAACCCGGGTGAGAAGCTGCTCGGCCTCGACCTTGCACACGGCGGTCACCTCACGCACGGCATGAAGCTCAACTTCTCCGGCAAGTTGTACGACGTCGCGTCCTACGGCGTCAGCAAGGAAGACCACCGCATCGACATGGACGAGGTGCGCTCGATCGCCCTCGCCGAGAAGCCGAAGGTCATCGTCGCCGGCTGGTCCGCGTACCCGCGTCAGCAGGACTTCGCGGCCTTCCGTGCGATCGCGGACGAGGTCGGGGCGTACCTGTGGGTCGACATGGCTCACTTCGCCGGATTGGTTGCGGCAGGCCTGCACCCGTCGCCCGTCCCGTACGCAGACGTCGTCTCCTCGACCGTCCACAAGACCCTCGGTGGACCGCGTTCCGGTCTGATCCTGGCGAAGAAGGAGTGGGCCAAGAAGCTCAACTCCGCTGTCTTCCCCGGTCAGCAGGGCGGACCGCTCATGCATGCCATCGCGGCCAAGGCCGTCACCTTCAAGATCGCTGCGGGAGAAGAGTTCAAGGATCGTCAGGCACGCACGCTTTCCGGTGCGCGCATCCTGGCCGAGCGTCTGGGGAACAAGGACGTCGCAGATCAGGGCATCAGCGTCCTGACCGGTGGCACCGACGTCCACCTCGTTCTCGTGGACCTGCGTAACTCGCAGCTCGACGGCCAGCAGGGTGAGGATCTTCTGCACGAAATCGGCATCACGGTCAACCGCAACGCTGTTCCGTTCGATCCCCGCCCGCCGATGACCACCTCCGGTCTGCGTATCGGTACCGCAGCGTTGGCCACCCGCGGATTCGGCGATGCCGAGTTCACCGAGGTCGCCGACATCATCGGTACCGCTCTGGCCGGCAACGCGGATCTGCCGGCGCTGCGTGCGCGCGTCGCCAAGCTCGCCCTCGACCTTCCTCTGTACGACGGTCTCGAGAACTGGGGCCTGCTCAGCAAGAACGTCTAGGAATTTCTTCACCGACGGCCCGGTCCCTTTCGAGGGGCCGGGCCGTCGGTGTTCATGGATTTGCGGTTCATGGACTTGTGGCATCGGTCACATGACCGATGGTGGCGGAGTTCGGCGCTCCCTAGCCTGAGAGCATCACCCCTCCGGCGAAGGAAATCCCATGACCGAACAGAATCTGCATTGGCTCTCCGCTACCGAGATGGCGGCGGAGGTCGCGTCGAACAGTCTCTCGCCCAACGAGATTGCCGAAGCGATGATCCAGCGCGTCGACGCCGTCAATCCGTCGATCAACGCGATAGTGCAGTTCGATCGCGAGCAGGTCACGCGCGACGCGGCCGAACTCTCCCGGCAGCAGGAATCGGGCGAGAAGCTCGGCCCGCTGCACGGTGTTCCGTTCACGATCAAGGATCTGACGGCAGTGGACGGGCTGCCGACCACGTTCGGGATGAAGCCGATGGCCGACAACATCGCGACGGGAAATGCCGTCGTGGTGGACAGGCTGCGCGGCGCGGGCGGACTGTTCCTAGGAAAGACGAACACTCCCGAAAGCGGTTACTACGGGGGCACGGACAACCACCTGTACGGGCCGACGCACAACCCGTGGAAGGTCGGCAACAGTGCGGGCGGGTCCAGTGGCGGTGCGTCGGCTGCTGTGGCTGCCGGCCTCGGGCCACTCGCCGAGGGCAGTGACGGCGCCGGATCGGTGCGAATCCCATCGGCTCTCTGCGGGGTTGTCGGGCTCAAGCCGACCACCGGTGTCATCCCGCAGACCATCCTGGCCGGCCGGTTCTACAACTGGGCGTACCACGGTCCGATCACCAGGACGGTTGCCGACAACGCGCTCATGCTCGACGTGATGGCCGGGCCGCACAATGCGGATCCGCTCTCGATCGAGCGTGCCGAGACCTCGTACGTCGAAGCGGCGAAGGGTGACGTGAAGGGACTTCGTGTTGCGTGGTCGACGAATCTCGGTCTCGGCCATGTTGATCCGGAAGTACTGGCCGTGTGCCTCGACGCGTTGTCGGCATTCGAGGAATTGGGTGCCCAGATCACCGAGGCGACCCCGCCGTGGGGAAATCCGTCGAAATCGATGTGGAACGGCATCTGGGTTCCGGGTTTCGCTTCGGAGTACGACTTGCTCGACTGGGAGAACCAGCGCGGCGAGGTCGATGACAACCTCATCGAAATCATGCACGAGGCCGAGCGGCTCACCGGTGTCGACGTCGGGCGGGCCGACGCCTTCCGCGGCGTCATGTGGGACACGTGGACCACGTTCATGAACGACTACGACGTACTGGTTTCGCCGACCTTGGCGTCGCCCACGTTCCCGCTCAGCCAGTTCGCACCGTCGTGGCTCGAAGGTGCGTCGCTGCGTGAGCAGTTGCTCGATTGGCTCTTCACCTACCCGTACAACATGCTCAACAACCCGGCGATCACCGTGCCCGCCGGATTCACCGCCGACGGCCGACCGGTGGGGCTGCAGATTGCCGCACGCCACCGTCAGGATGCACTGGTCTTGCGGACGGCCGCGAACTTCGAGGCAGCTCGTCCGTGGGCCGACAAGAAGCCTGCCGATTCGCTGGTGGTGGCCTAGCTCACACAACTGACTAGATTGGTGTGATGACGTCTGTACTGCCTGATCGCGGCGCTGGACCTGACATGTTCGCGCCGCGATCGCCGGCGGCGGGGGCGTACGGCATTCTCGGTCTGTGCGCCGAAGAACTCCGAGCACGCGGGCTCGAGTACGCGGCAGCAGCGGTTACGTACCGAGATCCGTCCACCGGACGGCATCGGGCCCTGGCGAGTTCCGGATACAACACCAGGGTGCTCGAGTTCCTTCTCGACGACTTCGTCGCCGATCGAGACCTGTTCGGCATCGTTCGCGAGGCTTCGGGCGTTCCGGTGTTCTGGCAGGACGTGCCACGCTTCGAGCAGGTCGAGTTGATCACCGATGTTCTGCGGCCGTCCGGATATGCCGAGGGAGCATCGGTCGCGTTGGGGTTTGCCGGCCGTGAGGTGACCGGAATGCTGCACATGAGCTTCGCGGATTCGGGCCTCGTCGATCGTGTGCGAGAGGTGGTGGCGGCGTCGAGTACAGCCTGCTCCCGGGTCGTAGGGGACCAGGTGGCGCTCGATCGCGTTCACCTGAGCCCGCGGGAGATTCAGGTTCTGCAATTGGTGGCCAAGGGCGCGGGCAATGTCGAGATCGCCGAAGAGCTGTTCGTCAGCCGACGCACTGTCGCCACCCATCTCGAGAACATCTTCGTCAAGACCGGAACCAATTCGCGGGTTCAGGCAGCGGTGCGCGCCGCCAAGTGGGGTCTGATCGAGTCCTGAGTGACTCCGAATCACACGTGTGGCATTTTGTTACCTGGCGTTCACCAGATGTGCGGCTCGTTCCGTGGCGCGAGTGTCCGATCCGCAGTACCGTCGGCAGTAACGAGTAACCAGAAGTTACTTGTGCGGGAGGTTCTGATCGTGACTGAAACACTCAGTACGAGAGGGCCGGCGCCCGGCCCTTGTTTCAGCTGACACTGCGTCACCTGACACCAGAGCCGTCCGGCCCAGCGAGCTGAGTTTGCGCGGGTGCCGCGTAGACCTAGGAGCCCAACGTGACTGCATCACGCTCCGTCTCTGCCCACTCGGCCCGGGCTGATCTATCAGCCGGGAATCATTCGGGAGATGCACTTCGCACGTACGTCTTGGATACCTCGGTACTACTGTCCGATCCATGGGCTGTCACTCGATTCGCCGAACACCACGTGGTGCTCCCACTGGTCGTGATCAGCGAACTCGAAGGCAAACGACACCACCACGAACTGGGATGGTTCGCCCGAGAATCGCTCCGCATGCTCGACGATCTTCGGATCGAATACAGCCGACTGGACCGTCCGGTGCCGATCGGCACCGAGAACGGGACACTGCAGGTTGAACTCAATCACACCGACCCTGCGGTCTTGCCCGTCGGATTCCGCACGGACAGTAACGATTCGAGGATCTTGGCGTGCGCCTTGAACCTTGCGGCAGAGGGCAAGGACGTAGTCCTCGTCAGCAAGGACATTCCGCTTCGTGTGAAGGCAGGCGCGGTGGGGCTACCCGCCGACGAGTACCACGCTCACGACGTCGTGCCCTCCGGATGGACGGGCATGACCGAACTGGACGTCGCATCGACGGACATCGACGAGCTTTTCAACGAGGGATTCCTGGACCTCGACGAAGCGCGAGATCTGCCGTGTCACACGGGTCTTCGCCTGTTGGGTGGTTCGTCGAGCGCGCTCGGACGGGTGACTCCGGACAAGCGCATCCAGTTGGTGCGCGGTGAGCGCGAGGCGTTCGGGTTACACGGCCGCTCCGCCGAGCAGCGCATTGCGCTCGATCTCCTCATGGACGAGAGTATCGGCATCATCTCTCTCGGTGGTAAGGCAGGCACCGGTAAGTCGGCCTTGGCTCTGACGGCAGGTTTGGAAGCCGTTCTCGAGCGCCGCACTCAGCGCAAGGTTGTCGTCTTCCGTCCGCTGTATGCCGTTGGCGGACAAGAACTCGGCTACCTTCCCGGTAGTGAGAGCGAGAAGATGGGCCCGTGGGCTCAGGCCGTCTTCGACACTCTCGACGGGTTGGCCTCGCCAGAGGTTCTCGAGGAGGTTCTCGCCCGCGGAATGCTGGAAGTGTTGCCGCTGACGCACATTCGCGGTCGGTCGCTGCACGATTCGTTCGTGATCGTCGACGAAGCGCAGTCGCTCGAACGAAATGTTCTGCTGACAGTGCTTTCTCGTCTGGGAACCGGCTCGCGAGTGGTCCTCACGCACGACGTCGCGCAGCGTGACAACCTGCGAGTGGGCAGGCACGACGGAGTTGCAGCCGTCATCGAAAAGCTCAAGGGGCACCCGCTTTTTGCGCACATCACACTCACGCGCAGTGAGCGTTCGCCGATCGCCGAGTTGGTGACCGACATGCTCGAGGAGTTCGGCCCCACTTCCTGAGAAGTGATCTCCCCGTGCGGACTTCGGTCTGCACGGGGAGATGCCTGGGTTTGAAGTTGTTCAGTTTTGCAGCGGTCCCAGTTCGTTGTCGAGAACTTCCTGCACCACACGCATCGCCGCCAGTCCGGCCGGAGCGCCGCAATACGCGCTCGCGTGGATCACGGTTTCGACGATCTCGGTGCGCGTCAAGCCGTTTCGCAATGCCCCACGTACGTGGCCTTTGAGTTCGTTCTCGGCGCGCAGCGCGATCAGCATCCCCAGATTGATCAGACTACGACTGCGGCGATCCAGTCCCGGGCGCGTCCATACCGAACCCCAGACGTTGGCAGTCACGAAGTTCTGCAGTTCTTCGCTGTCGGTGCCGCGGGTGCGCTCGAAGGCGGCGTCGACGAAATCGGCCCCCATGACTTCGGTGCGCACAGCCAATCCGGCGTCGAAGGAGTCAGGCGTGGTGTTTTCGGACATGGCAGGTTCGCTCGCTTTCGGCAGGTGATTTCAGGCCGGAGCAAGCCTACTTCGTGTCCCGGTCCCGACAACTGCGCGGCCGACCGCGGTCACCACGCCCCACGCGACGTCTCGCAGACTGAAGTAGTCCCGCCAGACGGAGACCTTGCCGTCGCGCAGTTCGAAAGTTCCGCATACCCAGAACTCGATGCGCAACGGCCCGACAGTCAGAATGTCGGTGCGTTCGGTGAGCACCGTGGACTCGTCGCCGACGATGTGGTGCATCTCCGCCTCGAATTTCAGTGAAGGCTTGGTGACCAGACGTAGCGCTCGCACGACGGTCTTCTTGCCTCGCAGTGTGGGGAGCGAGACGTTTTGCCACACGATGTCGTCTGTCATCAATTCGGCTGCGGTGTCCACGTCGAAATCGGTGAGGGCTGCGAACATTGCGTTCACCGTGGCTGTCGAACTACTCATGGGGTGTCCTTGGCTGATTTATTCGGCCGGTGTTGCCCGGATGAAGGTACCGAGATGATCATGATCGAAGTACTCCAAGGTTAGCGAGTTTCCGTCGAAGGTGGCCTTCGAGACAGTCCCGGCCGGTGCGTTTTCGCCGCTGAGGGGGAACGTGAAGGTGTTTCCGTCCCAGTGCGTCAGCGGGTACGTCACGGCCGCGGGTCCCATGGTCAAGGTCAGCGCACCGTTCTGCTGCGTCACGAGCGCGGGGCCCCAGTAGGCGTTGCCGTAGTCGCCGGTTACTTGGTCTGTCGGTGGAGCAGGAGCAGGGGAGGTCGGCGGCGTCTTCCCGGCGAGTTCGCCCTCGGGATCGGCTTGTGAGGCAAACGACGCTTCGTACAGCGGGCGCCACTCACGAGTGATCTTTCCGAACTGCACCAGATCGGCGAACTCGGCGGTCAGGGTCTCCGCGACACCGGTGGGAGTGCCGTTGGTGAGAACGACGATGCCGACGTCAGCGGAAGGAATCGTCACGAAATTCGTCCCGGCCCCGACCAGGAAGGCTCCGGAGTGGCTGGCTGTGACACGGCCGGCGGCGCTGTCGGAAACGTTGAACCCGTAGCCGTAGAAGCCGGAGCGCTCACCGATTTCCTGCGCGTGCCGCGAGACGATCTCCGGGTTGACCGCGGGCACGAGCGCATCCGTCTCAACGACCTGCTGCCCCTGATACCGACCGCCGGCCAGCACCATGTCCAACCACTTGGCCATGTCGTTCACCGACGAGCTGACACCGCCGGCGGGGGATTGAGCGTCGGCGTCCCGGACCGGTCCTACCGAGTACTTCCCGTCCTCGAGGATGTGGCCGACTGTTCGATTTTCTCGGGCCTGGTAATCGGAGAACCGCGAAGACGTCGACGTCATCCCGAGCGGACCGTAGATCGTGTTCTGCGACAGCGTTTCCCAATCGGTGCCCGCCGCGGATGCAACGGCCTCCGCACCGGCAGTGACGCCGAAGTTCGTGTACTCGTAGGTGATTCGGAAGGGATTGAGCGGTAGTTGGCGAAGTTTTTCGAGCACCTGGGCCCGGTTGTAGCCCAGGTCCTCCAGCCCGTCGCCGGCGTGGTCCGGTAACCCCGACCGATGCGTGTAGAGATCGGAGATCGTGAGGTGGTCGGTCACCCACGGATCGGCAAGCGCAAACCCCGGCAGTTTCGAGATCACCGGAGTGTCCCAGTCGACGGTCCCGATTCCGACTTCGTGGGCGACCACCGTGGCCCCGACCGATTTCGACACCGATGCCAGTTGGAACACGGTGTCGGCATCGACGGTGGCGCTCTTACCCAACTCGCGAACCCCGAATCCCTTTGCGTACACAGTCTTACCTCCGTGCACCACGGCCACCGCCATGCCGGGAACACCGGAACTTGCCATGAGGTCGTTCGCGAGGCCGTCGAGCTTCCCGACCGCGTCGTCGATTTGCCCGTCCGGGATCGGCACCCCGGCGTCGAGACCCGGGCTGGCGTCGCTGACGACCGGCCCGGGCGCCGAGGTGGTGTCTGAATCGGACGAGCATCCGGCGAGCAGGGCGACCGTCAGTACTACCGGAACCGCCGCTGCCGACAGTCGCGAACTGTTTCTACTGGTGATGGACACGAGATTCTCCCTAGCAGGGTTGTCGTCGGTACCACTCGGTCAATCCAGTATCGGGGAACGGAGGGCTGATATTGGGACAAATCGGGAAACCTTGTAGCTACTTCGGGGTCTTGGTTGTCAGACTGCCGAGAATGGAGCCTTCCGTGACCGGCTTCCAAGGGAGCAACAACGCGACCAGCAGAGCGGTGATCAATGCTGCTCCGACTGTGAAGTACGACGCGATGGCGAAGCCTTCCAGGCATGCGGTCTTCATCGTGTAGATCAGACTGTCCTTCTGCTGCTCGAAGAGCGGACTGATGTCGCGGGAGCGGATCTCGATGACGCTGAGCACGGACTCACGAGCGAAGCCTTTCTCCTGCGCCGACATCACGGCGTCGGGAATGGCGTCGACGATCGGAGCCACCTTGGACGTGTAGTACGAGGCGACGATCGAACCGATGACGGCGACGCCCAGGGTCCCGCCGAGCTCACGCGTCGTGTCGTTGACTGCCGAACCTGCGCCGGCTTCGTCGAGGGGCACCGAGGACATGATGGAGTCGGTAGCCGGTCCCTGGACAATTGCGAGGCCCAGACCCATGAGAACCATCGAGATCACGACGGGTCCGAGGTAGGGCGTCTCGACGGTCGTCTGGCCGGCCAGGAACATGCCGCCGCTGAGGACGAGGAGGCCGAACACCATCACTGCGGTCGTGCCGAGTTTCTGTGCCGCCAAGGTGGCGACGGGGGCGCCCACGGCGACAGCGGCGGCGAAAGGCAAAGAGTGGATGCCGAATTCGAGCGGCGAGTATTCGCGAACGCCCTGGAAGTACTGCGTGATCAGGAACAAGAATCCGAACATACTGAAGTAGCTGACCGCAATAGCCAAGGCGGGGAATGAAAACCGCCGGATTCGGAAGAGATTCATGTTCAGGATCGCCGCGTCGGTGCGCAGTTCCCATGCTACGAATGCGGCCAACAACACTGTCGCAGAGAGGTATCCCGTGATGCTGAATGTCGACACCCATCCGCGATGTGGTGCGTCGATGATGGTCCACACCAGAATGACGATGCCCAGTAGCGACAAGATTGTTCCGACGAAATCGAATCGGCCGACGTGGAGCGCCTTCGATTCCGGAACAACCAGCAGCACACCCACGATGACCAACAATGCTGCCGGAACGTTCATCCAGAACACCGAGTGCCAGGAGAAGTGCTCGAGAAGCCAGCCGCCCGCAGTCGGGCCGATGGCAATCGCGAAGCCGGCCATTGCGGTCCAGGCCGCGATGGCGATGGCTCGTTCTCTGGCGTCGGTGAAGATGTTGGTGATCATGGCCAACGTAGCCGGAAAGACAGCTGCGGCAAAGACACCCATGGCGGCTCGCGCCATGATCACCTGTTCGAGGTTGGAAGCCAAGGCGCCGACGAGCGACATCGCACCGACGCCGATCAAGCCGATGATCATCACTCGGCGGCGTCCGAAGCGGTCACCCAGGTGGCCGAAGGTGAGTAGGAACCCGGCGAAGGTCAACGTGTACGCGTCGACGATCCACTGCAGATCGCTGACGCTGGCGAACAGGTCGACGCTCATCGTCGGCAGCGCCACGTTGACCACCGTGTTGTCCAGCACGACAAGGAGTTCGGCGAGGCAGATGAAGATCAGCGCAGTGAAGCGACGGGATTTTGTCATCATGGGCGCCGAGGGCGCCGGTGCAAGTGTGTGAGACATGTTTGTACGCCATCTCTGCTCCTGCGCGAACGGCAGCAGCGGTTGGAAGTGGGGTTCGTCAGCTCGGGGCTGAGACCAGAGCCTTGAGGTGAGCGCCGATGCGATCGAGAGGCGCCGTGGTGTGCTGAGCTTTTGCCATCAGGGTTGCGCCTTCGATCGACGCGATGACGACTGTTGCCCACTGTGCTGCAGTGTCGGACGGCTGTCCCTGCTGCCAGAAGAACGATGTGAGAAGCGATTCCCACGATGTGAAGGATTCGCCCGCAGCAGTTAGCGCCGCCGGCGTCGACGCGCCCTCCACTGCCGCGGCTGCGACAGGACAGGAAGAAGTGAAATCGCTCTCTACCAAGCTGTTTCGGAAGATGGTGACAACCGCGTCGATGATCTCCGGTGGGGAAGACTGGGCGATCATCGAACTGATGGCTGCGCTCACGCCCCGGCCGAAGTACGCGACGGCTTCCCCCGCCAACTGCCCTTTGCCCTCGGGGAAGTAGTGGTACACCGACCCGCGGGGTGCGCCGGATCGTTCGACGATCTCGGTGAGCGAGGTTGTGGCGATCCCGTGTTCGCGAAAGGCGTTGATCGCGCCGACCAGCATCAGAGTGCGGGAATCGGAGTCGGCCATTCCGCCATCGTATGCAATCGCGGTGCTGCTCGATTGATTCGGTGTCACTGATTCCTTCGGTACGCCCCACTTGCGACGCGCTGCGGTGATCGGACAACGCGTCTGCGGGCCGGTCATGGCAACGAGGCGTCTCGAGGTGCGTTCATCTCTGCCTCCCAGTATGTCGATCGGTATAGGAACGAATCTGAGACTAGATGTAACCGGCAGACACAGTCAAGTGTTGTATGCAGGTAGCGTGCCTTGATGGAGAATGTTGCTGGCAAAACTCTGCGAACAGTGGTTATATCGTGCGGTATAGAGCTGCTGCATGGAGTGCCAGCTCCGGAGGAGAGGAAAACGACATGCCGGTTCCGACGTCCGTTGCACGAAAAAGAAGAATCGAAGTCGCAGTCGGGAAGTACTTCGCCAATCCGCTGGTCACCGGATTGAATCGGATCGGTCTGATGCCGTCGTTGATGACCGAGATCGAGACGGTCGGACGCCGAACCGGTCTGACCCGCCGAGTACCAGTCGCGATCACCTACAACGGCGACGAGGCGTGGGTCATCGCGCAGCATGGCACCGGCACGGGCTGGGGAGCCAACATCTCTGCGACGCCGGAGGTTCGGATCCGTCGTCGCGGCGAGTGGGTGGATGGTCAGGCTCAGATTATGCCTGACGACGACGTGCCGGCGCGGGTGAAGACTTTCGCGTCGGGGAAGCTCAGATCAGCACTGACTGCGTCTGCGTTCCGCGGGTTGCAGACCGATCCGGTGAGCGTTCGGATCAGGCTGGCGCCCGACCGGTCAACAGATTGAATCAACCGGAGTTGAAATGGTCGGTGCGGAATGACCCGGTGCGTTCTCGTCGTTGACGAATGCAGCGGTGGCGCGATCGCCACGGCACACGACGAAGGAGCAGGGTCATGCGCATCGGAATCATCGGAGCCGGTCAGATCGGTGGCACGCTCACACGTAGGCTTGCTGCGCTCGGTCACGACGTGCGCGTCTCGAACTCGCGGACACCGGATACCCTTGCAGAACTGGAAGCGGAGACGGGCGCGAAGGCAGTCCGCAGTACCGAGGCCGCCGAGGGTGCCGAGCTGGTCATCGTGAGCATTCCGCAGAAGAACGTGGTCGATCTACCGGCGGGGATTCTCAGCGGTGCGGTCGCCGGTGCCCCGGTCATCGAGACCAACAACTACTACCCGCAACAGCGTGACGGTCTGATCTCGGCCATCGAGGACGGGCAGACCGAAAGCGGATGGGTGCAGGAACACCTGGGTGTACCGGTGTTCAAGGCGTTCAACGGAATCTGGTGGAAGCATCTCCTCGAGACGGGGCTTCCCGAAGGTGCAGAGGGGCGCATTGCGCTACCCATCGCCGGTGACGACGACGCGAACAAGCAGGTCGTCTTCGATCTGATCAATCAGTTGGGCTTCGATCCCGTCGATGCGGGAACGATCGACGATTCCTGGCGTCAGCAGCCGGGAACTCCCGTGTACGGCAAGGATTTCGATCGCGAAGCGACGCTGAAAGCATTGGCCGAGGCGAGCCCCGATCGCACCGACGAGTGGCGGGCAACCACTACGGTGTAGGGAAAAGTGTGGCGGTTTCCGAAGTGGAAACCGCCACTCTTTTGTTTGTTCAGTCCTTGACCTTCGCCATCGCCAGAACGTCGAGACGCTTGTCGAGTTCTTCCTCGCTCAGCTTGTCCGGGACGAGTCCGCGCTCGATGACGACCTGACGGATCGTCTTCTTCTCTTTGAGCGCCTGCTTCGCGACGGCTGCGGCTTCCTCGTAACCGATTGCCGAGTTGAGGGGCGTCACGATCGACGGCGAAGATTCGGCGAGTGTCTTGAGGTGCTCCTCGTGCGCGACCAGTCCACTCACGCACTTGTCGGCGAACAGTCGAGAGACGTTGGCCAGCAAGGTGAACGACTCCAGCAGGTTGCGGGCCATGACCGGGATGTAGACGTTGAGTTCGAAAGCTCCGGCGGCGCCACCCCACGCGATGGCGGCGTCGTTTCCGATCACCTGAGCCGCAACCTGAGTGGTTGCCTCGGGCAGGACCGGGTTCACCTTTCCGGGCATGATCGAGCTTCCCGGCTGCAGATCAGGGAGTGCGATCTCGCCGAGTCCGGTCAGCGGACCCGATCCCATCCACCGAATGTCGTTGGCAATCTTCGTCAGTGAGACGGCGATGGTCCGCAGCGCGCCCGATGCCTCGACCAGTCCGTCACGCGCGGCCTGCGCTTCGAAGCTGTTCTTCGCCGGAGTCAGCGCGTCGACACCGGTCGACTTGACCAGTTCGGCAACAACTTTGGGGCCGAATCCATCCGGAGCATTGAGACCGGTGCCGACTGCTGTTCCGCCGATCGGCAGCTCGCCGAGGCGAGGGAGTGTTGCGTTGACGCGCTCGATGCCGGCCTCGATCTGACGTGCGTAGCCGCCGAACTCCTGACCGAGCGTGACCGGCACAGCGTCCATCAGATGGGTGCGTCCGGATTTGACGACGGTCTTCCACTCGGTCGCCTTCGTGGCAAGCGCAGCATGCAGATGTTCCAGTGCCGGAACAAGATCGGTGACCGCTGCTTCGGTAGCTGCGACATGCGTGGCGGTGGGGAAGGTGTCGTTGGAGGACTGCGACATGTTGACGTGATCATTGGGATGTACGTCCACACCGGCGGCCTTCGCGATGGATGCGATGACCTCGTTGGCGTTCATGTTCGAACTGGTTCCCGAGCCGGTCTGGAAGACGTCGATGGGGAACTGATCGTCGTGCTTGCCTTCGGCGATCTCGTTCGCGGCGGCGATGATTGCGTCGGCCTTGTCCGCGTCGAGGAGTCCGAGGTCCTTGTTGACCTGCGCACACGCTGCTTTCAGCAGGCCCATTGCGCGGATCTGGGTGCGTTCGAGGGGGCGCCCGCTGATCGGGAAGTTCTCGACCGCGCGCTGGGTCTGTGCTCGCCACAGTGCGTCGATGGGCACCCGAACTTCGCCCATGGTGTCGTGTTCGATTCGGAACTGTTGATCGTTGCTCTCCGTCATGGCTCCACATTGCCACTTTTGGAGAGCGGGCAGGGGACTACGTCCCCCGTGAGCGGTTAAGGAGTGCAGGGACTCCTTAACCACTCACGGGGCGGAGCCCATCAGAACGTCGGGGGAACCGCGCCCTCTTCGCCGTCGAAGTCGACGGAGCTGTACTCACGGAGCTTTTCGAGACGGTGGTACGCGTCGATCATGCGGACGGTGCCAGACTTGCTGCGCATCACGATGGACTGCGTGCTGGCGCCGCCGCCGTAGTAGCGGACGCCGCGCAGGAGGTCACCGTCGGTGACGCCGGTGGCGCAGAAGAAGACGTTCTCGCCCGAGACGAGATCTTCGGTGGACAGGATCCGATCGAGATCGTGACCGGCGTCGATGGCCTTCTGACGCTCTTCGTCGTCGGTGGGCGCAAGCTTGCCCTGCAGCGATCCTCCCATGCAGCGCATGGCTGCTGCGGCGATGATGCCCTCGGGCGTTCCGCCGATGCCCACGAGCATGTCGGTGCCGGACTCCGGACGCGCTGCGGCGATGGCGCCGGCAACGTCACCGTCGGAGATCAACCGGATACGAGCGCCGGTGTCGCGCACGTCCTGGATCAGCTGGTTGTGACGCGGGCGGTCCAGGATGCAGATCGTGATGTCGGAGACCGACGCCTTCTTGACCTTGGCGACGCGCTTGATGTTCTCGGCGATCGGTGCGCTGATGTCGATGACATCTGCAGCATCCGGTCCGACAGCGATCTTCTCCATGTAGAACACGGCCGACGGATCGAACATCGCGCCGCGCTCGGCAACAGCCAGAACGGAGATCGCGTTGGGCATGCCCTTGGACATCAAGGTGGTGCCGTCGACCGGGTCGACGGCGAAGTCACAGTCGGGACCGTCGCCGTTTCCGACCTCTTCGCCGTTGAACAGCATCGGCGCTTCGTCCTTCTCGCCTTCACCGATGACGACGATGCCGCGCATCGAGACGGAGGAGACGAGCTGACGCATCGCGTCGACGGCTGCTCCGTCGCCGCCTTCCTTGTCGCCGCGGCCTACCCAGCGGCCGGCAGCCATAGCACCGGCTTCGGTGACTCGGACCAATTCGAGTGCGAGGTTACGGTCCGGGGTCTCACGATGAGTGCTGCTGGCCGTCATGTGCGGTGCCTCCTGGCGCGGTCGCGGTCGACGGGGTGTGTCGACGCAGTGGTTTCTTCAGGCGTCATTGTCCCAGATGGGAGCGGCTACGTGCGCTGTCGGGTCGCCGCACGGACGTTTTGTCTCGCTCGAGGGGGACCGGGAATCGTATCCAGAGCGGAGTACCTGGATACTGGGGGTGTGGCATCGAAGAAACCCCGCATTCTCGAAGACAACAAAGACATGGTCTGGTCTCTCGTACCGTTGGTGCTGTTCTGCATCATCATTGCGGGCATCGCCAGCCAGTGCACGTTCAGTCCTGGAGGCCCGACGCAGGGGCCGATCCCGAGCGTCGACGTGGACGCAGCTCTGAACTACGACGCGAAGGAACTCGGATTTCCCATCCGTAACCCCGGTGTTCCGGACGGGTGGACCCCGAACTCCGGCAGTCGCAAGATCATTTCCGGTGATGGCGGCGGTGATTCGAGCACTGTGGGATTCATCACGACCAGCGGTCGCTACATTCAGCTGACGCAGAGCAACGCCGAGGAATTCCCGTTGGTGTCACACGTTGCCGGTGGACAGCGATTCGCGACCGGAGTCGAAACCGTCGGTGCCGATACGTGGAATGTCTTCGGCGGCGAAGGCGTCGAGTCGATCTGGGTCACGGACGTCGGAGATGTTCGCCTGTTGCTGACGGGCGCGGCGATGCCGGAAGAGTTCCGGACTCTTGCCGAGAAGGTCGGCGCAGCGCAGCCGATCACCCCTTAAGGTTTTGCGGTCGGAGCGGGCCTTACTCGTCCGCTTCGGCCAGAGCCTTTTCGACGCGGGCCCTGGCGCCGGCCAAATGCTCCTCACAGCGCTTGGCCAACGCCTCGCCGCGCTCCCACAGCGAGAGAGATGCGTCGAGATCCAGGCCACCCTGTTCGAGAATCTTCACGACGCTCACCAGTTCGTCGCGGGCGGCTTCGTAGCCGAGTTCGTTGATGTCGGTGTCGGTGGCGTTGCTCATTTTTCTCTTCCCATCACTGCGGCGCGAACGGCGCCGTCTGCAAGTCGAACGCGAATCTGGGTTCCGGGTGGTGCATCCTCGACCGAGCGCAGAACCTCCGGATCACCGTCGGGGACAACACGTTGCACGACGGCGTACCCGCGGGCCAACGTCGCGGCAGGGCCCAGAGTGGTGAGCCGGGCACGCAGATGCTCGATTGTTCGGGACTCCGAGTCGATCAGCCGGGTCACATCGCGTCGTCCCGCGGCTTGGAGCCTTTCGACCTCTTCGGCGCGGCGATCCACCGCCAACAGCGGTGATGCCATGACCGGTCGAGTACGCAACTGCTCGATCAGATGAGACTCACGCTTGACCCAGCTGCGCAGTGCCGCAGCGCTGCGGTCACGAAGATCCGAAACCAGGGCAGCTTCCGCCACTGCGTCGGGTACGACGCGTTTGGCCGCGTCAGTGGGCGTGGCTGCGCGCAGGTCGGCGACGTGGTCACTGAGCGGACTGTCCGGCTCGTGGCCGATGGCACTGACGATCGGCGTCGTACAGGCCACGATGGCGCGGCACAGCGCTTCGTCGGAGAACGGCAGAAGATCTTCGACGCTACCGCCGCCGCGAGCGAGGATGATGACGTCGACTACCGGGTTGGCGTCGAGCTCCTTCAGCGCTTCGATGATCTGGGGAACAGCAGTCGGGCCCTGCACCGCGGTGTTACGCACCGCGATAGCCACTGCGGGCCAACGACGATGGGCGACCGAGACGACGTCCTTCTCGGCAGCGCTGGCTCGGCCGGTGATGAGGCCGATCGTGCCGGGCAGAAACGGAAGCGGCCGTTTGAGTCTCGGATCGAACAAGCCCTCGGCGGCGAGCAAGGCGCGAAGTCTCTCAATGCGGGCCAGCAGCTCCCCGATTCCCACGGCGCGAATCTCGGTGACACGCAACGACACAGTTCCTCGTCCGGTGTAGAACGAGAGCTTGCCGAACATCACGACACGCGAGCCTTCGGTCAACGGCACCGGCGAATTGTGCAGCAACTGTGGTGAGCACGTGATCGAAAGCGACATGTCTGCCGACGGATCGCGCAGTACGAGAAATGCCGTTCGGGTGCCGGGGCGTGCATTGATCTGGGTGATCTGACCTTCGACCCAGATACTGCCGAGCCGATCGATCCAGCCGGCAACCTTCGCGGAAACCGTGCGGACCGGCCACGGCTGCTCAGCGCTACTGGCGCCGGACGAACGCTGCGATGAAGCGGGGGGCGTTGCGGAAGTCACTTTGCCTTGGCTGTGGTGATGCGGTTGGCGAGCATGGTCTGGAACGGTGCGCGGGCGAGCGTCGCATTCTCGTAGTCCAGGACTGCGGTCAGCTCGTCGATGCTGAGCGTCCGGATGCGCGCACGGAGCTGTGCGAGTGTGAGGTTGGGGTAGTCGAGTTCGGTGACGATCTCCGGCTCTTCGGCAGGCTTGTCCGACGTGTCTGCGGTGGATTCGGACTCGGCGCCGGGTGCGGGCTCCTCGATTGGGGCGGTCGGCTCGAGCGAGTAGAGCGCGAAGCGTCCGGCGTTGGTCGGGGTGTCAGCCGAGGTCGATCCGGTGGAAGACGATCCGGTGGAAGACGCCGAGTCAGCGGGCGCGTCGGCATCCTCGTCGAACACTGCCCACTCGGGCTGTTCGTCTTCGGAAGACCAGTTGATCAGGGCAAACGCCTGATCGCCCTTGATAGCCAACGAGGTGATCGACTGCTGCACACGCATGCTTGTCTGCAGCATCTGGCTCACGGCGGTCATCGGCAGGGCGACGGCGGTGGTGGGCAACTTCTTTGCCTCTTCCATCGCGGTGACGGCGAGTCCCGCGGCAACGCGCGCCACGAACGGTGGTCGGATCATTCCCACAGCTTGCCGCAAAGCACCGACAATCGGTAGCCGACTTGCCTGTGACGGCCGTACTCGTTCACTTCGCAACCCTCGAACGGCGCGCGAAACGAGGTGTTCATGTTTGCCGGAGTGTCTCACGTTCGAGGTGCCAGTAGGCTGGTCACATGTCTTCGGCTGTTCCTCTCAATCTCGGTATCGCGCACTCGGCTGATTCGCCGTCCACCCGCAAGGGCAGCGCCAAGCGCGTGCTCCTCGCCGAGCCTCGCGGCTACTGCGCCGGCGTCGACCGCGCGGTCGAGACCGTCGAGAAGGCGCTCGAGAAGCACGGCGCACCCATCTACGTGCGTAAGGAGATCGTCCACAATCGCCACGTCGTCGAGACGCTCGAAGATCAAGGCGTGATCTTCGTCGACGAAACCGACGAGGTTCCCGAGGGATCGTTGCTCGTGTTCTCGGCGCACGGTGTGTCGCCGGCCGTCCACGACTCGGCTGCCGAGCGGAACTTGCGCACGATCGACGCGACGTGCCCCCTGGTCACGAAGGTGCACCAGGAAGCAAAGCGATTCGCTCGCGACGACTACGACATCCTGCTCATCGGCCACGAAGGTCACGAGGAGGTCGAAGGCACCGCAGGTGAGGCTCCCGATCACGTCACCATCGTCGACGGCCCGGATTCGGTCGACGCGGTTACGGTTCGCGACGAGTCGAAGGTCATCTGGCTTTCCCAGACCACTCTGAGCGTCGACGAGACGATGCAGACCGTCGCACGCCTGCGTGAGCGTTTCCCGAATCTGCAGGACCCGCCGTCGGACGACATCTGCTACGCCACGCAGAACCGTCAGGTCGCGGTCAAGGCGATGGCTCCCGAGTGCGATCTCGTGATCGTGGTGGGTTCGCGGAACTCGTCCAACTCGGTTCGCCTGGTCGAGGTTGCCCTCGGTGCGGGCGCTGCCGCGTCGTACCTGGTCGACTACGCCCGTGAGGTCGATCTCGCGTGGCTCGAGGGAGTCCAGACCGTCGGCATCACGTCGGGTGCTTCGGTGCCCGAGGTGCTCGTGCGCGGTGTGATCGAACTTCTTGCCGAGCACGGTTACAACGACGTTCAGCCCGTCACCACAGCCAACGAGACTCTGGTGTTCGCCCTTCCCCGTGAATTGCGAGCAGCGCGCACGTCGTAGAACGACAAAAATGCGGGGCACCTTCCATTTGGAAGGTGCCCCGCATTTTTTGCTACTGGGCTCGTCTGTTCAGGACTCGTCGCGATCGCGGTACCGAACTCGCGGCGGCGGATACGCCGGAAGATCGACTCCGGGTGGGCGGCGGCGAGGGGGCAGCGGCGGCGATACGTCGTCACCCGAGGCGAAGAAGGGCTCCATCCGCTCCTCACGCCGGGGCGCAGCGGAGGGCTCGGGCGCTCGGCGGCGACCGTACGACGGGTAGTCGTCGTCTGCTGCCGGTCTGCTGTCCGGCTGAGGGCGACGCGTAGGCGGTTGATGCGTGCGATCGACCCTGGGTGGCAGTGGGCTTCTCCGGGGCGGCAGCGGGCGCTCGTCCTGGATCGGCTCGCGCCTGGGGATGCTTCGGTAAGCGGGCTGTTCGTCCACCTCGGGGGCGCGGCGACGAGGGGGCTCGGAGACGGGTGCGTCGGTCACTCGGCGACGACGCCCGGTCTCGGGCGCGGGGTCGCGAGTGGCAGCTGGGGAGGTGTCCCGAGCCGCAGACGCTGATGTTGCCGAACGGCGGGAGCGGGTCGAGCGCGCAGGCCCGGTGGGGCGCTGATTGAGCAGAAAGTATCGGAAGCCACCGATGATCAGCACGACCACGGTTGCGGCCAACATGATCGGAAAGCGGTTGACCAACGGGTACGCGATATTGATCGCGATGTCGCGCAATGCGGTGCTGTTGTCCTTACCGATGAGCGTGTGCCCGATCGGCACCGCGGCGAAGAGCAGCAGGGGCGGTTGGGCCATCGCGGTGAACAATGCCTTGTTCGAAGCGGCAACCACGGCAAAGAGACAGCCCAGGAAGTAGAACGTCGAGAACACCGCGGTGAGCTCGCCGCCACCTCCGGTGGCATCGATCAGTACGCCGACGGCGGTGACACCGGCAGCAAGCAGGATCACTCCCCACCAGGGCAGGCCGGGGACGGTCACGATGAGCGATCGCTTGTCCAGCGGTACCCCGGAGCGAGCACGTTGGGTTGCAGACACATAACGACATTAGCGGTTCTTGCGTTGTCGGCCGTGTTTGTGCGGGTCGTGGCTGGCGCATTTATCGACGCGATGGCGCGATGGTTTCGGGTTCTTCGTCAAACGAACCGGACGGATTGTGTGCAGGGTCACCGGACGCTCGTGGGTTGGGGCACACCGTCGAAACCGTCAGCGTGGGAGATCGGTGGTGTCGGTGGGCTGCTCTACCGTCGGATTCATGAAGATTCTGCACACCTCCGATTGGCACATAGGTCGCACCTTTCACGGCGTCGATCTGTTGGCCGATCAGGCGAGTGTGCTCGGTTCCATCGCAGATTCCGTCCGCGAACACGGCGTCGACGTCGTGGTCGTGCCGGGGGACATCTACGACCGCTCGATTCCCAGTTCTGATGCGGTCACCGTGTGTAATCGAGGCTTCGAGGCAATTCGGGCGGCCGGGGCGGTCATCGTCGCGACGTCCGGTAATCACGATTCCGCGGTGCGGCTCGGGGCCGGGGCATCCTTTGCCGCTGCCGGCGGATTGCACTTGATCACCCGCGTCGGCCAGATCGGTACTCCGGTGATGCTGAGCGATCAGTTCGGGCCTGTCGCGTTTTACGGGATTCCGTATCTCGAGCCGGAGATCACGCGCGTCGAGTTGGACGTGCCCCGGGCTCGTACTCATTCCGACATCCTCGGAGCGGCAATGTCGCGTGTTCGGCGAGATCTCGCCGAGCGAACGGCGGTCGACCCGTCTACTCGATCGGTATTGCTCGCTCATGCCTTTGTCGTGGGCGGTGAGGCCTCGGAATCGGAACGCTCCATTTCGGTCGGCGGAGTGGAGACCGTCGCAGTGGGCGAGTTCGACGGCGTCGACTACGTCGCCCTCGGACACCTGCATTCTCCGCAGATGCTCTCGGAGAGTGTTCGATACTCGGGTTCACCGTTGCCGTATTCGTTCGGTGAGCGCAGCCACCGCAAGGCTGCGCTCCTGATCGAGCTCGACGCAACCGGTCTGTCATCGGTGCAGCGCCTCGATCTCCCGGTGATTCGGGGTCTGAGCCAGGTGGCTGGAACGCTCGAGGAACTTCTCACCGAGTCGAGGTATGCCGATTCCGAGCAGTGCTATGTCTCCGCATTGCTTACCGACCCGGCCCGTCCCGTCGATGCCATGCGGCAGCTCCAGGCCCGTTTTCCCTTTGCCGTTCATCTCGAATGGCAAAGGCCGGAAGGACAATCGGATCTCAAGTACCGCGATGCGGTACGGGGTCGAACCGACATGGAGATCGCCCGCGGTTTTGTCTCGGCAGTGCGTAGTGACCCGTCCGAGCGCGAGGTCACGTTGATGGCCGAAGCGCTCAGCGCTGCCGCGCGCGCCGAGGAGTCCACGGTCGAACTGGGTGAAACCGCGTGAGACTGCACAAACTCGAAGTCAGCTCTTTCGGGCCATTTGCCGACACGGTCGAGGTCGACTTCGACCGTTTGGGTGCAGACGGGCTGTTCCTCCTTCACGGCGACACCGGGGCAGGCAAGACCACGATCCTCGACGCGGTTGCGTTTGCGCTGTACGGGCGAGTGCCGGGTGCGCGCAACGAGGGCAAGCGATTGCTGTCCGATCACGCGCCCGCCGGCTCGGTGCCGCGCGTGGAACTGGAGGCGACCATCAGTGGTCGCAGAATCAAACTTGTTCGCAGTCCTGAGTATTCGCGTCCGAAGAAGCGCGGGACCGGTTCGATCACCGAGAATGCCAAGGCCACACTGACGTGGTTGGACGGCCACGGCGAAAACCTCTCGCGCATCCCTGACATCGGTGACGAGATCAATCGCCTCATGGGCATGAGCGCTGATCAGTTCTTCCAGGTGGTGCTCTTGCCGCAGGGTGAGTTCGCCAAATTTCTACGTGCCGAAAGCGACGAGCGAGGCAAACTGCTCGAGCGGCTGTTCGACACCAAACGTTTTGTCTCCGTCGAGGCATGGTTCGACGCCAAGCGAAAGGCAAGTGCCACCGCACTCGCGGCCAGGGAGCAGTCCGTGCGACTGCTGCTCGCGAAGGTCGAGACTGCCGCTGGGCTGGAGGTAGGCGCCGAGGCACACCCACTGGAATGGTCGCGCAAACTCCTCGCCGAGGCTCAGGACACCCGCGACGCAAGTCTCTCCGAGATGGTGACTGCCAAAGATGCAGCAGCCGAGGCTAATCGGATTTTCTCAGCGGCGCAGCGGACCGCCGACCTGGTCGCTCGCCGCAATCGTGCAACCGGTGAACTCGCGGCATTCAACACCGGCGCCGCGCACCGATCTGCGATCGGCGCAGAACTCGAGACCGCCAAGCGGGCTGTGCCGGTGGCGACCATCGCCGGCGATGTAGAAGCTGCCCGCGTGGCTCTTGCCGCATCGCTCGAATCGATGAACACCGCGATGTCGACCTACACCGCACTCGACGGGCCGGACATTTTCGAGCCGGAAGTGTGGCCGCCCACCGGCGATGAGCGCCAACGCGTCGTAGCTCGAATCCGGACGTGGCGTGACGAGATCGTTCGGCTGGACGCGCTGGCGGAGGACGCTCGCAGTGCCGATGCGACGGAAGCCGAGATCGAGAAACTCGGAGTTCGGCGAAACTCCCTGTCCGAGCGCCTCGATGCCATTGTGCGTGAACGGACTCAACTGCCAGAGCTGGTGCGCGCGGCCGGCCAACGACTGGACGAAGCGCAACACGCGCATGCCACCCTTCCCGGCCTCGAAGCTGCACTCGCGAAGGCGTCGGATGCTGCGACAGCGGCCCATGAAATCGTTTCTCTGCGTGCGCAAGCCGAGAAGATTCGTGTGCAGGTGTTGGATGCACGTGACGCGCACCAGGGTGCTCGTGGGCGCTGGCTCGATCTTGTGCAGAAGCGTATCGAGGGCATGGCAGCGGAGTTGGCGAGTTCACTCGCACCCGGTGATGCATGCCAGGTGTGTGGTTCGCGTGAACACCCGGCGTTGGCGCAGTCGGACGTCGTCACGGTCACCGAGCCCGATCTCGAGGCCGCGTCGGCAGCCGAGCGCGCAGCCGAGAAAGCTCTCAGCAAAGTCGTCGACCGTCAGGGAACCGTCGACCGTGACATCGATCGGGTGATCGCGCGCGGCGGCGACGGTGATGTCGAAGAACTCGACAGGCTTCGCGCTGCGGCGCAGAGCTCCGTCGACGAGGCAACGCGGGCTTCCAGGCAGGTAGAAGCGCTGGCCGAAAAGCTCGCGCACCTCAACGAGCGTGACGGCGAGCTGCAACAGGAATCCGCTTCTCTGACGGCCGAATTGGCGGCACTGACCGAGCGCATCTCGGCTCTGTCGGCCACGGTCACGCAGATTCGGGCGGCGCTCGTTGCTGCGGTGGGAGACGATTCGTCCATCGCGGCTCGGCGCTCGCGGTTCGAAGGGCTGGCGTCCGCTGCCACGTCTGCGTCCGAAGCGCGGGACGAAGCCGTCCGTGCGCAGGTGCGATCGGCAGAATTGTCGACCAAGCTGGCCGATGCGGCGACCACGGCCGGATTCGATTCGGTTGACGCTGCGATCGAGGGCGTCCGAGCGCCTGCCAGAATCGCGGCGATCGAAACGGAACTCGCCAAAGCGCGTGACCTCGAGGTGGCCGCTCGGACAGTCCTCGACGATCCTGACGTCGTCGCGGTGAGCGAGATCGAGACCGTCGACGTGGACGGTCCTCGTGAGCGCGCTCTTCAGTGCGCAGAAGTAGTGAACTCGGCCGTTGCGGCCGCATCCCTGGCAGAGAACCGTGTGTCGGATCTCGAACGGTTCAGTGGACAACTCGAGAAGGCATTCGCGGCGGTTGCGCCCGAGCGGGAACTGCACGACGAACTCGCTGCCCTCGCCGACGTGATCGCCGGCAAAGGGCAGAACAGTCGCAAGATGTCGCTGAGAGCCTATGTACTCGCGTCGCGGTTGGAAGAGATCGCGGTGTCGGCATCAGTTCGGCTGCAGCGGATGTCCGGGGGACGGTACGAGTTCGTCCATAGTGACGAGGCAGGAACTCGGGGTCGCCGCGGCGGTCTGGGACTCGACATCCGTGACGACTTCACGGGCGTCGTGCGCTCGGCGAAGACGCTGTCCGGCGGTGAATCGTTCTTGGCATCATTGTCTTTGGCGCTCGGACTCGCCGATGTAGTTGCCGCGGAGTCCGGTGGAATCGTTCTCGACACGATGTTCATCGACGAAGGATTCGGCACTCTCGACGCGGACACCCTGGACTCGGTGATGGCTGTGCTGGACGAGCTCCGTGATGGTGGACGCGTGGTGGGAATCGTCAGTCACGTGGACGAGATGCGGCAGCGAATCCCGAGTCGCCTGCACGTCATTCGGGGACGTGCAGGCTCCTCGGTGAAGGTGATCGCGGGCTGATCAGGCCTTTTCGTTCTCTACCTCTGACTCGGCTTCGTCATCCTGCTCTTCGAGGACGTCCGAGGCGTCGCCGGCAGGCATCGGCTCGTTGTCACTTGCGCGTTCGTCGATCTGCTCGCCGATGTACCGGATGACCACCGCAGCCACGGCGGCGACCGGTACTGCGAGGAAGGCGCCGACGATGCCGTACAGCGAGCTACCGGCAGCCACGGCAAGCAGCACGATGACGGCGTGGAGTTTCATCGACTTGCTCTGTAGCACAGGCTGAAGGACGTTTCCTTCGATCTGCTGAACCGCCAGGATGATGATGAGCACGATGATGGCGGTGGTGAGACCGTTGGCCACCAGGGCAACCAAGACGGCCAGGGCGCCGGCGACAAACGCACCGACGATCGGGATGAAGCCACCGATGAATGTGAGAATTGCCAGCACCGGTGCCAGCGGGACCCCGAGGATCAGCAATCCGGCGCCGATGAAGACCGCGTCGATCAAGCTCACCAGCGCTTGAGTCCTGATGAATCCGCCGAGCGTGTCCCACATGCGAGTGAGGACCTCTTCGAGGTGCCTTCCGGCACGGCCGCCGCCGACAGCGTGCAGCCACGGGATGAACCTCGGTCCGTCTTTGATGAAGAAGAACGCGAGAATCAGGACCAAACCGAGCGTGACCAACAACGAGCTAGCCGTGCTCACACCGCTGAAAACGCCTGAAGCGATAGCAGTTCCACTTTCCTGCACCTTGGTGATGACGGCGTGGACAGCGTTGTCGATCTGGTCGTCCTTGAGATTCAACGGCGGACCCTGGAGCCAGTCCTGAACCTGGTTGATGCCCTCGGTGGTCTTGTTCGCGAGCTCGGGGGCCTGGCTGACCACTGACGGAACGATGCCTGCGATCACTCCGGCCAGGATGCCGATCGAGAGCACCAGGGTGATGCCGGCTGCCGCGGCCGGTGGCATACCGCGCTTGATCATGCCGCGGGTCGGTGGCCACATGACCGTCGCAACAACGATCGCCAGAGCCACCGGCAGGACGATGACCCAGAGCTTTTCGATCAGCCAACCGAAAATCCAGGCACCCAGCGAAATCGACGCCAACACCAACGACCACTTCGCGAGCCACATACCCCCTTGCCCGATGATCTCGCCGCGGTCGCGCTTTCGCACCCCTGCGGACGTCCCCTTGTCTTGCTCGCTCACTGATCGTCCTTTCCGTCGGCGCAGGGATCTCCTCGCCGATGTGAGAATCCGGTGATCTAGCTGAGCTGATCGTAACGACTGCATGCGATAACTCGTGTGTTGCGCTGCAATACTGTGTTTTGAAGCATGCCGACCGGACTAACATTTCCGTCATGAGAATCGCAGCAGCAGTCGGGGCAGCAGCAATCGTCGTTCTCGGGCTCACCGCGTGTAGCACCGAGGATCAGGACAACGCACAGAACAAGATCAGCGAGGCAGTCACGAGCGGGCAACAGGCGCTCGAGACGGCTAAACAGTCAGCCGGCAACGCCATCGATCAGGGCAAGACGGCGCTGTTCGTCGCCACGTTCCGTGGGGCTTACGCACCGTTGGCGGAGAACCGCGACGACGCAGACATCGAGGAGATCTTGACGACCACGTGCACCGAGGTCGCCAACGGCACGGACGAGGCGAAGGTCAAGGCCAAGATCACCGACCTGGCCGAGAACAACGGCAACAAGCCCACCGACGAGCAGGCTGGCCACATTTACGAACTCGCGAAGGCCACCTGCCCCTGACCGGATTCAGCAGCAGCGGGCGCCTGGATTGGCGTCGGCTGCTGCGTGTCGGCGTCGCCAGAACTCCCGTTCGCTGATCACCGGTGAGTCGGCGTGGTGGCGTCGGGTGTGCTCGACGTAGCGCTGATAGTCGAGATCACCCATCACCGAGCGAACCCACCACAGCGTTCCGCGGAACGCTGTGGTGAGTTTTGCCGTCATAGTCGCCGTCGTCATGGTCAGTGCCCACCTCCGTGCGCGGCTCCGGGCGCGCGGACCTTCCCGGCTTTGATCAGCTCGTCCCATTCCTTCTGGATTTCCTTCTCGGCGGGCGTCGGAATGAAGCTGGCGGGACCGAAGATCTTCGACGGTTCTTCCGGGGACTCGGTGGTCGGCAAGCCGCCGGCTCGGATTGCCTTGGCGCATACGATGATCCCGGCGATGACGACGACAATCACCAGTGACGCGAAGACGATCGACAGCGTGCCCTGGATGAAGGTGTTGCGGATGACGGCATCGATGGCCTCCGGAGTCTTCGCGGAACCGTGCGCCGTCTCGCCGGCAGCCTTCGCATCCTTGAACACGTTGTGCTGAGCCCAGTAACCGATCGCGGGGTTGTCGGAGAAGATCTTCTGGTACGACGCGGTCATGGTCACGACCAGGTCCCAGACCAGCGGCACGCCGGGAATCCAGGCCCATTTGAACAGGCCCTTCTTCATGACGATCGTCATGACTACCGTCAGCGCGATCGCGGCGAGTAGTTGGTTCGCGATGCCGAAGAGTGGGAAGAGCGTGTTGATTCCGCCGAGCGGATCGGTGACACCCATGAGCAGGATCGCGCCCCACGCAGCGACCACGATCAGCGAGCACAGCCACGCGCCGATGCGCCACGACGGGTCCTTGAACTTCTTTGCCGGACCGCCGAAGTTGCCGAGCGAGTCTGAGAGCATGAACCGAGCGACGCGCGTGCCGGCATCGATCGTGGTGAGGATGAAGAGCGCCTCGAACATGATCGCGAAGTGATACCAGAACGATTTCAGCGAGTCACCGCCGAACACGTCGCTGAGCACTTCGGACATGCCGAATGCGAGCGTCGGGGCACCGCCGGTTCTCGAGATGATCGATTCTTCGCCGACGGCCTCGGCTGCCTGAGTCAGCACGTCCGGTGTGATGGGTGCGGTGCCGAGGGGCAGGTTGTTGACGTACTCGGCTGCGGTTTCGGGGGTACCGCCGGTCAGCGCCGCGGGAGCGTTGAGTGCGAAGTACAGGTGCTGATCGAGGATGCAGGCGGTGACCAGAGCCATGATCGCAACAAATGATTCGGTCAGCATGCCGCCGTACCCGATCATCTTGGTCTGGCTTTCTTTTTCGAGCAGCTTCGGTGTCGTGCCCGAGGCGATCAGCGCGTGGAATCCCGAGAGAGCGCCACAGGCAATGGTGATGAACAGGAACGGGAACAGTGAACCGGCAAAGGCCGGGCCTTCGCCGTTGGAGGCGAACGGCGTCACTGCCGGCATGTTCAGCGCGGGTCGTGCGACCAGAATTCCGATGGCCAGCAGTGCGATGGTGCCGACCTTCATGAACGTCGACAAATAGTCACGCGGCGCCAGGAGCAGCCACACCGGCAGCACCGAAGCGGCAAATCCGTACGCGATCATCAGCCACGCGATGGTGACCTTGGAGAGCGTGAACCAGTCTGCACCCCAACCGGTATCGGCAACCCAACCACCGGAGACGATGGCCATCAGGAGGAGGACGACGCCGATCAGGGAGACCTCGGAGACCTTGCCCGGGCGTAGATACCGTAGGTACACGCCCATGAACAGGGCGATGGGGATGGTCATCGCGATCGAGAAGACGCCCCACGGGGACTCGGCGAGCGCATTGACGACGACGAGGCCCAGCACCGCGATAAGGATGATCATGATGACGAACACACCGATCAATGCGGCGACACCGCCGACGAGGCCGAGTTCCTCGCGGGCCATCTGACCGAGGCTGCGCCCGCGTCGCTTGGACGAGATCCACAGGACCATGAAGTCCTGCACCGCCCCGGCGAACACGACGCCGACGATGATCCAGATCGTTCCCGGCAGATATCCCATCTGCGCGGCCAAGACAGGCCCGACCAGTGGACCGGCACCGGCGATTGCCGCGAAGTGGTGACCGAACAGCACCCGACGATCGGTCGGCATGTAGTCGGCGCCGTTCTCCATGATCTCGGCGGGAGTGGCGACGTCGTCGCGGGGTTTGACGATTTTGCGTTCGATCAACCGGGCATAGAAACGGTAGGCAATCAGATAGGTACAGATTGCGGCCAACACGAAGGACAAATGTCAATAGCCACATGTATGATTCGGGGATGCGAGCGATCATCTACACGCGAGTCAGCGCCGACAACACAGGCCTCGGCAGGTCAGTTGGGGAGCAGGAAGCTGAATGCCGAACGCTGTGTGATCGCGAAGGTTGGGATGTCGCGAAAGTTCTCCAAGACAATGACATTGGCGCATCCCGCTGGTCAGGCAAGACCCGTCCGGAGTACAAGCGCCTCCGTGACGTGTTGAAGAAGGGGGATGTGCTTGTCACATGGGAGGCATCGCGTGCGCAACGCGACCTTGATGCTTATGTGCAACTACGCGACCTGTGTGCTGAGCGTGGAGTGTTGTGGTCGTACTCCGGGAAAACATTCGACCTGTCAAAGGGCGATGATCGGTTTTCCACTGGCCTCGACGCCCTTCTCGCGGAACGTGAGGCTGACCTGATTCGAGAGCGTGTACTTCGGGCGATGCGGTCAAACCTGGCTTCCGGACGGCCTCATGGAAAGACGCCCTATGGATATGCCCGGGTGAACACACCTTCGGGGAAACTGGAAAACTGGGTGCCCAATGAACCTGAAGCTGAAGTTCTGCGCGAGATTGTTCGCCGAATTCTCGCAGGGGATTCCGTTCGATCGATCGTCAAGGATCTAAATTCGCGTGAGCTTCCAGGCCCAGGAGGGAAGGTTTGGCACACATCCTCGCTTTCTAGGCTTGCGAAGAATCCTGTCTATGCAGGATTGCGGACGCACTATGGAGTTGTTCATGGCCCAGGTATCTGGGATGGACTGATCTCAAATGAGGATCACATCGCTGTTGCGTCACTGCTGACCGGGCGTGCAACTCATGACCGCGGGTCGGAACCTCGACATTTGTTGTCAGGCATTGCCACGTGTGGAGTTTGTGGGGCATTCGTGCGGCGTGGACATAACCGGGGGATCGAGTACTACCAGTGCAAGGAGAACTTTTGCATCGCTCGTGTGAAGCATCAGGTGGATGCCATGGTCACGAAGGCTGTTATTCGTTGGTTGGAAGAATGGAATGAAGGCGCATCGGAACGCTCGGATGACACAAGCGGAGCATCTGAATTGGCGGATCTGAGGATGCGCCTTGAAGAGTTCACGCAGTCAGCGATTGACGGAGGCATAACGTCGTCCACATTCGCCAAGATCGAGTCTTCGCTCACCTCGAAAATAGCTGAACTGGAACAGTTGCTTGTGCCAGCTCACGTCGAGCCTGTAGCTGACCTCATCGGCCTGGATGCTGCCGAGAATTGGAAGGCTGTACCTATGGCTAGGAAGCGAGCAATCGTGCGCAGTCGCTTCACCGTCAAGATAAAGGCAACGACTATGGGTCCAGAATTCGACACTGAGTCTGTCGAGATTGACTGGACTACGGCACCCCGCGAGACTTGAGCATTTGCTGAATTTCTCGTTTTTCGTGTGCAGATAGCGATTGGACCCACACTTTCAGCGTGTGACTGTCAACCCGCAATTCGGCGGCACATTCACGGCCAGCTGTCCTTCGGCTCCAAGCGAGAGCGTCTACAAACTTGTCGACTGTGATTAATCGTCGAGCTACCGCAATGTCAATCGCACGTTCTTCTTTGCTGTTCGGGTGTTCAAACAGATGATCGGTACCATTGCGGATGTGATCTAGTTCGTGGGGAAGCGTGCACCTACGTCCATCCTCATCAAGGGTGCGGCACAAGTAGATCGTTTTCCCCTTAATGAACCCTCCCACGCCGGCAGGCAGCTCATGGCGGATGTTGATGGTGTAGTCGGGGAAGTTGTCGCGGGCGTCCCGCCATGGGTTGTAATCCATGACGGGACTATCGCAATCGGTACCGACAAGTTTCCTTGAATGACCCTTTACTGTTGATGCCAAGTTACGAGTAGTCCCCTTCTGGGTCATCGATCGTCTGTTTTTCCCTATGACTTGCTGCGTCCCAAACGCTGAAGTCGGGCTTCTCATTGGGGTCGTAGTCCGGCGCGACCTCCCATGGGCGGATCTGGTGGACGGTCGCGGGCTTCGCGTTCGGTGCCGGCAATTCCTTTGCGGCAAGTGCTGGATTGGCGCGCATCGCCAGTTCGCGGGCGAGTTCGTAGTCGGAGCTTGTGTCAACTAGCAGGCCCTCTGAACCTATTGCGTCGACTACGTCTTTGGTGTCGAGGATTCCAATGTTGATGAGTCCTGATGCTCGAGACAGTTCGTAGTGGTCTAGCACTGCGAGGATTTCGTCCACGGGGAAGCCTTCTTTGATGCGTCGGCCCACACTTGCGCGGCTCAGTTTGAGGACTGTGGCCACTTCTTCTTGCCGGACGGGCCGGTCCAATTGTGTCACCAAGTAGTCAAAGAGATCGTTCATGCTGCAAATTCTATCGTCAAATATGAAACATCACAAGCTGAGTGACCTGCACTTTTGCAACTTCTTACTCCAAAGTCATGAATCACATTGTTGACATTACTTGCTTCGATGCGTCAAAGTTGCAGCATGCAGTTGAGCGAGCCAGTCGAAGCAAGACTTGATGTAGCTGCGGTTACAGCAGCAATGAAGCGGAAAAAGATCGGAACGCAGGCGGAGTTGGCGCAAATTTTGGGCCTATCGCCGGCAACCGTCACAAGAGCGTTTAGAGGTGAACGTCCACCGATTGAGTTCCTTGCAGGGCTTCAGGAGCGGGTTGGTCTGCGGATGGACCGGGCCGTCGTCATCGGATCGCGGAACGTGAGGAATGTCGGATGAAGGCGGACGATCCTGAATGGCTGAAGAAACTGTTCGCTAGGCGTCCAGATGGTGATGCTGAAGTTCTAGCTGCGGCGTGGCGGTTAATCCTTGGCCCTGACAGTAAGTATGTAGTTCATGTTCGATAGTTCGGGGTCCCGAATGGTTGATGTGAGTTCGATTCTCACGCGGGACGCAAAAACCCCCACCACCAGGGCAGGGGTTCCAACGAAAAGGAAGTCACATGTCGAAGCAAGCGACCCGGAAACTGAGCTATACCGAAACCGGGAACTACCTCACAGATGACGGTGACGGTTTCATCCGTGAATGGGATCGCGAGAGCTGGGAGTTCGTCTCTATTCGGGATAGTCCCAGTGCACGCTCCGCAAGTTAAGGTCGTTGGCGAGCACCCGGAACCCTCCACCTTTGGCGATGACGTTGAATGATCCGCCTGCTTCAACTGGACCGTTCAGGGTGTGCTTGTCGCTTGATCCGATGATGCGAACGGTCGCGCCTGGGGCGGGGGCGATGGAGATCCCTGCAAGTTTCGATCCGTGCGTGTTGGTGAGTTTGAGTTCGTTTGATGCGCTGTCGGCTGGTGTTGCGGTCCATGTGCTCATGGGTCGTTAGCATACTGGCTTTCCGGTTTCTTATGTCGAGGCTTGTTGAGCCTTTCTGCTAGTTGGTCCCGAATGGTTTGTGCGGGTTCGATTCCCGTGCGGGACGCGACACCCACAAGGTGTTAAGGGGTGCTGCCCGCCATGGTTCGACGGGCAGCACCGTGCAGGTCAGGATCCTGGTTGGTCGACAGTGCGTCGACTTCTCACGTATCCGGTGCCTGCGGTTATCGCAAACGCAGCGAGTATTTGTCCTAGGAAACTACTAGCGGTGTCTCCTAGAAACTTGACTAGCTCAGCGTTCGTGATCAGCTCGGTTACCAAAGTTTGCCCTTTCGACGTGCCAGCGGGGTGTGGTCGGCGGCAAAAATTGGCTCGTGTGAGCCGTGGCTGATTGTAGATGGAAGTCCAGGATGGTCGGTTTTGTGGGGTTCGATTCCCTGCCTGGACGCGGCACCTTCGGGTGTTTCTGTTCAACAAATACTTTGAACCGTTTCTGACGGTTTCTTAAGCGCGGGTTTTTGCCAGGTCGCCTTCGGGTGGTGGTGGCGAATGGATGCCTGTTGCTGCATGTCCTTCGAAAATTCCAGAGTGTGTGTTTTACGTGCGGTGCCTGACTTTTGTGGGCCTGTCGTGACTGTCTGAACCCTGATGTGACTTGTCTGCGGGGGTGGTGGTTGCAGGGTTTGCGGGTTGGGGTGTTTGCTGCACGGTTTGGCGCGGGATACGGGACTGGTTGTCCTACACCAAGTTGAGGTAAAGGCGTCGAACGGTTGTCCTGATGGCATACGTGCCCGGTTCGAGTCCGGGAAGGACGCTCATGAATGTTTAACCCACACAGGAGGAATGAGGAAATGGCGGTAAGTGTCAAGCAAGCTGAGCAGATGTGGTCCGACCTACACGGGCTGTTCGTCAATGCTGAAGCCAAGATTGTTGAGATCATTGAGGCGAAGGCTTGGGAGCCTTTGGGTTACGACTCGTTCGCTGAGGCGTGGCAGGCTCGCATGACAGGCGTTCGACTGTCTTCGGAGGAGTTGCGGGCACATGTTGTGTACGCAATGTTCGACGAGGGCTTGTCGGAATCTGACGTGAATGAAGCGCTCGGAGTTGGATCGGGCATTGGGCCGGCATCGGTGAAAACCCTTAAGCAGCAACGCGGAAGCGGTGTTCCCCCAAATCTGGCAACACCCCGAAGTCGCCGGCCAGATGTGACGACGGTGCGTGAACATGATCGCAAAAAGCCTGGACCCCCGCAGACGATTCACGTTCAGTTCCCTGCTGATGAATATGAGAAGTTCAAAGAAACCGCAGCACGACTGGGGCGAACCGTCGACCAGATAGCGCATGACGCAATCAAGGAAGCGTTCGAGGGCCTGTGATTTGAATGTCAACGGGTCGAGATTTCAAGCACGGACTTAGCGCGTACAGCAACAGGGGATGTAGATGTGAAGTCTGCTCCGAGGCTAGCCGAAACTATCGGAAGTCTTACTACAAAGCGCATTCCGAGTACGGCAAAGAATGGGCGAAACGGTACAGGGGCGAAAATGCTGACGCGATCGCAGAGCGGCGGCGTAATCGCTACATCCGGAACCGAGAAGTTGTAATAGCCAGAAACTCTGACTATGTGAATCGGAACCGTGAAATTGTAGGAGAAAGGTCTCGCGCCAAGTATGCGAAAAATGCGGATCACTACCGCTCTCGAGCGCGGGAGTACGGGCGAGTTAAACGCTCGATGATCGAGTCGAGGAGAAGGTCGCAAAACAGGCTGTCTCGCACCAGTGCGAATCGGCATGGCGAACCTTGGACTTCAGTTGAGGATTCTATCTGTTTCGACCGCTCTAAGAGCGCAAAGGAAGTCGCCTTCTTGCTCAATCGAACTATCGGCGCTGTCAATGGGAGGCGCGCAACCTTGAATCGCATCCGATCGTCACAGTGACGAATCAACCTGAAAGGAAATGCTATGTCGGAACTTGTTTCCGTGGATGTGCAGTCACCGTTCGATTCACTGCGCAGAGTTCGACCCAACGCATCAGAGTACTGGTCGGCGCGCGACTTGATGCCGATGATGGGGTACCCGGCCTGGCGTGAGTTCAAGCCGGCCATTGAGAGGGCTATTTGCGCAGCCGAAAACCAAGCGGTGGAAGTCTCTGGAAACTTTGGGGTTGCCCCCAAAAAGGCAGGTCAACGTGGCCCCGCCCAAGAAGACTACGAGTTGTCTCGGTTTGCGGCCTACCTGGTCGCTATGAATGGTGACCCGCGCAAGCCTGAAGTTGCAGCCGCTCAGGCCTACTTCGCGATCAAGACCCGTGAAGCGGAGCTAGTCCAAGCCGTCATACCCGAGACATTCTCGGATGCACTGAGGTTGGCGGCCGAGATGAGCGACCGGGCTAGGGAAGCTGAAGCAGCTGCACTCTACGCCAATGAGAAAGTGGTTGAGCTGGAACCACTTGCTGCTGAGTACGAACGGTTCCTCGATGCCGAGGGGACGCTGAAGATGGGCGGTGTCGCCAACATGTTCGGCATTGGCAGAACGACACTCTTCAAGCATCTGAAGGAGGAGGGTGTGTTGCAGCCGGATCGTAGGCCGTATCAGCAGTATGCGGATTGGTTCAGGGTGATTCCGCATGGCTACAAGAACAGTAAGGCTGAGGATCGGATGGCTTTTACGCCGACGTTGAAGCCTGATGCGGTTGATCCGATGCGGAGGTTGCTTATTCGGCGCGGCCGGCTCGCAGCTTGATTCTTCTCTGATTCAAACCAAATGGAATGGCCCGGCACTGCACCACCAGTGGCCGGGCCTCGAACTATCCCACTCAAAGGACCACTCAATGGAAACTATATCAATTCGCCGTGATGTTTGGGAAAACATGCAGTCGGCGCTCGCCAAGCTCGTCCACTACATCACTGATCAAGAGTCCAGCGGAAGTGGTTGGCTGGATCGGCTGGGGGATTTGGTTGCACAGCCCGGAACGACGATTGTCAGTCGAGATCAGGTTGCGGCTGAGGACGCCACGTTCGAGGGATTTGCGGAGTTCTCGGATCACTCGCCGATCCCGTACACGTTGGCAACCCGCGTTTTTGATCGCGGTGACACCATCCCTGACGATGTGAAGCGCCTCCGGCTGTCGAACGAGGAGAACAAGTCGTTCCAGGTTGTGGAACGCAAGGGATCTGGCAATTTCGGATTCCTGCATGTCAATCACAATGGCGGGTGGGGGCCGAGCGATACGACAGATCCCGCATGGGAAGACAGTGACTTTCCTGTCGTTGAGGTGTTCGAGGATGTGACGTACAACGTTTTCGAGGCTGTCGATCATCTGAAGCATCATGGCGTTGACACGAACTCGATTCGGTTGTGCCAGTTCCTGAATACCGGCGCAGCGTGGACTGATGGGCTTGGTTATCCGCGGGAGTGTGCAGCGGAGTACTTGGTGGTGGAGGGCGGTCCGGGCGTCGTACTTCATCCGGAGTTGCGGTTTACGCCTGCGGGTTTGGCTGAGTTGGTTCGGATCATGAAGGTGGCTGTCTGATGCGTGACCTCGCGACATTGTCGAATCGTGAACGTGAAGCCGAAGCTGACCGGCTTCTCGCCGAGGACCCTGAATGGAGTGACGAGCGAGTCACATTCGCTGATCCTGCTGGCACAGCTGCGGATATGGACGTGCTGATCAATGGTGAGGGTTGGTTTCCGGATTTCCTGGCCCGCAAGTTCCGGATCCGGCGATGACAACGGTTCCTCCTGATGATGATCCGGAGGGTGAACCTGACTGGGTGGATGTTGGTTTCGGTGCCGCGATCATTGGTGGCGCATTCCTGTACGCGAAGTTCAAGGGGTGGTGGCCGTGAAATCTGCTGTGTCTGTCAATGAGTGGCGTTTCTATGGGGCTGTGATGGCTTCTTATCTGTTGGTGTGGTCTCAGATGGTGGGTGTGTTGTGAGTGTTCCGAGTGGTCCTCCGGTGTTGGATCCGCCGTTGGCGGGGTTGGGTTTTGATCCGGATGATGTTCCGGCTGCGTGCCCGCATTTTGATGTGGTTGAGGTGGCCGCGGCGGAGTTTGGTCGGGATTGTGTGTTGGTTGCGGGGCATGTGCCGCCGTGTGTGTTGGTGTCGGGTTCGGTTTTCAATGTGGTGGAGGGTGTTTGATGACTTCTGTTGAGGTTTTGGCGGCGCGTGATTTGGTTGACGGTTTGCCTGCGCATGCGTTTTGGGCGACGAGTCGTAGCACGGTGGTGCGGACGCTGACGGGTGTGGCGGAGCGGTTGGCTGCGGAGGAGGCCGCTAAGGCGATTGCGGCTGAGGCTGCCGAGAAGGCGCAGCAGGAGGCTGCTGCGCTTGCTGCTTACGGTGGTACCGCTGCGGCTGAGGATGGCTGGAATGCGTTGCGGCAGCACAACCCGAAGGTCGATCGCTCGACCGGCGTGTACGGCGAAGCGGGCGAGGTACGAACATTCAGCGACTTGCCGTTCAAGAAGAAGTTGGAGTACGCGGCGATCGCGTTTGGTGTGCTGAATCCGGGTGCGAAGCTGGGTTCTGATGCGCCCGTTGAGCCGTACCGGTTTAAGGTTGGCGACAAGGTTCGTATCACCGGGCCGGTGCAGACCACCACGGGTGGGATTTGCTTCCTTCAGGGAGGCGAGGTCGCCACAGTGGTTTGCCCCGTTCCGGACATCGAAGGCGATATTTCGGTGAGTGGGAAGCTGGCCGACGGTGACGAGGTTTGCGCGCAGTGGATTGATCCGGCGTCGTTGACGTTGGTGCGGGAGCCACGAGAGTGGGATTCTGCCGAAAAGATACCTGTCGGAGTTAAGTTCACTGACAAGGGCAACGAACGCGATGACTACTGGGTGAAGGAGTCGGACACCGAGTACCGCTGGCATTCGGGTGGCTACCGGCAGAACGGATGGCGTGCAGACGTGGTCGACGGATACGGCCCGTTCGTTGAAATCATTGGGGGCGATTCAAATCACTGATTACAGCGTGGTGAGAGATCAGTGGGGCCGGCCTTTTGTCACCACCGACGGACAGCCACTCAAATATGAAGGCAAAAAGAAAACACCCGTCAATGCAGTCGGCTACACCCGAGTGTCAACGCTCGCTGGCGCACTCGATGACAAATCGAACCTGGGGGACTGGCTGGCAGCGCAGACCGCTGTCGGTTTGATCCGCGAAAAGTCCGTCGCCGCGCAGGTCGCGTCACTGGTGTCCAAGTACAAGGATCCCTGGTCGCAGGCGAAAACGCAGATGAAGCAGCTCGTTTCGCGTGCTCAGACAGCTGCGTCGTCGGATGACGGATCAGGTAAGGGTACGGCGTTTCACGAGTTCACGGAGATTGTGGATGCGGGTGGTGAGCCTGAGTTCATGCCTGAGGAGTTCAAGCCGTGGATGGACTGCTACCGGGAGGTGATGTCCGATTACGAGGTGTTGGCTGCTGAAGAGTTTGTGGTTGTTGACGAGCTGCAGGCGGCTGGTTCGTTCGACAAGCTTTTGCGGCATAAGCGGTCTGGGCGCGTGCAGATTGGGGATTTGAAGACTGGTGCTTCGGATCCCCGGTATCCGCTGAAGGCTGCGATTCAGTTTGCTTCGTATGCGCATGGTGAGCGCTATGACCAGGTGACTGGTGCTCGTGAGGTGTTGCATGCGGATTTGGATTTGTCGGAGGCGGTGTTGATTCATGTGCCGATTCGGGGAAAGTCTCCTTCTGCTGCTGCGTATTCGGTTGATATTGGGGCTGGTTGGGAGTTCGCGAAGTTGGCTGTGCGGGTTCGTGAGGCTCGGAAGATGAAGCCGTTGGAGGTTGTGGCGTAATGGGCTATCAGAAGAATGACGACTACATCGAAGTTCCGGAACGGATCGCGGAGTTCCGAACCAAGTACCCGGAAGGTTCGCTGCAGCCGTGGGACAAGGCCAAACCGTATGAGGTTGTAGATCTTGGCGGAGTGGTTCACATCATTGTGGTTGCCGCGGCCTACCGTTCGCCTGATGATCCGCTGCCGGGTGTGGGTATGGCGCAGGAGGTTTTTCCTGGCAAGACGCCGTACACCAAGGGGTCTGAGTTGATGAATGCTGAGACTTCGGCGTGGGGTCGTGCGATTGTCGCGGCGCTGGCGGCTGACACGAAGCGTGGGATTGCTTCGGCTGAGGAAGTGCGGAACCGTCAAGCGGAACGCGATGTGCCGGATTCAAAGCCTGCATCAAAGCCTGCAGCTAAGCCCAAACCTGAATATGCCGAGGCAGCAGACCTTCGGGCGAAGATCATCGCTGCAGCACAGGCTGCTCAGTTCACACCCGCTCAGGTGACCGGCCTTGTTGGTGAGGCCGGAGGCAAGGGCGGGTTGAACACTGAAACTGACTTGGCAGTCCTCCGCGCTGTACTCGCGCTGATACCTCCGTTCTGATGAGCGGCGATGTGAGAGACGTTCTCCTTTCTGAGCAACTCGATCCCACCTCGCCTGCCTACGTCAACGCTCGACTCTACGAACTCGAACAGTTCTTTCAGGAAATGCCTGATCTGTTGGAGTCGATCGAGGGTGCGCACGATGAGGCCACTGAAGCTCATTTGTTGGCTGAGGCGTGGGCGCAGTTGGAGGCAGATGGGAAGACTGCGGCGGATCGTGAGGCGCAGGTGTTTTTGAAGACGGCTGAGTCTCGGAAGGTGTTGCAGGCTGCGAAGTCTGCTCTGCGTCATGCGAAGGCTCGGGTGAAGGCGCGTTCGGAGGAGAAGGACACGTTGATTACGCGGTCGGTGAATTTGCGTCGTGAGATGGATTTGAGCGGAAGGGGCAGGCCGTGAGGGTGTTCGAGCGTGGGGATCTGATTCCCGATGACGTTGAAGCAGTCGAATGCACCGATGGAATCAAGTATGTGCGGCACACGAATGGGTTGTTCCGTAATGCTGTGCCAGCCGACGATCAGCCGGGTTTCCTCTCGGCGAATACATCCAAGTTGGGGCCAGAGCCATTGTGCGCTGGCTGGTTTGACTATGAGTTCCCTTTGATGGAGGTTGCGGTATGAGTGTGACGGCGGATCAGATTGAGGCTGTGGCTGAGCATGCTGAGGCTGTGCATCTTGTTGGTGCGGCGCAGCAGTTGCGTGGTCGGGCCGCTCATGTGCGGTTGGTGGAGTCGCAGCCTGCTGAGGTTGTGGAGTTGGCTGCGGCGATTCGGAATGCGTATTACAACGATGGTGTGCGGCGGGAGTTGTTGTCGTCGCGGGATCCGGGTCAGTGGTTGCGTATGGCGGTGGAGGCTAAGTCTGCGTTGGGGGTTGGGGCGGTTGTACCGCGTGTGTTCAACGTGGGCGATCCTGAGCCTGAGGACCGGGACACCATCACTCTGAGTGGATCTTCGAATGGTGCACCTGAATCCAACAGACCGGCCAGAAGCGTGCTTCAGATCAAGTTCGGCAACTACGCAAGCGACCCGGAATCCTATGCGGGCCGTTCGAAATGGTGGCAGGTTACAGAATCGCACCATACTTACGGCACGTGGGAGTACTGGCTTGAGCACTACGGGCCACTCACCGAGGTGCTGGACAAGCCGAAACCGCCGACGCCGCGCACCTTCGAATGGGGTGACGACGAACCAGTCGACATCGCATACGCATACGACGAAGACGGTGCGCTCTTCAAGCGTCTGGGGCCTGACACTTGGGCACAGCGCCTCGGTAGCGGCCGATACGGAGACAGTCGATACACCTGGAGTGAAGTCACAGTAGGCGCAGGTGCGACCGAAGCCTTCGGTGATCTCGGATGACACCCGAAGAGGTCGACCAACTCGCCCTCAACCACGCCGGCGAACCCGACATCCACAACGCAATCCAATACATCCACACCCTGCAACAACGCAACGACAACCTGTCCCAAGCGCACAGGATCGCCGAAAACCTTGCAGAACAGTATCGGATCCCGTTGACAGCGTTGCGCGGGTTGAACCGCAAGTTCCGGGCAGGCGAGATCGATCAGGTCCAATTCAATGCGGGCGTCAACTATCACGCCACCGACAACTAGGAACAACACAACATGGGTTGGCAACAACAAGCGAAATGTCTGACCGCCGATCCTGAACTCTGGTACGTCACCAACCTTCCTGCCGAGGATCCTGTCGGGGCAGCTCGCGAGTTGTGCGCTGGCTGCCCCGTGCTGCGGGACTGCGCTGCTGACGCTGTGAAGCCAATCGACATGACAGCGCTGTTGGGGACGTTCGAAGAACCGGACCTCATTCACGTGTCTGGTGTGGTTCGTGCGGGAATCATTTGCGATGAGTAACGCACTCGCGCAGCTTCTTTCCATCGCAGAGGGTGAACCGGTCGCCGATTGGTACGGCGGATCTTGCGTCGATTGTGGGCGCAGCATGTACCGCAAAGGGCACCTCGCGCAGGGCAAGCCGCGTGGATGGGTTTGCAAAGGCGCACAGGGCAAGTGCATGTCCTGCTATCAGAGGAAGCGTCGTCGGGAGCGGGGACATATGCCGCGCCGTTCTGCGGCGTTGAGTCGTTGCGTGGTGTGTGGGCGTTCGATCAGGTATGCGGATGAGCCCGCAACGGTGGGTGAGTTGGTTCGGTCGAGTTTGTCGACGTGTAGGTCATGTATTGCTCCGAGGCCTGACGATCCGGTGGCGTGTTCGTTGTGTGCGCGCAGGTTTGGGTCGACGGGGCCGTTGGGTGGGCGTGTGCGGTTGGGGATTCGGAGGTCGGGTGTGTGTACGACGTGTCGGGATCGTGAGTCTCAGAGGAGGAAGCGTGGCCGGGCGAAGGACGGGGCCGGATAGGCGGACGGTCGAGTTGGTGACGGAGCGGGCCGGCGGGGATTGCGAATGCTGCGGCATGGGTGCCGCGGAGCAGATACATCACAGGAAACCCCGCGGCATGGGCGGGACTAGAGACCCGGCTATCAATGCGGCATCAAATTTGCTTTTCATTTGCGCGGCGTGCCATCGCGATATCGAGTCGAATCGTTCATTGTCTATGGAGTTTGGGCATATCGTCCGAAATTCTGGGGATTCTTTGTCGACGGCGGTTTATCGGCGTGGGGTGAAGTCGTTATTGGATGATGATGGAGGTTGGATGGCGTGCCCTGGTTTCAAGTAGACGACCATCTTGCGATGCACCCTAAGGTGGTGGAGGCAGGGAATGCGGCGATGGGTTTATGGGTGCGGGCGGGGGCGTGGTGTGCCGCGCATTTAACTGAGGGCGTGTTTCCTTATTCAATGGTTACTGCTCTCGGTGGGCACAGGCGGGATGCTCGAAAACTTGTCGAGTCTGGTTTGTGGCGGCAAGTTGACGACCCAAAGGGTGACTATGTTTTCCATGAATGGGATCAGCGAAATAAGTCCAAGGATCAGGTTGAGGCTGAGCGGGAGGCGACTCGCAGGAGGGTCGCAAATCATCGTTCGGGCACCAGTTCGGCACCAGTCGGGCATAGGTTGGGCACCAGCTCGGCACCAGCCGGGCATAGGTCGGACATGAAAGTGATTCCGGGAAGTCAGGTCTATGCCGAGAGCGATGGGATCAATCAGCAGGTAGATGCGGGTTTTGGTGACCATGGTAACGGCGTTACAGAACCCGTTACTAACAGCGTTACTAACACGACCCTATCCCTACCTATCCCTTCCTTACCTACAACTGATGTGTCGCCGAAGGCTCGGAAGCGTGTTGTTGACAGTGACGAGTTTGTTCGGTTCTGGGCTGTTTATCCGCGCCGGGAAGATAAGGGAAATGCTCGGGCCGCATTCGCTAAGGCGTTGCGGATTGCTGATGTTGAAACGATTATTGCGGGTGCGGAAAGATATCGGGATAGCCCAAAGCGTAAACCCAACTATACGAGGCTTCCAACTACTTGGCTTAATGGCGAAGGCTGGGAGGATGAGTTAGTGGGCGCGGCTAAACCTTTGCCTCCGGGTGAAAGAATGTGGGAGGAATGATGGACCGTTGATCGAAATAGAAGTGGACCGCGAGGTTGCCTGGGATGAACTTCAAGAAAAAACGCTACTCGGGCTAGCAATCCAATTCCCAGACAGGTGCGGAGACGCACTACTCACCGTCGAATCTGACGACTGGTACCACCCGGCGCACAAAGAACTCGCAGCAGTGATGGTGAAGATGCTGCGATCCGGGCAGTCGGTGGATGTGACAACTCTGGCGGGGCAGCTGCAAGCGCAAGGACTCACCCGATTCTGGGATGCCGTCAAAGTGTTCGGACTCACGGAACTCGCTTGGCGGCCTGAGAGCGCTTCTGACATAGCGGCAAGGCTCCGGGAGCTCTCGGGTAGGCGGAAGCTGTTTGCGGCCTGTCAGCAGACATCCCACAGGCTGCAATCGCTATCCGACATTGACGGACCTGACCAGGTTCGGCAAGCAACCCGAGTTCTGAGGGAAGCGTGCGATGCCGCTGAAGCCGTGGCCGCAGATAAACAAACATCACTCCCTCGCGGGATGGGGGACTTCCTCCAAGCCGAAACAGCTGCACGGCAATGGCTCGTCCCAGGACTTCTCGAGCGGATGGATCGCACAGTGCTGACAGGCGCTGAAGGTGGCGGAAAGTCGGTGTTGTGCTCACAGATAGCAGCAACTCTGGCCGGCGGTGTACACCCGTTCGGAGGTCACGTAATGGGTGAGGGGGACCAGCAAGTCAGGGTGTTGGTGATCGACTGCGAAAACTCGGATGACCAATCGCGGCGCAGGTACAGATGGGTGATTGATCGTGTGACTGCGCTGCGTGAACAGCACGGTCACAGGTCGGTTGACTGGAATGAGCAGATGCGGATTGACACGAAACCCGGCGGGATCGATTTGCTGTCGGGGCGTGATATTTCGTGGCTGGAGAACGCAATTCAGTCGATTGCGCCTGACATGTTGGTGTTGGGGCCGTTGTACAAGCTGCACCATCGTGATCCGTCTGAGGAAACTTCGGCACGTGAAGTGGCGTGGGTTTTGGATGGGCTGCGGGAGCGTCACGGGTTCGCGTTGTTAACGGAGGCTCACGCGGGCAATGGCGAGGATGTGAAGGGTGATCGGGTTATGCGGCCGATTGGTTCTTCGTTGTGGCGTCGGTGGCCAGAGTTCGGGTTCGGGTTGCGGCGAGCTAAGGATGATCCGGGGGGTGCGCGTGCATCTCGGGTTGATGTTGTGTCGTGGCGCGGTGCTCGTGAGGAGCGTGCGTGGCCACGAAAGTTGGAGCATGGGCATACGTTGCCGTGGGTTCCTGATGCCGAGTACTACGACTCGATGAACAATTATGAGTAGGAGTGTTTGTGGCTAAATCTGGTGTGGCCCTTGCGGGCGAGAGAATTGATGTATTCGGGGATGTGCGTGCGTTCAACGAGGCGTGCGGCGTGCGGATGAATGCAGAATCGGGTTCAATTCCTGATTCGGATCTTGTTCCGTCCCTTCAACTGATTGCGGAGGAGCTGAATGAACTGGATGAAGCGGTGGGCCAACGAAACCTTGTCGAGGTTGCGGATGCTGTTGCCGACTTGATCTATGTAATGTCAGGGATGCTGCTGCGCCTGGGCATGACGGCTCCGAGGCTGCTGCGCAGTGTCAACCCGATTGGCATCCCCGCCCCTCATCGACAAGGGATGTGGCTACTCGCGGAAGGCTACGCACTAAAGGCGCACCGCGAGCTAGGAAAGATGTTCATCACTAGTTTCGGGTGTGGAGATGTCCGGCGTCACGCGGGCTATGCAGCAAAGGCGTTGCGTGAGTTGGCTGGAACTTTGGGGATTCCTTTGCAGGCTGTGTGGGATGAGGTGCAGCGATCAAACATGGCGAAAGTTGTTGAGGGGGTAGTAGTTCGTGATCCGGTAACAAACAAGATTCTGAAGCCGGACGGGTGGACCGCACCTGACATTGCCGGTGTCTTGGAGCGCGCTGGATGAGTGGCCCGAATCGTATCCAGCGGAAGCGAACCAAAGGCTGGAAGATGCCCGAGAACGCCGTCTACGTCGGACGGCCAACCAAGTGGGGCAACCCGGCACTGATTGAAAGGGCGCACGGATCCTGGTGGACCTACGCGGGCGATGTCGGCCCCTTGCTCGCTAGCGCCCCAGTCGGCACCGCAAGCGAAGCGCGGGCCGCAGCAGTCAGGTACTACGAAGCGTTCATCAAACATCCGACCGGCATCATCCCGCCCACTGACGGATGGAACGCCTCGCACGCCTACGTGGCCGCGCACAATCATTTGACTGATGCACTCGCAAACGATTTGGCCGAACTCGCTGGCAAGGATCTCGCCTGCTGGTGCCCGCTCGATCAACCGTGCCACGCAGACGTACTCCTCGAAATCGCAAACAACTGAATCATCCCGCAACACAAACACCTAACGAAAGAGAGCAAGACATGGCACTGGCCAATCTGAGTGGCAAAGGTTTCATCATCGGAGAAATCGAACTCAAATTCATCGGCGACCGACCCGTCGCCAACTTCCCCGTCGCATTCAACAAAGACAAGAAAAACGAATCGACCGGGCAGTGGGAGAAGGACAAGAGCGCAGTAATCCGTTGCGCCGCATGGGGTCCACTCGCGGAGTTCGTGAAGGAAAACTTCGACGCGAAGACTGAGATTGAACTGTCGGGTGAGTTTTACATCCGCCCGTACGAGAAGGACGGGGAGACTCGCCAGTCGGCTGAGTTGACGGTTCGGACGGTGTCGGGACCGATCCCGAAGCGGAAGAGTAACAACGCTGGTGGCGATGACGGATGGTCAAACGCATAACCCTGAACTGAATACACCTGCACGGGAGGATCGCACAGATGTGGTCCTCCCTTTCTCATGCCCAAAGGAGGATGAGTTGACCGTCATCAGAGTCACCAAGGTGAAATCCAAAGGACTCCCAACCAACTACAGCGGCACTTCCGACGTAGTGGAGTACACCATCAAACTTCGGTCATGGGAGAACGTGGTTGACCGCCCCACTGAAGCGGAAGTGCGGCCCGAGACGCTGCCCGCAGAAGTTCGAAACCAATTGGAGGACTGGCTCAATGGCAACTAGTGCGATCGCATGGCCCACAGCGCAACCCGCCACCGGATACGCCGGCCACGCCGAAATCTACGACATCGAAGACGGCCCCACAGCCCACGGCAAACAACTGCTGGTGTGGACAATCATCGAGCCGGATGCGGTGGACCCGGATGTTGAGCGTGCGTCGACTGTGGTGTTTACGCGGTTTGGTGGGGTGCCGTTGTTTGAGGGTTCTGTTCGTTCTCATGAGAAGGCTTTGGCTGCTTGTGGGTATGAGTTGGTGCCGGTGGAGGAAATCGCAGCATGACCCTTGTTGATGGTTTGTGTGTCCGGTCCGAGTTCCCGCCCGAATGGTGCTGGCACTGCAAGCAACTACCCGACGACCCATTCGACGGCATCCCCAACCCAGAACAGGACACCGAACATGAGTGACTTCGAATTCAAACCCTGGCCCAAAACCCCACGCCTCAAACGATCCATCGTCATCACAGAAAAGATCGACGGCACAAACGCCTGCATCTACGTCAGCGATGACCAAACATTCGTAGGCGCACAATCACGCAACCGCATCGTCACACCAGACAACGACAACGCAGGATTCGCCCGCTGGGTTTACGCCAATGCCGGCGCACTCGCAGACACCCTCGGGCCCGGATATCACTACGGCGAATGGTGGGGTAGCGGAATCCAACGCGCCTACGGCCTGAAGAACGGCGACAAGCGATTCAGTTTGTTCAACGCGGATCGTTGGCAGTCACATGCTGATGAGTTGGCGGCTGTCGACTCTTTGGGTGTGGTGCCGGTGTTGTACCGCGGCGACTTCACTACGAATGCGGTGGATGACACTGTTGCGGGGTTGGCTGAGTCTGGTTCGCGTGTAGCTGATTTCGATCAGCCTGAGGGTGTGATTGTTTACCTGCCGGCGGCGCGTCAGGGTTTCAAGGTGCTGATCGAGAATGATCATTTGCCGAAGGGGTTGGCAGCGTGAGCGATATTCGCGAGTTTGATGAGATGTGGGCGGAATACGCCACCGCCAACTTCGGATTCCCGCAACCTGGATTCCTAACGGCCTACTTCAGTGATCCGCATACGAAGTGGCTTCTGTTCTCGGTGCCGGGTGGCAACTACAAGTGGAAGCGTGAGGTTCCGTTGCAGTGTGACGGGCTGGGTGATCCTGGTGCTGATCCAGCTGCAGAGTGGGATGTGCCAGACAAGCCAACTGACTATGAACTGCAGTCAGACGCAATCAACCCCAAGCACTACCGCAGCCACCTCAGCGGCGTCGAATGCATTCAGATCACCGAGCACATGGGGTTCCTGCTCGGAAACGCAACCAAGTACATCTGGCGTGCAGACCTCAAGCATGACAGTCCGATTGAGGACATTGACAAGGCAATCTGGTACTTGGAACGGTACAAGGCACTGCGATCGTGAAACCGTGCGTTGACTGCGTGGCCGAGAACATCACCACCAACCGGCCAATCGCCACAGACAAACGAACCGGCAAACCAGTACCCGGACCACGCTGCACGACCCACCACCGAGCCAAACGTGCAGCCACCAAAGCGAAATCACACGCCCGCTACGTCCAAAACACCTACAAACTGCCGCCAGGAATGTACCCCGCAATCCTGGCGGCACAAGGCGGACGTTGCTACATCTGCCAAAGAGCGTCAGGAAAGGCGCGGATGCTCGCCGTCGATCACGACCACAGTTGCTGCCCTGGCGGGGAATCGTGCGGCAAATGTGTTCGGAGCCTTCTCTGTTCGCCGTGCAATCAGCTGTTGGGGCATTTGCGGGATGACGTGGAGGCGTTGCGTCGGGCGGTTGTGGTGATTCGGGATAAGCCCGCTCAGGCGGTGATCAATTCATTGAACTAGGAGAACACATGACTGAAAGTCGGATTGAGAAGCTCACGCGCATCGGGCAGGAGATGGCGGCAGCCGTTGCTGAGATGCGCGCTGAAGCCGTAGACCTCACGCCTGACCTCACCACCGAACTTGCAAACCGGCAGATTGAGGGTGAAGCAGCGTGGTGGCGAAGCGTCGACTTCGGCCGAAATGCCAGTCGCACTTTCGAGTCAATGACCGGAGATTCGCAGCAGGCTGTGCGAACCGGGGTTGAGCAGGTCCTCGCATATCTCCAGTCCACCGGCCGACTCGTCCCTGCTGGCGGTATGGCACTCACCGCCAAGGAGAAGGCGGAAATCTGGCAACAGGGGTATGACTTCGGTGTTCACGACGAACGCTTGAGTCACGAAGTGACAGGTGGCGAAGTTGCTCCTGGGCGCGGCAATCCGTATGCGGCATCCGCCCTGTTCCCGGCAACCGAACCCGCCGAGGTCAACGGCAACATTTGCGCGGAAGGAAACAGTTCGCCGACTGTCGTTCACGTCCACCATCACG
>NZ_JBHWYS010000012.1:0-141363 GCF_042728675.1 Rhodococcus sp. NPDC060176
ATTCGTGGCACCAGGTTCCTCATGCGCAACGATCCCGAACTTGCCGCTCAGGCTCCCAGCCGTCGACGCCCCCACCTGTCCGATTTCATCGCGGCCGGTAAGCGAGGCACAGTTCCCACCTCGTTCGAGCTGGTCAAGCGGATGTCGACCTACTTCAGCAAGTCGTACCACCCCAGCAAAGAGGGCTCGACCGCCCAGGCGGTGCAATACCTCGCGTCGTCACCCGCAGCCCAGGCGGCCGCACGGTGACTTCGCACTCGATTCGCGGAAGATGAACATTGCTTGGTTGTCGATGTGTTCGGATCGGTATTGTTGGGGAGCGATCGCGGGCCCGCTCCTGACGTGCCTTATGTTGACTGAGCCGGTGTCGCGGGTGCAGATGCCCGGTCGTAGGCGTCTTGCACGATGAATTGGCGGATTTTGCGAGATGTTCGAAACCGAAATTTCTTGGGATGGGATGTGTTTCGAGGTGCCGAAGCGCTGGTAGGCGGCTGTGCTTTTCTCTGTGGATTTCGGCTGGAAATGGCGTGGCTTTGACGCCGTGGTTGGCACGGTGGATGCGTCGTTGCGCGTGGCAGTATGCCGTCGTGTTTCTTGTTGTTTCGCTGGGGTTCAGGGTGAGGGGAGCCTGAAGATTTGTGACAGTGAAGCACCAATGCGGGCTGATGCGCCGGTTCTCGACGCCTGAGCGTTTTTCGATGACGCTGCTCGGGGCGGTTTCGTGTGATGTGTGCGATCCGCCGCTGGTTTGCCAGATCTTCTCGTGTGCGGTGAGCTTTCGCTGGGCCGAGTTGCGTTGGTTTGCACGTTCGCGTGCTGTCCGCAGGTCGATGATCGGCGTGGTGCGATCAGTGGTGTGGTGTTCGTCGTCGGCTCGTTGGGGCTGGGGTGGTGGTGCGGAATATGCGCAGGATGAGGGTGGCGGGGTTGTCTGCTGTGGTGGCGGTGAGGGTCTTGAGCTCGTTCCACAGCGGCGTGAGTTCCTCGATGCGGTCGGTGGTGAGGTGTCGGAGTTGGTGTTCGGCGGTGGCGTAGAGAGGAAGGGGGGTCATCGGGTGCACGGAGTATCCCAGCGACTGTGTGTGTATCCAGAATTCTTCTGCCAGTGCACCGCCGCGGATGTAATCGCCTGCCGAGGTGCCGGTTTGGGTGATGACGGCAATCGCGCCACTTGAGGTCAGGCGCGCGAGAGTATCTGAGCGGAGTGCGTGCCCGGTGTTCCATTGGTTGAGGTGGGTCATGACGTCAGGACGGCGGAGGAGTTCGAGGACGGCGAGCTCCGCGGCGGGGGTGCCGAGGCTGGTGACTTCGATGCCGGTGTCGAGATCATTCGAGTCGGGCCAGCGCAGTTCGGCGATCATTTCCCGGTGCAGGTGGTCGGTGAGGAAGCGGATGCGGTCGGTGGCGCTGATGGTTTCCGCAAGTCGATCGATCGTGTCTCGGTCCTCGATGAGGTGTATGCGGTGGGTCTCGGTGGACAGGCACGCGGCCAAATCGGTCAGATCCGTCAGGTTGGTGGAGGTCGGGTCGGTGTCGGGTGCGCCGCGGTGAGTGACACGGTTGAGCATTCCGGGGAGTTGCGCGGCGAGTTGAGGGTCGGTGCCGGTGGTGAATGCGATTCGGGCGATTGTAGCGGTTCCGTCGCCGCTGATCTCTGTGGTGCCGAGGATGTTTCGGTGGGCGGCGGCGATGCGCGCGTTGTGCAGCGCTGCGCCGAGGGCGACGAAACTTCCTCGGTGTTCGATATCGACTGTCGAGGAACGAGTTTCGTCGATCCGCAGGGTGAGCCCTGTCGTATCGACGTCGATGATCCAGGGTTGAGCGTTGCCGCCGGAGGGGGCGCGGGTGGCAGCGAATGCGACGGCGTCGGTGGCCGTGTACGCGTCGTACAGGGACCGGACGTCAGGTGCGCCGGTGCGTGCTGTTTGACCTGCGGCCGCGCCGGTCAGGTCTTGGGGAAGGTGTGGTTCGCGTAGCTGATCGAGGTGGTCACCGATGTCGATCCGTACTCGTCCGGAGGGTAGCAATTCGCCGAGACCGAACCGGCGTACCGCCGCGGCGACGGAAGCGCCGCCGAGCAGGACGTCTCCGCCGAGTTGGGGCCAAGTGGACAAGGCGGTACCGACGTCGAGAACGGAAGCAGCCATTCGGGAAGAGATGGCACTTCCTTCGAGGATGCGCAGGCCGAACGGGATCTTTTCCCGAACCGGTAGTTCGGCCACCGATGCGGAATCAATGTCGCCGAGCAGCCCATGGAACAGAGATCGTTGCGGGTCGAGATCGTAGCGTTCGACGTCGATCAGGCCGCGATCGCTGGTTTCCATGACGACGGGGATACCGCGTCGGCGGGCACGGTCGCGGATGAGGACTTTGACGTCGAAGGAGTCGCATTCCTCGATCACCAGATCCAGTCCGTCGAGGAAGGCATCGATCGTGTGTTCGTCGACTCCACAGGCCCAGGCCTCGACGCGAAGATACGGATCGATTTCGGCAATGCGACGCTGCGCGAGGACCGCTTTGTTCACGCCCAGGTCAAGCACGGTGGCGGAGAGGCGGTTGAGGTTGGAGAGGTCGAGGTCGTCGAAATCGGCCAGACGTAGATACCCTGCTGTTCCTTCGAGGGCGATGGCGTGAGCTATAGCGCTTCCGACGCTCAGTCCCACGATCCCGATCCGCAACTGCGAGAGTTGTTCCTGTTCGGCCGTGGTGATCTTGTTACGGTTGCGATCGAGGCGCAGGCGCCGGAAACCGGCCGGTCCGAGAAGCCGCACGACGGTACGCCGCCACGGGTAGTGAATCCACCGAGGAGTTTCGGTGAGTTCGAGTTCACCGGGCGCCGGTGTCAATGCGCGCAGCGAAGCTCGTTGGGTGGCAAGTGTGTCGAGGACATCGACTCCGGTAGTACGGAACTCGGCGACGCGGCGCAGGTGAGTGGGGTCGGTGTCGTCGAGGACTTCTGCGTGCACTGTCGGTGTCTCGATCGTTACCGGGGACCCATCTTCTGCCGTGTATTTCTGCACCACTGGTTTCCTGCTTCCTTTCCCGTACCCGCCGCGACCTCTCGGCCGGTATTCGGATATTCAAGCACTTCGAGGGCGTTCTTGTTGCCTGGCTAGCGTGTGTGCGTCGTTCTGGTTGGGTCCTGGCAGTGCGGCGAGATGACAATCACCGGTGAGTAACCGCTTCGGGTTGCTCACCGGTGTCCGGGCGCACCTCGCCGCTCGGAACTTTCGAAGGGGCCATCGTCATGACCGTAATTTCCGAGAGCCAGTACAAGTACGAGAGTGGTGTCAAAACACTCAGCACCGTGGTGATATCGCGGCTCGATGGTGTGGAATTGGTTCTCTCCACACCATCGGCGGACGGGGGCCTATGGGAGGAATACCTGCACGGCGCGTACGAGTCGTACTGCCGGCACGGTGCCCAGGCAGCACTCGATGTCTCGGCAGTGCGCGAGGGAACATCGACGTCGTTGTTCTACGCGCTAGTCGAGGGGGGCCGAGTGGTTGGTGGGGTACGCGCTCAGGGTCCGTACACATGCGCGTCGCAGTCACACGCTCTGGTCGAGTGGGCAGGCAACGCCGGATACGTACAGGTCCGGGACGCGATCGCCGCCCGGGTTCCCGGCGGGGTGGTGGAGATGAAATCGGCGTGGGTGTCCCCGAACGCCCTTCGACCACAACAGCTCGCGGGTGCGTTGGCGAGGGTGGCGTTACCGACCATGGAGCGCCTGCACTCTCGGTACGTGATGGCCACGGCCGCCGATCACGTGTTGGCGAGGTGGGAATCGTCCGGTGGCCGGGTCGATCCTTCGGTGCCGGCGACCGCATATCCGGACTCGCGGTATCACACGCGTATTATGTGGTGGGATCGCCGCACACTGCACGCGGATGCGGATCCGATCGTATGGCGGCGGATGTGGACGGAGCACGACGCATTGTGTCGATCGTCTGTGCCCGGCGCTGCGCTGCCGGTGCAGTCGCAGCCACCAGCGTTCGGGGACATCAGTGTGGAGTTGCCGTTGGTGTCGTGATCTCGAAGCGGACGGGTTCGGTGCCGTCGGTGTGATTCGGAGCGAGTAGATCGACGCTCATCGGCGGGAGGTGTTCGCACCTGATCGTGTTGCGGCCCGCCGCTTTCGCTGCGTACATCAGCGTATCCGCACGGCGGGTCAGCACATCGACGAACTCACTGAGAGTCATACTCGGTGCGGGTGCGTGATCGTCGACCGCGCAGAAGATCCCCCCGATACTGACTGTGACATCACAGGATTCGGCAACCGCGCCGCGGATACTCTCCGACAGCGCAACGACCTCGTCGAAGTTCGAGGCGGGGAAGAAGGCCACGAATTCTTCCCCGCCGAACCGCCCCACCAACACATCGGTGCGAACAGCCCTTCGGGTCGCTGCGACGACCTCGTTGAGAACGTGGTCGCCGACTGCGTGACCGAAATGATCGTTGATCTGTTTGAAATGATCGACATCGACAACGAGAAAGCCCACTTCAGCTGCACCACTAGGATTCTCGCGGGTGTACCGTTCGATGCGATCGAGAAAACCTCGCCGATTCGGCAGACCCGTCAACGGATCGGTGTTCGCGAGCTCCCGGTACCGGGCGCGGGAGAATTCGAGAGAACGCCTCAATGTGCCGATCATGAACACCGGCAACCCGATCACGGCGACCGACACTGCGCAACTGACCAACGCCGATGCGAGGCCCTCGGCGACGGCGATCGACACCGACCACGCCAGCGCGATGGCAACAATCGTGTGCCCCACGATGACGCGCCTACTCGATGCCATTGCCGCGATCGCAGGTATCGCCGAGAGCAGCGTCACGATGCCCCGGGCAGCGGACGGATCAGTCACCAGGTACGCAGCCAGAGCGATACCGGCCATTCCGACGAGTCCGAGTGCTGAGAACATCCGGTCGGACAGTCGCCCGACGACCAGCGTGATCAAGAAAATCGCGGTCGTCGTCGCCCACACCCCGAGCAGATAAACAGGTGCACCCTCTCGAACGAATGACGGCGACAACAACGCGATCAAAGGCAGGGGAATTGCACCTGCGGTACTGATGAGGACCGCCATCGACCGCGCGTCCGTCCGCTCACGAAAGCTCGCATACCACCCGTACAGCCCACCTGGCCTCATTCACGAGACTCTAAACGAACCAACTCATCAGAATACAGCCGCCCCACGCATAGACACCCTTGAGCATCCATCAAGAAGATCTGGAGAAGGCGCATTTGTACAGCGAACATCCGCTTATCGACGTGAACTACGAAGCAAGTGTCGTTACAATTTCGAACTGCAGCACACTTTTCGTTATCGAGGCGTCCAGTCGCCGGAGGAGCGCACACAGACAGGAGTGGAGACATCTTCGCCGAACAACTCGACACGCTCTGCACTCGGCCGGAACGGCGGGTGACGAACGTGATGTTGTCGCGCGCCCTCGCCGACAGAGGCTGCGACGTGTCGAAATCGTACCTCTCTCAACTGCGCAATGGTGTCAGAGCGGATCCCGCAGTGGAGATCGTGGAAGCGCTCGCCGATTTCTTCGGGGTGCCGGTGGACTACTTCTTCGCGCCGCCCCAGCCCCCAGACCCAATCTCCTGCATGCAGGCGGACATCGAGACCCTCCGCGACGTCGATAATGCGGCACTGGCACGACTGCTGATGTCAGTACAGGATCTTTCGCTCGTCTCGTTCAATCTTCTGATCAATTTGGCCGACCGACTTCGCGTGGCGGAGGGCTGCCGCAGTTTCCGCCGACCTGCACATCTATCACCGCCCCACACCACGGCGTGAAGATCGCAGCCCCGAGGCCGATCCGTCCGCCACCTGCTGAACGTCGGACATGACAACGGGAACACTGCAGGAATACACGGTCGTCCCGCCCGGACCTACGACCGAGTCTCGCGGCGAGGTGGTCTCAGAGGCATGAAGCGCAGTTCTCACGCAGACGCGAAAGAGATGATTTCCGATATCGAACGGCTCACTCGCGATCAGTGGGCGATTGGTGACGATAATTTCCGTTATCGCACCGTCTCATCGAAATCGCCTGGTCAGCACACTTTCCGACCGCGAACTCTGTCGGTAGCCGCAGGTAGCGTGCGGTTTATGGCCGAAGTCGCGAAGAACATGCTGGTCGAGGCTCCGGCTGTCGGGAATTCCCGACAGCCGGAGCCTATGGTGTCGGCGGATGTTCGTGCCCGGATCGAACGTTCGGTGGCGGAGTCGAAGTCCCCGAGTACCGTGCGGGCGTTCGCGTCGGATTGGCGACGATTCGACACGTGGTGCGCACGTCACGAACATCGGGAGTTACCGGCAGATCCACTGGTCATCGCCGCATGCCTGACCGACGCCGCCGCCGCCGACACACTCGCCGACACCGGGACGCGGGCGTATGCGCCGGCAACACTCTCGCGGTCGATCAGCGCGATCGGCCACCGGCACCAAGTAGCCGGGTACCCGCCACCGACAACGGATCCGATCGTCACCGCGACCCTGTCCGGGATCCGCCGAAGCTATGCCGCGGCAGAGGATCGGCCGCGTCGGCAGATGGCTCCGCTGCTGACCTCCGACATCGTCGCCATCGTGGCGCACGCCCGAGAAGCTGTTACCGGTTGGGCCGGCGAAGTCCTCGAACGCCGCGACACTGCCCTGTTGTTGATGGGGTTCGCCGGTGCGTTCCGGCGCAGCGAACTCGTCGGCCTCGACTGCGGCGACATCGCCGTGCACCGCCTCGACGGGTTGCATGTTCGGCTGCGGCGGTCGAAGACCGACCAGGACGGTACCGGCGCGGTCAAAGCACTGCCCTTCACCACGTCGCACGTCAGTTGCCCGCCATGCGCTGCATTGCGCTGGTTGCAGGTCGTCGCCGCATACGAACGAGGAGAGAGCCGGAGTGATCCGGTTGCTGCGCACATCGCCGGTCTTCGACGGTCACCTGTGCCGCGGCGCAGTACTCACAGCCTCGCCCCACATGCCGCTGTTCCGGTCGATCGCCAAGAACGGAAACCTCTCCACCACAGCGGAGTCGGGCCGATCCAGCTCGGATCGTAGGCGACAGCGATCCGTGGAGCACATCTCGCGGACCAACTACCGCGAACGACGATTCGTCAACACGTTGAAAGCTTGCCGGATAGAACAAACGGAGGAGTCTCATCATCTCGGTCCTGAGTTGCGGCATTTCCCGGTCAGTGAAACTCCTGGTCATGGTATCCGCAGGACCGCCGATAACCGATTCGAACAGCAGCGCGACCGCTGGTCCTTGCGCAGTGACGATGGGAATCTCGATCAGCTCACCAATACCTGGGACGCAATTCAGGGTCACGCCTTCCGGCGTTGGGCGACTGATGCCAGTGACGAGGGCGGCGCAGATGTTGCGGCCGACACCAGGATTCCGAGGGATGCCCGAGCGTGGAGGAAAGACGAACTGCATACTTCCCTGGCCGGTGGCCACGACCAACAGTTCGTGTCTGGCCGCGACTTCATCGAGTTCGTCGATGTGCACGCGGCGATTGATGAGGCGTCCGCCCAACTCCTCGAAGTCTTTCATCAAAGTTGTAGGTACAAACGATAGTCGACTGCGACGCTTGGTCCGGCGGCCGGCACGGAGTATCCCGTCACTATGTCGGTCCCCATGTGCTGGTAGCGGTGGCTCCAACCGAAATCATCGGGATTCCAATGCAGTACCCCCCACTCTTGTTCGCGGGCCAAGGTGTGGTGGTGATGCATCACGGTATTGAGCAGCCGTCCGCTTGCGAGCTCGTCGCCAGAGTTCGCCGTGTACACCGTTGCCGGAACGCCCCTTTTTCGTAGAAGAATGCCGAGGTGCAACCCACCTATTCCGGCACCCACGATTCCTATAGAAGACATCAAACTCCTCGACTCGTGGTTGGTCATGTCAGATTAGGTGCGAACTACCGAACCAAGACGTACCTATTCGGGTCAATTGGCAATCCCACGCGGCGTCCGCGCCGATACCGCCCCAGCGGGTGACAAGGCCCCGGCGGGTGACAAGGGTGGGTGAATCGGACCGGAGTTTCCGGGGACTTTGATATGCCTCGAGTTTCCCGGAGTTCGTTTGTTTTACTTCAGGCATTGATGCACCCGAGAGAGGTCCACGATGCCCCGACGCTACCCACCCGAGTTCCGCCGAAAAGTCCTCGACCTGTTGAAGTCAGGACGCACCGTCGCCGAGGTCGCCGCAGCTCTCGATGTCACCGAGCAGACCATCTACAACTGGCGCAACCAAGCTCATCGATACCGGGCAAAAGCCGGGGCTGAGCTCGATCGAGAGCGCCGAACTCGCCGCCGCTCGACGTCGCCATCGCCGAGTTGGAGACCGAACTCGCCATCGCCAAACGCTCCACCGAGTTACTGAAGTCGGTGGTGCTCCCAAAAGGCGGTTCGAAGCGATCGAAGTGACGGCCAAGGAAGACTACCCGTTCAGACAGCATGCCGGGTCCTGGAGGTGTCCGAGTCCGGTTTCTACAAGTGGCGCAATCGCCCACCCTCGGAACGCTCACTGCGACATGCCTGGTTGACGCAGCTGATCACCGAGGTGCATACCGCCTCGAATCGCACCTACGGTGCGCGGCGCATCCACGCTGAACTCACCCTTGGTCACGGTATTGCCGTGGGACACGGCTGCATCGAACTATTGATGAGAACTGCTGGTGTGAAAGGACTTCCGGGAAACAAGCGTGCCCGTTCCAAGCATCAGACCCCAACCGCAAGCGATCTCGTGGACCGTAAATTCACCCGCAACGAACCGAACAAGCTGTGGGTCACGGACATCACGGAACATCCCACGCCTTGGATTCCAGCAATCGTCGCAACACCTACTGAAAGGTGTTGCAATGGCTGGCAAAAAGTACACGGATCAGCAGAAAGAAGAATTCTTCCGACTACTCGATAGAGGTGGCACGGGCCGCGCCGCAGCGCGTGCAGTCGGCGTTCACGAAGACGCCGGCTACAACTGGTTGCGGAAGACAGGGCTGACCATGGCGCGGGCAGCGCCTCGCACTTATCCTGTGGAGCTCAAAGCTGAGTTCTTGCGGCTCGTTCGCGAGCGACAAATCATCTCAATTGTTGCCCATGAGCTGGAGATTCATCGGCCAACCGCTTATGCATGGGCGCGGAAAGCAGGGATATCGACCAGCGAGGCGCGCAAGGTTAACCCGCGGCGTGAAGAGTTCCTACGTCTGCGAGCGGCGGGACTCACGCGCGTAGAAGCGAGGGCTCGCGTCGGGGCCGATGCCCGATCGGCGACCGACTGGGACAAAGGCATCACGATCATCAACCGGGGTCGGGTCTATTCCGACGGTCGGGTGGTGCGGTACCCCGTAAAGAACAATGATGTTGTGCCAGAACGAAGAACTCGCGCGATCGGCGGAAGTGTCGACCTCAATGTGGTCGAGAAGATCATCCATCCCCGTTACCTCAGCCTGCTCGAACGGGAGCAGCTGCAGGATCTACGGCGTGCGGGGTTGTCGATCCGGGCGATCGCGTCGGAGATGCGACGCGCACCGTCGACGATCAGCCGAGAGCTCAAGCGCAACACCGTCTCGGTGAGGGGATATATGCCTCATACGGCGCATCGGCTGTCGGTGAAGCATCGGGCCACGCCGCGGCAGGCGAAGCTGGTTGCCAATGCCGAGCTTCGTTCCTATGTCCAGGAGAAACTGGCGAAAAGGTGGTCGCCGCAATAGATCAGTCACCGACTGATCAAGGACTTTCCGACCACTCCGCAGATGCGTGCGAGCGCCGAGACGATTTATCAAGCGATCTACGTGCACGCCCGAGGCGATCTCACACGTGAACTCGGAAAGCAACTGCGCCGCGGTCGAATTGCGCGCAAGCCGCATAGGCAGCCCGATGCCCGTCGGCCGCGGTTCGTAGACCCGATGAACTCGATCAGCAATCGGCCGGCAGAGGTTGACTCGCGAAAAGTGCCAGGTCATTGGGAGGGCGATCTCATCATCGGTGCGCTGGGTGGATCGGCGATCGCGACACTAGTCGAACGCTCCTCCCGCTTCGTGATGCTCGGGCACCTCGGACGTGAACGGACTGCCGAAGCCGTCCGCGACTCTCTCATTCCCACCGTCCGTCATCTGCCCGCATCGCTGCGAGGAACTCTGACCTGGAACCAAGGCGCCGAGATGGCCGAGCACCGGGCATTCGCCGCCGAGACCAACTTCGACGTCTACTTCGCAGACGCGGGAGCTCCCTGGCAGCGCGGCAGCAACGAAAACACCAACGGGCTTCTCCGCCAATACTTCCCGCGCGGTACCGACCTGGAAGCGCACAGCGTCGACAAACTCTTGGCCGTCGCGGAGGAGCTCAACAACCGACCGCAGAAATCGCTCGGCTGGGACACCCCTGCAGAGCGCCTGAGTGCTTTACTGAAAGTCTCGTAATCACGAGTGTTGCGACGATTGCTGGAATCCAAGCGCGCGAAGGAAAAATCTACTGCGCTGTTGTCTTGGATACGTTTTCGAGGCGGGTCGTCGGTTGGTCGATCGACAGTTCTCAGACGGCGACATTGGTGACGAACGCTCTGGGAATGGCCATTTCGAATCGAGGCCCGACGCCCGGAACACTCATTCACTCGGATCACGGAGTGCAATTTACGTCCTGGGCGTTCACCCGGCGGGCGCACGACTCGGGCCTGGTCCCGTCGATGGGGTCGATCGGTGATTGTTATGACAACGCCGTGATCGAATCTTGCTGGGGCAGAATGCAAACCGAACTCTTGAATCGGAAACGATGGAAAACGAGGATCGAACTGGCCAACGCAATGTTCGAATACCTCGAGATCTTCCACAACCGCCAACGCCGGCACAGTGCCCTCGGGATGCTGACACCGATCGAGTTCGAGAACATACACTTCACACGTCAACCCGTAGCCTGAAGTCAAATATCGCGGCTCCACGAAACTCGGGGTACATCAAAGTCCCCGGAAACTCCGGTGCGATTCATACTTACCTCGCGCTGTGAGTCGCGTCATCCGAACGCGGCAAGTCAACGATCACCCTGAGCCTGAATCCGCCGACAAAGCTCTGAAAGTCAATTCGGATCTAGATCTAAAACTGATGGAGGTTGTTGACAGTTGGGTCTTCCGATGAGAGGAAGATATTCATGTCACCACGAGAGCTTGAACTGTTCACGGGTGACCGACAGCCCACCCAACTTTTCCACGATTGGATGGCATCGATCTGCCGCCAGCGATTCTGTAAAGTTTCGGGCGCTGGATGGTGCACGATAGTGTTGTCTCACAATCGAAGCCAAGCCGTTGGGAGGAAGGTCGCGGTTTGGTTGCCGACCGCAGTCACGCTCGAAGATTTCGAGTATACCAATGCGAAAAGGTATCGATCGGAAAGGTTAATCGCCGAACTCGCAGCCTCCCGTCGTCGGGGCGAGGGTGGCAGGCATTTTGTTGATCCGTCCCAAGTCCGTTCTCCCTAAAATGAGCAAGTTCAGGTACTGCTATCTCGCGGCTTCGACCGTTACGCAACGGCACGCAACTCGGGCGTCATCTGCCTGCGAGCGCGGGTGGGCAATTCACACCTTCAGGGGATGCGGTCTCAGCGTCAGCTGTTGCGGAATGCCTGACATTCGGGCTGCTCACGTAGGTGTTCCACCAGACCGGACAGCAGCACGGCCAGCCGGTTCTCGGAGGCTGGGGGAAGCTGCTCGAAAAAGTGCTCGTGCAGAGACTGGCGTACAATCTGCTGCGCGCGGATGACCAGATCGACGCCCACCGGGGTGAGCGCCACGACCTGGAGTCGCCCATCACTCACATCGCTGAACTTCTTCAAGAATCCGGCGGCGACCAGGCGGTTAACTTGGTGAGTCAACCTGCTCCGCGAGAACCAAACTTCATGACGCAGGGCACGCATTGACAACTCGTTTCCCTCTGCTTCCTGCAGACGCCGAAGGACTCCGTAGTCGGCATGCGAGAGGCCCAGGCCATCCTTGAGCTTCCGATCGAGGATCGCTCCGAGCAGTTGGCTGCTCTCGGAGATGGCCCGCCATGCGCGCAGTTCAGTGGCGGTCAGTTGCGCTGCCGTAGCGCCGGCGGTAGGTGAGGACACGCCGCCAAGCGTGCCATCCCGCTCGGCGGCGTCCATACTTGGCAGGCTCTCACGGCACGTCGGCGTCGATCCAGTTCCGTTCACGCGGTGTGTCCTCGGTCCGGATGCCTCGGCGGTCAAGCGGAAACGAGACGGCACGATGTTCGACATCGGTCGCGGCGGCGTGTGCATACCCACCGTCGCAGTAAACGACCGACCCATGGATCCAGTCCGACTCGGAGGTTGCGAGGAAGACTACCGGTCCGACGAGGTCCTCTTCGAGTCCGAGCCGCTTGAACGGGAGCCGCAACAGTCGCTCGTCGCGCGCCTCGCGCGTATACGGAGTCGACTCCATGGCGCCGCGCGCCAGCGCGACGACTCGGACCCCGTACTCCCCCAACGAGTGGGCGACCGCGTAGGTCAGCGAGTTCACCCCGCCGCGCACCGTGCCCCAGCCGACTGCTCCACCGGAGCCCAGCTCGGCGACGATGGAGGTGAAGTTGATGATCTTCCCGTAGCCCTTAAGTGCCATCTCCTCACCGATATACTGGCAGGTGAGGAAGTAGCTCTTCAAGCCCCGGGCAATCGATAAGTCCCACTCGTCTTCTCGCATGTCGAGGAAGACGCCATGCCCTGCTTCCATCGCGGTGTTCACCAAGACATCGACCTGCCCGTAACGGGCAATAACTGCCTGTGTCAGGTCCTGGGCACCGGCGCCGGTAGTGAGATCGTGCACCCCCCAGTCCACCTCGATGCCCTTCGACTCGAGGTCCGCTGCGACCTTCTTCAGCCGGTCCGCACGCTCCGCCCAGTCCTGCAGGTAGAGCTTGGCCCCTTCCCTGCCGTGTGCCTCCGCTGCGGTGCGTCCGAAGTTGGACCCAGCCTGGGTGATCACTGAAACTTTGCCGTCTAGTCGCTTCATCTCACACCGCCCGCTCTGCTGCTGGCGCCGTCATGCCGGCCAGCGCGGCTCCAGCGTCGGGTACCACTGGTTCGAGATTCAGGGAATCGAGGATGTTTCGGACCGTGCAGGTTGCCGCGGTGACGACCGGGAGTCCAAGTGCTTCTTCGACCAACGGAACCGCCGGCAGCGAGGGCAGCTGCACGCATGCGGAAAGCACAACGACATCAACGCCCTGTTGGTCCAGACGCTTCACGTCTTCCACCAAGAGGAGCGGGTCACGTCGACCGACTTCGAGGTTGTCGGGGATCTCGAGGGAGACCGAGTCGACGACCATGAAACCTTCGGCTTCGAGATACTTCACAACCAGTGCAGTCAGCGGCTTCATATACGGAGTCAACACGCTGATCCGCTTGGCTCCCAGCTTGCGCAGCCCATAGACGAGCGCACCGGCAGAAGTGATGACGGATGCATCCGAGATGGAGCCGTCGATCACGGCCTGTAGTTCGTCCTCGACCACTCGGTGGTGGTTCGGACCCTGCGCCATGATCGCGACCAAGCATGCTGTGGAGAGGACATCGACGTTTGCGTCGGTGAGCTCAGCGGCGCATCGGCCGGTCTCCGCATTCATTGCACGCAGTTCGTCCTCGGTAACCTGCTTCATGCGCATTCGCGCCGAGTGGAATGTGAAGCGCTCAGGCCTGATAGCTTCCCGGCGTCGCAACATCTGCGGCACCTCGGTCTCCATCGTGGTGTTGGAACTGGGCACGATTTGCCCGATGCGGTAAGTTGTCATGCCCGCTCCCCTGGGACCAGCGTCGGCTCGTTATGTCGGTCAATCACACCGTGTTCGAGCAGGACCTCACCGTAGAGAGGCATGCCGTCCTTGATCCGCATCTTCTCCTGAGCCGCGGCCGGATCGAGCGGAGCGAGCCGCTTCAGCGGCTTCTTACTGTATATGGTCAGCATAATATTGGGGCCGTCGCCGACGTTTCGATGCGCCATCCCGCGCGGAATGACCGCCATGTCACCCTCTTCAAGAGTGATGTCACCCGACTCGCATGCCAAGGTTCGTCGTCCACGGTATTGAAATACCCACTCGTCGGCTCCGAGGTTTCGATGCCAGCCGCCCTGCTCGACCGGACAGTTAGTCACTTCGATGATGAGTTCGTCGTTGGCGAAAGCAGCCAGTGGCAGATACCCGTTGACCATGTCGACGCCAGTCTCCACACCCTCGGCGAGAATCTCGTCGACATTGATCTTCCGCATTACCCGCGCTCCGTTGGCAACTCCGCCCTCCAACAGGCCAAGATCCCTCTTCGTGCTCCAACGACGTTCGGAACCATCACCCCACTCGTTGATAGAGGGTCCCCAGTACGTCACGAACTCGTCTACTTGCTCGCTCATCATTTCTCCTAGATTGTTCGCTGAACATTCAGCAATTTATACTATTTATAGTACAGTTGCGGTGAATCACAAATCAGTTCCGATATGATCTACGCCTTGAGCAAAGGGGCGTTCCGGGCCGTAGTGGCTCAGCGGCACCGCGTCCCCGAACATCAAGACTCAAATGGAGCACTCGATGTCTCACTCCCGACAAACCCTCGATTTCGTTCAGTCATTACAGTCCGCGCTGACAGTGGAGGAGATCGGTACGAGCTACGTGGCTGCAGTACGCTTCATGATCTTCGCTCGGGGTCATGGCATCTACCGACTCGATCCGCAGACCAACGCCTTCGTCGACCAGGCCGCAGACGTCCCGAGCACCCTGCTCGACGAGTACGCGGCCGTCGGCATGGGGCAAGACCCCGTGTTGGAAGCTGCTGTCCATACCGGACGTCCGGTGGACAGTTCGAACGAGGCCGTGGCGGAGACCTGGCCCACGTCTGGGGCACAGCAAGTGCTTGCGCATTTCGGCTACGCACACTCATTGAAAGCGCCTCTGGTGGTCGGCGATCTTGTCTGGGGGAGCATTCATTTCACGCGTTACGCAAGTGACCCACCGTTCGACGAACGCGACCGAAAGACCGCTGCGCTGCTGGTCAAGCATCTGGGCGCAGCGTTGACGCGTGCCGTTCGATATGAACAAGTCAACTGGCAAGCCAGCTATCTTCAAGCTGCATTGGACTGTGTCGCCCAACCGGTGGTGGTCACCGACAAGCAAGGCGACATCATGTTCACCAATGCGGCTGCGCGGACCACCGATATCCGCGGTCGACAGGTACTGGACCTGGTCGGCCCCACTATTCACCGCGCAACCGACCTCATCAACAACGAGGGACGACGGGTGGTCAGTACTCATGTCGACGCCCCCGAGCCGACTTTGCTGTCGGTGCGGACGGTTGCCGTTCCCCGCTACGCGGCAACCGTCTCGGTGATCTACGCCCGCAGCGACAAACCCAATATGGCGCTGCCTGAACTGGGCATCTTGTCCAAGCGCGAGCGGGAAATCGCCCAGTGGGTCAGCCAAGGATTGTCGACCAGAGAGATCGCTGCCCGGGCCTTCATCACCGAGAACACCGTCAAGCAGCACCTGAAACGAACCTTTAGCAAACTCGGCGTTAACAGCCGTGCCGAGATGGTGCATGCAATGTGGGCCGCGGCGCGCGCCGAGCGAATCTGAACCTAAGGGATCGACACGCCTTCGGATCAACGATCCTCCACGCTTCGGACGAAGGCATCCACCCGCTCCGGAGTCGCTATAATTCGCCACATCTCCCGCGGGTCCGCGAAGGCAGCGGCTACTCTATTTGCCACTTCCTGGCTCCGCACGCTCGCCTTCTGTAGTGTTCGCAGATGTTCGGGGAATTCCAAATACATGTTGGTTACCAACGTCGCGCCGAGCACCATCTCCTCACGCGACGCCGCCACGCGACGACAGAACATCTCGTCGTAGACGATCTCGTCGAGAATGGCTTGCCCGGTGACGAGGGCGCTGTACGAAGCTGCGTTAGCACCCTGACCCATCAGTGGGTCAACGGCAGCATGGCAGTCACCCACGGCCAGTGCATAACACCCAGAGTCGAGACGGATGTAGTCGTTGCGAACAACCGGTGTGACACCACCCTGAAGAATGTCATCGCCGGAGAGTATCCCGAATTTGTCGAGCCGCACTCGCTCGAAGACCCGCGGGTAATGCTGCTCCAAGGCAGAAAGCACCCGCTTGTCGAAAGCCCCAGGATCGTCAGCGTATTTTTGGTGCACCAGCTGCGCCAGGTCACTGTCAGGCATGTTCTCGAACAACAACGCCGTCGCCCTTCCCTGCGCCGTCAACATAGGGAACTCGATCAGCTCACCTTCGCCACGAGAGGCGTTAATGCTGACGCCCTCGACGTCGGGCCTGTCGACGCCGGATACCAGCGCGGCGAGACACAGCCGCTGTGGGGCCGAGTATGGTGAGTACTCCTTGCGGAGGCCGAACATCTCTGCCACCGGGCCGCGACCTGTCGCGACTACCATCAAATCGTGCTGGCCTGATACCTGCTCTAACTCGGCCACGTCCAGCCGTTTGAGCTGAATCTCGCCTCCCCTCGACACAAACTCCCGCTCCAGGTGTGGCAGATAGAGCCGATAGTCCACCGCGACCGACGCAAGATCGAAATTTCCCCGGTAATCCACACCGGATGTGCCGCGCACCGAGTGGTATCGCGTCCACCATCCACACTCGGCCAGTGGCCACGAGGCAGCGCCGAGTTCACGGTCGCGCTCACGCGTCGCGTGGTGGTGCATAACGGTATTGAGGAGGCGCCCTGTGGCCACCTGCTCCGGAGTCCGATCAGTGTAAATGGTCACCGGCACCCCATGCTGCTGCAGCATGAGCGCCAAATGCAGGCCGGCTATGCCAGTACCAACAATACCGATCGACCCAGTGCTGTCACTCATTGTCTGCTCCCATTTCTCGAATTCACGATGCTTCTGGCTCCTCGACATGTCCGTAACGCTGGAGGAGGCTGCCTGACGACGACGTTAGGCTTCCGGCGCGGCCGCTGGTGTCACCCAATGGGGTCGAATCCTCACCACTTCCATACCCGCCCACCGGCAGTGTCACGTCAACCTGAACATTCGGTAGCCCAGTATGTTCGGATGCGTAGTGACACAACGGCCATGTCGCCGTTTCCTTTTCAGCCGACAACCGTGTTGCCGATGGCCTCACGCCAGACGGCGAACTGGTCGTCCATCACCCACTTGGTACTCACCGGCCGATACAGGCATCGTCTCGGACGGAGGTGCGAGCCGATCACGCCGAGCACGACATGGACAGCTGCGCGTGGCCAGGCGACGTGAACGGCGACGCTCCACCTAGGGCATCAGCTCGCGGTGTGTGAGCGGGCAGCTGCCGAGTTTGTCTGTCCTGATCACGCGCAGCACGTACTCCAGCCCCTTGACGGTTCCGGAGACACTGTTTGGGCGCCTCGGCATTTCGGGGGGGCACTACGCCAGCACGTCCAGGACCGAACCGTCCTGATCAACGAATGCCACAGGTAGTACTGAACTCTATTGATCCCGGCCAAAATTCCGGCGAGGAACCACATCACCGGAGCGGGCGCGGTGACGACGCAGCCGGTTAGCATACGCCTGCCCAAACTTGGTGCACCACCACCGGATCGTCTCGTAGGAGACCACCATCGCGTGTTGGTGCATCCGCTTCTCTACGTCGCGGAAGTTCAACGCGAGCCGGGAGGTACAGCCAGACGCAATGGTCGAAAATCTCGCTCGGGTAGTGGTGACGCCTACAGGACGCCGTGGTCGTGGTGACGACCACAATCCTGCCGGCCGGCCTCGACAGCACGTTAACGTGAAAATGCCCCTCGTGATGCCCGTGTCGGGACTAATGATGACCATTCCCCACAATCGGGTTCATCGCGAAGGCCGTCCATGCCCGCGCGATCGGCCTCGACGAAGTGCCGCAGGGACACGCGCCGAGGCCGATTCCGGCGAACCCCCAGTTCGTCCTCGATCCCCACGATCTCATCGCGTGATCTGATCCACTCCGTACTCGGATACGAAGCGGTAAGGGCTCGCAGAATTGCCTCATCTTTCGACCAGGTTGCACTCGCTATCGAACAGGTCCGCAACTCACCGGACAGGCTTAGTCTCGACAGTTGCAGCACCGTGTGCCGGACGGGGTCGTCGGCACGGCGAGAACCAATTGGTCCGGACACGGATTGCATTCGGCACGAGTGTGTTTCAGACACGCTGAACGAGCACCAAGGACAAGCCACCACATGACTCAACACATCTACGTCGATCGCGTCCACGCGCGGTCGGCCGGTTATCCCGGCCGCAAACCCGCTCACCGCGCACGAACCAATGTGTGGCTTATCGGGGACGACAGGAAGGTGGTGATCGTCGATCCGGCAGGTGCTCCCAAATTGGTTGCCGATGCTGTCGGCAAGCGGAAGCTGATCGCGGTATCTGCACGCACGGTCATCGTGCCCACATTTCGTCTGCGATGGCGCTCGGAGAAGGGTTCAGCGCGCCGGTCCTGATACATCCGGCCGACCATGCCTCGTGGCAGGCGGTGCACGGTGAGCGCCGCTACTGGCGTCGGAACCACCACTTAGAGAAAGGAGAACCATCTCGTGCCCGAATAACCGCACCGCCGCAGCGCGAGCGCGCCACACCGAGACCAGAGCCCGCGCGGAAGCGGCGCTGCTGGCACTCAGCAATGCAGGCGAGCCGGTCACTTTCGCGGCCGTCGCTCGCCGCGCCAGGGTCTCGACCGACTTCCTCTACAACCAGCCCGACCTGCGCACGAAGATCAACGACCTCCACACCAGGCGGTCGCACCGCCGAACCACTCCGGAACAGATAACAGATAACCGAACCCGGACAGCAGTCTGCATCATCCGCGGTCAGAGCACTGTCCGCGCAGCTTAAGGAACTCAAACGGCGGCACGCCGAAGAGGTCGGCGAGCTGCGGCGACGATTCGCCGACTCCGGCAAGCGTCCTGCGGCAAGCGACTTCGCCGCTCGTTCACGAAACACGACCCGCTGCCTCGGCATCGGAGGGAAGCGCCTGTCCGGGACACGTCGACAGGAGGGTGGCGATCGCGTCTTTCTCCGCCTGGGTCACCCACAGTCGGTACCGGCGTTTGACCGCGACCTGACGGCCACATAAGCACAACGGAACGCCTTGTTCGGCGGCAGCCACGATGCGGCATCCGAATCACTTTTCGCCGAGTTCGGAGCCTGCGTGGTAGCGATGAGATTCAACGGATCATTTGCCAGATCGAGCCGCTCGGTGGCCGACAACTGTTGCGCGCCCTTCTGCCACGAATCACCAAGAGCGACGACATGCTCGATCGGAACGAGCGGCGAAGTCGTCACCCCGCGAATGAAATTCACCGTGGTCCCGGTATAAGGATCGTGAAGGTCTCCGACTGCACCACGCACGGCGGCGAGGCCACATCCGAGCGGACCTGGCACGTGACGTTCAGAAGGTCACAGGACAGTATGTCCTCGCGGATACTGAGCGAGTTCCCGCCCCACATAACGGTGTTCGTATCAGTCCACGCGACACCGAACTGGCTGCGCGCATACCCCGTCTTCGGCGCACGCCCTTTCACCGCAAGCTTTTCCAGGGCCGACAGTGCCTCATCGACCTGTGCACCAGGCGCCGCGGTTCCCGACACTGGAGCGGCGAATACCGACCCGCCATCAGCCGGAAGGACCGAGCAACCAGACACAGTGACAACGAACGTCGCAGCCATCGCCGCGACCCCGGTCACGCGCTGGCGCATCACAAGCCCACCACAGCAAGCAGCGGCATTTCATCGACATAGCGACCAGCCGAAAGAGGAAGACCCCTTGACAAAGCTAACTACAGATAAGACGTGGTCGATTTGAATGACGGAGGGGTTCGAGGTGAAGAACGCGAGGTCGGTTCCGGTGTACGGGTCGTGGAGGGTGCCGGCAACGACTTTGCAGTCGCGGGTTCCGGGCTTGAATGCGACATTGGCGAGTTGGCGCCCCAATACGTCATTGCTTGTGTCGCAACCATTTCGGGCTAGCAGGCCCTCGTACTTGTCGGTCCATGCTGTTCCGAAAAACGCAACTCTCGTCTTTGCCGCACCCGCGTTCGTAACCGGGCACGTTCGGGAGTGTGTCGACGACGGTCAGGGTCTCGATCAGTTGGTCGAGACCCGGGTTCGTCGCTCACGCCTGAACCGCGACAGCAGGTGCCGTTGTCGTTGCAGCTGCAGGGCCCACTGCACGCCCACAGCGACCCCTACGCATCCGGACACCGCGGCGACAACGAATCCCGCCAGCGCGAAGGAAGCGGCACACCTTCTTCATCTCGGGTCCTTGGCAGGTTCGGAAGGAAGCGCGCTTCGCAATCCGGATAGCGATGACCAGATCAATGCCGCCAGCGCTGCCGCGAGAATGAGGATCCCGGAGACTGCCGGCCACTGATAGAGCGCACTGAGCGGGAGTTCGACGATGGCCGCCAAGAAAACCGAGCTGGAACCATGTTGTCGGTACGGGCGCCCTGCTCATCGTGCCTCTTCTCGTGTGCGGTGCGGCGCACTTCCAGAACGCCGCGTGAATGTGGGGTGGGCGCACTCATCGCGTCACTTTCTTCTCCGCTCTGGGAAAGGGCTGCCACTCCCATGTATCCGGGGTGGCCGGGGTACGTCTATTCGTCGAGGAACAGCACTTTCATCGACGAATGGAGTGTGGTGTCCGGCGGGGGCGTCTCCCACGTTCCGGGTACGGGCAAGAACACCATCTTGCCGCCGTGTTCCGTATTCACGCACCAACGGGAAAGCCCTTCGCGCTTTGCGTGATAACTCGTCTCCTGGTTGCGGAATCGAAAGTGGATGTCCACCGCCAGCGGCGCGGGTCAGGTCGATTGTCAGGTGCTTGGGGCATGTTCATCATCAGCTCCGCTTCTCGTTCGAACCGGCAGGATCGGCGGTCGGGGGGTTCCACATCAACTCCGCTGTGGAGGAGCGTCCGGACAACGAGAGTCGGGCCGTAAAGTTGTCCCGGAACGACGGCGACATCGCTGTGCTCATGCGGTATTCCTGATCGGCGCAAGCATTTTCGGGAGTCCGCAGGAAGGATTTTCCTAATCCAGGCGTACCGATGATCGGAGAGTCCTCTGGTATCGGGGCGCAGGAAGGCTGGGCCCCTGAGTCGAGGTTGAAGCGGAATGTACGGCCTGCTCGCGCGATGCGTTCGTACTGCGTCAGAGAGTCGTTGGGTGAAGGTGTAGCCGAGTCGGTCATAGTCTCCCCTTGGGTCGTCGTGGTGTCGGGTCAGCGGAGGGTGGATGCTGCGACGGTCATCCATAGGTCAGAGACGGTGGAAGTTGTTGTGGCCCCGGCGTACTGGATCCAGTGAAGGACTTCACTGCCTGTCACCGTCTCGGCCGGTGACAGGCAGCGGCGGCGATGACAGGACGATCCCGGCTCGTCCGACGAGTGCCGGATCGACAGCGGACGTCGATGTCGATTGCGCTGCTTTGAAGCGGGAACCTGCGGGTAGGCAACGTAGTTCGTATTCCTCGAAAGCTGCGCTGGCACGGTCGGCCATCATTTTTTCGATCTCGGCCTGCACCCGCTCGGCATATCCCGGTGTGTCGTGCTTGGGGTTGGCGGCGGAGAGTCCGATCGCAGATTTGTTGTTTTTACCCATGATCAGGTCTCCCTCCCAAGGACCTGAAACCGCACGGTCCTCGATCGACTCCGGCCGATCGGCGATCAGGATTTTGTCCGGTATGTAGTGGACACTGCTCGGCACCCGGCCGTGCGACGTCCGATGCGCTCAACCTGTCCGAAGCGCTTGCAGTACTTCTTTTTTCAGTGCACCTTTCGACTGCACGTAGACGGCCTGGTAGATCGTTTCGTGGGATACGTGCATCTCCGGTTTGAATGGGAACCTCACAGTGAGCATCGCGGAGATCGAGGCCGATCGCGATCTCTTCTCGATCTGTCAGCGATAGGAACCGCCCGCTGTTCACCCGTTCCCGGGTCGGTGAACGGCGGCGGACGATTCCATCGCGTTTGTCGATCCACCGTTGACCCGTGGGTTTGGTGACCCCGGCGGCTCTTGCTGCCTTCTCGATCGATCTTCCGCTATCTGCATGGCGAAGAATGTAGCGACTTGTCCTTCGCTCGCGGCGACCCCAGATCGACCTATCTGTCATCTCCCCAGATCAGGGCCGTTGCAACCACCGGTTGAGCCCTCCCTGAGACTACACTATACAACTCCCTAAATCGAGAAAGCAGGCCATTCTTTTGGTCCGATGTTCATCGATACGCGATACCTGTTCATCCCTCGGACAATGAAGTCGTAGAAGTTTCACCCGACCTTCCCTCATCGAACGAGCGATCAGTCAGGCACGCGATGGAGCACCTTGAACTCACTGGGAGTAGTTCACGAATTTCGGATCGACATCGCGCCTGGTCGCGCGCCGCTGGCGCTTTTAGCACCCTTCGTCACCGATGGAAGCCGCAATGTTGGCAAAAATGCCACCACATTAAAAGCGGCTAGAACGAAGAAGGCCATGCGGTATCCGTTGGCGATCTCGCCAACCGAAACGCCGTCGCCCACCACCAAAACCATCGTAGTACTCGCGATTGCAATTCCAACAGCGCCACCAAGCCGGCGCCCGACGTTGAAAATTGTCGACGCTTTGCCATTCGATGCCGATGAAATCGATGTGAAAGCTGCAACCTGGGTCGAAAGAAAAACGACTCCGACGAACACGCCCGTACAGAAAATACATACCGCGATTGCCCCCAGGCTTCCAGCGAAACACACGTATCCCAGCGCGGCGACTGAAACACTGGTTCCAAGCAAACCCAGTGGCATGACAAACTTCGGCCCGAAACGCCGATACAAGATCCTGCTGGACAATTGGGATCCGATCAGAACTCCGAGTGACTGCGGGAGCAACATCAATCCGGTCGTCAAAGCGCTTGCATGCCGTCCATCCTGCAACATCAGCGAAGTGACGAAGACCGAACCGATGAATACCACCGAGACGCTGGTGATTCCGATGGTACTCGGCCGGAAGAAGTTGTCCGCGAATAGCCTTGCCTCGATCAGTGGGTCGTCACGGCGTAGTGCGCTCAACACCATCGCGACGAGCAGGGTGACCCCGATCGCGCCGCTGGCGAGCACGGGTGCCGATAGCCAGCCGAGGTGGGGTCCTTGGGACAGCGCGTACATCGACAAACCCAACCCGCCGGCTGAAAGAACGAATCCCCATGCGTCGAATTTACCCTTGATGCGTTCACCTGTATCGCGAACAAACAGCAGGCCGAACACACAGGCGAATACGCCCACAGGCACGTTAACGAAGAACACCCAACGCCAGGACAGATTGGTGACTATCAAACCTCCGAGGGTAGGTCCCATCGTGGGTGCGATTGCCGTAGCGATGGTAATCACCGACAAGGCACGAACGCGTTCTTCAGGCGCAAAGGTACGCAGAACCATCGCCATTCCGACTGGCGTGAGCATTCCTCCCCCGGCGCCCTGGATGGTTCGGTAGGTCACAAGCTCGCCGACGCTGCCGGCGAATCCGCACATGATCGATGCGCCGGTGAAGATGACAACCGCAGCGAGGAGCACCTGTTTATTGCCGAATCGATCACCGAGCCACCCAGACGCCGGTATACAGATGGCCAAGCTGACCAAGAACGCAATGGTTATCGAGTTCACCGATGTGGATGGCACTCCGTAGGCCGCGCCGATGGAGGGCAAGGCCACGTTGACGATGGTGGTGTCCATTGTCGAGAGGAAGATGACCGCGACATAGACTACCGAAACTGCCTTCGTATGAGCGACTTTCATACAGCAGCCTCTGATCTGTCGGCGAATAGATGCGCTGCCAACTCGTCGAGGAGGTCATCAGCACTGCGATCGAGGCGCGGGTTCGTGGTCAGTGTCCCGTCATCACCTAGTGCGCGGGCGATGATCGGAATGTTCACCGATCGCGCGGCGGGCAGCATTCCGAGCGACGACACGACGGGAATAAGGCTGTGGATGGCTCGGGCCCCAGCGGCGGCACCACCGTATCCGACGAAGCCAATCGGTTTTCCGTGCCATTCCTTGCAGAGAAAGTCCAGAGCGTTCTTCGTCGCCGCGTTGTATCCGTGGTTGTATTCCGGTACGACGAAGATGAAAGCGTCTGCCCGCTGAACCGTTTCACTCCACCGGATGGTGTGTGCGTGGGTGTAGCGTCCTGCCCTCGGGTGATTTGGCTCGTCCAGCAGCGGCAAATCGACATCGGCAAGATCTACCAGTTCAACGGCGAAGCCTCCATGGGCGATCGCCAGATTACGCACCCAGGTGGCGACGGCGCTTCCTGCTCTACCTGGTCGGGTACTGCCGATGACGATCTGGAGTAGACAGTTATTCACGAATATTCCTAGTGTGTGAGTGAGCACGGCGCCGGAGCCGCAGCTGGCCAGCATGAACAGCGAGGCCAGGTTCTGTATTGACCGAGCCTCACGAAGTCGTCAGTTCTGCTGCCAGGCCAAGGCGCGGCGTTGGAAAATCCCCACAATCGAGCTGAGGGCGACGACCATGGCGACGATGATCACGATTGCCGCGAAAAGTCCTGCAGAGTCGAACTTTTGGGTAGAAGCCATGGCGTAGTAGCCGAGGCCCTTGTCGGCGGATACGAATTCGCCGGCGATGACTCCAATCATGGCCATGGACACACCGATCCGCAGTGCGGCAAAGAGCGGTACGCTGACCGACGGAAGTACGACCCTGCGAACGATATACAGGCGGGAAGCACCCATCACTTTCGCGACGTCGACAAGTGGCTGGGGGACGTTGCGCATGCCCTGGTACACATTGTTGAAGACCAGGAAGAAAACTATCATCGCGGCGATGGCAACCTTGGATCCGATACCGAGGCCGAACCACAGGAGAAACAGCGGAGCCAGAACCACTTTCGGAATACCGTTGACCGCGATAATAATGGGCTCAAGGACTTCGCCGAAGAACTTCACCGAGCCGATGAACCAACCGATGAGTGCGCCAGCCGTCGCTCCGATCGTCCATCCGTAAATAAGTTCGGTGCCGGTGGTGATGATGTTCTCGTGCATCGTCGAGTCGGTAATCGAGTTGGCAAGTCGTTGGGCGACTGCGATCGGATTGCTGATCAGGAAGTCGTCGACGAGCCATCCACTCGCGAGCTGCCAAGCGACGAGAACGAGGAGAACGAACGCTACTCGGGTGATTCTGACGACCATAGCGCGGTGGCGGGGATCGTCCATCAAGCCTGTCTTCGGTCCGGGAGCAGACGTTGGCGCAGCTCCCGCCGCAGGATTTCTGTGGGCGGGTACCTTGACGTTGGCGGTGGTCATTTCGCAGTCTCCCTGATCGCGATGTCGTTCTCGAGCAGCTGCCAGAGATCCCGGCGAATGGACTTGAATTCGGGTAGATCGGTCACGTTGTAGACGTCGCGGGGGCGGGGGATCTCGATGTCTACGAGAGCGTGCACAGCACCGGGACGTCCGGTCATCACGGCGACTCTGTCCGAAAGGGCGATCGCCTCGGTGAGGTCGTGCGTGATGAACACGACGGTTGTACGTAAACGCTCCCAGAGATCGGTGACCGTCTTCTGCAGCGCAGATTTTGTGATCGCATCCAATGCCCCGAATGGTTCGTCCATCAACAGCACCTTCGGCTCGAAAACCAAGGTCCGAGCGATCGAACATCGCTTTTGCATACCGCCGGAAAGCTGCCGGGGGTAGTGGTTCTCGAAGCCTGTCAGTCCGACGTGAGCGAGCCACTCTTCAGCCCGGCTGATCCGTTCCTTTTTGGACACCCCTCGAATCTCCAACGGCACCATCACATTCTCGATTGCTGTCAACCAAGGAAAGAGGTTGGAATCCTGTGTGATATAACCGATGTCAGTCTGGATCAAATCCCGGTTCTCGTGCAGCAATCGGATCTTTCCGCCGCTGGCATCGACCAACCCTGCTGCCACATTGAGCAGCGTGCTTTTGCCGCATCCGCTGGGCCCTACGACGGTGAAGAATTCGTTTTCGCGCACGGTCAAGGAGATGTTTTGCAAGACCGTCATCGCGCCACCGTCGGGCAGTTTGAACGCGTGAGTGAGATCCTCGACGACGAATGCAGGGTTTCTCGTCAACAGACTGTCGCTGGTGACCATGGGTAGGTCCCTTTCTGGTACGTGGCTTCGATCCAGTGTTGTTCGCGGGGCGGAGTCATGGCTCAAGGACTGGATTGAAGGCCGCGTTGACTTGTTCTGGAGTCGGGGTTGAGAACATGCCCATGCCTCCGAGTACGTCCACGCCGTTGGCAAACTCGGCTTTGGTTTGGGTGGCGTTGGGCGCCCACTGGTACATCGGCATGGATTCCTTAAGAATGTCCGCCGGAACTGACATACGATCCTGCAGCTTTTCTGCAGCGTCGACTGGATTCGCATTCAGGTAGTCGTTCGCCTGACCAATTGCCGCGCAGAACTTTCGAACCTCGTCAGGATGCTCATTCGCGAACTTCGTCGAGGTCGCGATCGTCGAGTAGGCGACGTTCTGCATCTCGTCAAACAGAGACGAATCCTTCATGCTGTAAATGATCTTGCCCGGCGCCTGAGACATCACCAGCGCCGGCTGGGGCTGCGGCTGGAAGATCACTCCCACTTGTCCGTTCTGGAAAGCAGCGGTCGACGAAGCTGCGTTGGTCATCGACAGGACGCCGATACTGTCTGGTGCCAAGCCGTTCTTCTTCAGCAATGTCTCGAGCATTTTTGCGCCGGGATTACTCGCTTTGCTTCCTGAAACCGTGATGTTCTCTCCTTCTAGAGCAGAGAGCTTCTCTCTCAGCGTCATATCGTCCCTGAGACCGCGGGATTCCCAGACTTTGTCGCTGACGGCCATCACGTAGGACGGATCGACCTGCATGATGCATACAGCCTGCAAACCGACATTCTCGGTTGCAGATTGGATCAGAGTTGTCGTGTTCACTCCGCCCATGTCGATGTTATCGGCGGCGATCTGAAGTGACGCGTTCGCAATTTCCTTCAGTTCTACTGTCAGTCCTTGGTCGCTGAAGTAGCCCATCTCTTCTGCTAGCAGAAGGGGGGCCGACGCGGGTGCGGCGATAGAAAATGACGCTGTCACATGATCTTGCTTGCTCGAACCTCCGCTACAGGCAGTGGTGGTTACCGCGAGTACGATGACTGCAACTGCGACACCGGATGCTCGACGGCAGCGCGACACTCCGCCGCCAGCCCTAGTCAAGTTCGTCATAATGCCTCCATTTCTGTTTCTCGATCGATCTCGATGTAGGGAATACTCTTAGATCCTTGTTACAGAGCGCTTTCGGAACGGCTGATGTCTAAGGCCGTCATCGCGCGTGAGGCCGGCTCAGAAGGGATGCGGTTGGATCGCGCCTTGAAGTGTCAGCCACTGGGCTTCGGTGAATGCCTCGACGTTCGCTTCCGGTCCACCGAATCGGGATCCGGTTCCCGAAGCGCCTACTCCGCCGAAGGGTGCGAGGGCCTCGTCACCCACCGTTTGGTCATTGATATGAACGATGCCGCTGGGAATTTGGTCCGCGAGTGCTACTGCACCCATCACGTCGTTACTCAAGATGCCCAGGGAAAGACCGTATTCTGTGGCATTTGCCAGAGCGATGGCTTCTTTCTCGTCGCTGAAGCTGATGACCGGTGCAACAGGACCGAAGACTTCCTGTGCGTATGCGGGCGTGGCTTGGGTGACGTTTGCCAGGACGGTGGGTCGGTAGAACAAGTCTTCGTAGGTTCCGCCGGCGACCAGTGTGGCTCCCGCTTCGACACTGGAAAGAACCAAATTGTGGATCTTGTCGCGCTGGCGCTCGTCGATGATCGGCCCTAGCGCCACTTCGTGGGTGGACGGATCTCCGACCGGAAGTCGATTTGCCTTGTCCGCCAGCCTCTCCAGGTAGCTGTCGAGAATGTCCTTGTGGACGATATGACGTCCGGTCGTCATACAGATCTGACCTTGATGAAGGAACGATCCCCACGCACCGGCCGACGCGGCAAGGTCCAAATCGGCGTCGGGCATGACGATCAGGGCCGAATTGCCGCCTAGTTCGAGATGTGCTCGCTTGAGATGGCGCGATGCGAGTTCTCCGACACGCTTGCCGGCAGCAGTAGATCCGGTGAAGCTGATGACCCTGACATTCGGGTCTTCGACCAATGCTTCACCTACGTCGACGCCACCGGGGAGCACGTGGAGAACGCCGTCCGGCAGTCCAGCCTCCTCAAATATTCGCGCGACTACGATTCCGCCCGAAACTGCAGTTCTCACATCGGGTTTGAGGATGACCCCATTTCCGAGAGCCAGAGCGGGAGCTACGGATCGTATCGACAAGACCAACGGAGCGTTGAACGGTGAGATCACTCCGACAAGACCGACCGGTCTCCGGCGCACCAGGCTCATACGGGATTCGGCGCTGGGGATGATCCCCCCTATTGCGCGGGAGGCGAGTGCCGCCGCCTCGTAACATTCTTGAGCTGCCGCAGTGGTTTCGACCGCTGCCTTTGCTGGGATCGCTCCCGCCTCGCGGACGAGCCAATCCCCTATCTCTGCGGCGTGCTCCTCCCATAGCTGGCCTGCTCGGCGCAGAACTGCAGCGCGTTCGGTGTACGGTCGTGACGCCCATGCGCGCTGCGCCTGCGTCGCGCTTCGAGCGGCCAGGCTCACATCTTCGGCTTCGGCGATGCCGACCATACCGATGACTTCACCTGTCGACGGTGAAACGACGTCAGCGTCACCACCTATAGAGTTTATCCAGCTTCCACTGAAAATGTTTCCGTCCCAGAGATTTTCGTTGAGAAAAGTCATGTCGTTTCCCTTGAATGGTTGTAAGTCAGAGATTTTCGGAGGTCACGGTGATGTCGAGCAGGAGCGGCTCACGCCTGCTCGCGAGGTCGGGAAGCACTTCATCGAAGGTCAACAAGAGCTCGTCGTATGTCGTCACTCGCCGAGCGGGGCAACCCAGTGAGGTTGCGAGTTCGGTGATGTTGACGTTGGCGAACGGTGGCCAGATCGGTTTTCCACCGGCATCGCCGGCCAGCTTGTCCATGATCGCGTAGCGACCGTTGTTGAGGACGATGTACAGCACACCGCACTCGTATTGCGCCGCACTCCAAAGTCCTTGTACCGCATATAGTGAAGACCCGTCGCCGATAACGGCAACGACGGGCCGGGTCGGGTCGCCCATACGTAGCCCTGCGGCTGCGGGCAGGGCGAATCCGAGGCCTCCCATCGCCGCGCTGACAAAGCCGCGGGGAGCCCGGGCTGGAACCAGTCGGTGCAACTCGGGTCGTGTCGAGGGAGTCTCCTCCACGACGACGGTGTCTTCCTGAATTCTTTGTGCGAGGGCGGAGAATACGTGTGACGCGGTCATCCCCTGGCCCTTTACGGGTGCCTCTACTGACAACAAGGTCCGCAGTGTCGGTGTCCTGTTGCTCGGACGAATGCGAGAGTTGATCGCCGCGCATGCTGACGCAGGTTCCGACAGAAGTCCGATCAATGCGTGGCTGTGATGGAGTTCCTCGGCGTCCTCGGAAATCACGATTATCGGCATACCCTCCGGGACAAGGGGCCCCGGTTCGTACCCATACTGCCGGAAGGCTCCGGCGCCGATGACGATGGCGACGTCGTGATCCGAAAGGGTGTGCCGAAGTTGCGAACGCCCTGCAGGCAGATGCCCGGCGAACTGTGGGTGATCCTGAGGAAAGCCGGCACGCGAACCGAACGCCTCCTGCCACACCGGAGCTCCGATGCTTTCCGAGAGACGAATCAGCTCGGACCAGGCCGAAGGGGAGTCGGCGCCGGCGCCGACCACGATCACTGGTTTCGAAGCCGACTCGAGCAGATCCACGATGTTGGCGACGACGCGGCTTGCGTCGTGCGGTGCGCGCATGATGTGCAATGGCCCGACAACCGGGACTGTCACGTCGAATTCGGCATCCCAGTCGTCCATTGGAATGATCACCAGTGCTGGGCCGCGTCGCTCGATGGCTTCGTGCCAGGCACGTCTAATCGCGCCGGGTACGTCTTCGGGGCGTCCTGGCTGGTGCTCCCATACCGGATAATCACCCGCCAGTCCCGCAAGTCGACCCGCTAGAAACGGCTCGTTGGCCAGATGTCGGCGATCCTGTTGCCCGACGAGAACGACCAGGGGGGCGCGGTTCGCGCGAGAAGTCGCGAGTGCACCGACGGCATTTCCGAGGCCGGCTGCGGTGTGTAGCAGGACAAGTGCCGGCTGTCCGGTGGCAATGGCATGGCCGGTCGCCATACCGACCACCGCGCCCTCGTGTAAGGCGAGAACGAACTCGAAGTCGTCCGGTAGGTGCACCAGTAGTGGTACTTCGGTGGAGCCCGGATTGGAGAACATCCTAGTCATTCCGCATTCGCGCATGACCTCGAACGCCACATCCCGTACGGGGGTCACTTCGACCCGCCAAACGTCAACGTAGTCACTGCGCCGTTCGCATTGGGATGATCGGCGGTGCGGGCACTCGCGGCGTCAGCCACAACATTGAACGCAACAGCACCGAGCCCATCGATCTCGCCCCGTATGCGATCTCCGGGGACGATAGAAGTCACACCAGGTGGGGTTCCAGTTGACAGAATGTCTCCGGGAAACAGCGTCAGTGCTTCGGTCAGCCACGCTAGCTGCTCGGGGATCGGATTGAACATCTCCGCTGTGCTGCCCTGCTGCACGAGTTCTTTGTTGATCCACCATCGGATACCCAGGTCGTGCGGATCTCCGATTTCATCGGCCGTCACGAACCACGGTCCCACGATGCCGAAAGTGTCGAAGCCCTTACCGCGGTCCATCTTGTTGTTGTCGAGTTCGGAAATGTCGCGAGCGCCGGTGTCGACGAACAACACGTAGCCGGCGACCGAGGCCATCGCGGCTTCTGCCGTCAGGTGACGACTCCTCCGTCCGATGACGACACCGAGCTCAATCTCCGGTGCAACGCGATTGCTGATCGACGGGTAGATCAAGTCGTCGTGGGCACCGGAAACAGCACCCGCGGCCTTGAGAAAACCTTGCATACCCGCTGGTCTGATCCCACTCGCGGAATCATTTTCGGTGACATGCTGACGTGGGTAGTTCGCTGTCATTCCCCATATCGTCGATGGGCGGCCTACTGGTGAACCGATCTTGTACCTCTGATCTGACCAGCAGCAATCCAGGTCCAAGGTTCCCGCGAGCGCAGCAGCCGCTGACCAGTCGTAGACCGATCGGAACAACGACAATGTCGGATCATCGACCAACGCATCTGCCAGCGTGGACGGAATCGAACGACCCGCCCTGGCGACAGCGTCCTCGCGGTGCACACCTCCTGCCATCAGCTGAGATGAATATGCCGCCTGCACGTCGACGACAGCTCCGTTGACAAGTTCGGGAAAGCACAAACGATCTCCGAAATACGTGCGCCGTGTTGCGAGCTTCACTGCAACCGCCTCGCTGGCTCCGTCGAGCTCTTAGAATTCAAGTCAGGACTCCGTTCGATTCCACATGTTCGAAAATTTGCACCACTTCCCCGGAAACTCCTGCGGCAGAACTTGGTGTCGAGGACGCTAACTTCGGACGAAGGCCACGATCAAGGGAAAGGCGAGGGTTTTCTGCGATGTCGAACAACGAGCCTCATGACGCCGTCAGCAAATCGCTAAGAGCATTGCTGGTGCTCGCTACCCACGAGTCGATGGGCGTCAGCGAATTGAGCCGAGAGTTGGACGTCGCAGCTTCGACCGCGCACCGCTTGCTCAACATCATGCGGCTACACGACTTTGTCGAACAGAACATGCACAATCGTCGATATCGTTTGGGCCCGGCCGCGCGTAAATTAGGTGAAACATCCTACAGAGATGGACATCTCGTTGCCGCGGGTCGACCTCATCTGGACAACTTACGCAACCTCGTCGATGAAACCGTCAACCTTGTCGCACTCGACGGAACGGATGCACTTTTTCTCGATGGAATTCAGTCGAGACAACATTTGAGAGTTGCCACGCGAACAGGAGCACGTTTGCCAGCCTACGCAACTGCTGGTGGAAAATTGCTGTTGTCGCGACTGCCCCGAACATTCGTGCACAGTCAATTTCCCATCACGTTGGACCGGGTAACCCGCTTCACCATCGCCGATCGTAATCAGCTCGAGATCGAACTGGAGCAGATACACGCGCAGGGATTTGCCATCAATTTCGGCGAGCATCTCGCCGACGTGTGCGCGGTCGCTGTCCCCGTCCTCGGGATCCATGAAGAGCCGATTGCCGCATTGACGATGGCCGCGCCCCTGAGCCGCTGGACCAGGCGGCGGTTGGCGGCGATGGCCCCAACCTTGTTGGCGGAAGCTGCGGCAATCACCCGAGATCTTCGGACAATCGACTCTTGATTTCGACGAATGACACGGCAGCAGGCGCCAGCGAGACGCCTTCTTTCGGCACCCCATCCCTAACTCGGCTTGACCTGGCGTTCCTACGCACCACCTATGGACACCGGAAGCCTTACACGTCAAGCTTTCGTTTCCATGACCCCGAGGTCAGTGGAGCCGCGCTCCGACACGGACATTCGCGCTGAGCCAGGAGGAGAGGAATTTCGACAACGCGGGATCGTTCCGGCGTACCTGCTTGACCACAGGCGCCGTATGCAACCGCTCCAGCACCACATCATGGTATTGCCGAATCAAGTTCATGGCCAGAGGTTTGTCACGGTTGGCGATCGCCCCGGCGATCTCCATCCTCTGTCCATGCATTGTGCCGGCCAGCCGTATCCATCCTCTCCGATTTCCTTGGGACAATTCCACCGCGAGGCCGATCTGAAATTCGGTCAAAACGCGGCACAGCGCCGCCACCACGGGATTGTGGGAAATCCGCGACAGAGTGGTGAAGAATTGAATAACTGCCTCCGCGGATGATCCGATGTCCGGATGCTCAGCCGAGTTCTCAGCTGCATCAACCAGTTCCGCGATTTCGATATCCGTGGCGCTCTCGACCGCGAGTTCGACCGCGTACACATTTAGCATGCGCAGTAGCCCGATCACGTCGACCGCGCCAGCCCCGTCGAATTGCACAACAGATGCGATCGACATCGCCAGCAAAAATGACCCGTCGGCCCTGACTGTGGCACGGCTCCCATTACGCGCGTTCAGAAGCCCCATCGCGGAGAGAACCCGCACCGCTTCCCGCACCGTCGGAACACTCACACCGTACTGCGAGGCTAAGTCACGCTCCGAAGGCAGGCGCGCCCCGTCCTCGATCACTCCACTGAGAATCTGCCCTCGGAGATCGTCGACGATCTGGTCCGCGACGCGATTACGGTGCACGTTGACATTCGACACAGGCAGCGGCATGTCGTAACTCCCCCACGATCAGTCCGACCTCGACGGCCGGAAACGACAACTACAGCACAGATCTTTCGAAACACTTTCTGACACTTTAAGACCCAGGTTTTTCGGCGATGCGGAAAACCGCACAAGTTTCCTTGACGCGAAACCTATCAGATAGGTTGACTGCTCTTGTCGAACGCGAACAGCTGAAGTGTGCTGACGCGGATACACGACGCATAGCCAAGCGGCTCCGGACCTGTTCCATCTGGGCCGCATGAACGCCACGGAGGGCGCATGAAAATCACACCATTCGACGAAAACGGCTTCAAGATGGACCACCCGAGGGGCACTGTGTCCTTCAACTACCTCCTCATGGGCGGTGAGCCGGAAAAGCTCGAAAACTTCCGCTACATCCTCGGACGACAGGAAGGGGACTTCTCGATGCCCCGGCATCGTCACACCTTCGAACAGATTCGCCTTCCCCTCATCGGAGACATGAATCTCGGCGAACAGGGAATCCTCAAGGAAGGGGAAGTCGGTTACTTCCCCGAGGGCGGCACCTACGGCCCTCAGAACGATCCACTGACAGATCCGAATCAATTACAACTCGTGCTCCAGTTCGGCGGAGCGGCCGGACTCGGCATGGCGGCAGCGCGCGGACGCGGACCGGAAGCACGACGCGATGGAGTAGTGTTCCGCCAAGAGCGCACCGAGGTCACCTTTCCACGGCCCCGGTACAAAAACGTAGTGATCATGGACCCGACCGTCTACAACTGGATTCCTGTCGAGGGTGCGCCCGGCGTTTCACGGCGCTATCTCGGCGCATTTACCGAACGCGCATTCTGGATCGAATTCATCAAGATCGACGCCGGCGCGACGTGGACGAACAAAACCGATGCGGGTCGCCAGCTCATGGTTCTCATGTCTGGCCAGGGAACTGTCGACGGCACCGGAATCGGCAAGCTCGCAGCTCTACAGGTCGAAGCGAAGGAGACACTATCCTTCACCGCATCGGAAGAAACCGTCATTTACAACGTCGGCCTGCCGATGATAGAGCTTCCTGAAACTCCTTCCGATCAATTCGACATCGTCCGTTCCAACGGTGGTATCGATTTCGAGAGAAAGAGCAAGCCAGCAACGGTCTGACACCTCCAACACTGTTTCCCAACGAAGGAATACCATTGTCTCTTTCTCTCGACCAAGCATCCGACATCACCGATGCAGCTCTCGCGAAAGCTCGCGAACTCGGTCTTCGTCCCTTGTCCATCACCGTCCTTGACCCGGGTGGACACCCGATCGTCGTCAAGCGTGAAGACGGCGCCGGCATACTTCGTCCAGATATTGCACATGCGAAGGCGTGGGGAAGCCTCGGTACCGGTCAAGGCGGCGCGGCCGGTGCACGCCATGCAACACGAGACCCGGCATTCTTCGCAGCCTTGGCTTCCATCTCTCAGGGCCGAATCGCCTCCTCGGCCGGTGGCGCCCTCATCCGCGATACCGAGGGAAACCTACTCGGCGCCATCGGAGTGAGCGGGGACAAGCCCGACAACGATCAGACAGTCGCCATCGCCGGCGTCGAAAAAGCCGGATTGAACGCAGACATCGGCTGATACGCAAGCCGAAAGCGATAGGGAAGCGGCGCCACTTACCAAGCAGCGCCGCTTCCTCCGTTGAGAGACCCACACCGCATCCAGGGAGATCGCCTCCCTCGCTTGCGGAAGTAGTAGAACGCCTCCGCCCGATGATCCTTGCCGAATCGACAGATTTGAGCGTTGCAATCGGGCTGCCACGCGCAAGGCTGGACAAATTCGTCGCGTCCGTCGTCAGGTTGTCCATCTAAAAGCGCTTGGCGCACTCTGCGGTTCCACCTGCACCCCAGTTCATCGCTTTCACCGATATCGCACCGGTGGCAATGCTCGACGACGACACAGAAGCATTCGGCCAGTTCGTCCGCCAAGTGTTGGGGCCATCGGCAGTGGACACGGTGCGCAATACCGAACTGCGAGAACCTCTACGCAACTACCTGGCCTACCATCAATGTCTGGCTGCTGCAGCAGAGTCGATAACCCTGCGTCGCAATATGATTCGCTACCGAACCCAGCAGAACATCGACAAGTTCGGCATCCGATGAAGACATCAGTTCCTATGCGCTGACGTCCGCGCTTGAAATCTGTCGATGGTTCGGAAGGGCTGTGCTCTCTCGGGCGAAAGCACACACCGACACCTTCGAACGAATTCACAATCATACCAAGTAGAACAGCCATAACCTGGATATGTCCAAGTTAGCGGCGTCGAGCACCTATCGACGGTACCGATCGGCGCGACTATGCTCGGCTGTGTCGGCCCAAGCGCTGTTAGCCGACGCATATACCGTCAACGCCGCCAATCTGACGCAGGTGAGGTCACCTGTCGGCGAGGTACTCAACCGCACCCCCGACGACTATCTCGGCGACCAGAAAACATGCAACTCAAAGGTGTCCCCCGGCCCGTGCCGTATTTCGGTTTACGTTGATCGAAAGGCCGGTTCGGAGTACGCACGTCCGTCGTCACCGAGATTCCAGCAACCCCACCTCTCCCCGCTCGGGGAACCCCGAGCCGTAAGGACCGATTCAGCCCTCCGGGCCGAACGGGCAGTTGGTCGGGACGACGAAGCCATGGATGCCCGACCATGGGTACGGCTTCGTCACGGCGGCCGATGGCGATGAGGTTTTCCACATCTCGAGGCGAGCACTTTGTACGACGAGGACGTCGAGCATCTAAGACCACTCAAGTCCTGTTTCTTCCCGCCGATGCCGCCGAGTCCGGGAAGTCTCGGCGAGTCTTCAGCGCGGTCGTCATGGGTCAGGAGGCCGAGGGCAGAATGTCGTTCATTCACGCGCGCGCTCACACTTGCTCCGTTCTGACCGAGTCGTCGACGACGATGCAGCGAGATCCATCGTCGATGCTGCGGCCGTGGTACCTGTTCAGGGACTGCGTGGTACGCGGATGGTTGGGCCAAGGCGCGGTTCGCCTCGGTTAGAGGATTTCACCAGCCGAGGTGGTGCTCTCCAGCCCGCAAACTGGATCAGGCTGTCCGCGACCCGGCGTCTTCAGTTCCTAGTCATGCCGGTAGCAGGCCGCATGTCGTCGTACTGTCTGAGCTGCGTGCGGCTTATCCACGGATAGACGGAGGATGTTGGTTGCTTCGCCAACAGACGTTCGCGACTCGCGCTTGTAAAGGGACTCCGTTTGTTGCGGGACCCGCAGTTCGGCGTCGATGACATCGGACATTCAATCGACGTCACAGCCCGCTCCTTCAGAGGTGATGGTGGTGCAACTTTCGGTGAGGTTGGAGGCGAGATTCCGAAAGCTGAGCGCGGCAAAAAGTCTTCGTACACGATAAGAAACGCAAGGAGAAAATCTCGTCGGACGAGCGTGCCGATATCCCCATACTTGATAGCTATCTCGGTGGACTGGCGGTGCCATCAACCGCTGACATGTCTGCAGAGTAAGTGAAGTGAGCAGGTCCTCCACGGCGTCCGCCATTCCGGCCAACCATGCCTCGGTAGCGACATCTCGCCGGGATGCGCCGCCAGAATCGTGTGCCACTTCCTGGTCCGTCTGCGCCATGAGTTCGTAGTAGAGTTCTCGGCCTACTTCGCTCAGCGCGATTCCAGGCGCCCCACCTGGCCGAACCCGACACGCAAATCGCCTTCGGTCTCAGTTCCGTCTTCCTCTCGAAACTTGCGGTCCAGCGAATACTCGGACCGACGTCTGCCTGGGAAGTCCTTCCAGGCCGTTCCAGCGCGGCGGTCCCTGAATCTGGCCGGACATCTCGATTCCGGATTTCCGCATCGACCGGTACAGATCATCGATGTTGAGGACACGAGGAGTCAGATAATTTATGTGAGTCGTCGTCACTGCTCCGATATAGTCGGCGACGCGGAAATCCGCTCCAACTCCATGTACAAACTCCGGTCCACCAGGGGAGAGCGCGAAGGATGCCATAGCCAGGCTCAGGAATCATTCGACATCTGAATCCCCATAAATTGGTTCTTCGGAAGAAGATTCGCGTAAAGATGTGCGATGTTCCACCAGGGTGCACAGCACGTGCAGGTCTACCGAGTTGTGCACGAATGGAGTCGAGGTGCGGTTCAGTCGACCGCGTCGGCCCAGATACGGTCGACATCCAACTCGACGAATCCCTGCTCGCGAGCAGCCTGCGCGACGAGAAGCTGCCCGGTGGTCACCAAATGAATGCGCATGGCCTCGACAGCGTCGTCGGCCCGGCCGGCGACGACGGCCTCGATGATCGGAATGTGTTCGTTGTCGATGTCGGTCAACGATCGAGATCGATCCGCCGTCGACACTCCCAAGAGTCGGGTCGACTTACGGAGTCCGGCCACGATAGTTCTAGATCTGGCGTTCCCGGCGCATTCGAGCATGTGATCGTGCAGCAGCAAATCATGTACAGCGAAACTCTTTTCGTCGCCGGTTGCCAAAGCAGACCGCATCAACTGCATCCGTTTGCTCAACACCTCGTGCACGGCCGCCGTCGCGTTCACCGCTGTGCGGCGTACCGCGGGAAGCTCGAGCGCCAGCCGAACGGCGAAGATGTCCGCGATCTCCCGCGGGTGTGGCAACAGAATATAGAACCCTCGCCTGGCCTCGAAGCGGATGACGCCGGCCTCTTCGAGCGTGAGAAGCGCATCGCGGACCGGGGTCCTAGACACACCCAACTGCTCAGCTAGCTGATACACGGAATACTTGACGTCCGGCTTCATCCGACCGGCATCGATGGCGATGCGTATCGCCTCCACGACCTGATCCATGCGCCGTCCAGGAGAACTAGTCAGATATTCGAGGTGCAGGTCGGATGACGTCACGTCCGGAACTCTATCAATCAGACAAACTTCTGCGGCATGCGACAACACGCGAATTCGTTCCGTAGCATGCTACGGACTGGTAGCATGCTACGCATGGTTTCTCCGCATTCAATGGCCTCCCTACTGCATCGCAACGGGGTTGGCGACGTTCACGTGGACGGCACCCACCGAGCCGCATATTCCTCCGACGCCTCGCTCTACCGCGTCATGCCGTCCGCGGTGGTGTTCCCACACGATGCCGATGATGTCGCGGCGGTTATTGAAGTATGTAGAGAGCAAGGCGTTCCGCTAACAGCCCGCGGCGCCGGCACGTCCGTCGCGGGCAACGCAGTCGGCACCGGCGTGGTGCTCGACTTCAGCCGCCATATGAACCGTGTACTCGCGGTCGATGCGCAGGCTCAAACCGCGGTGGTCCAACCAGGCACCGTACAAGCAATCCTGCAGGCTGCTGCAGCACCTCACGGAGTCCGGTTCGGGCCCGACCCGTCGACTCATACTCGCTGCACGATCGGCGGAATGATTGGCAACAACGCCTGCGGCTCGCGAACTTTGGGATACGGACGAACATCAGACAATGTCACCGGCTTGCGGGTACTGACCGCGACTGGGGAGAAGCTGCAACTGACCACCGGTGTCGGAGGATCCACCGTGACACGACCGCGGTCGGCTGTACTCGACACCCTACATGCCGTCACAGGTTCAGGCCTTGCCACCATTCGCACCGAGTTCGCCCAATTCGGTCGACAGGTTTCGGGGTACGCGCTCGAACATCTGCTTCCTGAGAACCGATTCGACGTGGGGCGGATGCTCGTCGGAAGCGAAGGAACTCTCGCAGTGATCACCGAGGCCACGGTCAGGTTGGTCAGCGACCCACCTCACCGAATCCTCGTCGTTCTGGGTTACCCCGACATCGCTGTGGCTGGAGACGCATCCCCGACGGTTCTGACGTTCTCACCGACCGCATGCGAAGGCATCGACTCGCGAATCGTCGACGTCGTCCGCGAACGTCGGGGTGCCTCTGCGGTTCCACCACTGCCCGGCGGCAATGCCTGGCTGTTCGTAGAAGTGGTTGGCGATACGTATGCCGAAACTCTCGCCAACGCAGAAGCAGTTGCTCGCGGATGCGGCGCGGTCGACTCACTCGTCGTCACCGACACCACTCGTGCCGCTGCGCTATGGCGCATTCGTGCCGACGGCGCCGGTCTCTCGGGGCGCAGCCCCGCGGGTCTGCCGGCACACGCGGGATGGGAGGATGCGGCAGTTCCCCCCGAACGTCTCGGCGACTATCTCCGCGACTTCGACGTTCTGATGGACGATTTCGGTGTCACAGGCCTGCCCTACGGTCATTTCGGTGACGGCTGCATGCATGTGCGCATCGACCTGCCGCTGGACAAACCTGGAGGAGTGGACGTCTTCCGCCGATTCCTGAATGCTGCCGGCGAACTCGTCGCCGGTTACGGCGGATCACTGTCCGGTGAACACGGTGACGGGCGAGCACGCAGTGAACTGCTACCACTGATGTACTCACGCGAGGCGCTAGATCTCTTCGCTGCGGTGAAGTACGCGTTCGATCCCGACAATATCCTCAATCCAGGCGTCGTCGTCGACCCCCGACCACTCGACGCCGATCTGCGGGTTCCCGCGGCTCCGCTGATTCGCCGCGACCTAGCCCTGGCCTACCACCACGATGGCGGTAACTTCACCCAAGCCGTACATCGATGCACCGGTGTCGGCAAGTGCCGGGCGGACAACACCTCAACCGGAGAAGTGATGTGCCCGTCGTACCAAGCAACTCGCGACGAGAAGGATTCCACACGCGGTCGAGCGCGAGTGCTTCAAGAGATGATCAACGCCACCGCCGTCACCGGCGGATGGCGGTCACTGGAAGTGCACGACGCACTCGATCTGTGCTTGTCCTGCAAAGGATGCGCCTCGGACTGTCCGACCGGGGTCGACATGGCCGCCTTAAAATCCGAAGTCCTGCATCAAAGCTACAGAGGACGGATCCGGCCACCATCGCACTACTCCTTGGGTTGGCTACCACGATGGGCGAAAGTCGCCAGCAAGGCACCAAAAACGGTCAATACGCTTATGGGTCTTCCCGGACTCGGGCCGCTCGCGCTGTCGACCGCCGGTGTCGATCAACGACGCACCATCCCGCCCTTCGCTCCTCGCACCTTCCGCGACTGGTACGCAACCCGCAGTGACCATCCGCGCTCGGGTGATCCGGTGACCTTGTTCGTCGATTCGTTCACCAACTACTTCACCCCCGACGTCGGAATCGCCACTGTCCGAGTTCTCGAAGACGCGGGCTACAGTCCGCGCCTGACAGAGAAACAGCAATGCTGCGCACTTACCTGGATCTCCACCGGACAACTCGGGGCAGCCAAGAAGATCCTCGGCCGCACGGTCGGGGCACTCGCGGCAGGCAGTGGACCGATCGTCGGTATCGAACCCTCTTGCACAGGTGTACTGCGATCGGACGCAGTGGAACTGGTGAACAACAACGCAGCACGACAAGTAGCCGACTCGACCCGCACCCTGGCCGAGCTCCTGACAGACCGCGGATGGACTCCGCCGTCCTTGGACGGTACTAAAGTCGTGGCACAGCCACACTGCCACCATCACGCTGTCATGGGCTGGAGCCCTGATGCGCAGTTGCTGGAGAGGGCAGGCGCCGAGGTCCAACGTCTCGGCGGATGCTGCGGACTCGCAGGAAACTTCGGAGTCGAGAAGGGACACTACGAGGTATCTGTCGCTGTAGCCAAGCAACAACTACTGCCGGCCGTGAACGCTGCAACGCCTGAAACGACGATTCTCGCCGACGGGTACTCCTGCCGGACTCAACTGTCCGATCTCACCGACCGGAGAGGACAACACCTTGCACAACTATTGGCATCGAGGATGATCGATCGCCACGATTGAGACGAACGGCTAGATACGCATGGACAGGGAATCAGACCGATAAGATTTCCCTGTCCAGCAATGTATGCGAAATATCTTGCATCGCAACAATATTGTGTAGATGCGCCATCGAGAATTAGAGTAGGCAACCAACGACGCCACTATGTCCCTGGCCATGATGCACCGACGGATGATCTGACACCACGGCGAGTCAACGCGCGGTCGAGATCCGCCCTTTCACGTTTCAATGCCAGATCACGATCTTGCGATCTACAGCCATCGCTCTGATGCGGCACCTGACAACCAGGGCCGGCGCTGCTCACCAAGTGGCGCCGATGACCTATCCCCTATTGTACCACCAGAAGGAAAGTCGACATGCGAAACCACTTCACCGCTGCCGTTCTACCTCATCCCCACAGCTCGAGCGCGCTGCCAGGTACTGAACACGCGCAGGCGCTATGCACTCGATAGCGGTGAGCCCTACGGGGTGTGGGGTGGTACGACGCCGACCGAACGGTTCTCAATGGTGGAATAGTGACTGCGGGACGACCCCAGCTACCGCTAACCAGCAGCCGATAGCTACAAGGCAGTCGATGTGTGGCACATCACGTTGTCGATAATTTTCCCGTTCATGAAGTCCTGCCTTCTCGCGGTAAGTGTCAGGAAACTGGTCATGGTCCGCGCTGCTGCACTTCTACAAGTCGCAACGGAACTGCGATGTCGACGATTCCTGAATGCTGAACCACCTTGGTCCCGCGAGATTGATCCATCTGCGGCAACGCTGGGAGCGTTGATGATTCCCTCACGGCAACGCTCCCACATCCTATCGAGGATGTGGGAGCCGATCTCACAGATCAGGTGTACACCGAAAACACTGGTGCGGGCCGAGAATCGGCGATCGGAGAAGGCCGGAAAGCCCACGACCGTGGCAGCGACGTTCGCGGCCCGGATCCAATTGGTGCCACCGAAGATCCGGAATACAAGGGCATGGTCGAACGCGCCAACGGCTACCGAAAAACATCATTTTTACCCGGCAGAGAATTCACCTCCCAGGCCGATTTCAACACACGACTCCAGGACTCTGGCTCACGCCCGCAAATATCCGCACCGTGAGGGGCTATCTGTGGCTGACCGGTAGATCTGCTCACCACCGACGTTGCGACGATGATCGAACTGCCACCGCTAGTTCTGTCGATCGGACTCAGCCATCGGATCCGGTTAGCGCGGGACTACTACGTCCGTATCGACGCCGCCGACTACTCGATCGAACTGCGAGTAATCGGCCGATCGATCGTAGGCCAAACATGCGGTCATCACCGATCCCGGTCACGTCGATACCGCAGCGCAACGGCTCCGCGGATTCTCATCCGAACGGGCACACCGCGCTGCCGCGGCCACCCGTCATGCTACATGCACTGCCGGACTACGACGCTCTTATCGGCGTTGATTTCGACTCCACTCCGACAACAGTGATGACTACGCCATGACAACCACAACGGCGAAGACGAAAGCGGAGGCCCAGACAACCGCAGCAGTGTGGTAGGACCCCGTTTAGTGAGTCACTCGCTATCAGAGAATCAATGCGTGTGAATACAGCTGGCAGCGTACTCATTCGGTGTTCGGTACGCCAGAGAAGAATGACGATGTCGGTTGTTGTAATCCTCCTTCCACTCCTCGATGACCAACCGGGTCGAGGAGGCTACGGAATTCGTTCATGTTCAAGCACTCGTCGCGGACTCGATTGTTGAAGGATTCGATGTACCCATTCTTCCACGGCTGACCAGGGGGAACATATCCGATTCCAGTCGGTCTTCACAGAACGTCCGCAACGCCTCGGAGATGAACTCGGGCCCGTTGTCGCACCGCAAACACCCGCGGCGGGCCACCCCAGAGTGCGAACGCCTTCTCCAAAGCTGCGACGAGATTCTCTGCCGGGATGGATCTCTCGGCCATGTTGAGCTCCGAGTGACGAGTATATTCGTCGACCATCGACGCGATCTTGAACTTCCTCCCGTCCGTCGTCGAATCGAACTGGATGTCGATCGCCCACACCAACTCGGAGCGTCCGCCTCGGTGGTCGAAGCGCAGGCACGTTCGCGGATCTTCACCCGCAACCCTTCCTCGCGCCAGAGGCGCTGAACCGTCTTCTCGTTGATCACCCAGCCCGCGCCACGAACGTCCGCTCACGCCCGACGAAATCCTTGCGGGCATTCGCTTTGGCCCAGTCCCGCAGCCACTTCCGCAGATCAGCGGACGGATCGTCCGGGGTGTTTCCCGCAAGCGCTTTCCGCTGAGTCGATCGCGGTTGCCCGACGACCTTGCAGGTGAAACGCTGTGAGAGCCCCATCGTTTCCTGGAGCATGACGACAGCGTTTCGTTTGGCGGTCGGTCTCAGATTGTCCCTTCGCAATCTCCTTGAGTGCCGCCTTTTCGAGTTTGGCTTCGGCGAGGAGCTTCTTGAGAAGGCGTTTCGTTCTTGAGTTCCTTGAACTCTTTGGCGTCGTCGGCTTTCATACTGCCGTACTGCTTTCGCCCTTCGTAGACCGTCGGCACCGATACATCGAGTTGTCGGGCGATTTCCTCGACGGCGGCGCCTGCGGCGGCGAGTTCATCGCCTTGGCGCAGATTTCGGATGTTCGGACGTGAGCCGTTTACGTCCAGCCATGAGTTGCAGCCTTTCATTCCCTTGATCAGGGCGGAAGGATTCTCATAACTTGCGGGTCACTTAACGGGGGTCATGCCAAGTGGCCTTGTCTACGGACGGACTGCCATCGCAAATGGCATACCTGACGAGAGCGTTGAAAACACCGACCATCGGACGGATCTGGGAAGAAATCGCCGATCACGCCCGAGACAAGAACTGGTCACACGAGGAATACCTCGCCACGGTGCTACAACACCAACCTCGCCGATCGTGAATCGAGCACCACCATGCGGATCCGCACCTCGCGCTTCCCAACAGTGAAATCGCTCGAAGACTTCAACCTCGACCACCTACCAAGTCTGGGACGTGATGTGTTGGCAATTTGGCGACTAGAATGTTCGTCCCCAAGGAAGAAAACATCATCCTGCTCAGCCCAGAGTATCGACAAAACACATCTCGCGATCGGACTCGGAGTCAAAGCCGCCTACGCCGGGTATTCCGTCTTGTTCGACACTGCATCGCACTGGATCACTCGGTTGAGCACCCGCGCGTCATACCGGGCAACTCGACACCGAACTCAAAGAGAACCGCCGCTACAAACTGATAATCATTCGACGAAGTCGGATACATCCCATTCGACAAGGACGCGACCAACCTGTTCTTTTAGCTGATGGCCACCCGATACGAGCAAGGCTCGGTCATGGTCACTTCCAACCTCCTCTTCGGTCGTTGGGCGAAACCCTTCCGACGACGTCGTCGCCGCAGCGATGATCGACCGACTCGTCCACCACGCTGAAGTGCTCACCCTCACCTCACCCGCGACACGTACCGCGCCCGATCTCGTAGAGAACTGCTCACCAAGAACCGATCCAGCAGGGACCGCAAGAGGGGCAACTTTGCGGGACTCATAAAGGACCAGAATTCAGAGACCCCTGACATGCAAGAAATTGGCTAGATGGCAGACCGCGCGATGAGACGCGATGGGAAAGGTCTTGGCATCGATCTGACCCGATGTCACCCGGCCACGACCCTCGCCAATCCCGCCGTATCCGGTCACTATCAATCTGATCCGCAAATCTGAACCGCCCCATTGCCCTTGCCTGACCGCCAGAACATTGCCTTGGACCCCGCCTGGGCAACGATTTTTGTTCAGCACTCTCTCAAGGTGCGCACCTACGTTCCGCACTGTGGCGTACACACCCTTCTAATAATTGGATGCTTTGCAACACAACTTGATTCGGATTGGTGAACTGCCATCCAGGGGTATGACCTACACGTACAGATGAGCTCCCGTTGACCTGAGCACCCTCATCCAGGGGGCGGAGTTTTCGCCCTGAGAGACGCTTTCATCATCGCACTTGCAAAGCCGCTGAGCATATCTGCCAGGTAGCCCATCTGAAATCGTTTTTGCTCTCGTTGATTTCATCAGTCGCACTCAAATGAAAGGAGGTCTTTAATGGTGGCGAGCATGCCGCCGCGCATACCGATGCGCGTGCGACTTGCGGTGCCGTTACTCCGAGGCACCCTATTACCGGGTGTCTTCAGCTCTCGACCGAGTTTCAGTCGAGAGGGCAAGAGCTACATACTCTCGCGTGACCACCGTCATCCGCCTGCATTCGGGTGGATATCTGACGTACCCGCACTCGCGGGTCGGCATGGACGAGAGGAGTACAAGTGATGTCTCGAGAATCCGAGCATCCGGAACCTGTGGTACTTCTGGCTGATGTGGAAAAGACGTTCGCCAACGGAACCACGGCACTGAACGGTGTCGATCTCCGAATCAGCCAAGGAGAATTTGTCTCTCTGCTCGGTGCATCCGGGTCAGGAAAGTCCACGATACTTCGACTGATCGCCGCTCTCGACGATGCCAGCGCCGGCGAGGTCCACGTTTTCGGTACCACGCCGGAGCAAGCACGGCGGAGCGGAAGATTGTCCTATGTGTTCCAGGACGCGACCCTGCTCCCGTGGGCTTCAGTGCGCAAGAACGTCGGCCTGCCTTTAAGTTTGGCCGGCCGCACTCGTAGCGAGATCAACGCGGTGGTAGATCACGCACTGGAACTGGTCGGTTTGGCTGATCGCGATCGTGATCTGCCAAGGCATCTCTCCGGTGGCATGCGGATGCGCGTGTCTATCGCCCGTGCACTCACTCTCGACCCGAGTTTGCTGTTGCTGGACGAACCGTTCGGCGCGCTCGACGAGATCACCCGGCAGGATCTACAGGCGGAAATCAAGTCGATCTGGCAGCAGACCCCCGGTCTGACTGTCGTATTCGTCACGCACAACGTGTTCGAGGCAGCGTTTCTGTCCACTCGCGTCGTAGCCCTCAGCTCACGCCCCGGCCGGGTGGTTGCAGAGTTCGAGAATCCGGCCGGATCCTCGAACCTCGGACAGATTCGTGGCAGCGCCGAATACACGGAAGCAGTGTCACGGATCTCGGCGGCACTCGAACGCAGTACCGGAAAGAATGCCACGTGAGTACCGGGTTGGACAAAGGCTCGGCCCCTGCGACGGCGCCCACCCGGCAGCCAGCAATGCTGAGGCGGGCGCACGGCAATCGTTGGGCTCCGATAATTTTCCCGATCCTTCTCGCCGTACTGGTAATCACCGTCTGGCAGGTTGTGTGCACGGCGCGCGACATCCCCGAGTTTCTCTTTCCGGCGCCCTCTACTGTTCTCGGTGCCGCCAGAGAACACGCCGGGCTGATCACTTCCGCCTTCGTCGTGACCGGCACCGAAGCCGCAATCGCATTCGGTGCCAGTGCCACCGTCGGAATTGTCGGAGCGTTCATACTGTCGAGTAATCGTGTGATCGAACTGAGTGCCTACCCGTATGCGATTCTGTTGCAAACCATTCCGAGTATCGCAACCGCGCCGCTGATCATCATCTGGTTCGGCGTCAACCAGACCTCGGTGGTCATCATCGCCACGATCATGGCGTTCATCCCGGTGCTTTCCAACACGCTGATCGGGCTACGTTCCGCCGATCGCCGGATGGTCGAACTATTCACACTGTTCAACGCATCGAAGCGACAAACCTTACTGAGGCTGTGTATCCCGGCATCGCTTCCGTACATTGTCAGTGGCTTACGGGTGTCGAGCACGATGTCAGTCATCGGCGCCATAGTCGCGGAGTACATTTCAGGGATTGGCAGCGGCAGAGCCGGACTTGGGTTCCTGATCACCAAGTCCGCGAGTCGCTTCGAAACGCCGCTGCTCTTCGCTGCCGGCCTCGCCTGCGCCGCACTGGGAATCATCTTCTTCCAACTCGTGCAGCTCACCGGTCGACTGCTGCTTTCGTCGTGGCACGAATCTGAAATGTCGACGATCTCCTGACCTGCGGGCCGCCTTCTCCACCCCATCCACTTGTCCTAATCACGAAAGAATCTGCATCATGAAGCGTTCCTGCTTGCTGCCACCACTCGTCTTGGCCATTGCACTCGTGCTGTCCGCCTGCTCGTCGAGTGAGACGTCCTCCGCCACCGATTCGAACAAGGTCACCATCGCGTTAGATTGGCTGGCGCAGCCGACCAACGCTGGGGCATACGTCGCCCTCGAAAATGGCTACTACTCGGACGTTGGCCTCGACGTCGCTGTTCAACCTGGCGGCACCGAAGCATCGAGTGTGAAGATCGTCGCAGGCGGAGGTGCTCAGTTCGGTCTCGAATACGGCGGTCCGCTCCTCGCCGCGCGCGAGAAAGGTATCGATGTGGTCGCATTGGCCCCCACGTTGCAGAAGAGTCCTGCGGTGTACGTCTACCACGCCGATCAGAACATCAATTCCCTCGCAGATCTGAACGGGCGCACCGTCTACACCCAGCCGTCCTCGGGAGATTGGGAACTGACGGTGGAGGAGTTCGGTCTCGACAAAGCCGACGCGGTGCAGTTCCAGGGCAGCTACGCACCGTTTGCCACCGACCCCACCGCGGTCGCTCAGGGATACGCCACATCCACTCCCGCAGTTCTCGCCGCGCAAGGCATCGAGGTGAAAACCATCCCGAGGATCTCCGAAAACGACTACGGAAGCGTTCTCTTCACCACACGGAAGCTGATCGACGACAACCCGGAACTGGTCCGCAAATTCGTCGCCGGCACCGCCAAGGGCTGGGATTTCATCCGCGACAATCCACGTAAGGCCGCCGAGATACTAGCCTCGTACATCGAGGACAGCTCGGTCGATGCCATCCTCGCCGAATTCGACGCACAGGTGCCGTTCATCTGGAGTGGAGACGCCGACGCCCACCAATTCGGTTGGCAGACGCAGACTCGGTGGGATTCCATCTACGATCTTCAGGTCCGTCAAGGCACGGTCACGGACCTGAAGGTCCTCGACGGGGCTTGGACCACCGATTACCTGCCGGCGTCATGAGCAAGCGCATCCGACTCAACGCCGTGACCGTCAACGGCCCCACCGTATCCCCAGGACTGTGGGCGCACCCCGACGATCATGCTCACGAATTCACCAGTCTCGACTACTGGATCCGGCTGGCACGAACACTCGAACGCGGCCTATTCGACGCAGTGTTCTTCGCCGACATGCTCGGCCTGTACGACGTGTATCAGGGAAGCGCGGACCCAGCCCTCGCCGGAGCGATCCAGGTTCCGATCCACGACCCCACCTACTTAGTTCCGGCGATGGCCGAGGTGACCGAGCATCTCGGGTTCGCGGTGACGGTCTCGACGAGCTACGAGAATCCGTACACCGTCGCCCGTACCCTCTCCACCCTCGACGTCCTCACCGAGGGGCGGATAGGGTGGAACATCGTCACGTCGAATCTCGACAGCGCAGCCAAGCTGCACGGGCTCCCTACCCAATTCACTGCCGACGACCGCTACGCTCGCGGCGAGGAGTTCCTCGAGGTCACGTACAAGTTGTGGGAGAACAGCTGGGAAGACGACGCCGTTGTCGTCGACAAGGCGCGGCGGATCTACACCGATCCGGAGCGCGTACACGGCATCGACCATCACGGCGAAAGGTTCTCGGTTCCGGGCGTACACACGGTTGCTCCGACTCCGCAGCGCACCCCGATGTTGTTCCAAGCGGGCAGCTCCGAACGTGGACGCCAGTTTGCTGCCACCCACGCCGAGGCAATCTTCCTGAACACCCCCACCAAGGAAGCGACCAAGTTCATCATCGACGACGTCCGTCGGCGGGCCGAGGAATCGGGACGCGATCCGCAGTCGGTTCTGTTCTTCCCGAAGATCACCCCCATCGTCGCAGACAATACTGCCGACGCACGACGACGGTTCGATGATTTTCTGAAGTATTCCAGCACCGACGGCATCTTCACGTTGCTCGGCGCGTGGACCGGCATCGACTTCGCGGAGGCACGCGAGGGGAAGCTGTTGAGTATCGCCGAGAAGGCCGACTCGCGCGGGCTGGTCGAATCCTTGAAGCGGCACAACCCCGGTATCGATGTCTCAGCCGACCATCTCGCGCAGGTATTCGCGTTCGGCACCAGTGCTCTGACGATTGGCAGTCCCGCCGAGGTCGCCGACGAACTCGAGGAATTCATCGACTCCACTGGCGCCGACGGCTTCAATGTCGCCTCCGTCGTCCAACCTGGCACCATCGACGACTTTATCGATCACGTCATTCCCGAATTGCAGAAGCGAGGCCGTGTGCAGACCGAGTACGCCGAAGGCACGTTGCGGGAGAAGGTCACCGGAAGCGGCCCCCGACTGCCCGAAGACCACCCCGGGTCCACGACAGGGTTCCTGCGATGACCAAACCAATGCTGCTGACATACGTCGAACAGGCCGGTCCTGCCGCCGACAGTGGACTGTGGACTCACCCGGACTTCGAACCTGGTCTTGCCACCAACCCGGCCTACTGGAAGGAGTTGGCACGCACCCTCGATAACGCCGGTTTCACAGCACTGTTCATCGCGGACATGCCCTCTGTCGGTTCGGACGACCCGCACGAGCACGCACATCAGCTACGTCAGGGCTTCGGACCGCGCATCGACCCCGCGTACCTCATACCAGCGATGTCCCGTGCAACGAGCCGATTGGGTTTCGTGGTGACGTCGTCGATCACCTACGACCATCCATATCGACTCGCCCGCAAGTTCGCCACGCTCGACCACCTGACCGATGGCCGTATCGGCTGGAACATGGTCACCACCAACGCCAAACAGGCGGCACTCAACCATGGTCTGTCCGATCTGCTAGCGCACGACGAGCGCTACGATCGCGGCGACGAATTCCTTTCAGCCGCCTACGCATTGTGGAACGACAGCTGGGAAGACGAAGCGATACATCGCGATACTGACACTGGGATCTACATAGATCCGAGCAAAGTACGGTCGATTTCGCATCACGGCCGATATTTCGACCTCGAGGGTATTCCGGTGTTCGCGCCGTCCCCACAGCGAACGCCGGTGCTCTTCCAAGCCGGCTCGAGCGATCGTGGCCGCGAATTCGCAGCCACCCACGCCGAAGTCGTCTACCTCAACGTGACTACCGCGGAAGAAACTTCATATCTGGTCTCCGACATCCGTGCTCGTGCCGAGCGCATCGGACGGGACCCCGCGCTACTTCGCTTCCTCCCGCGAATCATTCCGGTGGTAGCAGGTACTCGCACCGAAGCGGAACGCAAATACAACGATTTCGTCGATCATCACGACGAAGGCAGCGCAGCGTTTGTGCTAAAACAATGGGCCGGCATCGACGTGGACGCACTACCCGAGACCGGAGAGATCAACCTCGACGATTTGACCGTCGAAGGCTTGACCTCGCAACACACTGCCGACTACCTGAGGCGACTGAGTCGCTCCGAGCGTCGCTTCGACAAACGAGATCTTCTGCGTGCTTACGCATTCGGCGGCGAAGGGAATGTTCAAGTCGGAACCGGCGCCGAGATCGCGGATCAGCTCGAGCAATTCCGGGACGAGACGGGCGTCGACGGATTCAATGTTGCGTACATGCTGCGAAGGCACAGTCTCGACGACTTCGTCGAGCACGTGGTACCCGAACTCCGAAACCGCGGTCTAATCGAGGACGCCAAGGCAGGTCCGAAGTCATTGCGCCAGAGCATCACCGGCCACGGACCACAGTTGTCACCGGATCATCCGGGCAGACGCGGCCGATCTCCACGGACTGTCGCCGAGTAGATGAGTAAGCACCTACCGGCCCTCGTAGGCTCCGACTGGCTTGCAACACATCTCGATGACAACAATCTGATAGTGCTCGACGCAACCGTCCTGAGCATTCCGCGCAGCGGCGGCGGAGTCGAGTGGATCAGCGGCAGAGCCTCTTTCAACAACGAACACATCAGCGGAGCGCTCTTCGCGGACGTCTTGGAAGATTTCTCCGCCCCACGGAGCAACCCGGGCGACTTGGTGTTCACGCTCCCCGACGCGGACCGATTCCAAGCGGCCGCGCGCCGACTCGGAATCGGTCCGCAGTCGTCGGTGATCGTCTACGACACCACGACGTTGGCTTTCGCGGCGCGACTCTGGTGGCTTTTTCGCTACTTCGGTCACGATCAGATCGCTGTGCTGGACGGTGGGCTGCAAGCATGGGTTGCAGCCGGTGGCCGCGCGGAGTTCGGTCCCGAAGCTCGAACCGAGACGGGCACATTACACGCCGAAATCCGCAGCGGGTTCTTCATCAGTCGCGACGAAGTACTTGCTGTCGTGGAGGGAACGCGTCCCGGAACTTTGGTGTGTGCCCTACCGCCGGAGGATCCCGACGTCGACCGGAGTTTTCGAGGTAGACCTGGACGCATCCCCGGATCGGTCACGATCCCTGCAGTTGAGCTACGAGACCCTGACACCGGAACCCTGACACTGGGCAGCCACTTCGACGGAATCGACCGGGATCGGGGTCTGGTGATCGTCTACTGCGGCGGCGGGATCGCCGCCAGTCTCGACGCTTTCACACTGACGTTCCTCGGCTTCGAAGATGTACGGGTCTATGACGGATCACTCAACGAATGGGTACTCGACGAGAATGCCCCGCTGACAACTTCCGTCGAACCATAAGCTCAACAAGATACTTGAGTATGGTGCGAGGCGCTGTTTGCGTAGGCCGTGCAGCCGGTGGGCTCGGGAGGTGTGAACGCCCGCCCTTGGCGTCGTATGCAGCATGGGCAACGAGGGCCATCCGGAATCCTCACTCACTCGGTAAGGTCTATCCCGCTGAGAAAGCTGAGGGGAGAAGCGACAGTGGTTGATCGGGTGTGCCTGGATGTCCGCACTTGGAGAAGTAGGTGCGCGGCGGGATCCGTCCGCCAAGCGTGAGGATGTGCTCAGAGTTGCAATGGCAGGTTTAGCGCAATGGGTCGCAGCCCCGACATTGCGGAGATGATGCGGGGGAAGACCGGTCTCTCTGCCACTAGCTGTTTGTCGTGTTTTTCGACCTCGTCCCTGAAACCTGCTGGTTCACCAATGGCCGGTCGTGTGTCGAACCCAGGAACTGGGCACGCCTGCGCCGCATGGTCACACGGCCAGCCGGGATGCATTGCGAGATATACGGTTTCCCCGATGACAAAGAGGCGCAGCAGCGGCTCGAGATGCACGAGATAGCTGTACGACTGGCCCAACAAAGTGCAGAGGCTGGGTCGACTCATCTACCTCTGCACTTCCTACCATCAAGTGATGTCGACGACGGGTGAAACTGAACAGATGTCATCGGACGAAAATTGACCACCGTGAGTGTTGCGGGGTGATCTCAGTGGAGGATTGGGCGGAGATCCGCCGTTTGCATCGGGCCGAGGGCCTGTCCATCAGCGAGATCGCGAGCCGGTTGGGTTGACCCGCAATACCGTGCGCTCGGCATTGGCATCGGATCGTCCTCCGAAATATCAACAAAAACGGCAGCGCACACTCGCCGATACGGCCGAGCCGCAGGTGCGGGCATTGTTGTCGGAGTTCCCTCGGATGCCGGCGACGGTGATCGCCGAGCGGATCGGGTGGCAGCATTCGATCACCACGATCAAGGACCGCATTCGTGAGATACGTCCGGAGTACGTGGGTGTCGATCCGGTGGATCGTTTCGTCTACAATCCTGGCGCGATCGCGCAGTGCGACTTATGGTTTCCCGCGACCGTGGTGCCGGTCGGTGGTGGTCAGAACGGGCGCTGCCGGTGTTGGTGATGACGTCGGGGTACTCGCGGTTCATCTCGGCGGTGATGCTCCCGTCCAGACAAGGTGGTGACATCTTGTCTGGAATGCGGGAACTGATCTCAGGGTTGGGTAAGGTCCCGAAAACGCTGGTGTGGGAACGAGAATCAGCAATCGGAGGCACCGGAAAGGCCACCACACCTGCTGCTGCGTTCGCTGGGACGCTAGCGACCCGGATCCAGTTGGCTCCACTGCGGGGCCCGGAGTACAAGGGCATGGTCGAACGCGCCAACGGCTACAAGGCTACGTGAAAACTTCGTTTCTGCCCGGCGGGCGGTTCACCTCACCGACTGCTTTCAACACCCAACTCCATGACTGGCTCCACGAGCGAATACCCGCACAGTGAGGGCGATCGGTGGCCGACCGGTCGATGTGCTCGCAACCGACGTTGCGGCGATGATCGAACTGCCACCGGTTATTCCGGCGGTAGGACTCACTCACCGGATCCGGTTAGCGCGGGATTACTACGTGCGTGTCGACGGCGCCGACTACTCGATCGACCCGCGAATAGTCGGCCGATTCGTCGATGTGAGCGCCCGCCCGACCCGTGTGATGGCACGATGCGACGACCAGATCGTGGCTCGCCACGACCGTTCATGGGCGAAACACGTGGTCGTCACCGATCCCGATCACGTGAGTGTTGCTGCCCAACTACGCCACGGATCAGCGGACGAACGGCGCCGCCGCACAGCAGTCGCCACACACCGACACATCAACGGGCATCCCGTCTCGTTGCGAGCATTACCGGACTACGACGCTTTGTTCGGCGTCGATTTCGAATCCACCCCGACAACAGTGAGGACCACATCATGACAACTGCAACCAAGAAGAAAGCCGCCGAGGCAGCCGTATCGGCATCACCAGCGGACGGAGTGCCATCCCAGATCGACTATTTGACACGAGTATTGAAGACCCCGACGATCGGGCGAGTGCGGGAAGAGCTCGCCGAGCACGCCCGCGACGAGAACTGGTCACACGAGGAATACCTCGCAGCAGTATTGGGCCGCCAACTCGCCGATCGTGAGCCGGCTGGCACGATCATGCGGATCCGCACGGCGCAATTTTCAGCAGTGAAACACTCAAGGACTTCAATCTCGACCACCTACCAAACCTACGACGTGATGTGTTGGCTCACTTGGCGACTGGAATGTTCGTTCCCAAATCGGAAAACGTCATCCTGCTCGGGCCCCCGGGCATCGGCAAGACGCACATCGCGATCGGACTCGGAGCCAAAGCTGCCTACGCCGGATATTCCGTTCTGTTCGACACCACATCGAACTGGATCACGCGGTTGAGCACTGCACATCATGCCGGGCAGCTCGAAACCGAGCTCAAGAAGATCTGTCGTTACAAGTTGATCATCATCAACGAGGTTGGGTACATCCCGTTCGATCAGGACGCAGCCAATTTGTTCTTCCAGCTGATCGCCTCCCGATACGAGCAAGGCTCGGTCATGGTCACCTCCAATCTCCCTTTCGGGCGATGGGGCGAAACATTTTCCGATGACGTCGTTGCCGCAGCGATGATCGATCGACTCGTGCATCATGCCGAAGTGCTCACCCTCAGCGGGGACTCTTACCGCACCCGGTCTCGCCGAGAGCACCTGACCAAGAACCGATCCAGCAGTGACCAATCAAAGCCGGATGGTGAATATTCGTCCGACGATCACCGATCACTTTTCATTCGACGTTGACACCGCCCTGTGACTCACAGTGTTGCTCCACTGACCGTGGAGGGGAGGCCACGCCTGCTCAAGGCATTCGTCGAAGTCGGCGACACCTCCCAGGATGCATTCGTCGAAGTCGGCGACACCTCCCAGGATCTGATCCCGGTGGGCATCGAATCGGATCAGGGCCTGTGGGTCATCGCTGTGCGGCAGTGGCCGGTGATCTAACTGATCAGTCCGCTCACTACCTCGCGGTATCGTTCGTGGCATTAGACCTCCGGATAGAGGTGCGATTCCGCCGACGCGATCATGCTCGCGAACGTCCGACGTACCGATACCGGCGCGCATCGCCCGCTGTTGACCGAAACCGACGCCGCGCTGGCCAGTCGGTTCTCGCCCGCGCCCAGCAGGACGCCAACCATGACTCATCAGCGCCTCAACCGACAAGCCGCCAAGCGCTTGCGTCCGCGGTGCAGTCACCGGCGGTCAAGTCAACGAGACCATCGCAAAACTCGGCCTACGCACTACGCTCGAGCATATGCTCCATCACGTTCCGCAGGCATCTGGAGCTGCCGGCATCTACGGGAAGCGAGGCAAGAAACGCGATTGACCCGACCGAGAAGACGGACCCACCACGCGGAGTCTCGAAATAGACTATGTCCGCATGGATCTCGGGATCATTCGGACCGCTGCTTCCGCCGTGAAAAGTGTACTCCAGCTCTTCCACGGTTCGCTGAGCGTCGAGGGGGTGGTTACTCGATGAGGCCAAGACCATTGCTTCCGGCGGAGTTCCTAACAGAACATCGACGCGATCAATTTCATCCCCAGATGCACCGCCTCGAGCAAAGCCATCCAAACCGAATGTTTCCGGGAGGCCTTCGTAGAACCACGAGTGAGTGGTCCTGATCTCGCCGTGAGCCAAATCGAACGGACGCGAGTCCCCACCTGCTGCCGCCATCCCCACCCCGACCAATCGCTGGGGCGGCCTGCCTCGGTGACGCCATAGTCCGCCGGTCTCCCAACCGGAAACTAGATCGGCTTCACCGGGCTCCGATGTCCACATCCGCATCCCAGTGTAGCCCCGCCTGATCTCGATGCATGGCGCATCGGAATCGATAAGCCCTGTCACCCAATAGAATCCGTTGCCGCCGAGATAGAGAAGATTGCCACTTCGGTCTCGATACTGTTCGAACGCGTCGAGCGATCGGGCGGTGTGGTATTCAGGATGACTGCCTGTCAGCACCAGGTCATAGCCGTCCAGCGCCGCCACGCCTTCCTGATGAAGCTCGAGATCGGTGATGACATCAAACGGATAGTCATGAGTCTCCAACCATTCGAGCAAATAGAGATCGGCTCCGAACCCGCGAGCCCCGCCGCCGCTCGAATAACCCCAGTACTCGATGTCGGGCCTCATGTTCAGCAATGGCCTCAATGCACTGGAGTAGTGGACCCCAACACCGTCTGTGTACTTGTCGTAGGTCGACAAACCGATATCTACACTGCGGCCGGTGTGCAGATCACGTGCTCTGTCAAGGACCCCCGGGCCCGACAGTCTCGTACCCGTTGCTTCGAAGAAGCTGATTAGATCTTCATTCCCGTAGGCGAGATACGTGAGTGTCGAGGCAACGAACACGCTCCTGGCCTTCTTGGCGCCACGAGCTCTCCGCACAAAGAAGGGAATTACGTCCGCCGTACCATCGTTCGAGGTAAGACGGATCGCGTACACACCGCTCGGCAAATGCTCGGGCACAATCGATTCGACGGCGGCGTCCCAACCGACGTCGATGATTGACTGAAAGTTGAAGTATGCTGCCGAAAACTGTTCCGGGCATTCGCGGAAAGACACGGATCTGCAATCCCAATCTGGCCCAGTAACACCTTGATGCGGAAGATTCACCAATGTGGCCGCACTTCCTTCGCCTGCGACCAGTGGAACGCGATGGCGGGAGTCTCCAGTGGGCTGCGGAGCCAGGTCCCACAGCGCTCCTCCGGATCGACCGATGTCGCGTAACCTCTCGAGTAAGGTCGGCCGCCGTCCAAGTGAGGGCGAGTCGCTCCCTCTGCGGACGAACGGCGCCGAGATCTTGCCGTCGAAATGATCTTGTGCGCGTCCTCGGGCCCAGCCGCGGCCGTCGGTGACGTCGCGCGCCGAGGACGCAGCGACGACGAGGCGAGGCTGATCGAACGCCACGCTGACCGAAGGAAGGGCGCATTCTCCGAACCCGTCGCCGGAATACAGGGCGTTGGACGCGAGAACTGTCAACCGCATGTTGTTCGGTGTCAACGAAATCCACACCTGCGCCCACGTGCGATCACGGATCGGGCAGACAGAGTCGATCGCCGCGACGAGTGCACCACCGATCTCCAACTCGGCCGACACCACGCCGCGCACCAAGTAGACGCGCATAGTGTGAGATTCGTCGGAGAGTTCGAGGATCACTTGCTTGTCGGGACGAGCACTGTTCGTGGGATAAACACCTGCCCCTAATGCGAAACCCTCTCTCGCATCAAAGAAACCGGCAGGTTCACCAAGGAGGAACGCACCTGTACAACTCACCTGCGGCTTCACGGCAATCGAGCCAGCGTCCGCCCAGGCAACGGACTCCACCACTCCGCTCATGTCTCGCCCGGGTACCCGTCCCCGCCCCAGACGAACTAGGTCGACGTTGACGTCACCGCTTCCGCTCGCATGCACGCTGAAGGGGTCGCCTGGCGAGAAGGACAGCCGATTGAGATAGCCAATCACACTGGGCATTTCGTTCATTGGAATTCCTCGACTCGGTCTGATCTGACATGTGGCGGAGTTGCGGCGGAAGTGTCGCGCCGTTGTTGCAAGGCGGAGGCTGGGCGATGGCAGTGCTCGGCTCCACTTCGGTTGGTCGCCTTTCCTGCGCTCTGAGCGACTGCGACGGGCGCTCATGCCAATCTGACCGATCGGACACGATCCGCTTCTGCCACCCCAGTAGATCATATTGAATTCAAAATGCGCCATATCTGAACAAAACCTACCGCAAAGACGTCCGCATTGGCCATATTGGACCCAATGTGTTGACTTCTCGTCACCACTGCATGACACTCGACACACCCATTGGGTGGTGGAATCGTCTAACGCCCCACGCACCCGGGAAAGCCGGCATCATTCCGCCGCGAGGTTCTAAGGAACAGCATCAATCCCACCACCCTTCGGCCAACTCGACACCAATCGAGTTCCCCGCCGCTGCGAGGAGAACTGTCCAATGAGCACGACCCCGTCCACCACAAAATTGAATCCGAAAACGCAATCAACGCGGAAAGCACTTATCGGTGCAGGTATAGGCAACGCCACGGAGTGGTATGACTACGCCGTATATGGCTACTTGTCAGTGCAACTCGCCCACAATTTCTTTCCGTCGGATGACCCGAATGTCTCGCTGATGCTGACCTTCGGTGCTTTCGCGGCAGCATTTCTAGCTCGTCCTGTCGGTGCAGTACTTTTCGGTTCACTCGGCGACAGAATTGGACGGCAACGCACACTTGCAGCCGTCGTATTATTGATTGCCGTCGCTTCGTTCACTATTGGCATTCTCCCGACCCATGAGACGATCGGCGTCGCAGCACCCGCTCTTCTTCTTGTGTGCAGGCTCCTACAGGGTCTGTCTGCCGGTGGCGAGGTTGGTGGAGGTACCTCTTACATCGCAGAGTTCGCACCCAAGAAGTGGCGAGGACTGGCATGTTCGTGGATGCAGGTCTCGGCGGGACTCGGCTCTCTCTTCGCCATCTCGGTAGTGCTCACCCTCAGCATGAATCTCACATCCGATCAGATGAACGACTGGGGCTGGCGCATCCCGTTCCTTCTTGCAGGCCCGCTTGGTCTAGCAGGCCTCTTCGTGCGCATGCGGCTTGAGGATTCGCCTGCATATCAAGAACTGCAGAAGGAAGATACCGTCGCGGAAAGCCCATTGCGTGAGGTTTTCACCCACCATCGGTCCCAGATCGTCAAAGTGGCTGGAATCTTCGTCGGTTACGCAGCCTGCTATTACCTGACAGTTGCGTACGTGCCCAGCACGCTCATCGCCACGCACAATTTCGACTCCCGCTACTCCTACCTCGCAACCGCATTGTCAGTATTCACATCGATCATCTTCTGGCCGTTGAGTTCTGCCTTGTCCGATCGCATCGGCCGGCGCCCGGTTCTGATGGGCTCGGGCATCGCGACTATCGTTCTGGTGTACCCGATCTTCGTACTGGTGACGAGCGGGAACATCGGCTCTGCCATCGTCGCTCAGATACTCCTTGGCGCGTTGGTCGGCTGTCTGGGTGGAGTTCCGTTCGTGTACATGACCGAAATGTTTCCAACACGGGTCCGATACACCGGAATCTCAATCGGGTACAATATCGCTCTCACCGCGGTGGGTGGCACGGCTCCCCTCATCGCAACCTGGCTCGTCAGCATGACCGGACGGGGTACTTCACCCGCCTGGTTCATTGCCGGCGCCGCGTTGATCACTACCTTCACCCTTTTCTTTACCAAGGAAACCGTGAACAGAAAAGACACAGCCGCCTCCGAGGCGTGAAGGTCGAGCCACAATCCGCTTTTTAGGCTCTCCAACTGAAACCAAAATCTGCGGGGCCATCACCAGATGGTCCCGCAGTCGCGTCACAGATCGAACAGTTCCTGGCGGTCTGCCAAGGCAAGACGTGTTCTCCGGATGTGCAGTCGTAGCCGGTCTGCGGCGCCTTCCGCATCTCGCTTCTCGATGGCGTCCAGCAGAAGTCTGTGCTCCATATTGATAACGTATCGGGCACCTTCGTCCAACGTGGCAACGAATCCACGGCGATACTGCTGCGTTCGATTCCAGAAGTCGCTGGCAATCCGATACGCGCGCGGCATGGTCTCGGGCACATAAGCGCTCAGGTGGAATCGGCGATCACAGTCGATCCACTCGTTAACGTCGGCTTTGCTGCCTGCAACCGCGGTCTCATTGCAAAGTTGGCCGAGGCGCTCGACCTGAGTTTCCGTCAACACCGGCACACTGGCAGCCAAGAGCAAGGGTTCCAGTGCCTCCCGAAGGCGATAGATCTCGGAAAACTCGTGAAAATCTAGCCTCGCCACAGTGGCGCCACTGTGCGGCACCAACCGCACCAGTCCCTCCGATTCGAGAACCCGTAGAGCCTCTCGAACAGGAACTCGACTAGTTCCGTTCGCCGCAGCGACATCCTCCTGCCTGATCCGATCTCCAGGTCGTAGTTGCCCTTCCAGGATTCTGTCTCGCAGGTACGTTGCTACGACGCCGCTAGTGTTACCCGCAGCCGAGCCATTACCCAGAGCTACCTCCGTCGGATCCATCTCACGAACACTCATTCTTCGATGCTATCGCGATTCACCTCTCAGGCTTCGCCGCTGGACGAGAAGACAATTCGTTCTACCGGTGCGAGGTTTGCGGTCAACCGGTATTGACAGCCCACCCGCAAGCTTTGTCGACTGTCGCGGCAGCGGCTTCTTCTGCCAGCCCGCAGCGACGCAGGGTGGTGGAGACCGATGAGTTGGGTCGGCCAATGTTCCTATTCCTTCGGCGCTGCGTGCTGCGTGCGGGTAACCAAGCGGAGCAACTGGCCGTAGCAATCAACATCGCTCCCTAGCGCAAATCAACCAGACACCACGAGAAGCCGAAACACTCAACTCCACAATAGTTTTCAAGCAATGGCAAAGACGTCTTCGTGCAGGACCCACGAAACCGGCACTTTGCAAACCGAAAACCCTCAGTTAAACAACGCAACAACATTCAGGCACACCCGAACGAACCTTCTCGGCAGCGAACCGAAGCGTTCATAGAGCGCTCCCCTGTTGACGCCCTACAGCTGTGTGCATAATAGTGCACATGATCGACGAGGATCCTGACTCGCCAATGTTTGCCCATGTGGGGGCAAACGTGCGTCGACTGCGCGCGACCGCAGAACTGAGTCAGGTGGCGTTGGCGGAACTGTCTGGGCTGAGCCGTAGAACGGTGATCAAGCTCGAGTCAGGGGAGGCGAACGTGAGTCTGTCCGGTCTCGATCATCTCGCTCGGGCGTTGCGGGTATCGATCGTGGACTTAGTAGCGTCACCGGTGTCGTCGCACGCGCGGCTCGACGAAGTCGCCTGGCGAGGAGCGGGCGACAGCGTGGCGATACTGTCGGCCGCGGTTCCAGCGCGGCGGGAGGCACAACTGTGGTCGTGGAACCTAGCTGTCGGTGAACGATACGACGCCGAACCCGACGAGACCGGAACGCACGCGATCATCTACGTGGCAGCCGGCCAGTTGCTGGTCGACCGCCTCGACGGGTGTTCCGACCTTCAAGTGGGCGACCACTGCGTCTTTCCCAGCGATCAGCGATTCTCTTACGTCAACGCCGGCCGGAGCGCGGTCCGGTTCGTTCGCATCCTCACCGACTGAACACCGCCTGCGAGCACAGAAATCGGAGTACCGCCTGATGAAGGTCACCACCACAACCCTTGAGATGCTGGCCGCACCCACTCGCGTAGCGAGGCCGCTCCCGGACGACGCCCGGCTAGACCGACCGGCTACCGTCTCACCCGAGTACGCCCGGTTCCTGTACGGACTTGTCGGTGGGCCCTGGTATTGGACCGAACGTCTCTGCTGGTCTCAGCAGCAGTGGGCCGATGACCTCGCCGTGGTCGGGACGGAGTTCCTGATTCTGTACGGCGAGGGCGCCCCACTGGGATACGTCCACCTGCAACCCATTCCGATCGATGACGGAATACAGGTGGAGATCCGCTACTTCGGACTCGTCGAGCAGGCCATCGGTCGGGGGCTGGGCAGCCTGTTGCTCGAACACGGTATCGACGCCGCGTGGTCTCTGTCCGCGCGTCACGATCTGCCTGTAGTGACCCGCGTCTGGGTGCACACCTGCACCCTCGACGGCCCGGCCGCCCTAGCCAATTATCAAGCCCGTGGACTGGTGATCTGCGGTGTTGCGGACACCGACGAACCGATGCCCGCCCAGCCGCTCGGATCCTGGGCCTCCACCGGCGGACCAACCGAGCGGTAGTGCGCAACGCTTCATACCCGCGGAGCCGAGATTCGGCGCGCCGACCGTGCTCTTGTCGCTATCCGTAGACTCCCCGAGCCTCTCTTGGAACGACTCCAGCGCACTTGCTCGATCACCGCATGCACACGGAGGCATTCCAGTGACACTCACCGTGGCTTCGCTGCTCGCTCACCCCGAGGCCAACACCACGTCGCTCACACCTGGCGTCGGCGAAGAACGGGTCATCACCTGGGCACACGTCTGTGAGCTGAGCGAACCGTGGCTCTGGCTTGGCGAGCACACCCTCGTGATGACGACCGGTATCGCTGTGCCGAAGACTGCGGAGGCCCAGTCTGCATATTTTGCGGGAATGGCTGAGGCCGGAATCGCAGCGATCGCCGTGGATGCGGAAGTGTCGGTCACCCAGTCCGCGTTGAGGTTCGCCGCCGCTATCGGGTTCCCCGTACTGGCGACAGGCGCCGATAGCCCATTCTCCGCTGTGGGCAAGGTGGTGGCAGACGCAGCTCAGCGCGCATCAATTGCCGAGGCGGCGCAGCGACGGGATTGGATGTTCGGGACCATGCTGTTCAACAATCTGCTGGATAGTGCGCTCCCAGAGGGTGTCGTCGCGCCTCATCTAGCGGAGCAGGGCATTGACAGCCCTTTCGTAGTGGCGGTCTGGTCGTCTTCCAAGCGCGGAGAAGGCCTAGAACGGTTCCAAAGAATCCTGGCAGACGAGGGGATCCGTGCCCTCGTCACTCAGCGGGACGGACAGATCCTCGCAGCGGTGAACGCCTCCGTGTACACGGAATTGTCGAGGGTTGCGTTGACCGTCGGCTGCATCGGAGTGAGTGCGACCTTCTCCGCGCTGGACGTGTTCGCGGCGGCGGCGTCCCAAGCGCAGATGGCGCTGGCGCGGACGCGTGGTGCGGATGCGCGGATCGAGGTATTCGACGCCGATGCGGCTTCCTCCCCGTTCCTCGAGGGCGATCCGAACTGGCTGGCGTCGGCCTCGCACCGAGTCCTGGACCCCTTGTATGAGTACGACCGCACTCGCGGTACGGAACTCGTGGACACGCTGAGGATTTTCCTCGAGGAGAATGGCAGTTGGGTGCGCGCGTCGGTACGCCTGTTCGTTCACCGCCAGACACTTGCCTCCCGAGTAGCGCGCATCGAAAAGGTGTTAGGCCGGGATCTCCATTCGATGGGAGACCTGTCCGATTGTTGGTTTGCCATCCGAGCCGGGATCCTAGCGGGGGAGATCGACCCTCACTCGCCCGGTAAGCCAGTCTAGAACAACCACCCCAAAACAAGCTTCCAAGAGCTCAGCGACCACGGTCCTTGGCCGTGCGAACGTATGACGCGGGTACCGGTTTGCGTGCTGACGCACAATTGCCGTCGTGTGACCCAGGTTGCAAGATTTTGATCAGTGATTCGCACCTCCCCAAACGAACCACAAGCAGCATCAGCCATTCCTGCAAGGTGCCGACCCTGCAGAGCCACCTCTTGCATCCGAAACCGCCGCTCGGCGGTCATTACTGACACCTTGAGGATTCCGAATGAGTGCCATTACGAACGAGACTGTCGCTAGTGACAAGGCGCGACTTCATGCACCGAAAGGCTTCTGGAGCCTGACGTTCACCGAATTCTGGGAACGATTCAGCTACTACGGGCTCCAGGGCATTCTCACGTTCTACTTGATCTATTCGGTCGTGGAAGGTGGTCTTGGCCTTACTCCGCTCGTCGCCATCGGAATCGTCGGGACGTACGGCGGCGCCGTATACCTCGCCCAAGTCGTCGGCGCTTGGATCGCCGACCGCATCCTTGCACCGCGCACAACCATTCTCGTCGGCGGCATCGTCATCATGTTGGGGCACATCGCGTTAGCGGTGTTTCCTGGCATCGTCGGACTGGTGTTCGGCCTCGCCTGTATCGCGATCGGCACCGGTCTGCTGAAGACCAACGTCTCGGCGACCATCGGTGTGCTCTTCGACAAACGGCCGCGCACCGATCAGGATGCGGCGTTCTCATACTTCTACCTTGGGATCAACATGGGAGCGATCGCGGGCCCGCTCCTGACGGGCCTGCTGCAGTCCAGCATCGGGTTTCACATCGCGTTCGGTCTCGCGGCCGTGGGCATGGCCTTCGGGCTGACGCAATACGCAATGTGCTATTGCGACCTCCCGGAAGAGACGCGGATCGTCAAGAATCCCGCCCCAATACGCACGCGAGTGACAGCCAGTGCGGGCGCAGTCATCATGTTCACAGCCATCGCTGCCCTGATCGCTACGGGAGTGGTACGTCAAGAGAACCTCAGTCTGCTGATGGGCTGCATCATCCTCCTCGTCGTCATCGCGTACTTCGCGCAGATCCTCAGGTCCAAGGACGTCACCTCGGCCGAGAAGCGACGCGTCCGCGGCTACATACCCCTGTGGGTGGCCGAAACGATCTATTACGGATTCCTATTGCAGATCTTCACGACGATCCCGCTCCTTGTGGCCGATCGGGTGGACCGGAATGTCGGCGGATTCATGGTCCCGGAGGGCTGGTTCTCATTCATCGGCACCATCGCATTCGTGCTGGCGCTGTGGCTGATCGCGTCGCGGTGGAAGGAGAGCCGTGTGGCGGAGCTCCCGCCCACCACGAAGTTCGCGCTCGGGCTCCTCACGGTGAGCCTTGGATACCTGCTCCTGCTGTTCACCGAGCCCATCCCGGGGCGCACGATCTCCCCTTTCTTCATCGCCGTCTGCCTCATCGTCGCGGGAGTATCGGAGATTTTCACGGGCCCGATCGGGATGTCACTGGTGACGCGGATCGCGCCGGACGGGTTCAGGGCCCGGCTTGTGGGAGTCAAAATCCTGACTCTCGGCGCCGGTTCCACGGTTGCATCCTTCTTCGGCGGTCTTTACATAAAAATGTCCTTTCCCGCCTTCATCCTCATCATCAGCGCCATCGGCCTGCTGAGCGCAGCGCTTCTGCAGTCGTTCTCGCGCCGGATCGAGCAGCAATTCACCTGATCCAGGTAGGCGTGGATGCGACGCCTCGATTCAGTGGCGTCGCGCTCGCGGCAACCATTTCAACGCTCGGGCATCAATCTCCGAGACAAACCATGCCCGCATGCAAACAGCATTTCTGAAAGGAAACGCAATTGGAAATCAAGGACGTTGTCGTCATCGGGGCCGGATTCGCAGGCCTTTCGGCAGCCCGGGACCTCGGGAACGCAGGCCTGGACGTCGCCGTCCTCGAGGCTCGTGATCGTGTCGGCGGCCGGACGTGGACGGACCACCGCCTAGGTCACGACCTCGAGATGGGCGCGAACTGGGTGCACTGGGCCCAACCGCACGTGTGGGCCGAGATGACGCGCTATCGCCGCGGTGTCGTCTGGAGTCCCCCATGCGAGGAGGTGTACTGGCTCGGGTCCGACGAGTCAATTCGTCAGGGCACGGTGAAAGACCTCATGGCGCTGGTCGCTGACGGCCATGACGCACTTCTTGCTGACGTGAACGAGGCAATTCCCCATGGGTTCCAGCCCACCATCGGAAAGATTCAGGGCCTCGATCACCTGACCATCCAGGACCGATTCGACACAATGAACATCGACCCCGAGTCCCGCAACGCGAACGAATGCCTCTGGGTAGGACACGTGAACGCCACTCTCGACCAGGTGGGCATCTCCTACGCGCTGCGCTGGGCGGCGATGGCCGGGGGACACTGGCGCCTGGCTCACACCGCCTCATCGACGTATCGCATCGACGGGGGCATGAACAGCTTGTCCAGCAGCATCGCGGCCGATGCGAAAGGTGAAATCCGCCTTAGTACGGTCGTCACGGCGGTGACTCAGAATGACGAAGGCGCCGTGGTCGAGACAGCTGGGGGCCATCGGATCCAGGCTCGTCGGGTCATCAGCACACTGCCGTCCACCGCCACGAAAGGGATTGCGTTCGATCCGCCTCTCCCGGAAGCCTGGCGCCGTCAGGCCGAGGAGACCGTTGCCTCCCAAGGTTGCAAGGTGTGGCTTCGCGCCAAGGGACGTCTCCCTCGTTTCGTCGCCTACGCAACGCAGCACAGCCCCCTGTCCATCCTGAAGGCCGAGTTCTACGTGACCGATGACGATGGGCAGGAGTCCACCCTCATCGTGGGGTTCGGAGCCGACCACAGAAAGGTCGACGCTAATGACCTCCCCTCGATCCAGGCCGCCGTGGATGTGTTCCGGCCGGGAGTCGAGATCCTCGATGCCACCTCGCACGACTGGATGAAGGATTCCTTCGCGCGTGACACCTGGATGACGCATCGTCCCGGACAACTCACCGCCAACCTCCTCGAGCTCCAGCAGCCACAGGGCGCGCTGCACTTCGCTTCGACCGAGAACGCGGACTTGTGGGGTGGCCACGTTGACGGCGCCATCGAGAGCGGCCTCCGTGAGGCCCGCCGCATCCTGGAGACGCTGGCGTGAACGCACCGAAGCGATGTGCGGTGATCGGCGCAGGGATTATCGGCACCGCGGTTGCGCGAGAGTTGTTGCAGCGATTCGACGGCGCGCAGGTGACGCTCTTCGACAAGGAGGATCACGTCGCTGCCCACCAGACAGGACACAACTCCGGCGTAGTCCACGCCGGCCTCTATTACGAGCCCGGGAGCCTCAAGGCGCGCCTGTGCCGGCGAGGGGTGAGCCTGCTGCAGGAGTTTTCTGCAGAGCACGACGTGCCCTACGAGGAGTGCGGCAAGGTGGTCGTCGCCACCACCACCCAGGAGGAGAGTCGTCTCGAAGACATCTACGCCCGGGCAGTTGCCAACGGCGTGCCCGGTGTGAAGATGCTCGACTGCGACGGTCTGGCAGAGACTGAGCCCAACGCCGCCGGGCGCGCTGCGCTCCACTCTCCTCACACCGCGATTATCGACTACACGGCTGCGACAGAGGCGCTGGCACGCGACTTCCGAAGCAACGGGGGCGTCGTACGTCTCTCGACTTCCGTCGTCCGTCTTCAGAACAAGGGTGGCAAGGTGCTGGTGTACACGACGCACGATGTCGAGGAGTTCGATCTCGTGATTGCCTGCGCGGGCCTCCAGTCGGATCGCCTGGCAAGGCGTTCCGGCGAAGAGGACGATCCCGCGATTGTTCCGTTCTTCGGGCAGTACTTCATCCTCGACGCTCAGTTCGACGACGCGGTCAAAGGGCTCGTCTACCCCGTCCCCGACCCGCAGTATCCGTTCCTGGGAGTGCACGTCACACGCAGGATCGACGGCGGACTGATGATCGGGCCGAACGCCTTCCTCTCCTTTTCGCGTGAGAAGTACCGCGGGCTCGGCTTCGACACACCCGACGCGCTCTCCATCGCACGGATGCCTGGGTTCTGGAAGTTCGCGTCGCAGAATCTCGCCACGGCCCGCCGGGAGATCGGCGGCGTGCTGTCGACCAAGAAGTTCGTCGAGGAAGCGGCCAAGCTCGTCCCGAACCTGACGGGTGCGCACGGAAAGCGGGCCGACCGTGGAATTCGTGCGCAGGCCATGCGCCGCAATGGCGAACTGGTCGACGACTTCGTCATCCAGCGGCGCGGGGCCGCGCTGTTCGTGCGCAACGCCCCCTCCCCTGGCGCCACCTCTTCGCTAGCGATAGCGGAATACCTGGTCGACGAGGCGTCACAGTGAGGGATCGACGATCTGCGTCTCACCGCCCGGGCGAAGCAGCATCGCTCGACGTCAACCAATTCCCTTCAGGAAGTAGGTAACAACATGGGACGAAACTACAAGAACCTCGTCGGCGGAAACTTCGTCGCCGCCAGGAACGGTGAGACCCTCGCCGTGTTCAACCCTGCCCGGCCTTCTGAGCAGGTGGGCAGCGTGCCCGCGATGGGACTGCAGGATCTCGACCACGTCTTCGAAGTGGCATCAGAGGGAGCGCGGACCTGGCGGGCTCAGGGCTCGCTAAGCCGGGGCGCTGTCTTGCTCCGGGCTGCGCAGCTGATCCGCAAGCGGAGCGCCGATCTCACTGACCTGATCGTTTCCGAGATGGGCAAGACGACGGCTGAGGCGAGCGGCGAGGTTGGCAAGGCCGCAGAGTTCTTCGAGTACTACGGTTCGATGGGCCGCGACGAGTTTGGCCAGTTCCTCCCGGACGGGCGAGACGGGACCTTCGCCGCGCGCCTGATCGAACCCCTGGGCGTCGTTCTCCTGATCACCCCATGGAACGATCCACTCGTGACGCCGGCGCGCAAGCTGGGACCGGCGCTCCTGGCAGGTAACGCTGTCGTCATCAAGCCCGCACTGCTCGCTCCCCTGGTCACCCTGGCTCTCGCCGAAATTCTTCACGAGGCCGGCCTGCCTGCCGGAACACTCGGAACTGTGACGGGACGCGTGGCCGACCTCGGCGACCGACTGATCGAGCACGAGTCGATCAAGGCCGTCTCGTTCACCGGGTCGACCGCCGTCGGCAAGAGCCTGCAGCGGCGTCTGGCGGGCAGCGGGGTGCGTGTACAAACCGAGATGGGCGGCAAGAACGCCGCAGTAGTGTTGGACGACGCGGACCTGGACATCGTGGTCCCCACCATCCTCGCCGGCGCTTTCGCCCAAGCTGGACAGCGCTGCACGGCGACTAGCCGGCTGATCGTCCAGCGTGGCATCGCCAGCCAGGTTCGCGAGGCCGTCACGCGGGCAGTCGAGGAGCTTCGTGTGGGGCCTGGGTCACAGGAAGGCGTGGACCTTGGCCCCGTCGCCGATGAGCGAGCGCAGAGCACGATCAGGGATCATGTCTCGCGCGCCCTGGCGCAGGGTGCATCGGTGCTGGCACGCCCGACACTCACAGGGCAAGCGGCGCTAGAAGGGCATTTCGTCGAGCCGACGTTCCTGAGCGTCGATGCGCAGCAGGACATCTGGCGAGAGGAGGTCTTCGGTCCCGTCCTCGCGATGGTGGAGGTGGACACCATGACGGAAGCCATCGCGCTGGTGAACGACTCCGAGTACGGACTGTCCAGCTCAGTGTTCACCCGCGACCTCGGTAACGCGTTCGCGTTCATCAACGCAGTTGAGACCGGCCAGGTCTCCATCAACCAGCCAACATCTGGCTGGGACGTCCACCACCCGTTCGGCGGCTTCAAGGACTCGGGGTCCGGATACAAAGAGCAGGCCCATGACGGTATCGCCTTCTATTCCAAGGTGAAGACCGTCGCCATCCGCACCCACTGACGGGCATCGGAGGCAATCGACACTCCGGCAGGCTGGAACGAGTCCGAAACGAAGGAGAGATGAGTGACATCGCACCACATTCTCGGCAACGCATTGTCCGCGAAAATCGACCGGAACGTCGACGAAGGCAACCACAAGGTCGAGGGGACGGTCGCATTCCCGGACGTCGGCGGAGCTCAGGTCGGCGTCTGGGAGGTCGAGCCTGCGAGCTGGAGCTCGATCGGCAACGACGAGATCTTCGTAGTTCTGGCCGGTCGAGGTCGTGTCGACTTCACCCGGACCGGTGAAGTCGCCGACCTAACACCGGGCGCCACCGTCCGCCTATACAAAGGCGAGCCCAGCGTGTGGCACATCACCGAGACACTCCGCAAAATCTACGTCATCAACCCCACCGCGGAAGCTACGCACGAATTCTGACTCGAACTGTTCAGCGGATGGCGGCCGCTCGGCGTTACGCGGCACTCCCCAACGCCGAGTCGGCTTTTGACTCAGGTCGAGGCCGTCACATCCTTACCTGGACCCAAGACGCCCAGGCAAGGCCGAACGGAACCACGCGATGGCGCCAGCGCAGACCAGCACCCCAACAAAGGATGCCGCGAAGAAATCCGAGGAAAGAACTCGGTCATCGTATGCATGGCCAGCTCCCCATGGAGCACACCGGTGAGCGCTGCCGCGGCACCTCATCTACGAAGCGCAGCCGGTCAGTCCGGAATGGACTTTTGCCGAATGGTGGAGGATTGCGGTATGGGCTGGGGCGTTGGCTCATCGTGGAGAAGTCGGAGGAGTGCAGCACACCTCCGGTAGAGTCCGCCGGGTTCGGATGGCCCAGACCGCCGACCTCTCAAGATTTACATGGAACACCCGGATTCTTGGGCCGCTACCGGGATTTGACTTCGACTCAATCAAGAACAACCTCGGAGCCGAGGCAACTTACGCTGTAGGGGTGTTCTCCTTCTATGTCGAATACGTGGTCGAAGGCAAGGTAGTCACCGTTCGATTCTCCTCACCGAACTTCCCGTTCATTCAGGCGGTGTCCAGCCCGTCCACTGGGATTCTCTCAGCAGTGACACTCGCTAAGAGTCCCGAAGCCCCCGGTCAGGGATTTGCGGTCGGCGCCGCATCTTTCGTTCTCGATCACTACACACCAGAAGCGGAAACAGCACTCCATAAGCGCAGCGGTTACAACGGGTTCCCGAAGCGGACAACTATCGTCCACAGATCACTCGTAAACAGGAATGTTGCGCTGACTTGGATATCGCCTGGGCTGCTGGACGCCGCTCGCTCGATCATGGGCCGGACAGTCGCCGAGTACGCCGAGGCGGGTATCGAAATCGTCGGAATGGAGCCGTCGTGTGCCCGTGTGCTGCGCTCGGATTCGCTCAAGCTGCTCGATAGCGACATTGTCGACACGACGGCCGATTCGACCCGCACTTTCGACGAGCTACTGGCCACGTCGGGATGGACCTCCCCCGAGCTCATCGCGTCGAGATACCTGCAAAACCGCATTGCCACCATCACGCAGTAATGGGTGGAGCGCTGACGCCGATCTCCTCCATACTGCGGGCGCAGCGTTGACCAGGCTCGGCGGTTGCTGCGGACTCGCTGGGAATTTCGGTGTCGAACATGGCTATGACGGAGTGTCGGTCGCAGTTGCGGAACAACAACTCCTGCCCGCTGTCCGAACCGCCGGGACCACTACCGAGATCCTCGCGGACGGATACTCGTGCTGCACGCAACTTACTGACCTCACTGCGCGCCGGGAAAAGCACCCGAGGAAAGCACCTTGCGCAAGTGCTGGCCGAATTTTTAAGAACTCACAAATACGTAGGGTTCTTCCCCTCGAATCGAGGGGAAGAACCCTACGTGCGCATGTTCGGTACTGATTCAGAAAATCGCTGTCGGGTTCACCACGCTGCCCGTGGCGCCCACTATCGCCAAAGGCGAAGCAACAAATAGGAACTCCCAGGTGTAGACGGCCGCACACTGCTCCGCCAATGCGTCAAGGTTCAAGGCGTCGAAGAACGTCAGGCCCATTGAGTTGATGCCGAGCACATGGATCGGCGCTGTAATTGCGCCGCACGGGTGTGGTTGTGCGTCGCCATCTCCGTCGAAACCGACCGCCGCTACCTGCTGCTGTTTCACCCACAACATCGCGCGCGGGTGCAGTCCGGCTTTCTCGTCGGCCGCATTCCACGGACCTTCGACGGCACGTCGTCGAGCATGACCAGTCCTCACGAGCAGCACATCTCCGGACTTGAGTTCTACGCCCTCTGCCTCCGCAGCGCGCGTCAGTTCCGCTGTATCCACGGTCTCTCCCGGGGCCAGCCACTCCACACCACGCAACCGTGGAATGTCCAGAAGGACACCACGGCTGACGATTCCGTCCGCGAGATGCTCGAGACCACCGAAACGCGCGCCTCGCTCGGTCACCGACGTACTCGGCCAGCCATTATAGAGCTTTCCTCGATACCCGACGTGGCACAGTGCGTCGACGTGTGAATGTGCATCGCCGTGGCAGTGCACTTCTATCGCATCTGCAGCGAATTCGGTGTTGCCCCAGCCAGTTCGATCCGGCCAGGGCAGTCTGGTCATGCGGTGGGCGACGGGTTTCGGGTTGTCCGAGGCAACGGCTGTGTCGAGTACGTGCGCGCATGAGACTGTCACGCCGGACGTGACGCGCGCTGCAGCGCGCGCAGTCACGTCCGGCGTGACGAAGTTCAAGGTTCCGCGCTGATCTTGTGCACCCCACCTATTCCAGTTCGAGCACTCTCGGTAGAGCTCTTCGAACTCCCTTTCGTCAACGAACCATGTTCCCGAATGACTTGTGGAGTCACTCATTTCGTGGGACGAGGATCACGGCGTCGATTTCCACTTCCTGCCCGCGCAGGAAAGCCTGAACCGTGGTGCGGGAGGGTCGCGGCTCCTCGAAGTGCTCACGGTAGATTGCGTCCATCACTTCGATCTGGTTGAGATCTTCGAGGAAGACACCGATGCGTACCGCATTGTTCAACGATGTTCCGGCTGCTTCGGCGATAGCTGCGACGTTGGCCAGCGCTTGACGCACCTTGGATTCGAAATCAGGTGCCTGGGCGCGGGTTTCGGCCTCGATTCCGACCTGGCCGGCAACGAACAGCAGATCACCGGTGACGATTCCTTGTGAGTAACTGTACTTCGGAGTCGGGGCCCCTGTGGTGACGACGGGCGTACGAGTGATCTCGGACATGGTGAATCCTGTTCTTCTGGTGGGTCTCCGCCGCGACGGAGGGGTGTGAGGTGGATGCGAGTCGATTCAGGCGTCGACGACGGTGTTGACAAGTTCGCCGATACCCTCGATAGACACCGACACCACGTCGCCGTGGCGCAGGTACACTGGTTCTGCCATTCCCAGAGCGACGCCTGCGGGGGTTCCGGTCGCGATGATGTCGCCGGGGCGCAGGGTCATCGATTGGGAGATGTGCGCAATCAATTCGGGAACCTGGGTGATCATCGATCGGCAGGATTCGTTCTGCCGTAGTTCACCGTTGACGGTCGTACGCACGATCAGGTCGTCGATGGCGGGAGCACTGTCGATATCGACGAACACCGGCCCGACCGGGGCGAACGAATCCGATGCCTTGGCCCGGATCCACTGAGGTTCCGCACGCTGGAGATCACGGGCAGAGATATCGTTCATGATGGTGTATCCGGCGACGTAGTCCATGGCGAAGGTCGGCGATACCTTGCTCGCCGTCCGGCCTATCACCACGGCAAGTTCGCCTTCGTAGTCGAGTTCGTGGGTCCACGCCGGCTTCAGAACCGGCTCGTTGTGCCCTGTCAGCGAACTGGCGTACTTGGCGAACAGCACGATCCGCTCAGGCCGGGTGCGCCCGGCTTCGGCGATGTGTGCGTCATAATTCAGGCCGACACAAACCACGGCCGCCGGATCGACGACCGGCGGCGCGTAGCTGACCGGCCCGGCAACTGCTTCGAGATCTTGTGCGCGCGGCGCGAGGTCGCGTAGTCGGGTATGGACCACGTCGCCTCGACGCAGAAGCTCCCCGACGTCGGCCAAACCTGCCAGTTCTGGCGCACCATAGGCGGCCGCAAGCGCATCCACCGAGACGAGCCGATCATCGACCGACAGATACAGACTGGCGGATCCGTCTGTAGTGGAACGTAATACGCTGAGTTTCACGAGAATTTTTACTTTCAGGTTGTCTATAGTGATTGTTACTTGCCCGGCGCGGAGACGAGCCCAGCGTCAAGCGCCCGACGGAAGTGCTCGATCGTCGAACGAACACCGTCGCGGACGGAGCGATTGTGTGAGGTTCCGATGACTGCCTCAATGTTCGAACCACCCAGCAATGCGGGGGTGCGCGAGAACGAGGCATCCCAGTCGATCAGGCCGGCCGCCTCTGGACGTACCGACTCGATTACCTGAACCAAATTCCGGACGCTCATCCGCTGTCCGGGAACGTTGGCGCACACCGCGTCGGTGGTACCGGCCGCTGCGCGAGCTGCTTCGATGAACGTACGGGCGCAATCTTCCGCGTACGTCATCACCGACGTCCCACCCAAACCGATGGTGTACCGAACGCCGGCACTCGCTGCCAACATCGCGACTGTCGGGCCGGAGGTGCGGCCCTGGTCCCGTCCTGGGCCGTAGACGACGAACGGACGCAGCCCAATCGATCCCACACCGTGATCGGATGCGTAGATGCGCGCGGTTCCTTCGTTTGCGACTTTGTATACCCCATATAGGGTTTCAGGCGCGGGTACGGAGAAGTCGGACACCACACCGCCCGGATAGGCGAGGCTGCGGCCGAAGATCGCTCCTGAGCTGGCGTAAGCGAGTCCGATGCCGCTGTTCACCGCTTTGACTGCCTCGAAGACGTTGACCGTGCCCCCTACGTTCACCTGTGCACCGAGCGGCGGGTTCGCGGCGCAGAATGGAACCTGCAGGCCTGCAAGGTGAACGATGTGGGTGATCTGGTTCTCTGCCACGGTTGCGGAGACTGCGGATGCATCGGTGACGTCCAGGTCGAGGTGGCGCACACCATCAACCTCGCCGAGTGACACCAGATCGAGTCTGCGTTGGTCTTTGCGCAGATCAGAGGCGATGACCTCGACGCCCTCATCGAGGAGCAGTCGAATCACCCACGATCCGATGCATCCGCTGGCACCGGTAACGAGGAAGCGTTCAGTTCGTGTGGACATAGCTGGTCCTGTTCTTGTCGAGTCTCTAGCAGGTTCAATGACGCCGCCGAGCCGCCCCGTTCGTACGGTTGGCACAGTCAGAGGCGGGTGGGGTCGAACTGCACCTTTACCAAATGCCCCGCGGGGATCTCCGCGAATGTATCGGGGGCCTCGTCCAGTCGCCTGGTACTGAGTCCGAGGGCCTCGTCGGTGAGGTCGCTGACCGCAAGAGTTTCCAGCGCCGACTTGAATTCGTCGATGGTGTACCAGATCGACGGTTTGAGGGAGATCTCCTTACGTAGCCATTTCCTCGGTTGAAGGGACACCATTCGACCTTCCGTCGGTACACCGAGTATCACAACGGTCCCGCCTGCTCGGCACAGTCGTACCGACTCCTGCACGAGACCGTCGGCGCCTGAGCATTCCACGACTAACGCACAGTTTCCTGTGTCTCCGTCGGGTAGAGACTCGGTACCGTTGAGCACTGTCGTCGCACCGAGTCGCTTGGCCGTCGACGCCCGCAGTTCACTCGGTTCGACGACGGTGATGTCAGTCAACCCGCGCGCCGCGAGCACTGCGGTGACGAGGAGCCCGACAGGACCTGCGCCGATGACGATCGCAGCGTCAGTCGGTTTCGGCGAGGCTTGGTTGACCCCGTGCAGGGCAACCGAATACGGCTCGACCAACGCAGCGTGAGCCCACGACATCCCGTCGGGCAACGGATAGCAGGATGCAGCCGGGACGGTGACGTATTCGGCATATCCTCCGTCACGCCCGAATCCCAGCGCACCTTCCCACTGCCGGTAGCACAGTTGCACGTCACCTCGAAGGCACGCATCACATGTCAGGCATCGAGCACTCGGCATGACGGCGATACGTTGGCCAACGGCGATTGCATCGACGTCGGTCCCGATCTCCGTGACCGTGCCTGACACTTCGTGTCCGGGGATGATCCCCTCGGCTTCGGCTCGATGTGGCATGTGCAGGTCGGTTCCGCACACGCCGGCTCGCTCGATTTTCACCAAGACGTCCGCCGGACCGACCTGCGGTATCGGGCGCTCCACAAGGGTGAGCTTTCCATCGACAATGGCTGCAGCGCGCATCAGGCGCATCCTTTCATGGTGTCGTGGCCGGTTCGACCGGCCACGACGAGTAGCTGACGATCCTCGTCGGGTCGAGGGTTGGCCGGGTCAAGCCGGCGTCACGTCGAGGAGTGTGACGTTCTTGTTCGGGCTGTATGCGACGCCACGTAGCGAATCGCGGTACACGATGACCTTGTTCGGCTGCACGATCGGGATGAACGTCGCGTCATCGCGCATGGCGGTGACCAGTTGCGCCGCAACCTTGTCCCGCTCGGCGGGGTTGACCGTGCGCAGGTACTGGTCGAACAGTGGCTGCCCGGCCGGGAGGTTCAAGCTCATGCGCTTGGCGACATTGCCGTCGTTGCGGCCGAACGGATCGAAGAAGTTGGAGCTGTCGAAGAAGTCCGGTCCGAAGAACGAGCTTGTCATCGCGATCTTCTTGTCGCGGTACGCACTGACCCAGCTCTCGTACTCGGTCGGCTGCAAGGTGAGGTCGATGTCGATCTGGGCCAGGTCCGACTTGAGCTTCTCCCACAGCGTGGTCAGCGGAATCCCGTACTGGACGATGTTCGCGAGTTGGACGTCGACTTTGAATCCGCCGACACCGGATTCACTCATCAGCTTCTTGGCACCCTCGACGTCGGTCTGAATCGGGTCGACAGCACTGGCGCCTTGGAACCCGAGTGGCACGACCGCAGCTGGGCGAGGTGACCCCTTCGCGAGTCCATCGGAAATTCCCTTGTAGTCAATCACTTTCTGAATTGCTTGACGGACAATTGGATTCGCAAGTTGCGGGTTCACCCCCGACGCGTTGTTTAGAGCCATGTAGATAAGGTTGAAGGAGGGCGTGTTCAAGACTTCAATGCCTGCGCTGCCGGTGATCGAGTCGGCGGTGTCCGCATCGATGTCCAGTGCGATGTCGACGTCGCCGCGTCGGATGAGTTGGCTCTGCGTGGACGAGTCACGGATGTCGAGCAACGTGATGGTCTTGTATGTAGGTTTGAGTCCCCAGTAGTTCGGATTCGCCTCGAACACCGCTTGCTGGTTGCGTTTCCACTCTTTAAGCACGTACGGCCCCGTCCCGGCGGTATTCGCGTCGAGGAATGCCTGCGCCTGGTCGGTACTCGACGCGTCAGGTCCGGAGGTACCGCCGTGCGCAGTCACTTCCTTGCTGTCCAGAATCGCGAAGAACAGCGTGCCGGTACTCGCCACAAAGGAGCTATCCGGCCCTTTCAGGTCGACTCGAACCTTGTGGTCGTCAAGTACCTGGATGTCGGTGACGGCCTGCAGTTTGTCAGAAGGCGCACCTTGAATGTTCTTGACACGGTCGAGGCTAAACTTGACGTCTTGCGCCGTCAACGGATTGCCGGAGGAGAATGTCACGCCTTCCCGGATGTCGAACGTCGCCGAGGACGCGTCGGCATTGGTCTCCCAGTGCGTCGCCAGGCCAGGAACCAGCTTGGTCGGATCCGCGGGGTCCAAATCTACGAGAGTCTCGCCGAACAGAGGAACAACGGCGAGCATTCGGTCCGCCGACACACGAGCAAGATCGAGGCTCGACATATCGGAGAGGTTGATCGCAACACTCAGGTCATCCGCGCCGCCGCCTCCGGCAGAGGACGACGATCCGCCGCCGCACGCGGCCAGCGCGACGACTGGAACCGCTGATAGTGCGATCATTTTGGCTGTTCGTTTTATTGTGGACATGGCGTCCTCACTACTTTCGTTCGGTGGCGAATACTGCTCGCCGAAAGATGGACAGCAGGTAGGTCGTGTATCCGGATCGATTGCAGCCGAGCCTTATCGGCTCGACAGAACCAATTCCGCATTGATGTCGGACTCACCGAAGTGGCAGGCCACGAAGTGTTGGGTCTCACCCACCCCAATGTCCTTCCACTCGGGCATGTTTGATGCGCAAACCTCCTGCGCGATCGGGCAACGGGTACGGAACACACAGCCACTGGGCGGATTCATCGGGCTGGGAACGTCGCCGCTCAGAAGGATGCGTTCACGGTTCTGCTCGATGTCCGGGTCCGGCACTGCGATCGCCGACAACAGGGCCTTCGTGTAGGGGTGTCGAGTGTTGTAGTACAGGCTTTCTCGGTCGGTCAATTCCATTGCCCGACCGAGGTACATCACCAGGATCCGGTCGGAAAGGTGATATACCGCTGACAGGTCGTGCGAGATGAACAGGAAAGCCACGTTCTGGGTCCGCTGGAGTTCGCGAAGCAGATTGAGCATCTGTGCGCGAATCGAAACATCCAGTGCTGCGAGTGGTTCATCGCACACGATCAGATCGGGTTCGACCGCGAGAGCCCGGGCGATCGCTACCCGTTGGCGTTGCCCGCCGGAAAACTCGTGAGGGTAACGATCTGCTGCGTAGTCCGGCATCCCCACCAAATCAAGAAGTTCTCGAACCCGCGTCGCGCGTTCTTGCGGCGGCACGATCTGATGGACGAGCAGCGGTTCCTCGAGGATCTGACCAATGGTCATCCGCGTGTTGAGGGATGAGGTGGGATCTTGAAAGACCATCTGGGTTCGCCCGCGAACCTTCCGGACCTCTCGCGAGGACAGTGACACCAGATCGACGCCGTCGAGGTTGATACTCCCAGCGGTCACATCCACCAGGCCCTGAACAGCCATTCCCGTCGTGGACTTTCCGCAACCGGATTCACCGACAACACCCAGTGTTTCACCGCGATGAAGGTCGAACGAGAGGTCGTCGACCGCTTTGACCACCGACCGTGCCCGTCCAGGCACCCGGTTGCCCGGAAAATGCACTTTTAGGTTTCGCACAGCGAGGAGGGGCGCGCCCGGCACTGTTTCGATTTTCATGATGAGACCAACGCCTTCTCATTCTGTTTCGTGGTGACCAAACATGCCACTCGATGCCCATCCGACACCGAATCAAGGATCGGTTTCGTTGCAATGCAGGCATTCTCACGAACATCGCAACGATCGTAAAACGGACAGCCTGCTGGCAGCTGCGTCAGATCCGGTGGCAGTCCGGGGATCGCGTAGAGTTCGCGGCGCTCCGGTTCCTGAAACTTTGGTACCGAATTGAGCAGTCCGCGCGTGTATGGGTGCTGCGCATCGTGAAATATATCCCGCACGGTTCCTTCCTCGACTATCGATCCCGCGTACATCACGATGACCCGCTCAGCGAGGCCTGCGACCACACCTAAGTCGTGCGATACCCATAGAATCGACGAACCTTCAAGTCCACGAACCATTTCCAGGACCTGTGCCTGCACCGTGACGTCGAGCGCAGTGGTCGGTTCGTCGGCGATAAGCAACCGCGGAGTACCCACCAGTGCCATCGCGATCATCGCACGCTGACGCATGCCGCCGGAAAGCTGGTGGGGGTACTGATCGGCACGCGCCACCGGATCTGGAATCCCGACGCGGGTCAACATCTCAATAGCGCGGGTGTGAGCTGCCTTCTTGGATAATCCCTGGTGTCTTCTGATCCCGTCGACGATCTGCTTGCCGACCGTCGCGACAGGACTGAATGAACTAAGCGCATCTTGGAAGACCATTGAGATCTCGTTACCGAGAACATCGCGCAGCTCTTTTCCTGACATAGTCAGAATATCGCGATCGTCGAGAAAAACTTGGCCGCTGGTTATTTCGGCCGGAGGGGTAGGAAGTAAACATTGCATCGCCAGCAGCGTGGCACTCTTTCCGCATCCGGATTCACCCACGATGGCGACCCGTTCACCCTCGTGGATCGTGAACGAGATGTCGTTGACCGCCTTGGCAACTCCTCTGCTGGTCCGGAACTGAACGCTTAGGTGCGAGATTGTGATCAGCGGCTTGGGTCTGCAGGTCTGCAATTTGTCGGTGACCGCGAGGTTGTCGGCGGCATGCATCAGTTAAGTCTCCTGTTTGCGAATTGATGCCGGAAGAACAGACCTGCCGACCATCTGCCGAGCGGATGAACGCCGCTTACGCTGGCCACGCATCTTTGGATCGAACCGGTCGCGCAGCGCATCTCCGATGAAGTTGACTGCCAGAATGATGCTCAGGATTGCCAACCCCGGAAACAGGCCGAGCCACCACTGATCGATCCGGGTTGCCGCCTCGCTGACCATCGCGCCCCACTCCGGCGCCGGTGGGGCCGCACCGACACCGATGAAGCTCAGCCCAGCGGCGAGCAGAATCGCCATTCCCAGATCGACGGTGGCCTTCACCAGAATCGGAGGCAATCCGAAAGGAAGGACGTGCAGCCGAAAGATCCTAGGCGTCGAGCAACCCACCGATTTCGCAGCAAGTACGTGTAGGTTTCCGCGGATCGAGAGGATCTGCCCGCGCATCAGTCGGGTGTACTCGGGCCAGGTGACCACCACGATCGCAATCACCACGTTTGTCGAGCTGGGGCCGAGTGCGGCGGCAATCGCCAATGCCAAAACCATCGCGGGAAATGCCAAGAATAGGTCGCTGATACGCATGATCAACTCGTCGACAAATCCGCCGACGAATCCGGCGATCGCCCCCAAGAGACAGCCGATCGTCAGCGCGATCGTCACCGCGATCAAGGCGACCGGCAGTGTGAGCCTGGCCCCGTACATAACTCGGGCAAACACGTCACGGCCGAGGCCGTCGGTACCGAACCAGTGGATCGAATCCGGTGCTGCAAGCCTCTTACCCAGATCCTGGTCCACAATCGGATCGAACATAGACCACAAGGGGGCAGTGAGGGCCGCGATGACCCAGAACGTGATGACCGTGCAACCGAACAGGAATGCACCGTTGGCACGTAGGTATCCGATAACACGGTGAGAGCCGGACTCCCTCGTCGTCTCGACCTGCCCGATAGACGTAATGGGCTCGCCAACGGCGTCGTGTGCTGAAGGAGTCATTTACTTTCCCAACAGGATTCGAGGATCGAGCTTGGCGTAGACAATGTCCACAACAGCATTCGTGAGAACGTAGATCACGCCAATGACAAGTGAGACACCCAAAATAGCTTGGTAATCAAGGGCTTTCGCGGCTTCGACTGCATAGCGCCCGATTCCGGGCCAGGCAAATACAGTTTCGGTGAGCACGGCACCGGACAGTAACCCACCAACCGCGAGTCCGAGGACCGTGACCGTCGGGATGAGCGCGTTGGGCAGGATGTAGGAACGTAGGACTTGCATCGGTGAGAGGCCTTTCGACCTGGCTGTCACCACGTATTGAGCGCAGAGTACCTCAAGCGTCGAGGCGCGGGTGATACGAGCTATCAGGCCCAAGAAATATGAGCCCAACACCAAGGCCGGCAAGATCAGATGCTGGACGGCATTGACGAAAGTTCCCCATTGTCCAGTCAGCAGCGCATCGACTGTGTAGGCACCCGTGATACTTGTCGGAGTTGCGAACTCTCGACTCAGTCGCCCCTCCGGACCCGGAACGATTCCTAGCTTGAGGTAGAAGATCTGCAACGAGATCAACGCAAGCCAGAACACCGGAACACCGGATGCTACCAATGCGATTGCCCGGACCACGGTATCGGGCCAACGACGATGAAAATACGCCGCCAAAGTGCCGAGGACGAGTCCGCCGGTCCCTGCCACGAGGATCGCTGCGACAGCCAACTCGATGGTGGCGGGCAGATAGTCAAGCAGATCGTCGACCACCGGACGTTGCGAGACTGTCGAGCGCCCCAGATCTCCCTGCAGAAGGTTTTTCAAGTAGACCAGGAACTGGATCGGAAGTGGCTGGTCGAGCCCCCATAGATGCCGATAGTTAGCAACGATTTCCGGGTTGCTGGCAGCCTTGTCCCCCAGCAACCGACCCATCGAGTCTCCCGGAAGAAAATTGGCCAACGCAAATGTCGCGACCAACAGTCCGAGGAGCGTCGGAACGGCAAGCATCAACCGTCTCAACGCGAATCTGAAGATACTCATCGCTCAGAATCGTCTCGCCGAGCGCAAGTCGAATTCAACTTTCGGACCGAGATCCGAGCGTGCATGTATAGCTGAGATGGTCATCGAGTCCTGCCTTCCAACTGCTGCCGAGCACCGCTCGAGCACGAGGCCATGAATAGTCGTTCGGACCGTCCCGCGGCCGATGCGACAGTCGCGCAGATAGTCTTCGATTCGCGACTCACTTATGTTATGCGGCTCACGTTCTAAACACAACACATGTTGTGAAATAGATTCTCATTGCAACAAAACGACTCTTGCTGTACTCGGCACACACAAACCGACCGAAACGAACAGTCGTCCACGAGGTGGGCGCGTGCCGCAACGCCCCTTCGCGACCTATTATCCAACGGTCGTTGTATCTTGACAACGTGCCGAAAATTGTTGATCCTCAAAGACGTCGCGAAGAAGTACTCGATGCTGTTTGGCGCGTCATTCAACGTGACGGCCTGGGAGCCGCGACGATCCGAGCCATCGCCACAGAGGCGGGTGCGTCGACGGCCGTGGTGACCTATTACTTCAAGAACAAAGACGACGTGCTCAAATCGGCGTTGGGGCTCTCACATGCGCGAATAGGGGCACGGCGCGAACGCAAACTTGCGGGCAAGCGCGGGCTAGAGGCATTGAACGTCGCACTACTACAGACTTTGCCACTCGATGCTGAACGCCGACTTGAACTGCACATCGAGGTGAGTTTCTGGGCGCGCGCAATCAGCGACGACGCCGCGAGCGCGGAGCACCTTCGCAGCCACCAGCGATCCCTCGACCTCTTCGAGCGGCTTATCCTGGAAACGATGCAGACCGGCGAGATCGACGACACCCTCGACTCGCGACTGCTGGCAGACGAGTTACTCGCGCTCGTCGATGGGATGGGTGTCGATGCCTTGATGCACCCCAAACAATTGTCGACAGCACGGATGAAATCGATATTGCGCGACCATTTGGCTCGCCTGCACCCAGATAAGCGTGCGTCATCAGTAGACGATCGGTGAAACCTCGGCCGAGCCCCGCATCTTCATTGGGACTCCACCGACGACGTAACTGGTAGTTGAGCCTCACCGATCGGCACCGATATCAGCGCACGGTCGACAAGGACCTCAACCACCACAACAACTTTCGAAACAACAGGACACTTGAGCGGTCGCGTCGGATCGTTCCCACAAGACAACGCACCCCAAACTGCAAGATGCGGATGTGGGATCTTTGGCGCCCATGGTTTGAGGTCCACCAAAATGCAGAAATCGGCCTGTCGTCCAGGCGGAAACGACTGGACGACTGCGTGCGCAAAACCACCACAAATCACGGCCGCAATTCCGCTCCGATTTGCGGTGCAGCGCCGTGGCAACAATGAAGGTTGTCAGTGCCGAAAGGGTGAACTAGACGCAGCATTTTCGCGTGCGGAAGGCCGTAGACAAAACCTGGACAGAAGGTCTCGCAGCTCAGAGCTCCTTGGGGCCCCTTCGTCATGTCCGAGGTCAGCGAACTCTGCCTCGTGCCGCTATGGACCAGCTTCCAGACACCCCATCTTCGTCGACCAAAACGGCATCATCAAAGAGGTTGATCACGGGGCAAATATGGTTCGGAACCACGACCACCCGCTCCCCGACATTGGGGATACGGTGCGCGCCGCTGACAACTCCATGTTCCTCGCTGAGCCGAACCACTTGTCCACCAACCGAAGGCACAAACCCAAAGGTGATGGAGCCGTTGGGTAAGTCCCGCCGATCACTGCTCAAACTCTTCGAGCCAGCATCGATCACGAACTCCCCGCGCTGCGGCGAACGCGACACCACCGTCGACACCACCACGGCTGCGACGTCGTCCAGTCGTCCAGCACCTGCGGTCACCGAGTTCATGTCGAAGAACACGTACAGGCCAGGTCTAACTTCGTCGACGTCGTGGTACGTAAGCAGATGCTCAAATGTCGACGTAGATCCCATCGAGATCATTGGATCGACAACGCCCACATCTCCGAGTACGTCACGGGCAATCCGCATCTCGTTCACAGCCGCAGCGGTCAGCTCGACTGTCAGTCGCGGGTCCTTCTGAGCTCGCCGGCCGATGTGCCCCTCATGTGTCATCACACCGATCACTCGCAGTCCGGGCAGCCGGCCAACTGCGAGGGCGAGCTCGCCGACGTCACCGGCTGCAACACCCACCCGATGCAGACCTGTGTCCACCTCAAGCAAAATCCCTACCTCAGAATCCAACGAGAGCGACTCCGAGATTCCGGTCGCAACCTCAACCGAATCGAGCGAAATCCGTAGATCGACCTGCCCAGAGAGATCCCGAACGCGATCCCATTTCGTTTTTCCTACAACAGGATACGCAAGCAGTAGATCACGGACTCCAGATTCGAGCATAACGTCCGCCTCGGACAATTTGGCAACCTGCAACCCGGTTGCCCCCGCAGCAAGCTGCATCCGGGCCACCTCAAGCATCTTGTGAGTTTTGACGTGCGGGCAAAGCATCTTGCCCATATGCCTCGCATGCCAAGCCGCCCGTTGCACGTTGTTAAGGATACGTATCTCCGACACCACCAGTAATGGAGTGTCAGGTGCCGACGCGGCTGCAACGTCGAACCAGTCTTCCGAAGACTCGGATTCATCAATTACTCTATTTAACATACTGTTTCGCCTCTAACACCGAATGGCCTGCATGAACATACCAAGCCCTGCCATAACGCTCAGGAATTGATCTCATCGTCCGAAGCCGAGACCACTGACCGCAGAGACGCGAAGCTTGCGATCGCCGAGCGTGCCCCGCCTATATAAGCCGCAACATCGCTGGCGACCTCGTCATTGATGTCGACCGGCTTGCCGGCGGACATCGCCTTTAATTGGACCTCACATGAACGCTCCATCGAGATAAACCACCACGCTGCCTCGGCGACCGACGCGCCTACGGTGAGCAATCCATGATTCTGCAAGATCACTGCTTTGTTCTCGCCTAGAGCTTCAGCAATGCGTCGCCCCTCCTCCAGGTCTGTGACCACTCCACCGTAATCCGCATACAGCGAGTGATCCTTGTAGAACGCGCAAGAGTCTTGAGTGATCGGATCGAGCTCGATCCCCAAGGCTGCGAAGGCTTTACCATTGGTCGAGTGTGCGTGTGCCGCAGCCGTCACGTTCGGTCTCGCACGGTGCACCTGAGAATGGATGCAGAACGCCGCCCGATTTACCTGCCGGTCACCGATCAGTACCTCACCTGTGTGATCGACAAGCAACAGATCGGATACGCGAATATCGCTGAAGTTAAGACCATATGGATTCACCCAAAATTTGTCCGGATCACCGGGATCTCGAACGGTGATGTGGCCGGCCACACCCTCAGAAAACCCGAACCTGCCGAAGATGCGGAAAGCCAACGCCAGGTCTTTCTTGCGCCTGGCCCGCTCCTCCGCGTCGGCACCGTCACCCGAAACTTCACGCCTGTGCGCCGCCGTCTCACTCAGCATGTCAACCTTTCTTGCAACGCTTGTTATACAACAAATGTTATAATCCTCCGGAAGATGTTCCATGTCAATACCAACTCGCGAGGAAATCAGCGCCGGATCCACTCACCCCAGATTCGATGCCAGTTCCGGCCCACCGTCGGGCAGCACTCAATCAGAGGTAAGTAGAATGTAAGTGAAACATCAAGCACCCCAATTAATACACTGATTTTTGCGCATGCAGCGTCCGTTGCAGCACCGGACTTTCGCCGTTTCGAACTCAGGCGAGGCGGAGAAATATCGGCTCGAACTCGTTAGCTAGCCGCACGAATACGACACCCGTCTGGATCACACTGTCCGCAATGCTTGAAGTTTATGCAATCGATCAATGAGTTCTCAAGCCCTCTGAGAAGGCACTCACCGCGGCGATCTGGCTCGCCAAACTCTGGGCGGAAGCCGGTCTGCCTCCCGGCGTCTTCAACGTCCTCCAAGGCGACAAACTCGCCGTGAACGAACTCCTGGAACACAAAGCAGTCAAAGCGATTTCGTTTGTCGGATCCGCCCCCACCGCCCAGTACGTCTATGCCAACGGCAAACGCGTCCAAGCACTCGGCGGCGCCAAGAATCACGCCATCGTTCTACCGGACGCAGACCTCGACCTCGCCGCCGACGCAATGGTCAACGCGGGACTCGGCTCCGCCGGCGAACGCTGCATTGCAATCTCCGCCCTCGTAGCGGTCGGCGACATTGCAGATGAACTCGTGGCCAAGATCGTCGAACGCACCACTCCCCTCGTCACCGGCGACGGCACCAAGAACTCCGACATGGGTCCGCTTGTCACCAAGGCGCACCGCGACAAGGTCGCCTCCTACGTCGATGCCGGCGAGAAGGACGGCGCCACCATCGTGGTCGACGGACGCACAGTTCAGGCCGATGGTGGAGCTGACGGCTTCTGGCTCGGGCCCACCCTCATCGACCACGTCACCACCGACATGTCGATCTACACCGGCAACAGCGGTATAGGAATCAACGGTCTACGACAAGGCATTGCTAGCGGTTGGCGCCAACACTACTCAAGTTATGGGACAAACATTATGCGGGGCCTCATTGCTAGCTTGAGGAGGAACACATCGACGCTCGAATCCGCGTCTTCGAAGGTCGGTCCTTGAGTTAGGTTGAACGGCCTCAGCCCTCTGGCACACTCGCCTTGACTAGCTCGATCGTGCGAAGATCCCGAATTGCCCGGCAGCCGCGAGCAAGCATAGTAACGATCATTTCGTCACCACGGTCGGAATTTGCCGAAAAAGCGGCACCAAGCGTCGTAATGAATGGCACCTGCAACATGGCCAGACAGTATTCTTCCCAACAAGTTTCGAGATCATAGCCAGCGACTCCCTCACTGACCAGGCTTACGTGGTAAAGCTTCACGAGACGTTGTTCCTGCGATCGTCGATGTTGCGATGCAAGGCTGGTACCTAAGAAATAAGCCAGGTCGCGGGCCGGTAGGCCGACTGTGAGCGTCTGCCAATCAATTACGGTCACCCGCGTGCGGTCGGGATTGAACAGCAGATTGTCGGCGCGATAGTCACCGTGAAGCAGACAATATCGATTCGGACGGAGAAGTAACCAATGCTCCACTAGTTCGACGTACTCCTCCAACGTCGTACAGTCGATCCACTTGAGCCTCTTACCTACCGTATTAAGCGTCATTGACAACGCTGCCTTCGCAAGTTCTTGCATACCGGCGGCGAATGTGGCGTCGGCCATGGGCATAGTCAATCCATCGAAGTTGAGCCATTCGGGATCGCACCATCTGGGCCCATGCAGGCCGGCGAGTGCCTGTACCGCGAGGCTTGCCTCTATGTCGTCACACCCTTTGATCTGATCACCCTGAACGGCGGGCTCCATGTCGTCCATAACGAGGACGAAGTCTTTGGCGTCATCCGAAATTGCACAATGTACGCAGTCTGGCACGGGCACCGCGAGGGTCGCGGCCACGCGTGTGTAGAACGCATGCTCAGCTCGGTAGCCTAGCGCGACGCGTTCGCGAACTGCCGCGTCCTGTGACGACAACTTCGCGATGAGGCTCGCGGCGTTCCCTCGTGCCACGCGGTAGGTGGCCCCAGTCTGTCCGGTGCCGACCGGACTTACCGTGACTTCCTCAGCCCAATCTCCCATCACTTCACTCATCCACTCTGCGGTCAATTCCTCTGGCCGAGAGGGAATTGCAGGTTCACGCATCGTTTACCTCCTATCCATCTTTAATCGTGATCGATGTCGTCACAGCTCGCCTCTCCTTCCGTTACACATCACGTCGGCGCCAATCGTTGTCCACATGGTCCGCGAGGCGGGTGGCGGCGCCTGTGAGCTAGGAGCTCGAACACCGGATTACGTTCAAGCTTGGTATGTGCTGTTGCACAACCCATCCGGAAAACACGCACTCGTTTGGGGAAAAGGCCGCTCGCCGCGCGTAGGAATTCTCTACTTCCAGGATCAGGGACGCCGCCCTCCCCACAACCGGTTTGCCTACCCGAGGCCGAGCGTCGGGTGCTCGTGCTGAGCTCGACCGCCCTCAGCATGTCAACCCAGCAGTAGATATCCGCGCGAGAAAAGAGACAGCGAGAACAATTGGAAGCCAATAGAATACATGCATAATTGAGCATTGAGCGGCGACTCCTACCCCTGCCTAACGCGGGTGGAGACCCGAGACGGCAGACTCATCAATACCTCCATAGCCGTGGGAGTCAAAAACTCGCCTCGCCGACAATCCCCCCACACCGGAGAGAGTGCGATTGTTCGGTCCATGTCGCCAAGTAAGCGAATAACCTTGTCTCGCATATCTATCGGAGGGAGTACAACAAACGCCAGGCCTATAACCCCAAAGTCCCCACAGAGCGCGGTAGCCCGAAACCCCTTCGCCATATGTCTAACGATCCTCTGATCGAGTTACGAATCAGGCTTCGAAAATCAAGTCTTTGTGCTGCAAATCACATCTTTCGAGAATGTCATAGAGAATGCTACGTGTCAATGCTTCTCAGCAGGTCACGATTGTTCAACACCGTGGGGACCGAGATCTGAGCACTGTGCGCGGCCCCCGCATAGCGTATGCATCACCAGCCACTGACGACACGTCAAGGTGCAACAACTCTCGGAAATCTCCATCGGGGAGCCGATCGGCCGTACAGAACATCCCAGTGGCAAACGGTGCAAGTTGAGGAAATGCAGCGCCGGAGAAGGCGATCTTACACTGGCCCGCTCCCCGACTACGGCACCAAACAGGTCGTAACAACAGAGCTCGAAGCAGAGAAAATACCTGAGAATTACTCCCTCCCCCCTTGGTTTTACTGCATCAAGTCTGTTGGCATCACGATCCACCAGGCCGGTCTGCTGAACTCGCACTCGTCTTTCCTCGAACTGATTCCAGTCAACTCCTTTGTCACAACGCCGAGTACGGCGGTGGCGGTCAGCAAGCCCGAATCATGTCAAAGTCATCGGACTAGAAATTCCGAGTCTTCACCGCCTGGCGAAGCAACGCGACGCTAGCTCAGGTTCCTGCACCGGCATGGCAGCGCGCAGTTGACTGCCTACCTTCGTTTCGAACGGCCGACTCGTTACCAGGCAACATCATTCTGGAAACCTGGTTCGTCATATTGATTCCGATTAAGCAATTCTCGCGGTCAGGCCACGAAGCCAAAAGTCGAAACAGTGCGGCAGTACGTCATCTACCAACGCAGGCACGATAGTCACGAAGAACAGTCACCGAATATGTTAAGAGAAAGGATCTTTCGGAGTTGGTAGCGCGAGTGTTTCAAACCTAGACCGATCTTCGAAGCAGCATTGGGGTTTGCACCCGGCGCAGGCCGTCCGCGGAAGGCTCCATTGGACGCAGTGATTACCTTTTCAAAGGCTCCATCTTGTCGGTGACGAATCTGTCGCGACGACTTCTTTCGTTCTGGTCACCATACCGTCGTCCGGGATCCTCGCTCGCCGTCAACGCTTTCCGAATCCCCTGGAACGTCAGAACAGGTGTCTATTCCCGTGCGGTAGGGATATACGCTCGATAGAAGGCGAATTTCGTCTTGGGTGCAGCGCGAACCAGGGAGCAGCTGCCACAGTCGTTCAACGAAGCGGAGTCGAGTTATTCCGAAGCGCACAAAGATTTCGTCATCAGGCGCGCCCCCATACGGCGCCCATAGAGCAGCGAACTCGAGGAGGCGTCCTGACTCAGCGTCAGGGTGTTTGCGCTCTACGTCCGCTTCCACACTGATACGGCGACGGTAGTTGCGACTGCTCATTGGGTTTCACCTTTATGTCGAATGTGACTGTCAATAATCGAGTTGCACCATGCCCAGTCAAGCTTGCGTATCGGTTCGGCAAGAAGGTGTGCGAGGTTCCGACGATCTCCACCCAGGTCTGGAATTCATCTGTGCAACAGTTTGTTTCGGATTTCATCTTACGTCTGGTCGGTCAGCCGCGTCGAATGTTGATTCGAGCAAGATATGGGTTGCGGCACGTCGAATCAACTCGACGTGCAGATCGCGCAGTTACGCGACGCCACGGGCGCTCGAAATCTTTGCGCTGCGCCTCTGCCAGAACGAACTGGGACCCGTCGTCCGGCTCGCACCCTAGTCAGAATTGCGGCGCACGGAGCTGAACTGCACTTGACTCGACAACGGAGCACTCACTCGGACGAGTCAAGTTTCTGAACGCATCGCTGCAGATCAGTACAATCCTCCGAGCGAAGCTGCTCGCGCTGCGCTACCAATCGAATCGAAAGCATCCGACAATAGACATGCTGTGATCCACTTTAATTGGAAACGCATCTGGCGAGAGGATACGGCAAGACATGACACGAAATTTCGACGAATTGGGCTTCTACCTAATGGGCGGGGCTGGCGGGGGCGGCCCCGCAGACTTGGTTGCGGAAGCGCGACGTGGTGAAGTGCTCGGATTCGGAACAGCATTCGTGTCCGAGCGATGGAATATCAAAGAGGCCACATCGCTGACCGGGGCCGCGTGCGCGGTTACGAAGCGAATGCAGATCGCCACCGCCGCAACCAATTGCAACATCCGCCACCCGCTAGTCACCGCGTCCTGGGCGGCGACACTTCACCGCATGTCGGGAGGTAGATTTACCCTCGGTGTTGGCCGAGGCGTACCGGCGATACATTCAGCATTCGGAATACCGCCAGTCACCACGGCGCATATAGAGGACTGGGCGACGGTAACACGGCGACTGTGGCGCGGAGAAACCCTAATCTCCCACGATGGCCCAATCGGCCGGTATCCGGTTCTGCACCTCGACTCCAGTTTCAACGAAAATATTCGGTTGGCGCTCGTCGCCTTCGGTCCGCGGACTTTACAACTCGGTGGACGCATATTCGATGACGTAATCCTACATACCTACTTCACCCCGGAAACATTGCAGCGGTGCGTAAATATCGTCAAAACCGCCGCTGAACAGGCTGGCCGCAACCCAGCAGACGTTCGAGTCTGGTCGTGTTTGGCTACAGTCAGCGATGACGTGCGCGATGACGACCTGCGCGCCCTGAAAACGGTGGGTCGCCTCGCCACCTACCTGCAAGGCTATGGCGACCTACTTGTCGAAACAAACGGCTGGGACCCCGCAATTTTGCGTCGATTTCGAAGAGACCCGGTTGTCACATCGATTGCCGGCGCAATTGATGCCATAGCGACTGCTCAGCAGATCGACCACATCGCAACACTGATTCCCAGCGAATGGCTTCGTAGCGCGGCTACTGGTTCGCCGGCGCAATGCGCTACCCGAATTCACGACGAAATCAATTATGGCGCCGACAGAGTCATACTGCACGGGTCGACGCCCAATGAACTCGAATCGATTCTTGAGAAATATTGAAGAAAAACTATGAAAAACTAGTGCGATGTCCTGCCATTGATAGACGGCGTTTCCTCCGAACGATCAATGATCCTTCATCGCCATTGCGTCAGACTCGCACAAGTGCCGGATATCACAAGTTACCATCAATTAATAATTTATAGGTCAAGCGTACGCGATTGCCATTTTATCGGGGAGAATCCTCTACGCCCAAATGCGCGGACGATGATCCGAGCGCCACTCCTGCTGCCGTCAAATATTTGATGTGGAAGCAGCTGCCACCGAATTATTAGTATTGGTAATGATTCTGCGCGCCAGTGCCCGATGTGCCTCCCGCCAAGGAGGCACTGTGGAGCCAAACAAACTCTTCGGCCGACGAGTACTCGTCAATTTCGTACGAAACCGTAAAGTACAAAGCCGCAAAGTCGACGCGAAACCCAGTCCGGAGACTAACAGGCAGCGAGTCACTCTCCATCGTTTGGCGGCAGATCCAACTCCAGTGGTACCGATCGGAACCGCTGCCTTCCGAGAACCCCGACTTCTATTGCCTCTGGCTGGGGCAGCGGCATCAACAGCGATGGACACGATCTGAGTTTCGAAAATTCCAATCGCGAACCGCCCTTAGCCTTAAACGATTTGGGCGCACATAGGCAAATCGTTGCCCAGAATCAAAGCTGAGTCAGACCAGGTCGGAGAGGTCGAAATTCGGGGGATCCGGACACGGGCACCCTCCGAGACCGATGCCATACCTAGATCATATACGATCCATTGGTAGCATAGAGCGTGGGTTGCGTCCCACTGTCGATTGTTCGCACCCCAAGGAAGGTACGGGTACAGATGCAAGGGACAAGCACGTTCGCAAGAAGACTTAATACACTCTGCGCTCGATCTGAACGGTGGATCACCAACAGAGGGTTGGCCGAGGCGATGGCTGACCGTGGTTGCGACGTGTCACCGCCTTATCTGTCGCAACTCCGTCGAGGGGTCAGAGCAGATCCCTCCGCGCAGATCGTGGAGGCCTTCGCAGATTTTTTCGGAGTAACTGTCGACTACTTCTTCTCACCCGTTTGTCCCGAAAGCCACATTCCAACTCCGGTCGATGGAGAGACTCTTGTTCAGGTAGCAAACGAAACACTTCGACGACTGTTGGTATGCACCTTCGATCTGTCACACACGTCGCTGTACCTTCTCCTCGAATTCGCCGACCACCTGCGTGCCGCCGAGAACCTACCTTATTTCTGTTCCGACGCACACATTTACAGCGCAAACAAAACAATTTGTTAGGACAATCCATATGGGCACATGACTTTTTTACAGCATTGTAAACTTCGAGAAGCTGTGCGTCCCTCTTAATTCTAGAGATGCAACCTCGGCCTTACCCACTAGATGACACCCAAGAATCCTAAATCGATTTGCGGAACCTCGAAAAAGGAATCACTTGACTCCGGCTACTGATCGTGCGCGCTTCATTTTGGGTAAATAACATCGCGCCACGGCCAACAGATTCCAGTTTTCGAGAATCGAATCCATCAGGCGGATCAGCATCCTGCTCAGATCCTCGCGTCAATTCCAACTGTTTGGTTCCAGCACAAACATGACTCGCCAATTTCGCAGATAATCTTAACGGCTAGCTCTCACAGTCCGTTCGCGGAATTATCGGACCACCACTGTTCTCTCATTTTGATACCAAGGGTGAAAGCCAGTTCAGTCAAAGGGTGTCAGCTTGAGCGTGTACTTGGCCTGTAGATAGTGGCGGCGAATTCCTTCGATACCCCTCATAAACTACGTACAGTGCGTTCCGGCCAGCTTCCATAGATGCACACATCACGGCATTCGGTCGCAGTCCGGCGCATCAGGATTTTCCACTCGATATGAGACCCGCAGATGACAACTTCCGCAGACGCGGATGGTCGATAATCTGGGCCGCAAACATAGACGGGAAGACGTCGTAACCTCGTTGACCTCACCGACCTGCTTCCTGAAGGATTGTTGTAGCTGAAGTGTCGTCAACAGGGTCAATGGGCGGTCTTACGGCGACCCTCAACCCGGCGGCAAGTGCTGGCGCGATCTTTCGCGTAGTCATCGCCAAAGGGAAATTCCACGGCGTCACGAGGAGCACGGCGCCAGGGTACTGCGTGAAGAACCGACCGGTATTCTCCGGGTTAGCCCAAACCAGGCCCTTTGCATTGCTCGCTTCTTTACCGAACCCTCGAAGATATTCACCTCGGCATGCGCCCTCACCAACAGATTTACCGAGTGTTTTTCCCATTTTCATCGTCATCAACAAGGCCAGGTCGTCGCTCCGCTTCTGCAAGAGATCGAAGGACCGGCGAAGAATCTCCCCACGTTCGCGCGCAGGCGTCGCTTCCCGGGAGTCCGCCGTTTCGACCGCTGCGTCACGCACCGCCATTCCATGCATCCGGGGGCGATGTCACAAAATCACTGCGCCAGTTGCCGCATCGCGAACAAGCGTTGCATTGGTTGACGGCGAGCGCCAAGATCCACAAGCGGCGGGGACGGAGTCGAGCAGCGCCTTCTCAATGTCGTTCAAACCATTCCTTCGCGACGAGGACGGCGCCCTCGGTTCACGGATGAGTTGCAGCGCCGCAGGGCCACTCGACGTCGGCGCGCACTACTTGCTGCAAAAATCGGGGATCTTCGTTGCAACCTGCGAAGTTGATCATATATGATTTGACATACGATGTGGGGTACGTTCCAACGTAGGAGAACTATGAGCATTGAGCGAGCCGCCGTGGATGGGGTCGAACTCCCTGCACGGCCAGGAAAAATCGTTGCTGTGCACCTCAGTTACATTTCGCGCGCAAAGCAACGTGGACGGCGTCCCACGCACCCGTCCTATTTCTTTAAGCCTTCAAGTTCAGTCTCGACAGCCGGCGGTGTTATCGAACGCCCCTCAGGCACAGAGCTTCTCGCCTTTGAGGGTGAGATTGCGTTGATCATCGGCAAGGCCGCACGGAGGGTCCCCATCGATAAAGCCTGGAGCCACATCAGCGGCGTCACAGCGGCTAACGACTTCGGTTTGTACGACCTGCGCGATAACGACAAGGGCTCGAACGTGCGATCAAAAGGGAGAGACGGTTACACCCCAATGGGCCCCGGCGTGATCGATGCAAAGGATGTCGACCCAAACGCACTGCGGCTGCGAACATGGGTGAATGCCCAACTAGTTCAAAACGACACCACCGATGCTTTACTCTTCTCCTTGGCGCAGTTAGTAGCCGACTTATCGCAGCACTTCACTCTCGAACCCGGTGATGTCATCCTCACTGGTACACCGGCCGGTTCATCGGTGGTGGTTCCTGGCGACGTTGTTGAAGTGGAAGTCGACGCCCCCTCAACCACCCTGACATCAGGTCGGCTAACGACTAGAATTGTGCAGGGGGACAGTAAGTTCGACCCAAAAATCGGATCCGTACCTGCTGTCAATGACACTCAGCGGGCCGAAGCATGGGGCTCCATGGAAGTAGCTAACTTGAATACACCCACAACAGCGTTCACCCTTACTGAAGAATTGGGTGGGAAGCTCGCCGCGGTACCGGTCGCCGGGCTCTCTCAAGAATTGCGCAAGCGCGGGTTGAACAATGTCTCGATCGACGGAGTAGCAGCTCTGGCTCCGGGCACGAAAATGGTCGGTGTAGCCAGAACTCTCCGCTTCGTTCCCAATCGAGAGGACCTCTTCGACGCCCACGGTGGTGGCTACAACGTGCAGAAACGCACTTTCGACACCGTTGAGCCTGGTGAGGTCATCGTGATCGAGGCCCGCGGCGAACAAGGTTCTGGCACGCTCGGCGATATTCTGGCATTACGAGCCAGGGAACGAGGCGCTGCAGGGGTGGTCACTGATGGCGGTGTTCGAGATAGGGACACTGTGGTCGAGATCGGGTTACCTGTTTTCGCGGCCGGCCCGCACCCGGCCGTGCTCGGCCGCCGCCACGTTCCCTGGGAATCGGACATCACAATCGCGTGCGGAGGCACGACGGTGCAACCGGGGGATGTCATCGTCGGAGACAGTGACGGTGTCATTGTGATCCCGCCGGCGATTGCCGAGGAGGTGGCCAACGCTGCTCTCGCCCAAGAGCAACAAGATCAATGGATCGCCGACCAAGTCGCCGCAGGTAGCCCGGTTGAAGGATTGTTTCCACCCAATGACGAGTGGAGGACGAGGTACGAAAAATGGCGACTCAGTCAGCACAACCGCAGATAATACAAAGCAAACCACAGTTGGCGTACCACTTCGTCAAAGAGCGAATTACCAGACGGGAGTACACGCCCGGGTATCGCTTAGTCCTCGGATCCATTGCGAACGCACTGGATATGAGCGTAGTGCCGGTCCGCGAAGCCATACGTCAACTCGAAGCTGAAGGTCTGGTCACATTCGAGCGAAACGTCGGCGCACACGTCTCCATGATCGACGACCTCGCTTACCGGTCGAGCATGCAAACATTGAGCATTCTCGAAGGTGCAGCGACCGCGCTCGCGGCACGGCAGATGTCTGAGGACGACATCCAACGTGCCCGGGATGTCAATGATCGAATGATTCAGTCGTTAAGCCACTTTGACCCCCACGAATTCACTTCTTTAAATCAAGAGTTTCACTCGGTGTTGTTTTCTAGGTGTCAGAACGCGCGCCTTTTCAATCTAGTCGAGGCCGAATGGGGACGCCTCGGGCACCTGCGGGCCTCAACCTTCTCTTTCGTTCCTAGTCGGGCGCGAGAATCGGTGGCCGAACACGCAGAAATCGTCCGCCTCATCGAATCCGGCGCATCGCTTGCCGATATCGAGGATGCGGCACGTCGACACCGATCCGCGACCCTTGATGCATACATCGATCGCGAACACCCTAACGAGCCCCCCTGTCTCTCGCCTATTGATATTCGAAACGGAGATTGCTGATGACTGAAAGAGCGGCAAACACCTCGGAACGGCACTTCCCAACTGGTTTACCCCCCCGGATACAGCACTACATCGGTGGGCAGCTCGTAGACTCGATTGACGGCTCTACTTTCGATGTCCTCGATCCGGTATCTAATGAAACCTATGTACAGGCCGCTGCAGGCAAAAAAGCCGACATCGACGCGGCAGTAGAAGTCGCGACCAGAGCTTTCCAAGAAGGCCTATGGCCCCGCATGTTGCCCCGTGAACGGTCGCGGATCCTGCACCGCGTCGCTGATATTGTCGAGTCTCGCGACGCACGGTTGGCGGAACTCGAATCCTTCGATTCGGGCCTCCCAATCGCCCAGGCCCTCGGTCAGGCGCGTCGCGCCGCCGAGAATTTCAGATTCTTCGCCGACCTCATAGTCGCCCAGACTGATGACACCTACAAAGTCCCAGGGCGTCAGATCAACTATGTCAACCGCTCCCCCATCGGCGTTGCCGGTCTGATTACCCCATGGAACACACCATTTATGCTCGAATCATGGAAGCTCGGGCCGGCTTTAGCCGCCGGCAACACAGTCGTACTGAAACCGGCTGAGTTCACCCCATTGTCGGCATCTTTGTGGGGGGAAGTATTCGAAGAGGCAGGGCTTCCGAACGGCGTCTTCAACCTCGTAAACGGCCTAGGTGACGATGCAGGAGATGCTCTGGTCAAACACCCTGGCGTGCCACTAATTTCGTTTACAGGCGAATCCAGCACCGGTCAACTAATCTTCGGAAACGCAGCTCCTTTCCTGAAAGGACTGTCAATGGAACTCGGAGGCAAGAGTCCGGCCGTCGTGTTCGCCGATGCTGACATCGACGCCGCAATCGATGCCACCATTTTCGGTGTCTTCTCGCTCAACGGCGAACGGTGCACCGCAGGCAGTCGCATTCTCGTCGAACGGCCCATATACGACGAGTTCGTCGAGCGATTCGCCGCACAGGCTGAACGTGTCAGGGTTGGCTACCCGGACAACCCCTCAACCGAGGTTGGCGCACTGGTGCACCCGGAGCATTACGACAAAGTGATGCGCTACATCGAGATCGGCAAGACCGAAGCTCGATTGGTTGCCGGTGGCAGACGCGCCGAAGGGTTCGAGACCGGAAACTTCGTTATGCCGACAGTATTCGCTGATGTAAAGCCAGACGCACGGATCTTCCAAGAAGAAATCTTTGGTCCTGTTGTTGCGATAACGCCATTCGACGATGACATCGAGGCGTTGGAGTTGGCAAACGGCGTCCGTTACGGGCTCGCCGCGTACATCTGGACCAATGACCTCAAGCGCGCGCATAACTTTTCGCAATCCGTTGAAGCCGGCATGGTGTGGCTGAACTCGAACAATGTGCGCGACTTGCGCACACCATTCGGCGGGGTAAAAGCGTCTGGTCTCGGGCACGAGGGCGGATACCGTTCCCTCGACTTTTACACCCAGCAGCAGGCCGTGCACATCACCTTGGGAAAAGTGCACAACCCGACCTTCGGCAAAAGCAGTGCCGAGCAGCGCTGACCATCCACCATCAGGTGGCTCGTCGACGAATCCGCCTCCGAAGAAGGATTTTTGAATGACCATCACGCCCGATTCACCCGAGCCAGTGCCAACTCAAGCAAGTCCTATAGGTTCAACTAACCCCGTCCCGACTCCGAAAGCTGCTCCACCCGACGTCCTACGATGCGCATACATGGAATTGGCCGTCGTCGACCTTGAATGTTCACGCAAGTTCTACGTGGACGTCCTAGGCTTGGTCGTAACCGCCGAGGACGAGAATGCCGTTTACCTGCGCTCGTTCGACGAATTCATCCACCATAATCTTGTCCTGCGTAAGGCACCGGTCGCCGGCGTCGCCGTATTCTCTTACCGAGTTCGAAGTCCTAATGAGCTCGACAAGGCCGTCGAGTTCTACACCGAACTCGGCTGCCGGGTAGTGCGTCGTGCGGAGGGGTTCACCAAAGGTATCGGGGACTCAGTCCGTGTCGAAGACCCGCTGGGATTTCCGTACGAGTTCTTCTACGCCACCGAACATGTCGAGCGCCTTGCTTGGCACTACCACCTGCACTCCCCAGGGGCATTGGTCCGCTTGGACCATTTCAATCAAGTCACGCCGGACGTACCGCGAGCGGTCGCCTACATGGAGGATTTAGGGTTCCGGGTAACCGAGGACATTCAGGATGAGGCCGGTACGACATACGCCGCTTGGATGAGACGGAAGTCCACCGTCCACGACACCGCGATGACGGGAGGCGACGGTCCGCGAATGCACCACGTCGCGTTCGCCACGCATGAGAAGCACAACATCATCGCAATCTGCGACAAACTCGGCGCCCTTCGAATGTCAGATCATATTGAGCGGGGGCCAGGTCGACACGGGGTATCGAACGCGTTCTACCTCTACCTTCGCGACCCGGACGGTCATCGAGTCGAGATCTACACACAGGATTACTACACCGGAGACCCTGACAATCCCGTCGTAACCTGGGATGTACACGACAATCAGCGCCGTGACTGGTGGGGGACGCCTGTAGTTCCCAGCTGGTATACGGATGCCTCGATCGTCTTCGACCTCGATGGCAATCCCCAACCTGTGGTGGCGCGAACCGACGATTCGGAGATGGAAGTCACGATCGGTGCGGACGGATTCTCTTACACACGCAAGCAAGACCCGGCCGCGGTGCAGCCGTTGGCCCAACGCGAATTCAAACTCGGCGCACAGCTGTAGTAACCCGGCAGACGAGGAGCGAGATGCTGCAAACCAGTACGATCACCGCCATAGCCGACGAGCTAGCCGAAGCTGAGCGCACACGGTCGATGATTCCGCGCCTGACGGCGCGGTATCCCGATATGACCGTGGAAGACTCGTACGCTGTGCAGAGCCAATGGCGTTGTCGCGGAGTTGAAACCGGACGAAAGGTTGTCGGTCACAAAATTGGCCTGACTAGCAAGGTTATGCAGGCCGCTACAGGAATCACGGAGCCCGACTACGGAACCATCTTCGACGACATGGTCTTCGAGAACGGCTCAACCATCGAGCACGACCGATTCTCAAATGTTCGTATCGAGGTCGAACTCGCGTTTGTTCTCGGCAAGGCAATCCGCGGCCCCCGAGCAACGGTCTTCGATGTCCTCAAGGCCACCGACCACGTCGTGCCTGCGCTGGAGATCCTCAGTTCGCGGATCGAGATGCAAGGGCGGACGATCGTCGACACCATCAGTGACAATGCCGCGATGGGCGCAATGATCTTCGGGGGCAACCCGACTGATCCAGCCGCCATTGACCTGCGATGGATCTCCGCATTGCTGTACCGCAACGAGACGATCGAGGAATCTGGGGTTGCCGCTGCGGTACTGAACCATCCCGCAGCAGGTGTCGCTTGGTTGGCGAACAAGCTCGCGCAGCATGGTGATCGTCTCGAAGCTGGAGAGATAGTGCTGGCCGGTTCATTCACCCGTCCCATGTGGGTGCACAAGGGGGACACTGTTTTGGCCGACTACGGATCGATGGGAACCATCTCATGTCGATTCAGCTGAGACACACTCTGCGCCAAGCACTTGCCACGTCGGACCGACCTCTATTCGGCGGATGGATCACGACCGGATCGCCGGTAGTGGCAGAAATCATGGCCGGTTCTGGGCTGGACTGGGTGATGATCGATATGGAGCACGCGCCGAACGGTTTGGAATCGGTTCTTGCACAGTTATATTCCGTTTCCTCTTACCGCGTTACGCCGGTAGTGCGCGTGCCGGCAAGCGAGACTGTGATCATCAAACAGGTGCTCGATCTAGGTGCCCAGACCATCCTTGTTCCGATGGTTTCCACTGTCGAGCAGGCACGAGAGGTCGCCGAAGCCGCGCTCTATCCGCCACGGGGACGACGTGGAGTCGGTAGCGCACTAGCTCGTTCGGCCCGATGGAACCGGGTCGACGACTATCTGAATAATAGTGCCGATCACGTGTCGGTATTCGTTCAGATCGAAACTGCAGAGGGTGTCGACAATGCAGTCGCCATCGCCCAGACTGCCGGAATCGACGGAATCTTCGTCGGACCGAGTGATCTTGCAGCGTCGATGGGTCTCCTTGGCCAGCAGAACCACCCCGATGTCGTTGCTGCGGTGAAAGACACGTTCGTCCGAGTCGCTTCCACCGGCAAACCGGTCGGCGTAAATGCCTTCGACCCGCAGCACGCCGATGCTTACGTCAAAGACGGCGCTGACTTCCTTCTTGTCGGCGCGGATGCAGCCTTGCTCGCCCGTGGCTCGGAGGCGCTTGCGGATCGCTACATCGACTCGTCGCCCCAGCCTGCCTCCGTCAGCTACTAGTTGGAATTAATGAGAAATCTCAACGGAATGTCGACCTCTTAGCAAACGGATGAAATTGGAAGGACACGCAGTGACCACCACATACAACGAACTACTTGGAGATATTACCGATCCGAACGGTCGGGCAATTTTTGATCCGGCTACCGGTGAACTAGTGGGAAAAGCACCGTTCTGCGGAGTTGAGAAACTTGACGCTGCGATCGCTCGGACGAAGGCAGCCCAACCGGCATGGTCTGCGCGTTCTGCGGACGAGCGAAAGTCTCTGTTGCTTGAAGCCGCCGATGCCATCGAGGGTGCGAGCGAACCTCTCGCTGAACTATTGTCACGTGAGCAAGGAAAGCCTCTGAACGGCCCCAACGCGCGTTTCGAAGTCGGCTCCTGCGCCAAGTGGCTTCGCGCCACAGCGTCCACCGACGTTCCCGTCCAGACTCTTATAGACGACGAAGAGGACTATGCCGAATTGCGCTACCGACCGCTCGGTGTCGTGGGCGCAATCGGACCGTGGAACTGGCCCATGATGATCACTGTCTGGCAGGTCGCACCCGCGCTTCGGATGGGCAACACTGTGGTTGTCAAACCGTCGGAACACACACCGCTAAGTGTGCTCGCGCTCGTGAAAATCCTGAATACCGTACTGCCCGAGGATGTTCTCTCAGTGGTAGCCGGTGATGGTGATCTCGGCGCGCGCCTGTCGAGTCATCCCGACATAGCCAAACTGATGTTCACCGGATCCACTAGTACCGGCCAAGCGATCATCCGGAGTTCCGCAGATACCGTCAAGCGACTGACTCTCGAACTCGGCGGTAACGATGCCGGTATCGTCCTTCCTGGTGTCGATCCGAAAGCTATTGCACAGGAACTATTCTGGGGTGCATTCATAAATACTGGACAGACTTGCGCAGCCCTCAAGCGACTGTACGTACATACCGACGTGTACGACGGTGTGTGCGAAGCGTTGACGGAGGTCGCCAATGCGACCCCGATGGGGCGTGGTCTCGATGAGAAGAATGTGCTTGGCCCGCTGCAGAACAAGGCCCAATACGATATTGTCGCCGAACTGGTAGAGAGGGCAAAGGACTCGGGTGCAACGATTCTCACAGGCGGAACACCCGATACCTACGCCCCTGGATACTTCTACCCTGCAACGCTGGTCTCGGACATCGACAACAACAATCCACTGGTGACGGAGGAGCAGTTCGGCCCCGCTTTGCCGATCGTCCGCTACACCACCGTCGACGAGGCTGTGGAACTGGCGAACGCGCTCGACGTCGGGTTGGGTGCCTCGGTGTGGGGCCCGGACCGCGAGGCCGCGCGAACTGTCGCTGCTCGAATCCAAGCAGGCACCGTCTGGATAAACTCGCACGGGGGTGTCCACCCGATGATCCCTTTCGGTGGAGTTAAGAAGTCCGGTTACGGACTCGAATTCGGCATGGAAGGCTTGAAAGCAGTCTCAGCGCCGCAGGTGATCAACGGCTAGGTGTTGTGGGGATGGACGTTCCTGACGCAAGACTGAAGTAGACGGGCTGGTCCTCGGCGGGAGAATGGAACTGCGACACAACCGTTCTCAACCAAAAAGGACCGGCCCTGTGACACACCGCAATGCTCCACTGACTGTCGAGAGAAGGCGACGACTCTTCGAGCGATGCCAGAGCCGTCCGATCGCCCATGTCGCTGCTGAAATGGGGATCTTCCGCCAACGCTCGCCTCGAAGTGGGTCAACCGTCACCGCACATACGGCGACCTGCGATTATAGGACACTCCCAGCGTACCGTAACACCAACCGACCGCCACCGCGGCGGGCGTTGTGGCCGAGATCGAATTCATACGATGGACCCGGAAATGGTCGGCCTCGCGACCGCATCCTCGCCGAAGAACTGCTCTACTCCCGCGAATACACCAGCGAGCAGCATCGACGCATCGCCGTCGAGGTGTGGAATTTTCACTACAGTTATCACCGACCGCATTCAGTACGCGGGGAATGACCGCCGCTTATCTTTATCGCCGGCACCGCGTGAGTAACATCCTTGCCCCATATAGCTAGACACATAGCCCGGAAATCTTGTGAACGCCGAAGCATCGAGAGGCGCTCGCGGTAATGAACTGGTGTAGTCCTGACCGTTTGATTTCGACAGAATCCGACCTTGCGGCGCAGTGGCCGCCTGCGTCAGGTTCCGTCGATCGCCTGCGGCGATATGACGTCGGCGAATGCTACCAGGATTTCCGGTCGTCAGACGAGCGCTCCACTACGGACCGGAATTCCTTGACTGTTCAAGGCCTGAATCCTGGTGACGACGCGCCTCGCTACCAGTCGGCACAACGCTCGAACAGTCTTTTCGCGGCGCGGATTTGACAGCCAGGTCACTTCACACTCAAAGCAACGAAAAGTATCGCGCTACAAAATGCTTGGATGCGATTCACTCTGCAAGATTGTGTGACTGCGGCGAGAACCGCCCACTATGTACCGCACACACAGGTATACGCACGATCCCCCTACTTCCTCCTCGGGGTTGTTACCAGTAGCCCGTCAATTTTGCGTCCAACTGCAGCAATAATTGCGAGGATTTTGACCGACGAACAGTACCGTGTCATATATCACCGCGCCCACTAGGCAATACCACGGGGCAGACCACTTCCAACACGCGACGGGGTCACCGCCGTTACTGATACGTTAAATGTGTACGGTCAGGTGGTTCGCGCTGAGATCCCTCGGAAGTCGAGTGCAGAGCGATCGGACTCCGCGACTCGCCAACTGCAGAGTACTTCTGTTGGCGCGTGGCCAGTTCAGGCGGAAATGGAGGCAGCGTTGTCGGAAGTCACTTTGGGTGGGCAGAGAGGTAGCGCACGGGATCAGAATCGAGGTCTGGTGCTGGAGTTAATTCTTGAGGAGTCGCCACTCTCCCGTGCGCAGATTCTCGACCGCACGGGATTGAGCCGCTCGACAGTCGGCCGGGTCCTGGACGAACTTGCCGAAGCCGGGTTGATCGCTGAGCGACCTACCTCCGATCGCGCCCAATCCAGGGGTCGACCAGTACGAGGAATCATTGCCTCACCACAGATCGGGCACGTCATGGGCGCTGATATAGGCGTGGAAACAACACGGGTGATGTGGGCGGATCTGAACGGGACTATTTTGCACCGAGAGCGCGTACATACACCCCGGTTGCCGAACGTCAGTGACCTGGCAACCTGGTTCTGCGAGCTAATTCGACGTGTGCGTCCACCAGGTTCAGGCGAATGCCTGCAATCGGTGATATCGGTCCCAGCGAAGGTGATTGACGGCGTGTCGATCGTCAGACCTGCGGTCGGCCTAAGCAACATCGCAGGCTCGGATTTTTTCGCCCGGGTTGCTTACGAACTCGGTGGGCACGTCGAACTCCGTAGCGATCCGGACATGGCGCTGACAGGAGAGATGGTCGACGGCGCAGCCAAGGGTTTTCGCGATGTGGCGTTACTCGTGATAAGTACGGCGCTGGCAGGAAGCGTCGCCGTAGACGGTGTACAGCTCGCCGAAAGGCGGCAAATTGTCGGAGAGTTCGGATTCTACCCGTATCCCTATCGCGATGGCTTCACGCTTGCGGACGTGCTTAGCCTCCAAGGCATCCGGGGCCGTGCCGATCACGAAGGCGTAGCGCTTCCCCCGACTTCGGAGTTCCTCGACGCCCTGGTAAATGGTGAGTTCCAGATCTATCGCGAGGACTTCATTCGTGGATTGCACATTGCAGTCACAGCTCTCGCACTCTCCTTAGATCCAGAAATCGTCGTTTTCGGAGGCCGCACTGTCCCACTGGTTTCCTCAATCCTCCCCGAAGTCGCGGACCGCCTTCAACAAACGCTCCCCCAGATACCTCAGCTGGCAGTTTCGCGGTCCGACGGTTATTCGCAACCGCGCGGAACCATCGAAGTAGGACTTTCTTGCGCGCGAAAGCGTTTACGCGAAAGCACCGCGCTGAACGACTAGAGTGTTCGGTTGAATGATCCGAGCTTGTTTGTCGTGGGGATTAAAGCTGGCCGTTGCGAGTCAATGCAAAATAGTCACCCCTGCCTACGGTTGAGGACGCCCATCGGCTGCCGCTGCGTCGAAAACGTGCGGTATCCATTCTCGTTAAAAATCTTAAAAATCACTGCCCCTGATTGTCGAGCGTTATCCGCTTTCCTGCAGACATTTCACTGCCTGCTCAACGCGATCCATTCTGCCGGCCCGGGGAGGTTCGCTCCCACACCTCAGAGCGAGGTCACGTCGACCTTTTCGCGTGGCGCCAATCGCCCCTGTGGCGATCTTCACTTAGATGATTGTCCGCCTCGTCTATGTCCGGCGCGTAATTGACAACGGAGACTGAAAGCAGCATTAAGCCGCGACCTCAAAAGACCGCGCGGCGCTCGCACACCAGGAGGCACAGATGACGGACTACGCAGTGACAAATCCGGCCACGGGGCAGCATCACGGCGAATACCCCACGATCTCCGACGAGGCACTGCAGTCGGCGCTCGCCACGGCTGCAGCCACACATCGAAACTGGGATTGGTCTGCCAAACAGCGTGCTGAGGCGATCGCACGAGTCGGTCAACTACATACTGAGCGTCGCGAGGAACTTGCCTCGATCATTGTCCGCGAGATGGGTAAGCCGATCGATCAAGCGCTCGCCGAAGTCGACTTCTGCGCCGACATCTACGCTTACTACGCGGATATCGTCGAGGAGATCGTGCGAGACGAGCCTATTACGTTGCGAGGCGGCACCGGTAGTGCCTTCATTCGACGCAGCTCGATGGGCACTCTCCTCGGCATCATGCCGTGGAACTACCCTTATTACCAGATCGCCCGCTTCGCCGGACCGAATCTGTTGGTAGGTAACACAATTCTACTCAAGCACGCACCCCAGTGCCCTGAATCCGCGGCAGCCGTTCAAGCAATCTTCGACGACGCGGGGCTGCCACGCGGTGCCTACACAAACGTCTACGCCACCACCGACCAGGTCGCCACTTTGATCACCGATCCCAGGGTGCGGGGAGTTTCTGTAACCGGATCTGAACGTGCAGGCGCTGCGGTTGCCGAGATCGCAGGCCGCAATCTCAAGAAAGTCGTCCTCGAGCTCGGCGGTTCAGACCCGTTTATACTCCTGAGCACTGATGACATCGATGCCGTTGTCGATCACGCTGTGTCTGCCCGACTGGAGAACACGGGGCAAGCCTGCAACGCGGCCAAACGATTCATCGTCGTCGAGAAGCTGTATGACGAATTCCTCGAAAAGTTCACCACCGCTTTGCTTCAGCAGAATTACGGAGACCCCACTCAGCCTGGCACTCAACTCGGCCCACTGTCTTCCAAGGGGGCAGTGGCACGACTGAGCGACCAGGTGGATCGCGCGGTCGCCCAGGGAGCTACGTTGACCTCGGTCGGCACCCGGGAGGGATGCTTCTTCCCAGCTGGGGTGATCTCCGGACTTACACCGGCGAACGACGTATACTACGAGGAACTGTTCGGGCCGGTTGCCGTGGTAGAGAAGGTCACTGACGAAGACGCAGCCGTCGACCGCGCCAACGACACACTATTTGGACTCGGTTCATACGTCTTCACCACGGACGACGAACAGGCACTTCGTGTGGCCGACAGACTCCAGGCTGGGATGGTCTTCGTCAATGTCACGGGCGCCGACGCACCCGAACTACCATTCGGCGGCATGAAGCGATCTGGATGGGGCCGTGAACTGGGCCGCACAGGCGCTGACGAATTCGTCAACAAGAAAATGGTCCGAATCGGGAAGTAACGGATTCCGGCCGCCGGAAGTCCGGAGGACTACCGGCGGCCGGAAGGGCACCGTAAGGAAGCTTCATTCAAGGCTGCGGCCACGCCACCGGCCGCCTCTGAGAGAAGGCCGCCAATCCCTCACGGTAGTCAGGAGTGACTGCACTCACCCGCCAAAGTTGATCTTCCAAAGCAAGACCATCCGCCAAGGTAAGGTATTGACTTCCGCGCAACGCGGCCTTCGCATTTCGTTGCGCGGTAGCACTTTTCGCGGCGATCGTGATTGCGACCGCATCAGCGTGGCCTGCCGCACTCACACCGCCGGGTGCAAGGACATCTACCACGCCATACCTGTATGCCTCGTCGGCGTCGATCCGCCGTCCGGTCATGATCAATTCCTTCGCCCGACCCGATCCAATCTTGCGCGGTAGTAGCTGAGTTCCCCCGCCGCCAGGAATAATCCCAATTCCCGTCTCAGGCAATCCGAATGAAGCTGTTCGATCAGCGATCAGCAGATCGCAGGTCAACGCCAACTCCAAGCCTCCACCGAGCGCTAGCCCGTGCACAGCGGCGATCGTCGGTACCTCAACATCAAGCAAGGCACATGTCATCGCTACCGATGAGCCGCGTGCCTCCATCATTGCTCTTGAATCCAACTCGAGTCGCTCTTTGAGGTCAGCGCCAACCGAAAAGGCATTTAACACAGTAGAACTGATCACAATGACTCTCACCCCAGAGTCTTCGACCAACTGCTTCATCGCTTTGGTGATTAGTTGCACCTGACTTACGGACAGTGCGTTTAGGGCAGTATGACGATTCATCCGAATGTAGCCGATACCCGAATCTGTTGTGCACGAAGTGACATCGCTCATGAACGCGACATTAGCGGGTCGAGGTCGACAACCACAACAACAGACCCTGCAACAACCACGAAAGGTCGAAATCTATGAAACAAACTATACGACAGCATGATTCGCAGTCGTCACTGTCGACTACCTCTGCGGTGACGAGTAGAACGCGATGAGTTCTCACAACGAGGCGAGTCACGAATTGCCTTTGGCGAATGTCCGTGTTCTCGACTTCACCCGCATTCTGTCGGGGCCGTACTGCACTCAATTCCTCTCGGAACTCGGAGCCGATATCATCAAGATCGAACGACCTACGGTCGGCGACGACACTCGTTCCTGGGGTCCCCCCTTCATCGACGACGACGAGGTCATCAGCGCCTACTTCGCTGCATTGAACCGCGGAAAATTCTCTGTGACACTGGACTTCACTGACGAACGTGGCGCAGCGATTGTGCGGAGCCTGGCCGCGAAATGCGATGTCGTGGTGGAGAACTTCCGTCCAGGAGTGGCGCAGCGCCACGGCATGAACCACGCACGACTGGCGGAGATCAATCCAGCAATCGTGACCTGCTCGATATCGGGTTTCGGAAGCATCGGCCCCTACGCCTACTACCCAGGCACCGAGATCGTAGTCGAGGGCATGTCTGGACTGATGAGCGTCACGGGCTCCCGCAACGGGGAACCCGTGCGTTTCGGAGTCGCGATGACAGATATAACCACCGGACTGACCGCTGCCGCGCAGATCATTGCCGCACTCAGCATCGCACGTAGCACCGGCGTGGGTACGCATATCGACACATCGCTATACGCCACTGCCATCGCAGCCCTGGGAACCTTAGTGGCCTCCACGAGCGTCTCCGGCGACGTTCCCGAACGCTGGGGATCACATCACCCCTCGATCGTGCCGTACGGCGGATTTCCCACGGCCGACGGTGACGTCATCACAGGTACCGTCAACGACCGGATGTGGCCGACCCTGTGCCGTGCGATAGGCGTCGCACACCTTTTGGAAGACCCGGAATTGGCGAGCAATTCCGGGCGCGTACGGCAACGTGATCGCGTCGAGAAGGCCATTGCAGAAGCTACAGTCGGGTTCACCACCGACGGCCTTGTCCGAATACTTCTCGATGCGGGACTGTTGGCAGCTCCTATCCGCTCGGTCAGTGAGATGGTGCACGATTCTGCTACGCGGGAACTGGGGTTACTGACCAACACCGCGGGCTACCCGAACCTGCTCACTACTCGATTGACCGGCCCTGGTGTTGATGCTGGCACACAGCAGATTCCGTCCCTTGGCGTAGATACGGCCACTGTCCTTACCGAACTCGCAGGTATCGACTCGGCGACTCTGGACGCGCTCCGCGACGCGGCGGTCGTCTGACACAGCACCTCGACCGGGACCGCATCTCAATACCTCCGCACTAGGAGTTCACCCTATGTCCGACTATTTGCCCCCAACACCACTACAGCATCACATGGGAGGGCACTGGCGGCCAGGCGGCACCACCTGATCGCTGACCAACCCCTCCGACTCCACCGAGGTTGTCGCGCAGGTGTTTCAGGCGAATGCAGCTCTGGTGGCCAGCGCTGTCGAGGCTGCTGCAGCCGCGTTGCCTCGTGCATCGCTGCATGGGCATGCACGAGAGTCTGCTCGAAGTGCCAACCGCCGGCGAACTTGCCGGAAGTCAGCGGAGAATCGCCGCGAATTACTGGCGTCGAACCCCGACAATGGATCGATGCGAAGTCCTCACGCTCTGTGCGGCCGGTCGAACCGTCTGCCACCCACACCCACACCCACACAAACATCCCGAAAGAACGGAGTCCTCATGACCAACAGCTCTCCCGGCATCCCTGCACTGTGGAGCGGCCAGGCCCACATGCCATCAGTTTTGGGTCGCCAGCTTGTTATCGTCGAAGGAACGGGCGCCTACGTCACCACTAGCGCAGGGCAAACACTGCTCGACGCCACGTCGGGGCTCTGGCACGCGAACATTGGTCACGGCCGCACCGAGATAGCCGATGCCGTTGCAGCTCAAATTAGAAAGCTTGAGACTTACCATGTCTTCGGTCGCTTCGCCAATGAGGTCGCTCTGACTCTCGCAGAACGACTTGTGAAACTCGCCCCTGTCGACAACGCCAAAGTAATCATGACAAGTGGCGGATCGGACTCCGCGGACCTGGCATTCAAGCTCGCGAGGCGCCATTGGCAGGTACAGGGGCGTCCTGACAAACGCATCATTCTCAGTCGCGAACGTTCTTACCATGGTCTACACGCGTTCGGAACCAGCGTTACCGGAATTGAATTCAATCGCGAGGGCTATGGAGGCCCATCCTTGGTGCCTGAAACCCGACGGGTTCCCACCCATGATCTCGACGGGATCGCCGCCGTGGTGGCCGAGGTTGGCGCAGAGAACATTGCCGCGATCGTGGCCGAACCCATCATGGGCACCGGAGGCGTGATTCCCCCTGCTCCTGGGTTCCTACCTGGACTGCAAAAACTAGCGAACGACAACGACATCCTCTTCATCGCCGATGAGGTAATCACCGGCTTCGGGCGTGCGGGCGCAATGTTCGCATGCGAACGATTCGGTGTCCAACCCGACATGGTGCTGATGGCGAAGGGCCTGACCTCGGGCTACCTTCCGTTAGGTGGACTACTCGTCGCACCCGGTATCTGGGGTCGATTCTATCGTGAGAATGCGCCAGTGTTCCGGCACGGCCTCACCTACTCCGGGCACGCAACCGCGTCTGTGGCAGCGCATGCCAACATTGACATCCTCGAAAAGGAATTTCTCGTCGAACGCAGTGCCGCTCTTGAGAGCGTTCTACACGACGCTCTCAGCTCTCTGTCGTCTGCCTCTGGAGTGCGCGAAGTACGCAGCGGAGTCGGATTCATGGCCGGTGTCGAACTCGACGAAGGCGTCAACGGCGAAGCTGTGTCCGAACATTGCATCGACGCCGGAGTGATTATTCGATGTTTGCCGGGCAATACTATGCAGATCTGCCCCCCGTTCATCGTCACAGAGGACGAGATCGACCGCATCGCCGAAACGCTAACCACAGCGATCGAGACTGTAAACGCACGCCCGACTGCTGCGGCGCGGGGGGTCTGAATATATGCGTTTCGCGAATCGGGTAGCGATCGTGACCGGTGCCGGTGCACCCGACGGAATCGGTGCTGCGGTCGCCAAGCAGTTAGTAGCTGAGGGGGCGAGGACAGTTCTGGGCGCAACGTCACAAAGGGTGCATGATCGGGCTGCTGATCTGGGCATGGCGGCAGTGGGAGTCGTCGCCGATCTGACCGTCGACGGCGCAGCCGACACTCTGGTCCAAGAGGCGGTTGGTCGTTGGGGCCGCTTGGACATTCTGGTAAACAACGCAGGTATGACATCGATATCGACTGGGTGGGACGCCGAGGGCGAGGTCACCGAGTTGTCCTTGAATCAATGGGGTGCCGCGATTTCGCGCAATGTGACAACCGCCTTTCTAATGTGCCGGGCGTCTGTTCCAGAAATGCGCCGGGGCGGGTACGGACGAATTGTATCGATAGGTTCGACTACCGGCACGGTCAACGCGATGCCTGGTCAGTCCGCCTACACCACGTCTAAGGCTGCCATGGTAGGCCTCACAAGGTCCCTCGCACTCGAAGTGGTCGGAGATGGCGTGACCGTCAACCTTATTGCTCCCGGTTATGTCTCCACTGGATCGCAACTCGATTTCGAGGCCAAGGCGGCAGCAGCGGGTCCGATGGGCCGAAGCGCCACCCCTGACGAGATCGCGGCGTGTGTGTCATTTCTAGCCCACGAGTCGGCTTCGTTCGTCACAGGATCTGTGCTGGTGGCCGATGGAGGTCATCACATCCCTGAGGTGTGGCCCGCCAACTGAGGCGTCCTGGTGACGCCAAACAGCTCATTCATCAGCTGATCTGTGTCACCAGGGAGACCAGGCGATGCTTATGGCACTGAACGTGTTCTTCGATAAGTTCGACAGCTTCGTGCGACCTCGCCTCCAGTGCGTCATAGATTGCGCGATGCTCGGCAAGGGTCGTATCCGGGTATGTTCGCGAATCTTTCCCCGACATCTCAAGAAGGGCCAGCGCGTACACCATCTGGGTGGCGATGGAGGCGAAGAAGGCATCAACTCGCGGGCTTCCCAAGAGCCCGATGACTCTGGCGTGAAATCCGACGTCGGCCTCAACGATCCGGCGATCGTCTGCGCTCGACATCGTCACAACCATCCAATCATAGGACTCAGCAAGTGACGCCAACCTTGAAGTACCCGTTCCGGGGGGCTGTTTGCACCACCATTGTGCGGCTCCGACTTCCAGAAGTCGCCTCGATTCGTACACGTCGACGATATCCTCGACACCGAAATCGATGACGTTAGAACCCTTGTGCCGTTGATGGCGTACCAGACCGTCGTCGCCCAGGACACGGAGTGCATCTCGAGCGGTACGTCTCGACACTGCGTAGTCGCTCGCAACTGCCTCTTCACGAAGCGGTTCACCGCGTCCAATTGAGCCGGACATAATTTTATCGCGGATCAGTTCGGCCACTTGTTCACCGGTGGTTGTGCGATCGGGGAGAGACCGCTCTCCAATCCCTCGAATCGATGCGGCCACGGCCCCTCCTTGCGGATATGTGAGTCAGGTGGTCAATCCTCCTATTATGCCTGTAGGACGTCCGACTCGTTTTTGTCGTCTTGTGCGGTGGCTCGGACCAGATTTACGACGAATGTGCCGTCTGCACGTATGCCGACGGCACATTCGTCGCGAGTCTTTCAGTCAGTAACCTTCGGTCAGCACCCTGTCGAGAGTATCGACGAAAAAATCCGCCCCGGTTTCGTCGAGACAGAGCGGTGGTTTGACCTTAAGAATGCACATGCGATCACCGGTGGGCTGCACCAGCACACCATAGTCGAGCATCCTCTGACAAATGGCCATCGCTTCCTCGGATGCGGCCTCCATCGTCGAGCGGTCTCGGACGAGTTCGACGCCGATGAACAGTCCACTGCCGTGAATCTCTCCGATCAAGGAATGCTTGTCGGTAAGACTGCGTAGGCCTGCCAGAAGTCGTGCTCCCACCAGAGCAGCGTTCGCCTGCAGTCCCTCGCCTTCGATAATATCGAGGACTGTAGTTCCCACGATCGATGACACCGGGCTACCGCCGGACGAAGAGAAGAACGATCCTTGCACACCGAACTTCTCGGCCAAATCTTTGGAGGTCACGACGACACCGAGAGGGTGCCCGTTACCCATCGCTTTGGCCATCGTGACGATGTCAGGCACGACGCCCTGCTGCTCGAATCCCCAAAACGAGCTCCCTAGACGGCCGTAACCCACTTGAACTTCGTCAGCAATAGCCAGACCTCCGAGTTCGCGCACCGCAGCATATACCTGTCGTAGGTAACTGTCAGGCAGCGCCATTCCGCCCGCGTTTCCGTAGACCGCTTCGGCGATAAACGCTGCTGGTGGGCGACCCACTGAAGCCATCTCTTGCAGGCGCTGCACAGCATCTTCGGCGTATCGGTGAGCATCCGAGCCTCGGTGTGTGCCTCGGTAAGCGTTGGCGGAGTCGACGAGATGCACCCATTCGGGCCGGGTAGTCAGGGCGGTGGGGTTGTCGGCGACAGAGGTCGAGATTGCATCTGCGGCATAGGTCCAACCGTGGTAGCCCTCACGCATCGCTACGACATCCCGCCGATCAGTCACGGCCATTGCTAACCGCAGAGCGAGGTCGGCAGCCTCGGAACCCGAATTCACGAGGAAGACGCGGTTGAGGGAATCGGGAAGTCTATCGGTGATGCGCTCGCAGAACTGGACAATTGCCTCGTAGTTGAAACGAGAGTTCGTGTTCAGTGTGCGCAGCTGACGGTTGACCGCATCAGCGATCCGTGGGTGGGAGTGGCCGACCACTGCTACGTTGTTGACCATGTCTAGGTAGCTGCGCCCGTCTGTCGACAACAGATGGTGTCTCCACCCACGCTCGATCTGTGGCGGGTCGTCATAGTAGTACTGCTGCTCCTCGGCGACCGTACTGCGGCGGCGCTGTAGGAGTTGCTCAGAATTCGATGCGGCCGGAGCAGGAGGCAGGCCTAACAATGATCTCGGGTCAGCCGTGAGACTCAGCCATCCCCGCGCCTGACTCGGGACAACCTGAGCTGGTACCGTGAACGCACCTGCCTTGCGGACCGTGAGTTGGTAGCGGTGGCCGGCCGTCAAGATGCCAAAGACGTCACCTGGTTCCAGCGACTCGACGACAGCATCAGTTTCTCTACTTTCGATCCGTCCTGATACGACGATCTCCGTGTCGGTCGCGCTAAAGATCAAATCGTTGCCGTCTCTGCGCACAGTACCTGCCCAGGGGGCCAACAATACTCGGTCCGCGGCGAACCACAACGCCATGCCGGTGCACACGGTTGCAGGCTCATCCTGAGTGAGGGGAGGTGCTGCGGGACTGATGGCGGCATAGCGAGTGAAGACGCTGTCTGCGCCGCTCCACAACTGCTTAGACGCAGCGACATCGAGTGTATCCCGAAGCAGCCAGGCTCCCTCGTCCCACACCGCGGAAGTCGTCGAGACATCCAGTTCAGTGGCCGAGGTGCAATCCGCGATGAGCGCTCTGGCATCTGCAGGGAATTCGATCAGATCGACCGGCATTCCGAGCGCACTGCGAATCAATGCCAACATGACATCGATCGGGACAGCCGTAGCCGTGTCGAACATACGCCATTCGCCGACCAGCGTCTCGACGGCATAGGAGTTTGCGGGATCGACCGCGACCTGCGCACTCCCGCTCGCGACCAGGGTCGCTGCCCGCAAGACGACCAGCGACCATAGCGCGTCGGCTTCCGTTGTCGACAGTGGCCGCACCCGATGGAACGCAGCAATCGCAGGCAGCGCGTCGTGGGCTTGGACATTTGGGTGTTGCAGCATCGCAGTCACCGTTGCCGCGAGCTCGTTGGCCGCCCAGGTATGACAGAGATCGCCGAAGTCCAACACACCGTCAAGCTCATGCGGTGCGTGTGGGGACCGCATCATGTTCAGCTCGGTGAGATCGGAATGGACCGACTGCATGGGCAATTGATCGGATACGGCATCGACTCGGGCCCAGGCCTGGGCGGCAGCCTCGGCAACGACGGCGCGTCTTCCCTCCTGTACGTACTCCAGCAGGGTTTCTGTGACGCGATCAGCATGCCGCATGTCGAATTGCAATGTCCGATAGACGCCGGAATGCTCAACGGAAGCCAGTGCACGGCTGACACGTCCCGATATCTCGCCCATCCTGGCCGCCGTGGCTGGGGATAAGTAGCTCTCGGGCGCGTCGATCGAACCCGGGAGAAACCTCAACACCTTCGCGATGCCTACCCTGCCATCCGAATCCATGATGGGTCGCGCGCCCTTGCCGTCGACTGCCGGAAGCAGCGTCGCCAGTCGAAGTTCGGGTTCGGCCTCTGCAATCGCCTGTGCAGCCATATCCTGCGCGTCGCTCTCCACTTCCGTGAACGCTGGATTCGCTATACGCAACACACCGACGCCGGTGCCTTCTGTGTCGAGCAAGAGGAAGTTCTGGTCCTGGTTACTTCCGAGCGGGAGCACCGTGACAGGATGTCCGAGGTAGGCCTCGGCGAATTCGGTAGCCTCCGCGGCCGTGATACGGGTTGGGATGATCGGAGGGGCGGCAAAGAAGTCGAATCCTTGACGATTTCTTGCGGAAGTCATTGCAGTTATCAACCTTTCAGAAACTCTGGAGTTTCGGCGACAACCGCTGTGTCGTCGAAGTTCACGTCCGGCGGTGGGCGGCGGAAACCTCGCGTCAACCACAGGAGATAGATCACGCCGATGCCGAGCCAACACAGACCGACCCGGAAGGCCGATCCCGACAAGTTGAACCATAGGAACAACGTGAGTAAGAACCCGATCGTCGGAGACACTCCGTACCGGAGCAGGTTTCGCAACCCTCGTTCACGTCGGTCGATTAAGAAATGTTTGACCACCGACATATTGACGAGCGAGAAAGCAGCCAGTGCGCCGAAATTGACGACGGAGAACAACCATCCCAAATCGGCTCGCAGCCCCACAAATGACAACACAGCGACGAACAGAGCTGCGCCGAAAGGCGTTCTGAAACGCCTGCTCACTTTGGCGAAAACACTTCGTGGTAACACGCCATCGCGACCCATTGCATACAGCACCCGCGAAACACTCACTTGTGTAGCCAGGCCGGCAGCAAGGCCTGCGGACAGGTAGGCGACCAGAAACACCGACTGAAACCACTGTCCTGCAACGACACCCATGATGTGTACCGAGGCGGAATCAGCATCGGGAATACTGGCAGGGTCGGGCACAATCAGGGTACTGATATATGATACAACGATAAACAAAACAGCTCCCACTACAACAGTGAGCAGGATGGCCCGAGGTACGGTGCGACGCGGATCGCGCGCCTCCTCCGACATCGTAGACACAGCATCGAAACCCAGAAACGCCAACGAAAGAGTTGCCGCACCTGCAAACAACGCCGTGGCGCTCATACCGTGACTGTAGATCGGCTCGAGCAGTGGAACGTCTGAGCGCTTCATGAGGTGAATCACCGCGACGATGGAGAAAAGAATCACGAAGATGACCTGGATGCCGACCAAGACGAGGTTGGCGTTACGAACAACCCCGATGCCAACGATACTCAGCACCGTGATCAGAGCAAGCATGCCTACCGAGTACACCCAAGCAGGGACCTCCGGAAACTCTGCGTTCAAATAGATACCGAAGAGCAAGTAGTTCGTCAGCGGCAGTAACAGGTAGTCAAGCATTAGCGCCCAACCGGTCAGAAATCCTACGTGCCCGCCGAATGCCCGGCGCGAGTACGCATATGCACTGCCGGCCACAGGGTAGGCGCGTACCAGCATTGCGTAACTCATGGCTGTGAACAGCATCGCGGCTGTTGTCAGGACGTACGCAGTGGGAACATGGCCATCGGTGACCTGGTTAACGACACCAAAAGTAGTGAAGACGACCATTGGCGCCATGTACGCCACACCGAAGACAACCAAAGCGGATACACCCATGACCCGCTTCAGCGCCGGACCTTGGGCATCGGCGACGTCGGCATCGCCAGCCATTTACTCCGCCCCCAGCGGAGCAGATTGGTGAGCGTGCGTACGGTGGCCCTCCAGCCAGGTGCCCAACACGGTTATGTCAGTGATCGCGGTGATGTCGACTGCACGCGGATCAGAAGAGAGCCAGACCAAGTCCGCCTGCCTGCCGACGGTCAGGATCCCTCGCTCATGGTCAGCACGTGCCTGATAGGCGACACCGCGAGTCGCGAGATCGAGCGCGGTGTCCAACGAGATTCGTTCCGAGGGTATCCAGCCGCCTTCTGGAGTGCCGTCTACATTCTGGCGCGTTATTGCGGTACGTAGACCAAGCAGCACATCGGGGCTAGTCACCGGCCAGTCACTGCCATAGCTCACAGGCGCACCCGAGTCCACGAGAGAACGAATCTGATATTGCTGGTTGCCTCTGACCTCACCGAGATGCGGCAACGTCAGGACCACCATGAAATCGTCCGCGGTGGCCCACAATGGCTGGAAGCACGCGATGACACTAAGAGCGGCGAAGCGGTTCAAATCGTCCGCATGCACAAGCTGGGCATGCGCGATCACAGGCCGCCGATCGCGGGGTCCATTGGTCGCGATCACGTGTTCGACCGCATCCAATGCCGAGCGCACTGCCGCGTCCCCGATCGCATGAAGGTGGAGCTCGAAACCAAGGGAATCTACCCATGCGGTGGCCGCCAAGAGGTCGTCGTACTCCCACACTGGCATGCCTCGACAGCAAGAATCGCTATAGTCCTCAAGCATGTGAGCGGTGCGATTCTCCATGATGCCGTCGACGAAAAATTTGATAGTCCGGCAGCTCAAATGCGACGACTTGGCAACCGCGTCGCGCAGCCGTGTCAACTCCTCGCGCTGCTCTTTCCAGCGCTTAGGGTCGGCGCGTTGCGCGAGATCCGCACGGCAAGCCAGCACACCAGCCTGATCGGCAGCCAACCATACTTCCACCTGCCCCGGGTCGACCCATGCGTCTTGAACCCAGGTGATACCAAGAGCGGCGAAATGTTCTGTGGCGTACTGCGCGGCCCGCACCCCGGCCTCAAGGGTGGCAGGAGGTGCGACGTCGAACACCATGTCGACTGCACCCCATTCCAGCAGTGTCCCGAGCACGCTGCCGTCCTTACGTCGACAGATGGTGCCGCCATCGGGATCCGGCATACCGTCTGTGATGCCCGCTAGTTGCAATGCGCGCGTGTTGCACCAAACCGCGTGATGGTCATATGACCGCAGGACGACGGGTCGATCTGGGACCGCGGCGTCGAGCCACCGCGCGTCGAATCGTCCGTCTTCAGCCAAGGTAGCGTCGTAGCTGCCGCCGATAATCCAAGGGCTGTCGGGGTTCTCCACCGCCCAGTTCGCCACAATCTGCACCATTTCCTCCACGTCGGTCGCCTCGCGAACTTGTGGTCCTTGTGCTTCGAGACCTGCGACGAGCGGGTGCGCGTGGCCGTCGCCGAAGGCCGGACCGAGGAAACCGCCTGATAGGTCCACGACCTGATCGGGAACGACCGCAGGGTCCCACTCCGCGACACGACCGTCGATCACCAGCAATCGATCAGCCTCCGAGTGCCCGAGTCCGCGCCAGACCGTTCCGTTGACAAATGTTGTTTTCAAAGCAACCTCCCTCAAATTGGTGATCAATTCACCAATTTGGTTACGATAAGGCCAACGCTTGAACTGCGCCACAAAAATTCAAAGAACGAAATGAGACGGGTTGGTTTCCAGCCGCGGAGGCCTACAGCTGCCGTGAGGGCTCAGACGCTGCGCCTGAAGCCGAGCCTCGGAAGTCCGCACCACCATCAATTGCCTCGCGAGCCTTGATCGCGGTCCACAACTCCGCACGACGGTGCGTCGAGTCGATGTCGCCACCCAGCACCTCACGAATACGCGCAAGGCGGCTACGCAGGGTGTGACGGTGAACATCGAGAGCCCTTGCAGTGGATTCGATTTGACCGTCATGTTCGAGATATGCGACCAGACTCTCTAATAGGGCGTGGTCGCTTGCGGAGTCATGTTGTACGCACCGTTCTAACGGCGTCAGCACTTGAGCGAGCAAGCCGAGCTCGTTAACCGAACGACTGCGCAGAAGCGTGGTGTAGGCATCAAGCGCGCCGTACTGAGTGTGCCGCCCGCTCGTAGCCGACCGGGCGGCCACTCGCGCTTGATCGACGGCCAAAACGATCGAGTCGATCTGTGTCACGGCACTTTGTCCGGTTCGCACCGTCACCCCGTGCGCTGAAACCAATGCATCGTGGATTTCGGCCCCGACCGCGACACCGCCGACGGTAAGTACAATTACCAGAACTCCGTCGATCACCGCCATGAGATGCGGTGTCCCACTACCGGTCAAGAGTGCCGCCACCGTGCGCTCAGCACTTTGGTGGTCGCGGAGTCCGTCCGTGACGATGACAACGCACTCGGCCTCGGCGTCAAACCCGAAGTAGCCGAGCACGTTTGGATCTGCCACGTGAGTCTTGATCAGTGCCAAAGTCACCGCCGTGCGCAGACCGTGCTCGGCACTCACAACCCGAGCGGGTTTGGACATGGCACTGGCAATCAGCACATGAGCATGCGCAATAAGGCGCCGCGCCGACGCATCGAACGACCCCGGGCTGACAACTGCAAGGTACCCCAACGCTGCCGAGCCCACGGCGATCCGCTGCAGACTGCACATGAGTTTCCCGTCGACAGTGATTTCTCTAGACCGACGTCGCAGCGGACTATTGGCTTGCTGTTCGGCCCATGCGACGGCCGTAGTGACGGCATGATTTGCGTCCGGACCCTGTGAAGCCACAATCCGCAGATCCGGCCCGACAACGACTACGGAGACTCCTGGCAGCGCATGGGCGAGGGCTTCGGCGACGCCAGCAGCACCAAAACGAACAACACTGCGGCTCATGGCATCCTGCGATTCGATAACATGCTGGAGTGCGCTCACACGAGACAGCGTCAAGGCATCTACGACGGCACGCGTGATGGCAATGAACGGAGTCGCCCGTGGTACGCGTAACACCGGAAGCCCCAATTCGTCGCCGACAGCACGAATCGCTTCCGGAACCTGCGCGTAGACAGTCCCGGTGTCGACGGCAAGCGCGGCAGGATTCGCGCGAGCCAACCGGCGAACATACGCATCCTGCTGCTCGGCGCCGTTCCCGACAGATATACCGGTAGTCAACACCAATTCACCGCCCGACAAGAACGGGCTGGGGTCTGAGAGCTCGCTCGAGTGGGCCCACTTGATACTCCGGTCCTGTCCTTCGTGCCCTGCGACTAAAGAGAGTCGCAGGGCTGGACTACGCACCAGTTCGCGCACCGTGAGTGCCATTTCGTGCGATCCAGCCGCTAAATACAACATGTGGGGACAGTGGATCCCAGGCAAGGGAGACGGATAACTAGCGAAGCTAGACGAACAAGCCGAGTGCCACGCATTTCGCTCAGAGCTGCCCGTCGAGGAAACCACGAGAGAGCCGGAGCACGTCTCGCCGCAAGGTGGGCAAACGCCCGTTCACCCACTCCACCTCTGGTCGCTGCCCCTTCCACCCCAGGCTAGCCATTCCACGAATGAGCCGGAACACAGGCAACAGGGCGACATCATCAGCACTAATATTTCGAACTGTGCGATAGCCATCCAGAAAGGCGCGCTCGCGGTCACCATCGATAGGATTTGAACAATTGTTTAGGGCTGCTGCCATGTCATACTGATGCCAGCCATAGGCAGCATCATCGAAGTCGATAGTGCTGACAACCCCTCGGTCATCGATCAGGATATTACGGGTAACCATATCGGCGTGAATCAGACTGTATGTCTTTTCGGCGCGCCCATAGGACGTCAACAAAATAGCGAGCGCATCTCGAGCCTCCAACAATATGTTCTGTTCGTCTGAAGTGAACCCGTGATATTCCCAAAACCGGCCCCAATGAGGCTCGTCACCGAGAAGTCCCGGAACATCAAGATGCTTACGCCGGAAACCCGCGGGAGCAACCCAACCGCTGGACTGGTTGTGAATCGCCGCCATGCTTGCGCCAATTTGATGCCAGTAGCGCGATTCTACATTCGAATCGACATTGCCTTCCAGGACCGAAGCCATTATGGTTCCCGGCATCCAGTGACTCATTGTCGCGAAGCGCTTCTCGGCTTCACCGCTAACCGGGGTAACCACGAACTCCTGGCCCTCAATGCTATTGATGGGGTCGGGCACTCGCACTCCAGCCGCAGAGAGCGCACGTAGCCACTGCCGTTCGGAGGTCATCTCGACGTCATCGTGGTACCCCGGCCGATGAAGCTGCAATGAATACACCGACTGCGTCGGCCCATCAATTACACGAAATGTGAGGTTTTCACTAGCCGAAACAAGGTGAACTTCAGCGTCGAAAAACCCGAAGCGAGCGCACGCAAGTATGGCAGCATCCATGATCACCACAGGTGCATCACCGGCGCGCATCGACTACCTCACAGACGTCTGAGAGCACCGCAAGGAACTCATCGATATGCCGGCGTTCAATCACTAGGGGTGGACGGATTTTTATCATATTGACATATGCGCCCGCTACCGAAGTCAAGAAGCCGCGGTTCTTAAGTAGCTCGACTAGAACTCTTGCACGTTCAGGGTCAGGGGACTTCCGAGGGGCGTCCCGCACGATGTCTAGGCCCAAGAACAGACCGACTCCTCGGACGTCACCAATCCAGTCGTACTTGATCGCGAGACTGCGCAGAGCCGCTTTCAATTCAACGCCGAGCGTGGAAGCGTTGATCAGCAGGTTACGCTCTTCGATCTCGTCAAGAACGGCAGTGCCAACCGCCGCCTGCAGTGGAGTCGAGGCTGCAGTGTTGAAGTATCGTGTCATCATGCGAAAGCGGTCGACGGTTTCGCGACTCGCCGCCGTAGCCGCTAACGGAAGACCGTTACCCATCGGTTTCCCTGTCACTACAATGTCGGGCACCAGACCTGCGACACGGTAGCCCCACCAGGTTCCGGTACGCCCGTACCCGGATTGAACTTCATCCGCAATAATCAATCCCCCTGCAGCGCGGATGATCTCGGCCGCCTTGGCCCAGAACCCGACGGGAACATCAGGTAGACCCTCATTGGCAAGGATCGGACACACCAGCAAGGCGGCGACGCCGACTCCGCTTCGTACCAGGCTGTCAACGGCCGCGGTCAGCGATCGGATGTAGAAGTCACAGATTTCTTCCTCATCGACAGCGTCGCCTTCCGATCGGTAGAGGTCTGGAAACTGAAAGGTTCTCACCTCTGGATAGGCTGCGGGGTCTGCTATAGCTTTAGTAAATCCGTTGATCATTTCACTGCTGCCGTGATAGTTGGCATTAGTAACGATTACCCCGCGCCGACCAGTGACTGCGCGTGCCATGCGCACCGCTACGTCATTAGCTTCGGTACCGCTGTTACTTATCACGACGCTTTCGATCGACGGGTCGTGCAGAGCGCAGAATCGCTCAGCGAAAGAGACGATACCTTCATGTAAGTAGCGACTATGAACATTAAGCGTCAACTGCTGACTACGCATGGCCTCGACCACTCGCGGATTGCCGTGCCCAACACTCGGCACGTTGTTGTACATGTCGACGTAGCGCCGCCCGTCGGCGGCGAAGAGATAAACGCCTTCACCCCGCACGATTTCGAGCGGTTCTGCATAGAACAGTCGGGCTCCGTGACCTAGCGCGCGGTCCCGTCGACGTTGAAGTCCATCGCCAATTCGGTCATGGCACCCTTCAGCCGAGCTAAGTGAATCGGTGTGTGTCATTAGTCCTCCAAGAATCTGTTGCGTTCCCGCTGGGTCTAGTTGCCTAATCGATGCATGGATTCAAGCGATTCTCACCGGGCCTGCCTATGGGCTACGAGCGCGATACTAAGTTTGAACCGGCAGGAGGTCCTGCCGGTTCGGGGCGTCAGAGAAGGCAAACTACGAACTCACTCGATCCACCATTCGAATGATCGGAAATCACCGAGCCCTAGCATCCAGCCAGGTCCTATTCCTCGCACATTATTGGACGCTGCGTTGGTCTGCAGTCCTGCCGCCCACATGATGTATGCGCCAGAGTCAAATTGCTTCTGCTGTACTTGCTTCCACAGATCTGTCGCTTTTGCCTCGTCCGGCTCACCAGTTGCTCTGGCGAGTAGAGCATCGAGTTCAGGGTCATTGGTGTGCGTGACGTTTACCGAGGCGCCAGAGATAAGATTCTGCTGGTATCTGGATGCGAGCGAAGAGACAGGGAAACAGTCTTGTGCAAGCAACATGTGCCCGTACAGAAGCGACGGATCGAAGTACGAGGCAACCGGCTCCTTTTTCACATCAATTGTCACTCCAGCCTGGCGGGCTTGCTGAGCGAAAGCCAATGCCGACTCCTCAACTCCCTGCATCGCCGGGGACGTCTGCAGGGTGACTTGCAGGTCACTCATGCCCGCTTCTGCCAGCAACTGTTTAGCTTTGTCGATGTTTTGCGTCCGTTGCGGAATAGCATCGTCATAGAAGGGCAAGCCTTTTCCGAACATGTCATTCATCACCACGCCAAAGCCGCCGAGCGCAGAATTGACGAGACCTTGCCTGTCGGCAATTAGCCGCATTGCCTGCCGAACGCGGGCATCGTCGAAAGGCGGTATGTCTTCACGCATATAAAATACGTAGTTTGGCCCGCTCTGGGAGGCAACGACCTGATACTTTTCGCTCTTGATATTGGCTCGAGCAGTGGGGTAAGATAAGGGGCTGATAACGTCGGCCTGCTGACCGAGAAGGGCATTCTCCAATGCCGACTGATCGTTGAACGACATGATCGTCAGATTGTCCAGATACGGCTTGGGCTGATCCCAATAGTCGCGGTTGGCGCTTAGTGTGGTGATTTGCCCCGGCTTGAATTCGTCGACACGAAAGGGACCTGTACCGACGGGACGCGAGAAATCAGTGGTACCGTCTTGAATCATCACTTGATTGAATTCGATGAATGACTCCCAGAGTCGCGCAAGTGGGCGGTTCATGGGTACGTTGACGACGAAGTCACCGCTCTTGGACAGACCTTCGAGGTCGATAGCTTCAACGGATGAACTACCCAGGCTCGAAGGATCACCCATGTGGCGTAGGCTGTAAATCACATCGTCGGCGGTAAAAGGCTTACCATCGTGCCAGACCACACCTTCTCTCAACGTGATATGCCAAAGGGTTGCGTCCTCGTTGCTGTCCCACTTTATCGCCAGTCCAGGCTCAGTCGTAAAGTTCGGACCGATCCGAACAAGTGGATCGTAGACTGCGTACACCCGAAGCGCATCGATGGGAGATGCGACGAACTGGGGATTAAGAGTCTCGCTGGACCCGCTACCCATCATGGCAATACGCAACAATCCACCCGGCTTAGGGGTTCCCATCTTAGTTCCCAAACCGTCCGGTCCCACCATTGGGCTACTGCCCGCTGGGGCGGACCCCCCCGCGCAGGCAGTCATTGCACCTGCAAGCGTAAGGGATCCAATCACGGCACCCGCGCCGAGCAAGAACCCTCGGCGTCCTATCTGAAAATTTTCTTTTTCCATAAGGTTTCATCTCCACTCTGCGACGGGGCCGACAGGACAGTCAGCCGTTAGCCAATTCCTGCAGCGATGGGTACTCCAGTGCTGCAGTGAAGTAGCTGCGGGCGCCCATTACCAGCATGCCGTCGCTACCGCTGAGCCTGCCGGTGGTGCGATGTGAAACGCGATCGACGACCAAGATTCCATCGGCCGGAGCACCGCGCTCATGCCACTTGAAAATCAACAGATCGTCGTCGAACACGTAAGTGTCCGTCTCTGCGACATCCGTTTCACCCCTCTCGGGGCCTACCAGGCACTGCCAGACGTTTGTGTGCTTGCTGAGGTAGACGTGCTCGTACACCTGGTGTTCGCTGTAGAAGTGGATCGCGCGCTGGCTTACCAAGACATCCGACGGGTGCAGTTCGACGATTTCGGCGTCTCCGATTGCGCCACTAAGGAATACTGTGTTCGCCTCAGGCAGACTCTCGTCTCCCTCGAAGTAGCCGGGACCGAACGTCGTGACCACGGCGAGGGCGCGGGAACGCTCGGTGTCGACTACGAGAAGGATGTCCTCACGCGGCTCTCCCTTGCTGAACGTCACGGCGAAGATGTTGGGGCGGACCTCTACGGTGTGTGAGTCCTGTGTGCCCGTTTCACCCTTTCCTTGTCCTTCGAGCACGGTCCACGTCATCGTCGCACCGGCGTTGAACTCGTGACGAATCTTCCAGCCGTTGACGAAAGAGAGGTCGTAGCTCTTGCCATCGAGGCTCGTGCTGGCGGGCCAACGTCCGTCCTCGAACTCCTCGCCGACTCCGCCTCCATCGGGATCTACGCGCCAGTTGAATTCCCGCAGGGGGATGTACTGCTGCTCGGACAGGTTGAATGCGTGCATTGCTGTTCCTTTCGTTGTGGTTGTGCCGACACGAGTAAGTCGTTCTTGCCCAGTGAAATTCCCCGACGGAGCGTCACGGGAGCGATAACGTCTCGCGCTAGTTGGCGGCATCGGTGTCGTGATGAGTTTTCGAACAACTCACTGCGCAACGTCGAAGCCGTCATGACTGCGAGCGCTGCCGACGAAGGCTAGCGTTGGCGCGGCCTTGAGCATTGAGGCAGTTCGGTCGCTTGTGGGGTTCGCGAAAACATCTTCGACATAACCACTTTCGCACAAGTTACCGCTTTCCAAGACAAGCACACGATCAGCGATTGTGGCAACTACCCCGAGACTGTGCGTGATGAACACCAACGCGAGCCCCAAAGTCGTACGCAGCTCATTCAACAGGTCGTTGACCGCGGCCTGAACTGATACGTCGAGAGCCGATGTGATCTCGTCACAGATCAGCACGTCGGGCCTGGCCGCCAAGGCCCGGGCGATCGCTACTCGTTGACGTTCCCCGCCGGACAATTCGGTGGGCAGCTTGTCCGCCACCCGGGCCGGCAACCGCACCTGATCGAGCAGAGTAAGAGTCTCCTTACGGGCATCCGCGGAGGTCAGCCCGTGCAGCATCACGGCGGGCCGCGATACCTCCGACACGATGGATTGTCGGGGATTGAGCGACTCGTATGGGTTCTGGAAGACGATCTGTACCCGTTGGCGCTGTTCACGAGTCCGCTTGGCCGCAGTGGTCGGCAACACTGCACCGTTGAGCGTGATCCGTCCGGCAGTCGAGGCATGCAAACCCGCAATGGTACGGGCAATCGTCGTCTTTCCGGATCCGGACTCACCCACCAACGCAACGCATTCGCCCCTATGAACGTCGAACGAAATATCTTGTGCTGCAACATAGGTTCCGCTTCGACTTTTGTGCACCGCGCGCAGATGGTCGACGGAGAGGACGGGTCGATTTCGGGTGACTGTGCGGTCCGCTTTCCGCGGTCGACGGTGGTCAGGAGTTGCGGCGACCAACCTTCGGGTGTACTCATGTTGAGGATCACCTAATACCTGCGCGGCAGAACCGATCTCAAGTATTCGACCGTGGTACATAACCGCGATTCTGTCGCAGATCTGTGAGACAACCGCCAAATCATGTGACACATAGATCATCGCGATTTCTTCTTCGCGGCGCAGTCGTTGGATCTCATCGAGCACCTTCGCCTGGGTGACGACGTCCAAACCTGTCGTAGGTTCGTCGAGCACAACAAGCGGCGGTTGGCACGCCAGGGAATTGGTGATCAGGACTCGCTGCTGTTGACCACCGGACAACTGGTGTGGGAATCGGCTCGCGAAGTTGTTTTCGGTCGGTAAATCGACACGCCGCAATGCCTGCAGCACATCTTCGTCACCGGCTGAGCGTCCGTGTTGACGCAGAACATCGGTGATGTTGCCAGAAATACGCAGCGATGGGTTCAGATTGGTCCCAGGATCCTGTGGGACGTGCGAAATCATCCGGCCCCGGATGTTGCGCGCAGCGTACTCATCGTTGAGTGGCACGTTCTGACCAGCGATCGAAACCGATCCGGAGACGATAGACATGCCTGGCCGGGCATACCCCATCAGCGCCAGTGCAGTCGTGGTCTTACCAGATCCAGACTCACCCACCAGGCCAAGAGTCTCGCCGCGATGCAGGTCAAAGGAGACGCCGGGGATGATGATCCTGCCAGCATTGGACTCAATGATGAGATCTCGCACCGTCAAGAGCGGCGCAGTGTCGAGTGAAGTCATTTGACCGAATCCGTTCGCACAGTGATCGTTTCGGATGCGGCGAGCTCCAAAACTGAACCGATCCTTTCGCCGCTTCGACCAAGCGCCTCAGAGATCGCATCACCGATCAGATTCACACCAATGGTCAACATGGACAGCATTACCGCTGGCGCGATGATCGACAAAACATTCAAGGACAATATGGGACGGTTCTCGGAAATCATCAAGGCCCAATTGGAAGCGGGAGCCTGCAACCCGAGATTGAGAAAGTTAACCGAGGCGACCATGAGAATCGACACGGTAAGTGTCAGTCCGAAATTGGTGATGATCGGGGTAGCAATATTCGGCAGTACCTCTCGACGCAAAATCGATATAGATCGCTCGCCTCTCGCAACAGCCGCCTCGACATAGGCGCGAACGCTGACTTCACGAGTCGCGGTGTAAACGATGCGTGCGACACCGGGCGCGAGGACGATTGCCACGCCAACTACCAAGGTCATCTCGCCTGTCCCCACACTGGTAGCTGCGATGAGAAAGAAGAGCAACGGAGGGAAGGCGAGGACAACATCGACAGTGCGCATCAGTATCGGGTCGAGAAAGTTTCGTGAATAACCCGCGAACAGTCCGATGCTCACTCCCGCGATGTAGGCAAGCAATGTCGTCGCAACCGACAACCATAGAACGCTCCACCCACCGTTGAGCAGTCGACTCAGCAGATCATGCCCAAGATAATCCGTACCTAGCGTATATCCATTACCTGGGGGTGCGCCGGGCACTCCAACGATAGCGACGGGGTCATAGGGTGCCGTCAGCGGACCAAAAACTGCCACACCGACTACTACAAGGACCAGCCCCAGACCAATTTGTCCACGACGGGTTCGAGCGAAGGAGAGTATTCGTCTCATGCTTCTGTCCTCAGTTTCGGCACCAACAATACGACCGCAAGGTCAGCCGCGATGTTGATCAGGATGTAGATGGCGGCGAGAATCAACGCAATCGCTTGCACCTGCGTGTTGTCGTGCGAATTGACCGCGTTGACAATCTGGGTTCCTATTCCCGGATACTGGAACACCGCCTCAGCAACGATCACTCCGCCGAACAAATATTGGATACTGAGTGCGAAGATTTGCACACTTGGTGCCAAAGCATTGCGCAATACGTAGCGACGAAGAATGCGACGTTCCCGGATTCCGTTGAGCCGCGCCATCTGGACGTAGTCAGCCTTAAGTACCTCGATGGTGCCCGCTCGCAACAGGCGCACGGTCCATCCCACTGAGGTGAGCAACAGCGTCAGCACTGGCAAGGCAAGTAACGTGGGGTTAAGCAACGGAGATTCGCCGGGAGGCAACAACGACAGCGGTGGAAACACATCCAACCCGACGAAAAAAACTGCGACGAGAATCGCCCCGACAACGAATTCGGGCAAAGACACTGCAATCAAGCTCGCAGTCGAAACCAGATGATCCTGCCAACGATTAGCGCGTACGCCGGCAAGAACCCCGAGAAACATGGACAAGGGCAGAAGAAGTGCCACCGTGGCGGCCGCCAGACAAAACGTGTTGAACAGTGGCGTGGCGATGAGCTCGCTTACCGCCGTGGTTTGACCCTGTGCGGCTGCCACCGCAGAGAATCCGAAGTCACCGCGTACGACATTGAATAGCCACGTTCCATATTGCACGAGCAGAGGCTTGTCGTAACCAAGGGTGTGCTCGATCGCTGCCACCGCTTCAGGTGATGCCTGCCTACCGAGCACCGCCGTGGCCGGACTTCCTGGAAGTATGACCGTACCCATAAACACCAAGACTGACGCCGCCCACAGTGTCAGCATCCCTATTCCAAGGCGCCGCAGTACCATCCAAGCCAATGGATGGATCAATCCCCGCCTACCGCGCGGCGTGCGTGGCACAGGGGGTGCCGTCGGCGCGGTAGCCACGCTACTCATTCGCAACTCCCGGCGAACTCACCAGCACTGATCCCAACCATGGCGTGATCAACCTGCAAGTCCTGAAAGTGATGCACGTTATATGCGTCATGATGACAATTATTACACCCACCTGCCCAGATTCCGCAATACCCCTTGTGAAGGACGTTTTTCCGACTGAACACCCCTGTCTCAACCGGCGTTCACCTCGACTTTGACTGAAAAAAGAGCATATTTTGACATAAATATGTGACCGGTCTAACATCATCGGTCATCCAGGCACGTACCCTTCTGACGAAACGAGAACCGAATGAAGCGGCAAACCACCCACTCCACCAGGGACAGATGGTGTGAACGAGTCTGCACTCCAGGCAGATTCGTTCCCTCCTGCCCTCAGGTCGGATTGGCGGTCAACGAGTGACTCGTATTGCATGCTGCCAAACCCACCCGACAGTTGGGGACCTTGCGGCAAATGTCGACGCGATTACAACCCAGTTAAGCGCCGCCACCGGTGCGGGCGCCGATATCGTGGTGCTTCCCGAACTGGCAACCTCCGGATACATGCTTGAGGACCGCGCTGAAGCGCAGTCGACTGCTCTCACCACGAACTCCAAGGTATTCGATCAGTGGGCGGCGGTACTCGGCGATTCCGTTGCAGTCGTTGGCTTTTGCGAACTTGGCGACGACGGTTCGCTTTTCAACAGCGCTGCACTACTGGATTCGACGGGCCTGCGCACGATTTACCGCAAGACCCATCTCTGGGACCGAGAAAAGCTTATCTTTACGCCAGGGTCTTCTCTTCCGACCGTTACGGTTACGGAGCACGGTCGACTCGCCATTATGGTTTGCTACGATTTAGAATTCGCAGAAGTCAGCCGGTCCGTCGCAGTTAGGGGGGCCGAAATAATTATTGCGCCTGTCAACTGGCCACTTGCGCCGCGTCCCGAGGCCGAGCACCCTGGCGAGCTGATAACGGCCATGTCAGTGGCACGCACTAACAAGATCGCCGTTGCAGTATGCGATCGTACTGGTACTGAACGGGGTCAACTGTGGACTACAGGCACTTCAATCATTAACCCTGAAGGGTGGATTGTCGCTTCGGTCGGTGCCTCGGTCGGCATGGCTGTGGCAGACATCGACCTCAGCACGACGCATGATAAGTCTTTAACCAATTTTGCGGATGCGTTGGCCGACCGCCGGCTTGACTTGTATTGAGACGATCACATTCCAATGAGTCCGAAATGGTCTACCGCCCAGGTATCTTGGTCGACTAGATCGTAGGTCTGAACGATGCAAAGTGGCGCGCATTACGAAACGATCATGAAAATTCCAAGTCTCTGGCCGCCGCTTCTATGCCTTGAGCGATTCTCTGGATGTGCCTTCTCCAACAGACGAATCGAGGCCGCCCGCCCACAGCAATCGGTGTCTTCCGGCTATAGTCAGCGCCTGAGTGCACGCTCCGAGAAGACGTCCACGCAGACACGCAGACTAGTGGCATCGCCACGTTTCCGAGAACCGTCACCCTATCAAGATTTCTTGCTTAATTGAAGTCGTTTATTGACCCCTTCACCAGACGATCAATTCCTGTCGCAGGCGCACAAAGACTTTCACCCCTCAACATCGTAAGGAGTTTCTTGTGTTGGATAGTGAATCACCTACCGGCCTCAACGCACATGTCGAGGCCGGAAATACCGGCATCGAGCGTAGATCGATAGATTGGATTCCCAACAGCGAGCGTCACGGAAAGGTCTCCAGCCTAGGTGGCATTTGGTTCGTCGGGAACGTCAACCTGACCTCAATGGCGACCGGGGTCACAGCGTTCACCTTCGGCGCAGGTTTGTTTTGGACGTCGGTCGCCGCAGTCTTAGGGATCTTATTCGGAACATTCTTCATGGCATTTCACAGTGCTCAAGGCCCTCATCTCGGGCTGCCACAGCTGGTGCAATCCCGCGCACAGTTCGGGTTTCGTGGCGCAGCGATTACCGTGTGGGTCGCCGCGTTGATCAATTACATCGCTTACAACACCAGCGATGCGTTGCTTTCCGGCGCGGCACTGCAGGAACTCGTCCATCTCCCCGCCAACATCGGCTATCCAGTCGTCGCCGCAATATCAACAGTTGTCGCCCTTTACGGCTACCGATGGATTCACAAGGTGAACGCTTGGCTCACTGTGCCGATGATTATCGTCATGGTGCTGATTACCGTTGCCTGCCTATCCAACGTGAACATGTCATGGTCATTGTTGTCCCCGACACCATTTCGCCTAGCTCCCTTCATGTCAGTTTTCATCATAATGGCGGGCTACCAGATCGCTTGGGCACCTTATGTTTCAGACTACTCGCGCTACTTGCCAGCTTCTACGGGCATTCTCCCCACGTTCAATTGGACATTTTGGCCGAGCGCGATTTCGGGGGTATGGGTCCTTGGCATCGGAGTCGTCATCGGATCCGTTGCGCCCAATGTCGACCCGGTGCAGGCACTGGTGTCCGCCACACAGTCATTGGGCCCGATATTGTCCTGGATCTGCGTAGCAGGTCTGGTCATGGGTCTTTTCTCGGTGATGGTGCTGAACCAATATGGCGGCAGTATGAGCATGATATCCATTGTCGACTCGTTCCGACCTGTCGAATCATCTCGACGCATCCGAGCTTTCACACTGGCTGCGATGTTCATCATCGTGTGGACAGCATCACAATTCATCGGCATCGAGCGATTCAATTCTTTCTACTCCAACGCCATCGTATTCTTGACCTATGCCTTCATTCCCTGGACCGCGATCAACCTAGTCGACTACTTCTGGGTGAGGCGCGGGCAATACTCGATTCGTGAGTTGTTCCGTCCCACAGGTATTTACGGTATGTGGGGATGGCGTGGGACTACCGCCTATGCGGTGGGTATCATCGCAATGATTCCGTTCATGGTAACCACTCCCTTCGTCGGGTTCGCAGCAAGCCGATTGGGATCGGTAGACTACTCGATTCTTTTAGGCTTGCCGGTATCCGCTGTCGTCTACCTCATTCTGGCACGGTCTCTCGATCTCAAGGCTGAACGATCGATCGTCGCCGCCGAAGGGCTCATCGCCAACGTCGAGACGAACGATCCACGGGTCTCAGACGCATAATAGGACGCATAATAGAAGGTTCGTCCAATCTCTTTCCAACTGTCGCGGCCTGACACGAAGGGCAAGACAGGCTGCATTGTGGTTGCCGAACACCTCCCGCAGGTGAGTCAAATATTCCGGCCCGGGTCGTTTCGCCATTTGTCAAATGAATCGACGGTAGCAAGTTTGTGCGACCGAGCCGCAGTCTCGATTTCGTAGGCTGGCGCACGTCGACGCAATAATTCAATCAAGTGCCGATGCTCTTCAATGGAAGCTAAGCCTCGGGTGGGAATCTGGAGGAAAACAGTGCGCCGAATAGCGTCCAACCTACGTACAATCTCGCGGATCGCTGTTACCAATTCCGCATTGGGACACCGGTCGTAGATGATACTGTGGAACTGCTGGTTGTGGCGGCTGAAACTCAACGGGTCGAGGTGCTCCATCGCCTCCTGCATCTGATCGGTACTAGCGCTCAGACAGTCGATATCTGACTCTGTAATGTGTTGAGATGCGAGCACTGTTGCGTATCCTTCCAAAACCGCGAGCACAGTCAAGTCCTGGTGGTAAGCGACTGGGTCCACAGGTGCGACTTGCGCGCCAGCATTTGGGCGGAATAGCACGAGGCCTTCAGCTTCGAGTCTGCGTACCGCCTCGCGCACAGGGATCGCACTGACTCCCATTTCGGACGCCAGAGCATCTATGACAATACGGTGGCCAGGTCCGTATGCGCCCTCGCGAATCCGTTTGCGAAGCTCAACGTATACGCGTTCTTGTTTAGACATGCGTGCGGCGGACATGTCCTAAAGATATAGGAAGCGTCAGACGAGCTGACTTCGGCGTGAAGTGTCATCCTGTTGACTCAATGGGGTCCAGACACGGATGGCGACGACCGCCCACCGAAATTTCAACCTTGACAGCTTGCTGGATCATGCGCACGTGCACGTGATGGTGTTCGAAGCGAAGCAGTTGCACAAACCGTCAAATCATATACGATTAAGATCACTGCTCCGGCGCTGACCCCTGAGGCATCCTCTTCGAGGCCCTGTCGCGCCTGACAAACATTCTGGTTGCCGAGCGACGGCGCGTTTGCGCGTAGTTTACTGGGCACGTTAAGCGAAGGAGGCGGCGTGACTTATATGGCGCAGTCGCGGTCATTCAATCCGCGGACAGGGCGATCGGTAGCCGCAATGGAACCAACTGACAACTGCGGCGTCGACTGGGCATTGCGGGCAGCGACGCGCAGCCTCGACAGCATGGCCAGGCAACATCCCGATCACCGGGCGTCGTGGCTGCGGTCAATCGCATCGGCAATCGAGGCACACGCCAATGAACTGGTCGAGCTGGCTGATACGGAAACGGCCTTAGGACTCGATCGCTTACATGGCGAATTGTTCAGGACCGCAGAGGCATTGCGGTTCTATGGCGCCGCAGCCAGTGAGGGTTCCTGGCTAGGGGCGACGATCGATCGCGGAAACGGGGCAAAACCTGACCTGAGGCGTATCAATCAGCCATTGGGTCCTGTGGCTGTGTTCGGGGCGAGCAATTTTCCATTCGGTTTCGGGGTCGTCGGGCACGACACTGCGTCAGCGTTGGCGGTAGGTTGCCCGGTAGTGGTGAAAGCTCATCCCGCTCATCCTCGACTCAGTACAGCATTAGCCGAAATCGCCCTAGCCGCGCTAACCCGTGAGGGTGCCCCGGAGGGGGTGTTCAACTTAGTGTCCGGTTTCACTGCAGGGGAACAATTAGTTAGCCATACCTTGACCGCCGCGGTGGCTTTCACAGGATCGCAGAGGGGCGGTATGGCATTGTGGCAGCTGGCGAATAGTCGTGATCAGGTAATCCCCGTTTTCGCTGAGATGGGGACCGTAAATACCGTCGTGATAACACCTTCGGCTGCAGTTTCACGCGGTAGCGAAATCGCCGAAGGGTTTGTAGAGTCTTTCACCGGCGGAATGGGGCAAGTGTGCACGAAACCGGGAATCCTCCTGGTGCCCCAGCAGTCCGATATACCAACGCTTCTGATCGAAGCATTCCACCGATGCGTATCTTCAGGCTGGCTCCTCACTGAAGACATAGCCAGTCATTTCGCCGACGGTATAAAGGCATTCATCGATCGCGGCGCTGAAGTTCTGGCAAGCACCGACCCGCCGAAAAGCGGGTTCGGGGCCGGTCCCGCGCTACTGCGAGTGCCTGTCGAAGCAATGGTCAGCCAGTCCCGATTCTTCGAAGAGTGCTTCGGACCGGTTGCCTTGGTGTGCGAGTACCGAGATCAAACCGAACTCGACGCTGTGCTCAGACGTCTCCCAGGTGGCCTAGCTGCCGCCGTTCATAGCCACGGCGACGAGGACGAATCAATGATTCGTCTGGTCGATCAGCTCAGCCGGATTGCTGGAAGGGTCGTAGTCAATGGATGGACGACTGGCGTCGCGCCGGGTTGGTCCCAACACCACGGCGGCCCGTGGCCTGCCACGTCAAACCCCAAATCGACGTCTGTAGGTTCCGCAGCGCTCTCTCGGTTCGTCCGGCCGACGACATACCAAAACGTACCGGAGGCCGCTCTCCCGCCTGCACTACAAATGTCGAATCCATGGCAATTGCCCAGACGTGTTGATGGCCTGATGTCGTGAATGAATACTCACCGGACGGGACAGCGTATCAATCGATTTCAAACGGTCTCACTGCTAGAAATTGAGAACAAAAACGCGAAGGAAGTCTCACGGACCCAATAGTGATGCCGGTTCCGATTGTGTCGCATGTACAACTGAAACCGGCATCGGAGATCCCGGGATCCGCCGTACCATGCTCGCCGGTTGCAACAAGATAGTTCTCCAAAGTGGTGCGGTTAGTCTTGCCGAAGCAAATCGCAACCGAGGATTACTACATCGCTGAGATGCTCTTTGGTAGATCGACAGTCTCCCCCAGAGGATAGAGCTTCTCAACAATGAGAGGAACTTAAGATTCTTAGCTACGGCGCAGACTGGTCATTTAAGTAGCAATTGCGTTCGTCGGCATCTGTTAACGCCGTCGTGGCCATTATGCAAAGCCGTCTATGTGACTATTACCGAGCGGAACCTTCAAGTGCTTTACTCACGACTTGGACACGCGTTGCCCATCGCCTTGCTCGGTCACGCGGTGCGCTCGGTACTCGGTCATGGCGGCCTGCGATGTCTCCCGGCCGGTGTGGTCCGGCCGAGAGACATCGATCACGCTAGTTATCGGAGAATATCGCATCGAACTGCGTTCGGCGCTATCCTTGAATAACGCAGCATCCAGACATGCGATCGGTGGTCGCACTTCTGCCGACTGGTCTATCCAGGGTGACCCGTGTCACGGATGGACTAGATGGGCTGATTGTCCGATAGGTGAGGTTATCCAATGGGTGAGGGTCGTTCGCTCGACACTCATGGGTGTCCTCCGTCAGTGGTGATGGATCTAGCAGGCGCAGGCTTTCTCGATGCCGAGATAGTCGGCAGTGACGACTTCGCCGAGATTTACAGATGCGCTGAATCGAACCGAGCTCGCCGGGTGTATGTGAAAGTGCTTCGCGGCCATCTTGCCAAACAAGACCGTACCGAGTTCTTCCGAGAACAGAATGCGATCAGGCAGCTGACGGAACACCCGAACATCATCAGCATTCTGCACGTCGGTACCGTCTGCAGTGACCTTCCGTATTTTGTGACCCATTGCGATTTGCAAGCCAACCTTGATGCTCAAATCCGGAACGATGGTCCCCTCCCCCTGGATCAGGTCCTCCGGGTAGGAGTGAAACTGGCCGGCGCAGTTGAAGCAGCGCACCGTGTCGGAATCTTGCATGGTGATGTCAAACCCTCGAACATCTTTCTTACCGCAAGCGGGGAGCCGCAGTTGGCAGACTTCGGCAGCGCACAGATCACTGACCGGTTGGACCCCCTCGGCACCACCACAGAGTCATCAGCCTTCACCGCGCCCGAAGTGCTCGGCGGCAACTTACCAACCCCGGCTGCCGACATCTACGGACTCGGCGCCACCCTGTTCAGTCTCCTCACTGGCGATAGCGGGGCTCAGATTTCCAACCGGCCTATGCCAAGCAGTGGGCAACCAACGTACGGTTTTCGCGAGTACCGAATTCCTGTCGACGTTTCAGCAACGGTCGCCCGTGCAATATCACAGGACAATAGTCTGCGTCCTGCCACCGCAGCGGAATTCGGCGAGGAATTGCGCAATTTACAAAGGAAATACAACTTCCCAGTCGACGAGATGTCTCTGGACACAGAACTTAACGGCGGGACGGACACGGAGGCGCAACACTCACCTGAGCTGAGAAACTTCAACTCAACTCGCTCATCTGGGCATAGCATGGCGTGTCCACTTCCATTGGAGCTCACTAGCTTCGTCGGTCGCCGACAGGAGCTCGCCAAGGCGAAAAACTTGCTAGCAGGGGGCCGGCTGGTCACTCTGACGGGCATCGGAGGTGTAGGTAAGACCCGTCTAGCGATGCGTGTGGCTGAAAGCGTCCAACACAAGTACATCGACGGAGTTCGACTGATCGAGTTAGGTGGACTACGCGACAAATCGACATTGATCGAGGCGGTAGCGTCGGCTGTCGGAATTCAGGACCACTCGACGAGGCCTGTGCGCGATATTCTTATCGAGCACCTTGCGACGAGGGAGTTGTTATTTGTCATCGACAACTGCGAGCACATGGTAAGCGCTGTGGCGGAGCTTGCAGAGTTCTTGTTGCGAGCGTGTGGAGTTCTGCGAATTTTGGCTACAAGTCGTGAACCCTTGGCGATCGAGGGCGAGACGGTACTAAGAGTCCCTCCGCTTGCCGTCCCTGACCTCAAACGAGAGAGTTCGTTGCGCCAGATGCCCAAGTATGACGCGGTGTCCCTGTTCACTGAACGAGGAGCGGCCGCAGTCCCCGGGTTTGCACTCACGGAGGAGAACGCACTGGCGGTAGCTGCAATTTGCCTTCATCTCGACGGCTTGCCGCTACCAATAGAGTTGGCCGCGGCGCGATTACGCGCGATGTCACCAGAGCAGATACTACGACGACTCAACGGGCGCTACGCACTACTCAGTCGCGGTAGCCGAGGCGCACCGACACGGCAGCAAACCCTCCGATCGTGTATCGATTGGAGTTACGATCTTTGCACCGCCAGAGAACAATTGGTGTGGTGCCGCATGTCAATCTTCGCGGGGAGCTTCGAGCTAGATGCGATCGAGTACGTATGTGGAACCGACCTTACTCCGGAGGAGCTACTCGATACTCTGATGGCTCTGGTAGAGAAGTCGATCCTTATCAGGGAAGAGCACGGGGCCGTGGTTCGGCTGCGGATGCTCGAAACTCTTCGTGACTACGGTCATGAGAAACTAGAGCGAAGCGGCGGTGGTGTCGCATTGCAGCGACGCCACCGCGACTGGTACCTCGCCTTGGCTCAAGATGCGGAAGTCGACTGGATCAGTGCTGATCAGATCGAGACGATAGACCGCTTGAAACGAGAACAATCAAATCTGCGGGAGGCCCTTGAGTTCAGCATCAACGATGATGTCGTCGCTGGTCTTCGTATCGCATCTGCGCTCCGCTGGTTCTGGAGCTCTCAAGGTCTCTATAACGAGGGACGAAGTTGGTTCGACCAGCTACTCGCCGTGCAGAGCGGCCCGCCCACTTCGGAGTGGGTTAAGTCGCTCTACTGCGCCAGCGTGATGGCGGGCATTCAAGGTGACCTCCACGCCAGCGCAACGCTTCTGGACGAGGCCCGCAGGCTAACGGCTGGGACTGATGACCTCATGATGGGTGCCTACGTCGACTGTGCTGACGGAATGCTCGCCCTATACTCCGGAGACCTCCCGCGCGCCTCTTCTCGCTTGGAAGCTGCTCTTGCGCAATTTAGTAAACGAGGAGAACGGACCCTCGAGACAAGCGTTCTTTACCAATTGGGTTTGGTCTATGGGCTGTCCGACCGCAGAGATCAAGCGATCAAGTGTTACGAACATGTCCTCACCATCACCGCAACACATGGCGAGAAGGTATATCGATCTCATGCGTTGTGGGCTCTGGGCATCGCAGTCTGGCAGCAGGGCGACAGCGAACGAGCGGTTCAATTGCTACTGGAGTCGTTGAGGTTGTCTAGACAAGTTCGCAGCCCACGCATCGCCGCCAAGTCAATCGAGGCGATGGCCTGGATCGAGTGCGAACAACACAATGCACAACGCGCCGCTGTTCTCCTCGGGGCAGCGGAGAGCGTGGCACATTCGGTAGGTAGCGCAGCAGTAATTCATTCCAGCCTTATTGCCTACCATGAGATATGCGAACAGTTATCCCGTCGAAAGTTGGGGATCGACAGATATGCGGCGGCATATCGTAGGGGTAGGCAGAGTAGCTTCGCCTCGGCAATCGCCTACGCCCTCCACGAACAACTCACGGGCGCTTCGGCAGGGGATACAAAATCAGCAATACTGACCAAGAGGGAGCGAGAAGTCGCTGGACTTATCGCCGATGGATTAACCAATCGAGCCATCGCGGAGCGCCTCGTGATCTCACCTCGCACGGCGCAGGGTCACGTCGAGCACATCCTGACCAAGCTAAGCTTCACCTCTAGAGCACAGGTCGCGGCTTGGGTTACGCAGCAGATCCACGAGGGAGACTGATCAACTCTTCATTCGTGCATGCGAAGAATTGAATGCGCTTCCTTGCACGGTCAGGATCGCAACTGGGTGACCTGCGCCTCTGACATTGACAGCCGCGAAATGAGCAGCGCCAGGTACCACCGCAACGCAGGGCCTACCGCCCGACCGAGGCGCAGCGCGAATCTGCGCCAGAATCCGGCGAAACCCGTGCGTGCATGTAGGCATGGGTGGCGATGGAGAGGATGCGTGCAATTATGAAAGCGCCGATGGTGATTCCGCGCCATCTTGTCGACTGCTGCTGTGCTGGCACCGGTTTCCTCCGTGAAGGAGGTGAGGGAGGTAGACAGGCTGTAGAGCGCTGGGGTCCACGCGTCAGTGGTGTTCTCACCGAAAGATGCTTGGTCTCGGAGCTTCTCGGAGTAGACAGCGGTCCGGATCGCCGCTGCTGCAGCGAGGTTGGCAAGCTGGGCTGAATATGTCAATCCCATTCAGGTCCAGTAAGGCGGCTTGATCCAGTCCCACCTCAGGCTGATTGTTGGGCTCGGGTGTGCGCGAGTCGGTAGGAGTCGGTTCCGGTTTCGATGATGTTGCCGCCGAAGGTGAGCCGGTCGACGATGGCAGCGCAGAGCCGCGGGTCGGTGAATGTTTTCGTCCAACCGGAGAAAGATTCGTTGGAGGCGATGGCGACGGAATTCTTCTCCTCTCGTTCGGTCAATACCTGAAAAAGCAGCTCCGCGCCTCGCTTGTCGAGTTCCATGTAACCGAGCTCGTCGATGCAGAGCAGATCCACGCGGCCGTAGCGGGCGATCGTGCGGGCGAGTTGTTTCTCGTCAGCGGCTTCGGCGAGCTCGTTCACCAGTCGCGTGGCGAGGACGTATTTGACGCGGTAACCATGCTCGGCGGCCGCAGCGCCGAGCCCGATGAGCAGGTGCGATTTCCCGGTTCCGGAGTCCCCGATCAAGCACAGGGGTTGCCCTTTGCGGATCCAGTCGCCGGTAGCGAGGGTGCCGATGGTGGCGGGATTGATATTGGAGTTGGCATCGAAATCGAAGTCGGAGAGCCACTTTTCGCGAGGAAACCCCGCTCCCTTGGTCCGTCGTACGACGCTTCTTCGGTCACGGTCGTCGCATTCGGAGAGCAGAAGCTCAGCCAAGAATCCGTAGTAGGAAAGTTGGTCTTTGTGCGCGGAGCTGGCGGCCTCGGCAACAACGGCACGAATGGTGGGAAGTCGTAGTCGCCGGCAGGCTTGATCGATTGCGGCTGTGGCGGCTTCTTCTGTCAGTCCGCGGCGGCGCAGGGTGGTGGAGATCGATGTGCTGGGTCGGCTCATGTTCCTGTTCCTTCGGTGCTGTGTGTTGTGGCGCGGGTAGGTAAGCGGAGCAACTGGTCGTATCGATCAACACTGGGGAGTGGCCGTGAGTCGGCCGGTAGACCTGCGATGACCGCTGCCGGATCGGCGAGACGGCGTTGAGTCAGGCTGACAACACGTTGCTCACGGCCGTCCCGTCGAGCAACGAGATGACGGTGTGAACCAGACCCACCCGTATCGATGCTCGATGACGAGTGCCGGCGGGCTTCGACCGCAACGACGTCGGCGGTGACCGCGCCGACGGTCAAGGCCGATTCGATGCCGGCAATCACGTCATCGGCGTTCATGGTGCGGTGCAGGAGCAGAACGTCGATGAGTTGGCGAGTTCCGCCGGCATCACCGTCGGTTTTGCGGGCCGCCGCCCAGAACGCGTCATGGCTCGCAGTGAATGTTCCATTTCTGCGGGCTGCTGCCAAAGCGCTCGCTCCTGGTAGCGCACCGGGTTTGGTGCGTAGCACTTCGAGGTAGTGGTCGAGATCGAGGCTTTGGCCGCCTTGAGTGACGACGCGTGGATGACGAGCGATCACCGTTCGTCCGTCGAAGACCACCACTTCCGACGCACGCAGTGATACTCGCACTTGCCTGCCGATGAAACGCGCTGGGACAGAGTATTTCGCCATCCGCACCGTGATCAACGCTGACCGATCGACTCGGGGAGTCAAGGACAGACCGGGGTCGAATTCTTCGTCTGGAACAGGGAGCAGGAGCGGTGCCTCTACTGCGAGGTCCTGTCCAACGGTCCGGATTCGGTCGCTGATACGTCGGTTGTTGTCAGCGGTGTCCCAGGCACGGATCTTCTCGTTGAGCTCATCGAGTGAGTCGACGACAGGCATCGGAGACAACCGATTACGGCGGAACCGGCCCACTTCACCCTCGACGCCGCCTTTCTCGTGCGCCCCGGAGACACCAGGTTGGCAGTAGAACGCGTCGAACCCGAAGTGCGAGCGGAAGAGCAACCATCGCTGGTTCTCCACCCGGGCACGAGATTGCCCGTAGATCACTTTCTGCACTGCGCTGGTCAAATTGTCGTAGCGGATGTGGCGGGGTCGGGACACCGCCGATCTCGGCGAACGCGGCGATGTGTCCTTCGAGGAACGCTTCCTGCCCTTGCGTCGAGTACACCCGATGCACAGCTTTTCCCGAGTAGGAGAGGCGAAAGGTGAACATGTGGCATTTCGTTTTCGTCCCGGCCAGCATCACCCACACTTCACCGAAATCGACTTCCGCTTCGGCTCCGGGAGCGTGTTCTTGCGGGATGAACACTTCGATACGGCGTCCGGCCTCGACGTCGATCTGCGCCCGCCGGACCCGCACGTAATCTCGCACCGTCGAATACGAAAGGTGCTGCGCTCCATGCTCGTCGGCAAGTCTGGCGAGGATCCGACGGGCCGTGTGACGTTGCTTGCGTGGTCCATCGATATCAGCGGTGAGCATCATGTCGATCGCGTTCTTGAACGGATCGAGCTTCGGCGAACAGCGCACCGGAACTTTTCTCGGCGGCGGCTGTGCGTGCGCCAACGCCATCCGCACCGTCGCCCGGCCGACCTGATGCCGGCGGGCTAATTCCCGAATCGAATAACCCTCGACCCGGGCATCACGTCGAATACGAGCAAACAACTCCATCCGAGTCTCCATCACTGCCCTCCACCAGCTTGCTGGCATCTGAACAACCAGATGCCACCAACACTGAGGTGGGCTCAGCTCAAACCGTCACCACCGCTGCGGCGAGTCGCAGATGGGTCTGGATCAAGCCGTCACAGTGGTCTCGAATCAAGCTGTCATAAACAGCTGGGCACTGACTGCCGGGAAGATTCGACTCGATCGTCGATTCTTCGACCACGAATGTCTCCGCTTCTATTTGGGTTGATCGCACCAGCACCCGAGTAGGGTCGGCGCTGTCATATGGCCGGACGCACCACGATCGCTGGCTTCAGCCTCGTGCAACCATCGGGTTGCGCGAAGGCGACCATGGCTGAGACAGCAGGCTGCGCGCGGCAATGGAATCTGCCTGTCACGATCTGCGCCGGGTACGGGTGAGTAAAGTGCCGCTTTCACCTAGACGATGACAGTGGCTTGACCGAGATGGGCCGCTGTCACCCGTCCTCGTACTGCGCGACTCGGCACTCACCGCCTTCCTCAGGCATTCATCCGCCAAGAAAGCTTGCGACCTCAGTCATTCGCAGTTCTTGGCAGATCTCGTCTGCAAAAGCTGTCTTGAGCAGTCTGGAAATGTTGTTTCACCGGCACACCGCTTGTCCTGCCGGGTGCGGATCCCGTCGTCGTTGAGTTCGTCGCAGATATATTGCAAGTTTTTCCCTGCGTTTCGCAGCACCAGTATTCTGCGGAGTACGGGGATGAGGGCCAAGCGTCGGCCACCCGACACGGCGGCTCACTGCGCGCCACCTCCTCCGTGGCGGTTGAGCAGAACGTCCAAGAGCCGAGAAGCGCACTCGGAGCGATCCGCGAACCCGACAGGGCGAGGAGCAGCAAGAAGGGCCCCGGTGAGTATGATGATGCCTCGCCACCGCGTTGAGAGGGGAAGCAACTGCCCAGATAATCAAGGCCGCAGGCGAATTGGGCATAGCTACGGCAAGTATGGTGAGAAATTTCCGGAGAAATTACCTGCCACGCAAATTATGTGATCGGCCGGCCTTGACTCTGTTATTTAGACGTCCAAAAACCCGTAAGTGGATTGGAAACAGTCGACTTACAGGTTTCATTAGGGCCGCGGGTGATCTGCGAGTTGATAGTGACAGTCCGGGTTGGTGCTTCGCTCTGTTGAGCACGGCGAACCCATAAGGATCCCAAGCACGCGATTCTTGCGGTCTCGGTTCGGACATTACGGCGCTCGAACCGAGAGAGGTGTTCGTCGAGGCCGGTGACTTTCGGCGGCTGGAATGGGTTGCACTTGGACAACCACTATCCGACTGACCGTCGGATTTACATGAGCTGATCGAAAGCCTGGCGTAACGGCGAAGATACAGCACGGATCACATCTTCGAGAGCCCGAGACTGAACCGTGCCGGGTTTTTTGCCGCTCCTATGCTGGCGACATCTCCGGCTGGAGAATTGATAGTTGAGAGTAGTAGACGGCCTCGAACTCGTCCG
>NZ_JBHWYS010000013.1:0-128078 GCF_042728675.1 Rhodococcus sp. NPDC060176
AACATCATCCGACATGCGAAGTACCAAAAAAATATTTGGCACTGACATTCATCGACACACTGTTGAGTTCTCAAAGAACACGCACACACCATCACTTCAACCAGGTTGAAAGCTCCGGGGCAAGGGTTACAATCTTAGCTTGTTCGCTCTAGGGAAGCAAATTCCCGCTGAGCGTGACTGTCTCCGACTTCGTCCAACCGCGTGTCCCCGGCCTCTCGGTCGGGGTTGGTGTCCGTGTCGCTCTGACTTGGACAAAGTTACGCGAATGAAAACTGAGCGTCAAACGTGCAGGTCGCAGGTGTTCGTCAGGTTAAATCCGCTGGTGGCCCGCCCGCAGGCGGGCCACCAGCGGCCACAGGAGCCTCGCAAGACAACTGTGACCCCACACACGTCAGTTCGGAAGGATTTTCACGCCGGCGAAGTTGCGCTTTCCGCGCCGGACGACCAACCAGCTGCCGTGAAGCAGATCGGATGCGGTGGGCTCCCAGTCGTCGGCCGACACCTTCTGGTTGTTCACCGAAGCGCCGCCCTCTTTCACTGCGCGTCGAGCAGCTCCCTTGCTCTCACACAAACCGCTCGTCACGAGCAGATCGATGATCGTGCGCGGCTCCCCCGGCGCCAATTCGCTGACAGATGCTTCTTTCAGCGCGGCAGCAAGCGTCGACTCGTCGAGTTCCGCCAGCTCCGCCTTGCCGAACAACGCCTGGCTGGCGAGCTCGACAGCACGGGTGTTGTGTTCTCCGTGAACCAAGGTCGTCATCTCCGCGGCGAGTCGCTTCTGCGCTTCTCGCGCATGCGGCCGCTCCGCCGTTGCAGTCTCCAACTCCGCGAGTTCGTCCGCAGTCAAGAAGGTGAACCAGCGCAGGTACTTGATCACGTCGGCGTCGCCAGTGTTCACGAAGTACTGGTACCAGGCGTACGGGCTGGTCATCTCTGGGTCGAGCCACAAACTGCCGCCACCGGTCGATTTTCCGAACTTTTTGCCATCGGCCGAGGTCACCAGCGGAACCGTCATTGCGTGCACGCTCTCACCGTCGACACGACGGTTGAGTTCGACGCCGGCAATGATGTTGCCCCACTGATCGGACCCGCCGACCTGCAACGTGCAGCCGAGATCGCGCCGCAGGTGCAGGTAGTCGTTGGCCTGGAGCAGCATGTAGCTGAACTCGGTGTACGACATTCCGTCCGATTCGAGGCGACGCTTGACGGTGTCGCGCGCGAGCATCACGTTCACGGAGAAGTGTTTGCCCACATCACGCAAGAAATCGATGGCCGACATCTTGCCCGTCCAGTTCATGTTGTTCTCGATGACCGCACTCGTCGGCGAATCGTCGAAATCCACGAATCGTTCGAGCTGACCACGGATGCGACCCGCCCAGTCTGCGACAGTGTCGGCGGAGTTCATCGTCCGTTCCCCGACGTCACGGGGGTCACCGATCAAGCCCGTTGCACCGCCGGCAAGAACGATCGGGCGGTTGCCGGCGCGCTGAAAACGCTTGAGCGCAAGGAGCGGAACCAGGTGGCCTGCGTGCAGACTCGGTCCGGTCGGGTCGAACCCCGCATACAGCGTGACCGGTCCGGCCTCGAGATCTTTACGCAAAGCGTCGAGATCGGTTGATTGGGCGATCAGCCCGCGCCAGGTCAGTTCGTCGAGAATATTCTCAGTCACGGACTCGATCATCCCATCTTCACGAAACGGCCGGTGCTCGCGGGCTTCGGCGATACGCGGACACCGCCGGGGAGTCCGGAATCCAGAAGCGCCACGGGACCTCCGCCGCGGTGCTGACACCCACCCGCGGTCCGCTCACCCATACCTTCGACTCCCCCAATTCGAGCCGAATCCGCGACGCCGGGTCGAACACGTCTGTTCCGTTGTCCCCCAGCGTGATTGCGGCGGAAGCGCCGAGATTACCTGGCCCTCTGGCCCATTGGTGAGACGGCCGATCCGGCGATCTCCGTGCGGACACCACATCGTGGCCGGCTTCGATTTCGGCGGCTCGGAGCAGAACACCGCCCGCGACACCATCCGGGCCGTACGAGATGTTCATGCAAAAGTGCATTCCGTAGCTGCGGTAGACGTACAGACGCCCCGCCCGCCCGAACATCACGCTGTTTCGCGGCGTTTGCCCCCGATATGAATGCGCTGCCGGATCCGGCCAGGGCCCGTCCTTCTCCCCGCCGTAAGCCTCCACCTCGACAATTCTCAGAGAGACCTCATCGACGATCAGGGTCGAGCCGAGAACCGCCAAGCCCGCTTCCAACGGGTTTTTCACATTTACCAAGGTCTCGATACTCACCCTTCGATTGTGCCCACACCGTTGACTCGCCGGTCGGCCGAGTCGCATAATTCAACAAGTGATGAATTATTGAAACGAGGCGCACAGTGACCACAACGCCGGCAATAGACATCCGCGGACTCCGAGTCATTCGCGGCAAACACGAAGTACTCCACTCGCTTGACCTGCAAGTTTCGGCGGGATCGATCACCGGACTGCTCGGACCCTCCGGTTGCGGCAAGACAACCCTCATGCGCGCGATAGTCGGAACGCAGATCGTCGAAAGTGGTGAGGTCAGAGTCCTGGGAGATCGCGCCGGGTCCGTCGGCCTTCGCCGTCGAATCGGGTACGTCACCCAATCCCCCAGTGTGTACGGCGACCTGACGGTCACACGAAATGTTCAGTATTTCGGCGCTCTGTACGGAAAATCCGGCGCAGACGTCGCAGCAGCGATCGACGCCGTCGGATTGAGCCGTTATGCCGACCAGACCGCAGCCGACCTGTCCGGAGGTCAACGCGGTCGAGTTTCGCTGGCATGCGCGCTGGTGGCGTCACCTGATGTGTTGATCCTCGACGAACCGACCGTCGGCCTCGATCCGGTGCTTCGCGTCGAGTTGTGGGAACGATTTGCCGACCTCGCTCGCAGCGGAACCACCCTGTTGGTCTCCAGCCACGTCATGGACGAGGCGGACCACTGCGCAGAACTGATTCTGATGCGCGACGGGTACCTTCTCGCGCAACTCACCCCTGACGAACTGCGCGCGAAAACCAGATGTGAACGGCTCGAGGACGCCTTCCTCGAACTGATTCGGACTTCACCCGTCGGAGGCGAAATATCATGAGCATCAGGATCTTCGGCGCTACGACCGTCCGAATTCTGCTTCAGCTCCGCCAAGATCACCGCACGGTGGCCATGATCTTGCTGGTCCCGTCGTTGCTGATGATTCTGCTCTATTTCCTCTACCAAGACGTCCCGACGCCGCCCGGCCAGGTTTCGCTCTTCCAACGAGTGGCGATCACGATGTTGGGAATCTTGCCGTTCGTCGTCATGTTCCTGGTCACGTCCATCGCGATGCAACGCGAACGCAGTTCAGGCACACTCGAACGCCTGCTCACCACGCCGATGGGCAAACTCGATCTTCTCGCCGGATACGGTGCAGCATTTTCGCTCTCCGCAGCCGCTCAGGCAGCTCTCGCGTGCGCGGTAGCTTTCGGATTTCTCGGGCTCACCATCGCGGGCAGTCTTGCGTGGGTCATCGTCATTGCAGTTCTCGGCGCGATCCTCGGCGTTGCTCTTGGTCTGTTGGCCAGTGCGTTCGCGAAGACCGAATTCCAAGCAGTGCAGTTCATGCCTGTCGTAGTGGTTCCACAGCTCTTCCTCTGCGGCCTCCTGGTACCTCGTGACCAATTGCCGACCTGGCTCGAATGGATCAGCAACGTCCTCCCCTTGAGCTACGCCGTCGACGCGCTTCAACAAGTGTCGATGCATGCCGACGCGACAGGTCAGATGTGGCGTGATCTCGCCGTCATGGCAGGCTTTGCCGCCGCCGCACTATCGCTGGCCGCAGCCACACTCGATCGCCGCACTCCATGACCGACAACAGCACCGCGCCGACGCCAACTCGTTCGGGGCGACGACCGGGCAAGTCGGAGACTCGCGCGCAGATTCTCGATTCGGCGCGACGAGAGTTCTCCCGGAACGGTTTTCGAAGAACTACCGTTCGATCGATAGCCGCGGCCGCTGACGTCGATCCGGCCATGATTCATCACCATTTCGGGAGCAAGGAGCAGTTGTTCACCGCTGCTATCGCGCTACCGATCGATCCAGCACAGGTACTGGGACCGGTTCACACCTCCCCGACCGAAAATCTCGGCGAAAGCCTTCTCCGGGCGGTGATCGGGCTCTGGGAATCGGAACATCAGCCGGCGATTCTGGCGGCTTTTCGATCAGCCATTTCCGGAGACGGATCGCAACTGATTCAGAGCTTTCTGCTCGATATCGTATTGCGTGACATCATTCCGCGGGTGGACACACCACCGGGCACCGGCCTGATCAGAGCAGAATTGGTGGCCTCTCAGATGGCCGGGCTACTGGTCACGCGATACGTGCTCGGACTCGAACCGCTCGCGACGTTGAGCGTCGACGCACTGGTACCGCTGGTAGCTCCGAACCTCCAGCGGTACCTCACCGGTGAGTTGCCGATCTAGCCTTCGGCCCGTGCGAGCAACTTCTCGTGCTCGTCGTCGGCCACATCGCGTGCCTCGTCGATCAACAGAACAGGAATGCCGTTCTCGATCGGATACGCGCGCCGCAAACGGGGGTTGTAGAGCAACTCGTCCCCGACCAGCAGCAGCGGGCCCTTGTCCTGGGGGCAGGCCAGAATGCTGAGCAACGTCGAATCAATAGCCACGTGAGTCCTCTCGAACCGATCAAACAGAATGCCCTCAGGCTACCGTGCTCCGGTGCCCACCCTCGTCGGCATCAACTGCGCGGCAATTGCCTTGGTCAGCCGCTTGTACGACTGCGTCTCGGAATCGAGGAACCAGGTCCGTGGCCCCGGCGCCGGCAGTCCGGCCGCAGCCAAAGCAGTAGAGCTCGGACGGTACGACGAGCCCACCGGGATCTCGTCCACTACGTGCACGATGTCCGGGCGAGCGTCGAAATCGATGCGCGAGAGAGCCTCTGCAAGCTCGGCAGACCGGAACTGCCGCCCCGGACGCCAGGTCACGGCAGCGACCGCCAACTGATGCGGTGCGTCGCCGACGCCGTACGCGACTGCAAGATCTACCCGCGCGACACTCGACAAAGCGTCGACGATCGGCTGGGTGAACACGGGACCGCGGAGGGTGGAAATGACCGTGTTCTTGTGATCGATCAGCCAGTAGTCGCCGTCGCCGTCCCGGCGGAAGAGATTCTCGGTGGGAATCCACGAATCGCCGGCTTGGAAGAGACCTCGCATGGCGCCGCCCGAGAGATCAGCGGTGAATCCCGCGCGCCCGAGCAGCAAGCCGACCTCGTCTTCGGCGCACTCACGGACAAATCCGTTGCCGTTTTCGAGGAGCCGACCACTGAGCGGGTCGTAGGCCGCCAACCGAACCTGCGCGCTCCCCGGCAGCGGGCGACCTTTGGAGCCAACTTTGGAGCCTGCGACGTTGGCGAGAATCACATCGCCTTCGGTCGACGCATAGAACTCGAGCACCTGCGCGGGGTCGAACGCCTCCGTGGTCCGCTTCCACAGACCATGGGGCATTCCCGAACCGATGAACAGGCGGACCGGATGGCTACCGTCGATGAGGAGAAGATCCTCGTCGAGGATCTCGCGCATCATCGACCACGTGTAACTCACGACCGTCACGCCGTAGCGGTGGATTTCTTCGACAAACCTCGCCGGGTTCAGTCCGCGTGAGAGAGCAATCCGGGAACCACCGGCCATTGCGCCACCGATGGTCGCGAGCAAACTCGACGAATGGTGGAGCGGCGCAAGGCAGTACACGGTGTCACCGCGATCGAGATCTGCCGCCGTGGCCGTGCCGAAGGCCGACAATGCCCACCGGTAGTTGGTGATCTGCTTGGCTTCGAGCACACCGCCGGATTCCGCAAAGATGATGAACGCGAGTTCGCGGGCGACACCGGGATCCGGTCGGTACCACCCGGGCAGATTGACCTTCGTCGGATCGATTTGTTCGAGATCGATCACGTCGTGCGACGGATCCACCTCGAGGCCACGGGCATCGCCGCCGCCGAGAACCAGAACAGGCCTACCGGTAACCACTGCGGCATCGACGTTCTCCGGATCGGTGATGATCCGATCGACCGATCCCAGCTTGACCGCAGCCGTGATGTCGGACCCTGGCGGAAGCATGACGGCAACGGCACCGAGTCGCGAGAGAGCCGCGATGGCCGCAAGTGCGCTGGGACGGGTCTCCATCAGAACACCGACATGTGCTGCCGGACGCACTCCCACGGAGATCAAACCGCGTACGACATTGTCGATGCGGGCGTTGACCGCTTCGTAGGTGTGCACGCGATTGTCGAAGAGGAAGCACTCGCCGTTCGGCGCCTTTCGACGCTGCTCCGCAAGCAATTGGCTCAGGGAGATCTTGGTGTGCGGCTGAATCTGGTTGAGCCGCGCCAGACGTGGCAACGCGCGCGCAGCCTCGCCGGACAACTCGAAAGTGCCGCGCAAGGCGCCGGCGGCAAGGTCACTGATTCCCTTGGTGACGCCTGCCCCTACTTCGGCGACCGAGGCGACGGTGTGGATGATCCGATTGCTGATCGACACGCCGGTCTGGTCTTCGAGGTCGGCGCCGTAGACCATGTTCGCGATGCGGTCCGGGAGCGGCCCACCCGTTTCGGTCCACTGCACGAATTCACCGGTTGTCGGCCAGGTGTGATTGGCCGCGGTGGAACCGACAACCAAACCGAAATGACCTGCGCGCAAAGTAGATTCATAGACCTTCGCCCGCGGAGCCGCTTGACTGATACCGCGAACCGCTTGCGGCTGACCGATGTCGTCGACCTCGCCGACAAAGGCCAGGATGGGGCAGGTGATTTCGGCGAGCGAGACCAATTGATCCTTGATGACAAAACCACCGGTCATCATCCTGTTGTGCACGATGAACTGCTTGAGCAGTTCGGCTACCGCAGGCCCCGACCACGCGACCCAACCCTCGGTGGCGAGGAAGCGTCGCTGCTGCTCTCTCGGTAGCAACGCCTCACGGTCGTGCAGTTGAAGCAGGAAGTCGACGCGCATCTTCAGCGACTTCACGGGATCGAGCAACTGGAACCCGGTACGAGCCATCCATCCGGTGACTGCCAGGCGATTGAAGACGTGATCGGCGAGGAAATCCGCACCCTTGGTAGCCAATCCGGCCGGGATGCCGAAAGGCAATGCAGCGAGTGTGTCTACCGGGCTGCCGAAGGTGATGACACTGGCTATGTTTCGGCTGCGTCGGTAGGCAGCAGCCTGATAGGCGAACATTCCACCCTGCGAGTAACCGGAGATGTGAACATCTTTACCGGTGTGACGGCGGATGTGATCGACGATGTCGCTGAGAGCGATGATGTGATCGGCAAGATTGCGATCCCAACCGCCCTCTTCGGAGTCGGGCGAACCGAAATCGACGACCCAAGGGTCAAGGCCCATCTCGTGCAGAATTCCCACAGCGCCCTGGTCGCGGGTCACGTCGTACACGTTCGCCGACATCATCATCGGCGGGATCAGCAAGATCGGTGCGCCGACGGTTTCCGGGTCACTGTCCGGGAAGTAACGCCGTAGCCGATACATCGCTGCGCGTTCGACGATTTCGAACGGCGACGTGGTCGCATCCGTTTCCAACCCACCCAACCGGACGACCTCGAGGCCGTTTTGTGCTGTCGCAACCACCCGACGAATCGGGCCCAGCACAGACTTGGAATTCAATCCCACCATTTCACTCCCAAGTTACTCACCATGTGACGTCAGTCTCATTTTTCCCGCGCGCGACAAGCCTACTGACGACGAATACGCGTACGCGGTCAGGGAGCAAATTCTGCTCCCTGACCGCGTACGACCGAAGGACTACTGCCGAAAAGAGAGGGACGACACTCGCGACCTCGAGGTCAGAGTGTCCATCCCCGCAGCGACTGCGCCACTGCTCGGACTCCGTCCAACTGCTCTGCCACCCGCACCCCCGCGGTGCCGCCCCGTGCATTACGCGAAGAGATGGAACCCTCGACTGTCAGCACCTCACGAACAGCGGGCGTCAGCGCGCTGTCGACGCCGGCCAGTTCCTCGTCCGTGAGATCTTCGAGTCCGACGCCTCGCGCTTCGGCGACACGCACACACGCTCCGGCTGCCTCGTGTGCAACCCGGAACGGCACGCCCTGACGCACCATCCACTCCGCGATGTCGGTGGCCAACGTGAACCCTGCCGGAGCAAGTTCCGCCATACGCTCGGTGTGGAACTCGAGAGTCTGCACCAGACCGGTGATGGCCGGGAGCAACATCTCGAGCTGCGCAACCGAGTCGAAGACCGGTTCCTTGTCCTCTTGCAGATCGCGGTTGTACGCCAGCGGCTGAGCCTTGAGCGTCGCCAACAATCCGGTGAGGTTACCGATCAAACGACCCGACTTACCGCGCGTGAGTTCCGAGACATCCGGATTCTTCTTCTGCGGCATGATCGACGATCCCGTGGACCACGCGTCGGCAAGAGTGATGTAGCCGAACTCCGGTGTGCTCCAGATGATGATCTCTTCCGCCATACGGGAGAGATCGACACCGATCATTGCGAGCACGAACGCTGCCTCGGCTGCGAAATCACGCGAAGCCGTTGCGTCGATCGAGTTCTCGGCCGAGCTGTCGAACTTCAGTTCCGCCGCAATCGCTTCGGGATCGAGTCCGAGTGAGGAACCGGCCAGTGCACCGGAACCGTACGGGGACACCGCAGCTCGCACGTCGAAGTCGCGAAGGCGTTGCACGTCGCGCAACAGTGGATGTGCGTGAGCGAGCAGGTGATGCGCCAACAGGACCGGCTGAGCCGCCTGCAGGTGCGTCTTGCCCGGCATCACGGCATCCGGATGCGCCCCGGCCTGAGTCGCCAATGCGTCGACCACGTCGAGAACTCCGGTGGAGATGCGGCGGACCGCATCGCGAAGCCACATGCGGAACAGCGTGGCCACCTGGTCGTTACGTGAACGACCAGCACGCAGGCGTCCACCGACCTCAGGCCCGACGCGCTCGATCAGACCACGCTCGAGTGCGCCGTGAACGTCCTCGTCCGAATCACTGGGCCCGAAGGCGCCACTGGCGACATCTGCCGCCAGACGGTCGAGACCGTCGAGCATCGTCGCGAGGTCGGCTTCGCTGAGCAGGCCGGCCTTGTTCAGCACACGTGCATGCGCCTGCGACGCCCGCACGTCGTACGGAGCGAGGACCCAGTCGAAGTGAGTCGACTTGCTCAGCGCCGCCATCGCAGCGGCCGGTCCGGACTCGAACCGCCCGCCCCACAGCGCACCTTCGTTGGTGCCGTGTTTTTGGGCGTCTCCGTCACCGTAAGGTTTTTGGGCGTCTCCGTCACCGTGAGCCGTCATGGCTCAGAGTCCCAGATCGCGCTTCGCGGCGACCTTCGACGACAGACCGTGGATCTCGACGAAGCCCTTCGATGCAGACTGGTCGAAGCTGTCGCCCTCGTCGTACGTCGCGAGGTTGAAGTCGTAGAGCGACTCCGGGCTGCGACGGCCGTTGACGGTGATGGCTCCACCGTGCAGGAAGAGACGGATGTCGCCGGTGACGCGTTCCTGCGTCTTGTCGACGAACGTGTCCAGTGCATCCTTGAGGGGCGAGAACCAGAGGCCGTCGTAGACCAGCTCGGACCAACGCTGCTCCATCTGACGCTTGTAGCGACCGAGTTCGCGTTCGAGGGTGACGTGCTCGAGTTCCTGGTGTGCGGTGATGAGAACCATCGCGCCGGGAGCCTCGTAGATCTCACGGCTCTTGATGCCCACGAGACGGTCCTCGACGACGTCGAGGCGGCCGACGCCCTGAGCGCCTGCGCGCTTGTTCAGTTCCTGAATGGCTTCGAGAACCGATACCGGGCGGCCGTCGATGGCGACCGGGCGGCCCTTGTCGAAGCTGATGATGAGCTCGTCGGGTGCATTCCAGTTGACCGTCGGGTCCTGGGTGTAGTCGTAGACGTCCTTCGTCGGCGCGTTCCACAGATCCTCGAGGAATCCGGTCTCGACGGCGCGGCCCCAGACGTTCTGGTCGATCGAGAACGGCGACTTCTTGGAGACGTTGATCGGGATGTTGTTCTCTTCGGCGAAGGCGATGGCCTTCTCGCGGGTCCAGGCGTAGTCGCGGACCGGTGCGATGACCTGCAGGTCGGGTGCGAGGGCGCCGAATCCGACCTCGAAGCGAACTTGGTCGTTGCCCTTACCGGTGCAACCGTGCGAGACGATGGTGCCGCCATGCGAGCGTGCAGCTTCGACGATGTGCTTGACGATCAGCGGACGGCTGATGGCCGAGACGAGCGGGTAGCGGTCCATGTACAGGGCGTTGGCTGCGATGGTCGGCAGGCAGTATTCGTCCGCGAACTCGTCGCGGGCGTCGACGACAACGGATTCGACTGCGCCGCAGTCGATCGCGCGCTGACGCACGACCTCCATGTCCTCGCCACCCTGCCCCAGATCGATGGCGACGGCGACAACTTCAGCGCCCGTCTCCTTACCGATCCAACTGATGGCAACAGAAGTGTCCAGCCCGCCCGAGTAGGCGAGTACGACGCGATCGGCCATGGTTTTTGTGCTCCTTCGGTTGAAAATCTCTATCAAAGAATAAGGGGTCAGGCGAGCGATTCGATCATGGCCGCGAGTTCCGCTCCGGAAAGCGGTTCCCGGGCCACTACGAAGATGGTGTCATCTCCGGCGATCGTGCCTACGATGTCCGGCATCGAGGACCGATCCAGTGCGCTCGCGAGGTAGTGCGCGGCTCCCGGCGGTGTCCGGAGGATCGCCATGTTGCCGCTGAAATCGGTGGAGACCAACAGCTCACCCAACAGCCGGGAGAGGCGGTCGGTACCGCCGGCCACACCGCGTACCGGGTTCCCGTCTTCCGGCACCACGTAAACACCGGCGCCGCCGTCGGCGGCACGCAGTTTCACCGCTCCCAGCTCTTCGAGGTCACGCGAGAGCGTCGCCTGCGTTGCTTCGATGCCCTCGGCACCGAGCAAGGCCGCCAGCTCCGTCTGACTTCGGACGGGGTGAGCCGCCAGAAGCGCGATGATGCGCGACTGGCGACCAGCCCGAGTGGGAGCGACGCTCACGCCGGGTCCAGTTGTGTTCGCTGCTCCAGCAGCCACACGAGCAATGCCTTCTGGGCGTGCAGACGGTTCTCCGCCTCGTCCCAGACCACACTCTGCGGCCCGTCGAGAACCTCGTCGGTGACTTCTTCCCCGCGATGCGCGGGCAGGCAGTGCAGGACGACGGCCTTCGGATCTGCCTTTGCGAGCAGCTCCTTGTTGATCTGGAACGGACGGAAAGGTCCGACCCGATCGAGTCCGTCGTTCTCCTGACCCATCGAGGTCCAGGTGTCGGTGACCAACGCGTCGGCGCCGACGACGCCGGCCTGCGGGTCCTGCGTCAGCGTGATGGTCGCGCCGGTTTCCTCGGCGCGTTTGCGTGCTGCTGCCACTACCCAGTCCGCCGGTTCGAAGCCCGCGGGGCTGGCAATGGTGACGTCGATGCCTGCGGTGACTCCGCCGAGCATCAGTGAGTGAGCCATGTTGTTGGCGCCGTCACCCAGGTAGGTCAGCTTCAGCCCCTTGAGCTCACCCTTCTGCTCGGTCAGCGTTTGCAGATCTGCCAGAACCTGACAGGGGTGAAACTCGTCCGACAATGCGTTGACGATGGGAATGGTTGCGCCCGTTGCCATCTGCTCCAAGCGCTTCTGGCCGAACGTGCGCCACACGACGGCGTCGACGTAGCGGGAGAGAACGCGTCCGGTGTCCGCCAGCGTCTCTTCACGCCCGAGTTGGGTGCTGCGCCCGTCGACGACGACGGCGTGGCCGCCCATCTGTGCGATGCCCATCTCGAACGAGAAACGTGTACGCGTCGAGTTCTTCTCGAAGATGACGCCGACTCCGCGTGGACCCTCGAGTGGACGCCGAGCGAACGGGTCCTTCTTGAGAATCGCAGCGAGTTCCAGAACTTCGGCCTGCTGCGCCGGAGTCAGATCGTCGTCCCTGAGAAAGTGTTTCACCACGGTAGTCACTTCTCCCCCGGCTGGTCAGCCGATAGTGCACTGTCGAAGATGGCAGGTAGTGCTGCCACGAAGGTTTCGGCCTGCTCATCCGTGAGGATCAGCGGCGGCGCCAACCGGATTACTCCGGGTTGCGCTGCATTCACAAGGTACCCGGCTTCGCGGGCTGAATTTTCCACCGCCGGCGCGACGTCCTCGGTCAGCACGACACCCAGCAACAGTCCTGATCCCCGTACGTAGTCGACCAACGGATGGCCCAGATCTTCGATGCCAGTCGAGATCGACTTACCCAAACTGTCCGCGCGCGAGATCAGGTCTTCCGCTGCAATGGTTTTCAGCACGGCAAGTGCAGCCGCGGCGCACACCGGATTTCCACCGAATGTCGTCCCGTGCTTACCCGGCCCGAACAACTCTGCCGTTGCTCCGGTCGCGATGCAGGCGCCGATCGGCATTCCGCCGCCGAGCCCCTTCGCAAGCGTGATGACGTCGGGAACGATGCCGACGGCCTGATGGGCGTAGAACCAGCCCGTCCGGCCGATGCCGGTCTGCACTTCGTCGAGTACGAGAAGCGCACCGCGTTCGGCGGTGATCCGCCGAGCTTCCACGAGGTATCCCTCAGGCGGCACCACGACGCCGCCCTCACCCATGATCGGTTCGAGGAACACAGCGGCGGTGTCGGAATCGACGGCCCGCTCGAGCGCTTCGACGTCGCCGTACGGCACGAACTCGACACCGGCAGGCATCGGTTCGAACGGCGCCCGCTTGGCAGGCTGACCCGTCAGAGCGAGTGCGCCCATCGTGCGACCGTGGAAAGAGCCCTCGGCTGCGATGATCTTCTTCCGGCCGGTGGCGCGAGCGAGCTTGAAGGCAGCCTCGTTCGCCTCGGTACCGGAGTTGCAGAAGAACGCGCGCCCGCTCACGTTGCCGAGATGAGCGAGCAGCTGCTCCGCCAACTCGACGACCGGCTCGCTGGCGTACAGGTTGGACACATGGCCCAGCGTCGACAACTGCGTCGTGACGGCTTCGACGACGGCCGGATGCCCGTGTCCGAGGATGTTGACGGCGATTCCGGCCAGGAAGTCGACGTACTGCTTGCCGTCGGCGTCGGTGAGTACGGCCCCGTCACCGCGGACGAGAGCAACCCGGGGTACGCCGTAATTGTTCATCAGCGAAGCGGACCACCGCTGCTGGAGATCGATCGTGCTCATGAGGTAACTCCCTGCTGGGGACCGGCGACCGAGGAACCCGGCACGACCATCGTGCCGATTCCTTCGCCGGTGAAAAGTTCGAGTAGGACTGAATGTTCGAGCCGGCCGTCGATCACGTGCGCCGACGGCACACCTCCGCGCACCGCGCGAAGGCAGGCCTCCATCTTGGGCACCATGCCGGCATCGAGACTCGGCAACAACTGAGCAAGGGCGTCGGTGTCGATTTCGGTGGCCAGCGAGGATCGGTCCGGCCAATCGGTGTACAGACCTTCGACATCGGTGAGGACAACGAGCTTCTCCGCACCGATTGCCTCGGCCAGTGCCGCAGCAGCAGTATCGGCATTGATGTTGTGGACGACACCGTCGGCGTCGGGGGCGATGGTCGAGACCACCGGAATACGTCCTGCCGCAATGAGATCGAGTACCGCGTCCGGGTTCACGGTGGTGACGTCTCCGACCAGACCGATGTCGGTCTGCTCCCCCTCGACCGCAACAGTGCGTCGAGTAGCGGTGAACAGGTGCGCATCTTCACCGGAGATACCGACCGCATAAGGACCGTGCGCGTTGATCAGGCCGACGAGTTCACGGCCGACCTGACCGAAAAGCACCATCCGCACGACGTCCATCACCTCGGGCGTCGTCACACGGAAGCCACCGCGGAACTCACCCTTCATGCCAAGGCGTGCCAGCATCGCATTGATCTGCGGGCCACCGCCGTGAACGACGACGGGATGGATGCCGACAGTCCGCAGAAACGCCATGTCGGCGGCAAATGCCGTCTTGAGCGTCTCGTCGATCATGGCGTTTCCGCCGTACTTGACCACGACCACCTTGTCGCGGAATCGCTGCAGCCACGGCAGCGCGTCCGCAAGGACATGTGCCTTCTGATGCTCGCTGATGACGGGATACGTCTCGGTCATGACGAGTACGCCGAGTTCTCTTCGACGTAGGCATGCGAGAGGTCCGTGGTGCGAATGCTCACGGACTCGTTGCCGATTCCCAGATCGATGTCGAGTTCGATGTCGATCCCGCTCAGGTCGACCTCACGTGCTCCCGGAGCACCGACGCCGTCGATGCAGACCGGACTTCCGTTGAAGGACACACTGATTCGGTCTGGATCGAGCTCGATGGGAGCGATACCCACTGCTGCGAGGACGCGACCCCAGTTGGGATCGGATCCGAAAAGCGCCGTCTTGACCAGGCTGTCCCGAGCAACGGTCCGGGCGCCGATCAGCGCGTCGGATTCGGACGCTGCGCCGCGAACCGTCACCTTGACCCGCTTGGTGACACCCTCGGCGTCGGCCATCAACTGATCGGCGAGGTCGTCACACACTGCGAATACTGCGGCGTTGAGCTCGTCCTGCGTAGGCGTCACACCGCTGGCACCGGAGGCCAACAGCAGCACTGTGTCGTTGGTGGACGTCGCGCCGTCGACGTCGAGACGATCGAAGCTCAGGTGGGTGGCGGCGCGCAACGCGGTGTCGAGCTGCTCGGCCGTTGCGACGGCATCGGTCGTGACGACGCACAGCATGGTGGCCAGCGCAGGCGCGAGCATGCCTGCGCCCTTGGCCATTCCGCCGACGTTCCACTTGTTCGCGTGGTGCAGCGACGCCTGCTTCGGCACGGTGTCCGTGGTCATGATCGCGTATGCCGCGTCGGTGCCGCCGGAGATTCCGCCGGCAAGTTCGTGCACGACCTCCGTGACACCCGGGATCAGCTTGTCCATGGGCAACCGGTCACCGATGAGTCCGGTGGAACACACGGCGACCTCGATCGCGCCCGTCTCGGTTCCCCAATTGCTCAGTGCCGAAGCAACTTCCTCGGCCGTCTTGTGTGCATCCTGGAATCCACCCGCGCCCGTGCAGGCGTTCGCGCCGCCCGAGTTGAGCACCACCGCGCGCAGCTTGCCCGTCGTCAAGACCTGCTGAGACCACAACACCGGAGCCGCCTTGACCTTGTTCAGGGTGAAGACGCCGGCAGCGGCCAGATCAGGGCCCTCGTTGAGCACCAGTGCGAGGTCCGACTTGCCACTCTTCTTGATACCGGCGGCAATTCCGGCACCGCGGAATCCGGCAGGTGCGGTGACGCCCTGTGTACGGAGCAGACGTCCCCCGGCGACGTGAACCACGTCGGATTCGGTTGGGTTGTCGATCTGCTGCGGATTGTCGGTGCTCACGGAGCTACTCCCACGGTAGAGAGACCTGCGGTCTCGGGTAGGCCAAGGGCAAGGTTCATCGATTGCACAGCGCCACCGGCGGTGCCCTTGGTGAGATTGTCGATTGCCGAGATGACAACGAGCTGACCGGCGTCGGCGTCCACGGTGACACCGATCTGCACGGCATTCGATCCGATCACGGCGCCGGTCTGCGGGAAGACTCCGGCAGGCAGCACATGGATGAACGGCTCGTCGTTGTATGCCTTTTCGTAGACTTCGCGTGCCTGCTCTTCGGTCGCGGTGGTGGCCGCCGTGCAGGTCGCGAGGATACCGCGCGGCATGGGGGCGAGGACCGGAGTGAAAGACACTGTGATGTCCTTGCCGCCTGCTGCCGAGAGATTCTGAATGATCTCAGGGGTGTGGCGATGGACGCCGCCGACGCCGTATGCGCGGACCGAGCCCATGACCTCCGAACCCAGCAGATCAGCCTTCGGTGCCCGGCCGGCGCCCGAAGTGCCACTGACCGCAACCACGTTCACGTGTGAGTCCACGATCCCCGCGGCAACGGCGGGGGCCAGCGCGAGGCTCGCCGCCGTCGGGTAGCAGCCCGGAACGGCGATGCGGGTTGCGCCTACCAACTTCTCGCGGGCGCCGGGCAGTTCAGGAAGCCCGTAGGGCCAAGTGCCGGCATGAGTGCTCTTGTAGTACTTCTCCCAGGCTGCGGAATCTTGCAACCGGAAGTCCGCACCGCAGTCGATGATGACCGTCGATTCGGGTAGCAGCTTGGCGTACTGCGCTGAATTACCGTGCGGGAGACCGAGGAAGACGACGTCGTGGCCCGAGAGAATTTCGACAGTGGTCTCTTCGAGTACCCGCGAAGAGAGTGGGAGCAAGTGGGGGTGATGCTCACCGAGCGTCGAACCGGCGTTGCCACCGGCGGTCAGCGAACCGATCACCAGAGTGCCGTCGGCATAGGAGGGGTGTCCGAGAAGCAGACGCAGAACCTCACCACCGGCGTACCCACTGGCGCCGGCAACGGCGACTCTGATCGGCTTGCGTGTGTTCTCGGTCGTACCACCTTCAGTCATGTCACACAGTATGCATCATTGTGCATCGGAATGCATAATTACTTACCCATGGATCGCCGGATCTCCTCGAGCTTGGCTTTTGCAGCCTTCTGGCGCTCGTCCCACTGCTCGTCGACGGACTTTCCGGCAGGACTTTCGTGTGCCAATTCGGCCGAACCTATGGAGGTACCGAAGCGCCCCTCTATCTTCTCCCGAACGCGGTCGAAAGTGGGGACTCCCCCTTCGGTGTAGTCGGGTTCGGGAATTCTCGGATCGGTCGCAAGTACCACCGGGACGTCGATGATCTCGTCGACCTCCACAACGGTGTCGGGCAGTTCGACTTCTTCGGCGTCGGTGATCTCGTTCTCGTCCTCGACGCGGTTCGGCTCGAGGCTCGCGGCAGCGGTGTCCACCACGGAAAGAAGGACCGACAAGCTCGGACGACGCTCGACCACTGCGCGGACGACCGCGAGGAAGTCCTTGTCGTCGAGTGCATCAGCAGCTTCGACTACCTGGTGTACGGAAATACCGGGTGCTGACCCATCATTCTCGGCCCCATCATTGTGTGACACTGGCAGTCCCTTCTCGAAACGTCGACGGACAACTCCGATCCTTCCACGACCGTCTGCCGAAGGGGTCAGCGTGAGGCGAGGTAAGCCGCAAACGCGTCCTCGCTCGAATACTCGGGGACGTATCCGAACTGTTCCTTGAGCCGCCGATTGTCGAGGACCGGCCGATACTGGAGAAATCCGACCCGCTCCGGACCGTGTTCCGTCAAACCCAATCGCCGTCCGACGCGTAGAACGCCCCGGAGGAGCCACGCGGGAAGCGTCACCGTGCTCTTGCCCATTCGGGAAGCCAACTCGTCGACAGTCAGCGCACCGTCGCCCGCGACATTGAAGATGCCCACCTGGTTTCCGGTCACGGCCTCGGCAAAAGCGCTCGCCACGTCGGTGTGCCAGACGAACACGAAAGGGCTGTCGCTCCCGGCGACCTTGAGCAGCTTGCGGCGATCGAACAACGCTGTGATCTGGTTGTCGACGCTTTCGCCCAAGATCGTGCCGATCCGGAAGACAACTTGCTCCAACTGCGGATGTACGACGCGATACTCGGCGAGCATCTCCTCGACCAGACGTTTGTGCCGACTGTAAGTGAATTCGTCGTTGCCGCGAACGGGAACGTCTTCGGTGATCCACGCCGGGCTGTCGGAGTGGTAGCCGTACGCCGCCCCGGACGAAGACACGACAATCCGTCCGACCCCGTGTTCGACGCAGGCCGCGAGCACGTTTCGTGTCCCGTCGACGTCGACGAGGTACTCCTGCTCCACTGTCGTGTTCTTGCCGGGATTCACGATGGACGCAAGGTGTATCACGACGTCCGGACGGTGCTCACCGAACACCCGCCCCAATTCTGCGGGGTCGCACACGTCCGCTCGAACGCGGTGGACTCGATCGTCCGGTGTTGCCTTCACCGTGAGGTCGGCACAGACGACGGTGATGCCTCGTGCGATCAGTTCATCGATGACAGCCGTGCCGAGGAAGCCGTTTCCGCCCGTTACCAGCGCGACAGTCATGCCGGCACCGCCTTTCTGGTACGGCGCTTGGACCAGACCGTCGCCAAAGCCAACCCGGCGACGATGTCCCAGATCCCCCACCAGCCGGCCACGATGGCCATACCGCCGAGTCCGTCGAAGAACGTGAATACCAATCCGAGGCCCAGTCCGGCGTTGCGGATGCCGACCTCGAACGAAACTGCGCGACGGCTGTATTCGTTCAACCCGGTGACGGCGCCGCAGAAGTATCCCAGTGCGAGGGCAACCGTGTCGTGCAGGAAGACCGCAAGCAGTACCACCCCGATGTAGTCGACGAAGTACGACGCGTTCCCCGACACTCCCGCAACGATGAAGATCAAAAGCGCCACCAACGAGCCGTTCTTCACCCACGGCTGCGCTTTCGCCGCGACCTCCGGGAACTTTCGCGCCGCCCAGATGCCGACAACAAACGGCACACCGATGATGAGCGCGATTTGAACGACCATCTCGAGCGCATTCAAGTTCACCGACTGCAACAGCGCGTCGGTCTCCGAGCGTCGGCTCCCCCAGAACGCAAGATTGAGCGGCATGAGGAAGATCGCGAGGACGTTCGACACCGCCGTCATGGACACCGAGAGCGCGACGTCGCCGCCCGCCCGGTGAGTCAGGACGTTCGAGATGTTTCCTGGTGGGCAGCATGCCACCAGGATCATGCCGAGTGCTACCGACGGAGCCGGCGAGAGAATCAGCGTCAGGAGAAAAGTCACTGCCGGCAACAGCAGGAACTGGGCAGCGATACCCACCGCCATCGCCTTGGGTTTGGTGAGCGCACGACGGAAGTCCTCGACCGAGGTGTCGAGGGCGATCCCCAGCATGATCGCAGCGAGCACCACGTTGAGGATCATCAACGATCCCGGGTTGAAGTTGAGAACCACGTCGTCGATCGGCATCACTGCCCTCCCTTCGCCAGAGCCGTATCGAGCAGTTCGATGTGCCGCTTGATCGCCGATCGGTAGGCGTCCTTGTTCACGTAGTAGGCCATTCGACCCAGCTTCAGGTACTTGTATCCCCCGGACAGATCGGGTGGTGGACCGGCCGCCGCTGCCATGAATTCGCGTGCCGCGTCGGGAGCTTCGGTGCGCGCCGTGATCAATTTGGCCACCAACTCCGCTTGCTCGAAGCGGCCCTGCCACCCGAGCCCGGAGGCTTCGACCATCCCGAGAACGAAGAGATTCTCGTGGCGACGACTCGCGACGTTGAGGAACAGGTCAGGAGCAGCGCCCGACCAGTCCAGGTCCGCGCGCGCGATGAAGGGGTAGTCGAGGTGATACCCCGTGGCGCAGAGAACGAGGTCGTAATCGGCGGACGGACCGTCGACAAAATGAACCGTCCTGCCGTCGAACCGGTCGACATCGCCGCGCACGTGCACGTCACCGTGCCCGACGTGGTGCAGGATCAACGAGTTCACGACCGGATGCGATTCATAGATTTTGTAGTCCGGCACCGGAAATCCGAACCGCACCGGATCTCCCGTGAACTGCTTGAGCACCAGCGTGTCGACGCGTTGTTTGATCCACGGCGGCAACGGCTTTCCCTGATTCAAGGTGTCCGAGGGACGGCCGAACAGATACTTCGGAACGAAGTAGTAGCCTCGCCGAACGCTCAGGTCGACGGACTCCGCCTGGTGGACGGCGTCAATTGCGATGTCACATCCACTGTTGCCCGCTCCGATGACCAGTACCTTCTTCCCACGGAAGATCTCGGCGCTGCGGTACTCGCTCGTGTGCATCAACGTGCCGGTGAAGTCGCCGCGGAACGTCGGCATGTTCGGCTTCGACAACGTTCCGTTTGCGATGATCACGCCTCGGTACCGCGCAACCGTTGTCTCACCGTTGCGGCTGCGCGTGGTGACCTGCCACAGCGGATCCACGGGCGAAACGTCGATGACCGTAGTACCGAAGGTGAAGTGCCTGCGAAGATCGTGAGTGTCGGCATAGTCGCGGAAATACTCGGCGAGTTCGACGTGGCTCGGGTAGTCGGCCACCGAATCCGCCATCGGGAACTCCGCGAACGCGGTGGTGCCCTTCGAAGAGATGAGGTGCGCCGACTCGTAGACGGTGCTGTGCGGGTTGTCGATGTCCCAGAGCCCACCGACGTTGTCGTGGCTCTCGAAGCCGTCGAACGCTATCCCGGCCCGATCGAGGTTTCGCGCGCCGGCCAATCCAGACGGGCCCGCTCCGATCAGCGCGTACTTGTCCTCTGTGATCATCCGTCGAGCGTCGCAGATAGTCCGAATCTTGCAGCAATATGCCGGATAATGACGTTATGAGCGCACCAGATGCCGGCAACGGTCGCGGGATAGATGAAATCGATCTGAGGATAATCAATGCGCTTCAGCTCGCACCTCGATCCACGTGGCTTTCGTTGGCCGGACCACTCGAACTCGACGCCGCGACTCTCGCCCGTCGTTGGAATCGACTCTCCGAATCGTCGTTGGCCTGGGTCACGGTCACTCCAGGGCCACAGGTGCTGGGCAGCATCGTCACAGCGATCATCGAAATCGATTGCTCACCTGCTCTTCTCGACGCCGTCGCGGCACGGCTGACTTGCTCGGCCCACGCCGTGACGATCGAAACATCAACGGGCAGAGCAGATCTGCTCGTCACGGCCGGTACTGCGGACTTGGCGTCGATGTCACGTTTCATCTCGGAGGAGGTCGCAACGATCGACGGCGTATCGGCGCTACGCACGTCTGTCATCACACGTTGGTTCACCGAAGGAGGTCGTTGGCGACTCAACGCGCTGGCACCTGCCGAGCGCGGTGTCCTGACCACTGGTGACACACGTCAAGCCGGAAGAGCACGCACAGTCGGCATCTCGGAACAGGATCGCAAGGTTCTGACAATGCTCGCCTACGACGGGCGCGCTCCCATGCGGGAGTTGGCCGACGCGATCGGTGTCAGTCCCGCTGCGTGCAAACGCCAGGTCGACCGGCTCACGTCGTCCGGGTTGGTGGCGCTGCGGTGTGAATTCGCCCGTCCACTGGCCGGGCTTCCTGTACTCGCCACTCTGTGGTGCCGCATCGAACCCGAACTTCTCGATGCAGCAGGTCGAATACTGAGTCGGGCGCCGGAAGTTCGGAATTGCTTCGCCGTGGTCGGCGCTGACAACCTGGTTGTTCAGTTGTGGCTGCATTCTCCGGCAGAACTCGATGCCTTCGAGATTCGCCTGCGCCAAGAATTCCCAGGACTGCACGTCGGCGAACGGTCGATCGTCCTCTACTTACGCAAACTCCTCGGTCACGTACTCGATCAGAACGGACGCAGGACATCGACGATCGCGCCGGATGTGTGGTTGCCGAGCCGCACCGAATCACGGGGAAGTCGATAGCGCGAAAGAGCCCACGACCACCAGGGATGGTCGTGGGCTCTGTGATCAGTTGGGAAAATCAGCCCCGCATCTGCGCACCGACAGCCTTGGACGCCGCCTCCACTGCCGCATCACGCGCGGCACTGGCCTCGTCCTCGGTCAGCGTGCGGTCGACGCCGCGGAAGCGCAATGCGAACGCGAGCGACTTGCGACCTTCACCGACCTGCTCACCTTCGAAGACGTCGAACAGGCGAATGTCTTCGAGAAGCTCGCCACCGCCGGAACGCAGAGCTTCCTGCACCTTGGCCGCCGGAATGTCGCGATCGACGACAACTGCCACATCCTGGAGCACTGCGGGGAACGGCGAAATGCGCGGCGCCGGCAGGTTCTCGACCAACGGCAAAGCGTCGAGGTCGATTTCCAATGCGCAGGTACGCGCAGGCAGTCCGGCACGCTCGAGTACAGCCGGGTGCAATTCGCCGGCATGACCGACAACATTGCCGTCGACCAGCACCTCGGCGCAGCGGCCGGGATGCCACGGCAGGTACTGCGCCGCACGCAGTTCCACCTCGACGCCCGCTGCAGCCGCGATGACCTGCACTGCTGCAAAAGTGTCCGAAGCCTCGGCCTGACGACCCGGACCCCAGGGGCCGCTCGGCTCCCGCAATCCACTCAGCACAGCAGCGAGGTGAACGGGCTGCGCCGGCAACGACGCGATCAGGTTCGCGATCTGCTCATCCGTCGGACGGCGATCGACCGGCAATGCATCCACGGGCTTGGTGTCGGGGCCCGGCAGCACGACCTGCGCGATGCCGTACAGCGACAGATCACGCTGGCCGCGAGAAGCGTTGCGAGCCAATATCTCCAGCAGACCCGGAAGCAGAGTTGTCGCCAACTCCGGACGATCGGCTTCGAGCGGGTTGAGTACCTTGCTGGTGTTACGGCGCGGATCGTCCGCGTCAAGACCCCAGACGTCGAAGACGTTGGTGGGCAGGAACACCGGAGGAAGGACCTCGACATAGCCGGCGTGAGCGACAGCCTTCGAGACCGTGCGCTTGCGCCGCTGCGACGCAGTCAAACCGCGTCCGGCCGGAGCGGCGGGAAGAACCGACGGGATCTGCTCGAGACCTTCGAGGCGGAGTACTTCCTCGACGAGGTCTGCAGGCTGCACCAGGTCTGGACGCCACGACGGCGGCGTCGCGACCAACTGGCCGTGCCCCTCTTCGCTGACGCCGACCTCGACGTTGCACCCGACCTGGGTGAGGCGGCGAGCGGCGGTGCCGTTGGGGTACGTGACTCCGGCGACACGGTCGGGCAGGTCGATATCCATGCGAATGGCAGCGCGAGGGGCGACGTCACCGACGTCGGTCAGGACCGGCTCGATCCGTCCGCCGGCAATCTCGACCAGCAGAGCGGCTGCGCGATCGACAGCCGCGAGCGGAATCGCCGGATCGACGACGCGCTCGAAACGCTTGCTCGCCTCGCTCGGCAGCTTGTGCCGGCGGGCTGTCTTGAAGACTGCGAGCGGATCCCAGGTAGCTCCTTCGAGCAGGATGTCCGTCGTTGCAGTTCCCACCTCGGTGGTGGCGCCGCCCATGACGGCCGCCAGAGAAATGACTCCGGAATCGTCGGCGATGACAACATCTTCGGGATCGAGCGTGCGTTCGACGTCGTCGAGCGTCGTCAGCTTCTCCCCCGCCTTGGCGCGACGGACCACCAGGTCGCCTTGCACCGCGGTCGCATCGAACGCGTGCAGAGGCTGACCGAGTTCGAGCATCACGTAATTGGTGACGTCGACGGCCGGCGAGATCGGGCGAACACCGGAAAGCAGCAGTCGACGCTGCAGCCACCACGGGCTCACCGCCTCGGGATCGATTCCCGTGATCTTTCGCATCACGAAACGCGACGCCTTGGACTCCGGTTCGAGATGCACCGGCCAGGCTTCACCCTCGGCTGGATGCGCGGGAACCGAAGCGGGATCGGCGTATTCGAGATCGAAGCCGCACGCGAGCTCTCGCGTGAGACCACGGACCGAGAAGCAGTAGCCACGGTCCGGGGTGATGTTCAGTTCGATGATCGTGTCACCGAGACCGAGCAACTCGTTGCCGTCGGCGCCGGGTTCGGCGGTACCGGGCTCGAGCACCAGGATGCCCGAATGGTCCTTGCCGATACCGAGTTCCGAGACGGAGCAGATCATGCCGTCGGACACCTGGCCGTACGTCTTGCGAGTGGCGATTTCGAATCCGCCGGGCAGCACTGCGCCGGGCAGTGCAACGACGACGAGGTCGCCCTCGTTGAAATTGCGCGCGCCGCAGACGATGCCGCGAGGCTCGGGCTCACCGACCTCGACCTGACAGAAGCGGATCGGCTTCTTGAACTCGGTCAGTTCGGTGATGAAGACGACCTTGCCGACGACCAAGGGGCCGTCAATCGCCTCGAGTGTGTCGAGTTCCTCGACTTCGAGTCCTACCCGGACGAACCCGGCGTCCAACTCTTCCGGGGTCACCTCCCAGTCCGGAGTTGCCCGCTGCAGGATCTCGGTCAGCCAGGATTGCGCTACTCGCACGTCTGCTCAGCTCTCTCGTTTGTCGATAAGTCTTTGTGAAGGTTCCGCGTACCGGGTCAGTTAGCCTGCGACACCGAAGGGCAGCGTGAAACGCACGTCGCCTTCGACGATGTCACGCATGTCCGGGATGCCGTTGCGGAACTGCAGGGTCCGCTCGAGGCCCATTCCGAATGCGAAACCCGAGTACTCGTCAGGATCGATACCGCTGGCACGCAGAACGTTCGGGTTGACCATGCCGCAGCCACCCCACTCGACCCAGCCTGCCCCGCCCTTCTTGTTCGCGAACCAGACGTCGACCTCTGCCGACGGTTCCGTGAACGGGAAGTAGTTGGGGCGCATACGGGTACGCGTCTCGGGGCCGAAAAGGGCGCGAGCGAACGCGTCGAGAGTTCCGCGCAGGTTGGCCATCGTCAGGCCCTTGTCGACGGCCAGTCCTTCGACCTGCGAGAAGACAGGCGTGTGGGTCGCATCGAGTTCGTCGGTGCGGAACGTGCGACCCGGGCACACCACGTATATCGGCACCTCACGCGAGAGCATGGTGCGGACCTGCACGGGTGAGGTGTGGGTTCGCAGCACCTGGCGAGAGTTCTCGGGCGCGAGGTGGAAGGTGTCCTGCATCGTGCGGGCAGGGTGATCCGGCAAGAAGTTAAGCGCGTCGAAGTTGAAGTGCTCGGTCTCCACCTCGGGGCCCTCGGCAACTTCCCAACCCATCGCGACGAATACGTCGGCGACCTGCTCGGAAATCAGGCTGATCGGGTGACGCGCACCGACAGGGTGGCGATCGGAGGGCAGAGTGACGTCGATTGCCTCGGCGACCAACACCGCGGCGTCACGCTCGGCGAGAAGGACCTCACGACGAGCGTCGTACGCGTTGTTGATCCGGGTGCGGAAGATGTTGACGCGCTTGCCTGCGTCCGCCTTTTCCTTACCCGGAAGGCTGCCGAGTCCCCGGCGAGCGAGGGCGATCGGGGACTTGTCCCCCAGATGCTCCACCTTGACGTGCGCCAGCGCATCCAGGTCAGCGGCGTCCGCGAGCGCCTTCTCGGCATTCTCAGCCGCAGCGGTCAACGCTTCTTCGGTGAGCACACTCGCGTCGACCTCCGGCGGTGTCGCGCCCTCATTTTTGGCCACGGCTGTGACACTCCTGTCGCTTCTCGGTTTGCTTCTCGTACTGCGTGCTACTCGTACTGCTTGCGAGCTTTCGAGCCCGTTCGAGCATTGTCTCTGCTCTTGTATTGTCTCAGGCTTCCGCAAATGGGATTCCGTGAGGTCTTCGCGCGCGTTTTCAGCTGCGATCGGTCGTGCGATTCTGCACCCTCGCGCTTGCATACAGGCAAATTGCCGCCGCTGTTGCAAGGTTCAGACTTTCGGCGCGGCCGTGGATCGGAATCCGCACCCGATGATCGGCCTGCGCTGCGATCGCCGGATCGAGACCGTGAGCTTCGTTTCCGAACAGCCAGGCAGTCGGCTTGCTCAGCAACTCGTCGGCCTCGTCGAGATCGACCTCGCCGTCGGCCGCGGTCGCGAGAATTTGAATGCCGGCGGCGCGAATCTGTTCGATCACCGACACCGTGTCTCGTTCGCGGACAACCGGCAGGTGAAAGAGGCTGCCCGCCGACGAACGAACCACCTTGCCGTTGTGCGGATCGACGCTGTCACCGGCGAGGATTGCCGCATCGGCGCCCACCGCGTCGGCGATGCGAATGACGGTGCCGGCATTGCCGGGTTCGTTGACCTCGACCGGCACTGCGAGCAGGCGGGTGTCCTGGTTGACGGCTGCGCTCAGCGGTACGTCGAGGAGATCACTGACAGCAACAAGACCGGGCGGCGTGACGGTATCGCTCAGAGCTTTGATTGCCCGATCGGTGACAAGAGAAACGCGAACTCCCGCGGTCAGCGCCCGATCGATGACGTGCTGATACCGCTCGGCTGCGTCTTCTGTGTAGAAGAGGTCGTGGACCGGGCGGTTCTCGCCGTTCGCGAGCGCACCGTTCAACAGTTCGGTGACCGAGTTCTCGCCTTCGACGAGGAAACGTCCTGCTTTACGTCGTTCTGCTGTGCGCAGGAGCTTGACAGCAGAAACGACCCGCGGAGTCCGCTCGGTGAGCGGGTCCACGGGCCGTTGCTGTGATGCGTGAATCAGGCTGCTTCTCCGGCAGGAGCGTTCACGTCAGCCGGCAGAGCGGCCTTCGCGAGTGCGACCAGGCCGGCAAAGGCCTCGGCATCGGAGACAGCGAGCTCAGCCAGGATCTTGCGGTCGACCTCGACCTCTGCCAGGCGCAGGCCCTGGATGAGGCGGTTGTACGTGATGTCGTTTGCGCGAGCTGCAGCGTTGATACGCGTGATCCACAGCTTGCGGAACTCGCCCTTGCGCGCACGACGGTCGCGGTACGCGTAGGTGAGCGAGTGGAGCTGCTGCTCCTTGGCCTTGGTGTACAGACGCGAACGCTGTCCACGGTAGCCGCTGGATGCAGCAAGAATTGAACGACGCTTCTTCTGGGCGTTGACCGCCCTCTTTACGCGTGCCACTTGAAAAATCCTGTCAATCTAGGGGCTGAAAGTACGACCCCGGGTGGTCAGTAAGGGGGCGACTCAGATGCCGAGCATGCGCTTGATGCGCGGAGCGTCGTCAGGGCTGACAACAGCGACACCGTCGAGACGACGGGTAACCCTGCTGGACTTGTGCTCGAGAAGGTGGCGACGGCCGGCCTTCTGGCGCATGAGCTTTCCGCTGCCGGACACCTTGAATCGCTTCGAGGCGCCGCTGTGGCTCTTCATCTTGGGCATGGAGTCCTCAGTTCTTGTTACGTGGTGGATCTTGGGAAATCGACTAGCTGGCCGGAGCCTCGGGAGCGGCATCGCCGGTCGCCGGTGCTTCCGGAGCTGCTTCACTCGTAGCCGGTGCGGCCGGAGCCGGACGCGGTGCGGCCTGAGCCACTGGCGCCTGAGCGCTCTCCTGCGCCTTGACGCGAGTCTTGGCGCCCTTGTGCGGTGCCAAGACCATCGTCATGTTTCGGCCGTCCTGCTTTGCCGAGGTTTCGACGAATCCGAGATCTGCGACGTCTGCTCCCAGACGCTGCAGAAGGCGGTAGCCGAGTTCGGGGCGTGACTGCTCACGTCCGCGGAACATGATCGTGACCTTGACCTTGGAACCGGCTTCGAGGAAGCGAACGACGTTGCGCTTCTTGGTCTCGTAGTCGTGGTCGTCGATCTTGGGTCGGAGCTTCTGCTCCTTGATGACCGTCAGCTGCTGGTTCTTACGTGACTCACGTGCCTTCTGTGCAGCCTCGTACTTGAACTTGCCGTAGTCCATGATCTTGCAGACCGGTGGACGGGCATCAGGAGCTACCTCGACCAGGTCGAGGTCGGCCTCAAGGGCCAAGCGGAGTGCATCTTCAACACGCACGATGCCTACCTGTTCGCCGCCAGGTCCGACCAAACGAACCTCGGGAACGCGGATACGATCGTTGATGCGGGTCTCAGTGCTGATGGGGCCTCCTAGGTTGAACGGTGCGGTCTTCATGACCGCACGCAGCCCGTACCGCCCGCACCCCAACAAAAAAGCCCCGCTGTGATGATTGCTCATCCGCGGGGCCCGATGTCGACCGATCACATAAGATCCAGCTCACGCCGAAACCTATCTCCTCGACTGTGCGAGGAACCTGACGAAGAACTGATCTCCATTACAAGAACGGATCTTCGCTATCAGGTGACCGGAACCGCTGAACTGCAGCATTACCTGCCGTGCAGAGGTGGGAGTCGGACTCCACTTGCTGCCCCCGAACAAGTCGGAGGCGGTCGTTGCAACAAGAGTAACAGGTCGCCGGAGATGAAAGAAATCGGTGCCGGTCCCCCACATCGGGGAGAGGCCCGATTCAACACGATCACGGCCTGATGGAATCCTTACATCCATGAGTGAGAACTTCGAGGCAGATCAGAACACCGACGGCGCGAATCCCGACGTCCGCGAACTCTCCGAAGTTCCCGCGGTCGAGGTCATCAGCCGCGCCGCAGTGATGCTGATGAGTTCGGCTGCCGAGAAACTCGGCCTCTCCGATGCCGACCCGTCTTCCAGCCCCTACCTCGACCTCGACGAAGCGCGTCGAGTCATCACCGCGCTTGCCGGACTGGTGACTGCGTCGGTCGAGTACCTCGGCCCCCACGCCGGACCCATCCGCGAAGGTCTCCAAGCCTTGCAGCGCGCATTCCGTGAGGCCTCCTCGCATCCGGACGAGCCAGGAAAGGGACCGGGCGAGAAGTTCACCGGCCCGGTCTACTGAGTTGGCAACCGCCAACAAGACTCAACCGACGCCCGAGGACGTCGACGCGTTCATTTCCCGCGTCGACGACCGCAAGCGCGCCGACAGTGTGGAGTTGATCTCCTTGCTGTCGGCCGCCACGGGCGAGCCTGCTGTGATGTGGGGCTCGAGCATCATCGGATTCGGCGCACGGCACTACCGGTATGCGAGTGGCCACGAGGGAGACACGCCACTGATCGGGTTCTCCCCCAGAGCCACCGCACTCACGTTGTACTTGTCGCTGAACTTCGACGATTACACGGACACGCTCGCGCGCCTCGGCAAGCACAAGATCGGTAAAGGCTGCCTGTACGTCAAACGGCTGAGCGACGTCGACCCAGCCGTCTTGACCGAGCTGATCACGGATTCCGTTGCCGCAGCCCGCAACATGATCGACTGAGTCACTCACCTTCGGGGCGCGACAGGCCGAGCGTCGTCGGGCGGTTGACCGAAGACGCTCGAATCCCGTGGTGTGAAGTGATTGTTCGTCAGCGTGGCCCGACGCATTCGATCGAGTCGAAACCACCGCACGGCGTCGCGCTGGCGACACCAGCCGATGAGAAACCACAGGCCACGGTCCTGCGCCAGAATGTGCGGCTCAACTGCCCGCGCCGTCTCCGAACCGTCCCCATCCACATAGTGCAACGACACGACGCGACTCTGTTCGAGACCCTGCTCGACGGCCTGCCGGTTCGCGCGCGAATCCGTCAGAGCCCCGACGTCTCCGCGAATCCACACGCGGCCACCGAGTTCGGCGACCTTACGACGACTCTCCTCGTCCATCACGTCGAGCAGTTTTGCCAGCGCCGCACGTCCATCCGGCGCAAACGGAGCATCGCCCATCGCCGTCAACGCCAACGCGATTGAAACTGCTTGCGGAACAGTGAAATTCACCGGCGGTAGCGTGGCGCGACCTACGAGTCGGTATCCACCCCCAGGGCCTGAGCGCGCCTCGATCGCCGCACCCGACATCATCAGCGTCTCGATATCGCGTTTGATCGTTCGGGTGGTGACACCGAATTCCTCGGACAATCGGGAACACGTAGCCCCTCGATCGCCCTGTCGCCGAAGCTCCTCGACAAGAGCATGCAATCTCGCAGCTCGATTCACACCCACGAGTGTCTCAGATTTCGATACCAAACGGTGACATAATTAGTGACAGTCCGTTGTCACCATCCCGGCTGCACAGTGAGTATATGAAAACTCACATCGTTCTTGTTCCCGGATTCTGGCTCGGTTCATGGGCATGGGATGCAGTTCTCCCACACCTCGAGCGTTCCGACACCCGCGTGACCAGTCTGACGCTGCCCGGACTCGACGCCGTCGATGCAGATCGATCAGCGGTCACCTTCGACGCCCACGTCCGCGCAGTCATCGACGCTGTAACGGATTCCGACGAACGCACGGTCCTGGTCGTTCACAGCGGCGCCGGCCCGGTGGGGTACGCAGTCACCGATCGCATCCCGGATCGCGTCGCTCGGATCGTCTACGTCGACTCGGGCCCGATGCCCGACGGCGCAGCGCTGCGGCCGGATTTGGCCGCAGATGTCGTCGAGATACCTCTGCCGACGTGGGCAGAACTCGAAGCAGACGGCAGCAGCCTCGAAGGACTCGACGAGAAAGCTCTCGACGCGTTTCGCGCCAACGCCGTCCCCGAACCGGCCGGACCGGCACGTGAGCCGATTGTCCTGACGAACGAGAAGCGCTACCAGGTGCCGTCAACCGTCGTTTGCAGCACGTTCCCGTCAGCGGTGATCGCCCAAATGGCCGACGGGGGTCATCCGATGGCCGCGGAACTGGCGAAACTCCCAGTGACGTATGTCGACCTCCCGACCGGCCATTGGCCGATGTGGTCGCGCCCCGAAGACGTTGCCCAGGTGATCCTCGAGGCCACCGCTTCCTGACCGACAGAGCGGTGATGCCGGGTCGAATTCCGACCCGGCATCACTGACCGACTTCTACCTACTCACGTTCTGCTAGCTCACGGAAGCAGCTTTCTTCCGTGGCGCAGCCTTCTTAGCTGCAACTGCCTTCGTTGCGCGCTTCTTGGTGATCGGCTTGGCCTTGACCGGTGCGTGCTGTGCGGTGAGAACTTCACTGAGGAACTTGCCCGTGTAGCTCTCGGGGACCGCGGCCACGTCCTCCGGAGTACCTTGCGCCACAACGGTTCCGCCGCCGGATCCACCTTCGGGTCCCATGTCGACGACCCAGTCCGACGTCTTGATCACGTCGAGGTTGTGCTCGATCACGATCACGCTGTTGCCCTTGTCGACCAGACCGTTGATGACGATCAAGAGCTTGCGGATGTCCTCGAAATGCAGACCCGTGGTGGGCTCGTCGAGGATGTACACGGTCCGGCCGGTCGACCGTTTCTGCAGTTCGGCGGCGAGCTTGACGCGTTGTGCCTCACCGCCGGACAGGGTGGGAGCCGGCTGACCCAGTCGAACGTAGCCCAGACCGACGTCGACCAGAGTCTTGAGGTACCGGTGAATGGAGGTGACCGGTTGGAAGAACTCGGCTGCTTCCTCGATCGGCATGTCGAGAACCTCGGCGATCGACTTGCCCTTGTAGTGGACCTCGAGCGTTTCGCGGTTGTACCGAGCGCCGTGGCACACCTCGCACGGCACGTACACGTCCGGCAAGAAGTTCATCTCGATCTTCAGCGTTCCGTCGCCGGAGCACGCCTCACAGCGTCCGCCCTTGACGTTGAACGAGAACCGGCCTGGCTGGTATCCGCGGACCTTCGCTTCCGTGGTGGCTGCGAAGAGGGTTCGGATCTTGTCGAACACACCGGTGTACGTCGCCGCATTCGATCGCGGAGTCCGGCCGATCGGAGACTGATCGACCTGCACGAGCTTGTCCAGCTGATCGAGACCGTTGATTCGTGTGTGACGGCCGGGCACCTGGCGTGCACCGTTGAGCTTGTTCGCCATGACGGTCGCGAGAATGTCGTTGACCAACGTCGACTTACCCGAACCGGAGACACCGGTGACAGCGGTGAGAACGCCCAGAGGGAAGCTCACGTCGATGCCGTCGAGATTATGCTCGCGAGCTCCGACGACCGTGACCTGACGCTTGCGGTCCACCGGCCGACGAATGGCCGGAACCTCGATGAAGCTGCGACCCGACAGGTAGGCGCCGGTCAGGGACTCTTCACACGTCAGCAGATCTTCGTACGGCCCACTGTGGACGACCTTGCCGCCGTGCTCGCCGGCGTACGGTCCGATGTCGACCACCCAGTCAGATGTACGGATGGTGTCTTCGTCATGCTCGACCACGATCAATGTGTTGCCGAGGTCACGCAAACGCGTCAGAGTTTCGATCAGTCGCCGGTTGTCGCGTTGGTGAAGACCGATGGACGGCTCGTCGAGGACGTACAGCACGCCGACCAGTCCGGATCCGATCTGCGTTGCCAAGCGGATTCGCTGGGCTTCGCCACCGGACAACGTGCCTGCGGCACGCGAGAGGGAAAGGTATTCAAGGCCGACGTCGAGCAGGAACCCGAGGCGCGCCTGAACTTCCTTGAGGACCTGACCCGCAATGGCCTCTTCGCGCGAACCGAGGGTGAGGCTGTTGAGGAAGTCCGCGCAGTCGGAGATGGAGAGTTCACAGACCTCGGCGATGGACTTACTGCCGAAATCTCCAGCCGCAATAGTTACTGACAGGATTTCCGGGCGCAGGCGAGCTCCACCACACGCCGGGCACGGGGTATCGCGCATGTACCCGTCGTAGCGTTCCTTCATCTGATCGGACTCAGTCTGTTCGAGGCGGCGGTGCAGGAACGGCATCACACCTTCGAACTCGGCGTAATAAGAACGGGTACGGCCGTACCGATTTTTGTACCGGACGTGAACCTGCTCCTCACTACCTTCGAGAATCGCTTTGCGGGCCTTCGCCGGCAACTTGTTCCACGGCGTTTTCATGTCGAAACCGAGGATGTCGCCGAGGCCGGACAGCAAACGTCCGAAGTACTCCGAACTCTGGCCCATCGACCACGGCGCGATTGCTCCGTCTTCGAGACTCAGGTCGGGATCGGGAACCACCAGATCCGGGTCGACCTCCTTGCGGATACCGAGGCCGGTGCATTCGGGGCAGGCGCCGTAGGGCGAGTTGAAGGAAAACGAGCGCGGTTCGAGATCATCGATGGCAAGAGCGTGGCCATTCGGGCAGGCCAGCTTCTCAGAGAAACGACGCTCTCGATCAGGTGCATTTTCCTCGCGGTCGACGAAGTCGAGGACGACGATGCCTTCGGCCAATCGAAGGGCGGTCTCGACCGAATCGGTAAGGCGCTGCTTCGAGCTCGCCTTGACCTGCAAGCGGTCGACAACAACTTCGATGTCGTGCTTTTCCTGCTTCTTGAGCTTCGGCGGATCTGCGAGCGAATGGACCACACCGTCGACGCGCACTCGCGAATAGCCCTGGGTGTTGAGCTGATCGAAGAGATCGACGAACTCGCCCTTGCGTGTGCGAACCACCGGTGCGAGGACCTGGAACTTGATGCCCTCGTCCATCTCGAGCACCTGGTCGACGATCTGCTGGGGCGTCTGACGTGCGATCTTCTCACCACACACCGGGCAGTGCGCTGAACCTGCGCGGGCATAGAGGAGTCGGAGGTAGTCGTAGACCTCGGTGATGGTGCCCACCGTCGAACGCGGGTTGCGGTTGGTCGACTTCTGGTCGATCGACACCGCAGGCGACAGTCCTTCGATGAAATCCACGTCCGGCTTGTCCATCTGACCGAGGAACTGACGCGCGTATGCCGAGAGCGACTCGACGTAGCGGCGCTGACCTTCGGCGAAGATCGTGTCGAAGGCGAGGCTGGACTTGCCGGAGCCCGACAACCCGGTGAAGACGATCAGGCTGTCTCGCGGGAGGTCGAGATCGACTCCTCGCAGATTGTGCTCACGCGCACCCCGCACGATCAGGCGATCCGCCACACCAATTCCCTTCATTGTCAATCATCTGGGGCCGTCCCCCCGGAGAAGTCTCGAGCGGCCCCGCAAACGCGAGTCCTCGAGCGATCGTCATCGTAGGCCGAGCCACCGACACGTTTATCTCACCAAGCGAGCCCATCGCTCTACCTGCCCCTATTCGAAGGTAGCCTGCGATTCATGACGAATCAGCCCATCGTGATCGACGACTCCTACACCGGTCAGGTCTCCCCCGATTCTGCCCCTCAGCGGCGCACAGTCGAAGGTGCCGTCATCACGAAGATGTCGGTCGGCCCCATGGACAACAACACTTACCTCGTCGTCTGTTCCACGACCGGGAAATCTCTCCTGATCGATGCGGCCAACGAAGCCGAGAAGATCATCGCGCTCATCGAACAGGAAGCACCTGTTTTCGATTCCATCGTCACCACCCACCAGCACGGTGACCACTGGCTGGCCTTGCAGGACGTCCACGCCGCCACGAAGGTGCCGACCGCCGCTCATCCCCTCGATGCGGATGTCCTTCCCGTCACCCCGGACGTTCTCCTCGAAGACGGCGACAAGGTGAACGTTGGCAACTTGAGCCTCGACGTCATTCACCTGTCCGGACACACTCCCGGCTCCATCGCGCTGGCTCTCACCGAACCGAGCGGGCAGGTTCACCTCTTCACCGGTGATTCACTCTTCCCCGGAGGAGTAGGCAAGACTGCCGACCCCGAGAAGTTCACTTCCCTGCTCGACGACGTGGAAAACAAGCTGTTCGGAAGGTTCGACGACGCAACCGTCGTCTACCCGGGGCACGGCAAAGACACGACGCTCGGCGCCGAGCGCCCGCACCTGGCGGAGTGGCGCGAACGCGGTTGGTGACGTTTCACCTGTTCCGTACTGGACCCCGCTAACCGGCTTCGTAGCTGTCGACCTGCTCACCGTTGACTCGAAGTCGCGGAAGCCAGGTCGACAGAGTCCGGCCCAGTCCTTCGACCATCTGTTCCCCGAACACACACAGCGTGCGTTCCCACGGATGGCCGAAGGTCCCTTCCGTGAAGTCGTCCCGACTGAATATGTAGTAGTCACCGTTCGGATAGACCGGAACACGCCACTCCGCAAGCTCATTCGCAGCAGCATGTGCCTCCGCGTCGAAGGTGTAGCCCGGATGCTGCCAATCCAGAACGACGAAGTTGGGGTCGTCGTTCCAGACGGTGACAAAGCAGCGCAACGCTTCGGCGTTGATCGCATCGACGCGAGCGGCCCACGCCCCTGGAGTCGCAGCTGGCGCCGCACCCAAATCGAAGACCACGGATGGGATGGGTTCGGCGATAGCGGGCCAAGATCGTGCGTCGATGCCGGGCGTGAACCCGTAGCGCGCACGAAAGATCTCCCAGTTTTTCACGTTCTCCTCGTCCGACAGCTGTCCCCAGCCGGAGGGAAGGGTCGAGCCGAAGTTCTGAGTCATCTTGGTGGTCACACCACCATCGTGCTCGATCGGTGTGCATTGTGTGACACCTTCGAACACGCCGTGGGCGGACAAACGGTAACGGGTACTTCAGAACGGTGTGTCCGGATCGATGAAGAAGTCATCGCCGCAGTACAGCCTGCTTCCGCGGCCAAGAATCCGTCAACCGGGTCAGGCGTGGCGGGATCGCCGAACCGGACCAATTCCTCGTGAGATCGCTAGGGTGGAAAACGAACCTACATCGGGAGGCTTGAAACATGCTGGTACGTCGAATTGCTCGTCCACTGCTTTCCACGATCTTCATCGCCGGGGGAATCGATGCTTTGCGCAACCCCGCTCAGCGAGCAGCCAAAGCGTCACCCCTGATCGACAAATCCGTCGAGACGCTGCCAGGAGCAGTGACGCAGAAGGTGCCTGCTGATCCGGAAACACTCGTCAAGATCAACGCCATCGTCCAGATCGGTGGCGGTGCCCTGCTCGCCACAGGCAAGGCTCCGCGGCTCGCGTCGTTGGTCCTCGCCGGAAGCCTGGTGCCCACCACACTGGCCGGCCACGACTTCTGGAACGAAACCGATCCATCACTGCGAGCGATGCAGCGCACCAACTTCATCAAGAACGTCAGCTTGCTCGGCGGACTGATGATCGCGTCCGTCGACACCGAGGGCAAACCGTCGCTCGGCTGGCGTGGCCGCCGCGCCGCGAGGAAGGCCCAGGCGTCTATCGCTGCGGCACTTCCGTTGGTCGCATCGCAGACCGATCACACGAGCGATCGCGTCGAACATGCTCTGTCGGTGGCATCCGAGCGTGGTTCCGAACTCGCCGAAACCGCGAAGGCACACGGAACGGATTGGCTCGAACTCGCCAAGGGGCGTGGTTCCGAGTTCGCGGAGATCGCGAGCAAGCGTGCCGCTGAATTCAGCGAGGTCGCCAAGGAGCGCGGCCCGGACATCCTCGAAGTCGCGCAGAAGCGCGGTTCCGAACTGGCCGAGACCGCCCGCGAGCGCAGCGCCGAACTGGCCGAGACCGCCCGCGAGCGCAGCGCCGAACTGGCCGAGCTGGCGAGCAAGCGCAGCTCCGAGTTCGCCGAACTCGCGCTCGAGAAGAGCAACGAGTGGGCAGAGACGGCGTCGGAACAGACCGAGGTGCTGGGTAAGCGGGCCCGCAAGCGCGCCGAGAAGGCACTCGAAAAGGCTCGCGCCAAGAAGGACGAATTGACGCACTGAGTGCACCGAAAATCACGGTCAGGCCACCTTCGGGTGGCCTGACCTGTATCTATGCGGCAGTTCATCTGGGGGAACTAGACTGTCTTGGCGCTTTTGCAGCGCATGAATTTCTCATCAAGCCTAGGAGATCCTTTGCCCGACGCGGACCCGTCACTGAACGAGCAAGAGCTCGAGCAGCAGTACGTGACGATGCTGTACTCCCGTCTCGACGATCTTCGAAAGTATGCCCAAACACGCTTGAGCACGGTCCTCCTCGAGACCGGCGGCACCCCGCAGGCACGCAGTGAACGCGAATCCTTCAATGCCATGTACACCGAGGATCTCGCCAAGTACGACGCAGCCGAGAACGGAATGTGTTTCGGACGCATCGACTTCGACGACGAGCGACGCTACGTCGGCCGACTCGGAATTCTGGACACCGACAACGACTACGAAACGCTGCTCCTCGACTGGCGCGCCCCGATGGCACGGCCGTTCTATCTGGCGACGCCGGCGGCACCTGAAGGTGTGAAACGGCGACGTCATATTCGCAGCCGTAGCCGCACGGTCACGGGTATCAACGACGAATACCTGGACCTCGATGCGGCCCGCGCCGCCGGAGTAGTCACCGAAGCCGGCGGCGTCGCCGGTGAGAGCGCACTCCTGGATGCTCTGAACGCAGCACGTACGGGCCAGATGAACGACATCGTCGAGACAATCCAGAGCGAGCAGGATGCCATCATCCGCTCCGAACACAAGAGCGTTCTGGTGGTCCAGGGCGGTCCGGGTACCGGCAAAACAGCTGTCGCACTTCACCGTGCCGCCTTCTTGCTCTACACGTACCGTCAGCAATTGGCCAAGGCCGGCGTTCTCATCATCGGGCCGAACGCGACCTTCCTCGACTACATCAGCCAGGTCCTCCCTTCACTCGGTGAGACCGGCGTCCTGCTCTCGACGATTGGTGACCTGTACCCCGGAGTGCGCGCAACACGTACCGATTCCCTCGCCGCCGGTGAGATCAAGGGTTCGCTCGCGATTCTCGACGTGCTCAAGAACGCCGTCAGGGATCGACAGGAAGTTCCGTCCAAGCCGATCACCCTGCGATTCGACACGTACGACTTGAAGCTGGATCGCAAAACCGTCACGAAGGCGCGCGGTCGGGCTCGATCGTCGCGTCGCCCACACAACCTGGCGCGCCCGATCTTCGTAGCAGCGGTCATCGAGGCGTTGGCGCTGCAGATGGCCGAACTCATCGGCGGAAACCTCGTCGACGGCGGCTCACTCCTCAGCCGGGACGACATCGCCGACATTCGCGACGAGATGCGCGAGGACTCCGACATCATGTCCGCCATCGGAAAGCTCTGGCCAGAGTTGTCGCCGCAGCAAATCCTCGCGGAACTGTGGACGTCTCCGGCGAGGTTGGCCAAGGCAGCGCCGCAACTCGACGACGGACAACGCGACGAGCTTCTGCAGAGCGTCGGGCCAGGATTCAGTGCGGCCGACGCTCCCCTTCTCGACGAACTCGCCGAGATACTCGGCGTCGACGATGCCGCCGAACGCGAACGCGCACAACGCGAATGGCGTGCACAGATCGCCGACGCCCAGGGTGCTCTCGACATCCTCACCGGCTCCGCACCACAGGACCTCGAGGACGAGATGGATCCTGAGATCCTGATGGCGTACGACTTGATCGACGCCAGCCAACTCGCCCAGCGCCACGATCAAGGCCAGCGCCAGACTACGGCGGAGCGCGCTGCCGGCGACCGAACCTGGACCTACGGTCACGTGATCGTCGACGAAGCCCAAGAGCTCTCCGAGATGGCGTGGCGAATGCTGATGCGGCGCATACCGAATCGGTGGATGACGTTGGTCGGCGATACGGCCCAGACCGGCGATCCTGCGGGAACCTCGTCCTGGCAGACGATCCTCGAGCCCTACGTCGCCAAGCGCTGGAAGCTCACCGAACTGACCGTGAACTACCGAACTCCGTCGGAGATCATGAATGTCGCTCACCGCGTGCTCGAAGAGATCGACCCGGAGCAGTCGGTGCCCCGGTCGGTGCGCGACAGCGGATTCGCGCCGTGGGCACTCAAGACCACGGCCGAAGAATTGGAATCGACCGTGCGCCGCTGCATCGAGTCCGAGTCGCACCCCGGTATCACCGCCGTGATCGCCGGCTCCGGAGTTGTTGCCGATCTGGCGGGCCTTGCGAGCGAGACCGTGAGCGTCCTGTCGGTCAAGGACGTCAAGGGGCTCGAGTTCGACACCGTGTTGATAGTCGAACCCGCCGACATTCTCGACGAGTCACCCCGGGGAATGAACGACCTCTACGTCGCGTTGACCCGAGCTACCCAGAGGCTCGGCATCATTCACATCGAGTCGCTCCCCGCGGTTCTCGACGGCGTCGAGGCCGCAGAGTTGGCCTTCGATTCGTGAGCCTCACGGAGTAGGTTCGTGCGTGACACCACGAATGGTGGTGTCACTCCGATTTGTGTCGACGACTGAAGGAATGACCCCTCGTGCTTGGCCTGCCCGCAAGTTCCGCCGCACCCATCCGCAAAATCTGTCGCGTGATGATCGGTGTCGGGATGCTGGCAGCGGTGACCGCAGGTTGTTCAAAAGACGATTCGAGTTCGACGGCAGCTGCAGGCAGCGACGACATCGCTGCTGTTGCTGCCGCACCCACAGAAACCCCGGTGGACGACGCCGAACGTCTGCGAGCGGCGATCGCGTCGTCCGGGGTGAACCCCGCGTTTTCCGACGACATGTTGCAGGCGCTCGGTGACGGCGTCTGCCAGCAGCTCGCGGCCGGCACGGATCGAGGGACGATCATCGCGAATCTGCGGCAGGTATCACTCAATGGAACGAGCGAACCGGTGATCACGAGCGGAAACGGCTCGGCCGCATCGACGCCACTTCCCAGCGCTGATCAGCTGGCTGAAGTGTTCGTCGATGCGGCCGAGGCCGACTACTGCCGGTAAATCAACGAACGGTGTGCACGATCAGAACGTCGGACGTCGCCTTGCGCGCGGCATCGGAAGGCACCGATCCGAGTAGACGCCCGGTCAGAGTGTTCAATCCGCGATTTCCGACGACCAGCAAGTCGCCCTTCACCTCGTCGAGCAAAGCGAGAAGCGATTCGACGGGAGCGCCGACGATGGCGCGTTCGACAACGTCCTTGGCGCCCTGGGCGTGTGCACGCTCACGGGCCGTCCGAAGGATCTCGTAGGTCGGAGCGGAACCGGTGACCTGGTAGGCCTCGTTACCCAACGCATCAGCGGCAGCGCTCACGTCCTTGGGATCGGCCGGGTAGTACGCACACGCGATGACGAGCTGAGCGTCCGAGCCACTGGCGATGGCGGCAGCTCTGTCGACTGCCTTCAGTGACGACTCGGAGCCATCGGTTCCTACGACAACGGTCCGGTAGGCACTCATTCATTCCTCCATGGTTACGGGACGGACGGTACGGCCGGCAACGGGCGCAACGCTGTTGCGCCCGCTCGACAACCGCTGCGCTGACATTAGCGGGATTGTGCCGCGGATAGTGTTATTTGCAGTACACGCCACAAGCCCACAGTGAATGTGATCATCAGTCACAGACACATTTGTCCCGTAGTGACCGATCAGCGAAGTTTGCCGAAGCGAGGCCCGAACAGCGCCGCCGGGAAAACTTCCTGCTCGACCAGGGCACCACGCCACGGCGTCGCCAATTCCAGCAATCGCTTGGCACCTTCTTCTCCGAGCGCATCCCATGGGGCAAGCGCAAGGTCGTCCGTCAGGTCTTCGACGACGTCGCGCAGTTCCTGCCCGTCCTCGGTCAGCGCACCGGACGAACGGTCGAGCAGTTCGCGATCCTTCAGGCTTTCCACTGCCTCGTCCCACTGTTCCTGCGACCACCCGCGGCGAGTCTGTGCGAACTTACGCTGAAACCCGATTCCCGTGGCTGTGTGCGTGATCAACGCGTCCAGTCCGTTCAATCCCGCGGTCTGAAGGGCAGCAATGTGGCCGTCGCCGCGATACTCACGCAGCAGTGTCAGCGCATGCCAGAAACGCAGGTGCGGTTCGGTCGGCCAGTCGAGCGACGCCCAACCCGCGTACAGCGGGCGGCCGTCCACTCCGGGAATGTTCTGCGCCGCGATCGAGACGAGTTCGGCGGCCTCGGCCATGTCCGCCGACCCCGTCACATCTGCACCGAACAGGCGGACGTACGCAGCGTCGACTGCTCGATACCGCGCCGCGACAACCTCTGTGGCCCTTGCCAATTCCCAGGCACGCGGAATGACACTGGCGATCAGTTCAGGATTGAAGTTGAAGAAGGTGGCCGTGACGACAGTCGCGGGCGGAGCGCCGAGCGGCGCTGATCGCCCCGCGAAGTACACCATTCGGCCAGGTTCCAACCCGACGCCGACAAGTTCCTTCTCCGTCTCCGGCACGAAGTAGGCCAGCGAGTGAAGAAGTTCGAGAGTCCGCGCGGTCTTGCCTGCAGTCTGTGCATCCATACCTGAAACCGTAGCGGGCGCGAGCACGAACGTGCGCGAGGCGACCTACTTGAGGCCTGCGGCGTCCATCCCTCGAAGTTCCTTCTTCAAATCCGAGATTTCGTCTCGCAATCGCCCAGCCAACTCGAACTGAAGGTCGCGTGCAGCATTCATCATCTGATCGGTGAGTTCCTTGACCAGATCCGCCAATTCGGCGCGAGGCATCGACTTGGTATCGCGCCCCTCGTACACACCGGCGCTGACCGCACGACCGGCCTCGCCCTGTGCGCGCCGACCGCGCGTCGCATTGCGACCCGAACCCCCGACGTCGACCGAAGCTGCGGTGTCCTCCGCCTCCTCGTACACCTGATCGAGAATGTCCGCGATCTTCTTGCGTAGCGGTTGCGGGTCGACGCCCATCTTCTCGTTGTAGGCGACCTGCTTCTCGCGCCGTCGCTCGGTTTCCTCGATCGCCTGCGCCATGGATGCGGTGATCTTGTCCGCATACATGTGCACTTGGCCGGACACATTTCGAGCCGCTCGACCAATCGTCTGAATAAGGCTGGTGGAGCTACGGAGGAAGCCTTCCTTGTCGGCATCGAGGATCGCGACCAGCGACACCTCGGGAAGGTCGAGTCCCTCACGCAGGAGGTTGATGCCGACCAGCACGTCGTACTCCCCCAGGCGGAGCTGCCGGAGCAGCTCGACTCGCCGGAGCGTATCGATATCCGAGTGCAGATACCGGACGCGAATACCGAGTTCGAGAAGATAGTCGGTCAGGTCTTCCGACATCTTCTTGGTCAGAGTCGTCACCAGCACACGCTCGTCGCGTTCGGCGCGCTCACGGATCTCGTGAACGAGATCGTCGATCTGCCCCTTGGTGGGTTTGACGATGACCTCGGGATCGATCAATCCGGTCGGGCGAATCACCTGCTCGACGAACTCACCGCCGGACTGACCCAACTCGTACTTGCCGGGGGTTGCCGACAGGTAGACGGTCTGACCGATCCGCTTACTGAATTCTTCCCACGTCAGGGGGCGGTTGTCGGTGGCCGACGGCAGCCGGAATCCGAATTCGACCAGGTTGCGCTTGCGCGACATATCGCCTTCGTACATGGCGCCGATCTGCGGGACGGTCACGTGCGACTCGTCGATGACCAGAAGGAAATCTTCGGGGAAATAGTCGATCAGCGTTGCGGGGGCAGTTCCAGGACCGCGGCCGTCGATGTGGCGCGAGTAGTTCTCGATGCCGGAGCAGAACCCGACCTGCTTGATCATCTCGAGGTCGTATTGCGTTCGCATGCGCAGACGCTGAGCTTCGAGAAGCTTGCCCTTGCCCTCGAGTTCGGCGAGCCGCTCTTCGAGTTCTGCCTCGATGTCCTTGGCCGCACGCTCCATGCGTTCTGGGCCGGCGACGTAGTGTGTCGCCGGAAAGATACGGACCGTGTCGACCTGACGAACGATGTCACCGGTCAGTGGATGCAGGTAGTACAGCGCTTCGATCTCGTCACCGAAGAATTCGATGCGTACCGCCAACTCTTCGTAGGACGGAATGATCTCGACCGTGTCGCCGCGCACGCGGAACGAACCTCGCGTGAACGCCATGTCGTTGCGGTTGTACTGGACATCGACGAGTAGACGCAGGAATGCATCGCGCGGTACCTCGACACCGACGTCGAGCTGAATCGAGCGATCGAGGTACGACTGCGGGGTACCGAGGCCGTAGATGCACGACACCGAGGCCACCACGACCACGTCCCGTCGTGACAGAAGACTGGACGTCGCCGAGTGGCGCAGCCGCTCGACGTCGTCGTTGACCGACGAATCCTTCTCGATGTAGGTGTCGGTCTGGGCGATGTACGCCTCGGGTTGGTAGTAGTCGTAGTACGAGACGAAGTACTCGACCGCATTGTTGGGAAGCATTTCCCGAAGCTCGTTCGCGAGCTGAGCAGCCAGAGTCTTGTTCGGAGCCATCACCAGAGCGGGGCGTTGCAACTTTTCGATCAACCACGCTGTGGTCGCGGACTTACCGGTACCGGTCGCACCGAGGAGGACGACGTCCTTCTCCCCCTCGTTGATCCGTTTTTCCAGCTCGGCGATAGCCGCCGGCTGATCGCCTGCCGGTTCGTACGGACTGACGACCTCGAAGCGCGCGTCTGAGCGCTCGATGTCACCAACCGGACGAAACTCGGAATGGGCGACCACGGGATGTTCGGAAGCAAACGCCATGAAACCAGGGTAAGCGCACCCACCGACACAATGCCCGCTCGTCCGCATTCAGCTGAAATCGCACTTCGGCGGTAGGTTCTTCGACCATGAGCGAGGAACGTCCCCACATTCACCGGCCGAAGGTCGAAACCTTCGACATCGCAGCTCGCACCAACGTCGATCCCAAGGGTTTCGTTCGCCCGGTCGAGCACTACCGCGAAGAACCGTGGGGGCTGTACATGGCGCGCCACGCCGACCATCCCCAGTTTCACTATCTCGAGTCCTGGATCATTCCCGAACTCGGAATTCGGGCATCGATTTTCCACTTCACCCCGGAACACGTCAAAGACTGGGATTTCTACGTCGACATCGGTGAATTCACCCGCGGCGAGCACTTGTGGACCTCGGAGGACCACTACCTGGACCTGATCGTGCAGACCGGACACAGCATCGAACTGCTCGACGTCGACGAGTTGCTCGAGGCGAACACCGTCGGAATCCTCGACCCGAAGACGTCCGAGCGCGCAATGCTGAACGCTGCCCGAGCCATCGACGGTGTCGCCGCCCACGGTCACAACCTCGACGCCTGGCTCGACTCGTTGGGCATGCCGGTCACGTGGCGCTGAGCCGTTAGAGGGACCAGCCTGATTTCTCGGCCCATTCCCACGCCCGGTGGAATGCGGCGTCGAACCACGGGGTCTTGACCCCCAGATAGGCGTCGATCGCCGAGGCGTAGTCGTCGATGCCGGCAGCGCTCGAAGCTGCCTTGACCTTGAGTTCGGCATACTCGGCACGCGCCGACGCGTCGGCGCGAAGCCAGTCACGGAAGAGGATCGCGAACTGCTGACCCGGCCAACCGTCCACCCGAATGTGGATGTTCGCGCGGCGGCCTGGATCTGCGCTGCCGTGAATTCGCTTCGCCCAGACCGCCGGATCGGTCTCGCCACCGAGGTACGACGGTTTCGGGTCGTCAGCGACGATGTGCTCGATCCGGGGGAACCCGGCAGTGGTCAGATCCTGCGCGAGGTCGTCGGCAACGCCGAGGTGCTCGACAGTGATCTGAATGTCGATCACGTCCTTGGCATCGAGACCAGGCACTGCGGTCGATCCGATGTGATCGATACGGCGCGCGCGGTCACCGGCCGCCAGTGACAACCGGCCGATGATTCGTTCCGCCTGCGCCGGCCACGTCGGGTCAGCAGGAGTCAGCTCGGGAAGCGCGCGCACCACCGTGCCCTCGCGGAGGTTCTTCTCGAAGGGAACAAGTCGATTCGCCCACAGGTCGCGGACCACGTCGTCAAGTGAACCCGGCTCGCCGCTGTTGTCGAGCCACACGTCGGCAACAGCACGACGCTGATCGTCACTTGCCTGCGCTGCGATACGCGCACGCGCGTCGGATTCCGGCATACCGCGTGAGCCCACCAGGCGTCGAACTCGCTCCTCCTCGTCGACGTAGACGATGACGACCAAGTTGAATGCCGGCGCCATGGAACCCTCGACCAAGAGCGGAATGTCTTGAACGAGCACTGCATCCGACGGCGCGGACGAGATCTGCTCCATGGTCCGCGCACCGATCAATGGGTGAAGGATGCCGTTCAGAGTTCCGCGTGACGTGTCGTCGGCAAACGCCAATGACGCCAACGCGGGGCGGTTGAGGCTGCCGTCCTCGGACAGAATCCCGTCGCCGAATGCATCGACCAGAGCGGCAAGTCCAGGAGTACCGGGCTCGACCACTTCTCGGGCGATCAAGTCGGCATCGACGATGACGGCTCCCAGTTCGCTGAGGATTTTCGACACTGTCGACTTACCGGCTCCGATGCCTCCAGTGAGGCCTACTCTCAACACACTCGACAGTCTCTCATCTCTGCGCCCGAGAGATTCAGACACGCCTACGGATCGAACACGCCGAGGCCTTCGAGGCTCAAATACCACAATTTCGGTGACCGTGCGGTTATGTTCTAGCGAACGCACCTGTACCTGCAACTTCTCGAGAAAGTGGACGCCATGCGAGCAGATCGCGACCATCACGGTCAGCACCGCCTCGGAATGCCGAACGGCGTGCACTGCATAGAGTTTCCCGAAGTTGCTTTTGCCCTGGCAGAGCACCGTCGTACGTGGTTCACGATGCTCGTGAGCCAAGGCCGACACAGCTTCGCATCGATGCGTAAGCGCACAGCCGAAGCGACCGCCACCTATTGGGTGCCTGCTCCCGCAAACTGAGTTCTCTTCACGAAATACAAAATGACCGGCAACCATTCGGTGCCGGTCATTTTTGTGTTCACTCACGCAATCTTCCGCCGGCAAGTGATACCTGACAGGAAAAGAACCCCGCCCCTGCAAGTGCAGGGGCGGGGTTCTTCACAGATCACGCTTGATCAGATCAAGCGGTAATCCTTATGCGTTGCCCGACAGCTTCTCGCGAAGTGCGGCGAGCTGTGCATCGCTGGCAAGCGATCCGCCAGCAGACTCGGCCGGAGCGGAGCCGGCAGCAGCCGGAGCCTCGGTGTCGTCTGCAGCAGCCGTCTCCGAGGAGTAGCCGGCAGCAGCGGTGGCAGCCTCAGCGGCCTCGTCTGCAGCAGTCTTCTCCATCTGAGTGGTGTGCATCTTGTGGCGACGCTCAGCCTCGGCGTAGCGGTTCTCCCACTCTTCACGCTGCTTGTCGAAGCCCTCGAGCCATTCGTTGGTCTCGGGATCGAAGCCCTCGGGGAAGATGTAGTTGCCCTGGTCGTCGTACGAGTCGGCCATGCCGTACTTGGACGGATCGAACTCGGCGTTGTAATCCTCGTTGGCCTGCTTCAGCGACAGCGAGATACGACGACGCTCGAGATCGATGTCGATGACCTTGACGAGTGCATCGTCGCCGACGCCGACAACCTGGTCCGGAACCTCGACGTGGCGCTCAGCGAGCTCCGAGATGTGAACGAGGCCTTCGATTCCCTCTTCGACGCGCACGAACGCACCGAACGGAACCAGCTTCGTGACCTTGCCGGGCACGATCTGACCGATGGCGTGCGTGCGGGCGAACTGACGCCACGGATCTTCCTGCGTTGCCTTGAGCGACAGGGAGACGCGCTCGCGGTCCAGGTCGACGTCGAGAACCTCGACGGTGACCTCGGTGCCGACCTCGACAACCTCGGACGGGTGATCGATGTGCTTCCAAGACAGCTCGGAAACGTGAACCAGACCGTCTACGCCGCCCAGGTCCACGAATGCACCGAAGTTGACGATGGAGGACACGACGCCCTTGCGGACCTGGCCCTTCTGGAGCTGGTGCAGGAATTCGCTGCGAACCTCGGACTGAGTCTGCTCGAGCCATGCGCGGCGCGACAGGACCACGTTGTTGCGGTTCTTGTCGAGCTCGATGATCTTGGCCTCGATCTCCTTGCCGACGTACGGCTGGAGGTCGCGGACGCGACGCATTTCGACGAGCGAAGCGGGGAGGAAGCCACGAAGACCGATGTCAAGGATGAGGCCGCCCTTGACGACCTCGATGACGGTGCCCTTGACGGCCTCGTCCTTCTCCTTGAGCTCCTCGATGGTGCCCCAGGCACGCTCGTACTGAGCGCGCTTCTTCGACAGGATCAGTCGACCTTCTTTGTCCTCCTTGGTGAGGACGAGAGCCTCGACCGCATCTCCCACGGAGACGACCTCGTTGGGGTCGACGTCGTGCTTGATGGAGAGCTCACGAGAAGGGATGACGCCTTCGGTCTTGTAACCGATGTCGAGCAGAACCTCGTCGCGGTCGACCTTGACGATGGTTCCTTCGACGATGTCACCATCATTGAAGTACTTGATCGTGGCATCGATGGCGGCGAGGAAGTCCTCGGCGGAGCCAATGTCGTTAATGGCAACCTGCGGCGAGGTGACGGTTGTGGAGGGCATATGTTGAATTGCTCCGGACGAGTTGTGGTCGGTTGATGGATTTTGTCGGACGAGATGCGCAACTGTGGCGTACAAATGTTGGAAGTACTTTTTTGGAAGTACTAGATCTATGTACCCAGCTGCATCAATAACGAACAACCGAATACCGGATCACATTCCACACCGCAGAACCGCACCGCGAGCTCTCTCGTTCCGACTGACTCCGAGATCCTGGCCAAGATGATCTTGGTAAAGACCTCGTATAGACAATCGGTCGGATGACAGACACTCGCGTGGGTAAGACTACGCGTCGGCTATCTTGCCGGGCAAACCCGGGTACCCTGCGGCCGAGTCACCCGTTCTACTGTGTTGTTCATGTCTGACGAGCGCCATGCCGCCGCCAATTCCATTCTCGGTACCAGCGGTGTCGGCCGGGTCCGTGTCGATTCGAGTGCAAGCGACCGCGCCAGCCGCGCGTGGTGGGACGCCGACGCCGACGATTACCACAGAACCCACGGCGAGTTTCTGGGCGTGAACAGCGCAGAAGGTGAATTCGTCTGGTGCCCCGAAGGACTGCACGAGGGCGATCATCACTTGCTGGGCGACATAGTCGACAAAGACATCTTGGAGGTCGGTTGCGGCTCGGCTCCCTGTGCCCGATGGCTCGCCGGACACGGCGCTCGGGCCGTCGGCCTCGACATCTCGATGGGGATGCTGGCGCGCGGACAGGACGCAATGAAGGCCGGTGGACCGGCGGTCCCGTTGATTCAGGCGAGTGCCGAACTCCTGCCGTTTGCCGACGAGAGTTTCGACATCGTCTGTTCGGCCTTCGGAGCCGTCCCGTTCGTGGCCGATTCACAACGGGTCATGAAAGAGGTCGCCCGAGTTCTGCGTCCCGGCGGATCGTGGGTCTTCGCGGTCAACCATCCGATCCGATGGATCTTCCCCGACGATCCCGGGCCCAAGGGATTGACGGCAACGCTCCCCTACTTCGACCGCACCCCGTACGTCGAGGTCGACGACAACGGAGTCCCCACCTACGTCGAGCATCACCGAACCATCGGTGACCGGGTTCGTGAGATCGTCGCGGCCGGACTTCAGATCCGCGACATCATCGAGCCCGAATGGCCGGAGTGGTTGGACCGCGAATGGGGACAGTGGAGTCCCCTCCGCGGCCAACTCTTTCCGGGCACTGCAATTTTCAGCGCCGTCAAACCCTGACGGCTACAGCAGTTTCGACAGGAACGCCTTGGTCCGATCGTGCTGCGGATTGGCCAGGAGTTCGCGGGGCTCGCCTGCCTCGACCACAACTCCGCCGTCCATGAACACCAACTGATCTGCGACCTCGCGGGCGAAACCCATCTCGTGAGTGACGACCACCATCGTCATGCCCTCTTTGGCCAACTGCTTCATCACGGTGAGAACTTCACCGACCAGTTCGGGGTCGAGCGCGGACGTCGGCTCGTCGAACAGCATCAGCTTGGGGTCCATCGCGAGAGCGCGGGCGATGGCAACTCTCTGCTGCTGACCGCCCGACAACTGGGCCGGGTACGCGTTGGCTTTGGCGCTCAACCCGACCTGATCGAGGAGGTCCTTCGCTCGTTCGACGGCCTTCTTCTTGCTGACACGCTTGACCTGCGTTGGCGCTTCGATGATGTTCTCGAGAGCGGTGCGGTGCGGGAACAGGTTGAAGTGCTGAAACACCATCCCGATGTCGCGGCGTTGTTTGGCCGCTGCTCGCGGGTGGAGTTCGTACAGCTTGCCGTTCTTCTCCGAGTAGCCCACCAGGTCGCCGTCGACGTACAGACGGCCGGCGTTGACCTGCTCGAGGTGATTGATACAGCGCAGGAACGTCGACTTGCCCGACCCTGATGGTCCGACGAGGCACAGAACTTGGCCGGGGTCGATTTCGAGCGAGATCCCTTTCAGGACTTCGAGTGCGCCGAAGTTCTTACAGACTCGGTCGGCTTTCACCATGGGTGTCATTTGCGTTCTCCTCCGGGTGTGTCCGGAAGCGTTTCCACTACCGTAGCTTTGCCTTGCGCGTCGGCTAGTGCTTGAAGCTGGCGCGTGGTCAGTGCACGAGTTGCGCCCTTCGAATAGTGACGTTCGACGTAGTACTGCCCGATCATGAGCAAACTCGTGATTGCGAGATACCACGTTGCCGCAACCATCAACAGGGGAATCGGCTCGAAATTGGCGCCCGAGATATCGCGCGCTCGACCGTACAACTCGAAGCTGTACGGGACTGCCGTCACGAGTGAGGTGGTCTTGAGCATGCTGATGACTTCGTTACCGGTCGGCGGAATGATGACGCGCATGGCCTGGGGCAAGACCGTGCGGCGCATCGTCTGACTCCACGTCATACCCAACGCGACAGATGCTTCGGTCTGGCCCTCGTTAACCGAACTCACGCCGGCACGGACGATCTCGGCCATGTATGCGGCCTCGTTCAATGCCAGACCGATCACCGCAAACAGAAACGCTGCCTGCAAGTCCTGGAGATTGATGTGCGCAAACTGATGCACGAAAGGAATACCGAGATCGATGCTCTTGTAGATCGACGGGAACAAGCCCCAGAAGACCAACTGCACGTAAACCGGGGTTCCACGAAAGATCCACAGATAGCCCCAGGCCGCGGCGCGAAGCACCGGGTTGGGAGAGAGTCGCATGACTGCCAAGATCACCCCGAGGACGATCGCGATCACCATTGCCAGCACCGTCAGCTGGATCGTTGTCCACGCACCAGCGGAGATCCGTTTGTCGAACAGGTACTGACCGTAAGTCCCCCACGCAAAGGCTTCGTTGGTCGCCGCGCCGTAAACGAACAGTCCGAAGAGGACCACGACGACGACCGCGGCAATCCAACGACCAGGTCTACGTAGTGGGATCGCCTTGATCGGCACCGGATCGCCAGTCTCAGTTGTTGTCATGTTCATCAGCTCTCCGCGCCGTTGATCTTGGATACTTCGATGACGCCGGCCTCGACACTCCAGGTCTGCGCGATCTGTTGATAGACGCCGTTGTCGATCAGGTATTGCATTGCCTGTTGCAGGGCGGGTCCAAGGGCCGAACCCTTCACGATCGGCCAGCCGTACGGTGCCGAATCGAAGGGTTCTCCCGCAGCTTCCATCCGGCCCTTGCTCCGTTTGATCGCATAGCCGGTCACTGGCGAATCAGCGGACAGCGCGTCGACTCGACCGAGAATGAGCGCGTTGGCCGCGTCGTCCTGGCTGTCGTACTTGATCTTGTCGATCGGCGGCTTGCCCGCGGCAACGCACGCCTCGCTCTTGGCAGGTACTTCGTCGATGTCCTCGGTGGTTGTGGTCTGTACCGCAACCCGCAATCCGCACGCGTTGTTCGGGTCGACGGGATTGTCCGGACGTTGCGCCCACTGGATACCCGCGCTGTAGTACGTGACGAAGTCGACTGTCTTCTCCCGCTCCTTGGAATCGGTGAACGAAGACATGCCGAGGTCGTAGCTTCCCGATTGGATAGCGGGGATGATCTTGTCGAAGTCGGCTTGGTTGAAGACAGCTTCGACACCGAGCACGGCCGCAACGGCGTTCATCAGGTCGACGTCGAAGCCGACGATGTTGCCATCCGCGTCCTTGAATTCGTTTGGGGCGTACGGAATGTTCACCCCGACCTGCAACTTGCCCGACTCCGTCACCTTGGGCGGCAGGAAAGCAGCGATTTCCGGCACCTTCTGGACATCGAGTGGAGGTCCTTCGGGAACGAGACCCTCGTTGTTGGTGACGCACCCACCGCACAGAGCGACGATCAAGCCCACCAACAAGACTCGCACCAGGTTGGCACGCATTCCCTCGCCACTACCAGCGCCACTACCTACGCCACGTGGCCTTGGTGCCCGTGCGTTTTCACCGACCACGACTCTGCTCTCCACTCGTCGATCGCCGCACTTGCAACGTCCATCCGAAATTCAGTCGAACGGTAGGTTACGGCAGGAGTTCCACCGTCGCCGACTTCGCAAGATTCCGGCCTGTCGTACAAGAATCAGCGACGCAGAGTGTGTGCGTACACGACTTCGGAAAATTCGCTGGTCGATGCCAAACCGCCGAGGTCGGCGGTGGCGATGCCCGACGCGATGGTCGTGCGAACGGCGTCCGAAATCCGGCCTGCCGCCGCAGACAACAACCGATCGCCACGCGCATCACCGAGCCAGTCGAGCATCATCGCGCTCGAGAGGAACAGTGCCGTTGGGTTCGCGCGATTCTTCCCGGCGATGTCGGGTGCTGCACCGTGCGCGGCCTGAGCCATGACCTGCGTCTCGGAAGCGTTGATCGACGGCGCGGTTCCGAGTGATCCGGACAGCTCGCCCGCCAGATCGGACAATATGTCGCCGAACATGTTTTCGGTCACTACGACGTCGAAGTCGCCGCCGCGCCGAACCAGGTGCGCCGCCATCGCGTCGACGTGCTCGTCGTCGACGACTACGTGTGGGAACTCTGCGGCGACGGTTCGGCAGGCGTCGCGGAAGAGGCCGGTGGTCAGCGTGAGGACGTTAGCCTTGTGGACGATGGTGACGTGATTGCGCCGGCGCGACGCCAACGCGAAGGCAGTGCGTGCGATCCGTTCACATGCGGCGCGCGTGAACACACCGACTGCCAAGGCGATGTCGGGCGTCGGCATGAATTCGCCGCTGCCGACTGCCATGTTCCGGTCCGCGTACAACCCCTCGGTGTTCTCGCGGACGATCACCAGATCCATGTCGGGCACCATCGCCTTGACACCGGGAAACGCTGCTGCCGGTCGAATGTTCGCGAACAACTCGAACTTCTTCCGGATGACGCCGCCGGGTGTGAGTTGTCCGCGAAACCTCTCCGGATAGGACGCACTGTCGTGGGGTCCGAGAATCCAACCCTGCAGCAGCTCCAACGCATCGATGGTCTCGTCGGGAATCGGTGTGCCGTGGCTGTCGATGGCCGTGCTCCCGAGCGGAAGCTCGACCCACTCGACGGGCGGCGCATGAACCGCTGACAACGCCGCATCCACGATCTGCCGTGTGGCCGGGACGATTTCGTGGCCGATTCCGTCGCCGTGCATGAGTCCCAGCCGCATGGCCGGCGTACCGATTGCGCTCGCACCTGTCATCAGGCAATCATTGCTCACCATGGTCCAGTCGGTGGAATTGCTCCTCGATCCGGTGAGTGAGTCGGCAGTGCGCGCGCAATGGCAGCTTCTCGCCGACGCCGGATTCCCAAGTCAGGCGTCCCATTACAGCCCGTCCAACCGCCCGCACATCACGCTGTTCGTCGCCCGCGAGATCCCCGCGGAGATCGACGAACTGTTGAAGCGACGCTTCTCGGCCCCGGACTTCGAAATCCGGCTGGGTGGCTACGTCGTATTCGGCGGCAAGCAGATGGTCTTGGCCCGCTCGGTCATTCCTTCGCGCGCGCTCCTTCACCTGCACCGAGAGATAGCCGAAGCAACAGTCGGATCGACTGCGCTTCCCGCCCACGTCGAGCCTGGCGGGTGGACGCCGCATGTGACGCTCGCCCGGCGCGTCGAACCTGCACGTCTGGGTGAGGCCATCGCTCTGGTCGGCACCGACGTGATTCACGGGCGCAGTGGAGCGATCAGGCGCTGGGACGGCGAACAGAAGACGGAATGGTTACTGACGCCGCCACTGTGACAGATCGGGTTGCTCGTCGGGTCACCAGGATTCCCGCGATCACCGCGAGTGCACCAACCGGCTGATTCCAGCCGATGCTCTCGTTCAACACTATTGCCCCGAGCGCGACGCCCACGACTGGGCTGAGGTAGGTGACAGTCGACGCTGCAGTCGGCCCCCACCCTTGAACGACATTGGTGTTCCAGATGAACGCGAGCCCAGTCCCCAGCGCGCCCAGCGCGATCATCGACAGGACAACTGCCGGCGTCAGGTGCATCGGTGTATTCGCGATGACCGGAGAGGCGAGAACCATCACGAGTGCACCGATACAGATCTGCAATAGCGCGATAGTACGGGTGTCGATCCCGAGCGGAAGCACGAAGCGTCTGAGGTAGACAAACGAAATCCCGTACGACGCAGTCGCTCCCAGGCAGGCGATCTGAGCACTGAGGCTTCCGCCGACGCCGAGATTCCACGGCGCCAACACGATCAGCACTCCGGCGAATCCGACCAGCAACCCCAGCGATTTGTATCGCGTCAGCGTCTCACCCGGCAGAAAGGCAAGCGAGACAGCCATAGTCATCAATGGTGTGGTGGCGTTGTAGATACTCGCGAGTCCGGAAGACATGCTCTGCTCGGCCCAACTGAACAGCAGCCACGGCACAATGCATTGCGTCGCTGCGAGAAACGCCATGTGTTTCCAGACGCGAAAGTCGCTCGGTATGCCGATCCGACTCGCCGCTGACACGAGAACAAGCGCGAGAGCGCCGAAGACCAAGCGCCACAGAACTACCTGTGTGAAGGACAAACCCTCGAGCCCGATCTTCATGAAGAGGAAACTGGCTCCCCACACCACCGCAGCTGCGGTGTATTGAAAAACCAGACTCACCCTCACAGAGTGAAGTCTCCATGAGGACTGACGTCGTGACGGGTGTCGGGCGTACGGCCGGCAAGAGCTAGTACGTTCAGGACCAGGAGGACCAGGAGACTGATGACGATGATTGCCATGTGTCCAGCCTGACGCAAGGCCGCGCCCTTCAATAGTGGCAGAAAAGCCAGACTTGGTCGATTTTCTGCCACTTTGCCGTTTTTCTGTCACACTCGAAAGATGCTCGCGAAAGTGGTGGTCCCACTGATGCCGATGACCGAGGCGTTCGAACTCGGCGTGGCATGTGAAGTATTCGGCTTCGACCGATCCGACGACGGCCTCCCGACGTACGACTTCTCTCTGATCGCCGCAGTTCCGGGCCCGATCCGAACACGCTTCGGCTACAACATCGATGTTCCGTACAACCTCGACTCTCTCGATGACGCCGATCTCATCGTCGTTTCCGCCGGTGGCACCTACGACGCAGGCGACGCGTACATGTGCTCACCGAGCCCCGACTCGAGTGTCGATCCCCTGCTGATCAAGCTCCGTGAGGCCGTGGCCCGGGGCGCCAAGGTGGCTAGCCTGTGCACCGGCGCGTTTGTCCTCGGGGCGGCGGGACTGCTGGACGGGAAGCGATGCACGACGCATTGGCGTCACGCCGAAAGGCTGGCCCAGACGTATCCGGAAGCCAAGGTCGATCCGGACGTGCTGTATGTGGACGAAGATCCGGTGTTCACCAGCGCCGGCACCGCAGCAGGAATCGATCTGTGCCTGCACATCGTCCGCAAGGAACAGGGCTCTCGCGTGGCCAACGGCATCGCGAGAAGGATGGTGGTACCGCCCCATCGTGACGGCGGTCAGGCTCAGTACGTCGCCACTCCCCTCACCTCGACGCCGAGCGCAACTCTTGCCCCGCTCCTCGACTGGATGACGGAGAACCTCGCCGTCGACCTCACTGTCGGCATGGTTGCAGCGCGAGCGAACATGTCCGCTCGCACCTTTGCGCGCCGTTTCCAAGCGGAAACAGGGACTACCCCCGCGCGTTGGCTCAGCGATCAGCGAGTACTGGCCGCCCAGCAACTACTCGAGAATTCGGACCTCTCCGTCGACGTCATCGCAGAACGCGTCGGATTCGGCGGCGGCGCCGTACTTCGCCAGCACTTCATTCGCCTGCGTTGCACCACGCCCCAGGCGTACCGCCGGACATTTCGGGCGACCGAGAACGCAAGCTGAAATCCACTCAGGGAAGAATCAGCGGTTCCGGGGCGTTGCACACACCAACAGCCCGCACAATGGAAAGGACCCCTGTGGCCACCCAGACACTCACCCAGCAGAACTTCGACGAAACGATCAACGGCAGCGACGTCGTCCTCGTGGACTTCTGGGCTTCCTGGTGCGGCCCGTGCCGCCAGTTCGCGCCGACGTTCGAAGCCTCCTCCGAGAAGCACAGCGATGTCGTTCACGCCAAGGTGGACACCGAAGCCGAGCAGGGAATCGCAGCGGCCGCCAACATCCGCTCCATCCCCACGATCATGGCCTTCCGTGAAGGCGTTCTCGTGTTCAACCAGGCCGGCGCACTTCCCGCCGCTCAGCTCGAAGAGCTGGTGACTCAGGTCAAGGCACTCGACATGGACGAGGTCCGCAAGCAGATCGCAGAGCAGACTGCCTCTGCCGAGTAGCGAAAGAAGGCTGGGCCGAAATCGAATGCGATTCCGGCCCAGCCTTTTTCGTAGCCAGCCTTTTTCGTAGCCAGCCCTTTTGGTTGCCGACTCAGTGAGCCGCGCTGTCCCAGCTTCGACCAGTTCCCACCGAAACATCCAGCGGTACCGACAACTCGATGGCTGTGGCCATCTTGTCCCTGACCAATGCAGTGACCTCCTCCAACTCGGAGGCAACCACTTCGAGCACCAATTCGTCGTGAACCTGCAACAGCATGCGCGACTTCAATCCGGCGTCGGCGAGAGCCTTCTGCACGTTGATCATCGCGACCTTGATGATGTCGGCCGCGGTGCCCTGGATCGGCGCGTTCAAGGCAGCACGTTCGGCCACCTCACGACGCTGACGGTTGTCACTGTTGAGATCGGGCAGATACCGACGACGGCCGTAGAGCGTCGAGGTGTAACCGTCCTTACGCGCTTGCTCAACTACGGCGTGGAGGTAATCCCGCACACCGCCGAAACGAGCGAAGTACGCATCCATCTGCTGCTTCGCTTCTTCGGTCGAAATCTTCAGCTGCGAAGCCAATCCGTAAGCGCTCAATCCGTAAGCCAGACCGTAGGACATCGCCTTGACCCGGCGACGCAGTTCAGGAGTGACCTCTTCGATCGGAACGCCGAATGCGCGTGAGCCGACAAAGCTGTGCAGATCCTCACCGGTGTTGAATGCCTCGATCAGTCCCTCGTCACCTGACACGTGCGCCATGATGCGCATCTCTATCTGGCTGTAATCGGCAGTGAGCAGAACGTCGAACCCCTGCCCGACCACAAATCCGTCGCGGATCTCGCGCCCCGCATCATTGCGGACCGGGATGTTCTGCAGGTTGGGATCGGTCGACGACAGACGTCCGGTCGCGGCAACCGTCTGGTTGAACGTCGTGTGGATGCGACCGTCTTCGGCCACGGCCTTGAGAAGACCGTCCACGGTCACCTTCATACGCGTCGCATCACGGTGCGCGAGAAGGTGTTCGAGGAACGGGTGTCCCGTCTTGTCGAACAGACCCTGCAGCGCCTCGGCGTCGGTGGTGTAGCCCGTTTTCGTCTTCTTGGTCTTGGGCATGTCGAGTTCTTCGAACAAGACCACCTGCAGCTGCTTCGGCGAACCCAGGTTGATCTGCTTGTCGATCACCTCGTACGCGGAGTTTGCGGCGTCGGCGACCTGGGACGCGAAACGGCTCTGAAGATCGTGCAGATGCGCGCTGTCGACGGCGATGCCGGTGGCCTCGATCTGCGCGAGCTCGATCGTCAACGGCAGTTCCATGTCGGAGAGGAGCGACTTGGACTCGATCGACTCCAACTCGGTGTCCAACGCAGCTGCCAAGTCGAGAACGGCCTGAGCGCTGAGCATCGCGGTCTCGGCCGCTTCGGCGTCAAGCTGTTCGGTGTCGTCGAGAAGTGAAAGCTGTTCCTGGCCCGATGTTTCGGCACGCAGTTCACGCTTGAGGTAGCGGAGCGACAGATCATCGAGATTGAAGGTGCGCTGACCTGGCCGGACGAGGTAGGCGGCCAGAGCGGTGTCGCTGGTCAGTCCGCCGAGCGTCCAACCGCGCCCACGCAGAGCGTGGATCGCCCACTTGGCTTCGTGCAGCGCCTTCGGCTGGGATGCATCCGCAAGCCAATCACCGAGAGCCGCTTCATCTTCCGGCGTTGCCGTCGACGCCGCGATGTATGCGCATTCGCCGTCGGAGGCCGCGATCGCGAGTGCAGTGACGTCACCGGCAAACGGAGTTCTGGTTCCGAGAACCGTCACGCCGTGACGCTCACCGGTTCGCGCGTGAGCGTCGAGCCATGCGGCAACCGCACCCGGGGCGAGTGCGTCGCCGCTGACCTCGAAGCCCTCTTCGGCTTCGGGTTCGGACGACGACAGGGTCGCGAACAGTCGATCGCGGAGAACCTTGAACTCGAGATCGTCGAACAACGCATGAATCTTCTCGCGGTCCCACGGGGCCAACACCAACTGCTCGGGCGTGTACGGCAAAGGAACGTCGCGAACCATTTCGGTCAGCTGGCGATTGAGCAGGACGTTTGCAAGGTTCTCGCGTAGTGAGTCGCCCACCTTGCCACGGACCTTGTCCACGTTGTCGACCAGACCCTGCAGGTCGCCGTACTCACGGATCCACTTGGTGGCGGTCTTCTCGCCGACGCCGGGGATACCGGGGAGGTTGTCACTCGGGTCGCCGCGCAGGGCAGCAAAATCCGGATATTGCGACGGGGTGAGGCTGTATTTCTCCTCGACGGCCGTCGGCGTGAATCGGGTGAGCTCCGAGACCCCCTTCTTCGGGTAGAGCACAGTGACGTTGTCGGTCACCAGCTGCAGCGAGTCGCGGTCGCCGGTCACGACCAGAACTCGGTATCCGAGGGCCTCCGCCTGCGTGGTCAACGTGGCAATCACGTCGTCGGCTTCGAAACCTTCCTCGGCCATGACCGGGATGCCCAGCGCGCCGAGAACGTCCTTGGTGATGTCGATCTGGCCCTTGAATTCGTCCGGAGCCTTCGCACGCTGCGCCTTGTACTCAGGGAACAGGTCGGCGCGAAACGTCTGACGCGAAACGTCGAAGGCCGCAGCCAAGTGGGTCGGCTGTTCGTCGCGGAGAAGATTGATCAACATCGACGTGAAGCCGTACACCGCATTGGTGGCCTGCCCACTGTGTGTCTTGAAGTTCTCTGCAGGCAGCGCGTAGAAGGCGCGAAACGCCAACGAATGCCCGTCGAGAAGCATCAGAAGAGGGCGATCGTCCGCCTTGCCGGTGGTGCCGGCTGAAGCGGTGGACGTGCTGGACCGAGTTGTGGTTGCGGGGCTCACGGTTCATCAGTCTAGGGATCGCGACCGACATCGACGCCTTCGCCGTTGTTTACGCAGGAACAGGCACAAGAATCGGACAATTGATGCAGCCATCGGCCTTCGATACGGAACCGAAACATCCCGGAAATCTCAGAACACCATCTGAAGCGAACAGAGCCGTTAGAGTCCGGAAATCGCAGCAACGGATCAAGCCCTCCGCTGCGTGGCACCTTTGTCCAGACGCGCTAGTCCCGACCCGCTCGGAGGACGTACGTGGCTCCACCCGTAGTGAAACGGCATACCCTCGCAACACTCAGCCGACTACTGGCCTTTGCGTTACTCACGTTCTTCGCATTACTCAGCCTGGCCGGAACGGCCGGGGCCCAGGAACCGACCAACTCCCCTGCACCGACCAACTCCCCTGCACCGCCGACCTCGTCAGGACCGACAAAACCGGTTCCCGACAACGCCGTCCCCGTCAGCGGCAATCTCAACAACGGTGGCACCCGGCTCGAGGGCGTTACGGTGCGCGCGCTCGATTCCTCCGGCACCGAGGTCGCCACCGGCGAGTCGGCATCGAACGGTCGTTGGGAGTTGGCCGTGGCCCCGGGCACCTACACATTCGAGATCGTTGCGGACACCCTCCCCGACGGAGTGAGTGTGCAAGCCACTGTCGAACGCGAGGTGGTGGCCGGCCGCGCGAACACCGTGATCTTCTCGTTCGGAGAGGTTCGCACCGCCTCGAATGTCAGCTTCGGCGAGAAGCTCATCCGCACGACTGTCGACGGCCTGCGGTTCGGTCTCGTGATCGCGATCGCCGGTGTCGGTCTGAGTTTGATCTACGGCACGACCGGTCTGACGAACTTCGCGCACGGCGAGATGGTCACCCTCGGTGCCGTCGCAGCCTGGGTGATCAACACCTCGTTCGGCATTCCGCTGATTCCCGCCACCGTTCTCGCGATCTTCGTCGGTATCGGGATCGGACTGTTGACCAACGGAATCGTCTGGAAGCCCCTACGTAAACGCAAGACCGGGTTGATCGCACAACTGGTGGTCTCCATCGGTCTCGCGATTTCCCTGCGTTACCTGATCCTCATCTTCTTCTCCGATCGAGCAGAACCCTTCGACGACTACCAGGGGCAGGTCGAGAAGAACTGGGGCCCCATCGCTTTGACCGACGCCAACGCCGTAGTCATGATCGTCAGTCTGGTAGTCCTGGTCGGCGTCGCACTACTTCTGCAGAGGACTCGCATCGGAAAAGCCATGCGCGCCGTCTCCGACAACCGCGACCTCGCCGCTTCGTCGGGAATCAACGTCGAGCGCGTGATCATGTTCGTCTGGGGTCTCGGCGGCGGATTGGCTGCTCTCGGCGGTGTGCTGTTCGGTATCTCCGAGCTCGGCGGACGCGTCCAGTGGGAGATGGGCTTCAAACTGTTGCTGCTGATGTTCGCCGGAATCACCCTCGGTGGTCTGGGAACGGCGTACGGGGCGCTACTCGGCTGCGTCATCGTCGGACTTCTGGTCCAACTCTCGACGCTCATCATCAACCCCGACCTCAAATACATCGGCGGACTTCTCGTCTTGATCGTGATCCTCGTGGTTCGCCCCCAGGGCATCCTCGGATCCAGACAAAGGATCGGGTGACGAACATGGACATCATGGGAGCTTTCCAGGTTTCCTTCGCCCAGTTGATCGGGCCGTCGGCAATCTTCTACGCACTGTTGGCAATCGGGCTGAACCTGCACTTCGGCTACGCCGGACTGCTCAACTTCGGTCAGATCGGTTTTGCCCTTCTCGGCGGCTACGGCGTCGGAATCATGACCGTGACCTACGACCAGCCGCTCTGGCTCGGCATCCTCGTCGGACTCACCGCGGCCGGTCTTCTCGCGCTCGTGCTCGGTATTCCGACGCTGCGTCTGCGCGCCGACTATCTCGCCATCGTCACCATCGCGGCTTCGGAGATTTTGCGTCTGATCTTCCGCTCGACCGCGTCGGATTCGGTCACCGGTTCCACCAACGGCCTGTTCGGTTTCGCAGATCCGTTCACCGCACTGAGCCCGTTCGACTCGGCCAAGCAGTACTCGTTTCTCGGCGTGAAGTTCTACGGCGACGATCTCTGGTCCATGGTCGTCGGCTGGACCCTGGTCCTGATCTTGTGCGGATTTGTCTACCTGTTGACGCACAGCCCGTGGGGGCGCGTCCTCAAGGCGGTTCGTGAAGACGAGGATGCGGCGCGATCGTTGGGCAAGAACGTCTTCGTGTACAAGATGCAGGCACTGGTTCTCGGCGGCGTGATCGGTGGTCTGGCCGGTGTTTTCAACGCCCTCCAGACCAAGTCCATCAACCCGGACTTCTACTCGACCGCGCAGACGTTCTTTGCATTCGGCGCACTGATTCTGGGCGGGGCGGCAACGGTTTTCGGCCCGGTAGTGGGCGCAATGCTGTTCTGGTTCCTCCTCGCCATTCCCGACGCTTTGTTGCGTCAGGCGATCTCCGGCGAGAATCCGCTGCTCTCGCTGACCGAACAACAGGTCGGAGCCACCAGATACGTGTTGCTCGGATTGATGATCGCTCTTCTGATGGTCTTCAGACCGCAGGGAATACTGGGTAACAAGCGGGAGGTGCAACTCAATGCTTGACGCCGATACCAGAGCACAGATCTTTGCCGACGTTCCTCATCTTCCGGGATCGGCAAAACCCGACCCGGTACTGATCGCGGACAACGTCTCGCGCACGTTCGGCGGCCTCAAAGCCGTCGATGTCGACCACCTCGAAATTCAACGCGGGTGCATCACGGGTCTGATCGGCCCCAACGGCGCCGGGAAAACAACGCTCTTCAACCTCCTCACCGGTTTCGACCGGCCGGACACCGGTACGTGGTCGATGGACGGTCAATCGCTGGGTCGCATGTATCCCCACCAAGTGGCCAGGAAAGGAGTGGTACGCACGTTCCAGTTGACCAAGGCGCTGTCCAAACTCACGGTGCTGGACAACGTCCGCCTGGGTGCCACCGGTCAACGAGGTGAACGCATCTTTGCCTCGCTTGTCCCGTGGATCTGGAAGGGTCAGGAACGCGAGATCACCGCGCGCGCCAACGAACTCCTGGCGCGTTTCAAACTCGACACGAAAGCCGACGATCTCGCCGGTTCCCTCTCAGGGGGACAGCGCAAACTGCTCGAAATGGCCCGCGCACTCATGACCTCGCCCTCGGTGGTGATGCTCGATGAACCCATGGCAGGCGTCAATCCCGCTCTGACGCAAAGCCTGCTCGGACACATCAAGTCATTGCGCGACGACGGAATGACGGTCGTCTTCGTCGAGCACGACATGGACGTGATCCGAGACATCAGCGACTGGGTCGTGGTCATGGCGCAGGGCAGCGTCATCGCCGAGTCCACTCCGGACGAACTCTCCTCCAACACAGCTGTCGTCGACGCATACCTGGGCAGCCACCACGACCAGGCCCTCGAGTTCGACGACGACGGAAATCCGGTGGGCGAGACGGCCGTTCTGGCAGCCGCCCTGGCAGAAGCCGAGGTCGAAACCCTCGAGGCGGGCGGTGACCTCTCGGAACCCGACATCGACAATCTCCCGGCCGATCTCGCCGCGACGTTGGAATCGAGTCCCGAGGAACCGCGCGGAAGGCACGAGAAGCCATGAGCGAGAACCAAGCACGTTCACTCACGCCCGCAGAGTTCGCCGCGACAGCGCAAGAGCATCAGCGACTGTCGGCAGGTGCCCTGCTCCGCGCGGACAGCCTCGTCGCCGGCTACATTCCCGGCGTCAACATCCTGCGTGAGTGCAACTTCTTCCTGAAGGAGGGAGAAATCGTCGGAATCATCGGACCGAACGGCGCAGGCAAGTCGACACTCCTGAAGTCACTGTTCGGTTTGATACCGGTTCGCGAAGGATCGGTCACTCTCCGTGAGGACGACATCACGTCCGCGCCCGCTCACGTCCTCGTGCAGAAGGGAGTCGGGTACGTCCCCCAGACACAGAACGTCTTTCAGACTCTGACTATCGAAGAAAACCTCGAGATGGGAATTTATCTGCGACCCAAGGCATTCGCAGAGCGATTCGCCTTCGTGAGTCAATTGTTCCCACTCCTGAGTGAACGACGAAAGGTGAAGGCCGGCGCACTCTCGGGCGGCGAACGTCAGATGGTCGCGATGGGCCGGGCTTTGATGATGGATCCGTCGGTCCTGCTCCTCGACGAACCGTCCGCGGGCCTGTCCCCGATGTTCCAGGACGAGGTGTTCATCCGTTGCAAGAAGATCAATGCTGCGGGTGTCTCGGTCATCATGGTCGAACAGAACGCGCGCCGCTGCCTTCAGATCTGCGATCGCGGCTACGTACTCGATCAGGGCAAGAACGCGTACACCGATACCGGCGCCAATCTGATGAACGATCCCAAGGTGATCGAGCTGTATCTGGGAACGCTCGCCGGGAGCAAAGAGAAGTAGGCACGACATGAGAATGGGCCAGGGTCTCGCGACCCTGGCCCATTCTCGCCGACTGCTTACTTGCCTACGACTTACTTGCCCACCACCACGAATCCTTCTGTGGTCAGCGTGTTCTCAGGGCCGAACTTGAGCTTTCCGTACGAACCGATGGACGGCTCGCCCGAATCGTTGAAGTCCAACTCACCGGTGATGCCGTCGTAGTCGATGTCGGTACCCGCCTTCACCAACGGCAAGCACTCCACGTAGGACGTGCACTTGGTGCCACCTTCGGTGACGCTGTTGATGTTCGCCGCGATGTCCGTGCCCGCCGTCGACTTCGCCTGCTCGGCAGCAAGTGCCGAGATCACCACCGCGTCGTACGACTCTCCGGCGTAGTTGAAGTCGATCAGTGAGGGGTTGACCGCCTTCAGCCGATCTTGGAAGGCAGCTCCGACATCCGTCAGCGGCGTCGTTCCCTGCATCGTGTCGAGCAACGGCTTCGCCACGGATTCTCCGAGCGCGTTACCCATGTTGCCGTCGACGCCGTACATCGCCATTCCGTCCGACGGGCCGATGCCCACTTCGTGCATGCGCGTGATGATCTTCGCCGACTCTTCGAAGCCCACCAATGCAACTGCATCCGGATTGAAGTTCTTGACTTGATCGACTTCGGAGTTGAACGACTGCGCGTTCGGGTCGTAGATGATCTTCTCGATCTGATCGGAGGGGACGCCCGAATCGATCAGATTCTTTTCGATGTTGTCGGCCAGACCCGTCCCGTACGGGTCGTTGAGAGCCATGATGGCTACGCGCTGACCACCGTCGTCCGAAATGAGCTGTGCGACGGCCTGAGCCTGCAGTACGTCCGTCGGAGCGGTGCGGAAGTACATGCCCTTGTCTGGATAGCAGACGAACTGGTCCGACGTGTTGGCAGGAGAGAACATCACGACGCCCGCGCTGGCGATCTTGTCGATCACCTTGAGCGAGACCGACGACGACGCGGCGCCGACGATCACCTGAGTGCCTGCCGCCAATTCGCGGTCGACGGTTGAATTGGCGGTGTCCGTCGTGGTGTCACCCGAATCGCCAGGGATCAGTTGGACGGGTTGGCCGAGAACGCCTCCAGCGGCATTGACATCGTTGACGCCGAGCTGGGTGCCTGCAACCATCGGCGGCCCGAGGAACGACAAGCTGCCGGTGTCGGGAAGAAGCGTGCCGATGCGCAGCGCTTCCGTGGACGGGGTGGCGCCGGCCTTGGCCTGCTCCGGGGTGCAATCGGTCGTGACGGATGTCGTCGCGGCGGAAGCGCCGGACGTAGAGCCGCTCGAAGACGAGTCATCCGACTTGTCCGAGCTACAGCCTGCAAGTGCCAGTGATGCCGCGCCGAGAACTGCAGCAGTACGCACAAGTGTTCGTCTAGCCATCCCACGCTCCTAAGATCAGCCGGTGCTCGCGCCACCCGAACTGGCGCTCGCTGTGGGATCAGACGCTAGACCTTGGAACCGTTTCGCGATCCTTCAAGAAAGCCCTGTGACCTGACTGTTATCTGATGGCGCACAGTGTTTACACGGCTGTAGCGCTGCGCGACGTTTCGACCGTCGACGCAGCAGCCGAAAACTCGGACACTTTGCTCAAGCGTCCGGTTCGCCGCCCAGAGTTTCGAGCACGACCTGTGCGACGGCCTTCATCGTGGAGCGCCGGTCCATCGCGGCGCGCTGAATCCACTTGAACGCCTCGGGTTCGGTGAGCGCTTGGCGAACCATCAGAACACTCTTGGCGCGCTCGATGAGCTTGCGCGCTTCCAGTCGGTCGGACAGATCGGCGACCTCACGCTCGAGCGCGGTCACCTCTCGGAAGCGACTGACCGCCAATTCGACGGCAGGCACCAAGTCGCTGATGGAGAACGGCTTGACCAAGTAGGCCATGGCGCCGGCATCGCGTGCGCGCTCGACCAACTCGCGCTGACTGAATGCTGTGAGAATGACAACAGGAGCGATGCGCTTGGCGGCAATCTCCGACGCCGCGTCGATGCCGTCCCTCCTGGGCATCTTCACGTCCATGATGACCAGATCAGGCTTGAGTGACTCGGCCAACTCGACCGCCACCTGTCCGTCACCGGCCTCGCCGACGACGTCGTAGCCCTCTTCGCGGAGCATCTCGACCAGATCCATGCGGATCAACGCCTCGTCTTCAGCGACGACAACACGACGGGGTGCGAGCTGATTGCCTTGCGGCTGCGGCGAATTCATGGCCACCATCCTCCTCCATCGAACCGCCCCGACACGAGACGCGAACGATTAGAGGGTACCGGTGTTTGACATTGAAATCGCATCTTCTAATGTAGTCATCGCAACAAGCCCTCGTATCCCAATTGGCAGAGGAAACGGATTCAAAACCCGTCCAGTGTGAGTTCGAGTCTCACCGAGGGCACCACTGCAGCAGCCGGCCGTACCGCAAGGTTTCGGCATTCGGCTGTACCCCGGATCAACCGCCGCTAGGTTCGATCCATGAACGGTCGCCGGTTGATTGCTCTGCTCGGAACCATGTCTTGTCTCTGCCTGCTCACCGGATGTCAGACAGACGACGAATCCGACATTGCTGGCGGATCTTCCACCCAGGTCGTCTCTTCCACCCAGGTCGTCCTCGACGCTGCAACACGGACCGGCACCCTTCAGGTCGGCTCTCGCCCGATCGAGGCCGCGTCCACCGAGATCTCCACGCTTCCCTCATTGCCCAGCGACACAGCGATCGCTTCACCGAATCCACCCGTCGACGTGACCGCGATCGACGTGACCGCGATCGACGTGACCGATCACGATGGTTTCACCCGCATCACCTATCGCTTCGACGGCAACGGACCGGTGTTCTGGAAAACCGAATACGTCAGTGAAGCAATCCGAGCGGGAGACAGCACAGTCGTAGATGTCGGTAGTCGATCGATACTTCAGGTCGATCTGATGGGAGTCCGGTCGCATCCGAGTCTTGTCTCGGCTCCCCTCGACGTCACAAACATCACCCGCATGGAGAGTGCCGGTACGAACGATACGATCCTGCAGTCGTTTATCGGCACTCTCCAGACCCGGCCGGCGTACACGGTGTCGACATCCGATTCCCCGTCCCAGCTGACTATCGACATCCCCGCAGCCGACAACTGACCCTCGATACCCAATTACGCGCTCAGCTCAGCCATTCCAGCGCAGCTGCGGTCAACGCGGCGATTCCGTTGTCGAGGGTCGGCTGGATCACCGGGGCGTACCGCGGTGAGTGGTTCGATGCAATGTCCTCCCCGACGGTTCCCGCTGTTACGGCCTTCAGGTAGGCCTCGGGATCCGCACCGCCGAGGAGCCAGTACACCAGCGGCGCTCCGGCCGCGTCGGCGAGGATTCCGACGTCTTCACTCCCGGTGACCGGTCCAGGATCGATGACGCCGTGTTCCCCGAATACGCCCCTGAATGCAGCGCTCACGCGATCGCAGGCCGCGCCGTCGTTGATCAACACCGGAAACGACTCTTGTGCAATCAGTTCGGGCTCACGGACGGCGCCCGATGCCTGCGCCTCTGCGCAGACGATTCGGTGCACCGCGTCCAATACCCGGGTTCGGACGTCCGGTTCGACGGTCCGAATGCTCAGACCGAACTCGGCATGATCGGCGATGATGTTGTTCTTCGTACCTGCGTGAAACTGGCCCACTGTCAGTACACCTGTGTCGCTGCCGGCAATCTCGCGGGAGACCACCGTCTGCAACCGCATCACTGCCGATGCCGCCATGACGATCGGATCGATCGTGGTCTCAGGCTGCGATCCGTGCCCGCCCCTCCCGAACATCCGCACCAGCATGCTATCAGCCGCAGCGAATGCTGCCCCGGAATGCAATCCGACGATTCCCGCCGGTGCCGGCGCAACGTGTTGGCCGAGAACCACATCGGGTTTGGGAATGAGTTCGTACAACCCGTCGTCGACCATCGCCTGCGCGCCGGCACCGAGTTCCTCTGCGGGCTGGAACACGACCTCGAGCGTGCCCGACCACGAGTCGACGGTTTCACTGAGGATCCGAGCGGCGCCGAGCAACGCAACAACATGCATGTCGTGCCCGCACGCGTGCATGATCGGAACGTCGTTGCCCTCCTTGTCGGTTCCTCGCTCCGTGCTTGCATAATCGAGACCGGTGACTTCCTCGACCGGCAATGCGTCCATGTCGGCCCGAAGCAGAACGGTTGCGCCACTGCTGTTTCGGAGATTGCTGCTCTTTCGGAGGCTACTGCTGTTTCGGAGAACGCCTACTACTCCGGTTCCGCCGACTCCGGAATGAACCTCGAAGCCGAGGTCTCGCAATCGATCCGCGACGATTCCGGCGGTCCGATGCTCCGCAAACGACAACTCGGGGTGCGCGTGCAGATCTTTGTACAGATCTACGAGTGAAGCGCTGACATCACCGATTCGGTCCACCACGTTTGTCATGATTCTCACTGTATGCCCGAACCTCAGTCGCCCGAACTGCCGCGGCGAGAGTTTGTTCCAGCAGTACTGCAACCGTCATGGGGCCGACACCACCCGGCACCGGTGTGATTGCACCGGCGCGAGTGAGCGCGGCGCCGTACTCCACGTCGCCGACGTTGCCCGCGTTGTACCCCGCATCGATCACTACTGCCCCGGGCTTGATCCACGAACCTTTGACGAGTTCCGGCACGCCGACGGCAGCGATGACGACGTCCGCCGTACCGACGTGAGCGGCCAGGTCGACGGTTCGCGAATGGCAGTACGTCACGGTTGCGTCCCGACGCAGGAGGAGCATTCCCATCGGCAATCCGAGGATGGGGCTTCTGCCCACTACAACGGCATGCTTTCCGGCGAGTTCGACGCCTGTGGCGTCGAGGAGGCGCAGGATGCCACTCGGCGTACACGATTCGAATCCACCTCCGGACAACGCCATTGCCGCAAAAGATGCCGAAGTGACGCCGTCGACGTCCTTGTCGGCCGAGATGGCGTCGAACGCAGCCCGTTCGTCGATGTGGCCTGGCACCGGGTGTTGCAGCAGTATGCCGTCGATCGAAGGGTCCGCCGACAACGCTCTCAGCACGTCGACGAGTTCTTCAGTGGTTGTACTCACCGGGAGTTCGACCGTCCGCGACGTCATTCCGACGACGACAGACCGTTTGGCCTTCATCTGTACATACGCCTTCGAGGCCGGGTCCGCTCCCACGATAACCGCTGCCAGGCAAGGAACGTGCTCGGTCTCATCACGAAACTGCCTCGTGCGCAGTGACAAGTCCGCGAGCGCAGCATCGGCAATTGCGCGTCCGTCGATTATTCGAGCCACCACGTTCCGGTTGGGCAGATTTTCGGTAGACATGAATCCCCCTTCACACAAGATGTGTGAAGCACCCAGGCGGTCGATGCCTCGCGATGTGCACTCCCCGGTGGTAATTCCCACCCGCGCCAGTCGTGCGTGGCCAGCGTACCGCGCGGTTGTTTCACCGCCACGAAACGCATCGAGAACTCCGCTCTCAAAACGAGACAAATCGACATAACCTATCAATAGGTAACGATCTGACCTGCAGTTATTCCATCCTGTGCAATTAGATGGCACGATGGGGGCAACCGCACGGGCACCAAGCATTGGAGGCACCGATGGACAACGGCAAGATAAACCTGACCTATGACGGTCGGGTGTCACTGAGCTTCCAACTGGCGATTCCGCACGCACCGGACAAAGTCTGGAAAGTGATAACGGAACGCGAGTACCTCGACGCCTGGTTCCCGGCGGACGTCGATTTCGATCTCACTCCCGGCGCAGATCTGCTGTTCAAGGTGACGCCGGAACAAGTCGAGCGTTTCGGACTACCCGCAGATCACGTGACACGTGGCACGGTCATCAGCGTCCACCCACACCGAATTCTCGAATTCCTCTGGGACGCAGACACTCTGCATTGGGAGCTGGCTCCGGACGGCACCGGCGGCTGTTGGCTGACCCTCACCCACACGATGGAAGACGAAGAGTCCGCGTACGCCCATGCCGCGGGCTGGCACGCGGGCTTGGAAGTTGTTGCGGCCCAACTCGATGGACGCGAAGTCGACTGGTCTCCGTGGGACCGCGCCGACGAACTCTCACCGCAGTATCGCAAGTCGGCCTGAACCTGGGCCCGAGCACAGACCCGGGCCCGCTTCTCACTCCCCCTTGCGCGGGAAGTGCCTGATCATTCCTTCTTGAACCACTGTTGCCAACAGCAGTCCTTCCACCGAGAAATACCGTCCGGTCGCCAAACCACGCGAACCTGCAGCGACGGGCGATTCGGTCGCGTACAGGACCCAATCGCTGAATCGGAACGGACGGTGGAACCAGATCGAGTGGTTGACCGTCGCCGCGACGATACGATCATGGCCCCAGGACAATCCATGAGTGGTCAGAATCGAATCGAGCACAGTGGTGTCCGACGAATATGCAAGCGTCGCAGCGTGTACGAGTGAATCATCCGGAAGATCGCCGTCGGGGCGCATCCACACCCGATTGTGGTTGAGTTTCTCACCGGTGCCTTTGAGTATCCACGCCGGATCGTTGGCGTACCTCATGTCGATCGGCTTGAGCGCCGCACTGAAATGCGGCAGTTTCTCCTCGTACCCGACCAGATGATCGCCGATCGGCGGCAGGGACTCCGGAAGTGGAACATCCGGAATCTCGACGGCATGGTCGAGCCCCTTGCCGGAGTCCTGGAACGCCGCGAGCATCACGAACAATTCGTTCTCACCCTGATAGGCCGTCACCTGACGGTTGGCGAAAGCACGCCCGTCACGATGACGCTCCACCCGATACTCGATGGGCGCCTTGACATCTCCACCCCGAATGAAATGGGCGTTGACGGCATGGATGGGGCGCTCACCGTCGACGGTCCGTCCGGCAGCCATCAGTGCCTGAGACACCAACTGACCGCCGAACGTCCGCGAACCTACTTGCTCGGGGTGGTGTCCACGGAACGCGTCGTCACCGATCTGCTCCAGATCCAACAGACCGAGGAGAGTGCCGAGGTCGGTGGACGCATTCGCGTGGGTCACTCAGTGGTCCTCTTCACCGATGCGGTGGACGTGAATGAGGTTGGTGGAGCCGACGGTTCCCGGAGGGGACCCGGCAACGATGACCACGAGGTCGCCCTTGACGTACCGACCGAGGGAGAGCAAAGCATTGTCTACCTGACGCACCATCTCGTCGGTGGTGGCCACCGCATCGACCAGGAACGTCTCGGTTCCCCATGTCAGCGTCAGCTGACTGCGTACTGCGGGCAACGGTGTGAAGGCGAGCAGCGGCAGCGGAGTGTGCAGGCGAGCCAGTCGTCGCACCGTGTCACCGGACTGTGTGAATGCAACCAATGCCTTGGCGTCCAGACGTTCGCCGATGTCACGTGCTGCGTACGAGATCACACCGCGCTTGGTGCGCGGGACGTGAGTCAGGGGTGGGACTCGGGTCGATTCGTTCTCGACGGCTTCGACGATGCGGGCCATGGTGCGAACGGTTTCCATGACGTACTTGCCCACTGATGTCTCGCCCGAGAGCATGACTGCATCCGCGCCGTCGAGGACGGCGTTGGCAACGTCGGATGCCTCTGCGCGGGTCGGACGCGAGTTCTCGATCATCGACTCGAGCATCTGCGTGGCGACGATGACCGGCTTCGCGTTCTCACGAGCAATCTGGATTGCGCGCTTCTGGACGAGCGGGACCTGCTCGAGCGGCAACTCGACACCGAGGTCACCGCGGGCGACCATGACGGCGTCGAATGCGAGCACGATGGCTTCGAGATTGTCGATGGCCTCGGGCTTCTCGAGCTTCGCGATGACGGGAACGCGGCGCCCGACTCGATCCATGATGGCGTGAACCAATTCGACGTCCGCGGGTGAGCGAACGAAGGACAGTGCAATGAAGTCGACGCCCAGCTTGAGGGCGAACTCGAGGTCGGCGATGTCCTTGCCCGACAGGGCAGGAACGGAGACGTTCATGCCAGGCAGCGAGAGGCCCTTGTTGTTGCTGACGGGACCGCCTTCGGTGACCCGACATACGACGTCGTTACCGTCGATGGAAGTGACGACCAGGCCGACCTTTCCGTCGTCGACCAGCAGTCGGTCGCCGGCCTTGGCGTCGCGCGCCAATTCCTTGTACGTGGTCCCGACGCGATCGTGTGTTCCCTCGACGTCGTCGACGGTGATACGAACCTCTTCACCGTTGGCCCAGGTGGTCCGCTCGTCCTTGAATCGGCCGAGGCGAATCTTGGGCCCCTGGAGGTCGGCGAGAACACCGACGGCCTTTCCGGTGGCGTCCGACGCGGCGCGGACGCGAATGTAGTTTTCTTCGTGATCGGCATGCTCGCCGTGGCTGAAGTTGAGGCGAGCCACGTCCATGCCGCTCTCCACGAGCTCACGGATGCGGTCGCCAGAAGCTGTCGCAGGTCCAAGTGTGCATACAATTTTTGTCCGTCGGTTCACGGCTCGAGCCTAGTCGCTACCCCACCGCACTTCTATCCGGCATTTGTGACGTGCACTTTCTGTTCTTACTCGATTCAGTTGTTCACCTCACGAACAGCGGAAATGCCTTCGGAACTACCGGCGACGGAAGGTCGGACCCGCCGGTGAGATACACGTCGACGGCACGTGCGGCCGACCGCCCCTCGGCAATCGCCCACACGACGAGCGACGCCCCGCGATGCGCGTCGCCGCAGACGAACACGCCGGGTGTTCGGGTCTGCCACCCGACATCACACTCGATTCTGCCGAGCGGATCGGTGCCGACATCGAGGTCGGTAAGCAGTGGCGCGGATTCGACGCCGTCGAATCCGAGAGCGAGCAGCACCATCTCGCACGCGAGGTCCGTCGTGTCCCCGGTCTGCACCATGGTCCGCTGTCCGTTCTCTCCCCGCGACACGGCGACCGGAACCATCCGGATTGCACGAACCGCACCGTCACCGTCGTCGAGAAATTCCTGCGCCGCCCATCGGAACCGTTTGTCACTGCCCTCCTCGTCTGCCGGGGAGCTGCGCAGGACCCGCGGCCACAACGGCCACGGGTCGCGGTCTCGATCGCGATGCCCCGGGGGTGGGACGTGGTAATCCAGTTCCGTCACCGAGCGCGCACCCTGGCGATGCACCGTGCCGAGGCAGTCGGCCGCCGTGTCACCGCCACCGATGATCACGACGTTCTCACCTCGCGCCGAGATACTCGAGGCGCCGTCACCCTCGCATTCACGGTTGGCAGCACGCAGGTACTTCATCGCACAATGGATTCCGCGAAGGCCACGCCCCGGCACGTCGGTGTCTCGGGCACGATCGGCCCCGACCGCCAGGACTGTCGCTTCGAAATTCGTCATGAGGACTTGTGCGCTCACGTCGACTCCGACGGTGCAGCCGGTGACGAATCGAGTCCCCTCGGCGGTCAACTGGGCCAGTCGCCGGTTGATCAAGGCTTTGGGCAACTTGAATTCCGGGATTCCGTAGCGAAGCAGTCCCCCGATTCGATCACTCCGCTCGAACACCGTGACACGATGTCCGGCGCGTGTCAGTTGTTGAGCCGCAGCCAGTCCCGCCGGTCCCGAACCGATTACCGCAACACGGTTGGCGCTGTGAACTACGGGCGCCCGTGGCCCCAACGAACCCGACTCCCAGGCGTTGTCGACGATCGCCTGTTCGATACGTTTGATGGTGACACCTCCCGACGTGCGCTCGTCGTCGAGTGCGAGAACGCACGCCGTTTCGCACGGAGCGGGGCACAGATGTCCGGTGAACTCGGGGAAATTGTTGGTGGAATGCAGATTCTCCGAGGCTTCGGACCACCGACCACGCCGAACCAGGTCGTTCCATTCCGGGATGAGATTGCCGAGCGGACATCCCACCCCGGCTGAATGGCAGTACGGCACAGCACAGTCCATGCATCGCGAGGCCTGTGCGGAAACGTCTCGATTGCGCACCACGGGATCCATCGACTCGTAAACCGATTCCCAGTCCCCGACACGCACATCGGTCGGCCTGGTCGGTGCGCCGGATCGTTTCACGCTGAGGAACCCACGTGGGTCAGGCATGAGCCGGCTCCGCCAGTTGGTTCTCTTCAACGACCTTCTGATAGTCGACGGGCAGAACCTTGGTGAATCTCGGACTGTGGCCGACCCAGTCGTCGAGAAGTTGTGCCGCGACCGACGAGCCGGTCGCGGCCAGATGATCACCGAGAATCTCGACCAGCCGACTACAGTCTTCCGCCGAAGGCCGCGCGAGAACCACCATGTCGCAGTTGACCTTCTCGGCGTTCAAGTCGAGTACGAAGGCGACTCCGCCGGACATTCCCGCAGCAAGGTTCCTACCAGTCGGGCCGAGAATGACGACGCGCCCCCCGGTCATGTACTCACACGCGTGATCTCCGACGCCCTCCACCACAGCGACCGCGCCCGAGTTACGTACGGCGAATCGCTCCCCCACACGCCCCCGTGCATAGAGTGCGCCGCTCGTGGCGCCGTACAGCACGGTATTGCCCGCAATCACCTGCTCCTCGGCCTTGGAGGGCGAGTCTTCGCTTGGGCGAAGTACGATCCGTCCACCCGAGAGACCCTTCCCCACATAATCGTTTGCATCGCCGACTACGACCAACGAGATGCCCGGTGGCAGGAACGCACCGAGCGACTGGCCTGCCGTTCCGCTGAGCACGATGTCGATGGTGCCGTCGGGTAGCCCGACGGCGCCGAAGCGTCTGGTCACCTCAGCGCCCAGCCTCGTTCCCACCGCCCGATCCGTATTGTGTATCGGCAGTTCGATATTCACGGGTCGAGCGTCCTCGAGTGAGGCCGCGGCACACTCGATCAGGGTGCGTTCGAGTTCGCTCGAAACAGGTACACACGGCTGGTAGGGCGCGCCGGCCGGCGCCGGCGGAACGTCGAAAAGTGGCGAGAGTTCCAACGTCCGGCTCTTCCAGTGCGCCGCCTCCGGAGTCATTTCCAATACGTCCGCGTGTCCCAGAGCGTCATCGATACTTCGAAACCCCAGTTCTGCCAACAACCGTCGTACGTCGTCGGCAATGAAGCGGAAGAAGTTCTCGACGTACTCGGGCCGGCCGGTGAATCGCTCGCGCAATTCGGGATTCTGAGTTGCTACTCCGACGGGGCAGGTGTCGAGGTGACATACCCGCATCATGACGCAACCGGCCGCGATGAGTGGCGCCGTGGAAAACCCGTACTCCTGGCCCCCCAGCAACGCGGCAATGACGACGTCCCGCGCCGTACGCAAACCCCCGTCACACTGGACGACGATCCGATCGCGCAACCCGTTGAGTACCAACGTCTGCTGAGTTTCGGCCAGCCCGATCTCCCACGGGGTACCCGCGTGATGGATGGACGAGAGTGCCGCCGCGCCCGTCCCGCCGTCGTGACCGGAGATCAGCACAACGTCGGCGTGCGCTTTGGCCACACCTGCCGCAACTGTCCCGACTCCGACCGCGCTGACCAGTTTCACGTGTATCCGTGCACGATGGTTTGCGCATCTGAGGTCGTAGATCAGTTGGGCGAGATCCTCGATCGAATAGATGTCATGGTGAGGGGGCGGAGATATGAGACCGACCCCTGGCGTCGAGTACCGGGTTTCCGCGATCCACGGGTACACCTTGGACCCCGGAAGCTGCCCTCCTTCACCCGGTTTGGCACCTTGGGCCATCTTGATCTGAATGTCGGTGGCGTTGACGAGGTAATCGCTGGTCACCCCGAAGCGACCACTCGCGACCTGCTTGACGGCGCTTCGACGCTTGTTGTCACGTAACCGCTCCGGCGACTCTCCGCCCTCACCGGTGTTGGAACGTCCGCCGAGAGCGTTCATCGCAACCGCCATCGTCTCGTGCGCCTCGGCGGAGAGGGAGCCGTAGCTCATCGCACCGGTGTTGAATCGAGCGAGAATCATCTCGACGGGTTCGACATGACGGAGCGGAACCGGCGGACGAATCCCGTGTCGGAATCGAAACAATCCCCGCAGGGTTCCGCCCTGCGCACTCAGTCGATCGACTTCGTCGCTGTAGCAACGAAACATGTCACTACGTCCTGACCGTGTCGCATGTTGAAGAAAAAACACGGACTCTGGCGTGAACAGATGCAATTCACCGCCGCGGCGATACCGGAACTCTCCACTGCTGCTCAACTGACGATGCCGCACCGCGGACACCGAGAACGCTGCCGCGTGACGCATCAGGACTTCGTTGGCGACTTCGGTGATACCGATGCCGCCGATCCGGCTTCGTGTGTCGCAGAAGTACTCGTCGACCAACTCTCGGCCCAAGCCCACGGCCTCGAAAACCTGAGCGCCCGTGTAGGAGTGAACCGTAGCGATTCCCATCTTCGACATCACCTTGAGCACGCCGGAATTTGTAGCTCTCAGATAGTTGTCCGTTGCCGTCTTCGGATCTATCCCGGGAAGTTCGTCTCGCTCGCTGAGTGCTTCTACCGATTCGAGAGCAAGATACGGGTGGACAGCCGCCGCACCGTAGCCGATCAGCAAGGCGATGTGATGAACTTCGCGGGCGTCACCCGACTCGACAACGAGTGAGACCTTGGTTCGCAGGCCATGACGAACAAGATCGTGGTGCACGCTCGACACTGCGAGTAACGACGGAATGGGAGCCTGCTCGCAGTCCGATCCACGGTCGGAGATCACAAGGATTTCGATACCAGCTGCCGCGGCTGTTCGGGCGGCCTCACGAAGCCTCTCGACACCCTCGGCGAGACCGCCCCGCGCATCGAAGATTCCTTGCAGAACAGTGCTTGTCGGAGTTCGAGGGCCGCGGAGTTCGGCGATCTTCTGCATTTCCACCGGACCGATTACCGGTTTCTGCAGAACGATCCTCCGGCACGACCGGACAGATGCTTCGAACAAGTTCTGCTCGGCACCGAGCATGGTTGCGAGTGTCGTGACTACTTCCTCGCGAATCGCGTCCAACGGCGGGTTGGTCACCTGGGCAAAGAGCTGAACGAAGTAGTCGTACAAAAGCTTCGGTCGATCCGAGAGAACGGCGAGCGGCGTGTCGACGCCCATCGATCCCAACGGCTCCGATCCTGAGCTTGCCATCGGGACAAGAATGTCCTGCAGGTCCTCGGCCTGGTATCCGTAGAGCACCTGACGTTGCAACAGCGAAGCCGGATCGCCTCGGGCGGGCGCAGACTCGGGGATGTCCTCGAGGTCGACCAACCCCCCGGCGAGCCAGTCCCGGTAGGGAGCTGTGCTCGCAAGTTCCGACTTGATCTCCGCATCGGGAACGATGCGACGGCGAGCAGTGTCGACGAGGAACATGCGCCCCGGCTCGAGGCGCCCCTTTTCCAGCACCTCGGATGTGGGGGCGTCGAACACACCGCTCTCACTGGCCAACACGACACGGCCGTTCTTCATCCGCCACCACCGCCCTGGTCGAAGTCCGTTGCGATCCAACACCGCCCCCACAACAGTGCCGTCGCTGAATGTCACCGACGCCGGACCGTCCCACGGTTCCATCAGGCAACCGTGAAATTGATAGAAGGCCCTTATCGCGTCAGGCATCGAAGAATCATTCTCCCAGGCGCCGGGAACCATCATCGCGATGGCGTGTTGCACACTGCGGCCCCCGAGCGTCAAAAGCTCGAGGACTTCGTCGAACGACGAAGAGTCGGATCCTCCCGGGGTGCAGATCGGAAACAAGCGATCGATGTCCCCGTCGAAAAATGCGCTCCGCATCATCGGCTCGCGAGCACGCATCCAATTCCTGTTTCCCACAATCGTATTGATCTCGCCGTTGTGAGCGATGCAGCGATACGGCTGAGCGAGTGGCCACGACGGAAAAGTGTTCGTGGAGTATCGGCTGTGCACGACTGCCAAGGCGGTTCGCATTCTGCCATCGCGCAGGTCGGTGAAGTAACCGGGCAACTGCGCCGGCGTCAGCATGCCCTTGTACACAATGGTTCGCGCGGACAACGAGGGGAAATACACTGCAGTGCTGTCCGAATGAATCCGCTCGACTTGCCTCCTGAGCGCAAACACTCGTCGGTCCAAGGCAATTCCGCCCACACTGTGATCGCTGGACTGGGAGCACATCACAAAACACTGGCTGATGTACGGAGCACACTGCGCGGCAACGGCTCCGACGCAGTCGCTGTCGACCGGTACCTCTCGCCACCCGATAACCTGCAGTCCTTCTGCCGCTGCGCATTGATCGATCCGAACAACCGCTTGACGACGTGCTTCCTCGTCCACCGGAAGAAAGCAGTTTCCGGCCGCGTAGGTGTTCTCACCCATCGAATTGGGCGGTGGGAGCTCGAACTCGGTCACCGCGTCGAAGAACTCCGTCGGCAGCTGAATCAGAATGCCCGCGCCGTCTCCGCTGTTGGATTCGCGCCCGACTGCGCCGCGATGGGAGAGATTGCCCAAGACCGCGAGCGCCTCGTCGACAATGGAATGCATGTGCCGTCCAGAGGTGTCTGCTACCACGGCTACACCACATGAATCGGTTTCCTGATCGGGGTCGTACAGGCCTCGAGGGTCAGGTATTCGAGAAAACGGCACTCGGCGACCTCCACACGGACATGCAGCCGACGAGCGCTAGTTTATCAGCCCATAACCGCAGGTCGCGAGAGTAAAACTGTAACCCCCTGATACCGAGGCATCAGGGGGTCACAGTTCCGAACGTCGTCTCGATCAGCTACGCAAAGGACGGTTGTACTGATCGCGCACGCTGCCGGTCAACATCATGATTCCGTCGATGAGCGGCCAGATTCCGCCGATGCCACACGTCAACCAAGTGACCGCGATCTGCGCTACAGCCATGCCGGGCTGATTGAGATAGAACCGTCCCGCTCCGAATCCTCCGAGCAGAATACCCAGCAATCCGGCGGTCGTCTTCGATTTGTCCGAGTACGGTTCGCCGGTCATCGGGTCACGTCCGTACGGTGCGGACGGATCAACCAGGCCGTAACCAGCCTGAGGATAACCCTGCGCTTGTGGGTATCCCTGCGGCTGACCGTAACCCGGCTGTGAATATCCGGGCTGAGGGTAGCCCTGCGGCTGACCGTAATTCTGGCTTCCCTGCGGCGGAGCCGCGTAAGGATTCGGAGTCTGATCTGCCGGCGCACCGTAGACCGGACCGTCCGTCGGGGATTGGGTCGGGCTCGAGTAGTCAGGCGCCGGATAGTTTTGAGCGGCGTAGCTTTCCTGCGACGTGTACGGCGCTGTGGGCTGATTCGGTGTGGAATCGGCAGTGGGAAACGCTGTGGTCGATTCGGTTCCGGTCGGCGGCGGGTAGATGGGGTGGTTTCCCCAACCCGGACCGTTTCCGACTCCCGAATACGTGTCCCAGCCTGGACCGGTGCCGGTGGTCTCCGTCGACGGCGTCTTTTCCGTGGGCGCCGATGTCTCCGTCAACGACGCATCCGCCGTCGCGTCGTAGTCGAAGGGCGACCCGAACTGCGGTGGAACTGGCGGCTGCGATCCAGACGAGTCCCCCGACTCGGAAGGTTCCGGATTCTTGTTCAAGTTAGGCAACGTACTTTCCTTCGATTCGACGACGGTACGTAATAGCTTTTGTTATCGGGCCGCGAGGAGGGTTCGACCCTCTCGTGGCCAGTCCCCCACACATCTGTCCTCAGTTCGTGCTCGCGACTCATCCTCGCAATGGCCGGCGAGCACCGTCCCGCGCATTGCCCGAAAGTATCACGATGCCGTCGATGAACGCCCAGATCCAAATTCCGATGGCAAATGGAATTCCGATGAGGAACGCCGACATGAACAGCGCGAAGAACATGCCGAGCAGTTGGCACAGTCCGATGCCGACACTTCCGATGTAGAGGCGCCCGACTCCACAGATTCCGAAGAAGCCCAGCAAAATCTGCAACAGGCCGGCAGTGGCCTTCGACTTGTCGGAATACGGTTCCCCGGTTACCGGGTGCCGACCATACGGCGCGTAGGGATCACCGAACCCGTACATCGACGGAGCCGGCAGTGGCTGCTGATAACCGTACGGATTGGGCGCGCCGTACACCGGCCCCTGATCCTCGGGGAATCCTCCCTGCGAATAGGAACCTGTCACGGCTTGTCATTCTTCGACAGCTTCACCGCGTCCGACGACTCGTCCGTCGCTGCCGTGGAGGCGCTTGCCTCACCGGAATCGGATTGAGGGGAATCAGATTCAGTGGCCTTTGCATCGGCTTTTGTATCCGCCTTTGCATCGGTCTTTGCTGAATCACTCTCGGTAACGGGCGTCGCGGCTCCTGCTTCACCGGCAGATACCGCAGCAACGTAGTTCTTCGACTTCAAATCAGCCGGATCCTCACGCCCCTTCTTCGCCAGGAAGAAGTAGGCAAGCGCGGCGAAGAACACGATCCCCGAAGTGAAGGTGTTGACTCGAATGCCGGCGATCTCGTAGGCAAAATCGTCGCGCATCAGCTCGACGACGAACCGGCCCAGGCAGTAGCCCGCGACGTACAGAGCAAACAGGCGTCCGTGGCCGATCTTGAATCGGCGGTCGACGAGGACAAGCAGGATCACGATCAGGACGTTCCACACAGCCTCGTAGAGGAACGTCGGGTGAACGACCCGGATGACTTCTCCGTTGGAAACACCCGCGAGTTGATCGAGTTGGCCGGAAGAGTTCACTCGCTCGAAGATCTCGAGGCCCCACGGCACGGTGGTCTCGCGACCGTACAACTCCTGGTTGAAGTAGTTGCCGATACGGCCGATGGCCTGCGCGAGCAGGATGCCGGGCGCAATCGCGTCACCGAGGGCAGATACGGGAATGCCGCGTCGCCGGCAGCCGATCCACGCACCGATACCGCCGAGGAAGACAGCTCCCCAGATTCCGAGGCCGCCCTGCCACACCTTGAGTGCGTCGAGAGGCGTACCGTTCTCGCCGAAATAGGCGGGCCAGTCGGTCAATACGTGGTAGAGCCTGCCACCGATCAGACCGAAGGGAACAGCCCAGATCGCGATGTCGAGAACGGTCCCCTTCTCGCCACCGCGGGCGACCCAACGACGATCTCCCCACACGATCGCGACGATGATGCCGAGGATGATGAAGAGCGCGTAGGCGCGCAGCGCCACCGGTCCGACGTACCAGACGCCTTGGGGCGGGCTGGGGATATAGGCCAGCAGGTCCACAGTTGAGGTCACGACGCCACGGTAGCCGAGCGGACGCCCTCGGCGAGTTCTTCGGTGAGCGAGCGAACCGCACCCAACCCGTTCTCGACCGCGGAAACCAGGGCCGAACCAACGATGACGGCATCGGCGTATGCCGCGATTTCGGCAGCTTGTGCGCCGGAGCGAACTCCCAATCCGACGCCGACGGGAATGTCGGAATGCGCGCGGATTCGTGCGGTCAGTTCCGGAGCCATCGAAGACACGGCGTCTCGAGCGCCGGTGACACCCATTGTCGAGGCCGCGTAGATGAATCCACTACTCGCGTCGAGTGTCATCGCGAGCCGTTCTTCTGTCGAGGACGGGGCGACAAGGAAGATTCGGTCGAGGTGGTGCTCCTCGGATGCTTCGATCCAGGCGCCTGCTTCTTCCGGAATGAGGTTGGGGGTGATGAGTCCGAGCCCGCCGGCGGAAGCGAGGTCTCGTGCGAACTTCTCGACGCCGTACTGCAGTACCGGGTTCCAGTAGGTCATCACGACGGCCTTGCCGCCGACCGAACTGATCTGCTCGATCACGGTGAAGATGTCGCGAAGGCGAACGCCGTTGGTGAGTGCGGTTTCGGCTGCACGCTGGATGGTCGGACCGTCCATGACCGGATCGGAATACGCGACACCGACTTCGATGATGTCGCAGCCACCGTCGACCATCGCCTTGAACACGTCGATCGATTCGGGAACGGTCGGATAACCGGCAGGCAGGTAACCGACGAGGGCGGCACGCTTGTCAGCCTTGCACGCTGCAAAGGTGGGTGCGAGGCGTGATGGTCGTTCGCTCACTTGTCCGAGCCTTCCGTGTTGTCGTTCTGGTCTGCTGCATCATCCGGAGCGGTTGCCTGACTCGAGGCGCCGTCGAAGAGACCGAACCAGCTTGCGGCGGTGTCCATGTCCTTGTCACCGCGACCGGAGAGATTGACGACGATGATCGCGCCCTCGCCGAGTTCCTTGCCCAGTCGGAGCGCGCCGGCAACGGCGTGGGCGGATTCGATGGCCGGGATGATGCCTTCGCGGCGCGAGAGCAGCAGTAGAGCATCCATCGCTTCACTGTCGGTGACGGGTTCGTAGGTGGCACGCCCGATATCGCTCAGGTAAGCGTGCTCGGGTCCGACGCCCGGGTAGTCCAAACCGGCAGAAATCGAGTGCGATTCGATGGTCTGACCGTCTTCGTCCTGAAGCAGGTAGGAGTAGGCGCCCTGGAAGGCACCCGGTGTACCACCGGCGAATGTTGCTGCATGCCTACCAGTTTCGACACCGTCACCGGCTGCTTCGTAGCCCACCAGCCGTACCGACAGATCGTCGATGAACGGGTGGAAGATTCCGATCGCATTCGAACCACCTCCGACGCAGGCTGTGACTGCGTCGGGCAGGCGACCGGTCAGTGCCTGAACCTGGACACGAGTTTCGAGGCCGACCACTCGCTGGAAGTCGCGAACGATGGTGGGGAACGGGTGCGGACCTGCCGCGGTACCGAAGCAGTAATAGGTGTTGTCCGCGTGGGAAACCCAGTCGCGCAAGGCTTCGTTGATCGCGTCCTTGAGCGTGCGCGAACCGGTCTCGACCGAGACGACCTCCGCGCCGAGTAGGCGCATGCGGGCGACGTTCAGTGCTTGACGTTCGGTGTCGACAGCACCCATGTAGATGACGCACTCGAGACCGAGCAGTGCACAGGCGGTGGCCGATGCCACACCGTGCTGGCCTGCTCCGGTCTCGGCGATGATGCGGGTCTTACCCATGCGCTTTGCCAGCAGAACCTGACCGAGAACGTTGTTGATCTTGTGAGAACCGGTGTGGTTCAAATCTTCACGCTTGAGAATGATGCGCGCACCACCGGCGAACTCGCTCATTCGCGTTGCCTCGAAAATCGGCGACGGACGTCCGGTGTAATCACGCTGCAAGCGATCGAGTTCGTTCAAGAACGTGTCGTCCGCGCGAGCCTTTTCGTACTCCGCGGTGACCTCTTCGATGACCGCCATGAGAGCTTCCGGCACATGCCGTCCGCCGTAGACGCCGAAATGGCCGCCGGCATCGGGATCATGTGAGCGCTCGGTGAGTCCCGCGCTGGCGGGCGGCAGATTGCCGCCCTTGAATGCTGCACCTGATACTGCACCGGAGCCTGGTTCCTGAGTACGTGAAGTCACCCCACCAGTCTGCCCCAAGGGTGCCGCTGGTCACCGCCCGGGTGCGTCAAAGCACGCCGGGCCGGTGATGCGCTTTATCGAGACGGTTTCGGGCAGGACGGGTGTGCGCCGGCGTTGACCAGATCGGCGACGGCCTTGCGAGGGTCACCGCTGGTCACGAGGCCTTCACCGACGAGCACCGCGTCGGCACCCGCACCGGCGTATGCCAAGAGATCGGCAGTTCCGCGAACACCCGACTCGGCGATCTTGATCGTCTCGGTCGGTAGACCGGGAGCAATGCGACCGAAGGTGTTCTTGTCCACCTCGAGAGTCTTGAGATTGCGGGCGTTCACCCCGATCACCTTGGCGCCGGCTTCGAGCGCGCGGTTGGCTTCTTCTTCCGTGTGCACCTCGACGAGGGCAGTCATTCCGAGGGATTCGGTGCGATCGATCAGCGAGGCGAGCGCCTGCTGTTCGAGCGCGGCGACGATCAGCAAGATGACGTCGGCGCCGTGAGCGCGAGCCTCGTGAATCTGGTACGGCCCCACGATGAAGTCCTTGCGCAGCACCGGAATGGTGACGGCTTTGCGGACCGCGTCGAGATCGGCGAGCGAGCCGTGAAAACGGCGCTCTTCGGTGAGAACACTAATGATGCGTGCGCCACCGGCTTGGTAGGCCGCGGCAAGCTCTGCGGGATCGGCGATGTCGGCCAACGCACCCTTTGACGGGCTCGCGCGCTTGACCTCGGCGATGACGCCGATGCTCGATTCCAGAAGTGCTGCTGCAGCATCGAGTGCAGGCGGTGCAGCGGCCGCGGCAGCCTTGACTGCAGCGAAGTCGAGTACGGCTTCGCGGGCGGCGACATCAGCGCGCACCCCGTCGAGAATCGAGTCGAGTACGGTCATCGTGGCCCGAATCCTTTCTGGGCAAGAGCCCGATGTGAGATACGTCATCAGGGTGGTCTCAGCCTAGTGGGACGAAATTTTGCTACTCCGTCGGGGTACCCACGCAGGTGAGGGTTCAGTCTTACTCAGTGCGACGAACCCGGTTTCGCACCGCTGTCTCCCCCAGCTCCGTCGTCCCCATCGGCGACTGTCGGGTCTTCTCCGGCGTCGAGCGCGTCCCACAACATCCGTTGCGTCACAGGCTCGTCCGATGCGGCGGTGTCAGCCTTGCCCAGTTTTGCGGCCGCCTCCCGACGCGCAGCAGGGTTGTCGTACTTCGACGACAACCCGCCTCGCACTGGAGGTTTGCGCATCAGGAGCACTGCCGCGACGAGCGCCGCCACCGCTCCGACCAAGGCCAGCAGCGCAGGCAGTACCGAAACAGTCGTCGAGAGGTCTTCCGGGTGACCGGACAACTCGGCCAACTCCACCGCTCGATCCGCAGAAGCACCGGAAACCAACAACTGCACCGCCGGAACCGCAACCGCTATTGCGACGAGCGCCACCAACAGTCCGACTACCCGCAGGGCCCAACCTCGCACCGCAAACGAAGCCGCGATCGCCGCCAGCAGCGCAAGCGCGAGTGGAGTCATCGCCGCCGCCCACGTGCTGCCGTCGAGGTCCGTCGTCCGCTCCAGCGTCTTGCCGTCACTCGAGGTCAGATGAACCCACGTCATTCGTGAGCTGCCCCACAAAGCTGCCGCCGACAACGCCAGCAGAAGCGTTCTCGGCACAGCGGTGCCACGAGAAGCGTTTGTAGGCTGCTCCGCTGCAATCGACTCGTTCTCACTCACAGGTCGTCAGCTCCGATGGTGCGCAAGGTGTGCGCCGACGCGATGGCGCTCAGTACTGCCATCGCCTTGTTGCGTGCCTCGGTGTCCTCGTACACGGGATCCGAGTCGGCCACGACGCCGGCGCCCGCTTGGACGTATCCGACCCCGTCCTTGATCAATGCCGTTCGGATAGCGATCGCGGTGTCGGCGTCGCCGGCGAAGTCGAGGTAGCCGACGATGCCGCCGTAGATTCCCCGCCTGGTGGGTTCGAGTTCTTCGATCAACTGCATTGCCCGCACTTTGGGCGCGCCCGAGAGGGTTCCAGCGGGGAAGCATGCGGTCACCGCGTCGAGAGCGTGCTTCCCCTCGGCCAGATGACCGGTGACGGTCGAGACGAGATGCATGACATGGCTGTAACGCTCGATGTGCCGATAGTCGTGCACCTTCACCGTGCCCGGTCGGCAGACACGACCCAGATCGTTTCGCCCGAGATCGACGAGCATGAGGTGCTCGGAGTTCTCCTTCTCGTCGGCGAGGAGATCCTTCTCCAGCAGGATGTCGTCCTCCTCGGTGGCACCGCGCCATCTGGTTCCCGCGATCGGGTGCGTGGTCGCGACGCCCTCGGCAACCGTGACCAGTGCCTCGGGGCTCGAACCGACGATCGAAAACGCGGTCTCACCATCACCGTTCGGCACATTGAGCAGATACATGTACGGGCTGGGGTTCGACGCGCGCAGCATCCGGTACACATCGATCGGCGCTGCAGTGCAATCGATCTCGAATCGCTGCGAGAGCACTACCTGGAATGCCTCGCCCGCTTCGATGTCGCCGATCAGCTTCTTGACGTCGACACCGAAACTTTCGGTGGTGCGCTGACGGCGGTAGTTCGGAGTTGCTTTCGAGAAGGTCGAGACGGTCGATTTCGCCGGCGCCGCGAGAGCGCGAGTCATCGCGTCCAACCTCGCGACCGCGTCGTCGTAGGCCGTGTCGACACGCTCGTCGGTACCGTCCCAGTTGACGGCATTGGCGATGAGGGTGATCGCCCCTTCGTGGTGATCGACGGCGGCGATGTCGGCAGCGAGCAGCATGACCATCTCGGGGATCTGCAGGTCGTCGACCGCCGAGTCACCCAATTTCTCGAGTCGCCGAACCGCGTCGTAGCCGAGGAATCCGACCATGCCACCCGTCAGAGGCGGCAGGTCGGGCAGCCGCTCCGAACGAAGTAGTTCAAGGGTGGCACCGAGCGCATCGATCGGGTCGCCGCCGGCCGGAGCGCCGGCGGGAACATTGCCGTACCACGCGGCTTCTCCGTCCACGACGGTCAGTGCGGCCGGGCTTCCGACGCCGATGAACGACCACCGCGACCACGAACGACCGTTCTCGGCCGACTCGAGCAGGAAGGTGCCGGGACGATTGCCGGCCAACTTCTCGTATGCCGAGAGCGGAGTTTCGGAGTCCGCCAACACTTTCCGAGTGACCGGTACGACCCGGTGCTCGGCTGCGAGAGCACGGAACTGCTCCCGAGTGGTGGTGGAATCGGACGCGTCACCGACGATCGCGGTGTCGGACGACCGTGCGGACATGGAGGTGGGCTCGCCGTGCATGGCTCCATCATCCCAGGCTCCCCCACGCGGTCGTCGTGCGCGGGTAACCTCGGCCGAATGAAACCAGGCCAACTCGCTCCCGAATTCTCGCTGCCCGACCAGGACGGAACTCCGCGCTCGCTGACGAGCCTGCTCGAGAACGGACCCCTGGTCCTCTTCTTCTACCCGGCAGCCTCGACGCCGGTGTGCACCGCCGAGGCGTGCCACTTCCGTGACCTCGGCGGCGAATTCGCGGCGGTGGGTGCTTCGCGGGCCGGCATCAGCACCGACACGGTCGAAGCCCAGTCAACCTTTGCAACCGCACAGTCGTTCGACTACCCCTTGCTTGCCGACACCGACGGCGCGGTAGCCGAACAGTTCGGCGTCAAGCGCGGGCTTCTGGGCAAGCTGGCTCCGGTCAAACGCTCGACCTTCGTGATCGACACCGACCGCACCGTTCTCAAAGTCATCTCGAGCGAGCTGCGCGCCAACACACACGGCGACCAGGCACTCGAGTTCCTTCGCAATCGGAGCTGACTTCCCTGGGCAACCCGATTCTCCGGGCTACCCGAATCTCTAGGCGACCTGAATCGAGCGCTTCGCAAGTCCCATCCAGAATCCGTCGATCACCTGGGTGGGCACCTGTTCCGGATCGGACGACGCACCGAGCGTGACGAACAACGGGGCGAAGTGCTCGATGGTCGGATGCGCGTACGGCATCCCGGGAGCTTGGGCGCGGAAGTCGATCAACGAATCGACGTCACCGGCAGCAAACCTCTCCCCTGCCCACGCATCGAATTCCGCCGACCATCCCGGGGCCTGCGCTTCCGGCGACGGATCGCGCAGGAACGGTAGCCCGTGCGTGGTGAATCCTGATCCCACGATCAGCACACCTTGCTCGCGGAGGGGCCGTAGGCGCTCACCGAGATGGAGCAAACGCTCGGGGTCGAGAGTGGGCAGCGAAATCTGAAGGACCGGGATGTCCGCATCCGGGTACATCACCGTGAGCGGCACGTAGGCACCGTGATCGAGGCCCCGATTCGGCTGCTGAACCACCCGTTCGTTGTCCGGCATCAATGCGGCGACCTGTGCGGCGAGGTCCGGAGCGCCGGGAGAGTTGTACTTCGCGCGGTAGAACCTCTCGGGAAAACCGCCGAAGTCGTAGATGAGCGGGGTCCCCGTTGTCGTCGATCCGATCGTCAGCGGTGCTGATTCCCAGTGCGCCGAGACGACGAGAATTGCCGTCGGTCTCGGAAGATCGCCGGCCCACGCCCCCAACTGCTCGACCCACAACGCACTGTCCACCAGGGGTGGAGCACCGTGGCTGAGATACAGCGCAGGCATTGTCGTGGTGGACATACGGACTCCTCGGGATAGACATTCGTCGTAAGTTGAAGGTTCAACCTAATATAGAACTCAACACTTGCGTCCCGCAACTATTCCCCGCAAGATTCTTCTGGACATGCGTCTGAGACGCTGTACACCAGCACGCTCTGTGCAAGAAGAATGCTCGACCCGAAGGAGAAGTCACCGATGAGTGAACCGACCGCGCAGACCGACGCGCAGTCTCAGACGAAGTGGCTCACAGCCGAGCAGCAGGAAGCCTGGCTGACACTGATCGCTCTCGTGACTCGGTTGCCGGCCGCACTCGACACTCAACTGCAACGAGATTCGGCACTCACACACTTCGAGTACTTCGTGCTGGCCGCACTCTCGGACGCCCCCGACCACAAACTCCAGTTGTCGGTACTGGCGCAGCGCGCGAACGCGTCCCTGTCCCGTCTCTCTCACGTCATCACGAAGATGGAGAAGGCCGGCTGGGTGAAACGGGAAGTCATCCGCGGGAGCCGTGGGTCCAACGCGGTACTCACCGACGAAGGCATGGCAAAGGTTGTCGCGGCCGCGCCACCGCACGTCGCGTCTGTCCAAGGCCTGCTCTTCGAGGGCCTCGACGATCGCCAGGTTGCCCAGCTTTCGTCCCTGGGTACGGCAATGCTCACCCAACTGGACAAGGGAATCGCCGCCGGACTCGGCAAGGCCTGACCAGCCAGACCCGAAACGGGCGACTGCTGCCTACGACGGCGGCTTCGTCAGGTCCAGCGCAGCCAGGTGGCTGAACAGCATGCTCGCACCGATCGGGTTTCCACCGCCCGGATACACCGTCCCGCTGGCCGCTGCCATCGTGTTTCCGGCCGCATACAACCCCGCGATGGCCGTCCCGTCAGTCTTCAGCACGCGCCCGGTCGCGTCGGTACGTAGACCACCTTTCGTTCCGAGATCGGAGATACCGAAAGCAGCGGCGTGGAACGGTCCCTGATCTATCGGGACGAGCGGCGACGCGCCCTCCGAGAAGGCTCGGTCGTACGCGGTACCTCCTCGACCGAAGTCCGTGTCGACGCCGGTTGCCGCCAATGCGTTGAACCGCTTCACGGCTTCCACCAGATTCTCCGCGGGAACATTGATCTGGGAGGCAAGGTCTTCGAGTGTCTCGGCACTCTTCCACAATCCGGCATCCACGTACTGCTCCGACGGAGCCAACGGGACGTTGGGTGCCTTCACCGGCGGCACTGAGCCTTCCCGGCTGTCGTAGATCATCCAATACGGCGTGGTTACTTTCCCAGCCCGCATGTGTTCGATGACGGCGCGGCCCAAGCGGTCGTACGGCGCAGATTCGTTGACGAACCGACAACCGTTGTCGTCCACGAAAATTCCGCCCGTGAACCACAGCGCAAACGCGGAGCGCCCATCTGGATGGGTGAGTCCCGGCGACCACCAGGCCTCGCCCATCAGGTCGGTGTCGGCACCCGCGGCGACCGCCGCCTGGTGCGCCTTCCCGAGGTTGCCGGGGCAGCCCATCGTGTCGAGAGCGGATCCGGGGACACCGAATTCGGCACGCATGGTCTCGTTCTGCTCGAATCCACCGGCGGCGAGGATCACTCCTCTGCGTGCCTGAATGGTTCGACGCCGACCATCTCGGTCGACGACGGCTCCGACCACCACTCCGTCCTCGACGACCAGTTCCTCGAGGGTGGTCTTCAGGTGCATGGTGGCGTTCGGGAGTTCCGCAAGCGCCAACAGGAATCGACCGATCAACGACTGGCCGCCGACGAGGTACTTCGGCAACTCCTCCCCCAGCCGTTCCGTCGCCAACGGCGGACGAAGCGAATCACGAAGCGCACCCAGCTTGTTCGCGTTCATCGGCTTGGGAACAATGTGCCGTCCGCTCGCCCGCGCCTTGGGTTCTTCACCGAAGTAGTCAGGCCACGGCAGTATCTGAAATTCGAAGTTCGAGTCCTCCTCGAGGTAGTCGATCAACTCGGCGCCACCTCGAACGTAGGCTTCCTGAACGTCGGCGGGCGTACGGTCACCCACCACTGATCGGTAGTACTCCAGCGCATCCTCGATGGTGTCGTCGTCGCCACCGCGGCGGAGAACAGCGTTGCACGGGAACCACATTCCGCCGCCGCCCGAGTACGCCGTTGTTCCGCCGTACTTGTCGGTTGCTTCGATCGCAATGACGTCGAGGCCTTCGCGGGCTGCCGTGTACGCGCCGGTAAGTCCACCGCCTGATCCCACAGCGAGTACGTCGCACGTCTCGTCCCACTTCGTCATCGTCAGCCTCTCAGATTCTGGGCACAATTTCCGAACATGTTCTAGAAATCGTTCTAACACACGGACTTAGCGATCGCGGGGGTTCGAAATTCTCTCCCACCGAGCGGGAGCGAGACGTGACACCGAGCGGGAGCGAGACATGACACCGAGCGGGAGCGAGACATGCGGAGATAGCGCACACTTTGCTCGCATGGGTCTGATCCCGTAGTGTCTGGACACATGTCTGGTAAGACCAAGTTCGAGTCCACTCGCCGCCGACTGACCCAGCAGCAAGCCGAAACCGTCGATCGATTGACCGCGGCAGCGATCACGGTCCTGCGCGACAAAGGGTTTGCCGATCTGACCGTGCGGATGGTGGCAGCAGAGGCCGGTGTCGCCGCGGCTACGGCATACACCTATTTCTCGTCCAAGAGTCACCTTGTGGCAGAACTGTTCTGGCGTCGCCTCGACGCGGTACCCCACGAGCCCTCCCCCGAGGCCGAACGGGAAGCGCAGGTCTGTTCGGTCCTACGCAGCGTCGCACTGCTCGTCTCCGACGAACCGGAGTTGGCCGCGGCAGTGACCACGGCGATGATGGGCAACGATCCCGACGTCGAACACCTCCGCGGACGTATCGGCAAGAACATCCGCGAGCGGCTCATCGAGGCACTGGGTCCGTCGTACGATCCCGACGTGCTCGAAGCACTCGAAATCTCCTGGTCCGGAGCGCTAGTCCGAGCAGGCATGGGGTACGAGTCGTATTCGCAGATCGCAGATCGTCTCGAAGTCACCGCCAGGCTGATCATGGCGGGTCGCGACAACCTCCACTAGACCGGAGTCATGGCACTCACCAACCATGTTCCCTCGACTCGATCGAGCGTCACCTCGACTCGGCTCGACGTCGACGCAGGTGCCGGTTGCACGGTACTCGTCGTGATCTGATCGACGAACACGAGCACTTCTGCGCGGTCCGCGGCAACGGAGAGCACACCGACATCGACGACTCGGGCTTTCGTGCTGATTCCCTGCTCCTTCGACTGTGGGGCAACTGTTTTCGATCCGAATTCGGTGAAACTGTCCTGAAACGATCCGCCGGCGCCTTCGGCCGCTCGTGCGAGATCGTCGTCGACGGTATCGCTGTTGTAGCTCAGGAGCTTCTCGACGAGCGTGGGCGCCACACCGATCACCTCGACACGTGCGGTTTCAGCGTCCCCCGAACGGTGGTGACTCCAGATCGCAGTGCCGCCGACTCCCATCAAGACCAACGCTGCAAGCGCCATGACCATGCGCTTCACGGCACGAACTCCACACTCGACATCAGTACCCGCCCGTCGACGTCCTCGACACCGACGCGCAGACGGTAGGTGCGCGCCGAAGACACTCCCGCTGAATTGCCGACCTGAGCAGATGCCGCGATCAGCACCACCCCCGAGTTACCGGATTCCGATGCCAAGGCTGCGGTGTCGACACGCCCGTCGGATTCGACGGCAAAATCACGGATGGACGCGACGAACGCAGATTCGCCGGACTTCAGTTCGTCGGCAAAGGTTCCCGTACTCAGCGACTGCAGCGTCTCGAGATCCTCGTCGACTGTGGCGGAGTGAACGTCGATCAGAGCGAGGGCTCCTGCGACCGCACCGTCGACGTACTCTTGACGCTGGGTCTCTCGCGCCCGGTCGGATCGAACTGCCAGAGCACCGAAGACGACAACTGCGCTCAGAGCCGCGAGTGCGATCCATGCCAGGGCAGTGAGAACACCGCGTTTCCCTCTGACCGGCTCCAGCACCTCGCCCCTCAGCGATTCGTCGGCGTCAGCAGCTGTTGCCACGGCTCACCCTCCCCCGAATCGGAAGCAGCAGGAGCCAATTCCGTGTGTTGATAGTCGACTCCGTCTGGCCCCGTGTACAACTCGCCGGGCGCATTGGTTCCCGACGGGACGTACGGATCTGGGCTCCGACAGATCTCCGGGCTCGGTGCTCGTTTGCCCGGTACCTCCATACAGGGGATGTTCCGGGATCCACGAACTGCGAAGACCGAGTTCTGCGGAACTTTGCAGTACAAGTCGGCCGGGGTGTCCGGGACACTCATCTGGGTCGGGTCTCGTCGCTGATCGGCCGGAAGGTAGCCGGTCGAGCAGGCCGCAGGGTCCTGCGCCTGGAGGTGGAAGTTGACGTTCGCGGCGCCGTCCACCTGCCCGCGTTGGACAACGGTTTCCTGAGCGGCGACCAGTGGCGGCAGGATGACCAGTACCTGCTCCAACCCCGCGTTGTAGGTCAGGGCCACCTGAGCGGTGCCGGTGAAATTGGCAAGCAACACAGGCAAAGTGGGTTTCAGGCCTTGAAAGAGCAAGTCGGCCTCGGTCGCAAGGCCCGGTCCGGTTTCGAGGATGTTGCGCACGGAGCCGTCCGCGACCGCCAACTGCCCACTGAGCTGAGCGACACTGGACGCCCACTGGCGGATCTGGTCGCCCGTCACCACCTGGGTCTGAAGGAGCGGATCCAACTGCTGTACGAGCGTCGTGGCCGGGGTTGTGGCAGCAGACATCTGATCGACGAACGAGGTGGTCGAATCCAGCAGCCGAGCCAGGTCCTCTCCCCTGCCACCGAACGCTGCCGCGGACTCGTCGATCACCGATCGCAACTTGTCCTGCGGTACCGATGCGAGCATCGCCTGCGCCTGATCGAGGACCGGTCCGATCTCGGTCGGGATCGTGACAGCGTCGGGGCCGATCACGTCTCCGTCGGCCAGAAAGGGTCCGTCAGCGGTACTCGGTTGCATGTCGACGTATTGCTCGCCGATGGCCGACACACTTCGCACCGCTACCGCCAGCTCGCGGGCGGGAACGGGAATCGCACTCTCCAAGGATAATTCGGCGCGCACAACTCCCGGAAAGAGACGCACCGACCTGACCTGACCTATGGTGTCGCCGCGGTACGTCACGTTCGCGTTGCGATAGAGTCCGCCGGCGTCGGGCAGTTCGACTGTCACCGTATAGCGCCCAATTCCGAGCATCGTCGGAACTCTCAGATACGAGATCGCGGCCGCGCTCATGCCTATCACGGCGAGGATCGCGAAGATCGTCAATTGCCTTCGCACCAACTTCGTGAGAATCATCGTCCACCGCCCTGGGCGGGCCGCCCTGTGCCAAGTGGGCCGGGCTGCCCTGTACCGAGTGGAGCGGTCAAGGGATCTACCAGGATCCCGTTCTCCACGGGGGTTTGCGGCGCCCCGAACGGAGTGCCGAAGCCGAGCCCCGACTGGAGACGATTACTCGTGAGGTCGATCAGCGCCCACAGATTGGTGTAATCGCCGCGCATTCCGTCGTCGATGGTCGTCTGAGGGAAGGGAAAGGTACTCAGGTTGCCCAAATTGTTGATCAGGTCCGGCCCCGTTTCGACCACCTTCTGCAGCGTCGATTCCAAGGAGCTCAAATTGGCCTTCAGATCGTCGCGGGTCCGATCGACCAGATCGGTCCCGACGTCCCCGAACCTACCGACCGCATCGAGCGCGGTGGTCAGGCTCACGCGCTGGGCGCTCAGTTCCGCCAAGGCGGGATCGAGCGTCTCCAACGCCTGTCCGAGAACATCTCTCTGGGCCGTGATTTCACCGGCGAAGACGTCGAGATTCTCCATGGTCGTGACCATCGCATCACGTTGACGGTCGAGTGTTTCCGTCACGGTATCCATCTGACTCAGCAGGTCGCGAGCCGCAACGGTCCGTCCGCCGAGCGCCGTGTTCAGCTCCGTGGTGATGCTGTGAATCTGAGCGAGCCCACCGCCGTTGAGGACCAACGACAGTGCCGTCAACGCTTCCTCGGTGGTGGGATAGACGCCGGCCGACGCGAGGGGGATCACCGATCCCTCCGACAACCGTCCTTCCGGCTCCACGTGGGTGGGCGGCGCAAGCGCGACGTGTTTGGACCCGAGCAGGCTGGTTTGGCCGATCTTGGCCGTCGCGTTGGCCGGCAGGGACACCGAACCGTCGAGCGCGACCGTCACCCGTGCGTGCCAGTTGTCGGTCTCGATCGCACTGATACTTCCGACTGTCACGTCGTTGACCATGACCGGAGAGTTGGGACTTATCGACGTGACGTCCGGCATCTCGATCACGACTGCGAAACTCCCCTCACCGCGCCCAGCTGCGCCTGGCAGCGAAACCGAATTCAGCCCGCTCCATTGGCAACCCGTCAGAACGAGCACGGTGCTCGCCCCTACACACACCGACGCCCACCGAAGCCTGGTCATCGCGGTTCCGTCGACGGCATGAGCAGTCCGGTCAGGTCAGGCGCCGCAGGCATGGTCGGAAAGTCCAACGCAGCAGTCGGTTTCAGATCAGGCTCGCTGTACATCAACTGATCCGGTAACGCGCCGAGTGCCCTGGTCGGATTGATGCTCAGATCCGGGTAGTTCGCCTTGATCGTGTTGAGCAACGGGCCGAGGTATTCGATGCACAAATCCGCACCCTTCTTCGAGGTGTCGTTGGCCAGACCGGCGATTCCGCCGCAGATCAAGTCGATCGGATTACCCACGTTCTGAAATGCAGGCACACCCACCATTGCTCCTTGCGCCGGCCGGTAGACGTTGTAGTAGTTCGACAACGCCGTCGGAGCCAGGTGCAGCACCTTCTCCAGGCCCGCGCGCTTGTCGACCAGCACCTGCGACACGTCGGCCAACTTCGCAACCTGCTCAGTCAATCCGGCTCGGTTCTGTTCGACAAATCGCCGCACGTCGCCGACGGCCGCATCCAGATCGACGAGAGCAGGCGCCAATTGTGTCCGGCTCTCGGCGAGCACACTCGTGACATTCGCCAGCCGACCTTGGAACTGAACGATCTGTTCGTCGCTTGCCGCGAGTGCGGTGGTGAAAGTCTGCAGACCGCGGATCGTGCCGAACAGGTCGGCGCCGCCTTCGTCGAGCGTGCTCATCGCCTCCGAGAGTTCGGTCACCGAGCGTCCCAGAGCTTCGCCATTGCCCGCGAGTGCAGATCCGGCACCGTCCAGGAAGTTGGCGGCAGGCCCCCGATCGTTTCCGTTCGGGCCCAATGCATCCGCTGCCCGGCCCAACTGTTCCTTGATCTGGTCCCATTCCACCGGGACGGCCGTGCGGTCGAGACCGATCTCCGCACCGTCGGCCAGAGCATCGCCGCCGTCCGTCACCGCCGGCGTCAACTGCACGAAGCGAGCCGAGACCAGAGACTGCGCGACGATCACCGCTTTTGCGTCACTGGCCACCGGAACCTCGCGTGCCAGTGTCAGTTCGACGCGCATCCGGTCTCCTTGCGGGGTGATGCCGGTGACGTGACCGACGTCGACTCCCACGACACGAACGTCGTCGCCGACGTACAGTCCGGTCGTCGAGGTGAAGTATGCCGTCACGTTGTAGTAGCGCACGTGTTGCAGCACAACGTATCCCGATACGACGATGATCGCGGCGCCGATGATCCCTGCGCCGACGGCGGCGATTCGGCGCCACTTAGACGACAGACGAACGTGTGCTGCACCCATCACTTGACCTCCGGAATCGGTAGCGGCGCAGGCGGAAGCCCGAACATTGCGTTGATCAAGGGTTGGGTGTATTGAGCCGGCACCAGGTTCTGGACGTACGCGTAGTAGAAGGGCCCACTGGCCACGGTGTCACCGAGCGTGCCCACGTACGTGCCGAGACCGTCGATTCCTTGGGAGAGGTTGTCCTTGTTGTTCTGCAGAATGCCGACAACCGTGTCGAGTTTGACGAGGACCGGTTGCAATTGCGCCTCGTTGTCGTGAACGAGTCCGCTCAGCTCGGTCGACAACGCCGAGATGTTCGTGATCACTTCCCCCAGCGCCGCCTGTCGCCGATCCAGTTCACCCAACAGGGCGTTGCCGTCGACGAGTAGTGCATTGACCTGTGGTCCACGTTCGGCCAGCGTCCCGGCGACGTCGTTTGCATCGGACAACAAGCCGCGCAACATCTCGTCCCGTCGATTGACGCTGTCGGAGATCCGCGCGACACCGTCGAGTGCCGGCCGCAGATTCGGCGCACTGGCCCCCATCACCTGCCCCACCGCGTCGAGCGATTCGGAGAGCTGGTCGAGATCGATGTCCTCCACGGTCGTGGTGAGATCGCCGAGTACGTCGGGCAGCGAATACGCCGATCTCGTTCGCTCGACCGGGATCTCGCCGCCGACCGCGATCCTTCCCGCACCGTCCACATCGAGTGAGACAGCCCGCTTGCCCAGGAGGGACATCGTGGTGATCGCCGCAGACGTGCTTTTCCCCAGACCGATAGACCCGTCCAGTGTGAAGTCCACGCGCGCGAGTCCGTTCTCGACCTCGATCCGGTCCACCGTCCCGATCTTCACGCCTGCGGCATTGACCTCGTCTCCCTGAGCCAGGCCGCCGGCGTCGGCGAACACTGCGCTGTATCCGACGCCTGATTTCAAGAACTGGAGGTTCTGATACTGCAACGACGCCAGTACGACGGCTGCCGTGACGACCAATCCCACGACGCCCACTCGTACTGCCTGGTTCTGTGCCATCTCTCTCATCGGGGCGCACACCTTCCGGTCGTCTGGTCCACCAAATCGACAGTGAGCGGTGTGCCGTCTGCCCCGTCGACTTTCAGCGCGATACCGCAGAGATAGAAATTGAAGAACGATCCGTACGAACCCACTCGGATCAACTGCCTGTAGTTCGACGGCATCGATGCGAGAATCCGATCGAGCTCACTCTGCTGGTCGATCAGCGGAGTCAGGCTTGCATCCAGTTTCGACAGGTTCCCGGCGATGTCCGGGCGAACTCCGGCAAGGAGATCGGCGAAGGTACCCGATGCGGTGTTCACGCTGTCGACGGCGCTCCCGATCATCTCCCGATCCGCCGCGAGCCCACTGACCAGCTGCTGTAGGTGATCGAGAGTGTCACTGAACTGACCACCCCGGCTACGCAATTCACTGAGCACACCGTCGAGGTTGTCGATGACACGGCCGATCAGTTGGTCACGATCGGCAAGTGTGTTGGTGATCGAGCCGGTGTGCGCCAGCACCGAAGCCACAGTTCCGGACTGTCCTTGGAACACGTCGAGCAAGGACATCGACAACGCGTTGACCTGCTGCGGGTCCAGCGCTTGAAACAGCGGCTTGAAGCCGCCGAGTAGCGCATCGAGGTCCAGTGCCGGCGCGGTGCGATCGACGGGGATGCTCTGGCCCTCGGGTTGCGGTTCCGCGATTCCCGGGCCGTCGAGCAGTTCGAGGTACCGATTGCCCACCAGATCCTGATATCGAACAGCGGCCCTGGTCGACGTGGTCACGGTGTCACCCGAATCCACGCTGAAGTTCACGTGGGCACGATGATTCCCACCGAATTCGACCGAGCCGACGGAGCCGACCGGTACACCGGCGATGCGCACCTTGTCGCCCGCTCTGAGCCCGGAGGCGTTGACGAACTCCGCCGAGTACGACTTGGCGTCGCCGCCCCGCATCTGGCCGAATACGAGGATCAGCCCGGCGTTGACGAGGATCATCACCAGGACGAAGAGCCCGAACTTGAAGGTGTACCCACGAACTTTCATCGGATCTCCGTCCCGAACAGATAGCTCATCAGGTCCGGGACCGTGTTCATCGGCTGCCCACCATTCGGTTGACGCTCGGGCGCAAACGGATTCACCCCGGTGTCGGTCACCAGGTACGGCGCGTTGACGTTCGGATCACGCAAAGGGAGACCCATACACTGCGGACCGCCGGTAGCCGCCACCTTGGGCAGGTCGTCGGGATAGCGGTACGGTTCGGTTCCGGCAATCAGACCGATCGACATCTTGATGCCCGGTTGACCGTTGTAGGCGCCGTCGCCGATCCGCTTGCTCTCCTGCAGACCGTGGAACATACAGGGAATCACCGGGGAGTATTCCTCGAGCAGAGCGGTCGTCGGACGTAGCAGGGAAAGAACGGTGTCGACGCCGTCGGCGTTGGCTCCCAGTACGTCCGCGCCGGTGCGGGCCAGCCCGATCACATTGAGCAGGAGTAGGTCGAGATTCTCCTGCTCGTCGAGAACAGTGGTGCCCGTGGTCGTGAGCGAGTCGAGGGTGTCCAAGAGGTCGAGAACAGCGTCGCGGTAGGTCTGCGTGACGGTCGGCAGGTCGGTCAGCACGTGATCGAGCGCCTCACGTGCAGTGTTGAATTCGACCAATGACGTATCAGCTTGTTCGAGTGCGACACCGAGGCGCTCGCCGCGTCCTTGCAGGGCGGTCGAAAGTGCTCCCAATGTCGAATCGAGCTTGCCCGGATCCACCGTCCTGAGCACGGTGGTCAGTTTCTCGAACACGGTGTTCAACTCGACGGTCACCCGGGAAGCGTCGATCGTCGCCCCGGAGGCAAGGCGCGTGCTCGCGGGCCGCTCCGGCGAGGACAGACTGACGAACTTCGCGCCGAAGGCGGTATTCGACGTGATCGCCACCTCTACGTTGGCCGGAATCGACTCGAGCGCTGCGGGATCGATCCACAACGACAGTCGTGCAGTGGCGTCGTCGCTCGGCGTGATGGACTCCACCGAGCCGACCGTCACCCCGGCCATCTTCACCCGTGCGCCGGGATCCATCACGAGTCCCGCGCGCTCCGCAATCACCGTGATCGGCACGCGGGGGACAAACGTCTGGTTGAAAGACGCGACCGCCAGGGCGATGACCCCGATGATCGCCGCGGCCAGGCCGAGCGCAGCCAACTTGTAGCCGTATCTGTGCACGCAGTCCCCCTAACCGGACAGATTGAAGTTGCCGGAACCGCCGTAGAGTGCGAGTGAGACGAGCAGGGTCACCGCAACGACGCAGATAAGCGAGAGCCGAACCCCGCGGCCCACTGCGGTTCCGACACCCGACGGCCCGCCGGACGCGTTGTATCCGTAGTACGTGTGGATCAACATCACCAGGAGTGCCATCACGAGCACCTGAACGAACGACCACGCGACGTCCACAGGATCGAGGAACGTCGTGAAGTAGTGGTCGTAGAGGCCGGACGACTGACCGAACAGGACGACCGTGGTGAACCTTCCGGCCAGAAAAGATCCTACGAGCGCCAGGGAGTACAACGGCAGAATCGCGAGCATCCCCGCAGTGACGCGTGTGCTGACGACGTACGGCACCGAACTGATCGCCATCGATTCGAGGGCGTCGATCTCCTCGCTGATGCGCATGGCACCGATCTGTGCGGTCGAACCTGCGCCGATCGTGGCGGACAAACCGATTCCCGCGATGACCGGCGCGGCGATACGCACGTTGATGAATGCCGAGAAGAAACCGGTCAGCGCTTCGACTCCGATGTTGCCCAACGAGCTGAAACCCTGAATCGCTATAGTGCCGCCCGAGGCGAGAGTCAAGAATCCCACGACTGCGACGGTGCCGCCGATCACCGCCAAAGCGCCTGTGCCCATGCTGATCTCGGCGACCAGTCGCAGTACTTCTTTCGGGTGCTTGCGAATGGCCCACGGGATGTGAGCGATGGCGCGCGCGAAGAAGACAGCTTGTCGCCCGACGTCGTCGATCGAGCGCGACGTCCGGGCCACCCGCGCGCGCGTGCGTCCGAACTTGCCGATCTGTGCAAGCGAGTCCGACAAGGTCACCGGGGTCACCCCGCCGTCAATCGGATGCCGACCGCGGTGACGATGGTGTTGACGACGAACAACGCCATGAACGCATACACCACCGTTTCGTTCACGGCCTCCCCCACACCTTTCGGCCCACCACGCACCGACAGTCCGCGATAACAGGCCACCAATCCCGCGAGCATCCCGAACAATGCGGCTTTGACCATCGACAACGCCACCTCGGGCAGACCTGTCAGCAACGTGATTCCCTCGACGAACGCGCCGGGATTGACGCCCTGCAGAAACACCGAGAAGGCGTAGCCCCCGGCAATACCGATGACGCAGACAAGTCCATTGAGCAGCAAAGCCACCACGGTCGACGCGACCACCCGCGGAATCACCAGCCGATTGATCGGATCGATCCCGAGCACCTCCATGGCGTCGATCTCTTCGCGAATTGTTCTCGATCCCAGATCGGCGGCGATGGCTGTCGCGCCGGCACCTGCCACGATCAGCACTGTCACCACCGGACCGACCTGGGTCACGGCGCCTAGCGCGGCCCCGGCGCCGCTGAGGTCGGCGGCGCCGATCTCGCGGAGCAGGATGTTGAGCGTGAAACTCACCAGAACCGTGAACGGCACGGCCACCAACACCGTCGGCACGATCGACACCCTGGCGATCATCCAGCTCTGCTCGAGAAACTCCTGCACCTGAAAGCGGGTGCGGAACAAGCCCACTGCAACATCGGCGCCCATCCGGTAGAACTGGCCGAGTTCGCGCATCGGGCCGGCAAGTGAAACTTTTCCGCTGTACATGTCAATGCCCCGAAGGACACGACGTGGAGTTGCCGTAATCGACCTTGAATTCCTTGATTCCGTTGAGCCATCCGGACGACAACCGGCTCGGATCGCCGAGTTTGCTGATGTCGGGCATGTGATCGGCGATCTTGCCGAAGATCAGGTCGACCTCCATTCTGGCCAGGTTTGCGCCCACGCAGTAGTGGGGTCCGGTTCCCCCGAATGCGAGGTGCGGGTTCGGATCTCGGGTGATGTCGAAGACGTCGGGGTTCTCGAACACGGTCTCGTCGAAGTTGGCCGAGCCGTAGAGCAGTACGACGCGCTGCCCCTTCGCAATCGCGGTGCCGGAGATCTGTGTGTCGACCACTGCTGTCCGCTGCATCGACGTGAGCGGCGAAGCCCAGCGGATGATCTCGTCCGCAGCGGTGCGCGGACGTTCACGCTTGTACAGCTCCCACTGATCCGGATGTTCGAGAAACGCCATCATGCCGAGCGTCGTGGCGTTGCGCGTCGTTTCGTTGCCGGCGACAGCCAACATGATGACGAAGAATCCGAACTGTTCCGGGGTGAGTTTCTGTCCGTCGATGTCGGCATGCACCAAACGGGAGATGATGTCGTCGAGCGGTTCCTCCCGTCTCGCCTCGGCCAGTTGATAGGCGTAGCCCAAGATCTGCGCCGACGCCATCCGGGACTCGCCGGCGAGTGACTCGTCGTCGTAGCCCGTCATCTGATTCGACCATTCGTAGAGCTGACGACGCCCGTCCTGCGGTACACCGATCAGCTCCGAGATCGCCTGCATGGGTAGCTCACTGGCGACCTGGCTGACAAAATCGCCGCTACCTTCCGCTACGGCGGCCGACGTGATGGCCTCCGCGCGCGCTTCGAGGCCGGCTCGCATCGCTTCCACCGAACGAGGAGTGAACAAGCGTGCCACCAACTTGCGCAACTGCGTGTGCTCGGGGGCGTCCTTGTTGATCAGGACGTGTTTGGTTGCCTCCAACTCCTCAACGGAGATGTTGTCCTCGTGGCGGGGAATGCAGCCGTTGACGTTGCTGGAGAACACCTCGCTGCGCAACGAGACGTCACGAACGTCTGCGTGACGGGAGACCACCCAACAACCACCGTCATGGAATCCGCCGGTGCCCGGTTCCTGCGCGTTCCACCAGACCGGAGCGCACCGTCGTAGTTCGGCGAATTCGGCAAGCGGGACGCGCTCGCCGTACAGCTGGGGGTCGGTCACGTCGAACCCGTCGGGAAGGTCGATCTCACGCATTGCAGATGCTCCTTTACGGATGGGTAACGGGGTGCCGGGTGCGGTGTGCGAGCGCTAGTCGATCCGGTGGGCAGGGTCTCGGCTCTGCGAGAACTCCTTTGCCCACCGGTAGTCCGGTTTACCGCTCGGCGCTCGAACAACGTCGTCGGCGATCCAGAAGGAACGCGGAATCTTGTAGCCGGCAAGCTGACTGCGGGCGTGTTTCTCGATGGATTCGAAATCCGGTTCCACACCGTCGCGGATGCGGAGCACAGCCGCCACCCGACTGCCCCACCGCTCGTCCGAAACACCGATCACTGTCGCGTCGTAGATGTCGGGATGGGCCTTCACCACTGCTTCGACTTCTTCCACGAAGACCTTCTCGCCGCCGGTGTTGACCACCATGTTTCCCCGTCCGAGGAGGGTGACCGAGCCGTCGTCCTCGATCCGTGCCCGGTCTCCGGTCACCACTGCCCGTGCGCCGTTCACCTCGCGGAATATCTCGGCCGACTTCACCGGATCCTTGTAGTAGCCGAGAGGAACGTTACCGAGTTTCGCCAGCCATCCTTCGGCGCCCGAGCCCGGCTCCAACACTCGATTGTCGTCGTCGACGACGACCGTGAATCTGTTGGCTCCCACCTTGGGGCCACCGCGCTGCTCGAGCCCTTTGGTTGCGAATCCGATTCCGCCGAAGCCTGTTTCGGAGGAGCCGACCGAATCGGAGATCATCAGATTCGGAAATACGTCGAAGAACGCGTCTTTGACCGAACCGGAGAAGAGTGCAGCACCGGACGCGAGTACAGCCAGGCTCGACGCATCAGGTTGCAATTCGCGATGGGCTTCGACCAGTGGACGACCCATGGCATCACCGGTGATGACCATGACCTGCGGCCGATATTCGGCGACGACCCGCCAGACGTGTGCGGCATCGAATTTGGGTTCGAAGATGACGGTGTTGCCCGAGAACAGCGCGTTGAACGTCGGCATCAACGCGGACGTGTGGATAAGCGGTGGAAGCATGCACCACCGCATGGGTTCGGCTGCCGCTGCGCCACCACGCGACTGTTGGTACTCGTCGGCGATCGGCTCTCCCGAATAGAAGTCGTAGCCGCCGGCCAACACCCGCCAGATGTCTTCCTGGCGCCAGACGACGCCTTTCGGTCGTCCGGTGGTTCCGCCCGTGTAGAGAACGTAGACGTCGTCGCCGGAACGCTCTGGAAATGCGTGTTCACCTGTACGAAGCGGGGATTGGTCACCGAGGGCATCGCCGTACGCCACTGCCCTCGGAACCGACGGTTCATTCCCGAGCGCGAGTTCGTCGGGCACCTCGACGACGTGCTTCACCCGCGCTGTGGACAGCAAGGCTTCGGCGACTCGTTCGGCGAAACCACGATGGAAAACCAACGCCTCGAGATCCGCGCTCTCGTACAGATAGACCAATTCGTCGCTCGTGTAGCGGTAGTTCACCGTGATGGGAACCCCGCGGATCTTGAAGGCCGCGAGGACTGCGACCATCGCCTCGATCGAGTTGTGCAGGTGAATGCCGATATGCGAACCGACACCCAACCCGACGGACTGGAAGTAGTGCGCCAATTGGTTCGCCCGCTCGTCGAGCTCACGGTAAGTCACCTCCTCACCGGAAACGATCAGCGCGAGGCGATCGGGCATCGCGTCGACAGAATGCTCGAACAGGTCTGCGAACGTGTAAGCCATTGGATGAGTCCTTCGGGTTCGGTCACTCAGACGACGAAGAGAGGCAAGGGAATTCCGCGATCTTCGAATACGAAGGCCGCGCCGGTACTGACCTTCGTGATGGCTACTTCGACGCATTCCGGAGCCGGCGCTTCGGTGATGTCCACGGTTAGAAGGAGTCCCGCGGCATCTTCGGCCACCACTCTCACGGTGAAGTGCGGATTCACTCCGCGAACCAACGCCTGGAGGGCATCGAGATGCCCGCTGCCGAGCAAGGTCGGCCAACCGCCGTCGCGGTCGACAAGACCTTCTCGCGAGATCCACAGCTCCAGAGCATCGCCGTCGGGTCGAATCTCACTCTCCACGTACTGCTTCGGACTGAGCAAGGGGTGCACGGACAGGACCAACGCCAGCGATTCCAGAGTCGAGGGAAGGCCGAGCGCATCTCGGATGCGCTGTGCAGCCACTCCTGCGATTCCCGTGAGTTGCTTGCGAGTGATCTCGCGCGCCTTGTCCTCACTGGCACGACGGCGAACCGCGGCCAGAAATCCCAACGCCAACAAGTGATGCTGCACGCAGATCTCCTCTGCGATACGAACCAAGGCCGAACGTGAGAAGTCGGAGAACCTCAGGTCCGACAACAACGGCCCCGAATAGTCCGACCTACCTTCCCCGCCGTGATCGATCGGGCTCAGCACGACCGTCACCGCTTCACTGCGTCCGATCTGCTCGGTGTGTGCAGTCATCACGGGAGGAGTGTGTGACGGGTCGATGACAACGGTCCAGGCGCAGTGCGGATGTCGGTCTGCGGGTCTGCGCGGTGGTCGGTGAATCGGGCGGATCTGGGCGTGCGGGTTGGTCGCGATGGCAGTCGCATCAAAGGTCGGGTCCTCGATGTCGTGGCACATAGAAGTGACGAACTCGTCTCCCAACGGCTCGACGTCCATGAGCGCTCCGCAATGATCGAGCCAGAATTCACCGTGCAGCGGATCGTCGACCCGGTATCGAAAGTCCATGAACTGTGGCGGCGCGCCGATGTCGAGTTGTAGCCCTTTGAAAATCGTCACGACGTCGTCGCCCTCGTATCCGAGGGCCTTCTGCATGCGGCGGGTGTACCAGGGACTGGCCGATTCCCATTCCTCGACGGCCACCTGCGCCATTCCTTCGCGGCCGAACTCGACGATCAGATGTGCCATGCCCGAGCGGTCGATGAGTTGCCCGCACAGGAGCAACTCGGGCACCAGCACGGCAAGGTCGCGCTGCGAGAGTGTCTCGAAGGAATCGCGCACCGACATCGGACTCACCACAGCGGAACCGGTGCGGTTCCCACGGGATACCAGCCCGGTAGCGGGTCGCCCGAAATCGATCGCTGGATCCGCCCCTGCATCCCCTTCGAGAGTGCGTTGTTGCCGATCATCTCCATGAACAGTGCCGACACGTTCCCGAAGTCGAAGAAGTCACGCTGCCAGGACCATTGGAAATCTCCGCCGTAGCGGAACCAACTTCCGCCGATACCGTAGACCGAGTAATTGCTCCCGTCCTCACGCTTGGCGTCGGAAATCTGCTTCCACAAACCGATGACGTTGCCGCTTCGATCGTCGATGACGAAGTCTTGATACGGGTACTCCCAGCCTTCGAGTCCCTTCATCTCGAGCCCGAGCGCGACTTCGCGAATTTCCTCGCGCCCGACCGCCATGAAATCCTGCTTGGGACCGTAGTTCCAGCCGTACGTGGCGTCCTCGGTGTACATGTCCGCCAACGGCTTCCAATCGCCGGCGGCTTCGGCCTTCTTGTTCGCCTCGATCCAGCGTTGGACCATCTCGTCGAGCTCTGCGCGGTCGAAACCGGTCATCTGAACTTCCTCCCTCGAGTACGTGAATTCGCTGCAATCAGTCGACAATCCGCTGCAATCAGTCGACAATCCTCAGTGCGCCGGTCGGGCAATACCTGACTGCCATCTCGGCTTCACCGCGGAGCGACTCAGGTGGGTCGGAATCCAGAAGACTGACCTTCCCTCGCTTCGGAACGACGAAGATCTCCGGTGCTTCCAGTTCACATGCCGCATGGCCTTGACACAGGTCCAGGTCGACTTCGACGTGCATGATCAGCCCTCGCTCCCGGGACTCGTTCGGCGCCGGTACCTCACCGCGCACGGCTGCTGCAGCTGGACGACCATCTTGCTGTGATCATTTCGGTAGGACTCCGACGGTTGCGCCATCTCGAACTCGTAGTCCCGCAGCAAGATCGAGAAGATCGCCTTGAGCTGCATCTGAGCGAACGCGGCGCCGACGCAGCGATGCCGGCCGGCTCCGAACGGAATCCACGTCCAGCGGTTGACGATGTCCTCTTGATTCGGGTCGATGTACCTACCGGGATCGAAGGTGTCCGGACGCGGGAAGTCCTCGGCGATTCGATTGGAGATCGCGGGTGTCGCGGCGACAAGGTGGCCTTCCCTGATCTCGAAGCCGCCCACTTCGAAATCTCCACGCGCCACTCGTAACAGGATGATCAACGGCGGATGCAGTCGAAGGGTTTCCTTGACCACTGCCTCGAGAACCGGAATCTGTCGCAAAGCATGGAAACTGATGTCAGCGCCATCGGAGTACAGATTGTCGAGTTCCTCGACCACGTCCGACATGGTGTCCGGATGCCGCAACATCTCGATCAGCGACCACGCTGCCGTGCCGGAAGTCGTGTGGTGGCCTGCAAACATCATCGAGATGAAGATTCCGGTGATCTCGTCGGCACTGAACCGGAGGGCGCCGTTCTCGTCCTTGACCGAAACCAACACGTCCAACATGTCGCGGTCCTCCTTGCCCTGTGGAGGATTCGCGATCCGGCCGTTCATGATCTCCTGCACCAGAGCGACCAACGCCAACCGGGCCTCGTCGCGTCGGCGGAAGCTCTCGATCGGCGCATACGGATCCACGAAAGCCAAAGCATCCGTGCCTTGTTCGAGCTCGTGATACAGCTTGGCGAAGCTATCGTCGAGTTCGTCGCGGAACTTCTTGCCGATCAGGCACGCCGACGAGGTGTAGATGGTCAGCTCGGCGAAGAAGTCCAGCAGATCGATCTCACCTTCGTCTCCCCACTGCGCGACCATCGCCTCGACCTCGCGGCCGATCGTGGCGGCGTGCCCACGCATCTGTTCACCGCGCAGTGCCGAGTTGTGCAGCATCTCCTTACGCCGCTCCGGGCTGGCATCGAAGACCACGCCCTCACCGAAGATCGGCTTCATGAACGGGTACGCAGCTTGCTGGTCGAGATCTTCGTCAGTGGAACGGAAGAAGAACTCGTTTGCCTCCGCTCCCGACAACAAGATCACGGTGCGGTCGGCAAGTTGAAAGGCACCGACGTCACCGCACTCTTCGCGCACCCTGCGCATCAGCGCAATCGGGTCGGTTCTCAGTTCCTCGAGATGCCCGTGCGGGAGGTCCCCACCGGACACCCGCGGTGGCTCGGGCAGTGTTCGCGACGTCTCCTGCACTCCGTGCGTCATGTCGTCTCCTGTGAGTTCGCAGTGGGAAGTTTGTCCAGTGGTGCCTCGGGCTGAACTTCGACGAGCACGATGTGAGCCCCGCGCGGCGCCGACACGACGGCGACGATGGCATTGGCGATGTCCGAGGCACGCAGAAAGTAGCCGTGGCGGGCAAACCCCCACTTGCTCCACGATTCCCCGACCGGCCCGATGATCTCGGGCGTCGTGTCCATGCCCATGCCGGTCAGTGTCGGCCCTGGCCGCACGATCGACGCGCGAATACCTGTTCCCTCCAGTTCCATTCGCATCTGGCGCCCCATGGCTTCGAGCCCGGCTTTGGCTGCGTCGTACGCACCCATGAGCGGCCGCTGGCGTTCAGCGCAGTCGGAGCCGATCAGGACGAAGTCACCACGCTGACGTTGACGCATACCGGGGAGAACGCGGTGCGCCAATCGCTGCGCACCAACGAGGTGGACTTGGATCTGCCGGAGAAACGCCTCCGGATCCATCTCATCCGCGGCGCCGAATTCGAGGTCACCGGCACCGGAGACGACGATCTCGGTGGGACCGTGCACCGCCTCCGCTGCCGCGACGAATCCGTCGACCGAATCACCGTCAGTGACGTCGAGGAAGTGTGCGTAGGCCTCGCCGCCGTTACTGCGGATCTTCTCGGCAATGGCCTCGCACTCTGCAAGTCGACGCGCACCGAGGGCAACAGGGTGGCCGAGTTCGGCCAGGGCATACGCGGTAGCGGTACCGATTCCCGACGACGCACCACTGATCAGTGCGGGCCGGCGAGCCGGGTTGGGTTCGAAACGAGGCATCAGCGCACCTGCACTTTCACGGGTAGGGCCGCAAAGCCCCGGACATTGGTCGAATGAACACGTTCGATTCCGGACTCGTCGACCTCGTAGCTGCTGACCCGACGGCCGAATTCTGCGAGGGCGATCTTGGCTTCGAGCTTTGCGAGGTGGGCGCCGAGGCAAAAGTGAACGCCGCCACCGAAACTGGCAAGCTTGCCGGATGAGCTTCGACCGATCTGGAAGCTGTCCGCGTCTTCGAACACGTCCGCATCACGATTGGCCGAACCGATCAGGAGCAATACCTTCTCTCCCGCGGGAATGGTGCGCCCGTGATATTCGAGGTCGACAACACTCGTTCTCGCCACGATCTGGCTCGACGTGTCGTAGCGGAGGGTCTCTTCCACCCACTCCGAGGCTCGTTCGGGATCGTCGAGCACGGGTGTGATCTGTGCGCGGTGGTGTGAGCCCCAGTACAACGCGTTTCCGAGAAGCTTGGTCGTGGTTTCGTTTCCCGCCACCACCATCAAGAACATGAACCCGAGGATCTCCTGATCCGAGAGCTTGTCTCCGTCGATCTCGGCGTCGAGCAACGCCGAGGTCAGATCGTCCGTCCGCGCGCGCCGACGCTGCGCGATCATGTCCTTGTAGTAGCCCATCAGGCTGATCGAGGCTTCCACCGCTGGTTGCGGGACGTCGAGGACACCCGCCTCCCGATGTACCACCAGGTCCGCCTTACGCCGCAGTTCGGCTCGATCGGGTTCGGGGACTCCCATGAGCTCGGAGATGACGTCCATCGGCAGCTTTCCCGCCACCTCCGTGATCCAGTCGAACTCCCCTGCGCCCAGCGCAGGTATCAGGTGTTGCTTCGTCAGTTCGAGTATCCGTCCGTCGAGTTCCGCAACCCGCCGCGGTGTGAATCCGCGAGAGACCAACTGGCGCAACCGCATATGGCGAGGGTCGTCCATCGCGAGAAACGACATCACATAGTGTGCGTGTGGCCCGTATGCCGCGGGATCGAGAGACACTCCGTTTGCGCTCGACAGGCGCTTGTTGTCCTTGAACCCCTCGACCACGTCCGCATACCGCGACAACGCCCAGAAGCCCACGTCCGGATTGTGATAGAGCGGGGATTCCTCGCGCAGACGCTTGTACGTCGGATACGGGTCGTCGTGGAAGTGGTAGTCGTACGGATTGAAGACCACCGGATCGATCAAAGCTTCTGTCATGATTTCTCCAGGATCAGTAGTGCGGATGCTTCGAGGCGTCCGGCAATTTGCGCGTAGGTTCCGTACCCGATACCTGCGCGCAGAAGCGCTCCCGCATAGAGCATTTCGAGCGCTTCCAGCACTTCGGGCTCACCATTCGGATCCAGTGCCGAGGCGAGTCTGCGGTGGATCTCGAACCCGATCCGGCCGCGGAGATGCTCCACTTCCGGATCGGTGCCGAGCAGGGCGTTGGTCACGGCCGCAGACACCTCCGGTTCGTCCGCGAGAAGCAGTGCGATGTTGCGAAGCACAGACAGCACGTGCGCGGTGCGATCCAGTCCGGCGCCGTCGGGCGCCGACGACCCCTGAAGTCTTCTCCAGAAGACCTCGGCGACCAGATGCTCCTTGGACGCGAAGTACGTGTATGCGGTGGCAGTTCCCACGCCGGCCTCGGCCGCAACCGAACGGATACTCAGACCGGAAAACTCTTGTTCGCGTAAAACTTTCACGGTCGCCTCAGCAAGTCTGGCTACCGTCTCCGCCTGTTTGCCCGTGAGGCGCCGACGGGTGGATTCGTAGACAACCGATCCCCCGCCACTTCGCTCGCCCCGTTTGCTGGACACGTGTCTGGACGTTACTACAGCGTCGTGTCCAGGGCAACGAAACGGCGAAACTCCCAGAATTCACCGCCGACAGGCAGCAGCAAGGCGAAAAGTTTTACTACAGACCGATCTTCATCCCGGCACCGGCGTCGACGCGCAGTTGCTGGCCAGTCACGAAACGCGATTCGTCGGAGGACAGGTACACGACTGCATGCGAGATGTCCGCGGGCTCGACCCACGGAGTCGGCATAGCCTGCATGAACGGGAACGTCACTGCCGCATCCTCGGCGGTCGGATTCTCGAGATCAGGACGGAGCGTCCGGTACATCGGCATGCTCTGCAACATGTCGGTGTTCACGTTGGTCGGGTGAATCGCGTTGACTCGAATGGAGCTCGGCCCGAGGGTCAGCGCCAACGAACTGGTGTAGGCCTGAATCAGCTTCTTGGCCAGGCCGTATCCGTCTCCTCCCGGACCCTGGAGCGCCTGCTGACCGTTGAATCCGGTCTGCGGCACCAGGCCGGCGACAGATCCGATCGCGATGATCGAACCCCCTTCGCCGAGATACTCCATCGATGCGTGCACTGTGTTGACGACACCGAGAAAGTTCACGTCGAACGCGTCGACAAAACCTGCGGTGGACACGTGCTTGCCGAGCGGACAGATACCGGCATTCGCCACGACGACATGCAGTCCGCCCAATTGGCTCACCGCCTCCGCCAGGGCCGTTTCGAGTCCGGCGCGATCGCGGACGTCGACCCGGGCCGCCACCACCTGCTGCCCGGTCTCTTTCACCAGTCGAGCCGTCTCCTCGAGATCGGCAGGACTGGCGAGTGGGTACTCGTTGCTGGCGATGTCGGCACACAGGTCGAAGGCGATGACATGCGCGCCCTCGCGTGCCAGGTGGACGGCATGACTGCGCCCCTGACCTCGCGCAGCGCCGGTCACCAGCACCACTTTTCCGTCAACTCTGTTCATTCGATTACTCCTCTGCGGGTATGGACGGTGTGGTGAACCGTAGCGGCGCCTCACCGGACGTGAGGCGCTTTTCGTCGAGGCCGATCCACGGACTCTCGAACAACTTGGCTCGAAATCTCTTATGCCCCAAAAACCATTGCCTCAATCCGAAGTGTGAACTAGAGTCCAGACACATGTCCAGAAAGAGAGGGCTCGCGCTATGACGCTCCGACCCGCAGACAGTTCTGCACTTCTCGTCGACGGAAAGCTGATTCCCGGATCGGGCGGAACTTTCGAAGTTTTCAATCCGGCAACAGAGGAACTGATCGGCCGCGCTGCCGAAGGCACCGCCGCGGACATGGATGCGGCCATCGCCGCCGCACGCCGTGCATTCGACGGTACCGAGTGGGCGCGCGATCACGAATTTCGCGCTCGCTGCCTGCGCCAACTGTGCGAGGCACTCCAGTCCCACATCGAAGAACTACGTGAGATCACTGTTGCCGAGGTGGGCGCGCCCGTCATGCTGACGAGCGGCCCACAACTCGAGGGCCCGATCGAAGATCTTCGCTACTGGGCCGACCTGATCGAATCCTATGCGTGGGAACAAGATCTCGGCCACGCGTCACCCATGGGCATACCCACCCATCGCCGATTACTCAAGGAAGCAGTTGGCGTCGTAGGTGCGATCACACCGTGGAACTTCCCGCACCAGATCAATTTCGCCAAGCTCGGTCCCGCCCTCGCAGCCGGCAACACCATCGTTCTCAAACCCGCGCCGGACACGCCCTGGTGCGCCGCGCTGGTCGCCAAGGTGATTGCAGAGGAAACCGAGATCCCGGCCGGCGTAGTCAACGTCGTGACGTCGACGGATCACTCCCTAGGCGCGCAGCTGTGCAGCGATCCGCGCGTCGATCTCGTGTCCTTCACCGGTTCCACCGCCACCGGACGCACAGTGATGGCCACGGCCGCGCAAACTCTCAAGAAGGTCTTCCTCGAACTCGGGGGTAAGTCCGCATTCATCGTCCTCGACGATGCGGACATCAAGGGTGCATGCTCGGTTGCCGCGTTCTCCGTCTGCGTTCATGCCGGTCAGGGATGCGCGCTCAGTACCAGACTTCTGGTGCCACGCTCTCGGTACGACGATGCTCTGGCCGCGGCATCTGCCGCGATGGCGGGTATCCGAGCCGGCGACCCCAGCGCGCGCGGAACGGTGTGTGGCCCGGTCATCTCGGCGCGCCAGCGCGCCAGGGTGGAGAGCTACCTCGCGCTGGCCGCCGAAGAGGGCGGTACGGTCGTCACAGGCGGTGGGCGTCCTGCCGATCACGAGCGCGGTTTCTTCGTCGAGCCCACTCTCATTGCCGGGCTGGACAACTCGTCGCGGGTAGCGCAGGAGGAAATATTCGGACCCGTCCTCGTGATCATTCCCTACGACAGCGACGACGACGCCATCCGGATCGCCAACGATTCGCCCTACGGACTGTCCGGGTCGGTGTGGGGCACCGATCCCGATCGCATCGCGCACGTTGTAGCGGGTGTCAGAACCGGAACGCTGAGCGTCAACGGCGGCGTCTGGTACTCGGCCGATGCACCGTTCGGGGGCTACAAACAATCCGGGATCGGCCGCGAAATGGGTCTCGCAGGTTTCGAGGAATACCTCGAAACCAAGCTCGTCGCTTCACCTTCCTGACATTCACACCCCCACCATCACCGCACATCATCACCACGAAAGTAGGTCGACATGGGACGTTTCGACGGTCGCACTGCGATAGTCACCGGCGCGGCGCAGGGCATCGGGGAGGCATACGCTCGCGCGTTGGCCACAGAGGGCGCCAACGTGGTGATCGCCGACCTCAATCGCGAACTCGGCGAAGCTGTAGCAAAACAGATCACCGCGGACGGTGGGCGCGCGGTGTTCAAAGACGTCGATGTTGCCGACGGGGAATCGACTGCGGCACTTGCCGAGTTCACTGTCGAGCAGTTCGGAAGCATCGAGCATCTGGTGAACAACGCTGCCATCTACGGCGGAATGAAGATCGATTCCTTGTTGACCGTCGACTGGGACTACTACCGAAAGTTCATGAGCGTCAACATGGACGGCGCATTGCAGGTGTGCCGCGCCGTAGTACCTCACATGCGGGAGAAGGGTGGCTCGATCGTCAACCAGTCCTCCACGGCAGCCTGGTTGTACTCGAACTACTACGGACTCGCGAAAGCCGGGGTCAACAGCCTGACGCAACAACTCGCGACCGAACTCGGCTGGTCGAACATCCGCATCAACGCCATAGCTCCCGGTCCTATCGACACCGAGGCGACTCGAACCGTCACCCCCGGCAACATCGTCAAGGACATGGTCAAGCGAATCCCGTTGCAGCGCATGGGAACACCGGATGATCTCGTCGGCATGTGCCTGTTCCTCCTCTCGGACGACGCAGGCTGGGTGACCGGGCAGATCTTCAACGTCGACGGCGGGCAGGTGTACCGGTCGTGACGGAATCCGCTTCTGAGCCCCGCTCGCCGAAACCCAGCTCTTCGAAACCCCGTCTGGGGTATGTCGGTCTGGGCAACATGGGTGCGCCCATGGCGACGCGCCTCCTGGACTGGCCGGGAGGGCTCGTGGTGTGTGATGCCCGCCCCGAAGCGCTCGAGCCGTTCACCACGGCGGGTGCAGGCGCAGCATCGACGCCCGCCGAGGTAGCTGCGCGCGCGAGCATCATCTCCGTCACGGTCCTCGACGACGCGCAGGTCCGCGAGGTCGTCGACGGGCCGCACGGGATTCTGACGACTGCACGGCCGGGAACCGTCGTCGCGATTCACTCGACCATCTCGGACACCACGGCGGTGGAACTCGCTCGTATCTGCGAGGTGCGTGGCGTTCTGCTGATCGACGCGCCGATCAGCGGCGGTGCGGGCGGTGCCGCCCAGGGCAGGTTGGCGGTGATGATCGGTGGATCGGAGGAGGCGTTCGAGGCCGTCAGTGAGCCATTCGGATGCTGGGCCGAACTGGTGGTTCGTGCCGGTGATGTCGGCGCAGGAACTCGAATGAAGCTCGCACGTAACCTTCTTCATTTCGTCTCGTTCACCGCCACGACCGAGGCTGCGCGACTCGCCGAGGCTGCAGGACTGAATCTCCGCACGCTCGGAAAGGTCGTCAGGCATACCGATGCCATCACCGGTGGCGCCGGCGCGATCATGCTTCGCGACACCACCGCACCGGTCTCGGAGGATGATCCGTGGTTCTCGATACTGCAGCACGTTCGCAATCTCGGGGAGAAGGACTTGGCCTTGGCCATCGACCTCGGTGACCGGCTGAATCTCGAACTGCCGCTCGCGCACCTTGCACTCTCCGGACTCGGCGTCGGACTCGGCGTCGATCACGGGGATGGAAACGGGGACGGCGAACCTTCACCGGCATCTACGACACGGGAGCACGCATGACCGACACCACCCACATGACCGACACCAGCGGAGCCGACGGAAACCGCATCTCCGAGACCCGCGCTCGCGGCGTCGCGAAGATGAACGAGGTGTACGGCTGGGAACTCCCCGCTGATGTTCCCGGCGATTTCTTCGCGGTGACCGCCGACCATCTCTTCGCCGACATCTGGACACGCCCGGGGCTGTCGGTGCGTGATCGCCGACTGCTTCTGATCGGCGCCATCACCGCCCAGGGGCAGAGCGACGTCGCAAAGATCCAGATCAACGCTGCTCTCCACAACGAAGAGTTGACTGAGCAGCAGTTCGAAGAGGCCGCGATCTTTTTGTGCCACTACGTCGGCTGGCCGCTGGCCACCGGCCTCAACAACGCGCTGATCGCCGTGAAGGCCGACCGACGCAAAGCCGCACGCGCCAAGGAGAAGGCTGCCGCGGATTCCGCGAAAACGGACACCGACTGAACCGTCGATCGAGATACTGCAATCAACTTACCGAAGAACGAAGGACCCGAATCCATGGCCGAGGCCAGCTCAATCCGTCCGCAGTCCGCAGCAAGCATCGAACAGTGGCACTTCGAGGCTGACGTTGTCGTCGCCGGCTACGGCATCGCCGGAGTAAGCGCGTCGATCGAGGCAGCCCGTGCGGGGGCCGAAGTGCTGGTGCTCGAACGCACGAGTGGATGGGGCGGCGCCGCCGCGTTGGCCGGCGGATTCATCTATCTGGGCGGCGGAACCCCGTTGCAGCAGGCGCTCGGGTTCGAGGACTCCCCCGCGAACATGAAGTCGTTCATGATGGCCGCGCTCGGTCCCGGCGCGGACGAGGAGAAGATCACCGACTATTGCGAAGGCAGCGTCGAACACTACAACTGGCTCGTCGACAACGGTGTGCCGTTCAAGGAAAGTTTCTACGGCCAACCGGGTTGGGAAACGCCTTTCGACGACGGGCTCATGTATTCCGGCGGCGAGAACTCGGCACCGTTCAACACGATCGCGACACCAGCCCCTCGCGGTCACGTCCCGCAGATGAGCGGCAAACGCACCGGAGAGAAAGGCGGCGGCTTCATGTTGATGAAGCCGTTGATCGAGACAGCCGAAAGCCTGGGCGTACGAGCTGAATACGACATGCGGGTACAACGCTTGGTCGTCGACGGCGATCGAGTCGTCGGCATCATCGCCAAGCAGTACGGCAAAGAAGTGGCGGTCCGAGCACGCACGGGCGTCGTACTGGCTACGGGAAGCTTCGCCTACAACGAATCGATGATTCAGTCGTACGCACCGAGACTCATCGGTCGACCCGGCGCAGCCATCGAGGAGCACGACGGCAAGGCGATCCAGATGGCGCAAGCCCTGGGCGCCGACCTCGCGCACATGGACGCAACCGAGGTCGCATTCTTCGGCGATCCCCAGTTGATGATCCGCGGCATACTTGTCAACGGACGCGGCCAGCGTTACGTCAACGAGGATACGTACCCGGGCAGGATCGGGCAGGAAACGTTGCTACGCAACGAGAATCAGGCCTACTTGATCATCGACGAAGCTTCCTACGAAGAGGGTTGCGCCGCAGACAGTTCCACACCGTTCTTCAGGTTCCAGCCCAAGTGGGTAGCCGAAACCGTCGAGGAACTCGAATCCGACATGGGGCTGCCGGCGGGCACGCTGCAGTCGACCGTGGAGGTATACAACCGCCACGCTGCCCGTGGTGAAGACCCGGTACTCGGTAAGAAGAAGGAGTGGGTCAAGCCGATCGGCTCGCCCGTCGCGGCGCTCGACCTTCGCAACTTCACCGCCGGATTCACACTCGGGGGTCTTCGCACATCGATCAACTCCGAGGTCCTGCACGTCTCGGGCGAGCCGATACCCGGGCTTTTTGCCGCCGGCCGCTGCACTGCCGGAGTCTGCGCCGGCGGTTATGCCTCAGGCACGTCCCTCGGTGACGGCAGCTTCTACGGTCGACGCGCCGGAATCAGCGCTGCCAAGGGTTGAGCGTCTGTTCTCAAATGTCAGCGACAGCATCCTCGCTGCGACGTTCGAGGAACAACGTGTCACGCCACCGCCCACCCAGTTGAGCGATACGCGAGCGAGTCCCGACGATTCGGAACCCGACGGCCTGGTGCAGCGCGACACTCGCACGGTTTTCCGGGAAGATCGACGACTGCACAGTCCAGATCTCGCTGGCGTCGGCGGCCTGCACCTGCTGGCGAAGCAGCAGCTTGCCGACCCCGCGACCCCGAGCGCCGCTGCCGACGTAGATGGAGTTCTCGGCGACCCCGCGGTAGCAGTCACGCGAGGACACCGGGCTCAGGCTCGCCCAGCCTTCGACGCGTCCGTCGATCTCTGCGACCCACCGATGATCAGGCAACCATTGAGCGTCGAGCTTCTCGGCGGATGGCACCGACGTGGTGAAGGTCGCGGTTCCGGTGTCGATTCCCTCGCGGTAGATCGACCGCACGGCGTCCCAGTCACTCGAGTCCATGCGGCGCAGAACCACGTCGGAGGGAAGCAGCCCCAAGGTGTCTCTGACCGGACCGCGCGCAGCTGCGACGGCGGCCGCTGCCATCAGATCCGAGTACGCGGTTCCGGCGACACTGACAACCGAGTTGCCTTCGTGCATCGTCACCTCGACGAAGCCGACCTCGCTCAACGCCTGGAGGTGAGCACCCAGGGCGGACGGTTCGAGTGATGCAGCGCGTGCGATCTCCTCGACCTCTACCGGGCCGGCAGCTGCAAGTCGAAGCACTCGCAACCGCGTGGGATCACCCAGGCACGCAAACCTGCGCGCGAGTACATCGGTGTCGAGGGGCGCGAGTGTATCTGAACTCATCTGGCGACTATAACGCCGCTGACCTGCAGTTCGGGCGGTCAGGTTCGGAGACTGGGTCCCGAAGTGAGAAACAACTCAGCCGCCAACCCATCGGGTCGCCGGCTAACGCGCACCGATCGACTCGGCAATCACCGGCCACGAGTTGTGAAGATCGTCCTGCCAATATCCCCAGGAGTGCGTGCCCGTTGCCCGGAAATCGTAGGTGGCGGGGATGCCCAGGGAGTCGAGCCGCTCGGCCAGACGATGGGTGCACTGGTTGGTCCCGGCCTCGATGACTCCGCCCACGATCACCTGGTTGGCGAGAACACCCGGATCACCGTTGACCATCGGTCCACCTAGATTCTCGTGTGGACCTGGCAGCCCCGTTCCGTTGCTGATGTAGAGATCGATGCCTCGCAATCTCTCGGCGTTGACCACCGGATCGTTGGCCACCCACCCCGGACCACCGACGGGACCCCACATGTTGTCGACGTTGCCGCCGCGGAATCCGACCACGAATCTCACGTAGTCCTGACCTGGCTGAGTACTCGTCTCGGCGCAACCGCTGAAGGCACCGACCGCACGGTAAACCGTCGGCGCGGCCTCGGCCAGACTCAGAACCGACGTACCGGCCATCGACAATCCGGCGACGGCGTTCGCACCCGTCGTACCGAGTGTGGCGTCGACGATCGGCGGCAACTCCTGGGTGAGGAACGTGGTCCACTTGTTCAGTCCCAGAACAGGATCAGGCTTCTCCCAGTCGGTGTAATAGCTGTATGCACCGCCGATGGGATTCACGACGTTGACGTTCTTGTCGCCGAAGAAGTCGACGACGTCCGTCCGTGTCTGCCACGTAGCCGTGTCCTCGCCGCCGCCGGCGCCGTTGAGCAGATAGAGAGTCGGCCTCGGCGCACTGGTGTCTGCCGGCCGAATCACCTCGAGTGGGATCACCTTGTCCATTGCAGCCGAGTAGACGTACATCGTCAGTTGACGGGCGTTGATCTGCTCGACGTGGTCGAGGGCTGATCCGTCTGCAGGCAATGTCCGCGCCTGATCTGCCGAGGCCAGCGCTACTTCACCGAACAATCCTGTCCATGCGACGAGGGCGACGGCAAGTACCGCCCGAGTGCGTCCGATCCTTCTCATTGCCGCTCCTCGTGCTCGATTGCGGTGCCCGGCAACAGCTTGGTGGCGCTCGCTTCGCGGGCTTGCGGCTTGGTGGCTTGGTGGCTTGGTGGCTTGAGTTGTCATGCCCGTTCGGAGTGGCCCGAAAACATCGTGAGGAGCCGAGCCATCTCCGGTCCGATGACCGCCATGGCCGCAGGCTCGATCATCTCGTTGTGTCCGCAGCCCACCGGTATCTCCAGGATCCGGCCGGTCACGAGCGGACCCCATTCCTGGGTCGACCTTTTGCGGGGGATCGTGTCGTCTCCTCCAGTTGCCGGGAAAATCACCAGGTCTCCTTCGTAGACCTGTGGAACGAACTGGTGCGTGATGCGCTGCGAAGCCTCGTACGCACGGGCAATCCGCTCGAGGTCCCGACCGTCGACCCCGGTCTCGGTCCCGACCGACTGGGTCAACACGGCCGCCGCCTCGTCGAAGGTCAGATCTTCGTCGGTCTCGACCTCGAGACCGAGTCCTCTCAGCAGGTCCCGTACATCGAGGACGGCTGACGGCGCCACATCGCCGTTGTCGGGGTAACTGTCCATCATCGTCAGTGTTGCGACTTCGCTGCCGGACGATTGCAATTCGACGGCCATGGCGTGCGCGATGACGCCACCGAGCGACCACCCGAGCAAGTCGTAGGGCCCTTCCGGCGACACGGCCTCCATCTCTTCGACGTAGCGATGCGCCAACTGTTCGATCGACTGATAGTCACCGTCGTCGCTGAGTGCGGGGAGTTGAAGGCCGTACACCGGTCGGTCTTCGGGCAGATACCGCACCAGACCGGCATACCCCCAGGACAGGCCCATACCAGGATGCACACAGAACAGTGGTCGCCCACGTCCTTCTGCGCGCAGCGGAACAACCACGGCGAGAAACTCTTCCATGCCGGCGCTCACAGCCGGCAGGTCGAGGCGTCGAGCAATTCCGGCGGGTGTCGGGTCCAGGAACAGCCATTGAAGTGGAATCCTGCGTTGGAATCGGGAGTGCAGTGCGCTGACGATTCGGGTGGCAACGAGAGACGACCCGCCCAGATCGAAGAAGCTGTCCGCAGTGCTCACCCGGTCGACGCCAAGAACCTCGGCGAATGCGTCGACCACTGCGTGTTCGGTCGCGGTGACCGGTTCGCGGAACTCTGCTGCGGCCGAACTGAATTCGGGTGCCGGCAGAGCCTTCCGGTCGAGCTTACCCACCGGCGTCATCGGTATGCGTTCGAGAAGTACCACCGCCGACGGAACCATGTGCGCGGGTAGTCGGTCGGCCGCGTACACCCGTATCTCGTCGCTGTCCGGGGCCTCGCTGTCCCTGGCTACGCTGTCCCTGGCCTCGCTGTCCCTGGCTTCGCTGTCCCTGGATTCGGCATCCGACGCACGCACATACGACACCAGGACCGTTTCACCTGAGGGTCCGACCTGGCCGATGGTGGCAGCGAAGTCCACGGACGGGTGTCGCGTGAGAACTGCATCGATTTCGCCGAGTTCGATCCGGAAACCACGGATCTTGACCTGGAAGTCGCTGCGCCCGATGTACTCCAGCGTGTGATGTGACCCAGTACTTGCAATGTTGTCATCGTTGGTACTGTTGTCATCGTTGGTACTGCTGTCATCACGTGCACTGCTGTCATCACGTGCACTGTCGCCGCCGGACTCACGCCAGCGCACGACATCTCCGGTGCGGTACATCCGACGCCCCGGGGCCCCGTACAAGCAGGCCACAAATCGCTCCGACGTCAGTGACGCCCGATTGTGGTACCCACGTGCCATACCCGGGCCGATGATGTACAACTCCCCCGGCACACCGACCGGGACGGGTTGCAAACGCTCGTCCAGCACCAGGAAACCGAATCCCACTGCGGGCGAGCCGATGTTCACTCCTGCCCCGGGTTTCATCGAATCGCTGACGCTTGCCTGCACCATGGTTTCCGTCGGGCCGTACCCGTTGTGCAGCCTCCGACCCGGCGCCCACTGCGTGACCACCTCCGGCGGACAGGCCTCGCCCACCAGATCGAGGACACGAAGCGCCTCGAATCCGTTGTCACCGAGCGCCGCCAGCGCAGTCGGCGTGATGGTGGCATGAGTGACCTGCTCGCGCCGGAAAACGTCTGCCAATTCGGCGCCACCGTACACCGCCGGTGGAACGATCACGACCCGTGCGGACGCACTGAACGCCATGGTCAACTCGAAGATGGACGCGTCGAAACTCGGCGACGCCAACTGCGAGACATGCGCATCGTGCGTGACCTCGAACCTCTCTCGAGTCTCTGCCGTGAAGTTGGCCAGACCGCGATGAGTGATGTTCACTCCCTTGGGCTTTCCGGTAGACCCCGAGGTGTAGATCAGATAGGCAGGATGGTCGAGGCGCAATTCAGCGGTTCGGTCGTCGTCGGTGATCGGTTCCGGCGACAACGCCGCCACCCGCTGCTCGAAGTCAGGATCGTCGAGTTCGAGCCAAGGAACCACGTCGGGTAGATGGGTTCGGCTTCCGCGAACCGTCAATCCGAGTGAGGCTCGGCAATCGGCGAGCATGTATTCGACGCGCCCACGCGGGTAGTCGGGATCGACGGGCACAAAAGCAGCTCCGGCTTTGGCCACCGACCAGATGGCCACCACCGACTCGATCGATCGTGGCATCCCCAACGCCACGAAGGTCTCCGGGCCCACACCCCGACCGCACAGTTCCCGGGCCACACGGTTCGACCACTCGTCCAGTTCGCGGTAGCTGATCTGCCGGTTCTCGAGTGACAGAGCCACCGAGTCCGGGTCGACCGCAGCAGCGGTCGCCAACAAGTCGGGCCATAGTTTCGGTGGTACTCCCGTCTGTCCACGCGCCGGCACCAACTCGCGAGATTCGAGATCACCGAACAGCGCAATGTCACCGATGGCCGCTTCGGGATGCACAGTCACGGATTCGAGAACACGTACGAACATGTCGGCAAAGCTGCTGACCGTACCTGGATCGAAGAGATCAGTGGCGAAGTCGACCGCGCCGCTCATCCCTCGGGGCGCTCCACTTTCGTCGAATTCCTCGGCCAGGAGGAATTCCAGGTCCACCTTCACGACGTCGAGTTGGGGGTCGATGCCGCGGACTTCCAACTCCGGCAGTCGCAGATTCGGCCGTTCGTTGTTCTGGAATTCCAACGACACCGACGCGATGGGAGCGTAGGCCGTCGACCGTTCAGGCCCGACCGCATCGACAACCCTCTCGAACGGAACCTCGGAATGCGCGAACGCCGCGAGGTCGACCTCGCGACAATGCGCCGCGAAGTCCCGGAACGACTGAGCCGAGTCCACCTGTGTACGCAGGGCAAGTGTTCCGACGAACATGCCGATCAGGTCATCGAGGACGCGGTCCCCTCGACCGGCGATCGGTGTCCCGATCACGACGTCGTCGGTGCTGCCGAGACGTGCCAGCAGTACTGCGAGCGCCGCGTGCACTGTCATGAATGCAGTGGACTGATGCTGCCTCGACAGCTCCTGGATACGGCGATGGAGGTCACGGCCGATCGAGAAGTGGATACGCGAGCCGTGAAAAGTCTGCTGTGCGGGCCGGTCCCGATCGAGAGGAAGTTCCAGGAGGTCGGGTGCGCCCGAGAGTGTGCGTCGCCAGTAATCCAGCTGTTCGGAGATCACCGATGCCGGGTTTTCGCCGGAACCCAGAAGCTCTCGCTGCCAGAGGGTGAAGTCGGCGTACTGGATCACCAGAGGCGCCCATTGCGGTTCTTCGCCGCGTACGCGGGCCTCGTAGGCCGTCATCACATCCCGCACCAACGGGGACATCGAGAAACCGTCGGCGGAGATGTGGTGCACCACAACCGCAAGTACGTGTTCGCGCTCGCCTAATGTGAACAACGCTGCGCGCATTGGGATTCGCGCTGCTACGTCAAACCCTGCCGAGACCATTCTGGCAAGCTCGCCGCGGAGGTGATGTTCGGCGGCAACAGGTGGCTCGGTCAATTTCGGCAGCGCCGTGCTGTCGGTGGGCACAATGTGCTGGACGGGTTCGTCACCGCGAACCGGGAACATCGTTCGTAGCGATTCGTGGCGGGCGATGACATCGGACACCGCTGCTCTCAACGCCGGCTTGTCGAGTTCCCCGGTCAGTCGCACCACGAGCGGGATGTTGTACGCGGGCGAACTGGTGTCCAGTTGATTGACGAACCACATTCGCTGCTGAGCAAACGACAACGGGATGTTTTCGGGTCGAGGGCGCGGCTCCGACACCGAGCGTCCCGACGGTCCAGCAACCGACTGGTCGATCACCGCAGCCAAGGCTGCTACCGTCGGCGCCTCGAACAGATCCCGCACGCCGACGGAGGCTTTCAGCACTGCCCGCAGCCTGGCCGCGGCCGATGTAGCGCTGAGAGAATTTCCCCCGAGGTCGAAGAAATTACCGTCGGCACCGACGCTGTCGAGGCCGAGCACCTCTGCAAACACGTTCGACACCGCTTGCTCGATCGGGCCGACCGGTGAACGAAAATCCCTTGCGGTCGTGTGGATCTCGGGGCTGGGCAACGCCGAGCGGTCGAGTTTGCCGACGGCTGTCAGCGGAATGCTCTCCAGCACGACAATTGCGGCGGGCACCATGTGCGAAGGCAATCGCTCGGCCAGGGCATTAATCAGGAACCTGGTGTCCAATCGGCCCTCTGCCGGCACGACGTACGACACGAGCCGGGAGTCTCCCGCGGAGCCGCGGTGAGCAATGGTGACGGCAAACCCGACATTCGACTCCGCCATGAGCGCGCTGTCGATCTCACCCAGTTCGACACGGAAGCCCCGAATCTTGACTTGGAAGTCGGTGCGGCCGATGTATTCGATACGCGATTCGGCCGTCCATCGCACGATGTCTCCGGTGCGGTACATCCGCGTTCCCGGGTCACTCGGATTGGCGACAAAGCGTTCTGCCGTCAATCCCGGCCTACAGTGGTATCCCCGCGCCACTCCAGACCCGGCAAGGTACAGCTCGCCAGGCGCCCCGACGGGAACGGCTTGCAGCCGCGAATCGAGCACCAGTTCGCTTACACCCCTGATGGGTCCACCGATCGTGATGCGTTCACCAGCCGCCATCGGCGGGCTGACGTTGGACATGATCGTCGCCTCGGTCGGTCCGTAGGCGTTGTACAGCCTGCGGCCGGGCGCCCAGCGAGCGACAAGGTCGGGTGGGCAGGCTTCACCACCGAACACGACATCCGAAAGTTGCTCGAGCCCAGCTGGATCCACCGAAGCCAGTGCGGCGGTGGTGATGAACGCGTGGGTGACGGCGTGCTCGGCCAGAAGCTCCGCAAGCTCCTCGCCCCCGTACACCCCAGGCGAAGCGATCACCATGGCTGCGCCGGCGCCGAAAGCCTGCAGATACTCGAAGAGCGACCCGTCGAAACTCGGAGTGGAGAAGTGCAGTGTGCGCGATTGTGGTGTTGCACCGTAGCGTTCGACCTGGTCCCGCGCGAAATTGTCGAGGCCGCGATGAGTGACCACCACTCCCTTGGGCACGCCGGTCGACCCCGAGGTGTAAACGACGTAGGCCGCGGAATCCAACCCGATCGGACGGAGTCGGTCGCTGTCGGTCAGAGGGCGGCCCGAGAATCCTTCGCACTTCTCGGTGAAGTCCGGATCGTCGAGAATCAGCCACTCTGCGATATCGGGCAGCCGATCACGACATGCGGTAGTGGTCAATCCGACGCCGACGTTGGAATCGCTCAACATGTGGGTGATCCGCTCGTCAGGGTAGTTCGGATCGATCGGCACGAATGCAGCGCCTGTTTTGGCCACGGCGAGTATCAACAATACCGAGGTGAGAGAACGCGGAACACCGACTGCGACGTAGTCCTCGGTCCCCAGTCCTCGCGAGACGAGTACGCGAGCAATACGATTCGACAGGAAATCCAGCTCGCCATAGGTCATGCTGCCGCTCGCCGATACAACAGCGAGTGCATCCGGATCCTGCTGAACTGCCGCGTCGAAGATCTCTGGAAAAATGCGGGTCGACCCACCAACCGCACCACGGACGGGCACCAGTTGGTCGCGTTCGATCTCCGTCAGCACCGACACCGCGGCCGAGGATTGATCCGGATGGACACACGCTTCGAGCACGCGCCGCAGTCGGCCGGCGATGGACTCGATATCGCCCGAGTCGAAAACCTCGGGTAGATACTCGAACTTCAGCCGAAGCCTGGTATCGACCGACGCCACCAAACTGAGCGGATAGTGGGCAGCATCCTTCGCCTCGACGCCGGCGATGCGGATCCCCGCGTTGTCCGTATCGGTCGACAGTCCTTGACGGTCGACGGGGTACGACTCGAAGACCGTCAACGTGTCGAAGCCGATCTCCGGCCCGGAGGCGTCTTGGATCTCGGAAAGTCCGAGATAGTGGTGATCCGACAACTCCGCCTGCTCAGACTGAATCCGCTGCAGGAGAGCGCCGACACTCTCACCCGGTCGCACCGTGATTCGGACCGGAATTGTGTTGATGAACAGCCCGATCATGGTTTCGATCCCGGTCAGCTCGGGTGGTCGACCCGACACAGTCGCTCCGAACACCACATCGTCTCGCCCGGTCAGCGCCGAGAGGACGATCCCCCACGACGCCTGGACTATCGAATTGAACGTCAGCCCTCGGCTCCTCGCTACGCCGCGAAGTGTCGTCGTGAAATCCTCGGACAGATCGAACACCCACTCGGCCGCCATGGTGGAGAGTCGACGCGACCGATCCTGCGGGGCCAGCAGCGTCGGTCCGTCTATTCCCTGCAGTGCCCTCGCCCACACCCCGCGGGAGGCTTCCCGGTCGCGACGGTTCATCCAGGTCAGGTAGTCGAGGTAGGGGCGTGCACGCGGCAGCTCCGACGCCTCGCCGTCCGCAACGTACAGGGTCGCCAACTCCCTGATCAGAAGTGGCATCGACCAGCCGTCCAGAAGGATGTGGTGGTTGGTCAGCACAAGCTTGAACGTTTCCGGGGCAATCGCGACGAGCGTGAACCTGATCAGCGGCGCACGCGAGATGTCGAACGGGAGCGCTCGGTCCTGTGCCAGTACTTGCTCGAGATCCCGAGTTGACTTGGCAGCGAGGTCGACTGCCTGCCATGGCGCAGCCACTTTGCTTCGGACCACCTGGACGGCGCGGCCGTCCGCGTCGTGAAGGAAGGCGCTGCGCAAGTTTTCATGCCTGTCGAGCAGCGTATCGGCCGCGCGGCGAAGGCGTTCCGCATCGAGGTCGCCGACGAGGTCGAGGGTCACCTGCACGAGGTAGGCGTCGACGGACTCTTCGGCCAGTTCGGCATGGAACAGCAGACCTGCTTGCAGTGGTGAGAGTGGCCAGACGTCGCGAAGGTCGTCGCACCGAATCTCGAGGTCGTCGATCGCATCCTGTCGAAGCTCGACCAGATCGAAGTCCGAGGGTGTGAATCCGCCACCGTCCGCTGCGTACTCGCCGAGCCCGACGAGTGCATCGACCCACAACTGCGCGAGGTGGCGGACCTCGTCCTCGCGCAGAATGTCCGGCGAATAGGTCCAGGCGGCAACGAGCTCCGGGCGATCTGCAGTGTCGCTGCCCTCGATGATCATGATGTTGACCTCGAGGACAGCCGCCAGCGGCAGCTCGGTGACCGCAACTGCCCGCAGACCCTCGTCACGGATCGGTATCCATTCCGTTGAAGCATCGGCCTCGGATCCACCGACCCGTCCGAGGTAGTTGAAACTGATCTGTGGGGCAGAAAATTGCGAAAGCGACTGTGCTGTCGCATCGTTCAAGTATCGAAGTAGGCCGTATCCGATGCCCCGTTCCGGCACCGCCCGGAGTTGTTCCTTGACAGCCTTGACAGCCAAGCCTGCCGCCGGACCGCCGGCGCAGGCATCACTCGGATCCACTCCGCTCAAATCGAGTCGCACCGGGAAGATCGACGTGAACCATCCGACGGTACGAGCAAGGTCAGCCCCCGGGACCACCGGTTCCTCACGTCCGTGACCCTCGAGGCTGATCAACGCCTCCGCAGCGTCGATCCCCCGCTCGCTCCGCCAGCGAACCAAAGCCACCGCCAACGCCGTCAACAATCCGTCCTCGACGCTCCCGTGAATCGCCTGCGGCACATCGGTCAACGCGGTTTCGGTCAAGGCCGGGGGTACCCGCATTTCGACGTCTGCTGCACTCACGCCGGTATCCGTCGTCGCCAAGGAGCGCGCGCCGAGCATCGGGTCCGGACCTCGCAGTGTGTCCCGCCAGTAGTCGAGTTCGGCCACCCGATCCGGCTCGTGCGCGGCGTCGACGAGGCCGCGCGCCCATCGACGCATCGACGTCCCGACCGGAGCCAGTGAAGGGTCGATGCCTGACTGCACCTGCGCACACGCGAGCGCGAGATCGGGGATCAGAATTCGCCAGGAGACCCCGTCCGTCACGAGGTGGTGCGCCACGAGAAGCATCCGCTTGCGCCCAGATCCGTCAGGATCGAACAACACTGCTTGCACCATCACGCCGGTCCCCGGATCGAGCCGATCCAGAGCGGCGCCAAGTGCCGTCGAGACCGTCTCGGCCACAGCGCCGTCGAGGTGCACGCGGTGCACGACTGTCGGCGACCTCACCGCACCTGCAGGCTCGACGTCCATCCGCACAACGGATTCGGGGTGGAGTGCGACCCGAAGGCCTGCTCGGAGGATGTCGTGATGGTCCAACACGGCCTGCATGGCCTGTGTCAACGTGTCCTCGTCGAGCGTGGCAGGAACCGAGAGCAGAACAGATTGGGAGTACCGGCGAAAATCTCCACCACGGTCAAGCATCCATTTGACGATCGGCGTCAATTCGATCTCACCGACGCCGCCGCCAGGTAATTCGTCGAGGACGACACGGTTGCCAGCCGTTCCGGCCGTCTCGGCCAGCGCTGTCACGGTTTTGCGCTCGAACACCTCGCGCGGTGTGACGAGAACTCCGGCAGACTTGGCGCGGGTCACCAACTGGATGGACATGATCGAATCGCCACCGAGGGCGAAGAACGAGTCGTCCAACCCCACCTCGTCGAGTCCCAGAACCTCGGCAAAGAGGCTCGCAAGGATACTTTCCGTGTCCGAGACGGGAGAACGACTCTCGGTTGTCTGTTGCCCGAAGTCAGGTTCAGGCAACGCTTTCCGGTCCAGTTTCCCGTTCACCGTCAGTGGCAGGGCATCGAGAACCGTCACGACAGCGGGGACCATGTGTGCTGGCAACTTCGCCGAGAGGACCTCGAGCAGCGCCTTCGGAGAGACGGTTGCACCGGACTCCGCCACCACGTAGCCCACCAACCGGTCTCCGCGAGCCGCCACCGCCGACTGCGCCACTCCCACTCCGCAGAGCAGAGCAGACTCCACCTCGCCGAGTTCGATCCGATAGCCCTTCACCTGCACCTGCATGTCATTGCGACCGAGGTACTCCAGTTGCCCGTAGTCATTCACGCGTCCGACGTCACCGGACCGGTACATGCGCGCGCCGCTGACTGTGGGGTCGGGAACGAAACGTGTGGCGGTGAGACCGAACCGGCCGAGGTATCCGCGTGAAGCCTGGTCGCCGGAGACATACAGTTCACCCACGACGCCGGGCGGCACGGGGTGCAACCGCCGATCCAGCACGTACACACGCAACCCGGGCAGTGCCCGCCCGATCACCGAAGCAGATCCTTCACGTGCCAGTTCACGATCCAGCGGTAGGTGGCTGACGTGCACGGTTGTCTCCGTGATGCCGTACATGTTGACCAGATCTGGCGGCGAGGTCCCGCGTCGGGCGTACCAGCGCATCAGCTGTGCGAAGTCGAGCGCCTCGCCGCCGAAGATCACGTAACGAAGTGACAGGTCCGCACCCCCGGTACGCCGGTCGGCTTCCGCCAGTTGATAGAAAGCGGTAGGAGTTTGATTGAGCACCGTGACACGCTCTTGTCGCAGCAATTCGAGGAATGCCTCGGGTGAACGTGCCGTGAAATAGTCCACCAGCACCAGGCGGCCACCATGTGCGAGTGCACCCCACATTTCCCACACCGAGAAGTCGAATGCCGCCGAATGGAACATCGTCCACACATCGCCGCGGTCAAATCCGAAGAGCGCTCTGGTGTTTGCCAGCAGCGTCACGATGCTGCGATGAGGTACCTGCACCCCCTTCGGTCTCCCGGTGGACCCCGAGGTGTAAATCACGTAGGCCACCGAATCGGGCCGCAACGGTAGTAGTCGGTCTTCGTCGGTCACCGGCAGCGGCGAAAACCTCTGCAGCGCATCACGAGTGTCGGCACTGTCCACGACGATCACGGGCACGCCGCTGTCGCCGACGTCATCACCGCCCGCGGTCGTCGTCAGTACGCACAGCGGCGCAGCGTCACGCAGCACGAAACTCACCCGTTCGAGCGGAGACGTCACGTCCACCGGTAGGTATCCACCGCCCGATTTCACCACCGCCAGCAGAGCCACAAGAAGTTCGAACGACGGGGTCATCGCCACTGCCACGAGTGTCTCTGGCACGACGCCCTGCGCCACCAGCAGCCGCGCGAGGCGGTTGGCTCGCTCGTCCAGTTCGCGGTAGGTCACCGACTGGCCGTCACAACGCACCGCCACGGCGTCGCCCGAAGTGAGCACCGCTCGTTCGAAGAGATCCGAGAGCGAATCATCGTTCCTGCCGATAACCGAGGGAGGCGGCGCAACCAGCACCTCGCTACGTTCGCCGGTCAGAAGAATGTCGATGTCACCGACGATCGCAGACGGATCGTCGATCACGGCGTCGATCACCCTCCCGAAGCGCTGTGCAATTCGCTCCACTGATCCTTGATCGAAAACATCCGTGGTGTAGCGGAAGCCGGCGCTGATCCCATCCGGAACGCCGCGCTCGTCGACCTGCTCCAACACACTCAGTTGCAGATCGAATTTTGCCACCTCGAGATCGATGTCGAGCGAACGGATCGTCAACTCCGGTAGTTCGAGGCGCAGGCTCGTGGCGGTCTGGAATTCGAGTAATACCTGAAATAGGGGTGAATGCGCAGTGGAACGATCGGGCGCAAGGTAGTCCACCAGCTTTTCGAAGGGAATGTCCGCATGGTCCAGTGCGCCGAGATCTGTCGACCGCACTGCCGCCAGGGTGTCGGCGAAGGTTGCTCCGGATTCGACCGGCGTACGAAGAACCAGAGTATTGACAAACATCCCTACCACGTCGTCCAACACCGCTTCGCCGCGTCCCGCGACCGGCGTCCCGATCACAACGTCGCCTGACCCCGAGAGCCGTGCCAGCAGCACCGCGAACGCCGCGTGCAGAACCATGAAGAGGGTCGAATCATGCTGGTGCGCAAGGTCGGTCAAAGCTCGATGAACTTCAGGTGAGATACTCACCGAGACCACGGCACCTTCGGAAGAGCGCTTCGGCCTTCGAGGTCGATCAAGAACGAGCGGTGAGACTTCAGGGATTCCCGACAGCGCCTCGGTCCAGTAGGTGAATTGTTCCGCGATCGACGTACCTGGAGCATCTTCTGCGTCGATTATCCCCCTCTGCCACACGCTGTAATCAGCGTAGTGGATGGGCAATGGCGCCCACCTCGGACTCTGATCCTGCGCACGGGCTGTATAGGCGCGCATCAGGTCACGTGCCAGTGGCGTCATCGAGAAGCCGTCGGCCGCGATGTGGTGGACAACGATCGCAAGAACATGCTGCTCCGGTCCGATTCGGAGCAACCTCACGTGCAGCGGGAACTCCTCGGCCACATCGAATCCCACGTCGAAGAACCCATGCAGCGCCGCAAATATCTGCTCGCCGGCAATCCGTACGGGGTGGATCCGAGGGGCAGCGAGCGCTGGTTCGACAATCACCTGGTGCGGCCCGTCCGCGGAAGTCGGGAAGATCGTCCGAAGGGATTCATGCCGTTCCACCACATCGCCGAGCGCAACTTCGAGCGCTTCGAGATCGAGGAATCCGTCGAGTTGCAGGGCAACGGGAATGTTGTAGAGCGGAGATGAAGTGTCGAACTGATTGAGGAACCACATACGCGACTGCGACAGGGACAGTGGAATGTGTTCTGGCCGTGCCATACCCGAGAGTTCAATTAGACCTGAACCTCCGAACCCCGTTTCACCAAGTCCAGATTCCGCCGGATCGATCGAGGCCGCCAGATCAGCTACCACCGGAGTGTCGAACAGAGCTTTGACCCCCAGTTTTGTGCTCGCCGCGGTGTTGATACGCGCTATGACGCGGGTAGCACTGAGAGAGTCCCCGCCGAGCCCGAAAAAATTGTCATCGGCCCCCACCTGGTCGAGATCGAGTACGTCAGAGATCGCACGAGCGACCACACCTTCGTTTCGCGTGATCGGCGCGCGATATTCTGCGGCGTTGAAAGTAGTGTCCGGTAGGGCTTTACGGTCCAACTTCCCATGCACCGTCACCGGCAACCCATCCAACACCACCACCACCGACGGCACCATGAACCCCGGAAGAGA
>NZ_JBHWYS010000014.1:0-98844 GCF_042728675.1 Rhodococcus sp. NPDC060176
CCTCCCGACGCTTCGCGTCGGGAGACGGAGCGAGTCGCTGCGCTCCCCGCCAGGGAGCCGCTGCGCGGCTCGCAGTGGGTCGAGTGCCGTTGCCGTCGATCGAGTCGCTTCGCTCCTCTGAATTCCGAATCTTGTTCCTCACCAATCGAATTCATCGCAACGCCTGAACCAGTACCCGACACCCGAACGAGGCTGGAGAGGAGGAGAAGGGTCACGAAAAGCGCCCCGTCTCGGGTCCACTGCCTCGTCAACATCATGCTCCCAATCATACACCCCCACCCACCAAACAGCAAAACAACCCGAAACCTCGTAACACCAAAATACTCACTGCTACAACATTATTCGATGCCGACTAAACACCACCGTGCGCAACCCACGAAACCCACCCAACACCAACCGAATACCGAAACCCACTGACACACAACAACATTCAAAAACACCTAAAAACGAGCCCCCCAACACCCCCGCACGACCCGGCACCACTCCCCCACACCACCCCCAACCCGAACACCCCGCCGGCACCCCGCCGGCACCCAAAAACGCCGGCACCCCACACACACCCCCTCGCCGACATCCACCACCCCACACGACCCAGGGACGTGTCATCACCGCAGGTCAACACCACAAAACAAGCACGCCAACACCGCCATCAACCCCTGCAACCACAACGATCTCCGCCCCCACAAGCCACGACGGAATACGATCGCTCGATGCAGACTCCACCACCGGTAGAACCCCTCGATTACGAGACATGGGATAGCTGGCTCGATTGCGCCGACGGCTGTGACCCTGCCGAGGTGCCTCGAGTGCTCCTCTGGGACCACCACGACCGGATGTCTACCGAGACTCTTCGGAGAGCAATACATTCCATTTGGGTCCACTATGCGAGAGGGGGACTCCTTGACCTTCCGGGCATCCGCAAAGTCGCTGCCGAGCGACCCCAGCGACTGACACCCGCCGAGTGGAAGACCCTGTTCACGAGAGCCGGAGGCTACTTCGTCATCGAAGAAAACTGCGCCCGACACGGGTACAGCGGTCCGGAATGCCCGCGGCCTACCACGCTCTACCGGTTCGCCGAGGACGGAAGCCAAATTGGATGGTCTTGGAGCGCTACTCGGGCGAACGCCGAATACTTCGAGACCGGTTACAGCCACAAGCGACGACACGGACGTCTCTGGAGAGTCGACAACGTCGACCCGACTCGGCTGCTCGCGCACTTCCACACAGAGACAAAGGCCGGGAACCCGACCAATCCCCAATTCATCGACGAGTTCGTATACGAGCCGCACCCCGACGATCGTCGAGGCCAACTGAAGGCCCCGTTCGGCAACCACTTATGTTCCGGGCGCAGCTGAGGGCCCCTCATCCGGCTCCGGCCTGCCGGCGCCCCTGCTGACCCTGCTGACCCTGATGACCCTGATGACCCTGATGACCCTGATGACCCTGATGACCCTGATGAGGCCGATGATGCCGATGATGCCGATGATGCGGTCGTACATCGTCGGCACCTGCGTGCTGACAGCCGCAACTATGAACAAGACCACGCGGACGAACACTGCGACAACGACCAACGATATTGCCGCGATCAAGACAAACGACGCTGTCGGCTGCGCCTGAATGATGGGTGCGATGGTGTCGCTGATGTCCATGATGATTGCTTTCTTGCTCGTATGTGAAGGGACGACTCAAGGCGTCCCGGTAGCTGATGCACGGGGGCTATCGCCGCGTTTCTGTTGCCTTGACCTGGTGAAATGACACGTCCCCTGGCGGGTGTGCCTGAACGTCCCCTGGCGGGTGTGCCTGAAGGGGCGAGTCCACCTATTCGGCACGTGCCGCTGCGGCGCGTGCCGCAGACTCGGATGCCGAGCTGGTCTGCAATTTCGCGCGCTCTGCACGGCTGAAGGGCCCCGTGAGCGCGTAGTAGATACGGGATGCGTGTCCTGTCGCCGAGAAGTCCGCGACGACGCGCTCCCTTCGCGTCACCTTCAGCAACTTCTCCTTCAGCAGCTGGTCGATCCCCCGCTGGGTGGTCTTCGCCGAGATCCCGTACCAGCTCTCTGCCTTCTCGTAGGGCAAGTACGTTTCGTCCTTCGAGCTGGTTCCGTGAAGCATGATCAGCAGGAGCGCGCGAGCGGGCAGGTCGAGCTTGGTGTGCCAGCGCTCCGTCCAGTACGCCGACGGCAGGATGAAGTAGCTTTCGTGTGCCTTTTCCTTCTCCGGGACCGTGTCGGGGCGCGGTCGGGTGTACGGCCGCTTAGTCGACTCGTCTCGAGGCCGCACGAGAGTCCTCTTCCACACCCGAGAGCGGTCAATCAGCCCGTGGTCCTCCAAGCGGGCCCAGATCCGGCTCATCGCGGGCACAGGCAACGAATCGGTGTCGTTGACGGACAAAGCCCTGGCCCATACCGCTGCCTCCCACGGTCGAGCCGCGTTCTTCTCGATCTGGCTGTGGTTCATCAGCAGTGCCAGGTACGCGTTCAGCTCCCTGCCCCTGCGAGCGGTGACGAGGTCAGCGAGCACGGCTTTGCGATCCGAGCCCGAGACGGTTGTCGAATGCTTCTGAACGAAGGAATGCCGAATGGGGGTGAAGCCGCGGGCTTCGAGCTTGATCATTGCCTGGAGCAGCGACGTCGGAGTCGATGTCGGGGGCGATGTCGCACCCGTAGTCGATGCCGCGCTGGAGATGGCGGTCGATGTCGCGCTGGGGATGGCAGGCGATGCCGGATCGGAGACCGCAGTCGCTGTCGGGGCGGAAGTCGAGTTTGTCGCTTGCGGTTGCTGGCCGGGCTGGATGTTCATGGTCATGGCAAGAGACTGGCACGAAAAATGCCTGTCGGCACACACGCATACCGACTCTCAATGCGCATTTGAGACCTGATATTACAAGACGCTGCGATCCTTGTTACGAGACTCTGATACGAGATGACGATGCCGACTAGATGGTCGGGGCGCAGGAGCGAGCGAGCAGAGACGCGCAGAATCGAATTATCGCGCGCGGCTATTCAACAATTTCTGGCGAATCGTCAATTCCTCGCGTGCGCGTCCCTTCGTCGACTAGACGAGCGCGTCCGTCTTTGCCAACACATCAGCGAAGGCCACCAAGTAGTCGAACGAGCACCCGCGGAACAGTTCGGTTCCCGCGGGCTTGGATGCATCGCGCCCGAGGCCGGCGACCCGCGGATTGAAGATGTTCCCGTCTGAGGTTCTCCGTGCCTCCGCGTGCAGGCGCTTCTCGATCACGCCCAGCTCGGCGCGCGATACCACGCACGATTTCCACGGGTCCTGGGACAACTCCCACCCCAGCCTGCGGAAGGTCGACATATGCGAGTGCCAGCGCTTCGGCCAATCGGTCGTCAGGCCGACTTTCATCCAGCCCGAATCGAACGCCATCACGTACAGGTAACCCACGGTGGGATCGGTCGGGTACACCTCGTCCCACGGCCCCGCCAGATCCGGGTTCAACGCATAAGTCCAGTTCATGCGTTCACGCTAGAGAGGTCCACCGACAGCCGAACGCTCGGAACGACACGCGGGAATGTCGGCGCTGTCCTGCACACTTGAGAAGAGCGACGGCAACGACCACTGGAGGTCTCCATGAGTACCCAGGCACGACTCGACGGCACGCCCGTGGACCTCTCGGCCCTCACTCCCTCCGACATGGCGAGAATCGCCGAGCTGCACGGCAACATCGATCGCGGCGACGGTGTCCTCGAATGCAAGGAACCGGGTGGCGGCGAAATGTACCTACGCAAGCAGGGCGACCGGTACTACGCAGTGCACTTTCCCGGCGCTCAATGCACCGCAGACCACACCATGACGCCTGAGACCGACGAGCACAAGCGCCAGAAGGATTACTGGTGCCGAGCCGCTGACAGCGCCGGCTACGAGGCAATTCCCGAGTACAAGACGACCGGGGGAACTCGCGTCGACGTCTTGGTCAAAGGCCCCGTGCTGGTCGGTGCCGAAGTGCAACATTCCAACTTGAAGCTCGCCGCAGCACACAATCGGACGACGAAAACTGCACGTGCCGGCATCGTCCCACTGTGGACGTCGGATTCGGACAGACAACCCGCCTGGCTCCACAAAGTTCCCTCGATGCGCGTGAACGAGACCGACTGGTCATCGAGCATGCCCCCGGCTGGCACCGCAACCGCGACCGCCCTCCGCGAGATCGAAATGACAAGATGTGACGCCACTGGCTTCCCTCGATGCCCGGACACTGGTGGCCGACACTGCGGGAAGTGGCACACAAAGCTCGTGCCGCTGATCGGAATGACACTGGACGGCGCAATCGCCGGTGCCGCAAGCGGCGACCTGGTGCCTATCGTCGACCGTTCCGGATACGTGTACGTCGTTCCCCGACGCGACCGAGACACGCTCGGCCCCAACGGTGAATCCGACTGGACGCCGGGCCTGACACAACAGCAGAAACCGGACCCGACGCAAGGCCGCCGACTATGCGAGGCACCGATTCACACGGGCGCAGCTCGGACACAGAACCAGGTCATTCAGCCCGTACACGGTCCTGCACCGAAATGTCCGATCTGCAACTTTCCGCTCGACGGTGCCGCAGCCGGTCTCACGATGCACCATGACTGCGCAGGCAAGCACGCCCGGGAGATGGGAACGCAGTCCGGCGTATAGGCGCAGGCTGCGACTTCGATTGCCGCGCAAGCGAAAGAAGTTGAAAACCCTCTCTGGAAGCTCAACTCGCGAATCAGTCGATCCACTTGCGTTCCTTGGCACGTGTGTGGAGCCAGACGAGACCGAGAAAGAACAACACAAGGAGTGCGCCGAGCACGATCGCGTTGCGTAGCACCTCATCCCAGAGTTCTCGGGCCGTGATCTCTCCGAACTGGGTGACCACGAACACGACGAACCCCGACAGCGCCGGAACTATCCATGTCGCGGGCAGCCAGCCCGGTTCTTCCTTGAATCGTGCGATGTCCTCGCACACGTTGTTCGCCAGATTCGCTGCACCCATGTAGGCCGCTGCGATCACCGCGACGCTGATCAGACCTGTCGTGCCGAAGAACTCGGTACTACGACTGTGGCGGGCCAACGCGCCGAGCGCATGGACAAGTCCCCAGATCGAGACCGCCCAGAGCGCAAGCGACGCAGCCAGGCGCCACCAACTCACTGCAACGTCCCTGGCGCTGTACCAGTAGGTCACCCTGCCGAGAAACACCGCTGCCGCGCCGAGCAGACCAGCGAGGGCGAGGACCGCTATCCCACCGAGCCATCCGGCCGCGGTCCAGTTCGTCAGGTGATCGGGTTCTGTCATGTCCTTGTCCCCCTTGAAATTCGTATTTGCTGTCGATCTTCTTACAGCGCTGCTCGTGGTCGACCCACCCCGCATGCGCACCGTCGCTCGTCGTTGAGGAAGCAATTCGGCTGGTGGTACGGCATCGCGTACTCGCCCCGGACCCTCGCCAGGAACGGGTCACCTGACGGATCGTTGTCGATCGAGCTTTCCCGGATTTCCTTGTCAGGGAACTTGTCGAAGATCCTTTCCATCAGGAACAGCCCCCATCGAGGCTGATACTTACCTTCCGCGTGGAGCGCCTTGTCGAACCGGAACGGCTTTTCGAGGAAAATCCTCCGCGTTTGAATCACCCAGTCGATCCCCGACGGGTCTACGTCGACGTATCCGACATGTACGCCATCTCGATGCACGTCGAGCGTCGCGCACCTGTTGACCCTTCCGCTCAAGATCGGGTATCCGAAGTCGCGGTACTTCTCGACGAGTTCGGCTCTGGCTTCGTTGTCCCACTCGTCCCATTGCGGGTTCGTCTGATCTGTCATGCAGAATCTCGCATCTCTAGTCGCTTCCCTGCCCCGACGAGGGAGCTGGGGACATGTCATCTTTACAGGTCACCCACACACTTTCTGGTACCGCTACAGCGGCGGTCAGGGTCGGATAGTCAAAAGAGTTGGCGTTCTTCATCGCCCACGATGTCGCAGCCGTACATCCGCCCTGTCGGACCGACTTGGCTCCTGCCACCACCATCCGTGTTCGACTGGCCCCCACCCGGCAACAAGTCACGGGCGCGTGCCTCGGCCCCGTTCCCCAGCGAGAGGCCAGGGTTACCACCGACACAGCCGCCGGCGATCGCCCCGATCGAGATAGGCGTACCCGAACCCTCCACGAGGGTCGTGGGCCAGAAGTCCTCGGTGTCCGCATGCTGGGCGGGGAGAGCGATCTCGGAAGACGGGCACCGGTCGTGAGCGCCGCCGATGCCCACCCAGATCAGCCGCGGAGCCTTTCGACGTCGCCACCGTCGTTCGGCCGGGTCGTTGAATCCGCGGATCCAGTGCCGGCCCTGCGCATCAGTGATCGGCGTTCCCTCTGGAGTAGCGCGAAGTTGCTCGGCACTGTCATAAACGCGCCCCCGGTTCAGTGCTGCGCCGAAGTCACTTTCGTAGCTGGCCATCATGCCTCCCGTAGTTCTCTAGTCAGGTTGTGATGAATGCGTGCCGGAATAGTCTTATCTGCCAGTTGATTTGAGGTTCGCAGTGGAGCGAGCTACCTGAGGGACCTCGCGGGCGGGACGGTTCCGGTGATCACGGAATACCCGAACGTGAGTGGACAGAAGGACAAGCCCGACCAGAATCGCCACTATCACTGGGGCATAGGTCATCATGAAGTCGTGTGCCGCGGTGGGACATTGCGGCGCTCCGGTACTGCCCAACAACGAGGTGTAGCACTCGGGGGCTGGTTCGCGGGGGACGTAGCGAGGCCGCATGAAAAGCCCTGCAAAGACAGCAACCAAAACGACGTCGAGCAGTGCGAGGACCCGAATCTGCGCGGTCAAATGGGTCGACCATTGCTTCATGGTCTTTCTCCGTTTCGTGTGGGCATGTCAGAACAGGTGTGTGGCGCGGTAATCGTGGGTGCCAGGACACTCTTCGACGGCCGCGGCGGTGAATTCGGTGATCGGGGGTCGCCATCGGGCGCGCTCGGCTTTGCTGATGTGGCACCACATCGTGGTGTCCCGGAGGTCGAGGTCCTCGTCGCCGTCGCGGGCGATGAACGAGTCCGGGGATTGGTGCGTCAGCGCGGCCAGGGCGAGGAGCTGCTCGAACGAGGGGTAGCGGGTTCCGGCCTCCCATTCGTCGACTGCCGGCTCCTGCGCCCCGCATGCAACGTCGACCTCTGGGCCGTACAGCTCGGCCGCGTCGAGTGCGCGGGTGATCCGGTACGGGGCCAGCACGCCGGTGGCCCACTGTTCGTAGGCCCGGTCATGGGCTGCGCGGAATCTGAAGCGTGCGGGCATGGTGTGCTCGTCCGTCACAGCGCCTGTGGCTTCCCATCGGCGCGATCTGCGTTCTCGTCGAGAATGTGGCCGTCAGGGGTTCGGAACAAGTCTTCCCCGCGAAGTGTGAGAACGGTGATAAGAGCTTCTCGCGGTGTGCAGTCGGGACGCATATGACGCACCTCGATCGCTGCCAACCTTTCCCCGTCGGTGGCCTTGATCTGCGAAATCAGATCCCGCTCGGCATCGGTGAGCTCGAGGACGCCGGAAGGCTTGCGCTCTGCGAGATAGCTACCGATTCGACCTGCCCATCCCCGACGAATCACTCGGCCTTGCGCGATGCGACGAGGACGCGCGGTCAACTCGCCGCCGCAGTTCGGGCACTCGTTGTCCATCGCCGCTGAGCAGTCGACGCAGAAGGTGCATTCGTAGCTGCATATTGTTGCGGCGGAGGCGTTGTCGAGGGAGGTGCGGCACCTCTCGCAAATTGTTTTCATCGCCAACATCGCCGCTCCTGGAGTCCTCTCGCCTTCCGGCGCAGTGCATCTGTCAGCGTCAGAGAACCACACCTGCCCGGATTCGACCTACACCGGTCACACACCCATCTCCCGGCCACTTTCACGCGTCCGTGAGGCCCGTCCGGCGCGGTGTTGCGGCACGATGATGTGCACGGTCGATCGGCGATTCGGAGAAAGAAATGAGCAAGGATTTTTACACTGCGTCGGAGCTGGCGGATCTGGGCTATGTGTCCGAGCGCCTGACGTCGGTATTCGGTGAACCCGATTCCGTCGACGGGGAGCTGCGTTGGGATGGGCGACACCGTTGTCGCCGTCGAGCGGGATGTACTCGCTCCCGCTGCCCGGATCATGTTCGATGCCTTCGCTCCGGAGTGGAACACACGCGTCCAGATGAACGGATCGAACCTCGCTCTCGGGCAGCCGCAGATGGAGCAGATGCTCGCCCGCCCGGCGATGCGGGAATCCTGACCACTCGTCGAGCGCGAAGGCCCAGGACGTCAATCAGTGGACCGGTTCGAGCAAGCTCGGGCCGTTGTTCCTCGGACTATTGACCGCAGTCGAGACTTCGTAGAGTTCGAGATGCGGCTCCGGAACGGAATTGATCATGGCCTGGACCTCGCCCTTGTCGGTGAGATCCGGACCCCGCCAGAGTTCCCAGAACGATTCGGGCAGGATCAGCGGTGATCTGTCGTGTATGTGTCCCGTGGAATCCTTAGCTGGCCAAGTCAAGACAGTACAGGTCCATACCCACTTGTTCGGATCATCTTCTGGCAGTTCAGGATCGGGCCACAACTCGTAGAGTCCAGCCATCGCGATCACGTCGCCGTCCCCGTGAAGAAAGTACGGAATCTTCTTTCCCTCTTCACTTTTCATCCATTCGTAGTAACCGCTGGCGGGAACGATGGCCCGTCGTTTGGCGGCGCTACTTCTGAATGATGGGTTCTCCGTGACGGTTTCGCTGCGGGCGTTGATGAGTTTGGACGCCATCTTTCGGTCTTTTGCCCAGGCAGGGAGCAAACCCCAGCTGACGGTCCGGAGCTGGCGCTGGGGTTCGGAGTCGGGTTCCTCGCGTGGGGTTCGTTCGAGGATCACACGGACGGGCTGTGTGGGGGCGACGTTGTAGGACGGTGGGAGTTCGTCGCCGACGGTTTGCATGGTGTCGAAAAAGGACTGCAATTCCTTATCTGAGCTTCGATTGGCATAGCGCCCGCACATGGCCTGACCTCCTGTTAATCGGTTCCTGTCCCATTGAACAGCGTGGGTCCGACTTTCGCTTCAAACGGCGTGTGATGATCTCGATGACCACGTCGGCAGCATGGAGAGGGGTTCTGCGATCAACGGTCCTCGGCCGGCATCTGCTGATGTTGCATTGGCGATCGCAGCGGCCACAGTCCTCGGTGCCACCGTCGGGGTCCTCCTCGCCGACGTGATGGCCGGTGTCGCGGTCGGGGCCGGCACCGCGGTGGTCTTCCGCTTCGTGCTGCGGATGATCATCACCAGAAAATGAGCTGCTGCGCTGGCCAGCGGCGCGGAATAACTCTGCGCGGGTGTTCGTTGTAGAGGCTGTCGGTGTCGGTTCTTTGCCCCGGGTACCACCCCAGAAATGCCGCTTCGAGCGGCCACTTGCCGAGAGGCGCAAGACGGGCACCGACCCTGTGAAGCCGCTGGACACCTTCAGGTTCCGGCGGTTTCGTCATATCTACCAGGGCTTCAGTAACACTGTGTGCCTCCGAACTCGCACGGAGTCACCTCGGAGAGAGCTATCCGCCATTCCCACGGCAGTGGAAGCCACCAGATCCAACCACCTGCGATCATCTGAAAGCCTCCTCGCGAACGGTAGGCGGATCATCACCGGCTGGGGTTCAGGAATCGCACCCGGTTGTCGCTGAAGTCGACATCGGGTGCAAGCGCGTCAGGTGCGAATTGCCTGCTCGATATCGGCGAAGAGCCGAACCACGTCAGGGTCCGCGAATGGGACGAGTTGCGTGAATAGAACGCCCGCCGTCGCTCCGTCCGTGTCCACCCAGTAGTAGCAGTTCGCGCCGCCTGCCCAGGCCACTGTCCCGACCGGGCGGTCCTGCGGTGTGCGCTCCTCGTTACGCATACCCAGCAATGACCACGACACCGAAGTGCCTGGTAGCAGATCAATGTCGTGTGATGTTGTGGGATTGACCGATGCTGCCCGCCCGAACACCATTGAATGGCTCTGCTGCGCTGCGGTCAGCATTTCCGAGTCAAGGAGCCTCACTCCGTTAAGGATCCCTCCGGCGCCCAACATCCGCAGGAACGTCAAGTAGTCCCGCGGGGTCCCGTACAACCCGCCTCCCCCAGATAAGAACTCCGGTGCGGAGGGTAGTTCGAATGGAAGTGCTGTCAGGCCGTTTGGAGTCTTCGCGTGCACCGTCGCCATACGGGATCGGTCGACGATCCCGAACGCCGTATCCGTCATCCTCAGTGGATCGAAGACAGCCTCTTGCAGATGGGTTGCCAGATCGCGGCCGGTTATTCGCGTGATGGCCAGGCCGACCCACTCGAGACCGTTTCCGTACATCGTCGTCGTCCCCGGTTCATACACTAGTGGTGTATCGACGAGCGAAGCGAGCTTGAGCTCCAGGTTCGTGGGGATCCTGTTCTTCTGCTGGTATCGAGCAAGATCGGCAGACAAGAATGAGTACCCGGCACCTGAAGTGTGGGACAACAACATTCGCAACGTCACTTGAGTGCGCACTGGTCGCAAGCGAGGCACTTCCCCGTCGTAGCCTTCGAGCACTTGCAGCGTGGCAAGTTCGGGTAGGACGTCAACTATCGGGGCGTCCAACTCGACGGCTCCGTGCTCGACCAGTTGCAGGGCTGCAACGGCCACAATCGATTTGGTCATCGAAGCCAGCCACGCGATGGTGTCTTCCCTCCAGGGAGATGTTCCGTCGCGCGTTCCGGCCCCACCCGAATACACGAGACTGCCGCGACGGGCGACCATCGTGTAGAAGCCAGCGCCAACGCCGTCGTCGACGGCCTTCGCGAGCAGACGGTCGATTGTCTTTGCCGACGTCACTGCGCCCTCGCGTTCACGGTGGTCACCATGTGACAGGCAGACCGTTCACTCCGTACACGCCCATTGCAGGCTCCCGAAATTCGATCTCGTTCATTGCCACTGCGCGACGTAAGGTCGGGATTCGACGCATCAGGGTCGGAATTGCAACCTGCAGTTCAAGCCTCGCCAAAGGCATCCCCAGACACTGGTGAGGTCCGTATCCGAAGGTCAGGTGCTTATGCGCTGGCCGTCGCAAGTCCAGACGGTCTGGCTCCTCGAGTGCCGACGTATCGCGGTTGGCCAGATCGCCCGCGACGATCAAGCCGTCTCCGGCTCGAATGACAACGCCGCTGACCTCGATGTCTTCGAGTGCTACCCGTCTCCTACCGCCTTGCGGGACAGCGGTATACCGCAGGAGTTCTTCGACGGCGTTCTCGATTTCGTCTTGCGTCTCCATCTCCAGCAGAACGGCGAGCTGGTCAAGGTTCTCGGTGAGCGCCAGCACACTCAACGAGATGGTGTTCGATGTCGTGTCGAAGCCACCGAGAAGCATCAGCATGCCTGTCTGAGTGGCTTCTTGTTGGGTCAAGTTGCCTGTAGCCACGTGTTCGTTTGCCAGCTCCGACAGCATGTCCTCCGCCGGGTCGGTGCGTTTGATAGTCAGCAACCGATCGATGTAGTCGACGAGACCTTGTCTGGCAGCCATCGCCTCCTCGTGAGTGGCATTGGGATCGATGAGTGCCTTGGCGCTTCTGGCAAAGAACTCGTGGTCCTCGTACGGTACGCCCAACAGATGACAGATCACTGTGCACGGCACCGGAAGTGAGAACGCGCCCAACAGGTCGACGGGCTTCGGTCCAGCGAGAAGTTTATCGATGAGATCGTCTACGAGTTCCTGGATGGGCGGTCGCATAGCTTGGATTCGCTTGGCGGAGAACGGTTTGGCCACGAAGCGGCGATGGCGTGTGTGCTCCGGGGCATCCATGGTGAGAAAGCCCAGTTTCTGCATGAACTTGCTGGGGGTCGAGTGTGGGTACTGAGGGTGTTCGGGCGCCGCGCTCACCCGCGGGTCACGTAATAGCGCGCGCGCCTCTTGATAGCCACTGACCAGCCATGGAGTACTGCCGTCCCAGATCCGTACGCGGGCGATCGGGGCCCTTTCCTGTATCTCGCGCAGTGCAGGCGAGGGGTCAAACGGGCAATTTCGGTCTCGTGACGATGGGAAGGGCGGCCACCCGTTGTCTACTGGGGCGGAGTTAGTGGTGTTGGACTTTGGGCGCCGTGTTTCACGGCCCGGCGGGGCACTCATGGCCGACCTCCGAAGCTGGCGAAGAGGTCATTCGCTGTTTCGAAGTCGGGTCCGATTCGCGTTCCGGGAGTGAAACGGGCGGGCATTTTTACGTAGCCGTTGATCTGGCCGACGGTCGGATAACGCACCGCTGCCCCTTCCTTTAGCTGGTAATCCGGCAACCGTCTGAGCACCTCCCCGACCACGACTTGGAAGTCGGTCTGCGCGATGTGGCGGCCAATGCATCGGTGGACGCCGACGCCGAACGCCGCATGCTTGCGCGTATCCCGGTCGAAGTCGATCGTGAGGGGGTCTGGAAAGACCTTCTCGTCCAGGTTTGCGGCAGCCCACGAGATCAGCACACGCTCCCCGGGGCGCACTGTGGCACTGTCGATCTGAGCTTCTTCGGTGGCTGTGCGTCCGACGCATACGACGGGGGTGAAATACCGGAGGAACTCCTCACACGCCTTGGGGAGGTCTTCGGGATGCTCGGTGAGGCGCTTACGGTGGAGATCGTTGCGGTCGAGAAACTCGAAGGTCGAGGACAACAGGGCCGTCGTCGTGTCCATTCCGCCTGCGATCATCGCGTTACAGACGGCGATGATGTCGTTGTCGCTGATCTTTTCACCTCCGATTTCCATCTGGGTGAGGAAGCTGATCAGGTCATTTCTGGGGTGCTCGCGGCGAACCGGAATGGTTTCGATGACTTCTCTGACTAGCATCGCGAAGCCCGCCTCGACGTCCTTGTACTCCGGTGTGTCCGAGGGTGTATACGCCAGCGAATGTACGGCCTCGGCGTAAATGCTCCAGTTGTCCATCGACAGCCCGACGATATCCAGAGTCAGCAATGCGGGAACGGCATTCGCCAGGTCCATGACCAAATCGATTTCTCCCGATTCCACGAATTGGTCGATGCACCAGGTGGTGTAGGCCTCGATGCGCGGTCGGAGCTCTTTCGCCGAAGTGGGCGAAAAGAAGGTGTTCAGCGCCCGGCGCCACTCCAGGAACTCAGGCGGGTCCATCTCCAGTGGTAACGCACGGAACGTCGATGCCGGGATAATCGTTCCCTGCGGTCGCCCTGGCGTATTGGGCAGTTCGTGAGCGGAGGAGAACACTTGCGGGCGACGGGCTACGGAGCTGACCTGCTCGTAGCCGGTGACCACGTAGAACCCGCCGTAGTGAGAACTATGTGCCACGGGGCATTTCTGGCTGAGCGCCGTGTTGGCGGCCCAGGGATCGGCAGAATACTCGGGTGAGTGATGGTCGAAGTCGATTTCCGGGACATCGGAAGGTGCCATGCTGGTGCACTCCTATCAGCTCTGGTTCACAGGAACGGGGTCGTACTGGAAGGCGAAGCCCGGGTAGCCGGCGGATGCGATTTCCGCGCATTTCTTGGCGTAGTCCGGAAACCCGACCAGCGGCATGAATACTGGTGTCTTACCGGGGATGTTTGCTCCGAGGTACCAGGACCCGCACGATGAGAGCAGGGTCTGCTCGGCGAGGTCGCGCACGTGGTCCCCCCAGTTCTGCTCGGCTTCGGGCGTGGCTTCCATTGTCCGAATATCGTTGTCGGTCATATGCTTCAGGCATTCGCCGATCCATGTCGCATGTTGGTGTATGGCGACAAGAACATTGGTCAATACCGATGGGCTTCCGGGGCCGGTCATGATGAACAGATTTGGGAAGCCGGAGACCCCGAGCCCGAGATAGGTGCGCGGTCCGTCCGACCATGCTTCCTGCAACGACAACCCTGCGCGGCCGCGGATGTCGATGCGTGAGAGTGCGCCAGTGATGGCATCGTAGCCAGTGGCGAACACGAGCATGTCCAGGTCATGCGAGTCCTCGCCGGTCCGGGCTGTAGTGGGCGTGATCTCCTCGATTGGGTGGCGTTTGATGTCGACTAAGCGCACGTTGACCCGGTTGTAGGTCTCGTAATAGCCGTCGCTGAGACAGATTCGTTTGCATCCGATCACGTGTGTCGGTGTGAGCTTCGCGGCGACCTCGGGGTCGGTAACGATCTGGCGGATCTTGTTGCGGACGAACTCCGCTACCACCTCGTTAGCGGCTGAGTCCACCAGCAGATCGCCGAAGGCGCGCAGCATCAACGGCCCGCCTCGGTTCCAATTGTGTTCGAGGATGGCATCCCGCTCCTTCGTTGAGAACAGGAAAACCGAGTTCGGATTCGTCGGAAATCGGGAGAGTCCCGCGGTGGGCACTTCGTTGTTTCGCGCACGGAACCCCCTGTAATCGGCCTTGATCGCCGCCTGCAATTCCGGGTCGAGCGGCTCGTCGACAGCGGGCAACGTGTATGCAGGAGTGCGCTGAAAGACTACGAGCTCGGCCGCTTGCCGCGCGATGAGTGGGATGGCTTGCACGCCAGATGATCCGGTTCCGATCACGCCGACCCGCTTGCCTGTGAAGTCGACGGGATCCTGCGGCCAGCGCCCGGTGTGCAGCACGTCGCCCGCGAATGTCTCCACACCCGGTATGTACGGCACGTTCGGCTCCGACAGACACCCGGTGGCCATGATCACGAATTTGGCCACAACCTCGCCGGCACTGTCCGTCTGAACCGTCCACCTGGCGGTGGTCTCCTCGTAGGTCATCGCCTCGACCCTGGTATGAAACCTGATGTCGCGGGCCAGGTCGAAGGTTTCGACGACGTGGCTGATGTAGCGCATGATCTCGGCCTGATCTGCGTACCGGCGGGTCCATTCCCATTCCTGTTGGAGTACCTCGGAGAACTGATAGGAGTACTCCAAACTCTCCACGTCACACCGAGCACCCGGGTAGCGGTTCCAATACCAGGTGCCACCTGCACCTCCGCCGGCCTCGAAAACTTTGGCCGTGAGGCCGACCATGCGAACCTCGTGCAGCATCTGCATACCTGCGAGACCTGCACCCACGATCACTACGTCGAATTCGTCTGCCATTTCGGTACTCCTGTGAACGCGTCAGATACGCGAGTACGTTTTTCCCTGATTGTGGCTCGATGCAGTTCGTTCCGAACGTGTGGCGACGATGCTTGCCAGCGCAAGCCAGACGATGACGGCGAAAACGCTTGCGTAGGTGATAAATCCGCCTGCCTTCAGTGCGCTGTCCGGGGCGAGCAGCGGCACGCACCCGAGTAGTTGGACCAGCACGACGATGAACGACGACGCCTTGAGCCAGCCCGGCCATCCCGAAGTCCGCCTCATGGACAGAGACGCTGCGATGACCACGACGGTCGCCGGGACGGCGCTGAACATGAAGCCCAACACGTAGGCGTCGGAGAACGCTCGCAGCAGCTGGTGGGTCGCCGGATCCGCGGCCCATCCGGAGAAGACTTGAAACAGGCCCAGGTACACGATGGCGAAGCCGACCCAGGCGGTGCCCGAGGCGATCATCAGCATCGGCAACGGACTGTTCGGCACTTCTGTGCGAAAGCGGGTGTAGAGGTAGCAGAGAAACCACAACGCTGTCATCAAAGCGATGCCGGCAAGGAACTGATAGATGTACCCGCTGGTGGTATGAGTAGCGTAAAAGTTCACGACCTCGTCCTCGGACGATCCATAGGGCGGGATCGGTGACAAGACCAGGATGGTGGAGGCCAGGATGATCAAACTGATGACCCCACTGGCCGCGTGCACGACCTGAGGGAGATGGTTTCTTTGCGTCGTCGCCTCCTCCGTGTGGTCGGTTGCATCCATCACTGCGCTCCTCCGAGGTCGAGCTGAGCGACAATGTGCGCGGCGAGTGCCGACGGACTCGAGTCTTGGCGCATTTGTTTCGGCGTGACCCGGATGTCGAACTCCCGGTTGATCCGGGTGCTCAATTCCAGAGCCATCAACGAGTCAAGTCCGTGGTCGGTCAGCGGCCGGTCCGGATCGAGATCCATGGCGTTGATCCGCAGAATCTCCGCCACATACGTAGTGAGGTGTTTTTCCAAGAATCGCTGCCGGGCCGTCGGGTCGGCAACACGCAGTTCCGCCAACGCAGCGTGCCCGGTGTCACCTCCCCGGTCAGCCCCACGATCGGCGGGGATCGCAGCAAAAAATGGTGAGGTCCGAAGCTTCTCCGAGAACATTTCCTGCCAGCCCTGGTCCAGGATCGCCAAATAGCCCACGCGAGCCCGGTCGTAACGCAGCAGTGAATCGCATGCCGCGACTCCCTCTGCCGGGTCGATCATGGCGTTTCCGCGTTGGGCAAACATCGTGCCGCGCCCGTGCTCGGCCCATGCCCCCCCAATTGACACTCAACGCGGGTAGCCCTTGATGACGGCGCCAGACGGTGAGGCCGTCCAACTGAGCATTGGCTGAAGCGTAGGACGCCTGGCCGGCGAAACCGACCAGGGCCGAGGCGGAGGAGAATCCGAACCACCAGTCCAAATCGCTGTTCGCGCAGGCATCGTGCAATCGCAGCGCACCCCGGACTTTCGGTGCCCACACCCGTTCGACGAGTGCATCGTCCACGCTGGTGATTGCCGCATCGTCGACCACGGCCGCGGCATGAATGACACCGCGCAGTGGCAGGCCGGTGGCGGTGGCGGCACGAACCAGCCCTTCGGCGGTGCCGTTCACGGCGATGTCGCCGCGTATCACCTCGATGTCGGCGCCGGTTGCACGTAGTTCCTCGATGGTCGCCTGCGCCTCGGCGGACGGAGCCGAACGCCCGTTGAGAATTACGCGGCCAGCGCCTCCTTCGGCGAACCAGCGAGCGAGAATCAACCCGAGACCGCCCAAACCGCCGGTCACCAGATATGCGGCGATGCTCTTGAGCACCGGTACATCCTCAGGCCGGACCACAGCCTCTCCGTCTCCGTTCTGCGGAAGGCCGAGGACGAGTTTGCCGATATGACCGCCCGAGGCCAGCGTTCGGAAAGCGGTGCTGGCTTGGCTGAGCTGGGAGACGGCGTGAGGTGTGGGGATGAGCGCGCCCGATGCCAGCAATTCGTGGACGTCGCGGAGGATGTCGCCGAGTTGCGGGTATGGCAGGACCCCAAGGTCGACGCTGTGGAAGGAGATGTTGCGGCGGAACGGGAAGAGGCCGATCCGCGCGTCTGCATAGATGTCCTTCTTGCCGAGTTCGACGAACCGGCCGCCGATGCGCAGCAGGTCCAGGCCTGCCCGTTGGGCGGCTCCGGTGAGGGAGTTGAGGACCACGTCCACGCCCTCACCGCCGGTCAGCCCGCGAATCTGCTCCGCGAACTTCGTAGAACGGGAGTCGAAGACATGTGAGATGCCGAGGTCGCGGAGATATTGCCGCTTCGCCTCGGTGCCTGCGGTGGCATAGATCTCTGCACCCAGGTAGCGGGCCACCGATATCGCCGCAAGGCCAACTCCACCGGTCGCAGAGTGGATCAGCACACGCTCGCCCCGTCCGAGTCCGCTCAGTCGGTGTAGGGCGTACCAGGCGGTGGCAAACACGCTTGGCCTTGCTGCCGCCTCTTCGAACGTGACATTGTCGGGGATTCGGTTGGCCTTGCATGCCGGTACCACGACGAACGAGTGGAAAGCACCAGGGTGCATCGCGGCCACCCTGTCACCCACCTGGAACGAGGTGACATTCGCGCCGACGGCGACGACCGTGCCCGCGCAGTCGAAACCAAACGGCATCGGGGTACCGTCGACGGTTTTGTACAAGCCCATTGCGTTGAGTACGTCGGCATAGTTCAAGCCGAACGCCTCGACCTGAATCTCTATCTCGTCCGAGGCGGTCGCACGAGGCTCTGTCACGACCAACTCCAGACTGCTCAGGTCGCCGGCGTGACGGGTGGTCAACGCATACCGATCCCGCCCGAAGTGAACCGTGCGCTTCCGGCGATCGCTGTCTTGCAGCGGCGACACCTTGAGTCGGGCGACGAAAAGCTCGTCGCCGCGCAGCGCGACCTCGTCGGTGTCATCGTTCGCCTGGAGTAGATCGGCGACGCGCTGGGGCGTGGATCCGCTGGCGGTGTCGAGGTGACAGACCCTGAGTTCGGGGTGTTCGTGGCCGATCACGCGGCACAGGCCGCGCAGCGCGGTCTGCTCGAGATTCTGTCCGTCCTCCGTGCCTACCTGCTGTGCGTCGCGGGTAAGCACCCAGAGTCGGGGCCGGTGCGCGTCGGTACGCTCCACGAGGAACCGGACAAGGTCGATGAGCCGTTTCACCCGCCGCTGCGCTCTTTCTATTGCGTCGTAGTCAGCGGTTGCCGTTGGCGCCGGGTACACGACCATCAGCCCGTGCGGCGGCTGCGCAGCGAGCTGTGCCTCTAGTTCGTCCATTCCGGTGTCAGCCAGCGGCAGGTGCACAGTCCCAGCACCTAACGCCGATGCGATCTCGTTGACGAACGGGTCGGGGGCTGCGTCGGCCTCGGTCAGAAGCAGCCAGGGACCGGAAGCGGTGCCCGGTTGCGGAAAGTCGGTGCGGTCCCATTCCACGGTAAGTAGGCGCTCGGCCAGCCGCCGGTCTGTAGTGGCCAGGCGTACGCCTGTGACCTCGGCGATCACTGTGCCATCCACTTCGAGCAATGCGATATCGCCGATGGCGAGCTGATCGTCGAGGTGGTGCAGCCGTGCCAAGCAGTAGCGGGCGCTGTGGGGGTCGCGGTGAACTCGAAGGGTGCCCAGTCCGACGGGGAAGGCGTCGCGGAGCAACGCGGGATGTGATGCCAGCGTCTGCAAGCACCCGTCCATCAGGACCGGGTGCAGCTGATAGGAATTGATGTCGCTTCGCACCGTCGCGGGCATCGACAGCTCAGCGAACACAGTTTGTTCGACGCCGGGCTCGTCGGATACATGCAGTGCGACAAGGGCCGCGAACGCCTCCCCGTGATGTACCCCCGCCTGGTGAAATTTGGCGTAAGCCTCCTGAGTCGCGAGCGGCTCCGGGTGCGCCGCACGTAAGCCGACGATATCTAGCCGTTCCGGCGCGGTCGCCTCACGCTCTCGCAATGTGCCGCTGGCCAACAATGTTGGTGTGTCCTAGTCGCTGCGGGTCAAGACCTCGAACCGAACCCCGCCATCGGCCCCAGGACGAGCCCGCGAGGACATCACGGTGTCCGCGCGAAGATGAAGCATCTCGTGGATGGCCAGATCGGTCACTTCGATGTCACTGAGATCGCCGCCGAATATCGTCGTCGCCGCAGTCAGTCCCATCTCGCAGTAAGCCGCGCCCGGCAACACCGACTGGTCGTGGACCCGATGATCGTCCAAGTAGCGTAAGTCGCGACCACCGATAGTGACCTGCCAGGTGTGCTCGTCTTCGGTATCGACAGGGCCGATGTGCACGCCGAGCAGCGGGTGCGCGTCCACCCAGGCGCCCGGCTTCGTCACCTGCAATGCCAGCACGCCCAGATCTGCGCCAGCCCATACGGGCAATGGCACGTCGACCAGATTGCCCTGCGGGTAGGCCCGCTCCCAGTCGACTGGGACGCCGCTGCAGCGCAGATCGGACAACTGGGGTAGCAGCCCTGCGGACTGGTCGCCGTCGCGACGCAGCGTGCCCATAGCGGTCGCGGTGCGGCCGATCGATGTCGCGGTCTCTGAAATTGCGTAGGTCAGAAGGGGATGGGGCGAGAGTTCGACGAACACCCTGTGACCGTCCAGGACGGCGGCGGTGACGGCGTCCGCGAAGCGGACAGGGCGACGGAGATTGTTCACCCAGTACGTGGAATCGAACGAGGCGGGCTTCTTCGGGTCTTCCAGCACAGTGCTGTAGACCTGGACCGTCGCTGTCGCCGGGGTGAGGTCCTCCAGCTGCTCAGCCAAGTCGTCGAGGATGGAGTCGACATGCGGGGAGTGGGAGGCGTAGTCCACCGCAATCCTACGAGCATGCAGGTCGCGCGCTTCCCAGCCCGCGATCAGTTCGGCGACTCGTGCAGGGTTGCCGGCAACGACAGTGGACCCTGGAGACACGATCACAGCGACGGTGACGTCTTCGATGTCCGCGGCGGCGAGTTCAGCCGCGACTTCGTGATGGGGCAGTTCGATCGTGGCCATGGCGCCGCCGCCGGCGAGCCGGGTGACAAGCTGTGACCGTCGGCAAATCACCTTCACACCGTCATCGAGCGTGAGTGCGCCCGCCACCACAGACGCGGCGGTCTCACCGAGGGAATGTCCGATCACCGCGGCGGGTTCGACACCGCGCGATCGCCAAGCTGCAGCGAGAGCGACCTGCACGGCGAAGATAGTCGGCTGAATCTTCTCGATACCGGCGACAACGTCGTCGGCGACAAGCTCCGCGCGGACAGAGAACCCGGCTTCCCGGACGATCAGGGGCTCTAACTCGTCGATCATTGCGGCGAATGCAGGTTCAGTCGACATCAAGGTCCGTCCCATGCCTGCCCACTGCGAGCCCTGACCGGAGAACACCCACACCGGCGCACCGCTGTGGCCACTGGCCGTGCCGCGAACCACACCCTGAGCAGGGTTCGCGGCCGCTGCCGCCGTGAGCTGGTCAATCAGCTCCGCACGTGATGATGCCAGGGCGACGAGCCGCTCGGTTCGGTGCTCTCGCCCACGAGAGAGAGTGTGGCCAATGTCCGCAAGTGGCGCAGACGATCCTTCGTGGGTTAGCCACTCTGCTACGCGATGGGCGGTTTCGGCCAAAGCCTGCGGAGTGCTTCCGGAGAGCAGGATCGGAAGCGTTTCCCTTTCGAGTTTCCGTTCGAGCGCGCGAGCAGCGTCAGGGGAGGTATCGGCGGCCTCTTCGAGAATGACGTGGACGTTGGTGCCGCTGAATCCGTAGGAGGAGACCGACGCCAGACGCTGCGACCCGTCGGCACTCCACTCGCGCAGTCCGGTGGGGACGTAGAGGCGTGTACCGTCCGGAGAGATGTCCGGGTTCCACTCGTTGAAGTGGAGATTTCCCGGAATTTTTTTGTGCCGCAACGACATCACGGCCTTGATGAGACCGGCGACGCCGGATACCGACTCCGTATGTCCGATGTTGGTCTTGACCGAGCCGAGTGCGCACGGCTTGTCGCCTGCTCCGTAGACCGCGGAAAGCGCGCGAAACTCCACCGGGTCGCCGGTAGGCGTACCTGGACCGTGCGCTTCCACAAGCTCGACAGCAGATGGATCGACACCGGCGACACGCAGAGCGCTACGTTGCACTGCCTCCTGTGCAGTGGCGGAGGGGACGACAATATTGTCGGAACGGCCATCGGAGTTGGCTGCCGAGCCGCGGATGACAGCAAGGACACGGTTGCCGTCGCGAACTGCGTCGTCGAACCGTTTCAGGGCCACCACCGCGCAACCCTCACTACGAACGAACCCGTCAGCTGCGGCGTCGAACGCAGCGCACCTGCCATTGGGCGAGAGCATGGACCACTGGGAGAACAGGACACCGACTTCGGGGCCCAATTGCAGCATCGCTGCTCCCGCCAACACGAGATCGGACTCTCCGGTACGCAGGCTTTGGCAGCCCAGGTGCACGGAGAGCAGACCTGACGAGCAGGCGGTGTCCACGGCCACAGAGGGGCCGTGCAATCCGAGCAGATAGGAGATACGGCCCGCACCGACAGAGTGTGCGTTGCCCGTCATCACATACGGGTTGTCGACAAGGGAGTCGTCGAAAGTTCGTAGAAGATAATCGTGGTGGGCTAGCCCGACGAATACCCCGGTCTGCGAACCCATGAGTGATCCGGGCGCTATTCCTGCGTGCTCCAACGCTTCCCACGCCATTTGCGTCAGCATTCGGTGTTGCGGATCCATCGCCTCGGCCTCGTATTCGGTGATGCCGAAGGCGGCAGTATCGAAACCGCCGATGTTGTCGAGGAATCCGCCCCAGCGGGAGACGGTGCGACCGAGCACGCCGGGCTGTGGGTCGTAGACATCGTTCACATCCCAGCGCTCCGGTGGAACCTCGCTGACGGCGTCACCGCCGCTTTCAAGGAGATCCCAGAGTGCGTCGGGGGAGTCGATGCCACCCGCGAATCGGCACCCGATGCCCACGATCGCGATGGGTTCGACGGTGGCACCATTCTTCTGGTCGCGAGGGGACTTTGTCGCGGTGGTCTCAGGCATGATTCAGCTCGCTTCTGTCGGAGTTCAGCGGGGTGACGATCATGGGCAAGTTGTTCGGGCGCGGCATCGCTGCCGCTACCTTGCGCACGGTGTGGCCGGGGGCGGGAATCAGGCGCCAGCGGCCGAGGATGGTCGCTAGTGCGATCACTGCCTTTGCCTGTGCATAGGCTTCGCCGATGCACAGTCTGTTGCCCTCGCCGAATGGGAGAAAAGCGTTGCGGTCAGGAAGATGCTCACGGTCGACGAGCCATCGCTCGGGTTTGAAGCTGTCGGGGTCGGCGAAGGCATCGCCGTCGCGGTGCAAGTCGATCTGGCTGAACATGATGTCTGCACCTGCGGGCAACGGAATGCCGTCGATCACGACAGGCTCCTCGGCGCGGCGGAAGAGCATCAGCAGTGAGTACCGCCGCAGGACCTCGTTGACGACTGCCCGGGTGTAGTTCAGATTGGCGATATCGTCGTACTCCGCCGAGCGCCCGCCGAGTACCTCCCGCAGTTCGGCGCGCAGCTTCTCCTCGACCTCGGGGTGGTGAGCGATCTCGTGGAAGGCCCAGGTCAAAGTGGCTGCAGTGGTCTCGGTGCCCGCCATCATGATCGACACCAATTCGTCACGAATGAGGTCCTCGCTCATTGCCTCGCCGGTTTCCGGGTCGCGCGCTGCGCGTAGGTGCGAGAGTAAGTCGGCTCCGTCTGCGCTCTGATCGGTGCGCACCACGTGATCGACCGTGGCTCGTAGTCTGTCTGCCGCGCCGAGGAAACGTCGATCGAAGCCGGAGACTTTGCACAGCCAGGCAGGCAAGACGGTGCGAGCGACCATTCCATAGGTGAAGATCGGCAACGAACGGATGATCTCTTGCACCACGTCCTTGGGCAGGCTGCCTGAGAACATCGACCGCACGATGGTAGTGAGCGTCAACTCGAGCATGGCCTTCTGCACGATGATCTTCTGCCCGGGCTGCCATGATTCGGCCAGTTCCTGCGATTCGGCGGTCATGATTTGCGCGTAGGAGGCAATCATTTTCCGATGGAACAGCGGCTGGATCAGCCGCCGCTGGCGACGGTGCAACTCACGACCGGAGGCCAGCAAACCGTTGCCGCTCAACGGATGCACGGCCTCCCACACCATGCCTTTGCCGAACGAGCGCGCGTCCTTCACCAAAACCTGGTGGGCTAGTCGCGCGTTGGTGAGGAAGTAGATCGGACGCTTTCCGATGTAGATCTTGATCACGTTGCCGCTGGCACGAAGGTCAGCGAAAAAATCAAAAGGATTCCGCATCAGTGGCCACATATGGCCCACCATGGGCAGTCTTCCTGGTGCGACCTGCATCGTTGGCGCCGGAGATGCAGATCCGACTTGTTCTGCCCTATTGAAGGGGCACTCTGTTGTCTGCTGCGCTGGCGATTCGTTGTTCATACGATCTCCGAACAGAATTGGTCCCGGTCAGCGCGATGCCACCCAGGAGCGATGGTGATGCTTGCAGAAAGGCGATGAACTGCCCGGCCTTTGGGCATACCGCTGCCGCGTCAGGTCCGCATTTCCCTCCCCGATTGGCGGCGTCGACAACGGGAGTGTTCCGTCACATAGCTACCATCAAATTCGAACTTTTGTTAGTAGTTAGTGACTACTAACTACTACTCTCGGCGGGGTGAGTAAACGTGAAGTCAAGCGAATGACCGCCCAGCAGCGACGCGAACAGCTGCTCGCTCTGGCAGCCGAGGAGTTCGCCGCAGCTGGCCTGCACGGCGCGTCGATGGAATCACTCGCCCACCGCGCGGGAATCTCGCAGGCCTACATCTTTCGGCTGTTCGGCACCAAGAAAGCACTGTTCCTCCAAGTCGTCCAGCGTGCGTTCACGCACCTCATCGACGGAATGGGCCGCACAGCCGCAGACACCACAGGACCCGAATCGGTTGCCGTGATGGGCGAGTACTACAACAACAGCGCCCTGTCGAACCGCACCGAGTTGCTGGTACAACTGCAAGCCTTCGCCGCATGCGGTGACCGCGAGGTTCGCGATGCGGTGCGCAATCACATGTCCGGAATGTGGACGGCGACAGCCGATCACACGAGGATGCCTCCGGTGGCGGTGAAAAGTTTCCTCGCCTACGGCATGTTGCTCAACGTCGCTGCGGCTCTGGACATCGACGACATCGACACCGAGTGGGCGCGCGGCATCCGCACCCGCATCCATGCCGGACTGTTCGATCATCTGACCGAGGAGAACAACCAATGAACGCCTCCGCAACTCCCGAGACGCACCACAGCGGAACCGCCAAGCGCAGCGACACCAACATGGTGGCGGCACTGGTCTTCATCGCACTGGTGGTCGCAGCAATCGGAAGCTTGGGAGCACCGCTCATCACCTCCGTAGCCGAGGACTACGACGTTTCACTGTCCACTGCTCAATGGACGTTGACCATCACACTGCTGACCGGCGCTGTCGCTACCCCGCTTCTCGGCCGCCTCGGCGCCGCCCACAGGCGACGAAAAGTCGTCTTGTCCACTCTGGCCGTCGTGGCGCTGGGCAGCGTGGCGACCGTCGTGCCCGCACCGTTCGTCGTGCTCCTGCTCGGTCGGGCAGGACAGGGGATCGGATTGGGCCTGACTGCGCTGATGATGGCCACCGCCCGCCAACACCTCCGGGACCGCGCAGAGCGCACGATCGCAATGCTGTCCGTGGCCTCCACCGTCGGCATCGGTGTGGGATACCCCATCGCGAGCTTGTTGGTCCAAGTTTGGGGCGTCCGCGCGGCATACCTACTCGGTGTCGTTGTCGCAGTCGCCGCGCTGATCACCGCCGTCGTTGCACTCCCAGCTGACAGTGCGGCCGCACCGGCCAAGGAGTCGGTGGACTGGTGGGGAGCGTCCCTTCTCTCCGTCGGTCTTGTTGCGGTGCTTGTAGTTACGAGCCAGTCGAGCTGGTGGTCGAGCAGGCCGATGGTAGTCGTATCGGTCCTCCTCGGCGGGGCAGCGGTGTTGGCCGTGTGGGTCGCCGTCGAGCGGAAAGTGGCGCATCCGCTGGTGGATCTGACCGCGCTGCGGCACCCGGCGGTCGCTGGCGCCAACCTGATAATGTTCGTCTCCGGTATCGCCATGTACTTGCTCTTCACCCTGATCACCCGCTTCGTTCAGACTCCCCCGGAGGTCGGCTACGGTTACGGGCTCAACGAGGTCGAGGCGGGCTTGGTGCTGGTCCCGTTCTCCGCGCTGGGTTTCGTCGCAGGACGTGTAGTGCCCAAGGCGCGCCGCAAGGTCAGCCCATTTGGTCTACTCATCGCCAACGGTGTCGTTATCGCCCTCGCGTGTGTCCTGTTCGCCACCGTCCGCGACATGGGCGTGGCGTGGCCGATCGCGATCATGGGGTTGTTGGGCTTCGGTGTCGGAGGCTTCTCCGCCGTGATGCCCCAGGTGATCCTGGCAGTCACACCCTCCGAAGAGACCGCGGCCGCGATGAGCGTCAACCAGGTTGTGCGTTCGGTCGGCTTCTCCATCGGTAGTGCCGCCAGTGGTGTGATCTTGGCCGCGCACACAGTGACCGGTTCCTTTTCCCCAACCAACTCGGGCTACTCGACCGCAGCGTGGACCGCATGCGCTCTGGCACCCCTCACCATCGTGCTCGCTGCTGGAATCAATGCCTCTCGGAACAACCGGCCACCGTCGCAGTGAAGAACCGAAGAAGCAACACAGTGACCGCCGGGAGATAGCATCGCGCTCGCCGTACTTCCGACGAAGTCTTCTTCACCGATCCGCCGTTTTGGCCATCGCGAAGAGAAATGAACTCCCGAAACTCTGCTGTCCACGGCGCTGTAGCGCGTTCGGCGTCCTTTGTCAGAAAGCGATCGCAGCGCACGCACCTCGGCGGCCGTGTTCGGTGCCTTCTGGTGAAGAATTTGCATAAACGCAAACCATTCGTCAGTGAGACTCGTTGCCGGTGAAGGGTATCCGGCACGTCAAAACTTCCTCGTGAACCTTCTTCAAGCAGTCTGCTGTACCGACTCAGCGACGACCCGGCAGGTTGACCTCATCAGCAGTCTTGTCGTCGCGCAGCCCTCGAAAGGATGGGTGCCGCAGGCTACCGCCAGTGAACTCCCGATACTCCACGTCGCACACCAAAAATGGCCTTGACCAGGATGCATTGCGGGTCACAGCTCTCGGCGGCTCGATGGCGAACGGGCTGATGGGCTGTTCGAGTTCGACGAGCTTGTCTCGCAGTTCGCGGCGCTGTCGATCCGTCAGGCCCGTGCCAACGTTTCCGATATGGACAAGCGATCCTGAGTCGTCGTGGGCCCCGAGGATCAACGAACCGACTCCGCCTGCTGCGCCACCCGATCCAGGGATGAATCCGCACAATACGGCCTCACAATTAGCCCTCAACGGGGTCTTCAACCAATCCTGAGATCGCTTGCCGGGCTGGTAGATCGAGGCAATATTTTTGGCAACGATACCTTCCAGATGGCGCTTCTTCGCAACTTCCAACATGGTCGGTCCGTCGACATTGAGCCAGTGCGGCGGGACTTTGATGCGTGGATGTTCGAGGCTGAGATTGGCGAGCGCTTCCCGGCGCTCGAGGTAGGGCAGCTCGGTCGTCGATGTGCCGTCGATGTCGAGGATGTCGAACACATAGTACGAGGTCAGCGCCTCGTTGCGGAGCTGAGCGGTGGGCCGCAGGACGTGCATCCGGCGCTGCAAAAGGGAGAAGGACGGCACACCGTCGGGTCCGAGTGCGACGATTTCGCCGTCGAGGACGGTTTCACGGTGATCGAGCACCGCGCTGAGTGCGTCGAGAATCTCGGGGAACGAGGCGCTGATGTCGTTTCCGTTTCGCGACCAGAGCGCCGGGTCCTTGGAACCTGTTGTGGCGATTGCTCTTTGGCCATCCCATTTCGACTCGAATGCCCAGTGCTCCCCCGTGGGTGGATTGCCGAGTGTGGCGAGCATCGGCGGCACTGGCTTTCCCGTGGCGGGACTCATCTGTCCACTGTGCGCGGGTTTGTCCTGCTTCGCGGCTGTTTTCGGGAGGTTGAGACACTGTCGATATGACTCGAACGCCCGCCCCGGACGAGGGCTGGAGTCCGCCGCCTGACGAGGTCACGGACCGCGTATATGAATCAGCCCCGTGGATGGAGGCGTCCACACCCCCGCTCCGCGCATGGGTGGGGTGGGGTGGGCAGATCCCACCTGACTAGTCCCAGAGACCATCCTGTTCAGTTTTCGGCCCTGTTCATCTAAAATGAAAATCGCGCAAGGCTGAACAGAGAAGGGCGGCTCGATGGACCCCGGACTACGCGACCTCGCTGAGCTGCTGTCTGAACATTTCAGCTCATTCGGGGTCGAATTATCAATTCTTCATGGGGAGAAAGGGCCAGATAGCGGCTTCGACGCTGTTGCCGTTCTCTCTCGCGGCAACAATTCCCAGCACTACGCACTGGTCCTCACTGCAGCGATGACGGCCACTCGGATCACTCAACTGCGCCAGCGTGTCATCGGCGCGCCAATCCTGGTCGTCGGCAAACGCATCACCGAACGCAGTGCAACGATTCTTCGCGACCAGCGGATCCAATACATCGACAGTCTCGGCAACGCCTACGTCCAGTTCGGGGATGTCTACATCGATGTTCGAGGCAGACGACCCGACGCGCAGTCAAGTGAACGCCGACCCGTACTTCTCACTCATCGGATAACCGATGAGTCCAACTTGCAATTGACACACAACCTCTTCAGTCCCCGTCGTTCGCAGGTTGTGTTCGCCCTGCTGGCTTGGCCGCAGCTGGCCACGATGAAGATCCGTGAGATCGCGAGAGCCTCCGGCGTCTCGATCGGACAAGCGCACGACACTCTCAACTTGCTCGAAGACACAGGTTTTCTTCCTAGAAACAGGCCCCTGAGCCCGCATGCCGCCAGCGAGATACTGCGGCCGTGGGCTATGGAGTATCCGCGAGGGCTACGCAAAAAACTCACAGCCGCACGCTTCTACACCGATGAGCCGGCCACTTTCCGTCCCTTGCACTCCAGGCAGGAATTCTTTCTCAGCGGTGAATCCGCCACCGGGATCGACATCCAGCGCCCCACCGCCCTGACTGTCTACATCGAGCACTTCGAGCCCAAACTTGCTTTCGCGAACAAGTGGAGGAAAGACCCCGAACAGGCACCCAACGTGACAGTGCTGCAAAAGTTTTGGACGACACCGCAGATCGAGCACTTGGACAAGGAGGACCGTAGGCGCAACGGGCCTCATAATGCACCTTGGCCGCTCGTGTATGCCGATCTGCTCGCCACCAACGACCCGCGCCTAAGCGAAGTAGCCGAGACTTGGAGAGAACATTGTGCTGGATCTAAAGACCTGTGAACCCGAACTCCTGGAGACAATCGAGCTTGTCTGCTCGAAGATTCTGACCCGAGCGGCACACCTGCAACCAACCGACTTGATGGTCCTTGGAGCACAGTCTCGGGATGTACTCCACAGTGCGCTAGGACACTCCTTCCGGCTGCGTGCGACCCAGGATCTCGATCTCGCTATCGCTATTGCGGACTGGGAAGCCTATCGAGAGGTCGTCACCGACCTGCCGGTGGTCGGTAACACCGGCATTCGCTACAACGTCGACGAGATCCACACCGATCTCGTGCCGTTCGGTCCTATCGAGGACCCGACTGGAGAGGTCCCCGATCCACCGAACAGGTCCTTGAGCGTCTGGGGCTTTCAAGAAGTATTCGACAGCGGCTACCACCTTCCATTGTCTACCGTCGGAGCCATCCGGATCCCGACCATCCCTGGATACACAGCGCTCAAACTCGTCGCCTGGCTCGACCGCAGTGAGAACGGCCGCTACAAGGATGCCCCCGATATCGCCACGGCGCTGTACTGGTACACCGAATCCGCAGTTACGAAGAACCGCCTCTACGACGATCCCGAGCACGGATATCAGGTCCTCGACAAGTTCGACTTCGACGAGGACTGTTCCTTGGCATATCTGCTCGGCGAAGACGTCGCCGCCACCGTCGGCCCCGTCCGCCTCGCAGAACTTTCAAAACGATGGCCTGGCCCACGCAGCGATATGCTGGCACAGGGCATGAACATCAATGGGGCCCACTTGTCATGGAACCCCGATATCAGTCGACGCGAGGCACTTCTCGAAGCTCTTGCCCTCGGATGGTCCGAGGCCACTGAAAATACGACGGCAAGTGAAAACTGATGGCACAGGATGAGTTAGCAGCTCAGTGCACCGCGGCCCTCGATGAATAGGGACTGTTAGATGACTTCGTTGAGATGGCGGTCGACAAACGTGCTCGACTACTCACGACACAGCATGTGAGCGGGTGAGAGAGTACAACGGCGCCCCCGCTCCCACCGCGATCGTGTCAGCGCGAACGGTACTGTGGCGCAACCATCGCACTGACAGCAGTTACGCGGCAAACAATTTCAAATCGACCCGGATCGCACCCCTGGCTGAGGGCACGACGGTGCGCGTACAGAGTCAGGCGAGCAGGCCGGGGTGGACGCCGGCGCCGGCGCTGCCGCCGCTGCACGAAGCCTCCGACGACTACTAACAAGGAAAAGATATCTCGATGTCGTTCGACACCTTCGATTTTCGTGCTCGCACACTTCCCATGATTGTGGTGTGGTTTCCGGTCATCCTCGCCGCGGCTATGATCGCTGCCGGGTATCCTGCAGTTCACCGGCTCGGGACGCTGTTGCCGCTTCCTCTCACCGTCGTCCTGACTGTGCTTGCAGCTCATATTTCGCGAGACGCCGGAAAGAAAATCGAGGCAGCCCTGTGGGATTCGTGGGGTGGGCCGCCTGCGACCGCCCGCCTTCGATGGGCGTCAGCACAAAACCCAGTCCTGCATCAAAACCTGCACACCAACATTCAGGCTATCGTCGGCGCGCAGCTCCAGCTTCCCACCAAAGAAGAGGAGCTGGCCGACCCTGTCCATGCCGACCATGTGTACGAAACTGTCGTTCGAACGCTGATCGCTCGCACGACTAACAAGGACGATTACGCCAAACTGAAGAACGACCTGATCTGGTACAGCTTCCGCCGAAACCTGTACGGAATGCGGCGATTTGCGTATTGGGTCGACGCGCTACTCATCATCGCTTCCATTGCTGCCGTCGTCGTCCTGATTCGCACATCTCTCGATTTCAGCCTCGCTGCCCCCGTTATCGGTTTCCTCGCTGCAGCCATATCGGTGATCTTCTTTTCGTGCACTGTCACTGCGGAATGGGTTCGACTCAGCGCAGAGGCGTACGCGGACGAGCTGATCAAGTACGCCTACGGTGCCCCCTCCGGTACGGGTCCGATATAGCTCGAATAGAACGAGTTATCCGCTGAGGTCTGGTGTATACGTGTTGACGAGTGAGCGAACGAGTTGTTCGCCGCGGACTGCGATCGCGGCTAAATCGGTTTCTGCCATCGCAGAGAAGTTGGTCGGGTACGTGTCTACCTGGGTCCGCGGGATCAGGTCGGCAATGGGTGTGGGTAGTCGTTCGTCTCTCATGCCGAGATATACGTGAACAAACGCGCCGATCTCCGCGTTCGTACCTGCCGCGTGGATACGACTGCGTGTGGCGTCCTGCGATTTGGTGTGCGCGATGTCGAAACTCTGTGAGAGCCTGCCTGCCATGAACCGCGCGGCCGTACGATCTGCTCGGCCACGCCCGGCGTCCACAGCGACGATGTAGTCGAGGTCGTACACGTGCAGGCTGTGTCGCGTCGAGCGGCCCGGAAGTAGCGGTGCCAGACCTAGGTTGTCGTAGACACCACCATCTGTCATCACCACTGCTCGGCTATGACGGCTACCGTCCCGGCGCTGGAAACTGTATCGGCGATGTAGCGCTGGAAACAGAAGCGGAAAGGCAGCGGAGGCGGCCACTGCCTCCGCAACGGACACCTCTTCGGTGATCTGTCCATGGGCAGAGCATGCACTATGCGTGCTGCCGAATCTTACTGCGTTGCCAGTGGTCATGTCAGTGGCAGAGATGACTGTCGAGAGGCCTGCATGGGTGGTGTCGCGGAGGTGTTTGGCACCGAACTCACGGGAAGCGAATGTTTCGACAAGAGCATCTGTTCGCGAGTACGAACGCTGCTGCCCCGGTCCGAGAGCCCGGAGAGAACTTGCTGTCGTCTGCCATAGTGCATGCGGGGTGCACGCCCGGCGGATCAGTTCACTGTGCAGTCCCTTACGGAGAAGGGTGACGACGGTGTCGTCGAACTCGTCGAAGCGCTCGGGCCCGTAGGCCCACATCGCGGCGAGGAGACTTCCTCCGCTGACTCCCGAGACGACGGACACATGCCGCAGAAGGTCACGGTCATGGAGCGCTCGAAGACTCCCGAGCCCGAATGCCGTTGCACGAAAGCCGCCGCCAGAGAATGCGAGTCCCATTTTCAGGGTCACAGGTCACCTCTGTCGAGTGGACGTTCGGCGGGATCGGGCATTCGGCGGAGTGGATATGCGTAGCCGCCGGCGAACCACGCGTCGACGGTGGTCGGGTCCTCAGCCGTCGCAGCATCGGGTCGGTTGACGGTCACTCGGTCGACCATGCGGGCGTAGGTGTCCGGTGGTACGTCTGCCTCCAGCCAGTTCGACCAGGTCCGTCCACGTCCACCGAGGATGAGCATGAGCGCTCGACGGCCGGTGCCGTCGGGGGCGACGATATCGGCCATCCCGGTTTCGTCGGTGTGGCTGGGGAAGGCACGGCCGTAGGGGTGGGTGTGCCACATGCCGACAAACCCCACTCGCTCTGCAGTGGACGCGCGGACTTTCGTGACTGCTTCCTGAGTGCCCTCGATCCCGTGATCGAAGTACAGCGGCGAAAGACGGCTGTCCGGTGAGGGCCCTGCGACGTTGTCGATGTAGACGGTCTGTGTGGCCTCGTCGATGGAGCCGAATAGCATCCCTCCGGTCTCGACGTGGGCGCCTCGAACACGGTGTCCGCGACGAGCTTCGGTCCGCATCTCGGTGAACGCGCGAAAGCTGACGCGGACTTCGTATTCTCCGCTCTGGTCGATCACGCTCAGGTCGTTGTTCCACGTCAAGGGCACAGGCCGCACTCCGGCCGCCTCTGTCGCGAGATCACATCCCATCACTGTCATCGGTATGGCATGCGGGTCTGCCGCGGCGGTGATCGCCGCCGAAAACAGCATCGAGGAAAGGGCCGAGACGTCGGCTGCGGAGCCTGTGAAGGTAGGGGCCGAGCATCCTGGCTCGGGAAAGAACCGTTCTGTGCGCGGGGGGTTGGGAAACAGGTCCTCTGCAATGCTCGCCCACCCAGGGGGCGGGTTGGTCGCAGTGTCGATCGCCAAGCGGCGCAGCAGGTCATGGCCGCTGCCGGTGGCTCCCCGAGCGGCGACGGTGGCGACGCCGCGTTGAGCTGTGTGGCCGAACAGTGCGCTGATGGTTGTCGGCCATCGATCTCGCAGCGTTGCACGAGTCTTCTCGATTCCTGTTCGTACTCCGATGTCGGCGGATGCGTCGACGATGAGGTCGTATCCGAGCAGGTTGGTGGGTTCGGCGAGGGTTCTGGTGACGATGTTTTCGATTGAAAAAGTGACCGCGAGGTCCCGCCGGATCTGCGAGAGGCGCCGGGCGAGTCGTTCGGCTTTGCCGTAGCCGATATCGCCGTCCTCGTAAGGTTGCCTTACCAGGATCCCCGGCGTGACAGCGCCTCTGTCGATAAGGTGCAGCTGGGCCACCCCGGCTCGGACACAGTGCTCTGCGATCGGTGCTCCGAGCGCGCCGCAGCCCAAGATCAGAACCTTCTTGCCGAAAAGCCATCGCGTCGGCGAACCAGTATCCCGCCGTCGTGTCACTTCCCGCCGCGTCTCGAAGACGACCATCCAGTGAACCTCGGCAAAGCCGAGCCAATCATCGGCGATCTTCCTGACCTCGGCAGTCAGATCCGGATTCTCTGGGCTGATCTCCTGCAGGAGGTTGGTGATCCGGGTGCCTAGGTCGTCGAGATGCCAAGCCGTGATGTGTGTAAGCGGATGTCCGGGGTCGACGCGTCTCGCAGGGGTGCCAAGCACCATCATCGCCGGAACAGCCTCGTCTCCGTCGAGGGCCGTACCAATCACTTTGTTGATGGCGCGGGCATTGACGAACGCTTTGAGCAGCTCGTCGTACGAGTAGCCGTAGTCGCTCAGAGCCGCTGCGAGTTCCTTTGCGGTACTCGGATATTCCATGTCGAGGGTGTCGCTGATGAGGACTAGGGGCGCTGCGAACATGATCTGCCCGTGCTCGTCTCGAGCAGGCAACTCGTCGGCCACTGCCCGGTCGTAGATCTGTTGCGGAGTCAGCCACTCGAGAACGTCGATCCTGTTGCCTTGTTTCGCGCACCAGGCATACAGAAGTCGAACTTTGGTTGCCCCCGGATCGGACCAGGGGGCGAGATCACCCACGTCGGGACGGACGATCACCCAACCGTTCTGGTACGAGCTGTACGCGACCGGAGGGTGGAGCGGTTGCCCGGCGGGGTCGAGTTCGCCGGCAGCAGCGCGCTGGAGCCACAGGTTCAATCGTTCGAGGAACCCTCGCATCCCGTCGCCAGGATTCCATTCCACCGAAGGAGCCGCGTAAAGGCACAGGACACGGCCCCACTGCACGTGCGGGGTGCCTGCCCAGCGGCGGTGCGTGACAGACACACTCGGATGAACATACGGAAACTGCGGCCCGGTGACGATCTCGAACCGCTCCCGGGACCGAACCCGGATACCACTTCCGGTGGTGTCGATACCTGAAGTGTTTAGTGATACAAGGAAAGTGGTGTTCCCGCTCTCACCGCTGTGCGCGCTCAGAAGTTGGATTGCTCCGCCGCTCACCTCCGCAAGTTCGGTGAGCTGACGCTGCGCGAGTCCCGTCAACGCCCGAACCCCACCGGTGCATCCGGCGCTTGACTACCTCCGCGGTCGGACGTGACAGCAGCCTGTACACGCTCGGGTCCGGTCGCGCTCGGTGTCGCGGCAACGACCCGGGGGATCGCGTTGCCCACGGCAACTGCAGCGGCCGTGATCGCAGCGAATCGGCGGCCGGTTGCGGACGCCGCGAGTTCGAATGCAGCTTCGCGATCGGCGCTTTTCACCAAGTCACCAACGATGATTCGTGGGCCCTCGGCGTCGACGCCGAACACGACAGGCGAAGGGGCGTTTTCGTCCACCCACGACATCGTGCAGATCACGTCATCGGCGATCTCCGCATACCGGTCCGCGGCCATCTGGTGGGGAGGGTTCTGACCGTCTACGTCCGCGCCGGGAAAGACGGCACTGCTGCACACAATAGTGGCGTCCGATCGTGCGTTACGTTCGAACGCATTGAGCACATCCATCTGGAGTTGATCGTTGCCGTCCGAATTTTTCTTGTACATCACCTTTTTCGAGCAGTGATGCGGCGCCAACAGCAAGTCCCACGCAAGGTACTGCTCCCGATCGTGGTACTCGCTGTAGTCGAAAATCTTCATGATCGTGTCGTGCGCCAGGTCGCCGAACAACAACACCTTACCGTCGACACCGCTCTCATCGGTGAGTGTGACCTGCATCGACAGGGACGTCTCGTTGCGCGCTGCTGCTGCGTCGTCCTTGAACGGTGCATGAATGAACGCCTCGAACACACCTGCACGCTCGTGCCCGTCGAGCACCGTCACCGACTGCCCCGGCCACGCCAAGTATTCGTCCGGCAATCCGTCGTAAGCGTGTGAACTGTGCTCATCGTCGTAGCCCACGACACGAATCCGGTTTCCACTGGCAGGAACGTCGCCAGCGTTCACAGCCTCCAGGGTCGCGGTGATCCGTCGCTCCGACTCCTCCCGAAAAGCGATTGCATCGCTGCACAGATCCGGGGCGTCAGGATCGTTGTACTCACGCCACAGACGGGGTGTGGACCACAACTCGCCGATCGTCACCTTGTCCAGCAAGTCTGCAAATCCCAGGCAGTGATCCATGTCTGCGTGAGTCAACACGAAAGTAGCGAGGTAAGGCGCACCGTCAACTAACGGCAACGCCTCCACCAGACGATCCACCACCGCAACCTCGGGCGTAGCATCGTCGTCCGCCTTCGCCATGTCATGCAGATCCACCTGCATGACAACCAGATCATCGATCACCACGGTAGTGCTGTCTCCCGTGCCCACCGGCCAGAAAACCACGCCGCGAGCAGGAAGTCCTTCAGATTCGCTCATGTATGCCTCTCTCCACGCCGCCAGGCGGAACGTCGGTAGTTGAGAATCACCCTAGCTAGGGCCACCGACATCGACAGCAACACGCCTGCACCAGACGTCAGAAGAAGCTCGGCGGTCCACTACTAACACCAGATCCCGACTGATTGCATCACCTTCACGCTCCGGAGTGCCCTCCAAGACGGAATGATTGACGGATTCAAACTCCTATGTGCACTATTTCCACCGGTGCGAACGAATCCGAATTCCTTACCTCCACCGAAGGTCACGGCAACATTGGAGACAATTCCGCGATTGACACTTGCACTCCCAATGTTCAGTACGCTGACGACCCACATCACCCGGGCCAGGTTTCGGCGCCGAAGTAGTGGGCAGGTGCTATTCGGCGGGTTAACCCTCTGCGCAGCAGGGTGATTCGTAGTTGCTCTGCCTGGGCGCCGCCAACCGACTGGTGATTCCACGGGAGGCGCATGCCCGGCTGCCTGAGCCTGCCCCGCGTTCAACAGCTCGCCTCGCCGAGCAGCCAGCGCGGCAATCACTCGAAGTTGCGTACATGCGCGCACCAGCGCCGTCCGAAAACTCGATAAGCCAGACCGGAGTCGACCGTTGTCCTAGCGCCTGAGCGACGCTCTAGGGAACGATTTTCCATGCGAGTGCTCGTCGTCAGCTCCCAACTCCCAAACGGGGCTCGCCGACGACGACGGACGCAAATCATTTGCCGCTTGGAGTAGATACTGTGCGGATTCAACCCGCACAGTAGGCGTACTTCCAGGATCCGAGAACGCCTGCTTCCACCACGGCACGCTCTCGTTGCGCTACAACCGCAGGACCAAGTAGGGAAGCCGGCGTCCACAGGCGATACATCAGAATCCCCCGACCACATCGCGCCGTCTACATCCGACCCCGACGCCCAGCCGGTTCGAACGGTGCATTGCCCGATTTCGATATTGCCGATAGCAAACAAGTAATCCAGACAGCCATGACTAACTAGGGTCCCCGTCGCTCCTCTTCGATACCCATTCCCCGAACCAACTCTGCGTTCCATCGTCGTCGTAGCCTTTGAATGCGACCTTCTTCGTCAGCTCCGGATCACGGTGTCTTTCGCTCGACAAGCCCAACACCAGCGGCGACGCCACGAACTGCACCTTCGGAGTCTTCTTTCTGTGTGGCGCGTCAGTCGGTTTACCACGCCTCTTGATGACGCACAGTCCTACCATCTGAATGTGTCGTGATTTGAAATCGGAGTATGCCGTCGATGTCGTGACATATACGGGGTCGTACGGCATGACGATACGGACACCTCGCTTCGTAAAATGAATGAGGGATCCACATCGTAATCACCAGTAAGGGAAGGGGTTTCACCCGGAGAGGGCCCGTTGAGAGTGAAGACTCGCCTGTCGAAGACCAACAAGTCACCCACGTCGAGAGATCGCATCCTGAATTCCTGAGTCAGCTTCTTTACCGGAAGTGCGACTCGCGCCAACCCTCGGGTTATCGAATCCATCACAGCCAGGAGCTCCACCATCCCCGCTCCCCAGGAAGGCTGAGGTCTGGCAGATCCAATACGATTTCGTGGGACGACAAGAGGTGCCTTAGTCGCGGAACATTGGCGTAGTGCACCGTGTCGATTCTCGGCAACCGGTGCAGTCGTAGCTCACCGGCGCCAGATGCAGGATCCGTCGCGGACTCCGGAGTTGACCCGGATGCCGGCCGAGCGCCTCTTCGTGCGGCCCCTTCCCGTTTCGCTTTTTCGTAGAGCGGCCAAAATCCGCCCGAAAGAGGTCGCCCTTGGCCAGATAGGTAACGAGGATTCCAAGACTGTGTTTGTCCGCAGGAACCGCGTGACCGGCGAACCAGTCCCCCAGGCTGGACTTGTTGAGCTTCGTTCCTAGCGCAGATACGTCTTTGATGATTGTTTCGTAAGTCGGGTTGCCCGCGCCCATCTTCAAATCCTTCAACATTGTCCCGAGCTTGGCTTTCGCAGGTGTCGAATCAAGCACGAACATTCCCTTCAGTCCCGGGTTTATCCGAGGATCCGAGAGTCGGAATTCCGGAGCACCCTATTTGAACAGGCCTTTCAGGAACTCTAACGTGCCTGGACATCGCCGGACGCCACTGCCCGATGGGAGAACTAGAGGCACAGCACATCAACGGATTCGAGGAATCATGCCCAGTATGTCCGGAACACTCATCAACCTCGGTACTGACGTGGTGCCCCATCTTGCACTCACGGGCTACTTCGCCCTGATCACCGTCTCGACAATGACGGCACTGTGCGCTCGCACCAAAACACGTCGTCGTCACGCACTGGAGGTCCTACGCACTCTTCTCCTCAGAAAACAGGGGTGACTGGTCACGAGTTGCCTTTCTGCCCGCATCACATGCATTTACCCGCCCAATGCCCGATCGCCGAAACCGACAGCAATCTCGACCCGTTTCGGTTCATGTTCGACACCCCGCGGCTGATGACCGGCGGCGTATCTGGAGCCAGCGTGAAAGTGAAGGTCCACCTCGGCGCCGTTCAACTCGCAGACTTCCCCATCGACCTGTCCACCGAACTGGTCCCGGTCGGAGACGTGGACTACCAACTTCCTCACCCGGTGGTCGAGATGGACGAGCTGGCGCCCATGCCGAAATTCGCTTTGTACCCACAGCCACAACAGGTTTCCGACAAGGTGTGCGCAATGTACGAACGATACGGAGACCTGCAACAACCCTCGACCCGCTACCACGACCTGGTCGACCTCACGTTGATCGTGACCGCCTGGACACTCGACGCCGCCCTCACCCGCACTACCCTGCAACAAGAATCCGCGCGCCGCACACTGACACTGCCAACCAGCCTCTCTGAGCCTGCACCATCCTGGACTGCCGGCTACACCAAAATCGCCAAAACCGTATCCGGATTACCCGAACACGCACGCGAAATCGACGGTGCACTACGCATCGTCGGTCAATGCCTCGACCCACTACTCGGCCCGCACCTCGACCGTGGAACATGGAACCCGATCAAATCGAACTGGTCGATGTCCTAGTGGTTCTGAGGCGTGGTTATCGAGGCAGCCTGCGGTTGTCGGGTTATGACGTGCGGCAGCGTAGCTGCGAGCTACCGAGTCAGATCGATGATGATTTTGCCTGGTCGGCCGTTGGAGAACGAGTCCACGAAAGCCTCCGGTAGCTGCTCGAATCCGGGCAATACGGATTGCACGGCCTCCACCTGCCCGGAACTGATGAGTGCCCCGAGCTTTGCTTCTACCTCAGCTGCCCGGTCCATGTAGTCGAGAACGACGAATCCTTGCACAAGGACGCGCTTGGTGAGCAGTTGTCCGAAATTTGCTGGACCAGAGGGCCTTTCCGTCAGGTTGTAGCCGTCAATCAGACCGCACAACGCGATGTGAGCATAGTTGTTCAGCCTGGAAATTGTCGCCTCGAATATCGGACCGCCCGAGTTCTCGAAGACGCGATCAATGCCGTCGGGTGTTGCCGCCTTGAGGTGGTCCTCCCAATCCCGGGATTTGCGATCGATGACGACGTCCGCGCCCAATCGGGCCACCATCGCGCACTTCTCAGCGCCTCCTGCGACGCCGACAACCCGCGCCCCCGACTGCTTCGCGAGCTGGACAGCCACACTTCCGACTGCACCAGAAGCGCCGGAGATCAAGACGGTATGCCCTGGTGTCGGACGCAAGATGTCGCACATCCCCGCCCACGCAGTCAGGCCCGTCATCCCGAGGACTCCGAGGTAATGCCCCAAGGGGATATCCTCACGCGGTGTAAGCCGATCCCATTCACCGCCAGGGGAACTGACGATCTGGCGTCGTTGCCACCCGACGAAGCCACGAACGATATCGCCGACGGCGAAGTCGCTGTTAAGAGACGCCGTCACACGTGCCAGACCGAGGGCGCGAACTGGCGCTCCGAGCGCAACCGGCGGAAGGTAACTCGGCCGATCGTCGAGCCAGCCTCTGATAGCCGGATCGATCGAGATGAAGAGCGTCTCCATCTCGATGCCTCCAGCCTCCAGGTCGGGTAGGACGACATCCTCCAGACGGAAGTCTTTCGAGCTCACATTCCCGTGAGGTCGCTGTGCCAGGACAATTTGTTGCGATGATGCATTCACGGCGTGCTTCTCCTTCGTCCCTACGACGGTATGAGTCGAGACAAGCCGGAACTTGGCCCCATGCGCACGGCATTCGACGGGCGCGCATAGTGGGCGCGAATCTCATGCGCGTGGTGAAAGTAGGCGCGCGCACACAGCCAAGACGTGATGTCGATCACTTCATAGGGTCGGTGAGAGACGGGCTTCGTGCCGAGAGCCCTGAGAAGATTTGGAGTCACCTTTCATGAATGACACCCGCGCCGTTCGACCTCTCAAGATTGCGGTCACGATCGATGACTTCGTCCTGTGGGACGGCGTGCCCATGCCGGACGACACAACGCCCACTGATGTCGCGCGATCTGTCGCGAAGACGCTCAACGACTACGGACTTGGAGGGACCTACGGCTTCTCTCATACGTACCGCCTCGAGAATGAGCCGATGCAGATGGAGGCCTTCGAGGCGTGGGCCGAAGCTGGCCATCACCTGGGCAACCACACTCACCAGCATGCTCCGTTGCGCTGGATGCCTGACGCGGCATTTCGATGCGATTTCGAGACGGCAGAGAAGTACATCGGGCATCTGATCGACGCCGCGCCGTCGAAATACTTTCGCTATCCGATGGACATGTCCTCCGGATCCGAACAACGTCGAGGAGAGGTCGAGAAGTACATCGCTGACCTCGGCTACCGAACTGCCCCGATCACCAGCTGGTTCAGCGATTTCGCGTTCATCATGCCGTACTTCCGTGCGAAGACCCTCGGCGACAAGGACACCCAGAAGAAGGTGCGCGACCTGCACGTGGCGACGGCGGTTGACCAGCTGTACAAGCATGCGGACACCGCACGTACCTTGTTCGGCGCCGACGCTCCTCTTATCTGGCTCGTGCACGGCACTCCCATCTCCCGTGACACCCTCGCTCCCATTTTCGAGGCTTTTCTCGAGCGCGGAGTGGAGTTCGTAACCCTCGACGAGGCCATGAAGCACCCGGTGAACTTCGCACAGCCGCCATGTGATGAAAGCTTCACCAATCAGCTCCAAAGGTTCGCGCTTGCCGCTGGTTTGCCGAAACCCGAACTCGATTTCGAACAGCTGTCCGAAATCGTTTCCCTCGCACCGATTCCCGGCCTCGACACGATGTCGACTTACGAAGAAGGCATGTTCAAGCCACTGGCGAAGCGGGTCGGAGCCGAGTACGACTGGGATTGGTCCTGAATCGGATAGTTCTCGCCCAACACTGTCACACAGTTATCACCCGAAAGCAGGATCATGCTCAACCTGGCCACCATGCTCGCCGACACTGCTCGCCGCACTCCCCGCAGAATCGCTGTCATCGAAGGCGACCGCACCCTCACCTTCGGCGAGATCGATTCGGCTGCGAACAGTGTCACCCGCTTCCTTATTTCGCTGGGGGTGCGCCCAGGTGACCGCGTCGCCCTGACAATCCCGAATGTCGTCGAATTTCCGATTGTCTACTTCGGCATCCTCAAAGCAGGTGGGGTTGTCGTCCCGCTCAACACCATGCTCAAACGGGAAGAAGTTGCTTACCATCTGCGGGACTCTGGCGCGGTGGCTTACTTCTGCAGCGTGCCGGGGCTAGACGACGAGGCATGGCGCGGGTTCCATGACGTGGAATCCTGCGAGCACCTCGTCACGTTGGGTTCCGCATTGCTCGATGAGCAGAGCGAGGGAACATCCTTGGCTGATGTACTGACCGAACACGCCAGCGAAGACATTCTCCAGGTGACCGAAGCCACCGACACGGCGGTGGTGCTGTACACGAGCGGGACGACCGGTAAGCCCAAGGGTGCGGAGCTCACTCACGCCAATTTGGTTCTCAACGCGCTCGGGCACAATCAACTGCTCGACGCGCGTGCCGAGGACGTTCATCTCGTCGCTCTTCCACTCTTCCACTCGTTCGCGCAGACCGTGCAGATGAACGCCGGTTTCGCTGTGGGTGCCACCTTGGTATTTCTGCCACGATTCGACCCAGCTACAGCCCTGGAGTTGATAACGCAGCACCGAGTGACGATCTTCGCCGGCGTCCCGACGATGTACTGGGCTTTGCTCAACAAGGCCGGAGTCGACGGCATCAGCGCCGACCTCGCCGGTCTCCTACGAATCGCGCTCTCCGGCGCAGCCGCTATGCCGGTCGATGTGCTCGAGCGGTTCAAGGACGTCTTCGGTGTCGGCATCCGGGAAGGCTACGGACTCTCCGAAACCAGCCCGACCGTCACGTTCAACCCGCTCGATCAACCAAACCGGCCGGGATCGATCGGCAAACCCATCTGGGGAGTAGAAGTGAAGCTGATCGACAAAGACTGGAACGAGGTCCGTGCCGGTGAGCCAGGAGAACTCGCAGTACGGGGGTACAACCTGATGAAGGGATATCTCGGCAGGCCCGAGGCGACAGCGGAAGTGATCCGCGACGGCTGGTTCCGCACGGGCGATATCGCACGGCGCGACGAGGACGGTTACTACTTCATCATCGATCGCGCCAAAGACTTGATTGTGCGGGGAGGTTTCAACGTCTACCCGCGAGAGCTCGAGGAGGTGATCATCGCCCATCCGGAGGTCAGCCTCGTTGCCGTTGTCGGAATCCCTGACGAGCGGATCGGTGAGGAAGTGAAAGCCTTCGTCATCCGCGAGCCTGGATCGCAGCTGAAGGCGGAGGATCTGATCGGCTGGTCACGCGAACGTTTGGCGGCGTACAAGTACCCCCGCATGGTGGAATTCAGGGATACGTTGCCGATGAATGCAACAGGAAAGCTCCTCAAGCGGGCGCTACGATGATCGATCCGTTGGCATGCGCGCCGGAGCGCGCTACCGTCGACTGTGGCAGGGGTCGTGGTTTCGGCTTGCTGGTTGAGAAGGTGTGACCTTGTATTTTGTCGATACGTTGCGCAGTAACGAGTACGGCCAGCGCGAGCGTGGCGATTGGTGGCGCGATCAAGTTTCGTCGATCCATTGTCCGATGTCCTTCTCCCTCGCTGACAACTACCAGGGGACACTCGAGCATCAGCATTCGGATACGTACCAGTTGATCCGCTGGTGGGGTGAAGCAGAGGTCCTCTCTCGTACCTCAGCCGACATTCGTCGGCATCCTCACGGTGCGTACGAACTACTCATCCCGATCCGGGGCGAAGTAATCCTCGAGCAGGATCGTCGGACAGCCGCGATCAATCCTGCGGTCATGGCGCTCACCTCGTTGGACACCGTGACGGATCTGCGTCACGGTGATGGTTTCTCCTCTGTTGCATTCGTGATTCCACGTGATCGGCTCGACGCGCGCGTGCCAGCAGTGCCACGTGCAGGCACCACCCTCGACGCGACATCTGGACTGGGCCGCATCATTGTCGACGTTGTCACCAGTCTGCGCAGAGAGCGAAATGAGCTCACAGGTAGTCAGTTCGACGCGATCGCCGACCGAATCGTCGATCTCGTCGCGCTCGCCTACAACGCCGACACGACCACGCCTGCCGTGGCTGTTCAGGAAGGGTTGGTCACCTCGATCCGGCGCTTTGTTCGAGAGAACGCGCACGATCCGAACCTCACCGGAGCCGTGGTCGCAAGGCGCCTCGGGTGGTCGCTCCGGCACGTTCAGGCCCAACTGCAGCGGATCGGAACGAGCCCGTCGGACCTCATCCGGGAGGAGCGTTTGGCGTTGGCCCGGCTGCGGCTTCAGGACCGTGGCTGGAGCCACCAGAGTGTGACTCAGGTGGCGTACTCTTCCGGATTCGGTGACCTCAGCACGTTCAGCAATGCATATCGGCGAAGCTTCGGTGAGCGCCCGTCCGACACACGTTCTGCAGCATCCGACGTCGAGTGAAACAGTGACCCGCGTGCTAGCTCGGGTATGACACCTGAGCCTGCCCACGGATTGCTCATGGGCGATGCGCGTCCAGCAAGTGGAGTGCGTTGTCCCCCAAGCGATGACGGCGATCCAGCCTTAGCGTTGATAACATGACTACTACAACCGACCCCGAGGCGTATCCGGCACTAAACTCCCTCTTTTCCGTTGCAGGGAAAACTGCTGTCGTGACCGGCGGCTCACGAGGAATTGGCGCTATGATCGCTCGCGGCCTGGCGTTGGGCGGCGCCCACGTTGTCATCACCAGCCGAAAAGAAGAGCAGTGCCGCGCGACAGCCGAAGCGATCAACGCTGAGGCAGACGCTGCGGGAACGGCAGGACGATGCACGCCCGTCGCCAGTGATCTGTCGTCGAGGGAAGGGGTGAGCGGGCTGGTCAGCTGGCTCTACGAGCACCTGACAAGCGTCGACATCCTGGTCAACAATGCCGGGGCAACGTGGGGTGCACCGCTTGAAGAGTTTCCCCTCATCGGTTGGACAAAGGTACTCAACACCAACCTCGTCGCCCCGTTCTATGTGATTACCGGAACACTGCCGCTTCTGCGTAAAGCTTCCAGTCCCGACCGACCCGCTCGTGTGATCAACATCGGCAGTGTGGATGCTTTGGCCACGCCGAGCTGGGACAACTACTCGTACAGTGCGAGCAAAGCCGGGTTGCACATGCTCACCCGCCATTTAGCCAAGCAATTGGCGTCCGACGAAATCACCGTCAACGCCATCTCACCCGGCCCCATCTTGACGGACATGCTCGGACACGTCGCGGCGGATCCTGAGGTGGAGGCGGACCTTCTCGAGCGTGTCCCGCTCGGCCGGTACGGGCAAGCCGACGACCTGATAGGCACTGTCCAGTTCCTAGCCTCCCGGGCTGGCTCCTATCTGACCGGCACCATAATTCCGCTCGACGGCGGAATCTCGGGCTGCGCAGGGTGAACGAGAACCCACCAGCCTTCCTTCACTACACAGCAATCACCGATTCGAGGCACAATTATGTCTGAAGCTGTCATCGTCGCCACTGCCCGTTCGCCGATCGGAAAAGCAAACAAAGGCTCATTGAAGGACATTCGCCCCGATGACCTCACCGTCCAAATGGTCACCGCCGCGTTGGCGAAGGTGCCGGCCCTCGATCCACGCGATATCGACGACCTCATGCTCGGCGTCGGTCAACCATCCGGTGAAGCCGGCAACAACCTCGCCCGCGCGGTCGCAGTACTCGCAGGCTTCGACCGCGTCCCGGGCACCACGGTCAATCGATTCTGTGCTGCCAGCCTACAAACGACACGAATGGCCTTCCATGCCATTCGGGCTGGGGAAGGCGACGTCTTCATCTCTGCTGGCGTCGAAACCATCAGCCGCTACCTGCCAGGTGCTGCGGACGGTCTCCCTGCCAGCGCCAATCCGGCCCTCGCCGCAGCCCAAGCCCGCACCGAACGATTCTCCGCCGGCTGCCAGAGGTGGACCGACCCGCGCGAGGACGGGCTACTGCCGGACGTCTACATCGCCATGGGACAGACAGCGGAGAACGTTGCCCAACTCAAAGGAATTTCCCGAGCCGAACAGGACGCCTTCGGAGTACGAAGCCACAACCTCACCGAGAAGGCACTCTCGAATGGTTTCTGGGAGCGCGACATCACCCCGGTCACACTTCCCGACGGCCGCGTGATCAACACCGACGACGGACCGCGTACCGGCGTCACGCTCGAATCGATCTCCGCCATGAACCCGGTCTTTCGGCCCGACGGAACAGTCACCGCCGCCAACTGCTGTTCACTCAACGACGGCGCCGCATCCCTGGTGATCATGTCTGATCAGAAGGCGAAAGAACTCGGAATCGCCCCTCTCGCACGCATCGTCAGTACCGGGGTCACCGGACTGTCACCCGAGATCATGGGCCTCGGACCAGTCGAGGCGTCACGCCAAGCACTTGCCCGCGCCGGCCTCGGTATCGGCGACATCGACCTCGTCGAAATCAACGAGGCCTTCGCCGCCCAGGTCATCCCCTCGGCCCGCGAACTCGGCATCGACGAGGATCGACTGAACGTCAACGGCGGGGCCATCGCCATCGGCCACCCATTCGGCATGACCGGGGCACGAATCACCAGCACCCTCATCAACTCACTACAGACACACGACAAGCAGTTCGGCCTCGAAACCATGTGCGTAGGAGGAGGACAAGGCATGGCACTGATCCTCGAACGGCTCTCCTGACCCGAAATCGCTTCTCACCCGACCTTTGAAAGGAACCCCACTTTCGTGATCCCCTCATCTCACCCCGGACACCGCCGCATCGCAATCGTCACCGGCGCCGCACGGGGAATCGGAGCCGCCGTCGCACAACGACTCGCAGCAGACGGCCACGCTGTCGCCGTCCTCGACCTCGACGAAGACACCTGCCAGAACGTGGTCGACACCATCACCCGGGCCGGAGGTACTGCACTTGCCGTCGGCGCAGACGTTTCCAACGGAACCGCAGTAGAAAAAGCTGTGGACAAGATCGCCGCAAAGCTCGGCGCACCAACCGTTCTCGTCAACAATGCCGGCGTCACCCGCGACAATCTCCTATTCAAAATGACTGCTGCAGAATGGGATACAGTCATGGACGTGCACTTACGTGGCTCGTTTCTGATGACCAGAGAAGTCCAGGGACACATGACTGAGGCCGGCTTCGGACGAATCATCAACCTGTCGAGCGTGTCAGCGCTCGGAAATCGAGGGCAAGCAAACTACGCCGCAGCCAAAGCTGGGCTCCAAGGATTCACCAAGACTGTGGCCCTCGAACTCGGAAAATTCGGCATCACAGCCAACGCGGTTGCTCCCGGCTTCATCGAGACCGAGATGACAGCGGCAACGGCAGCGCGCATGGGAATGAAATTTCATGAACTCAAAACGAGAGCAGCCGCCGATATCCCCGTCGCCCGAGTCGGGGTCCCCGACGACATCGCCCATGCAGTGTCATTTCTCGCCAGCGAGGGAGCCGGATTTGTCTCCGGGCAGATTCTCTACGTTGCCGGAGGACCCAAAGCATGAAGACACTCAACGGAATCGACGAACTACGCGCCGCGGCGAACACCCGGATCGGATACTCGTCCTGGCACACCCTCACCCAGGAGAAAATCGTCGCATTCGCCGATGCGACGGGCGACCACCAGTGGATCCATGTGGATCCATCAAGGGCTGCTGACGGACCGTTCGGAACCACCATCGCCCACGGGCATCTGCTGACCTCGATGATCCCGATGCTTGTATGGGAGGTCTACACCGTCGACGGCGTCCGAATGGGCATCAACTACGGATCGAACAAGATTCGATTCCCATCGCCCGTACCTGTCGGCTCACGGATTCGAGCTGCAGTAGACATCAAAGATGTCGACACCGTTCCCTCGGGCGTCCAAGTTGTCACGGCCGTGACAATAGGACGCGAAAATGCGGACAAGCCGGTTTGCATCGCCGAGATCGTCAGCATCTACGTACCGAGTTAGATGTTGCGGGCGTGGACGCGAATGACACGGGAATGACGTAGACGTGCCCTGCCCTCGGCGCGCGGCTTGACTTTGCGACACAACGGTTCTCCACCACCAAGGACCAGCCCTGCGAAACACCCACATTGTTCGATGACGGTGGAGGAGGCGGCGACTCGTCGAACTATGCTTAACCGTCCGATAGCGCAGGTGCCCGGAACGCGAACCTTATCGAGCAAACCGGAGACGCGCTCCAACCGGCCCGGGACGGAAGGTCCTCACCGACGCCTGAACACAGATCGAAAAGCAGCGCCTGGCACGGCCTTCCTCATCGAACCTGACGGAACCCATCCGTGACCACTGCCCTTGGTCCTGCGATAACGACTACTGCACCGTCGGCATTCGCAGAAAACCTTGTCGAGCACCACATGTCGTGTACACGAACAGCATCTGTGAGATCGGTGCGACCGCCGTTCGGGATGACCCGTGCCGCTAGGCATCCTGCCTCTCACCCGACTCTCGACGTGACAGCAACCCAATAGCAGTGACGGAGAGACGCCTTGCCGGGTCGTCAATGATTTCCCCGGGCTTCGGTGACCGGCACCGCAGCGATGGAGAGGTTCATGGCAACGACGAAGCAGAAACTCGGTTGGGGACTAGGCACAGTGTTGGTGCTGGCCATGCTCGGCAGTTGCATCAACGACGACGGTCCAACGACAAACTCGATCGCAGCGCACACGACCTCCGCTCAAGCGTCGCCCACGACAACCTCTGCGGTACCGATTCCGGTACGAAAGAGAGTCGAATGGGAAGGCACAGTCCTCGACTACGACGCAGCCGGATCCGGCGCAGGCCTCTACATCGACATCGACGGAGAACGAACCCGCGTCGACATCAACCACGTCGGCGCAGTGAACTGCGGCGGCTACACCGCCTCCGACTCGAATCGCGCGGTGGAGCGGCAGCGGTTGACCGAACTTGCACCGATCGGCACCGCCGTATGGGTCGTGCGTTCCATGCCCCTCACACCTGGCGGATACGTGTACATAACAGGGTCAGCCGACACCGCCGCTGCCCTATCGACTGCGAACACTTCCGCCGATACTGAAATCCTGCTCAACGAAGTACTTCTCGCCGAGGTCCTGGGCACCCTGGATATGCCGGGCATCAACCTATCCGTCCTGTCCACGACATCACTCGATCAACAGCTCACGACAGCCCGCCAATCCAACAACGCAGCCCCGAATTCGCTACGGTGGCCGGCATGTTCACCGCATACCAGAACGCATGGGACAACCGCACCGGATTGCAAGCGCAATACCGAGCCGACGACGATACCGCGATCATCAAAGCCGAACAGAAAACCGAACTCGACCGACTCCGGGCAGGCCCCGACGGGGTCCTCTACACCAGCGACGACGACACCACGACATACACATTCGACGACAACGGAAACATCTACATCGACACCCCAACCACTTACACCAACAGTGGCGGCGGTGGGTTCTGCCGTAGCCGCTGGTGCTGACATCACCGATCCATAGAAAAGATCTCGAAACCCTTGTCCAGGAACAGGGAGTTCGGGTGAGCGACTGGTCTATAGACATTAACTGGACACTCACGGAAACGCCCTTCGAAGCAGCACCAGTCCCCGGACATGACAATCCCATCCCCGGCATTCACGATCTTCTGTCAAAATCAGACCCATGTCCGATTCCGGAGCTAACCCGACTGATTCCATCGCGGTCGGTTCGTGGGTCACCGTGATCCCGACTGCCGGATCACGGTCCAGTGAAACCGAGCCGCAAGTCCGGCTCGTGATCGAGGACTACGCCGACACCGTCATCGACAACGCTGATCTGGGGCGGGATTGGGCACCGGTGCTGCGGTGGGCGATAGCCCTCGACGACCGCCATCTGGTTTTCGCCGCCGAGGACGGCCTCGAGCTCGCCTGAATCTTTCCGCCTCGTCGAAGAGAACCATGAGATACAGGTGCGTTACGGGCCGACTATCAGTGAGAAAACATTCTGCCCACCAGTCTCAGTGTGCGGCGTCGAACGCATCGATGACGTCGGCTTTGATTCGCCCACGCGGAGAAACATCGAAGCCGTTCTTGTCGGCCCACTCCCGGATCGCGTGCAGTTGCTCCGCTGACCGACCAGACCCTGATGCCTTGCGTGCGGTCGAGATTGTCGTACGCGCTTTACCTGCCGCAGAGACCTTCTCTGCCGACTTGATGTACGGGGCGAACGCTGCTTCGATCTTGTCGGCATTGGCAGGGCGTAGATCGATCCGATAGTCCACACCCTGGTAAGAGAAAGCGACCTGATGGCCCAATCCGGTGTCGATGGGTTTTCCGTCGAGATCGTCGATGAGTTGGCGAATCACTATTTCGGCCACAGAAGTCCTCTTCGTTGGTTTGCTGAATGAGTATGGCGTTCATGTTATCTGCAGTATCAGAAAGTCGCGCCGTCGCTACCGACCACGGTCACCCGTGCAGTATTGCGTCCGCTCGGGTGTCGAGCCGCCGGGGCGCCGGCGATAACCACGTAGTCGTCGACGCTCTCTTTCGTCCCGCTCGTGGGATACCCGCCGACATGGTCGGGGCGTAGGCGGTGAACACGAACCGTGCACTGCCCCAGCGATTGGGTCCACTACCGCGAGAATGTCGGGTGCACTCAAGGCCGCGCTGCACTGTGCACATGTCAGTGCCGCCGGAAGGGTACGGCGACGAGGCCACCTTGCTAGCTCGCCGCGAATCTGGAACGAGTGGCGCCGTAATCGTCTCGATCCCGGGTAACGGTTTCTTCCTGGCGCGAGCCGGGACACCTTCACTCACTTGGTAACCCTCAGAATCTCGCACCCAAAATTGAGGACCGAACCAGCCACATCAAGCGACCTGGTCACCAGGCTCAGCGGTGATGTGTCTTCGAATTTCGGTCCGTATGTTCGGCTTTCAGCCACGCCCAGTCTTTGCTCAGCCAGCCAGCAGAAAGGGCACGAGAGAGGTTGCTGTCATCGGGAACGGATACGTTCCCTGCGCGTCGGCGGTCGATTCAATTGCCCCGTTCGGGGTCCTTGTATGATGACGGAGGAACACCGCAACCCCTTAGGCTCCGATCCTCACTTGGTAGTTCCCTGAATCCGCGGCCACGGCGACCAGGGACCTGAACCACGGGAGGGAATGTCACAGGGCCGCATCGTCTCCGGACTGTGAAAGGGACCGTCGACACGGAGCCATTTCCCCGCATCCGAGGAGACATAGACCGCGCGCTAACCCCGCCCAATCGCGCTTTCCGACTGGACAACTCGGGGCGTATGACCGGCTTTACCGAATGCGCCGGTGACCGGGGGGCACGCCAAACGGTGGATGCAGCAGCTGAGAAATGACCGCACGCCGGAGCAACAATGCACCGGAAATCACCGAGATGGTAAATATCGCGAACCGCTTCAAGGATCCTCCGCTCAGGGCGGTCCAGCAACCTCAGATGCCGTAACCGAAGAGAAGATTACTACACTCATGCTGTGAGGTTACTGCCAGTTCTCCCTCAGGATCCTTTCAGTTCAAAATCATAGAACTGGAATACTTCTCGGTGCGTTGCTCAGTCTTCGCGAGAACGGTGCTGTCGATCAGCTGCACCGAGGTCGGCAACGGCTGCGACGAGCCTGTCGAGGAAAGCCCGTAGATCAACGAATAGGCCGGGTCTGGCGGCGACTGTTGCCGTCACCCTGTCGCCGAACCCGACGAATGTGACAGTGAATCTGTCACTCGGGCGAAGCGTGGGAATCGACATCGCGAAACTCGGCGGCGTACCGCACACATGCGCGCAACTCACGGGCGCCTGGTAACTCGTCAACTTGAACCTGTCGACCGCGTCGTACATCAGCGTATTGTGTTCGGACGCGGCGTTCTTGGCGATAGCTCGCACCACGAACGCCGGCGCGCCGTCGAGCAGCGCAAGACGCGCGCCGGCCGCGATATTGCGCGCCGTCTCGATTTCGGCCTTCAATAATTCTCGGATCTGGAAGGCCGCAGCGCTCGGAGTGCCCGTGCTGTCGGGCAACTCAACGACAATGTTGACAAGATTGTTCACCGTCCGAGGATTCAACCCGGGTGGGGCTGCGATCGGCACTTCACCCCGGTAGGAGCGGCCCTCGATACGGGGAAGTGCGAACGCTACCGCTGTCAGCGCGGTTTCGGTTACCGTCATCCCGAGCGGCTTGAGGTCCTGCCGATCGAAAATGACTGTGTCGATACCGCTCGGCCCGTCGTCCACTCGCGAGTGCGGGGACTGCCCGGGGCGATTATGTCGTGAGTCGTGCGCCATCTCCCGAGGTAGACGAAACAACCTCCAGTACGTCCGCGCGAGCCGACCTGGTATGCCGACGACTGCCATCGCTGCATGCATCCACGACGGATCACGGCGCAGAGGTCGAGCTCGAGCCGATGAACTCCCGCCGCCACCCAAAAGCTCCTGCAGGATCCGCGCAGCCCCCCGGCCATCCGCTATTGCGTGATTTACCTGCAATGCAACAAGTGTCGCGGTTCCGCTGTCCGTCGGCGCGCTCTCAATATTCCGGAACACGTGCACCTTCATGCACTGCGTGAAGGGGTCGACTTTGCAACACGCCACAAAAGATAACTCCGCCAGCGCCTCTTCCCACGTCGCACTCGAACGCAACTCGACGATGGCCGAATCCGACCAGCGTTGCGAACGGACACGATACGGAAACCCGGCCTTTAATCGATCGTGTGCAAGACGAAAAGGAAGCGCGCCCATGCGCTCGATGTTGCGACGAATCTGATCGCGAATTGTTTCGAGCGACGGAGATTCACCGTCGATGTCGAAAACCAGAGCACTCACGATATCCGGGCATGCATTATCAAGTAGGAACGCATCCGCGGCCGACAATCGGGCCAGGCTGGCCGTCTTCATGAACCTGTTTCGCCGCAGCCAAAGACACATTGTGGTTGATTTCCCTCCACCGACACCTGTTCGGTTCTCAACTGTCGTCGACACCCATCAAATGGGAGCCCCTTCGAGACAGGCCGATCAGTGACAGAACGGTTGCGCTGCACACGCAACTACCACCACTGCTCCTACTGCACGGACGACTCCGCCGCGACCGCGGAAGCGGCAGTGCGGATGTCATTCCAGGCGACCTCGAGTAACTCGCGGTATCGTTCGACGTCAGGGAACAGGTCGGGATCGACAGTGATATTGATCGTCGCACTGTCGCCGAGTGTGTCGATCGTGTGACCCACACCTGCGATTCCTTCCAAACTGATCACCCCGAAACATCCCGCCGCTTGTGCATCCCCGAGACGCCAATCGCCCTCACCCTTGGGAACGCTGGAGATCGAAGTGTGAAAAAAAGTGACGGGATTGCTGTGTTGGCGTCGCCCGATCAACGCGACGGATTTCTTGAAGACGAACCCCGGAACCGAAGCCAACGCGCTGAAAATCAGCATGTTTCCCGGACTCTTGGCCGCCGCGATGGAGTTGACAGCGGAATCGTGAATCAAGCGCACTCGTTCGATCGGATCTGATACGTCGGTATGAAGATCTACACCGCACACGACGAACTGGTTACGCGCGGTTTTCGCGGGCCCGAGACCCCGTATCGACACGGGAACGGTCCCGCCGAGCGAATACGGCGTACTCCACTCTCGTTCACTGAGGTAGTACGACAGTCCGAGCGAGACAATCGCAAGAAAGATGTCGTTGATGGTGACATTTCCGAGCACATATCTGACCTTCTTCACCTCCGGAAAGGAGAGGAACATGCAGTCAAATCGCCGGTGTTCTCCCAAGGCACCCGTAAAGGGGGCCGCGAAGGAGGCATGCGCGCCGCGGGTGTAGTCGCCGCGGGCAATCTCTTCCCGGACACGCCGCTTACCGACCGCGATCGTGCGCAGGCTCCACAGGAATCTCACCAGAAGCCACGGCACGCTCACCGCTGCCCGCACTGCGAGGGCGACAGCAGACGGGACCGGTTCGACCGCCGGGGACACGGCAACCTTCACTTGTGTCGGAACCGAAGAAAAAAGGTGCTTGACTACGCGCACACTTTCCTGACCATCCGCGATCGAATGATGAAACTGCATCATCACGACAGTCGCCGAATCGGAACGACCCATGACACCACGAACGCCCTGCGCGATGTGTATCCGCCACTGCGGATGCTCCGCATCCATTCTCCGAGAAATCAATTCAGGCACCACATCACGCAGACTGTCCCAATCGGCGACGTCATGGAAGAGCAAGTGCCTGCCGATGTCGAACTCCACGTCCCGACACAACCGCGGAACTGCAAGATCGAAAGGAACTCGTATCACCCGATCACGCAACGTCGGAAGCCCATCGAGCCTTTCCGACAACCACTTCACGATGTCCTCCCGCCCCGGAGCCGGGGCGCCGGCTTCAGTCGGGAAGAACACAAAACTCGTCAAAAAAGATTGCGTGACATTCTCTCGTTCCAGATAGAAAAACAGCGCATCACGCGCATCCATGCGCATTCACTGTCCTCCGACAACCCGGCGCGCAGGCACCTCATACGGACCAGCCGCCGAGACAGCGGCGGCGCACGTCGTACCCGACCACCCGATGGGCCTATGGCCAATCGGCGTTCCGAAAAGGCCACCCGATAAAAGGTGCGAAATCAAATATCTGCGAAACAACAAGCCGAGACCGAACCAAACCACGACTAGATAAACAAAGGATTTCACTGAATTCTCCAAACACGTTCGCTGCGGCCGACGCACAAGGAACGTCATCGAAGAGCAGCGAAAAAAGTTGATGCTACAACCAGCTAGGGCAAAGGCATGCTACGCCCACCATGCCGCCGCATACCAGTCTTCTACCGGTCACAGTTACTTCAGTCATGAAACGACCCGGCACCTCATAGAAAGCAACGGCCGATTCCACACAAAGCTCGTGACTCAACCCAACAACCGACATAGTGCATCGAACGCAGACCAAGCACTTAGTTTTGGTAACGACCACCCGGTTGTATCGACTATCACGGGCTCGGTATTGCTTGTCGCCATCACAATGGATTACGCGTGAACGACGGTCGAAAGGCCCGTGATGTCGCCACCACCGAAGTCCTGGGAATGCCCGTGTACTTCTGCGATTCCCGATCACCGTGGCAACGCGGTTGCAACGAGAGCGCCAATGGTTTACTGCGGGACTACTTTCCCAAAGGCGTCAGCCTCGCACACCATCTACGCGAGCACCTACTCGCAGCCGAAGACGAACTCAACAACCGGCCCCGCATGGTTCTCCAAGACCGTTGCCCGGCAGATCTATTACTATTCTCTCCTCGCCGCCGTGTGGCTGATCGTTGCTTTGATCGCAGGTGTTGCGCTCGTGGAGACGAACCGCGCACATTTCGTCCCCACCACCCCCCGTTGTAGTGGCCAGCTCTGTCACCGCCGGCGCGACCGGAGGGAACAAAGCCGCCCCCACCGAGCAGCTAGGACAATCGGTGACGGTCACAGGTGCCGACGACTGCGCCTCACACCCGACCTACCCGTGCCTGGATGCGTTCACCTACGCCCACACTGGCGTCATCCCTGCCGCAACAGGCATCACCCGACCGAATGGGCGGTCAGCACAACTGCGCCCGCCTGGGTGAAACGCGGACTACCTGGCCTGCGGATCCTGGCGTGGATCTTCACCGCGATTCTTCTCGCCGGAGTTACCGGGCTACTACGGTAAAGCTGGTGACCAGACCGACGCCTCCTCAGATATTCGGCACGAACGTGTTCCCGTACCGAACCGAGTTGATCACAGCACAACGAGAGCTCTGACCGATCTTCCCGAACCAGATACATGCCCGGTGTCAGTCCGTATCTCGGCAGCCAATCACGAAACCCTGCAAGGGTCAGGTTTGAGCGGACGGCGGCAGGGCACCGCATCGCTAGTTGCATGAGACACGGACGTTAGTTGCGCGGTGCCGGCGGTACGCAGCGGCGGTGATAATTTCAGTGAACATTCCAGACTTCTACAGAGTACGTCGTTGCTGCTCGCGGGTGTATTCGCGGGAGTACAGCAGTTCTTCGGCGAGGATGCGGTCGTAACGCTCGGCTTTCCCATTATCTTTCGGGTACGCCTGGATGCGGTAGTGGCCAGCTTCGCGGAGTGAAGCGGTGAAATCAGCTGCCCGGTAGCATGATCCGTTGTCGATGATCACCGGCTCGATGCGTGGTCCGAAGTCCACCACGCCTAAGCACCTCCCCAAGGTGGCAGATGCACCACCGCCCCGAAACGCTTGACCACACCTGCCCCCCCAAATGGATAAGGTCATCGGTTGCTGGCTCACTCCTCCGTCGACAGTGCTGCCAGGCGTTGCTGCGGCCGCCCCTGAGCCGCGGCGGCCAACGCGATGATAATCTCGCCCTCATGCGGAGCGTCCGCGAGCCGAATCTCTATGGACTGGTGGTGCGATCGGATCGTCGCGTCGGTGATGTGCTTGAGCGGAATGTCGAAGGTGGCACCACTTCCGGCACGCTTCTCGACGGCGGGAAGAAGAGTTGTGGCATTTGCGGCCGAACGGAAATGGTCACCGAACTTGAGAGTATGGATCAGCGCCGATCCGTGCTCGATCTCACCAGCGAGTCCGACGATCGCTGCCTTACCGTAGGCTTGGGCCGAGGTACCGAGTGCAGCGAGTACCCGTGGCGCTAAGAGCGCCCCCAGATCTGACGCGGTGGCCTCGATCCCCTCGGAGAGGTCCTCTACAAAACCCTGTCCATACCAGGGGTTTTCGATCACAGCTGCAACCACAGCGATGCGGGCTGTTGGCTCCACGGGGCGGCCTCCCTCGACTAGAATCTCGTCGAGCAGCGTGAAAATCTTGCGAAGCTTCATCGGTACAGTTCCTCCAGATTGGCTGAGTTAACGGTCGGGTCGGTCGTGCGGTCGCCTACACGATGGTGTGGTCGCGGCCCGGTCGAGGCCGCGGCGAATATGGCGATCTCGTCGGCGCGCGGCACATCCGAAATGTGTGCGATCACCGTCTGATAGTGCGACCGCTGGGTTCCTTTTATCTTGTGGCACATCGGAATCAGAATCGGCGTTCCAGCCGGGGCTCGATCGTCCGAAAACGAGATCACAGCGCTACCATCGAAGAATTCTCGCAATAGATTCGCGTAATACGGGGTGTGCAACAACGCGGCACCATGCTCGATCTCACCGGCACTTCCCACAAGGGCTGCTTTGCCAAACGCCTCTATCCGCGTCGCGTCACCAACCTGCTCGAGAACCCTATCTGCAAGTAACTTCGCCAGCCTGGGTGCAACCTGCCGGGCTGGAGTCTGTAGGTCCGTGTCTGTTGGGGTTCCAATCCAAGGATTCCTGAGCACCGCAGCAGCCGTCACCCGTAGCGCGGCCTGAGCAGGGGTCGCTCCCCCTTCGGTCACATACTCATCCACTGATGTGACCAGCTTTCTGATCTGCCAGACCCCTGCCGTGGACGTTGGGTCAGCCTGGCGGGCAGTGCCCATTCCATCTCCTCCGAGATTTCCATACGGTATCGAAATCCGCATCCAACAACATCGTGCGGGCAACGCATGACGCTCGCACTTCCGACCATGCACCGCTTACAGACAACGCTGACATGGTCCTTTTCTTATTTCCACCTCAGGATTTCATCTCCGTCCCCTCAAAAAGTCCGTCCTCCCTCACTCGTTGCGCAAAGGACCACGTCAGTACGAACTCTTCAACTTTCAACCCGATACCTCGCCGCTGAACACTTAACAGAACAGCTGAATGTTCAGCAGTTTAAGTAGAGGAGTCACGCACTGTCAACAGAATTGCCCGGACAGACCCCTCCACCTCCTCTGAGAATGCCCGAATAACGGCGCGCAGTAGTCAAGTCAATGAGAGAGCTAACGGTCAATTGCCCCGAAACTCGAGCGCGAACATCGATGATGAAGCTAGGTCTCAAACCTTCAGCGGCGCTACGTTATTCGAAAACTTGCGGAATCGAGCGGAAACACAGCAGCCAACGTAATCCGGCGAGACACGAGGCAGCGAATGCGGCCTCATGATTCCGAGGCTGGTCAGCCGCCGCGTCACTAGACCCGAGGTCGTCGGTACGCCTGATCAACGTGGACCGCCTGCGGATCGGCGCCGTTCGGTTCAATTGACTCGCGACGAATTGTACTGACAATTTTACCCTTTCGCGAGTCGTGACGATCCAGGACGGGTTCCATCGGAAGTAGATATCGATCAACGCGAGCAGGTGAAACCAAGAGCCTTTCGTCAGATGCGTAGGCGGGCGGCGAAAGGCGCGATCCTGTCCGGATGCGATCCGATACACTGACAAAGGTCGAGCACCAGCAGTTCCCGTCATCGAGTTCACGGGCGTAGTTCTGATACATCGCCAGTTCGGAATACCTGTCGGAGAAGGCGAGCTCGTTCGGCGGCTGTGGGCACCCAATGCACTACCAGTACGCGCATTTACGCGTCAGGTACCCAGGCTTAGACGGCAGCCGATCGCGAAACCTCGTTGCTTGTTGCTCTGTCGACAGCGCGAGCAGTCGGCGGCGCAAGCATGGTGAAGAGCGCACCGCCAAGCGCGACTGAGGCGAAAACCCCGAAACTCCAACCGAATCCAACGTCTCGCCCAACAAGGGTTCCACCGAGGATTGGTCCAGCAATCGCGCCGAGTCGCCCGACCCCGCTGGAAAAGCCAACGGAAGTCGCCCGGACTTCGGATGCGAAATATGTACCCGCATAGCCGAACAGAACAATCTGGGTGCCTAGTGTTGTCGCCCCGGCGACGGCTATCAAGATGTAGAGGACTCCAGTCGATGGACTAAGGCTTATGAGCATCAACACAAAGGCAGCAGTCGAGAAGCCAATACACACAACGAGTTTGTTACCGAACCTGTCAGCGAAGGCAGACCCGACTGCGCCTCCGGCAATGGCGCCCAGGCTGAGAGTGAGGAGGAATGACAGCGCCGACCCCAGGCCGAACCCCGCAGTCCTCATCAGTTCCGGCAGCCATGTGTTCAAGGCATAGACCAGCAGGAAGCTGCAGAAGTTCGCAAGGGCAAAGACAATCAGTACCGGGATGAACCGAGGGGCAAACGCATTCGCAAGGTTCTGACGTATCGAAGGCCGCGATACGTCACTCTTTTGAGTCCGGAGGAATTCCGCGGATTCCGGGAGCCTCCAAATCGCCAGCGGAACGATCGTCACCAACGGAAGAGCCCCCAGGAGGAAGAGTGCCCGGAAGCCAAAGTCTTCGAGAAAAGCGATAGCAGCGAACGCCGCGAGAATTCCACCGGCGGGGAACCCACACTGAACGAGGGCGTTACTCAGGTTCTTCCTTCTTGGCGGAGCCCATTCCATTGTCAGCGCGATAGCGGTGGGCAAGACGCCACCGAAACCGAGCCCGGCAATGAATCTGAAGAATCCCAGCACTTCGGGCGACGGTGCGGCACTAACACCGATCATCGCAATGGAAAACCAGGTGATACACCCAATCAGGCCCCACCGGCGACCGATCCGATCCGTGATGGGGCCGCTCAGGAGGGCGCCCAAGAGCATGCCAACAATTGCCAGGCTGGCAATTTGTCCAATGTCCTGCGCGGACAGGTTCCAGTCTTTGTGGGCACGCAAAGCCGGGATAGCCGAGCCGAAGACGATTACGTCGTAACCGTCAACAATCATCGCGGACATCGCGATCCCGAGGACCCATCTCGCCTTGTTGTCTGTATTTGTCACTGACGTCATTTCAAAATTCCTTGTCTATGAAAGCAGCTACGCTCGCCTGGGACTCGATAATCTCGAGCAAACCTGCGGTGTGCTGCATACCTACGCCACCTTGTCCGCCACGTTCTGCGAACGTGTGTTCGCGTCCTGGAGATGGTGGCTCAGTCGGGGAACCAAAGGATGGTGTTTGTCACGTGACGGCTCCGGGAACCACTTCCGAAAGCGCACCTCCTCGAATGAGTCGCGGTTGGTTGCCGGTTCTGTTAGGCCAGAACACTATTGCCAGGGACTCCCGAACGGTGTCACCCAAACTGGTAGTTAATGTCAGTTGCTCTACCGCCGGAACCGAACCAACGCTTCAATGGACTCAACACCAACAATCGCAGCAAGTCCGAACTCGCACCAATGTATTCACATGGCCCTAGTCCACCCAACATGACCGCAGCCTGATACGTCGTACGGAATGCGAACTCCCCGTGAGCGCATCCCAAATATGTCACCGCACGGTTGTTCTGGACCGATCAAAAGGAGAAATACTCATGAAAAAAGCGGGCACCGAACCTCTCCACTCCGCCCTACCGATCGAGCCCCGTCAGTTCCGAAATACTATGGGCAAGTTCACCACTGGGGTGACTGTGATCACTGCTCAAACCGGGGACGGAGACACCCACGGAATGACGGCCAACGGTTTCATCTCCATGTCGCTCACCCCCCCTCTGGTCGGGATCTCCCTGGGCAATGCCTCACGGATGGCGGCTGTCCTCCATTCGAGCGGCCGGTTTGGAGTCAGCTTCCTCTCGGCCCCGCAGATCGACTACTCGATGCATTTTGCAGGATCACCGAATTCCACGCTGAAGCCGGAGTTCGAGGAGCGAAACTCATACAAATTCATCTCCGGTGCAACCGCATTCGTGGGCGCCGGCATTGAAGCGAGCCATCAGATCGGCGACCACACCCTCTTCGTCGGCCGGGTAGATTACCTAGAAACACATGAGCACTCACCGCTCGTTTTGCACGGCGGTAAGTATGAGACCCTCAGGGTCGAGTCTCTAGCATCCTAATTCCGACGATGACACCAAACCTGCCACGGGAGCAAAACTATGAGCATCGCTCTCATCAACATCGGCGACTCGTGCGTCGGATCTTCGGAAGGCCAGCTGTCCGGCGACGCGATCATCTGTGCTGACGGACTGATCACGTGGATCGGCGATAGCGCAGAAGTCGATCACTCGACACATCAGGCGGTCGTCGACGTTGCGGGTGCCACCGTGATTCCCGGCCTCATTGACTCGCATGTACACACGACCTTCGGCGACTACACGCCTCGACAGAAGACTGTCGATTTCCTCGAGAGTTACGTGCACGGCGGCACGACGAGTGTTATCTCTGCCAGCGAAGTGCATGTTCCCGGACGACCGACAGATGTCATAGGGGTAAAGGCACTGGCAATCGCTGCACAGCGCTCCTTCATGACGTACCGCCCATCCGGCATGACGGTGCATGCCGGTTCAATCATCCTCGAACCCGGCCTCACGGCGGATGACTTCGCCGAGGTTCGTGCTGCCGGCGTGTGGTTGGCCAAGGCCGGCTTCGGCGCGTTCGCTTCGGCACGGGAGTACGTTCCGGTAGTCCACGCAGCCCGCAACGAGGGCATCGTGGTCATGTGCCACAGTGGCGGCGGATCCATTCCTGGTAGTAAGTCCAAGATCGACGCGGAACTGCTGCTGGCGATGAATCCCAACATCGCGGGCCACATCAACGGTGGGCCTACGGCTCTCACCCGGAGTGAGAACCGAAGTATCGTTGACGATGGTGGCGAGATCGCCCTGCAGATCGTTCAAGCCGGAAATCTCAAGTCTGCGATCGACATCATGGAGTTGGCCCTCGAGAAGGGCGATCTCCACAGGATCTTGCTAGCGACAGATACTCCGACAGGGACTGGTGTTCTGCCGCTGGGAATGCTCCGGATGATGGCTGAATCGGCCTCGCTCGGACCGTTGACCGGCCGACAGGCCATTGTCGCCTCTACAGGTAATGTGAAGGCTGTCTATGAATTGGCCGAAGGTGCACTCGTAGTCGGTAGTCCGGCGAACGTCGTTGTCATCGACGCTCCACTGGGTTCCGATGCGCCTGATGCGATCTCAGCGTTGGAAATCGGTGACTTGCCCGCTGTTGCCGTGGTCATAACCGAGGGCAACCTCCAACTTTCGAAGAGCAGGAACACTCCGCCTCCGATTCGTCCGGTCGTCGTCACCGCCCACTATCCCCCGGCCGGACGCTTCGGCGCTGCCGACAGCGCGGCCCCCACCTGCTGCTGACACACAATCACTGAGCCCGGTGCGTCAAGATTATTTGGCTCTGCGGTGTCAGGCTCGGTGAGTAGCCGAAAAGGGCTCGGCATCTCTCGCCTACTAGTCGGGAGCAGTCTCGACCGGGGTCAGCCCGCCCACCTTCTAGGCCCGTCCCACGAACGATCTCGTGCAACCTCCTTTCGATCGAGGTCGCTGCTCCGGCGTGTACGTGACTCTCGCCGAATGTGGCGACGGCAGCGCTGAGAATCAGGCACTCGAAGGTAGCCAACCCGCTGCCGATAACCACGAAACCACTGGTGCAAGAGCGTAATCGGTTCCGGCATTCGATGAGAGCGGCTCGCCTTTGCTGGAACAACGCCGGACGCGGAGCCTATGATCTACGGATCCAGCACAAGCATTCCTACTCACGGTTCGCACACACCACTGAATTGATTGCTACAGTTGACAACTGATCGACATTCCACTACACTTCACGCACGGACTCGTCAGGGATTCTCAGCCCCGGACCAACGATTTGTCATGTGAATGTACCGATCATCGCTGCAGAGCTATTCTGCACTTTTCGGGGTGAGCCTGAGGTCACTCGACACGCTGAAAAGAATCTCCTTACCTCTCACTCCGAGAGCAATCCACTCTAGCCATCCGTACTGCAGCACAGGGGAACTGACATGTCCAACGTCTCGGATCTTCTCGACTCGGTACCCCAGGGTCTCTGGCTCGGCGGCAAGCTCGTCCCGGCCGAGAAGACCTTTGCGGTCTACAACCCGGCAACGGGTGAGGAACTCGCCCAGGTAGCCGACGCCACCGCTGCCGACGGTATCCGCGCGCTCGACCTCGCCGCTGCGGCGCAGGAAGACTGGGCGGCCACTCCGGCACGTGTACGCGGCGAGATCCTGCGCACCGCCTTCGAATTGCTGCACGCCCGCGCCGAGGACTTCGCGCTGATGATGACCCTGGAAATGGGTAAGTCGTTGGCAGAGAGCCGCGGTGAGGTCAACTACGGCGGCGAATTCCTGCGCTGGTTCAGCGAGGAAGCAGTACGCATCGGCGGACGTTTCACGCAGGCTCCGGCCGGCAACGGTCGCATCCTGGTCACCAAGGAAGCCGTCGGACCGGTCCTCGCGATCACCCCGTGGAACTTCCCGCTCGCCATGGGCACACGCAAGATCGGACCGGCGCTGGCTGCCGGTTGCACCATCATCGTCAAGCCCGCCGAGGACACGCCGCTGACCATGCAGCTCCTCGGTCAGGTGTTCGCCGATGCCGGTCTGCCCGACGGTGTGCTCTCGATCCTCCCGACGTCCGACGCGGCCTCCATCAGTGGACCGCTGATGGAAGATGCGCGTCTGCGCAAGGTCACCTTCACCGGCTCCACTGGCGTCGGAAAGTTGTTGGTGCGCAATGCTGCTGACAAGCTGCTCCGCACGTCGATGGAACTCGGTGGCAATGCGCCGTTCATCGTCTTCGACGACGCCGACATCGACGCAGCTGTCGACGGCGCAATGCTCGCGAAGATGCGCAACGGCGGCGAGGCCTGCACCGCGGCCAACCGCATCTACGTCGCCAACTCGGTGCGCGAGGAGTTCACCGACAAGTTCACCGCCAAGGTTGCGGCCTTGAAGGTGGGCGCCGGTGACGCCGAGGGCACCAACATCGGACCGCTGATCAACACCAAGCAACTCGCAACCGTCACCGGACTGGTCAACGACGCCGTGTCCAAGGGTGCTCGCGTTCGCACCGGTGGATCGGCACCCGCAGGCCCCGGATTCTTCTTCACCCCGACGGTCCTCGACCAGGTGCCCGCCGATGCGCGCCTGCTGAAGGAAGAGATCTTCGGACCCGTTGCGGCCGTGGTCGGTTTCGACACCGAAGACGAGGCGATCGCGGCTGCGAACAACACCGAGTACGGTCTCGTGGCGTACTTCTACACCCGCGACATCGACCGTGCGATGCGTGTCTCGGCCAAGCTGGACACCGGCATGGTGGGCGTCAACCGCGGCGCGATCTCCGATGCTGCCGCGCCGTTCGGTGGCGTCAAGGAATCGGGCTTCGGTCGTGAAGGCGGAACCGAGGGTATCGACGAGTACCTCGATACGAAGTACGTAGCGCTTTAAACACTTTCACGAGGAACCTGCCACGCTGTTGGATGCGGCAAATTTTCGGGGTATAACGACATCCGTGAATTGGCGTTCATTCTGCCGGATTCAGATTGCAACCTAATCCCACACATTCGTTCCCGAACATGGCGGCTGCATCGAATCGACGCTTCGCACGGACTGTGACCGCCCTGCCAGCGCCCTGCACCGGCAGGACTGCCTGCGCCAGCAATTCCGATAGGTGCTTGTGGTCGTGGCTTTGGACTCCACTTCCATGCGAAGTAAGCAATAAGGATGGGCTGCAACAGTTTTCTCCACCTATTCCGCGAGGCTATTCCGAGATGCCAGCGGTCGGCGTCCACAATCGCTCCCGAGGCTCCCTTGCGACCCTCTTCGGCATATGTGCCGGCGTGGCAGAGCGGGATTACCTGATCACCTCCACAGGCGAATCCGAAAGTGCCCATGCCAACCGCATCCAGGCAAATCGGCTGATGCGCACACTTGCGTGAGCGCTTCGCTGACCGATGGTTGGTATGGTCAAGAAAATTGGGCCAGAAACAGTCTGGCCTACCCTTGACACCACTTTCGGGAATCACCCCATCGACAAACTGAAACCTCGAATGAGCCCAACACGTCGAACGCTGGACGTTATATAGGTCGGCCCGTTTTGGGGCCGGGGCCTCGCTTGCAAGCTGTCGTGGATTGCCGAGTAAGCGAAGCCTGGATCGGTCGTGCCTACGCATGCACGGGGCCCGGTCATACATGAGCGTACGAGTGTTGGATAGGACGTGCACGCACTCTCGATGGCAGTGGAAGGACCCCGTTTTGTGAGCCACTCGGTATCAGAGAATCAATGCGTGTGAATACAGCTGGCAGCTGTACTCATTTGGGGTGCGGTACTTCAGCGATGAATGTCGGTGTCGATTGTTGTAGTCCTCCTTCCAGTCCTCGGTGACGACCCGGTCTTCGAGGACGCTGTGGAATTCGTTCATGTTCAAGCACTCATCACGGACACGATTGTTGAACGACTCGATGTACCCTTTCCATGGCCGACCAGGGGAAACGTAACCGATACCGACCTGATCCTCGCAGAATTTCCTCAGCGATTCGGAGATGAACTCCGGGCCGTTGTCGCACCGAAGTATCTGTGGCGGGCCACCCCAGAGCGCGTACGCCTTCTCCAAGCTGCGACGAGATCCTCTGCCGGGATAGATCTCTCGTCCATGTTGAGCACCGACTGACGGGTGTGTTCGTCGACCATCGACGCGATCTTGAACTTCCTCCCGTCCGTCGTCGAATCGAACTGGAAGTCGATCGCCCACAACACCTTCGGTGCGTCCGCTTCGGTGATCGGAGTGGTCGAAGAACCGGCACATTTCCGGATCCTGCGGACCTTTACCCGCAATCCTTTCCTCGCGCCAGAGGCGCTGAGCCTTCTTCTGTTGATCATCTAGCCGGCGGCTCGTAGACTCGCCCACGCTCGCCGGAACCCTTTTCGCTGGTTGGCTTTGGCCCAGTCCCGCAACCATTTCCGTAGATCGGCGTCCGGGTCGTCCGGGGTATTTTTCGCAAACTCTTTCCGTTGGGTCGATCGCGGTTGCCCGACGATTTTGCGGGCGAAACGCTGTGAGAGCCCCATCATTTCCTGGAGCATCGTCACGGCGTTTCGTTTAGCGGTCGGGCTCAGAATTTTCCCCGAGCGATCTCCTTGAGCAGTGCGTTCTCATTCTTGAGTTCCTTGAACTCTTTGGGTCGTCGGTTTTCATGCCGCCGCAGAAGCTTGCGCCAGTTGTAGAGCGCTCACCGAGACGTCGAGCTGTCGGGCGATTTCCTCGATGTCGGCGCCTAAGGCAGGCGAGTTCGTCGCCTTGGCGCAGTTTGCGGATGATCTGTTCGGGCGAATGCCGTTTACGTCCAGCCATGGGAAGCAGCCTTTCATGACTCTGATCAGGGTGAAAGGATTCTCATAACCTGCGGGTCACCTGTTGGGGATCATGCCACGCCTCTGGAGCGCATCACGTGGCTCGGTCGCACATACCTGATCAGTAATTCTCCGCCACGCAGTCGTGAAGAGCTAGACTGGCGCTACTCGCAGGGTCATGGCACGAGCTGCACCTTCGACCGGGTGAGCTCCTTTCCGGTTCCTCTAGGTTTTTCCGTATGTCAATGGCAGAACGACCAGATTCGAGGCCAGGCAACGTCAAGTGCCTATCTCGAGTGGGGCGACAGCTACATCAGCTATCAGCTCTCTGGTGCGCCGTAATCCCAAAAGGGCATTTCGTAAGATAGACGGCGCAGGTCATCGATCTTCACGTTTCGCACCGATCTTGGACAGGTACTGCAAGCATGTAAGAGTGAAGGCAGTAGGAGGGGCTTGAGTATTTTAGTCAGCAAGGATTTCAACCACCCTGGATGTCTGACCTGCCTTTCCCGGCTTATACTTTCCTGGTCTTGTCGACTCGCTCAGTGAAATGCTGTACAGACAGCCCCGCATGTATGGAGAGTTACTGTCTGTGAGACGACGATCGAGAACGCTTCCTGCGCGTGGCCGTCAAAACCTAAGACTCGGTCGTCGTCCACGCTAAAGTTGACGGGTAGACTGAGGGTCAAGCACACAACGCGGAGGATTGTGCCTTGGTGGAGAGACTGATTCGACAGTGTGTCGATGATATCGACGGGATGCCAGTCGCCGATGAGCTTAACGAGAGAATTGAATTCTCCTTCCGTGGAACGGATTACGTGATCGATCTGAGGCCCGCGAATGCGGAAAAGCTGAAAGCCGTTCTCCTGCAATACATCGATTTTGCGCAACGGATCGGCGCCAGGGAGGTCGATGCAGAATCCGTAGGTGTCGAAGAACCCCTCGATTCCGGACATACTGAGGAACAACTGCAGGTCATCCTTTGCTGGGCGAAGATGCATAACTATGCAGCGTCCCCGTCCGGAAGGGTCACGAAGCAGATCATTCAGGCCTTCAATGCCGCGCACCGGCGATTTTCATTCCACGATAGAAACGGTGTTAGCCTCGGGCCTACACGGTAATTCGCGGTAAACCCGTGTCACCAACCATGATTGGTGCCCTTACCTGGGATAATTCGACTTGCGACAGTTGAAAAATTCCAGAAACAAGGAGCATTAATCTGGTGAGTTCCTCGCTAGGCCACCGGGCATCGGCCGCCCAATTCAGGAAATTCCTGACCTCGATCGACAAATCGGTTCCCGACGAAACCCGACATGCACATCGTCTGCGACAGCCTCGCCACTCATAGAACTGTCGCCGTCCGGGACTGGCTTGCGAAACATCCGCGGTTCCATATCCATTTCACTCCGACCGGGTTGTCGTGGATCAATCAGGTCGAGCGTTGGTTCGGGACTGGCACGTGCCACATCGCAGATCCTAGGTGGCGAAGTTGAACCCTTGAGCGGAGTTCAGTAGGCCGCCGCCAACTGACACCGCGTGGGCCAAGAAGATCGACTGACCGATTTGGGGTCTCGGCGGTGATCCGCCGTCGTTCCACGGGTTATTGGCATTAGCGATGTAAGGGGGTTTCCAAGATCAGATAACCGCCACCGGTGATGGTGGAGGCTATGCTCGCAGGTCCGGTGATGCACCAACGACCCGCTACGTCCGAATTAGGGAATTGATTAGGGACACTTCCGCCGGAACCTGTTTGATCGGTCCAAACCTGGACGTCGTTACTGTCGTACAGCGTTCCTCCGACTGCTACGCCGTACACGCCCGTCGCTTTGGGGTGGGACGGACCCTGCGCGATGGTGGCGCCGGTGAAGACATTTCCGCACACCTGATGAGCGAGTGTGGCTGTTGCAAGTGCTACAGCGGCTTTTGCTGCTCCGGTTCCGCCGAGCAGCATCGCTCCGGATGTGGCAGCAACGAGTGCTCTACCGAAGATCTTTCATGTTCATCCTCATGGTTGAAGTGACAGACCCGACATCAGTTCCCCGAGGAGTGCGAAGTCCAGAACCTCTCAGCGAAGTAAAATTGCTCGAAGATGACGGGTCGGCGACATACATGATTCACCACATCCGTTGGGGAGTGATGGATAGTGGTTTCCATAAATAGCCAAGAACCCGATTCGTTACCGACACAGTAAACGAACCGGGTTCTCAGACGAGCTTCAGGACTGGAGCGAGAACGGTCACCGCGCTCGACTAGTCCTGGCGATTCTCGTGATCAGTCTGTTGGGGCATTGCTCAACATGTCCAGGCTCTGGAAGCCTGCACCTTGTGAAGATGCCGTGTACAGACCAGCCATTGCCACTCTCAGAAAGTTTCCGAGGACGTAGACCATTCCTTGATAGTAATCAGAAGACATTGATCCACCTCAGGATAGTTTGGAGAGGAACGTGGTGACCACATTGATGAAGCCGTTCGGCCCTACCATTGCCGATCCGAAAATGACCTTGGTGAAGTCGAAGGCTATTTCTTGCAGAGACATCAGATTTCCTTTCCTGTCATGTCAGGGAGTGCCCAGTGAGAAAGTCACCGGCATTTCAAATGACAGGGTGTAGAGCTGCGGCACCAGCTGGGCGACGGTTGGTCCCAGAGAGCCGAATGCGGCGGCAATTATGTTCATTCTTTACATCCTCATTCTGTGTCGGACGAGTACGGGTTGAGGGACATTGCGTTGATTCCGTCGAGGGAACCGCCGAAAGCTACCGCGAGGCCTTTCACGAGAGGCCCGAATGCTCGTAGGAAATCATATGACATGAAAAATTCCTCCTAGGTGGCGAAGTTGAAATCTTCAGCGGAGTTGAGGGCGCCGCCGCCAACTGAAACTGCGTGGGCCAAGAAGACCCACTGATCGATATGGGTGCTGGCCGGGAATCCGCCCTTCCACGGGTTGTTGGTGCTAGCGGTGTAGGGGGTTTCCAGGACCACGTAACCGCCGCCGGTGATCGTGGGTACCAGGCTTGCATCGCCGGTGATGCACCAACGACCCTGCGAGTCCGTATTGGCGAAACGATTGGGGACTGCTCCGCCGGGACCTGTCTGATCCGTCCAAACCGGAGTGCCACTACTGTTGTACAGCGTTCCCTTGACTACTACGTTGGATACACCTGTCGCGCTGGCGTGGGACGGACCCTGCGCGATGGTGGCACCGGTGAAGACATTTCCGCACACCTGATTAGCCACTGTGGGATGCGAAATTGTTACAGCGGCGTTTGCTGCTCCGGTTCCGCCAAGCAGCATCGCTCCGGCTGCGGCAGTAACGAGTGCACCAGTAAAGATCTTTTTCATGTTCATCCTTATGGTTGAAGTGACAGACCCCGACATCAGCTCACCGAGGGAGTATGGAGTCCGGAAAAATCCCTCAGCGTCCGGCCGAAAAACATCACCACCGACTCGTTCGCAAAGATCCGGAACGACAATAATTCGATTCCCGACAAGGGGCTCGAGACAGCACTTAACACACATAGCGCTTGTTCTGATCCGGCAGGATTCTCCTGGTCGATCTACTCCGGAAAGTGTCCTGCCGAAGGTTTCTGAATCGAAACGAGTTTGTGATCTTCGGTGATTCCAGTGACTGTACTCACATCGCGGCCGGTTTGTGAACAAGTTCTAGAAATTTTTTTGGCGAATTTTCTGATCATGTACCGATCAAATCCTTGCAGGTTGGTTTGCTGAAAATTACCCTGCAACAAGTTATTTCAGTAGAACATCGAGTAACGGGTAGATCTAGGAATGTTAGTTACCGCAAGTTAGATATTGACCAGTGGATATCCATCAACTCGAAGGACTCCCACTCTTGATGTATCGCGACGGCACCGAGATGTCCTCCGAGTGTCTCCTGGCCGAAATTATGGAATTGGTACTTTAGGTGGATAAGTCGTGAAAACTTTAGGGGGATAATTTGTCAAATTAGTACTTTATGAGGATTGAATTCTCAAAAAAGGCGACGTGCATCCGATTTTTGTCGATGACGCGCCACCGATCCCTTGGGTAGTGCTCTCCTTCCTTTGCCGTATAGGTCCAGGGAGCAGCGGCCCTTGCGGAGGGATCAATCACCGCCGAGTCCGAAGGTGTGCGTGAGCGGGCAGCGGTCGAATCCGCTCGGATGCGCCGATTGTTCTTGCAAGCGGATGGGCAACTGCAGCTTTGCCCGCTGGTACGCGAGATTCGAGACCTGACTGCACGGGGGGAGAAGAACGGAGTATCGGTGGCAGTGGAGATACGACCGAATCTGTCCTCGGTAGAGGCTCACGTACACACCACCCTGCTGGAGGTCCCCGCTCTGGTCGCCGCCGCCCTGGCGCGTGCCCGAATCGTGGTCACCGAGACCCCGCAGCTTTCAGGTCAGCGTCGGTGCCGACTGCGACCCCACCCACGTCGAGGACCTCGAAGCAGTCGGGTCGGAGGGAGTGGAGGTGCGGGTCGAGTACGACGAGGGCTTGATCTTGGTGCAGGCCACCGCTGCACCCACCTCAGTGCAGCCGGCCGCATCAGGACACTCGCCGTCACCGTCGGAAGCTGTGCGGTGAACACCGTCAATTACGGGCGTTCACGCCCGTAACGAGAAGGAGCTAGTCGATGACTTCAGCTGATCTGGCAGGTATCGCGGTGGCGTTGATCGACGATCACGACGTGGTGCACGAGGGCTTCGCGTCGTGGTGCGCCGGCGCCACACCCCCGATCGCATCGGCCGACGAGGGTCATCTGATTCACGCTGGGTTTCGAACTCCAGATGGAAGCATCGCTTTTTGAGGATCCGCTGAAAGGCGAACCTGACTACTCCCCCGTGGAGCCATTCGAGGCCGAGGGATCTGATGTCACTTCTGATCGCGGATCTGCAAGACACGACACCGAGGGTGGCAGCGAATGCCTCGCCGAGACCGGAACTTTCGGGTGGCGCGGTGACCCGAAGAGTCCAGTATCTCCCTCGCCGTTCCACACCCGAACCCGCAGAAACGCTCTGAGGTGATCTTCGGATCGATTCAGATTCAGCACTCAGTTAGGGTGTGCGCACACAGGAGGAGGAGGGAAACCGTTAGGCCACACCGTGTCGTCACTCCAACAGACCCAGGCGAGATTAGCACCGGATAGGTTCGCTCCGGACAGGTTCGCGCCCGATAGGTCCGCACCGACTAAATCAGCGTCGACGAAGTCCGCATCGGTCAGATTCGCGTGGTTTAGATTTGCGAATCTGAGTGCGGCACGAGACAGATCCGCAAAGGCGAGTTGAGAGCGTTCCAAGTCCGCCGAGCTTAAGTCTGTGTTGTTCAATTTAGCGTCCACCAGGTTTACACCAACCAATTTGGCGCCCAGGAGGCTGGCGCCGGTCAAGTTCGCGTCATTCAGATTCGCTCCCGAAAGATCCGCGATTTGGAGGTTCGCGTCCTGAAGGTTCGACTGGAAGAAGTCAGCAGAACCGAGTTGAAGTCCTCTCAGACTCTGCCCAGCGAGGTCCAGCCCTGCGAACGGTCGTGGAATGGTGGAATTTGCACTTGAACGTTCTCGTACAAACCGTAGATTTTCGGCACGTTCCGTATTTGTCAAAGCTTCAGCTGCAATTACACGATCCCGAGCTGCGCGGCGATCATCGAGCAATGCGCCGGCCCATAGTACCAACACAGAAACAACCACACCGATTACAACATCCCGAAACCACCAGGGAGGACTTCCCAGCCAAACGCCTGCGCGTTGCCGAAACGGAAGGGGATGCGGGGAGGGGCTAGGGGCCGGCGGCGATCCCCTCTGATGGTCAGGGCTCGGCGTTGGTCTTGGTGTACTCATACCGTCGATTTTCTACGAAAAGCTGGTGAGAGTGGCCCCGACTGAGCGACGAACCGTCGGGGCGACTTCAAATTGGAAGGAGAATTACAACGCTAGGGACCCTTATCCATCGCCGTCGCACCGAACTCCGAATGAATACGCTGCCAGCCGTATTCACACGCATTGATTCCCTGGCAGTGAGTGGCTCAGCAAACGGGGTCCTTCCAGTCGTAAGTGAATTCTTAGGTGTAGGCGCGCGGCGTTGCTGGATGACAAGGTACCCGCCACTCTGGAACTCCATTTGCGACTCGATCGCCGGTCCCCTGTTTACTATTGCCGTGGTTGTACACCGAACTGGCGCAGTTGACGGGACATGAGGGATGAATGCTGATCACGTTTGAGGAGTTGCCTGAGCCTAACGAGGTGACGTGGGCGAATGGGCGGCTCACGACTCGGACCTATGCGAGCAAGAGCTTCGTCTTGGCATTCGGTCAGGATGCCGGTGAGAAGGCCTGCTATGTCCGCAAGGTGTTCGATGAGGCGCCCACAGGCGATGACGATGATTGGGAATGGACGAAGCACGTGGTCTACACAACCCCTGCCGGCCGTAAGCAGCTTGAACTCAACGTCCGGGCGATCGGCCGGCAAAGTCCGCAAGATTCGAATCCAGAAGGTGCCTACCTCCGGAGACTTGACCAAGCTAGAGCAGGTACTCGAGCTCGATCGTGACCAATCCACCAGGTTGATCGACCTTATTAAGGCTCTGGACTCGATTCCAGCCGACGGCGACAGCACTGTATATGTCGATGACCAGGTGCTGCGCGATTTCTTCTCTGACCCTGGTGCGGTGGGCCGAGCGTACGCCGAGGATCCAGAGCGGTTCCGTGCGCTCATCCAGAGTGATGCTGACGCGCGTGACGTCATCGCGTTGCAGCACCGTCGTGAGGTCGTAAAGACGATGCGGGCGTGGTTGGAGGACGACGCTACGTTTGACGAGGAGAAAAAACTGTCAGGAGGGCCTGAGCGTGCGTGGCAGCGACTGTTGGAAGCGAACCCATGGGTGGCATAGGCCTCGGAGGGCAGCTACTGACCTCCTGGGGCCGAGACAAGCTGGAGAAGGTCGTCGTCGGAAGCGATATTCAGACCGTTGTTAAGCTAGTTGGCGCCTTGCTGCGCACGAACGGGACCGTGCGGTCGCTTGCTTTCGCCGAGATCAAGCACCACCGCACGGATCTTCTTGCCGAAGAGTACAGGTCTGGTGCATGGCGTCCTTCAAACGAGCTGGCTGGGGCGGTGGTGCAGGTCCAGCAGACCGTCCGTATGGCCGTCCGGGACCTGGGCGAATACATCGAGGATCGGGCCGGCGACGGCTCGCGGGCAGGCACAGGGACCTTCATCGTGCGTCCCCGTTCCTTCCTGATCGTAGGATCGTTGGAGCAGCTGCTCGGCCAGAGCGGTGGCCCGATCGACGACAAGGTACACAGTTTCGAGTTGTTCCGACGCAACCTCCACGAGCCGGAGGTCATAACTTTCGATGAACTCCTCGCCCGCGCCGAGTGGCACGTCAAGCTCGCCGAGAACCAAGCAGAGGGTGGGGTCGATGTGGTGGAGGAGGGCGACGGCGCCGTGGTGAACGTGGACGTGTCGCTGTAAGGCGGGTGGGGATCGGTCGGTGGCGATAGCCAACAACCAAAAGCCAAGGGCGAATTATATTTTCGAAAATGATTCGCCACAACGCTGTTCATTATTGACGCACTCCCGGTGCTCGTAGAGGAAGTGAATGCTCTCGTCTTCAAAATCCGGCCCCATATGCGATCTTCCATGACACCGCCGTATACCGGAGATGTCGTGCAATGACCGCTGCTTAGAACCGCAGCCTTACCATCATCGGGCTCGCGTTCGCGGTGGCCTCCTATCGACAAGGTTTGTCACTGGAGCCGGGATCGGAGGTATTCGATGATGTCTGCCTGGATATGATCTGTGGTGTCCGGGTCGCGGCGTGGCTTCAGTTTGTCGACCCAGGCGCGACCGAGATGAAGAACGTCCCATCTGCTCACTTCGCCGGCATGTCGCCCTGCACCAGGATCGTGGTTGCCGAATCCGTCGACGATCCGATTCCATACTGGGGCTGTACGGCCGATTAGGACATTTTCGCCTAGTGGAATCCAGATCGGTTCTACGACGAGCCAACGACACCAAAAGTCGGTGATATCGAGGTTTGTCGCCTTTTCGACGCTTCGGGCGTGCTCGTTGAGGCGAGAACTGAGCGCTGTTCCTCGGGTGGGTTTCTCCGGGCCGGCAACGATTATCGAGCCTTTGCGACCACCTTTGGGGATTGCTTTGCCGACGTAGATGGGTTGTTCAAATTTATTATCGGTGTTGCACTCGGCGATCATCCGGTATGCCGGGAATTGACCCGTGTAGTAGATCGCATACAGACCAGCGCCTTGGAACTTCGGTACCGCTCCTAGCGGTGTTGGATCGGTGCCGAGCATCGCTGTGGTGATACTCAGTCCGAGATTGTGCATGTCGAGGGGGTTGAAGGGGTGCTGTGAGGTCATGCGTTCGCGCGCTTCGTTGCTCCGTTACCGCGTTCCTTGGCTGCTGCCCGGAAATCCGCGATCGAGATATGTTCAGCGACACTCCCTGCGACTTTCTGCGCGAGCAACACTGGGACAGCGTTGCCGAGTTGGCGCATCGCTTCTCCCCACGCGCCGTGAAGTTCATACCGGTCCGGGAAGGTTTGCAGGCGAGCAGATTCGCGAATGCTGAAATAGCGCACCGACCCGTCGGGGCGCCGCAACATGTTCTCTCCGCCGGGCACGCCGTGGCCGCCTGCCTTGAGTGCTTTGGCGGGCAAATCGATAGGGCTGCCGGTATGGCCGGGATAAGCCCGCGCCCTTGGCTGCAGGATGTGATTGAGATGCTTACGATGGCCGCCGATCTTCGGTTCGGGGAGATCTCCGATAGCGTCCCGAACTGTTCGCCACGGCTTTTCGGACGGCTTGCCCGTTTCCTTGAGTGACCTAACTCGATTGGCAGCGCGGGTAGGCATCTCGTCGCGCTTGGACTTAGGGACTTTGTGACGGTCCCAGTAATCGCCAGATACCCACTGCGAGTACAACAGCGCGTCGTGCGAGTGCGTGGCCGACGGGAATGACCACTCGGCGTCGAGGTCAGATCGAAATCCGACGACGAAGACTCGCCAACGCTGCTGGGGTACACCGTAATCTGCGGCATTTACCAGCGTCGCGGCAACATTGCAGGTCAGTTCGCCGCTCCGGACGGAGGTGTGATCGCTCTGCAGGCGATGGAGGTGTTCCACCCATGTCTCACCGGCGCGGCTGACCAGGTCGGGGTGTGCGAGACGCAGTTGGATGTACTGGAAGTAGTTCGCGAAGGCGCTGCGGGAGCATCCAGATGAGGTTGTCGGCGCGGGAGTAGTTGCCGTCCGGGGTGATGGCAATGCCGATCTGCGAGTATTTGAGAAAGTAGCGCAGGGACTGGTTTCGGCTTCCGATCAAGGTGCAGAGATGATCGCCGTCGGGTTCGGCGGTGTTTCGGAGTTCGGGAACCTAGAGTCTCAGGAGCCTGGTGATGTGGCGGTCGGGTTTGAACCCGTTCAAATGCAGGTTGCGGAGGAATTCACTGGGCGAATGCGCATTGCTGGCGGAGCCAGAGGATTTCCGACTATTTGTGGATCGGTTGTGGTGGCCTGGTGATGTGGCACCCTCGACCGATCGGTCCGCCCATCTAATCCCTCTTCGACGTGGCGCAGCACAGCGAGTTTGTGTTTTGCTCGGGGTTCGAGCTGTCGTGGCGACATGGAAATCTTCCTCTCCTCGGAAGGCTCACCTGGCAACAACTTCCATCAGTTTTAGATTCAGCTGTGTTCCGAGTCCGTTCAATTCCAAGCCGTCGACACGGAGTCGTTCCAACAGGCCTTTGACACCTCGTTATATTCTTCTGATAGCCAAAGTTGAGGAGTTCAATGCCTGGATTGTCTCGTCGTCAGTTCATGAGTCGGACGGCTGCATTGGCCACGTTGTGGGGCGTCACTCCTGCTTTGCTGGGGAGTCACGTGGCGTTTGCGCAGACTCCGGCCGAAGCTGCCTCGTCGACGCTGACCGGAACGATTCTTCGTGCTGCGGGAGACCCGCATTCGTATCGAACATTGAGGGCAGGTCCGGGTGAGGAGCATCTGCCGCGCTTGGACATTCTGCGCAGAGCGCCGGCCGAGGGCAGGGCGCAATCCCGGAGATCGATTCTCTACCTCGGTCACCTGTCGGACATGCACGTCATCGACGCGCAGTCACCGGCGCGAATCGAACCGATGATCGCGGCGGACCACGCGGCGTGGGGTTCTGCATTCCACCCACAAGACCCGCTGACCGTCCACGTGACCGCTGCGATGGTCAAAGCGTTCGCCGACAACACCATCAGCCCCGTCACCGGTGCTCCACTCGGCGCAGCCACGGTGACCGGCGACAGCACCGACATGCACTCGCACCTCGAACTACGTTGGTACATCGACGTTCTCGACGGTGTTCCGGTCACGCCGAACAGTGGATCGCCGACGACGTTCGAGGGTGTCCAGGCTTGGCCGGACGCGCACTGGGCATATCGACCGGACGATCCGTCGGGAGGATCGTTCGGAGAATACGGCTTTCCGGCGCTGCCCCGACTGCTCAGCGACGCCATCGCCAAGCCCGTCGAATCGGTAGGACTGCCGGTACCGTGGTACGCGGTATACGGCAATCACGACACCCTTCTACTCGGCACGTTCGGATTGTCTTCGCAACTGCATTCCCTTGCAGTCGGATCCGAGAAGTCCTACACGCTGCAGGCGTCTGCGACGTCCGCGCTCGCCGGCTATGCCTCGACGGCAAGTCCACTGCAACGGATGATCGACGCCCTAGGCGTACAAACCGGAACCAGACCCGGCTTCCGGCGAGTCACCGCAGATCCACAGCGCTATCTGTTCGAACAGCACGAGTTCATGGCAGAACACTTCGATACCGCCGATACGCCAGGCCCCATCGGACACGGATTCACCCAACACAACCTGGATTCGGGCGAAACCTGGTGGTCGACCGACATGACACCACATGTTCGAGCGTTCGGACTCGACACCTGCAACGCGGTCGCCGGCGCCGACGGCGCCGTACCCGAGGATCAGTTCGACTGGCTCCGAGAACAATTGGAACTAGCACAGGCGCAGAAGAAGCTCGTTCTGATCCTCACCCACCACAACAGTCTGACCTTGGAGAACCGCGCTCAGCGTCCAGGTGTGAACAAAAAGCTGTACGGGGCTGAGGAATTCGTTGATCTGCTGTTGACGTATCCGGTAGTGATCGGTTGGTTGAACGGGCACACACATCAGAACCAAATCCTGGCGCACCGAGGCGGCGATCGTGGATTCTGGGAGATCACCACAGCGTCGTGCATCGATTTCCCACAACAACAGCAAACCGTCGAGATCGTCGACAACCGCGACGGAACATTATCGCTGTTCACCACAGTTCTCGACCATGCGTCTCCGATCACTCCGGGTCCCTCCGGCGGCTACCTCGACCTTGCCTCCCAGAGCCGCGAACTGGCCGTCAACGATTGGGCTGAGAACCCCTTGATGAGAAGAGGTTCGGCCTTGGACCGCAACACCGAACTCCTCCTACCCGCACCATTCGACATGGAAACCGTCACGGACGCATCGCTCGAACAGCAACACCTCGACGAGCACGCTCGCCTGCTCTCCTACCAGCAGCAGGCACCACGGTGAAGCGGCTCGTCGCGGGACTCGCACTGGTGCTGGCGCTCGGCGGATGCTCCCAGGTCGACGCCCTCGCGCCAGTGGGCGGGGCCGCAATCGCAGACATGCGCTACGCCGCCAACGAAGTGCTCCTCGAGAAGAACATTGACATCCTCGTGGCACCGGTATGTTCCGGCGAAGGCCTCGAACTGCGCTGCACCGGCGAAACCGTCAACAGCGAGACCATCACGGCTACGTCGACATCCGAGGACGAGAGCACGTTCGAGTTGGTTGTCGGCACCGCGACCGTCTACTCGGGAGACGTGCAATCCGTCCTCGATCGCAACGGAACGGTCGGTGCGCCGTGAAGAGCCTGCGCCGTGGTCTTCTTACGTATGTGCCGACCATCCTGGTGGGCTCAGTGATTCAAGCTCTGTTAGTGGTTGGCGATCCGGTCCCGACGGCGACGTGGTCGTTCGCCGCCCGAGTACTGGCGTCAGTGTCGGTATTAGTCCTCGTGCTCTGGCTGACTATAGGTTTCGCTACGCACACCGACGCCCGATTTTCTCCACGTTTGTTGCTGGCGGTGACAGTCACTGTGCTGTGCGGGATCGTCGCGGGAATACTGAACCCGATTCTGCCTCTACTCGTCGCCGTGATTTCCCTACCGGTTTTGTCGGCAGCCGCCGCCGGACCAGTGAAGGAAGTCACCCGGACGATCACGTTCGCCCCTATTCGTACTTCTCTCGGATTGGCCGGATCTGCCGTGCTGATCATCGCGAACGTGGTCGCAGGACTGCTTCTCGGATTCTTCGTCACGGGAGTTGTCGCCGCCGCAATCGCATGGCTGGTCTTCGGAATCAGTGCAACGATCCTGGCGACGCACTGGGCATCCCTTCATCGACGTGCACACTCGTCGTAACCGCATCCTCGCCGAAGAACTGCCCTACTCCTGCGAGTATATCAGCGAGCAGCAACGACGCACTGCGGTCGAGTTCTCCGCCGGAAAAGCGACGTCGATACGCGGAGTCTGCGCAACCGAAGTTCCGGTCAAAGCATCGACGACCGCAACGAGATCCGCGTCGGTGATCTTTTGCGTCCGTTTTGCGGGCTAGCGTGTCGGTGATCGTGAGCCCGAGATCGATCAGGGTGGCCCGAAGTTCGGTGGATCGGGTGTGGAGCCGGGTGGGCCTCGGACTCATCCAGTGTTGTTCCCTCGCTGGTGAAGGCATTTTGTTTGGGACGAGCATAGATCGGTCGGCGTTGCGTAGTCTTCGGGAGTGGCCGTCGTGGCTTCCGCTACGCGGGGTGCTGTGGGGTAGCGGCAGGCCGGTTACGGCCGTGGCGTTACAGCTCTTCTAGCGTCGTCTTCGCGATGATGTGAGGGAGGTTTGCCGAGATGTCGTCACACACCTTTCGGTGGACAGTCCTGCTGGTGCGTTCGTTTCCCCGGACGCTGTATTCGGCACACGCTGTAGCTGTCGAAATAGACCCGGTGTAGTGGAACGAATCAAGATGATTTCCGAATGATGATTTCACCCCTTCTGATCCTGAATTATCGAACCTGCCCATCGACGGAGAGTGCATTTTGGGGTCAGATCGGATGTTTGCTCCGAAATCATCCGGGCATAATCCGATCGGTATGATTAATTTATAAGAATCAGCTGTATGGAAGGGGGCGCCTTTCGACGCTCCGTAGAATGACGTTTTCTGTTTTCGAAAAAAATTTGACAGGATAAAGCTTCGTTTCATTGTTGATGGGTTTCCTGAAGGTTCTGTTTGTGTGCGTTGAGGGTTTCTGATCAGATTGTTTATCTGACTGAAAAATCTCCGGAGCGAGAAATCAAAAAGTTCGCCAGATGGTCTACATTTGGTGGAAAATCGCTGGCGTACCGGTCGTGCTCGCCATCTGCGCAGACGCCCCGGCGATTCTCGTATTCGGTCGGGTCCACCCTTGAGTAACACGATGGCCTGGGCGTTAGATGTCATTCCCGAAGATCTGCGGACAACGACCCTGGATTTGAGCGGCAAAAATCCGGGACGAATCCTGGGTTGCGGAACTGACCGGACTCGTTTGTCCGTCGGGACGGCCTGCCGGAATGCGATTCGGCGTCAGAAAATGAACAACCTCATCCGGGCGCTCAATTGCGCTTCACGGACCGTAACGGTCTGCGCCCGACTGCCGTTCGTGACCAACACTTGTCGGCGGCGGCGCAGTCGAGGGAGATGAACCGGTCGACGCTGCGGTCGAATATCTCGATCGGTGAGGAGCTCTGACCTGTCCACGCCCGCGCCAGACGAGACACCGACGATTCGTCGATGCTTCTCAGCAGCGCGGTCTTGCGACTCAGGGAGTCCGCGCACAATGATGCCTGGAAACGGCACGAGAATTCGACCTCGGTACCGAATTCGGCGCATCCGGATGCGCACCGCTCACTCGCGGCGGCACTCAGGCTGTCGACGGGGCCGGTTCCTGGCGAGCAACCCGCTGACATGATCGCCGCGACAGCGAGAACGCCGACCGCACATCGGCTCGGTATAAAGCCAGTCAGTAGCGGAAACGACCCCGCCGAGGCAGTTCGGGCAGTGCGCGAGCAGGAAGCGAAGGACAAGCAGGAACGGCGACGAGTCCGCGAGCTGAGCTGCTCGGATTCAAGGGCTACTACCCTGGCCGAGAGTTGGCCGTGCAAGCGGCGAAGGTGTCCGAGGCTCGCGCTCAGGTGCTGCTCCTCGCGCTGGTGATCGTCCGCACGATTTACGTCCTACCCGCCAATGTCCGGCTGACTGCCGACCGGCGACCCCGACACTGAAAGTGGGCCAGAATCATTCCTACTCTGCCGTCGATACCGGGCGACATTCGGCCGGAGGTATTGTGAAGTTATTTGGAATGCAGCAGTTTTCGAGTCTGTCCGAGCCCGCCCGAGATGCCGATCGTTCTTTTCATCCACAAAACCTCTTGCTGAACCGCAAACCAACTTGGTCGTCACCGTCTCACTTGACTGACAGATAGCGGACTGATTCGACTGGTGGTCTGACATCCTAGGCGTCAGACGGACGGGGTTGCCGACCTTCCATTGAGGGCAGATTCGATTAGGTTGCTCTTCGGCAGAGACGAGCTGGTATGCAGGGCGTCGATCCACTGTGTGGTTGTGGTGACGGCGGCGAGGTTGGACTGCAACAGAACCATGAGTGTCGTGTGGAGAGATTGGGCGGAAACTTCTCCCGCTTCGTTCGAGAGGTGGATGGCGCCGGTGGCGTCAGAAAGGATTTCGGTGATTAAGCCGTGCGCTTCTGCTTCCGCAGCGGTAGCGAGGTCGCAATTGTTGGTCATGTAACCGACGATCGTGATTGTGTCGACGTCCTTCGCGCGCAGCCATTCGGCCACGTCGGTATCAGCGAACACACTTGAGTGCTGCTTGTGTACATGCTTCCACGACGGCTTGATGCGCTGCTTGAGGTCCGGGTACAGCGACCAACCCTTCGAACCCTCGGCGAAGATGGGCGCACCCTCTGGAAGTCGGTGCTGGACTAGGACGACCGGAATATTGTGTTCGTCGGCGGCGTCGACTGCATTGAGGATGTTTGCAAGGGACTCATCGCGGGGTGGGAATTGGATTTCGAGCGGTCCGTCGAAGTACTCCTGCTGTATATCGACGAGAACGAGGGCACGGCGGGGTGCTGTCATTAGTTAACTCCTGAGGCGGTTCGATTTAAGGTCACGCACTGTGAGTGCGTGTCATCGTCGATTGTGAGGTAGGTCTATCCTCTACGCGAGTGGCATTTATGCATACTTTCGATGATATTGGGCCAAGGCGGGTGGGAGGGCTCGATGCGTATCGCTGTCTACGCTTTTGATGGCATCACGATGTTCCACCTCGCTGCACCGTTGATGGTCTTCGGTGAGCTGGATCGCCTAGGGCTCTCCACTGACTGGCAGACTCAGCTATGGTCAAACCGCGCTGGCTCGGTCCGTACGGCAGAGGGATACCAGATCGGCGAGATTGCGGGACCGGATACGATCGACTTGGCGGACATCGTCATTGTCCCGTCTTGGCCACTGTCCCTGGCGCCGATTAGCGAAGAATTGTCATTTCGTATCACCACAGCCCATGCGCGTGGGGCGGTGATCGTTGGGCTGTGCCTTGGTGCGTTTGCCATCGTCGACGCCGGACTGTTAGATGGGCGATCGGCAGTAACGCATTGGGAAATGATCCCGCAACTCGTTGACCGCCGCGTCGGGATCCAGGTGGACCCATCGGTGCTCTACATCGATCATGGAGACGTCATTACATCTGCAGGCACGGCTGCGGCGATCGATGCTTGCTTGCATGTGATTCGCAAACATCTCGGATCCGCGATCGCCACCCAGGTGGCCCGAGGCCTCGTCGTTGCCCCGCATAGAGAGGGTGGGCAGGCGCAATACATCGATCGTCCCCTCGCGTCACATGCGACTGACACCACGATCGGTACGGTGTTGGATTGGGCACTGGTCAGGCTTGACGAAACGCTATCGGTCGACCGACTCGCCAGGCAGGCACGGATGAGCCGACGGAGTTTCGTGCGGCACTTCCACCGAGCCACCGGCACCACACCGGCCCGCTGGGTTCTTGAGCGTCGTCTGCATGAAGCGCGAATTTTGCTTGAGACAACCGGCGGGAGCATCGATGAGATCGCGACCGCATGCGGCTTCGGAAGTAGCGTTACCTTTCGGCAAAATTTCGTATCCGCCTTCGCGACGTCTCCCACAGGCTATCGGCGGCGGTTCCGTACCCCTTGAACCTTTAGTCGCCGAAGTTACATCCGAGCGAAGACCGCTAATACTGACTCTGATTTCCGGGCACGTCGTCGCGAGATCAGATCCGGACTACACGCGGCAAGGGCGAATGCCGCTGCGGAGGTGAGCGCCACTAGCGCGAGCGGCCGACTCTTCCTGCGTGTGTGTTCGAGTTTCATGGACCTCATTTCATCAGCGTTCTCTTCGTTGTGCGTTCGTCTGAAGGACTGAATCTTCTAGTGCCCGAACACTGCACTGCCACCGACTGTTACTGACAAACGTCACGACATGGTTTGGCTCTCAAGGTCTTTTCGTAGCTGAGGTCGCAACGATCTGCGCGTCCCGTTCGGATGGTCGTATGCACCCTGGCTCGGCACTGTCACGTGTTGAGTTCATGTCAAGTGTGAACGCGACGCAATTTGGAAGCGACAGAATTCACGCTGAGGGGTGGATTCTGTTGGTGAGAAACCGATTTCAGGCGTCAATCGGGATGGGGTGACGTCGTGCCACGTGGCGAATCCAGTCGTCATGTTGGAGCCGTACTCGCTTGCAGTGAGCCTGTGCACGGCCTGTTCGGAAGTGCGGCTACAGCGCGGTAGCCGCACCGACTCCTGATCTTCATGATTCAGACCTCTCGCGCGTGATGGGAATCTTGCCGATAACACATATTATGTCATTCTTCATCGAAAGACGCTGCACTGCAACAAAATACGTTCTCCGTGAATGTGCATCGACGATATCGCGGCAGCGTCGCTACCAGAGTGAGAGCGGACGTCCCGCAGCCTCGGCCGCAGCGATGCGCTCTTCGACCGTGGCGACGTCCAAGTTCTGCTCGATCCCGATACGGATCGCGGCGGCGATGGCACGAGTGCGACCCGCGGGTCCTCGAACATCGGCGAGGGGGCTGGCGATGTTGCGTCGCCGGAGCTCGTATTCGCTGCGATTGCTGCGATTGGTTCCTAACCGCGTGTGTGCCGGGTTGGTGCAGCCGGCGAAGTCGCATTGATGGCACAGCACCGCATCGTCGGTGTTGGACCAGCCCAACCTCGAGATGACGCCGTATTCGAGCTGGTAGGCGAACAAATGCGCCGGCACGGTTCCGCGCCGCGACGGCCCGGGCAGGCTCGCCGCCCGGAAGGAACCATGCCCGGTCGAGGACACCCCGCCGATCCAGGGCCAGCACTGATTCCGGCGGCGGTAACGCTTGGACTCGAAGCGAGAAACGACGGCAGGGTCGTCGAGCCAAGAACACCACAGACGTTCGGCAATGCGTACCGGCTGGGGCTGCCCGATCAACGTCATGGAACGCCGGTGGCGCGGGAGTGCTGTCGGGCATGCCGGGCAGCGGCAATGAGGCATCGCTCACGAACGTCATCGCCTGCTCCTGGCACTCGATCCGGACTGTTACCCGAGCTGACTGTAGGAGCGTGCACCGACAGGACCATTCCCTGCGCCGGCCTCGGACGGACTTGGGTAACAGCTCCAGCGAGTGATGGCGGCATCGAGCACCCTTAGCCCACCTGCTCTGCCAAAGCGGGCAACGCTGGGCCCCGAATGCGGTTGCCGCGAAGTTGCTCTGCCAGAATTAGGAGGATGACCGACAAAAGCGGCAAAAGCAAAGATGTGACTACTGTAGGTTCCCGCGTGCGAATCACGGTGTCAGACTCCGATGCCGGTGGCAGCATGACATGCACCGGTGTGGTGATCGAGGACTACGAGGACATGGTCATCGACCGCGGTTCGGTGGGGCGGGACTGGGCTCCGGTGCAGCGGTGGGCGATCGCACTCGATGACGGGCGCCTGGTCTTCGCGAGCGACGACGACCTGACGCCCGCAGAATAGGGCGCATCGGAAGCACCGAACGCTTTGCGAATCCATTCGGCGAGAGCAGCGTCAGACTCTGCTGCCGAGGCTGTTCGGCGGTCGCCACTTTCCGTCAGAGGGCACCAAGCACTATTCGATGCAGATCGGACACGATCGCTGCCATCAAGTTCAGCTCGTTCTTGACCAGCTTCCACGTCACATTAGCTGGGTGTGATCCTCAGGGCGCGGCCGTGCTCGAAGCTGTCCCGAACCTCCCGGAGGTCGCTAACTGCAAAGCAGCGCCGCAGCCAACGGTCCTTGTCGTCGAACCGTGCCAAGAATGCGGTACGGCCGTGAACGGCTACGCGGTTGTCAACGGCTGGAAACCACATTGAGTGAGCGCCATGCCATTTGCCTCTCGGCATACGAGATCCTGACGTACCTGGCTGATCGTCGAGGCTGGACGCCGCTCGCGGACATCAGCAAGGGGGTCATGCGCTCACAACCGCGAATTTCACGCCTCGTATCGGAAATGCAGACGCGAGGGATGGTCGTGCGGTCGAAGCTTCACGGCGATGGACGCGCCTACCAAATCAACTTGACCCGCAAGGGCCGTCGGGTGCTCAACGCGTCATCGGTGACAGTGATGCAGTGTTTTGACCAGATTGCGAGCGGCAACGACGAACTTGGACTGCTATTTTCCGCTCGGCGCCGGGAATCTGCCCATCACGGCAGCGAAAGCGTAATCGGGAGTTAGCAGTTGATTGGGACGGGCTTCCAACTTTGTGCGACGGTCCGGTTCGCCAGGGCTGAGCCCTCGACCCGCGCACAGCCGTTGCAGCGTATGAAGAACGAAGCGGTGCATCCGCGCTACTGAACGAAGCCATCACGCGGCGAACTCTGCTGGCCACTGCTCAAGGCGTGCGGGGTTACTGATTGGTCGGAAAACAGTCCAAACTCAATACATACCGTTCATGCGGTTTATCGTTGGAGGTGCGCGGCCACACGGATGCCCGACCGCGCACCGAAAGTGGGTCATCTGAGTTGTGTGCTCAACGCAGATGGCGTCTAACAGCCCCCGGCTCGACGTGCAGGGCCGGGGTCTCGATCGCGGCGGGCTCCGGAACCCCTTCCCTTGGTGGAGAATCAGTTCCAGCTGCCTAGGAAATCGAGCCTACGCAGGTGGTGAGAGAACCGGGCCGGAGATCGTGACGACAGCAGATGCCTGCTGCACGACGTACGACGTATACGGCAACAGCGACAAGTACCCCTCGATGCCGGGGTAATCCGACACTTACATGCTCGGATTGCTGCCATCGCTCCCACAGGACGCCAGCACGACGTACGAGCCGTCGGGAACATCGGTAACGACTTGGGTTGTGGTGCCCGGGGCCACCACACCTTGATCGTAGAAGGACTGACCTCCACTGAGAATGACTTCGACAGGCGGCAATAGACCACCGGGCGCCAGGCCCAACGAAGTCGCGCAGGTCAGAGGAGTTTCCGAATTGTTGGTAATCGTATTGGTCACTGTCGACCCATCTACGGCGTATGCGAACGACACATCGTCGGCGTCGGCCGCTGACGCCAAAGCCGGCGCCGCCACGGACAGGGGAATAGCCGCTGCGGCAAGGAACGCAGCACGAGTGATCACACGCATCCGGAAGTCCTCCTCGTTGAGTCACACTGTCGAAGTCGATCCTGACACGAAAGCGACCAATTGGCCTGATTATCCGAATTCGGCGCGCCACAGAGAAGCGCACCGCCAATGCCGGATCCCAAACTCCTCTTTTCGGCCTCGCCGCCCAGGTCCGTTGACCACAGGAAAGTGGCAATGATCAGGTAGAATAGACAACGGTGCGCAGCTCCCCCGCGCACCACCACGCTCGCCCGAGTCGACGAAGGAGCACCGGTGACCACTGCACGCAACGCACAGTCGCACATGACCGAAGCCCAGATCGACCGAGCCATCGCCGCCGCCACCGCCGGCCACCGCATGGCCGGCATGGAACCCAGCGAATACGGCATCGAAGTCGGACGCCGGCAACTACGCGGAGAAATCACCGGCGACGAAGCAGTCGCACTCGTCCTCGCCGAAAACCGCCGCCGCCGAGCTGCCCGCAGTTGAAAGACCCGTACGTCGACCCCGAAACCGGGGTCCTGATCAACAAACTCGGGCACACCGACCCGCAAGCACTCTCGAGGACGAAACCGAAGCGGCGTATCAGCGCATCCTGCAACTCGAATTACAGCCCATCGCAGGTAATTTCGACTTCGAACACCTGAAAAAGATCCACCAATTCATCCTGCAAGACGTCTACGACTGGGCCGGCACCCTCCGCACCCGCGACACCGGCGCCGTCGGCATGAACCTCCCACACTGCCGACCCGAACACATCGAAAACCAAGCCGCATTCATCTTCCGCGGAATCGCCAAAGACAACTTCCCCCAAGGACTCCCGAAAGACCGCGCCGTCGACCGACTTGCCTACCACTGGGGCGAAACCACCGTCCTGCACCCATTCCGAGACGGAAACTCCCGCACACAACGAGTCTTCTTCGACGAACTCCTCAAATCCTCCGGCTGGACCATCGACTGGCAAAAAGTCCACGCCTCCGCAGTGCAAGCAGCCCGCTACGTCGCCATGGAAGCGACCCACACCCCGCGCCCGTACCGCAGCCTCCGAAGACCTCAAACCGCCGCGACCGAGCCAGCAGAAACGCGAACACGACCTCGGCAGAGACTAACAACTTCTTCCTAGGCGAGTTAGGCAGCGCTCGACCAGGCGACGTCTTCCCTCCACAGCCAGCGGAGCATTACGGTGTGTCACAGGGCTGGTCCCTTTGCTGTTGATGTCAGATTCGCAACTTCCATCCTGCCGCGAAGGACCAGCCCGTCCATGTCAATCCCGCGTCAGCAACGTCCATACCCGCAACAGCTAGTAGGGTGTTGCGGAAGCATGCCCCGATCCGACTTCATCTCGATCGGCGCTTTGGGTATATCAGCCCTTCCCGTTCATGGATCCGATTCGGTTGAATCGCTTTTCGCGCGCGATTGTGCGCTTTGCGGAATCCTGGGCGAGCAACTCGGCGAGTTCATGGTGCAGGATCGTGCCGACGCGGTCGCAGAAGTGTTGGGTTTCGTCCGCCGCGTCTGGCAGTTCAGGGATCACGATGTCGACTATCCCCGCGCGCAAGAGATCGAGCGATCTAACTCCTTGTTTGGCGGCCATGTCCGCGGCGTGGTCGATGTCGCGGTGCACGATCGCACTTGCGCCTTCTGGGGGCAGTGGTGACAACCACGCGTGTTGAGCGGCCAGAACGCGATCAGCAGGTACGAGAGCCAATGCTCCACCTCCGGCGCCTTGCCCAAGCAGTAGCGACACCGTCGCCGTGTTGAGATCGATCATGGCCGCGATGCAGCTCGCGATCTCGCCTGCGAGACCTCCCTCCTCTGCTTCTTTGGACAACACCGCACCGGCGGTGTCGATGACGGTGACAAGTGGAAGTTCGAGGTCTTGTGCAAGCCGCATTCCACGGCGGGCTTCTCGTAGTGCTGCTGGCCCGAGCGAGGCTTCAGTAGCCTGCCCGCATCGATCTTGACCAAGCAGAACACAGGGCATGTCGCCGAAGCGGACCAACGCCAGTAGCAAGCCCGGGTCCGACTCGCCCTGGCCGGTCCCGTTGAGGGGCAGTATATCTGCGGCCGCTTTGGACAATAATTCGCGGACGCCCGGTCGGTCCGCGCGACGAGAGGCGACGATCGAGGTCCACGCGGGCACGTCCTCGATCGTCCAGCGCGGAGCTTCGAAGGACCGTATGGCGCCGGATGGTATGTCGGTCATGATGCGCAATGCGCGGTCGACGATCTCACCCAGCTGATCCGGAGGCCTGATGGCATCGATCAGGCCGTGCGCCTGCAGGTTTTCCGAGGTTTGCACACCCGCAGGAAATTGTGCGTCGAAGAGTGCTTCGTACACGCGGGGTCCGAGAAAGCCGACGAGCGCACCGGGTTCGGCGATGGTCATGTGACCGAGCGATCCCCAGGAGGCAAACACGCCACCGGTAGTGGGATTCCGCAGGTAGACGATGTACGGCAGGTGCGCTGCCTTGTGGGCCGTGATCGCGGCCGTGATTCTGACCATCTGAAGAAAGGCGACGGTACCTTCCTGCATGCGTGTACCACCGGATACCGGCAGTGCGAGCAGTGGCAGACGCTCTGCGGTGGCACGGCGCACTGCAGTCACGAGTCGTTCTCCCGCGGCGCAACCTATCGAGCCGGCGAGGAAAGAGAACTCGCACAACAGGATTACCACCTTGCGTCCTCGCACACTAGCCAAACCTGTGATCACGGATTCGTCGAGACCGGTCTTGCCTCGTGCGGCTGCCAGCGCGGACGCGTATTCCTCGTCGACGACGTACTCGACTGCGGGTGTGTCCCACGAATCGAAGCTTCCGTTGTCGATCACAAGATTGAGCAGATCGACCGCCGACAGTCTCGGCATCAGACGACTTCCTTCAGCCATTCGCGGACCAGGGCCTCGTCGGCGCCGAGGACCGGCGGCGCGAGATGATTGGTCCCGGTGACCTCGGTCCCGTCGGATTCGAAGAAGCGCAACGGCGGCCCGGGAAGTGTGACCGTACCCAGCGTCTGATGCTCGACGTCGACCAGAAGGCCCTGCGACTTGGTCTGCTCCCACTCGTACACTTCTTGAATGTTGCGCACTTTCCCCGCGGGAACTCCTATTTCGGCGAGAAGTGTCAGTAGCGGGTCGGTGTCGTGCGTCTTGAATATCTTCGACACGAGCTCGATTACATCGAGCCGACTTTCGACACGTTGGGGATTAGTGGACATTCCCTCCAGATCGGGATCGATCCCGAATCCCTTGCAGAATCGATGCCACAGGCCTTCGCTTCCCACTGAGATTTGGATTATGCCGTCCGCCGTCGGAAAAAGCCCGTAGGGGCAGATCGACGGGTGATGATTACCTTGCGCCTGTCCTACCTCTCCTGCCACAGTCCACTTCGTCCCTTGGAACGCGTGGACCCCCACGGCACCTGCCAGAAGCGATGTCCGTACAACCTTGCCTCGACCCGTCCGGTCCCGTTCCCGCAGCGCCGCGAGAACCCCGAAGGCGCCGTACATACCTGCGAGTAGATCCGCGATCGGGACACCAAACCGGTGTACGTCGTCAGGACCCGAGCCGGTCAACGACATCAATCCGGCCTCGCCCTGAGCGATCTGATCGTACCCGGACCGGCCACTTTCGGGACCGTCGTGCCCGAAGCCAGTGATCGAGAGCACTACGAGACGTGGGTTGATCTCGGCCAACCTTTTGGACGAGAAGCCAAGTCGATCGAGGACGCCGGTGCGGAAATTCTCGAGGAGTACATCAGCCCGTTCGATCATCTGCTGCAATGATTCTCGGCCGCCGTCGGTCTTCAAGTCCAAGGCAATGGACCGCTTGTTGCGGTTCGCGGACAGAAAGTACGTCGATTCGCGCTCGGCGTCCGGCGGGGTCACGAAGGGTGGCCCCCATGCCCGTGTGTCGTCACCGCCCTTAGGGGCCTCGACCTTGATCACGTCGGCGCCGAGGTCTCCGAGCATCATGGCAGCGTGCGGGCCCGCCAGTGCGCGAGTCAGGTCGACGACGATGATTCCCTGAAGTGGTCCGGTCCTGCCTGTCCATTTGAGTGACACGGTCTTCTACGACCCTTCGGTTGATTCGGAGAAACACTGCAAGCGAAGATGCAATGGCCTAGTTGACTAGTGGCCTATCCAATGATGACCCGAAATCATTAGGAATGTCAAGCCTTCGAGAGGCACACTCGCCCCGGTAGCGGTACTGGACCGAGGTGGGGGGCGATTATCCGCGCGGCTAGAGTTAGCCGCGCGCGACTAACAAAACCCATGCGATCAAGTGGCCCGATGATCATCATGTGCGAGTCGAATTTGAGAATCTGCTTGGAGAACTGGTCGTTTGCGGAGAATCAGGCTGACGTCGACCATCGTCGAGGAGATTGCCAGGGCGGGTGGGTCCCTGTATCCCCGCCATCTGAACGCGACCGACTCTGTCCGAGATCGGAATCGCTTGTCACGTGTTGAGCTCCAATCTGGAGAGCTAGAAGCACTTAGAAGCACTATGGTGGGAGGTCCTGTGGATGAGAGAGTGAGTGACATAGTGGCTGAGCGAATTCGCCCCGTGGCCCGACCCCGGCTGTACGAAGTGATCGTCGAGCAATTGTGCGATCACATCGCAACCCGCAACATGCAACCCGGAGAGCGCCTGCCACCGGAACGTGAACTTGCCGGTCAGCTCGGCGTGAGCAGAGCATCACTCAGCCAGGCCTTCGTCGCGCTCGAGGTGCAGGGAATTCTGTCCGTGCGCCACGGCGACGGCGCCGTGCTCGTTCGACGACCGGTTGAAGGCACGGTAATTCGTGCTCTTCGTGAGCATGCCGACCGGCTTCCGGACGTGATCGAGGCGCGGGAAGCCTTGGAAGTGAAACTCGCCGAACTCGCTGCCTCTCGCCGCAGCGACGACGAGATGACAGCGATCGACAGGGCCTTGTGGGTGATGGCCTCGGAGATCACCGAAGGCGATCGTGGTGTGTCCGGCGACGAGCTGTTCCACAATGCCATCACTGAAGCCGCACACTCTCCTCTGCTCGCGCGGTTGATGAGTGAAATAGCAGGGCTGATACGTGAGACACGCATCGAATCCTTGTCCCAATCCGGCCGCCCGAAGGCCTCCCTCGGAGGCCACCGACGTATTGCTGAGGCTGTCCGACAACGGGATTCGATGGCGGCCGGCCGTGCGATGGCCGAGCACATCCGCTTGGTGTCCGACGTCGCACTCCTCCGTCCACAGGTGGCTGACTGAGTAGAGGTTCAAGCGTTCGTCCTCGATCACACCCCAGTCCGTTTGGCTTGACCGAGTTCAGTTCGAAAATTTGGATGTGCGAATTAGGTTCCCGCCTGCCAAGATCGGAATTTCGACTCGACAGATGATCGGGGAACCAGGTGACCCGATCAGGCGGCGATCTTGCTCGAATCCATGGCCGCGCTTCTGGTTGGACGTCTGAATCGTCGAAGAAGTTCGCAGCAGACAAGGGCCAAAATGTTGGGGCCGAGAGCGACCAAGCCGGAATCCCAGCTACCGATTGGTAGGGGTAAAAAGGTTATCATTACGAGCGCGATCAGACCGGTAGCTATACCCACCATCACAGGCACGGCCCCCGCTCGGACCTTGTGGGCCAATCCGATTGCTGTTGCAGGTACTAGCTGAGCAAGCCCACTGTAAGTTAGAAGCAAAAGATCGGTGATGTCTGGGCCTCGGAGACCGAACCCGAGTGCACACAATACTGCAGCAATCACGACGGCATGGTTCGCTCGCAGTTGGACACGATGATCCCGGATCGACAGAAGATTTCGAGTGACCGCCGTCGAAATGCCCATCGAGATGGCTGCTGCGGGAACCATAGCTGCTGATGCACCTGCAACTGCAACGACACCGACGAGCCAGTCCGGCAACACCATTGACGTAACCGATAGCATGACCTTGTTCGGGCTGCTGTCTGAAGACATTGTGAGTATGGCGGCGAAGCCGATAAAAATTGGGAAGAGCAGGACCAGTTGGTACAGGGCGAGCCATTTGTAGTTCGACCGTAGAACGGCTCCGCTCTCGGCAGCGAGGACTGGCGGCCAGAGGTGCGGAAAGGTGTTGAAACTTGCTGCCAGTGAAGTTATTACAACGGCAGTGACGAAGAATGTGGTGTCGTATCCGTCCGAGCCCAACGTCAACAGCAGTGGGTCTGACTGAGCTACTCGAGCGAATACATCGGGAACACCTCCGATGCCGACCAACACCCCGCCGGCGACGGTACCCAGGGCCAACACCATCAGCACATCCTTGACGTATGCCACTCGTGCGATACCACGAATCCCCGATCGAGTCACGAACAAGACAATGATTAGGCTCGCCACGACCATGCTGAGCCCTCGGGCGGATTCCGAGCCGGTGACCAGCTGTACGATCAGTCCTAGACCGGTAATTTGCAGTTGTAGATATGGAAGCAGACTCAGCACACCTACGGCGGCTACTGTCTTGCCAAGCCCAGGGCTGGAGAATCGGTCGGTGAAGAAGTCCGCCTGTGTGATGAAACCGCGTGCAGCGGCTAGTGAGCGAATCCGCGGCGCTACGAAATATAGTCCGATAGCGGACAAAGACAGGTAGGCAACGGCGAACACTGCGCTCGATCCGCCTACGAACGTGACACCGGCCAGGCCGAGGAAGGCGAAGGTGGTGAGGGATTCCCCCGCTTGCAGAAACCAGGATGTCCAGCGAGGGATGTTGCGCTCGCTGACAGTCCAGTTGGCGAGGGTCTTCGGCGCTGACCGTGAGTACATGCCGAGGAGGCCGAGTATTATTATCCCCGCAAAACTAATCGTTGCGATCATGCCAGGCTCTCCCCGTTCGTGTCTGGCTGTTGCCTAAGCTCTGCGCGGTCGTTGTCGGCACCACCGTCGCGCATGTAGCTGTAGTCGATTACCTGCATGGTGGCCACTGTGACGAGCACACATACCACCGACCAGGCGAGCACCGCCGGTATCCCGAACCACATGGTGGGAGTGTTGATTATGGGCACAAAAGGCGTGGCCAAGAAACACACAGCTGGAGCGGATGCGATCGCCAAGCGTTTCGGGCTGGCAAGTTCAGGTGCCATAGCGCAGACCTCTTCGAGGGTGAGTGGTGGTCAGAGAACCGGTAGGTGTTGAGAGAACGGAAATGCAGCTTCGAGTGCACGGGCGATTTGAAGCAGCTTGTGTTCGGTACGAGCGGCAGTGATGACTTGGATGCCGACGGGAAGACCGACATCTGTGAATCCAGCAGGCAGTGAGAGGGCGGGCACTCCCAGCGGTGTAAATAGGTAGCTCGCGCGCATCCATTCGAGATAGTCGTCCTGGCGGATCCCGTCGACCTCGGGGGGAAAAGCAAGCTCTGCATTGAACGGAGCCACAGGGCTGACCGGAGCAAGCAAGACATCGTACTTGTCGAAAAAGTCGGCAGCGCAACGATGCAGTCGAGTCACCTCTGCTTGGGCGCGCACTACTTCGCGGCCCGACGTGTTTAAACCCTGACGGATGTTCCATGCCAGATCGGCTTTGAACATGTCTACGTTTTCGGCTAACAAGTCTCCCCACTCGTGGTCGAATTCGGCAGCACGCAACACGCGGAAGGCGTCATCGGCGCCGTCCAGGTTCGGGCAAGCAAGCTCAAGATAGGGACTGTGCCCGGAAAGTGAAGTGACGAAAGAATTTAAGACCGCAGACACCTCAGGGTCCACCGGAACTCGATCGCCGAGAGTGGGAGCCCAAGCGATGCGCAGGGTCTCCAGCGGCACGGTGTCGCTGTTGCCTCCTACTGGTACATCTCCTGCCCGCAGCGGTGCATACCGATGCGGTCCGGACAGCACTGAGAGAAGCAAGGCAACATCGTCGATAGTGCGCCCCATCGGGCCAGCGACCGCCAACGGCGAAAACCCGTTCGCAGCTTCAGGCGCGGGGACCACACCTGGTGTCGGTCGCAACCCGACCACATTGCAGAACGAAGCAGGGTTTCGCAGGGACCCTCCCATATCGCTACCGTCGGCAATCGGCTGCATTCGGGCGGCCAGCGCGGCTGCAGCCCCGCCAGAACTTCCGCCTGCAGAACGCCCTGCGCCATAGGGATTTCGAGTGACGCCGAACACGCTGTTGAACGTGTGCGAGCCAGCGGCCATCTCGGGAACATTGGTCTTGCCGATTCGAACGGCGCCAGCGGCAACAATGCGTCGGACCACCTCGTCATTTGTGTTGGGCACATTGTCTTGGAACAGTTTCGAACCGAACGTAGTTCGCATGCCAGCAGTACGGTGCGTGTCCTTGAAGGCGATGGGCAATCCATGCAGTCGCCCGAGTGGCCCACCTGCCGCCGCGTGTTCATCGGCCGCCGCTGCGGAAGTGCGAGCACCATCGATGTCCAGTGTCACTATCGCGTTGACAACAGGGTTGACACGATCGATTTTCGCCAGATGAGCCTCGAGCACTTCAGCGGCACTGAGTTGTCGTGCGCGGATCAGCTTCGACATGTCCACGGCAGACAGATCGGTGATTGCGGTGTTCAAGGGACACTCCTCCAGCGAAATCGTTTATCTGACCCTGTACCGGGGACATCAGTCCCGTAAGCCGGCCATAGCGATCTTGGTCACACCGAAACGTACAGCAGCTTCCCCGGGAAAGATAGATCCAATCGGCGGAAAGTTTCGCATGGGAGCAAATATTGATTGTTTTGATTCATTAAGTGGTGAAATGTGTTGGTAACAGACTGCGCTTGTATGCGCGCACCAAGATCTCGGCTCGGACCGTCTGCACGCTGTGCACCCAAGATGAGGCAGTTAAGAATCCGGAGAGCTCGTCGAGCGACTGCATTGTGACATCTACGACAAGTTGACTGGTTCCCATGGTGAAGGCTGCATAGCGCACGCCCGGAGCAGTCGCTAGAGCATGCCCGACCCCGACAACGTCACCCGGGTTTACCGTGATCCATAAGATGGCTTCGATAGGTAAGCCCAATACGGACGGTTCGACAACTGCACGGTTGTGAACCACGCCTTTAGCGAACAAACTGTCGATTCGCCGCCGTGCGGTCGTCTCGGAGAGCCCGGCATCAGCGGCGATACTCTTCACGGAGGCCCGACCATCGGCTGCAAGCGCGGCCACAATGGCTTGATCTTCGCAGTCCAGCGAACTCACGTCGAGAGGCTCGACTGCTTCCTCGTCGGCCGCGTGCCGTTGATCCAGCACGTTGACTTGTTGAGGAGTCAAAATGCTAGGGCGCCAATGCGCTACCGTTCGAAAGTATCGAAGGATAGGAGCCACGGCAGCGGACCGAATTCCTGATATCGTAGCGATCTCGTTGTGGACGAACACGTCGAGATCGCCTAGATTCATTGCTATTTCGGCAACCAAAGAGGGCGTGCCTCCCATTGCGTACACGAAAATTGTGCTCGGTGACGCAGCGATCAATCTCGCAACGGCCTCGTTGACACTCGGATCGCAGTCGATGTATAGAAGATGCGTCGGTTGCGACGTAACCAAGGTCGAAATACGTACCGTCTTACTGGCCAAGAGCTCGTTGCCTCGGCGTGTCACGGTGCTAAATGATTCGCCGAGAACGTCGGCTATGTGGCGCCACGTAGCACGTCCGTCGATTTGAAGGGCTCCGACGATGCGCCGGTCCAGGTCGTCCAGCGTCACGAAGTTCATTATCCCATTATGCGGATCGAAGCGGAACGATCTACCCTCGCTACCAATGGACTTTTTCAGTCACAGCACAACGGATCGATCGATGTGTTCGCCACGGTGGCGGATCAATGCACACTTGCGTGGGACTCGCGGCAGACGGTAGGACCTGTGCCTGAATCCGCCAACGCGCGACGAAGAATCGATCCCTGTCAACGCCGGGCTAAGACGGAGCCATCTTCGTCGGCTTAATTTGGTGCATCCATGGCCCGTTAGGTGTGCAAGGAACTGTTGGAGACGCGGTGCCGGCGGTAAGTTATGCGGTCGTCCTCCACGTGCTGAATGCGGTCGAGGGTGTCGAGGGTGTCGAGGGTAAGGGTAGCGAATATTTCACACGTCGACAGCGGGGCGTCGTTGCTGCTCGCTGGTGTACTCGCGGGAGTAGAGCAGTTCTTCGGCGAGGATGCGGTTGTACCGTTTCACTTTCCCGGTGTGTTTCGGGGTATACGACTTGATCCGCGTGTGCTGAAGCGATCCCAGCGAAGGGAAACTCGAACGAAGCAGTCTCGGATCGGTTACACCTACCCGCATTCCGCGATCAACGATAACACTCGTTTGGCGTATACAGTGGCCCGCGACAACGAAAGCGCACTAACGTCCGTCGATGTCAAGAACAATGCGCGATTGTTCTTCGCTGCGCACGGCGTCAACCGTATAGAACGGCGGTTTACCGACAATGGACCATGCTACCGGGCAGCTGATTTCACGACTTCACTCGAACGCTCTGGCCTACGCAGTCGAGCGACAGTGGACACGCCGCGCCACAGCGTTCGGGGATTCTGCCAAACTGTCTTGAGGGCAACGGCACCGCCAGTCCTGTTCGTTTCGCGATGATGGCTTGCGTTCTTCGGTTGGTTTCGCCGTTTCGTTCGTATTTCGGATTGGACCAGTTCACTGCCAACCCGGTATCTCCGGGGTGCACGAGCAAGGCGGCGCGAGGGCGAGGTAGGCCGGTTCCGCCGAAACAGGTTGTCCCCAATGCCTGTTGTCGGCTTCACTCTATAAGCTCAACGAGAAGGTCCGCGTCTGAGACGCCGCCGACAACAACCGGCGCATCAGCGACTGAATCCGCACCGTCGGGCAGGACTTTTCCGTCGAAGCACCGCTTCTTCGGCCTGTTCCGGTCGAGGGATTCGACCCGGATTCGACCGCGGACGGTGCTCTGGTCGCTGCTCACCCCGAAGATGTCGGGCAGGAATGCGAGGTCCGCACTGGCGCGGTCCGAGGCTCCGACCAGATCGGACCAGTGGGCGTCGGTGAAAAGAGCCTCGGTGGGGGAATCCGCACGACGCAACGATGCGCACCGGTGCGGGAGCACTCGATACCGACCAGCAACTCTGAACTGTCGGATGTGTATAGCCTTCCTAGTGCAGCGCGCCTAAAGTTCTTTTACTGTGCGGTTTGAGATACTTCGCGCATGCGGATTGAGCCTCTGATCTTGCGTGACGGCGACGATCTCGAGTTGGCCAGACGGGTGCGATCGAGGTCGATCCCTTCGGGTGCGGCGCAGCGGGCGCGAATTATCTTGCTCGCATCTCAAGGTGAGTCGAATTCGTCGATTGCGGAGTTGGTCGGGGTGTCGCGTCCGACGGTGATTTCCTGGCGCGCTCGCTACGACGCGGACGGCTTGGCCGGCCTCGAGGACGATGCGCGTTCCGGGCGTCCGCGTAGTCTCGATCACCGGGAGATCGTCTCCGCGACCTTGATGCCGCCGCCAAAGAAATACGGTGTCACACACTGGAGTTCACGTCTGCTCGCGACACATTTGGGGATCGGGTACGGCACAGTGGCACGGATCTGGCGTGAGTACGGGGTGCAGCCGTGGCGCCCACGACTACGTCCGCAATGGCACCACCACCTTGTTTGCTGCGTTGGAGATCGCGACCGGAAAGGTGACCGGGATCTGTCGGCCCCGGCACCGTCACCAGGAGTTTCTGGTGTTCCTCAAGCATGTGGCGCGGGCGTACCCGAAGCAGGAACTACACCTGGTGATGGACAATTACGCCACCCACAAGAAGGCCGAAGTTCGGGAATGGTTGGCGGCGAACCCGCGGATCCATGTCCATTTCACTCCTACGTCGGCGTCGTGGATGAACCTCGTCGAGGTGTGGTTCGGCATCATCGAACGCCAAGCGATCCACCGCGGCACTTTCCGTAGTGTCCGCGAACTGACGAGCAAGATCCGGGACTTCATCAACGGGTGGAATCCGCGGGCGCAGCCGTTTGTGTGGACGAAAACTGCCGAGCAGATCCTGGCGAAAGCTGACCGAAAAACAACTTCAAACTCGGGGCACTAGATCGCTGCGCCTGGAGTTCGGCGATGGGCTTCTGATAGTCGAAGAACAACCCTTTCATCGTCAGCGGTGAGTCGTCCTTTTCTCGGATTCCGTTCCTGCCGGGCTTCCACCCGGACTGCCCCTCGAGTAGTTTGGCCGCGCCGTCCCGGTCATACGCGAGCAAATCGGAGTGATCAGTGAAACCGTTAGTGGAAGAGGTGAGTATCGATGTGGCTGCCAAAACCGTGGGTACCGAGGACTGAATCGGACCGGAGTTTCCGGGGACTTTGATGTGCCCCGAGTTTCCCGGAGTTCGTTTGTTTTACTTCAGGCATTGATGCGCCCGGGGCTGAGCTCGATCGAGAGCGCCGAACTCGCCGCCGCTCGACGTCGCCATCGCCGAGTTGGAGACCGAACTCGCCATCGCCAAACGCTCCACCGAGTTACTGAAGTCGGTGGTGCTCCCAAAAGGCGGTTCGAAGCGATCGAAGTGACGGCCAAGGAAGGACTACCCGTTCAGACAGCATGCCGGGTCCTGGAGGTGTCCGAGTCCGGTTTCTACAAGTGGCGCAATCGCCCACCCTCGGAACGCTCACTGCGACATGCCTGGTTGACGCAGCTGATCACCGAGGTGCATACCGCCTCGAATCGCACCTACGGTGCGCGGCGCATCCACGCTGAACTCACCCTTGGTCACGGTATTGCCGTGGGACACGGCTGCATCGAACTATTGATGAGAACTGCTGGTGTGAAAGGACTTCCGGGAAACAAGCGTGCCCGTTCCAAGCATCAGACCCCAACCGCAAGCGATCTCGTGGACCGTAAATTCACCCGCAACGAACCGAACAAGCTGTGGGTCACGGACATCACGGAACATCCAAGCGCGCGAAGGAAAAATCTACTGCGCTGTTGTCTTGGATACGTTTTCGAGGCGGGTCGTCGGTTGGTCGATCGACAGTTCTCAGACGGCGACATTGGTGACGAACGCTCTGGGAATGGCCATTTCGAATCGAGGCCCGACGCCCGGAACACTCATTCACTCGGATCACGGAGTGCAATTTACGTCCTGGGCGTTCACCCGGCGGGCGCACGACTCGGGCCTGGTCCCGTCGATGGAGTCGATCGGTGATTGTTATGACAACGCCGTGATCGAATCTTTTTGGGGCAGAATGCAAACCGAACTCTTGAATCGGAAACGATGGAAAACGAGGATCGAACTGGCCAACGCAATGTTCGAATACCTCAAGATCTTCCACAACCGCCAACGCCGGCACAGTGCCCTCGGGATGCTGACACCGATCGAGTTCGAGAACGTACACTTCACACGTCAACCCGTAGCCTGAAGTCAAATATCGCGGCTCCACGAAACTCGGGGTACATCAAAGTCCCCGGAAACTTCGGTGCGATTCAATCCGGAGGTCGGGTTAAGCTTTGCGTATCGATCCTGACTAACATCAAGTGCTGGTCGTAAAGCCGAAGGACGCGAAGAATGTACCGAATCGGACCACTTAGTCGTTGAGTGGCGTTTCACCTCTTAAGGCGCGGTCGATGCTGATCTGTCCTGCTCCGGTATAGATAATTGTGGTCAGTATTAGGGTCAGTAGCCATTCGGATGAGTAGAAGAAACTGCTCATGAACCCGAACGCTGTGGAGGTGGTATTCAGGATTGAGGGAAAGGTGGCGTATGTGATCGCGCCGATCATCGTCGCTGTCAGTCCAATCGCCGCAATCCGCGTCAGTACACCGACGGTTAGGAGGGTTCCGAGGACCAACTCCGCCCATGCTGTTGCAGGGGCGCTGATATCAGAGAGCGGAACACCCCAGTTCTGGAAGTCAGTGTTGAATTTCTCAGGGTTGGCGATCTTCCCCCATCCGCTGGTTGAAAACATAATTCCTAGCGTGGACCTTGCGAGAAGTATCCAGGTGTCGCGAAGTTTTTTGCTCACGGAGTTCGAAGGTAGCACTTTGAACAGTGCGGGGCTTCTCTCGAATACGTGTTGGTGGCATCTCAGCGAAAGCGGAATGCTCTGACTCAAGCGACAGTAGGCCTACTCGGCAGGTGTGGTCAGACTTCCCTTCAGGTCATCCTCGACCGGCAGGCCAGGACAGATCCATTTGCATCCTGAACGAAAGTGCTCTGGCCCCATAACGCCACGCCCTGGCGCAAATTCGGATCATGAAAACTCGATGAGTTAGATGCATCACAGTGTCTAGGTTTGCTGACGAACTAGATAAAGCAGGTGACGAACCGTCTGGTCGTGAAGACGTTGCGTATCACCGGACCGAGCGCGCCGAGCTGGCGCAAGGGTGAAAGGCATGTGAAAGGCCGCGGACCTCGCGATACGTACGGCTGAGGAAAACTC
>NZ_JBHWYS010000015.1:0-86637 GCF_042728675.1 Rhodococcus sp. NPDC060176
AGGATCCACCGGCGGAGTCGTACCCGGAACAACGAAGTTGTTCACGAACACCCCACCGACCACATCGGCATTGACCTTCACCGAATACGTCACCGTCTTCGTTTCGCCGGCCGCCAAGGTTCCCGTCACCGAGAAACCATCAGTGCCCGACATCGTCGCAGCCAACGGAGCCTCAGCCGTCAAACCACTGAGAACACCCTTGTCCACAACCTGACGCAGATCATCGAAGTACGCGACCTCACCCGCACCGTTACCGGTGTTCGAGAACGTGAGCGTGTACTTGATGTCCTGACCGGCAACAACATTCGTTCCCGATGCCGGATCAGAAGACTTCACCACAGCAATCTTCGGTGCCAAGACCGGGTGCTCGGTCGTGACCGGCGGAGGAGTGATCTCCGGACCCGTCGGCGGCTTCGCAGTACCCGTGACCTTGTTGTTGATCAGTGTGCCACCGGCAACACCGTCGTTGACCTTCACCTGATAGGTCAGAACAACCGACTTACCGGCCTCGAGAACACCAGTCCACGAAAGCGTCGTGCCCGAGAGGGTCGGAGCAGCAACAGAAGCACCGTCGACTACTGCCTTCAGTGAACCGTCCACCAGAGCAGCGTTGTCGAGAACCTTCGACAGATCATCGGTCAATACCACCGGATCAAGCGTTGTCTTACCGGTGTTCGTGCCCGTTACGGTGTACGTGATCGTCTGACCAGCATTGACACCGGTACCCGAGGCCGGATCAGCAGTCTTCGCGACAGTGAAACCGGGAACAGAGTGATTCGTCTCCACCGGAGGAGGAGTGATGTCCGGACCCGTCGGCGGCTTCGCGGTGCCGGTGACCTTGTTGTTCAGAACCGTGCCCGCGGCAACACCGTCGTTGACCTTCACCTCGTAGGTGAGGACAACAGACTTGCCTGCTTCGAGAACACCGGTCCACGAGAGCGTGGTGCCTGACAGTGTCGGAGCAGCAACAGGAGCACCGTCGACGGTCGCCTTCAGCGAACCGGGAACGACAGCAGCATTATTGAGAACTGCACCCAGATCATCATTGATCTTGACGGGATCGAGCTTCGTCTTGCCGGTGTTGGCGCCGGTGACGGTGTACTTGATCGACTCGCCGGCCTGAACCGTAGAACCGGAAATCGGATCAGCAGTCTTCTCCAAGGTGAAGCCGGGAACCGAGTGATTCGTCTCCACCGGAGGAGGAGTGATGTCCGGCCCGGTCGGCGGCTTCGCGGTGCCCGTGACCTTGTTGTTCAGAACCGTGCCCGCGGCAACACCGGCATTGACCTTCACCTGATAGGTCAGAACAACAGACTTGCCGGCCTGAAGATTCGCGGACCACGACAAAGTGCTGCCCGACAGAGTCGGAGCAGCAACAGGAGCACCGTCGACGGTCGCCTTCAGCGAACCGGGAACGACAGCGGCGTTATTGAGAACCGCACTCAGATCATCAGTGATCGTCGCGGGAGTCAGGGCCGTCTTGCCGGTGTTGGCACCAGTGACGGTGTACGTAATGGTGTCGCCGGCCTGAACCGTCGAACCGGAAGCCGGATCCGCCGTCTTGGTCAGCGTGAAACCAGGCATGGGATGTGTCGTGCAGAGATTTGTTGCAGGATCACATGTTGTGGGAGGAGTTGTAGTCCCCGGAACCAGATAGTTGTTCAGGACTTTGTTGCCGCCATCTTTGACAGTGACGGTGTATGTGACTGTCCCCTTGCCGCCAGCCGGCAACGTGCCGCCGACCTTGATCTTGTCGGTGCCATTCAATGCGGCGGTGAGTCCGCCGGTTGCGGCCCCGAGCGCGACAGTTCCGTCGTCGATGACGTCAGCGAGGTAGTCCGTGTAGTCGATCGTCGCCGGAGCAGTTCCGGGATTCTCGAAATTCAGAGTGTAGGTGATTGTTTGACCGATATTGACCGTCTCACCGGTAGGTGGTGACGACGACTTCTTCACGAGAACCGGGGTGTTCTTGACCTTGCAGTACACGTTGTCACCCGGTGTAAGTGCTGCCTGCGCAACGTCACCGACCCTGAGTGACTGGGTCACGCCGTTCACCTGGCAATCCCATGACGTCGCGTAGTTCGCGGTCTTGGTCGCCGAGGTAGTGGGCTTCTCCCAGAACGTGACAGGAGTAGGTGTCGTATCTGCGAGGAGCGTCCGCCAGCCAGTCGACGCCGTCGTATCAGTAGCGCCGGTTGTGGTGCTCTTGATCTCGGTAGCTGCAGCGGCGCCCGCATCAGCGTGGTGTCCGGTGCTCATGCCGATAGTGAAATCGTCACCGGGGGTCACGCGCGTGAGGTCCTTGTCGATCTTGACCTTCGACAGCAGCACACCGAACGCCAGACCCTGACGCGAGGTGTCCTGAACGGTATTTCCGAAAGTGGCTGCGAAACTTGTCGGAGCAGTCGATGCGACGACCAGCGTTCCGGGCGAGCGTTCTTGGCCATTGACGTAGTTCCACGAATCGCATCGCACAGTGGTGGCGGGCATAGCTGTCAGCCCACCGTCGCAGGCCTGAATTCCGGGGTAGCCAGGAGCATCGGCACCGACGGTACGTGCAATCTGACGCAGAGACTTGTCCGAACTGAAAGTGAGGAATTCACGGTCGTTAGTACGGTTCACATTCGCGTCTGTCGACTCAGCGTCGGCTGCTACGAGACCGTAGTTGTTGACAGGGCCATTCGGCCCCGTCATCACGATGTTCTTCAGCGACACCGTTCCGCCAGACTGTCCATTCACGGACGACGTCTGGTAGATCGCCGGCTTGATCGTCGTCGGCACACCCGTGTACGCGGAAGTTCCCAACGCCGCATAGCTCAACGTGGGGAAAGCTCTAGTTTCGATTCCCTGGTGAGTCTTACCCGCTACCGAGTCGGTGAGGAAAGCCTTGAAGCTGATCTTGTAGCCGTCGGTGAGCTGGATTTCCATCGACTGCCCGGCCGCAGAAGCAGCCGTGGTCGCATTGAGCGTCGACATATCGATCCAGCAGATGTTCTGCGAGAACGGACCGGTACCAGGGGCGCTGAACGCGCAGCCCTTTGCCGGCTGTTCGTCAGGAAGAACAGCGGCGCGAGCCGGTGCCTGAGCCTGTACGGGACCGCCGAGCGTGGTAGCCGGTTGTGCGGACGCAACGACCGCCGTCGCGCCGGAGATACCGAGAATCATCGCGATGGCGGTCCATACCACCGTCCACGCTCGCACCCAGGGCGGTAGCCCTGCGGTGAAGATGACCGACCTAGTCGGCGGTAAGTCGTTAGGCATTTCTTACTCCCCAGGATGTGCCTGATCGATGTTCAGTGGACTGAGATGCGAGAGCGCTGGCGCGAACTCCCGATTGATCGGTTGGTTCGGGTCGATGTGCCTGCATTCGGCTGATCAACCTCGCACCGGACGCTGCTGCCGGTCCTGTCATTCGAGCTCCTCTTCGGAAACACCTGTGTGTTGGAAGAGCCGCCCTGAACAGGACCTTGGCCCTCGAAATCCATGCAAATCGAGAGCAACCTTCCAGTTATCTGCATCAAGATAACAGATAACCGGGAGCTTGCCCATCGAAAGCGAGACAAAGCGGACCGTTTGACGTTTTCGTTCGTAGATCGGACAAGCTGCGTCGAGCGGAGTTGTTCAGACGGACAATTCGGCCGATTGGGCACACCACTGTGACGCTTACGTTGATTTCGACGTTTTGGCTGAACAGACCGGACGATCGACAACCGCGAGCGGAAGTTAAATCTGGACAAATGACCAATATCTATAACGCCTGTTTGGCGCATCGCATCGACTCAAACAAGGAGCAGACGAACGGAACCGAATAGGGCCCCGGCGACCGCGCAGCCCCCGAAATTCAATGAACTGACTCCGATCGAGCCCAGCCACGGCGGCTGGTAACGAAGCGCGATGAAGTCCCGATATTTGAGTAGCAACGCGCCGAATTTGATAGAAACCGGACGGCCACCCTCGATTCGGACCGAACCTCAAGTCCTTTTTCGGCTTTTTCCCGCGAGGAAGTTTTGCTCGTTTTCCGACGCAGTTACTTTTTAATCACGCTCAGCTGGTCGGATGTTCAGCAACCCGGCTACCCTTCGGCAGAATTCTCGTAACCGGAGAGCAACAACCGGACTAACCAACCAAGCGTCGTAAAGACGCCAAAAAGGGCCCTTCCACATGCGCCGAGATGGATACTTCGAGGGCAGAAGGGCCCGAAACGGGCAAAGCGAGGCCTAGCAGCAGAATCTAGCTGCTACCGAACCCCACACTGTTGGCGTAGCGATCGAAATCGCCCTGGGCTCCGCTGTAGACGTTGATGTCGGTATTCCCATTGATACCGGGGATGCGTCCGGTGCTGGTGTACTGCCAGAAAGTCCAGTTGGACCAACCACCGGGTAGCGGCCCCGGGGCGTTCTGCCCGTTGTAGTCAGCGATCCACAGCGGGTAGTGGTTGAACTCGGTGGTGTTGGCCATCTGAGTGCGCCAGAAGTTGGGGTACGTGTAAATGATGGGCTGCCGCCCGGTAAGTGCCTGGACTGTATTGAGGTAGCGATGAGTCCAGTCGATGACCTGTCCGGCGGGCAGTCCCTTTGCGTCCTCGAGATCCAGAACGGGCGGCAGGTCACCAGGTCCGTTGATACCCAAGACGATCGCCGAGTAGAAGGCGGCCTGAGCTTCGGGGGATTGTCGAACATCCGCATAGTGGTACGCCCCGCGTGAGACGCCGGCAGCACGCATGACCAGGCAATCTTGGATGAAGTACGGATTGACGTAGTTGAGCGACTCGGTGGCCTTGACCATCGCGAACTCGTGCCCTGACGCCTTGACCTGGAACCAGTCGATTCCGGTTCCGTCCACGTGCTGCCACGAAGAGACGTCCGGGCCGCGGGGAGCGTCGGCAGCGGCGAGGCCAGGTGCCGTGATCGCGATGGCAGCAGCCATCGCGATCGGAGTGAACTTGCCCAGTGTCCTGACGATCCGTCGCTCGGCCATTTCACGAGAGTAAGGTCGACTAGTCCGTTTTGTCCGCTAATTCAGGGAATGTTCACTCAACCGAGCCAGTCGAGAACGGCCGCCGCCGTCCACGACTGTTGCATACTCCCCAACGGTTCTCCGGTGAAAGGCTCGTAGTACTCGGCAAATGTGCCGTCGCTGGCCTGTCTCAACCCCTCAGAACGCAAGACGTGCGATCGCTCGGCCCAACCCCGGCGCGCGAACGCCCACGAGAACAACCACGTGATGACCGGCCACACCGGGCCACGCCAATACTCGCGCGGGCGAAAATCACCGGAAACCGGAGACGTGGACGGCGGAACGGCAAAACGCATGTCCGGGTGCCCGCAGAATTTAGGCCCCTCGAAAGTGCGCAACAAAGCGCGCTCGGCATCGCGGCTCAAACCGCCGCACAGCAACGGTGCAAACATCGCGATGGTCTCGGTATGAACCCATCGCCCGATGCGAAGATCGAAATCCTTTGCTGCACCAGATCGTTCATCGGTGGTGGCAATCACGCCCTGCCGGAATCGATCTGCCCAACCGCGCAGATCACGGACGTCGGAGTTCGGCCGCGAATGCTCCTCACCGATAGTTGCCAAGACGTCGCATGCCATCGAGAAGACTGCACTGACAAACACGTCCTCGACGGCAAAACTCATGGCCGTGGCGAGCTGAGAGTCCTCGTACCGCACGGCCTTCATCTCTTCGAGAAGCCAAAGGTAGCGGTCGTATTCGTGATCCGTGGGACGCTGAGACAGGTCCGTCACCACAGCGAGATCAGCACGCTGATACGCAGGCACTTGTCCCGCAACAACATTCGCGTACGCCAGATCCCACCGCGGAGAGTTGTCCATCCCAGATTCCCACCCGTGATAGAGCGCGATACGGCCGTTGCCGTCGAGATCGCGGGCCTCCGCCAACCACCGGTGCCACCGAACCAGATCGCTCCAGCGCCGGTCGAGGAACTCTTCTGCGACCGCACGCGTCGTACGTCCGTGCCGACGCGAATGATCGAGAATCCGCTGCACCGCGATCGCGTGAACGGGGGGTTGGGTGATTCCCGACGTAGCGGTTCCCAGAGGCGCGTGCGCAGCCAAGGCGTTGACGTCCCACCGCGTCGGGCCGGGGAAGTAGCCGTCGACACCGTTCGCGAACACGATGTGCGGAATCATTCCGTTCTTCCACTGAGCCGAGAGCAAAGTATCGAGCTCTACTACCGCCCGTTCGACGCTGAGCGGCGCCAAACCCACCGCGACGAACGCCGCGTCCCAGCTCCACATGTGGGGATACAGCTTCGGGGCGGCGCTGGTCATCGTGCCCAGGTCGTTTCCGCGCAGCAGGTAGGCAGCTCGGGCGGCGAGCTGAGTCGGGGTGAATCCGCGGTCGGCCATAGATGTCTATTTTGCGACGCGTCGAGCCTTTGCGCTCACCGAGCACGAATCGGGCGCGGCAACCGCGCTAGGGTGGCATCACCGTCAGGCGATCTCGGGGTGGAGGCCTTGTGCGCGAGAAGATCAAAGCACTGCTGTTCGACGTGCAGGGCACAGCAACAGATTTTCACAGCACTCTCTGTAGAGAGGCCCGTCGAATCACCGACGCCGACGTCGACTGGTCGCGATTCGTCAATCTCTGGCGCGCTGAATACTTCGCGAACACCTCCGAGGTCGACGACTCCACGGGCGAATGGGTGACAGTACATTCGGTGTACCGCGAGGCTCTGCGCAAGCTGTTGGCCCGCGAGAACATCGAACTTTCCGATGCCGAACAGGAAGAACTCACCACCGCCTGGAAATTCCTGGACCCGTGGCCCGACACTGTCGCCGGCCTGACAACCCTGCGCCAGCAGTACACAATCGCTGCTTTGTCCAACGCTGACGTGAATGCCGCAGTCAGCATCTCCCGGCACGGAAATCTGCCCTGGCATGCCGTCTTCACCGCCGAGATGGCCGGCGTGTTCAAACCCGATCCGAAGATCTACCACCTGGCTGCTCGATACCTCGGCTACGACCCGGCCGAGATCATGATGGTTGCCAGCCACAAATACGACATCCGGGCGGCCAAAGCTCTCGGATTCCGCACCGCCTTCATCGCCCGACCCCTCGAATTCGGAGCCGAGGGCAATCCCGATGTGGCTTTTTCCGACGAGTTCGACATCAACGCCGAGGACTTTCTCGATCTGGCAGCGCAATTGGTGCTCTGATGCCGTGCCCGCGCGTCGTTGCTGGTATTCCTACGTGAAGGAATATCGAAACGGACAGGCGGTTTGGAATTCATGGGCACCAAGGAAGACAGCGCTACCCGCGAACGCAAGGCCCTGCGGTACTCGCTCGTGGTCGCGACGGCGTTGGCTGTACTCGCCGCATTCTGGGGCTGGATCTCGCAGTCCCAGGTGATCCTGCTCGACGGTGTGTACGCCCTCATCGGAATGGTGCTCACGGCGCTGTCGCTGCGGGTCTCGCGGATAGCCGACTCGGGCCCCACCGCACGCTTCCCCTTCGGCAAAGAGGCGTTGATTCCCGTAGTCATCGCCGTCCAGGGCATGGCATTACTGGCGACGCTCGCCTACGCCGCAGTCGAGGCAGTTCGTGTCATCCTCGCGGGCGGGGCCGACGTCACCGCGGGATCGTTGGTGGCATACGGCGCTGTCAGCGCAGTGGTGTCGATCGTCATCTGGCGCTACGTCGGCCAAGTCGACCGCACGTCGGATCTGCTGGTCGCCGAAGCCAGGCAGTGGGGAGCATCGGCTGCCTTCAGCGCGCTGGTTGCCGTCGGCGCTGTCGTCGCAATGATCTTGGGCCGCACAGATTTTTCCGACGCCGACCGATACGTCGACTCCGTCTTGGTCCTCCTCGGCTGCGCGATGTTGGTCCCACAACCGTACGCACTTCTGCGAACCGCACTGATCGAACTCCTCGAAGGCGCTCCCGGAGAACAGGTTCAGACCCGAGTCCGCGAAGCCATTACCGCCGTCCGCGCCGAATTCGGTTTGGACGAACCGACTCTCACGATGAGCAAAGTCGGTCGCAAGCTGTATATCGAAGCGACGTTCATGGTCGCGCCGCACAGCTGGGACATCGACGGTGAAGACGCGGTACGACGCTCGTTCGCCGCCAGCCTCGCCGACCTTCCCTACGAACCATGGCTGAACATCGAACTGACCACAGATCCGGCACTGATGCTCTAGCGACGGAATCTGCTCTCGAACAACAGAATCACGTCCATGCGATCGTCTTCGCCTTCCGAAACAATTCCTTGACTCGAAAGTTTGTTCGAGTAAGATGGGAGATGGAACGGGGGGTTCTCATGACGATCAACATCACCGACGACGCTGTCACTGGCAATGATGCTGTCACCGACGTGGTCAACAGCTCCGCAGTGGGTGTGCGCGCACGATTGTGGCGGCTGCACCCCACCGACGTCCGCGAAATCGCCATCGCTGCATCAGCGGAAATCCTTCGCCTGGAAGCCATTCGAGTAGCCGCCCTCGACACCTTGACGTTGAACCCAGACGAACAAGTGCTCTGCTACCGCGGCACCGGAGAATGGCTCGCACACCACACCATGCTGCAAATCCCCGCCGGCAGAAGAATCGCAGCCCTGGGAAAAGCCCTACGATCATTTCCCGAGATCGAGAACCAATTCGATGCCGGTGACCTCACTTTCGAACACGCAGCACTGATCGTGGCATTCTGCGAATCCCCACCCAAGGCAATGCCCGAAGCCGCACTACCGTACTGCCGCGACACACTCCTCGCCGCAGCATCCGGAACCGAAGCAACCACCGTCAAACTGCGCTACGCCATAAGCGTCCTCGAGCACATGTTCGAATCCGACGACCCACCGCCAAGCGAAGACACCGACCGCAACGAACTCCGCATCTCCCCGACCCTCAACGGTAGAGTCGCCGTCCGAGGCGATTTCGACGGTGTAACCGGCGAAATGCTTCTCTCCGCCCTCTCCAGCCTCTCGATGCCCACCCCCGCCGAGGACGGCACACCCGACAAACGATCCGCCGCCACACGCAACGCCGACGCCATGGCAGAACTCATCCGGCGCTACCTCGACAACGCGGCCACCGGCATCGACGGCGGCCAACGCCCACACCTGAACGTGCACATCAACGCCAAAGACTTGGCCTACCACCGTGAATGCGCCTCCACCACAGGCCACTCAACAGGTGATGCCTCGACACCCGACCCGTCCGACGGTGACGACCTCGACACCCTGGACCTTGGCATGCCAGATCTCGACAGGCAAGATCTCGATGTCGGGCACATGCCCTGGATGGGACCGCTGAGCGTCGGCCGCACCCGCATGATCGCCTGCGACTGCATGCTCTCTAGCGTCCTCCTCGACGAGAACGGTGCCCCACTCGACGCCAGCCCACTGAAAAGGCTTGTCACCGCGGCGCAACGAACCGCACTGATCGCCCGAGACAAAGGGTGCGCCTTCCCCGGCTGCGACTGCGTCCCCGCCTGGACCGACGCGCACCACATCAAACACTGGGCCAAAGGAGGACCAACCGTCATGGACAACCTGGTCCTACTCTGCCGATCCCACCACACCCTGATGCACCGAAAACCCGGATTCACCGGACAATGGGAAATCCGAATGGGCACCGATCACCTGCCCTGGTTCATCCCACCACCGGGCATCGACCCGGACCAGAAACCCCGCCGCTCCACCACACGACTCTGAACCCGGAGGTCACCGAGCAAACGCCTCGGTGACCCATTCCGGCGTGCTTCGGTAGCCGGAAAGGGCGCTGCGGCGACATCCATCCAACTCCACAATCACAGGAGTACCGCCCGATCCGTCAGCCCGTAGGAGGGTTGATGATGCTGTCACAGTCGCGATCTGATCACAGGGTGGAGCGATAGGAGCAGCGGCTATGGCGGCAACCGCGTCTCGACTCTCCGCTTCGGACAAGCGAATAACGTCCACGCCTGTCTGAGATTCATGCCGGCACACGGATAGTCCTGCAACATCAGCGACAGGCGTAGCAAGCTCATTGTCGAGCGGGTCATAGCCTTCACCTCGCTCGAACTGCTCGCGTGCCTTGTCGACTTCTCTGGCATCTGTCCGATCGAATTGACCGGCAGACGAGCGATCGCAATTTGCCATCGTCGGAGAAAGACTCAACGAAGTTCGGACACGTTCGACTTCATGCAGAGATCGAAGCGAATCGAGAGGCCCGATTTGAAAACCGCACGGACTCGACGGCCAGGCCGGAAACATCACTTGTCCGGCACTGTTGGCCATCCACAGCTTGACGGGCACCAGTTCGCTCGCTGCACAACTCGCATCGACATTGTCGGGAAAGCGCTCGGAATCGACACGATATGCATCCTTGACGGCGGCTACGTCACCTTCGAGGCGAACCATGTCGACGGTAAGCGCTCCGGAGGCACCTTCGTCGACTTCGCAACGAAATACTGCCACTGGATCGAAATCAGATGGAGGATAACCTGTTTCGTGTTTCGGATGCGAATACAAATCGACACCGAATAGGCCCCATCCGACATCAATTCCGAGACAGTCGGCAGTCTCGAACACCCGAGCCTCAGGAGGTGTGAAGTACACCGAATCGCGCCAGAAGGGGGTCGAACAAGCGGTGGCCAGGCTAAGCGACGCCACCAACGGCACCATCAGCAGCACGCGTGCCGAGACCGTCAATTGCCCGCCCACTCCAGAAGGTTTTCGGCGGTCCAGGTATTGATCACTCGATCCGCTTCGACGCCGCACTTTTCGGCCCGGTCACAGCCGTAGCCCTGCCAAGCCAGCTGACCAGGAGCATGGGCGTCGGTGTCGATGGAGAAAAGACAATCCAGATCGCGGGCCAACTCGATCAATCGCGATGGCGGGTCACGACGCTCCGGTCGGGAGTTGATCTCGACGGCGGTGCCTGATTCTCGGCAGGCCTCGAACACTTTCTCCGCATCGAACTGCGACTCAGGACGGGTTCCGCGAGCACCCTCGACGAGACGTCCGGTGCAGTGTCCGAGAATATCGACACGCGGGTTTCGCACTGCAGCAAGCATTCTGCGCGTCATCGCTTCGCTCTCTGACCGCAGCTTCGAGTGCACGCTCGCCACCACGATGTCGAGTTCGTCGAGTAGATCTGGATCCTGATCCAATGAACCGTCTTCGAGGATGTCCACCTCGATTCCCGTGAGGATGCGGAAGGGCGCCAGTTCGGCATTCAACCCGGCTATGACGTCGAGTTGAGAACGTAGACGCTCCGCGGACAGCCCGTTGGCAACAGTGAGGCGAGGCGAATGGTCGGTGAGTGCGCAGTAATCGTGGCCCAGTGCTGCTGCGCGTCGCATCATCTCTTCGATGGGGCTTCCGCCGTCGGACCAGTCGGAGTGTGTGTGGAGATCGCCGCGCAGGGCTTGGCGCAACGGGCCGTCTCCGATGGGCTCGGCCTGCTCGCGCAATTCTGCGAGATATTCGGGGACGCCGTCGTACGACTGGGCGATGATCGTTGCAGTTTTGGGGCCGATGCCGGTGAGAGCCTTCCAACTGTCGGCTTTACGGCGAGACTCCTTCTGCTCGTCGGACAATCCTGCGAAGACCTCCGCGGCTCGGCGATAGGCCTTGACGCGGTGCGTTTCGGCGCGTGATCGTTCGAGCCAGTAGGCGATCTCCCGAAGCGCTTCATCCGGTTCCATGAGACCACTGTTCCGTCAGCAGTGGCTCGCGGCAACCCTTGATCCACTTACGCTGTGGTTATGGACGATCCGAGAGCACGATTTGAAGCCGCGCGGGTGGCTCACCTGGCAACGGCCGATGCGGCCGGCGTTCCGCACATCGTGCCGCTGGTATTCGCCCTGGTCGGCGAAACTGTCTATTCCTGCGTCGACCACAAACCGAAAACCACCACCGCGCTTCGCAGGCTCCGGAACATCACCGAGACGGGGCGCGCAAGCCTGCTGGTCGATCATTACGACGACAACTGGTCCGCGCTCTGGTGGGTCCGCGTCGACGGACATGCGGAGGTTCTGGACCCCGGCACCGAGGAGTCCGAGAGCGCGATCGATGCTTTGGCCGCAAAGTATCCGCAGTACGTAGATCACCGACCGCACGGACAGGTGATAGCTGTCCGCGATGTGGAGTGGTCGTCATGGTCCGCAGCAGCCTAAGGTTCTGTCCTAGTGTTCAAGGAGCGAAAGTGATTGCAACACTCTCAATTCGGACAAAATGGTGGGGGATCGATGAAACGACGGCAGTTACTTCAGCGCGCAGCCACAGGTCTGGCGCTGGTAGCGGGACCTCAGGTGATCGACATGGGTAGCAGTTCCGGAAGCAGCCAAGACGCGGCAACGCCGGACGAGCTGTTGTCAGTCGTTTCGCTCTCGCACGTGAACGACCCCGCGACGACGCCGGTGTTTCCCGGCGATCCCGAGTTCACTCTCGACACAGCGGCAACCATCGCAGACGACGGCTACTACCTTCAGTACGTCAAGGAGGGCGAACACACGGGCACACATTGGGGCGCGCCGGCGCACTTCCAGGAAGGCGGCCTCACAGCCGACCAACTCGATCCGGCCGACCTCTTCCTGCCCGCGGTGAAGATCGACATCCGAGACAAGGCTGCGGCCGATTCGGACTATGCGCTCACCGTCGCGGACATTCAGGAGTGGGAGACGCGCAACGGCAAGATCCCCGATGGAGCGGCCGTAGTTCTCTGGACCGGATGGGAATCGCGCTGGGGTAGCGAAGAATATGCCAACACCGATGCGGAGGGCGTCACCCACCAACCCGGCTTCTCGGTGGACGCGGCGCAGTGGCTGATCGACACCGGGCGTCTGGGCACCCGCGGAGCATTGGGAACCGACACGTTCGGTCCCGACCTCGGAAACGACGAGACCTACCCCGTCTCGACGCTCCTGTACGACAAGCATCGAATCAGCCTGGAGAACCTGAACAATCTTGCCGCCCTCCCAACCACCGGGGCGAGCATCCTTGTCGGTGGCGCGATCAACAAGGCCGGATCGGGTTCACCGGCAACGATTTTCGCACTCCTACGGCGCTAGTCTTTGCGGCGGTCGCGATAGACGGCGGTCGCGGTAGACAACGACAGCGCCCTTTCCACTTCTCTTCGCGTCGTACATCGCCGCATCGGCCTGGCGAAGAAGAGTGTGCGCACTGAGTGGTTCGTCCCCGGCCCCGAACTGCGCGGCCCCGAACGACGCGACACCGACGCTCGCGCCTACCGATACCGAAATGTCGCCTGCAATCCCATCACTACTGAGAGCGTCGACGATCCTTCGAGCTACGACGACCGCTTCGTCGATTGAGCCCTGCAGGAGCACTGTGAACTCGTCGCCCCCGAATCGAGCGACAAACGCACTCTCGGGAACCGCTTCGCGCAGACGTGCTGTGAGGGCAACCAGTAAACGATCACCGGCTGGATGCCCGTACTGATCGTTGACCTGCTTGAAATCGTCCAGGTCGACAAGCATCAGCACCCGTTCGGACTTCGTGTGGCGGTAGTCGTCGATGGCACTTGCGAAGTGCTCGTCGAACGCGGCCCGGTTGGCGAGCTCGGTGAGTGGGTCGTGATGTGCTCGGTACCGGAGCTCGTCCTGGGCAGCGGATATCTGTTGGAGGAGCGCGTCGTTCTCGAGGAGAGTGAGTATTTGGCGCACCAGCGCGAGAACCAGCACGACGACGCCGAGTATCACGACCACGGCATCGAGGTTGCCGACGATGAGGGCCTGAACCGTCACGATCGTCGCGATGACCGCGATCAACAGGTACGGCAGCAGCAATTGAGTCCGATCACTTCGCCAATGTTGTTGAGCTGTGCGCGACCGTGGCTTGGCTCGTTCGGTCAACGCCGCCAGCGCGATCAACGGCGGGCCGGCGATGAACCCCGCGTCGGCGATTGTCGGCATACTCTCGGCGCCGATCGCCACCAAGTACGCGTACAGGCTGTCCGAAAGGGAGAGCATCACCAACCCGCACCCGAGGAACGTCAGCGGTTCACGGATCTCGGCTACAGCCTTCGGTCCGATGACCATCAGCAAGACCATCGCGATCAGAACGAAGTCGGTGATCGGATACATCACCGCGACGAGAAACCCGAGAGAGCCAGTCGGACCGGTGTGCACGACGGCGCCGAGGGCAGTCGTCCACGTGAGGATGAACAATCCACCGACCACGACCAGACCGTCGAGCGTCAGCACCATCCAGAGGTGGATCGGACCGATCGCCTCACGTCGGGGTGACTGGCGCACCAACGACAGAAGCGCCGGCACGGCAAACACCGGGAACATGAAGAAACCGATGTCCGCAATCGACGGCGACGGAAGGGGAACATGCAGAACCGAGCGGTAGAACGCCCAGAAGAACATCCCGAGAGTCCAGCCGGCCATACCGAGAGCCATCAGAGTTCGCCAACGACGCTCGACGCCGTGATGGCGCCGCGATGTCCACCAACAGACCGCAGTCGCGGTGGCTCCGCCGACGAGCTGGGCGATATCGTCCACCAAAACCGAAGCTCGTGGGCTTAGCAGCCCGGATCCGGCGAGGGCGATGACCGCGACAACGACGCCGAGAACCAGCCACGTGCGTCGTGCTCGGAACTGCGTCATCGAAGAACCCATCGGTGTTCAAGGCGTCACCACCGATTGTCTTGCGGCCGCCATCGTTGCGGCCGAAATGTTCGTGGTGACGAATGCCCGTACGAACCTACCCGATTTGGTAGCGGATTGTTAACTGGACGAACGATCAAGATCGCTCGCTACGCCACGGCACTGTATTCCACCCGGGCCCTACGCCGCTGCGAAGTCCATTTCGCGATGACCCCTTGCGACGGGCTGAACAGATACACCAGGGCGAACACGATGCCCTGCGTCATCACGACCATGCCACCGGAAGCCGTGTCGAGGTAGTAGCTGACGTAGATACCGGTAATCGCGCATAGTGCGGAGACGACGGGAGCTATCACCAGCATCCGTGAGAACTTGTCGGTGAGAAGGTAGGCCGTCGCCCCGGGGATGATCAGCATCGCCACCACCAGCACAACTCCGACAGCTTGCAGCGCCACTACCGACGTGAGCGCGAGAACTCCGAGGAGTAGGGCGCCGAGGCGTTTGGGGGAGAGACCAATCGCATTGGCATGGACCGGGTCGAAGGCGAACAACGTCAGATCGCGCCGCTTGATCAACAGAATGCCCAGCGCCAACGCGCCGAGTATCGCGACCTGCAGAAGATCTGACGAGCTCACACCCAGCAGGTTGCCGAAGATGATGTGATTGAGATCGGTTTGGCTGGGGGTCACCGAGATGAGAACCAAGCCGAACGCAAAGAGAGTCGTGAAGACGATACCGATCGCGGCGTCTTCCTTGACGCGGCTGGTGTTACGGATCAGTCCGATCAGGGCTACGGCGATCAACCCGAAGATCAAGGCCCCTATGGCAAATGGAGCGCCGAAGACGTAAGCGAGGACAACACCGGGCAGTACGGCGTGCGAGACGGCATCGCCCATCAGCGACCACCCGATGAGCACCAACCAGCAACTGAGCACCGCGCAGACCACCGCCGCCACAACCGCAACGGCCAACGCGCGCACCATGAATCCGTACTGGAGAGGATCGAGTAGCAGTTCTACGATGTTCATCGATCAGGTCCTGTCCATCACGTCGAGACCGAAAGCCAAGGCGAGGTTTTCCGGTTGAAGCACGGTGTCCGGGTCGGAATGCACCAGGACCTTGCGCATGAGCAGAACTGCCTCGTCGCAAAGTTTCGGCACCGCGTGGAGATCGTGGGTCGAGACCAAGATCGATCGGCCGTCGGAGGTCAACTCTCGTAGCAGCGCCGAAATCGTTGCCTCGGAACGCTTGTCGACGCCGGCAAACGGCTCGTCCAGCAAGAGTATCGACGCGTCCTGTGCGATACCGCGTGCGACGAAGGCGCGCTTCTTCTGACCACCCGAGAGCTGTCCGATCTGGCGATCCGCGAATTCGGTGAGTTCCACCCGCTCGAGCGCCTCGGCCACCGCCTCGCGATCTGCGCGCCGCGGGCGCCGCAAAAACCCGAGATGGCCGTATCTGCCCATCATCACGACGTCACGCACGCTGATCGGGAAGGTCCAGTCGACGTCTTCACTCTGCGGCACATATCCGACGCGACCGCTCTTCCGCGCAGCGGCTCCGTCGAGGCCCGCGATTCTCACAGAGCCGTTGTCCGGCTTGATCATTCCCATGATGACCTTGAACAAGGTGGATTTGCCTGAACCGTTCATGCCGATCAGCCCGCAGACGCTACCCGAGTTCAACGTCAGATCGACATGGTCCAGTGCGTGGACCTCGCCGTAGTGAACGCTGACGTTTTCGACGCGAATGGCTTCGTTCATGATTTACCGCCGGTCAGACCGCCGAGGATGACGTCGGTATCGTGGCGAATCATGTCCAGGTAGGTGGGCACGGGACCGTCGGCTTCGGACAGCGAATCGACGTACAGCGTTCCGCCGAACTTCGCACCGGTCGCCCCGACGACCTGCTGCATGGGCGCATCCGAGACCGTCGACTCACAGAAGACGGCGGGAACGGAATTGGCCCGGACGAAGTCGATTGCGGCGATGATCTGCTGCGGCGTCGCCTGCTGCTCGGCGTTGACCGGCCAGATGTACGCCTCGCTGAGTCCCGCATCCCTGGCCAGATAGGAGAACGCACCCTCGCAGCTGACAAGTGCTCGCTGACCTGCGGGCAATGCCGCCAGGCCACTGACCAGGCCGTCTTGCACCGCTTGCAGTTCTGCCTTGTACTTCGCGCCGTTCTCCGCAAATGCCGCAGCATTGTCCGGATCGAGGTCACTGAACGCCGTCACCATATTGTCGACGTAGATCTGCGTATTCAGTGGAGACATCCACGCATGCGGATTGGGCTTGCCAGCATAGGCATCACCGGCGATCGGGATGCCTTCGACGCCATCGCTGACTACGACGTGTGGCACATCCAGTCCGTTGACGAACTTGGCGAACCATGCCTCGAGGTTCATGCCGTTGTCGAGGATCAGGTCCGCCTCGTTGGCGCGGCGAATGTCCCCGGGCGTCGGCTCGTAGCCGTGAATTTCCGCTCCTGCCTTGGTGATCGACTCGACGCGCAGATGATCGCCCGCGACGTTCTGGGCAATGTCCGAGAGCACGGTGAACGTGGTCAGCACTACCGGGCGGTCGTCGTCGGAAGCGGAATTCACTGCCGAACAGCTGGAAAGAAGCAGGGCGGCGAGGGCAGCAATTCCCAGGCGGCGGAAATTCTTCGCGTCGCGAGTCGTCATGTTCAAACTCTAATATGTGGGTAAACAAATACACAAGTTCGTCTCACCGAACATTCCTCACTCGATAGGCTCGGACCATGCGTCCTACTGCCTTGATCACCGGTTCCAGTCGCGGCCTCGGAGCTGCCATCGCACGCGAACTGACGCCGACACACGACCTGCTGCTCGGTGCGCGATCCGCGCAGGCCCTCGAGCCGATCTGCGCCGAACTGCCCGGATCGACGCCTCTGCCCCTCGACCTCACGGACTACGACGCCGTCGCAGTCACCGCCTCCTCCATCACGACGCTCGACGTGCTGGTACACAACGCCGGCGTGGCCGACATCGGAACCATCGAGGAATCCTCGGTCGATCAGTGGCGACGCACCCTCGAGGCAAACGTCATCGCCGTTGCCGAGCTCACGCGTGTACTCCTGCCCGCGCTTCGTGCAGCCGGAGGTCACGTCGTGCTGATCAATTCGGGTGCCGGGCTTCGCGCCAACGCCGGCTGGGGCTCCTATGCGGCCAGCAAGTTCGCTCTGCGCGCTTTCGGCGACGCCCTGCGTCTCGAAGAGCCGTCACTGCGGGTCACCTCGATTCATCCCGGCCGGATCGACACCGACATGCAGCGCGACATCGTCGCCGGTGAAGGCGACGAGTACGACCCGGAGTGCTTCCTGAAGGCCTCCACCGTGGCCCGAGCCGTACGCACTGCCGTCGAAACGCCATCCGACGCACACCCCACGGAGATCGTGCTCCGACCTACCGGCCGGTAAATCCCCAGTTCGCCGGTAACGGAATGGTGACGATGACCATCCGGATATCGCTTTCCACGGGACTGGCCCGATACTGACATCAGTTGTCGGACAAAGAGACTGGATCTGTTCACAGGAGTTCATCGAGAGGTGGTGTGCAATGCATAATCATGCGGATACGTGGGGAATTTCCAGCCAGACCTTCCTTCAGTGGTACCTGGTGGCAGCCGCCGTCGCGATCGGGCTCTCGCTCTACAGCCGAATGTCTGCGCGCCGGTCACCCGTGGTCGTCGACGCCGTTCGTCGACCTCTCACTCCTCCCGAGATCGGCGCTTTGACCAGTGACTACCAAGCGGTGCTGGCGTCAATGGCTATTCTGCGCAGCGCCGAGCTGATCAGCACCGAAGGTAAGACCAAGCTGGCGCTCACTGCCGAGGACAAGAGTCGTCTCGACTGGTTCACCCGCACGGTGCACAAGCGGCTCGGCAACGGAAAAGTCCCGCTGCGGCAAGTGCGTCTGATGGGGCGGCTGAACATCGCACTCGCACAACTACGTACGACGCTGATCGACGAGGGTTACCTGCAGCGCCCGCAGGACGGTCTGACTGCTGCCCTTCGGACCGTTCCGATCGTGGTGGTAATTGCACTCGGCATCGCCCGACTCATCGCCGGAATCGCCGGCGGCAAGCCGGTCGGGTTTCTGCTCCTGACCATCATCGTTCTCGCGCTGATGATTCCGCTTCTACGAATCAAGCGTCGCCGTACGGCGTTGGGCGACAGCGAGCTTCGACGTCTCAAGCACGAAAATTCCTACCTCTCGCCGAAACTGCGACCTTCGTACACCAGCTACGGTCCGTCACTCGCCGGACTCTCGGCAGCGCTCTTCGGTTCGGGCGCTCTGGTTCTGATCGATCCGGCGCTCGCGGGGGCCGTGGCTGCGGGCGCTGCGTACAGCCCGGGCGGTGCCAGTTCGAGCTACTACAGTTGCGGCTCCTCTTCCGGCTCATCCGGCTCGGACGGCGGTGGCGGCAGCGGTAGCAGTTGCGGCGGCGGTGGGTGTGGGGGATAGCCGCGCACGCGCGAGCAGGAGCGCGGCGTCCTCGGTAGTGATGCCACGTTCCTCGCTCAATGAATACACCTCGTCCAACGTCCGGCCGATCCCTCGGGTTCGCTCCACGACGTCGTCTTCGTTCCACCCCAGGACTTCTCGCCCCACGAGGTGAAAGGCTCCGCCCGCATTGGCCACAAAATCAGGGGCACAGAGAACCCCGCGGCTTCGCAGAACCTCGCCGGCAGCCGCGTCGGCCAAGATGTTGTTCGCTGCGCCGACCACTGCGAGAGCCGGAATCGACGCCGCAGCAGCGGAATCGATGATGCCTCCCATCGCGCAGGGAGCAAAGAGGTCACACGGTGTTCGGAGTACCTCGTCCGCAGGAACGACCGTGTGCCCCGCGAGCGACGCCGCCTCGAGGCGCTGCGGGTCCGTATCGGCAACCAGCAGACGTGCCCCAGCCTGCGCCGCGAGGCGGACAACATCGCTGCCGACGGCGCCGAGTCCCTGTACGAGTACCGTTCGGCCGTCGAGTGTTCCGAGTCCACGGCGACGCGCCGTGGCTTTCATCGCTTCGAACACCCCTAGTGCCGTGGCGTGCGCGCTGGAACCGGCGCCACCGTTGCCGACCGAACGCCCGAAGACGTATTTGGTGGTGCGGCTGAGCTGATCCATGTCGGAAGAGTTGGTGTTGACGTCAGGACCGGTCCAGTAGTTTCCTTCGAGCTTGTCGATGTTCTCGGCGTGGATGTCGAGGATACGGGTCCAGGTTGCGGCGTCGATCTGATTGCGCGGTGCAGGTAGCGCTATCACCGACTTCCCGCCACCCATCGGCAGATCGGAGACCGCCATCTTCAAAGTCATTGCGCCGGCGAGCTTCCCGGCGTCCGCCAATGCGTGACCGATGGAGGGATAGTGAGCGGCCCGCGTGCCACCCGACGCCGGTCCCAGGCGAGTGGAGTCGATTCGAATCACGAAAGTCGTGCCGGTCTCACGATCATGGCGTGTGACGGTCAGTTCACCGTCCCAGCGCAGTTCGTCGTCGATACTCATAACAAATCCTCTTCCAGTCTCGGGGTCAGTTGTGCGCGTGCAGTGGTGTTCCCGCGAGTGCGAGCATGGCCTCGCCCAACGCTTCGTTCTGGCTGGGGTGTGCGTGGATGAAACGCCCCACTTCGTCGGGAAGTGCCTCCCAGGCAACGGCCAACTGCGCCTCACCGATCAGTTCGCCGACGCGATCTCCCACCAAGTGGACGCCGACAATTGGGCCTTTCGTTCCGCTGCGAATCACCTTGATTCCTCCGGTGGTCCGCAGGATTTGACTCTTGCCGTTACCCGCCAGGTCGTAGACGACGGTGCAGATGTCGCCGTACTGCGTGCGCGCCGCATCTTCGCCGAGTCCGACTGATGCAACTTCCGGATGTGAGTACGTCACGCGGGGAATCAGATGTTCGGCGACCGGTATCGGATCCTTGCCGGCAATCTGTTCGGCCACAAAGATTCCCTGCTGGAAGCCGCGGTGCGCCAATGCAAGACCGGGCACGATGTCCCCGACCGCGTACACACCGTCCACGGCCGTACGGAGTCGTTCGTCGGCGACGACAAATCCCTTCTCGAGACTGATTCCGTTTTCTGCGAAACCGATACCGCTCGTGCGGGGTCCGCGGCCGACGGCGACCAGCAATACGTCGGTATCGAGTATTGTTCCGTCGCCTAGTTCTATGCGGACCGAATCAGCTGCTTCTTTCGCGGAAACCATCTTTGTACCTGTCTTGCACACGATTCCGCGTTTACGATAGGCCCGTTCGAGCTGCTTCGACGACCACGGATCCTCAGCGGCGATCAGTCGGGGGAGTGCCTCGACGATGGTCACTTCGGCACCGAAGGAGCGCCAGAGGCTTGCGAACTCGACGCCGATGACACCGCCACCCAGCACTGTTGCGCTGGTGGGCACCTGGTCGAGTTCGAGTGCCTGGTCACTGGTGAGGATCCGTCGGCCAAGTTCGATGCCGGGGAGCCGCCGCGGATACGAGCCGGTAGCCAGAACGAGCGACGTTCCGGTGTAGCGGGTTCCGTCGACGTCGATGCGTCGCCCACCGACATACGTCCCGGATCCGTTGACGATGGTGACCTTGTGTTGCGCCAGCAATCCTTGCAAGCCGCCGTACAGCCGCTCGACTGTCCCGTTCTTGTAGTCGTGAACCTGTGCGATGTCGATGCCGTCAAATGATGCACGGACTCCGAATTGCTCACTGGTGCGTGCAGAGTCGGCAACCTCGGCGGAATGCAACAGTGCCTTGGTCGGGATGCATCCGCGGTGCAGGCACGTTCCGCCGACCTTGTCTGCCTCGATCAGCGTGACCGACAACCCGAGTTGGGCGGCGCGTATGGCGCAGGCATAGCCGCCGGAACCGCCGCCGAGGACTACGACATCACTGTGCCGTTCGCCGGTAGTCATCAGAGCCTTCCCAGGACGCGGATCGGGTTCTCGATGTAGTCACCGAACAGCCTCAGGAATCCACCGGCTTCGCCGCCGTCACAGACGCGGTGGTCGAAGCTCAGCGAGATCTGTGCGACCTTACGGACGGTCAACTCGCCGTTCACCACCCACGGCTTGTCGATGATGCGTCCGATGCCGAGGATCGCCGCCTCGGGATGGTTAATGATCGGAGTCGATCCGTCGACGCCGAATACTCCGTAGTTGTTGAGTGTGAAGGTACCGCCGATCAGGCGGGCGGGTTCGAGTTTGCCGTCGCGAGCGAGTTCGGTGGACGTCCGAAGTGCTTGTGCGAGTGCGACGGTGCTCAAAGAATCAGCATTGCGAATAACCGGGACCATCAATCCCTTCGGCGTCTGTGCAGCGATTCCGAGGTTAATGTGGGCGTATCGGACGATCTCGCCTCGAGCAGTGTCGACCGACGAGTTCAGCTCGGGGTACTGCGCCAACGCCGCGGTGGTCAGCCGAGCCAGCAGTGCCATCAGGCTGATCTTGTCGGAATCGGGCAGTGCTTTGTTGATCTCGACACGCGCCGTGAACAGTTCGGTGGCGTCGACGTCGACCCAGGTTGTTGCGTCCGGGATCTCGCGTCGGCTGGTGGACAGCTTGTCGGCAACTACCTTGCGTAGCCCCTTGATCGGGATTCTTTGGTCGGTCGCGTGTGACGTTTCCGTTTCCGGGCCGAAGTTTGCCCCGGCCTCGACGTCGGCGCGCGTGATGACTCCACCAGCGCCCGATCCGGAAATCGTGGCCAGGTCGATACTGTTGTCAGAGGCCAGTTTACGAACGATCGGCGAGATCACACGTACCGACGGAGCAGTTCTGCGGCGGCGCAGAGGTGCATCCTCGCTGGTGCCGTAGCCGATCAGGACGTTGCCCGAACCGGCGCGTTCCTCTTCGCGGTAGCGCTCGTGGTTGGCCGAGACGACCACGTCCGCACTCTCGCTGCCGCTCACAGTGATCAGCGGCGTGCCTACCTTCAGGGTGTCGCCGTCTTTGCCGTGTAGTTCGATCACGGTTCCGGCGAACGGGATGGGCACGTCCACAGCAGCTTTCGCAGTCTCGACCTCGACGACGATCTGATCGATGGTGACCACGTCGCCTACCTTGACGTGCCATTCTGCGATGTCGGCCTCGGCCAGACCTTCGCCCAGGTCAGGGAGCATGAATACCTGATTGGTCACGCCGTCACCGCCCAGCGGGTGTCGGGAGCGTCGTTCCACTGCAGGCGGTCGATGGTATCGAGGACTCGGTCGACGCTGGGCAGGTGGTGACGCTCGAGCTTGGGGGCGGGGTAGGGGATGTCGAATCCGCTGACGCGGAGCACCGGGGCGTGGAGATGGTGGAAGCACCGCTCCTGCACGCGGGCGGCGATTTCCGCACCCACGCCGGCAAAGCCTTGCGCTTCCTGGATGACGATGCAGCGTCCGGTCTTTCGCACCGATGCGGTGACCGTCTCGTCGTCGAACGGCACTATCGAGCGGATGTCGATCACCTCGATGTCGCGGCCCTCGGCTGCTGCGGCGTCGGCGGACTTCAGTGCAACATCCACGGACGGGCCGTAGGCGATGAGCGTCGCGTCACGACCGGGGCGACGGACGACGGCGCGACCGATCGGCTCACGGGCGGTCAGTTCGACATCTGCTCGCGCGAAGTACAGCTTCTTGGGCTCGAGGAAGATCACGGGGTCGGGGTCCTCGATTGCCGAACGTAGCAGCGAGTACGCGTCTTCGACCGTGGACGGCGCCACAACCTTCAGGCCGGGCGTGTGCGCGTAGTAGCCCTCGCTGGAATCACAGTGATGCTCCACCCCGCCGATACCGCCGGCAAAAGGAACCCGGATGACGATCGGGATCGACAGCGCGCCTTTGGTGCGGTTGCGGATCTTCGCGACGTGGGAGGCGATCTGCTCGAACGCCGGATAGGCAAACGCGTCGAACTGCATTTCCACGACCGGACGAAAACCGGCCATTGCCATACCGATTGCGAATCCGATGATGCCGGACTCGGCGAGTGGAGTGTCGAAGCATCGGTCGTCGCCGAAGTCTCGGGTGAGGCCGTCGGTAACGCGGAAGACGCCGCCGAGCGTGCCGACGTCCTCACCGAAGACGACAACGTTGTCGTCCGCGGTCAACGAGTCCCGTAGTGCGGTGTTGAGGGCCTGAGCCATCGTGAGCATGGGCATGGTCAGTTTCCCCCTGTGTCAGCGGCTTCGGCGGCAAGTTCGGTCTCGAGTTGAGCTTGTTGCTCACGCAGCTGCGGTGTCTGCTCGGCGAAGACGTACCGGAACAGATCGAGCGGATCGTGCGGGCGGTCGACATTCATGCCGGCGCGCAGTGTGGCGGCCTCTGCCTCGGCCTCCGCGGTCAGTGATTCCACGAATGCGTCGTCGATCAGATCGTGTGCACGCAGATACTTTTCGAGTCGCGGTAAGGGGTCTCGTCCGAGCCAGGCTTCAACCTCCGCGCTGTCGCGGTAGCGGGTGGCGTCGTCGGCATTGGTATGTGCATCGATGCGATAAGTGTGAGCCTCGACGATCACCGGCCCGTTGCCACTGCGGACGAATCGCGCTGCCTCGTCCATGACGGCCATCATCGCGACGGGGTCGTTGCCGTCGACCTGCTCGCTGCCGATCCCGTAGCCGACGCCCTTGTGCGCCAACGTCGGTGCTGCGCTTTGGCGCGACAGTGGCACGCTGATCGCAAATCCGTTGTTCTGCACCAGAAAGATCACCGGTGCCTTGAAGACGGCGGCAAAATTCAGTGCTTCGTGAAAATCGCCCTCGCTGGTGGCGCCGTCACCGCAGAGCGCCAGCGCGACGGTGTTCAAGCCCCGGCGGGACTCCCCGTAGGCCACTCCCGCTGCGTGCAGCAATTGCGTCGCCAGCGGGGTGCACTGCGGTGCACTGCGAAGTGCGGCCGGGTCGTACCCGCAATGCCAGTCGCCGGCAAGCATGCTCAGAATCTGCACCGGGTCGACACCTCTGGCGGCCAACGCCATCGAATCCCGGTAGGTGGGGAAGAGCCAGTCACGCGGTTCCAGACTCATCGCTGCGGCGATCTGACATGCCTCCTGGCCCCGCGAGGACGGATACACGGCCAGGCGCCCCTGTTTGGTCAGCGCCGTCGCCTGCTGGTCGAAGCGTCTGCCCAGGAACATCTTTCGATACATCTCGATCAGGCGATCGTCGCTCGGTTTTGCGTAGCGGGCCTCGCTGCGCGTCAGTTCTCCGGCAGGGTCGAGGTATTGCACCGCGGAATCGGCCGGCAGGAACTTTTGATAGCGCAGTTCCCCTAAGGGCTCGACAAGTGTCACTTCTACCTCCAGAAGACGTTGTGTCCATCAGTATTCGCACTTGGGCGACGCAATGGCAGAAGGCGTCGAAGATTCAAGACAAACGGCTTATCATGAGGATTCGGGCAGCAATATGTCCATCAACCGACTCGACTACCGAAGCAGGAATGGACAGATGGCCACCGAACCGCACACTCTCGATGCGATCGACCGTCGCATCATCGCCGAACTGGTCGCAGACAGCCGCATCTCCATGCGCGCGCTGGCCGAGAAGGCGCACATATCTCGCGCTCACGCCTACGTCCGCATCGAAAGGCTCGAGGACGCCGAAATCATCACCGGATTCACGACGCGGATCGCCCACGAGAAGGCCGGACTCGGCTCCTCGGCGTACGTGGCGCTCTCGATCAGGCAGCACTCGTGGAGGGGTCTGGCGGCGTCCTTGAAGGCCCTGCCGTTTGTCGAGCACTTCTCCCTTCTCGGCGGCGACTTCGACGTTCTGGTGCTGGTCCGTGCCCCGGACAACCGGGAACTACGCCACACCGTTCTCGAACAACTGCAGGGACTCGACGGGGTGCTCTCGACCAAAACATGGCTGATCTTCGAGGAGGGCAACGGACCGGGACCCAACTGGCTGCCCGCCTGATCCGTCTATAGTCGCCGTTAGCAGTTGCACACGGGAGGTGACTCGAATGACCCTGCACGGCCTGGGAATCGGTTGGCGCCCCGAGGTCTCCGGAATCATCGCTCAACTAGACGGCCTGGCGTTCTGCGAAGTCATCGCCGAATCCATCGGAAACGAGATACCTCAGCACCTCGGCTCGCTGGGAGTTCCGTTGATCCCGCACGGCATCTCGCTCTCGCTGGGTGGGGCCGAGGCGGTAGATCAGGCTCGGGTCGATCACCTCGCGCATACAGCCCAGCTACTGGACGCCCCCTTGGCGAGCGAGCACATCGCCTTCGTGCGGGCGGGCGGCATCGAGGCCGGGCACCTGCTCCCACTGCCCCGCACCTACGAAGCCGTCGACGCCTTGGTACGCAACATCACCCGGACTCAGGACGGTCTACCGGTGCCGTTTGCCGTCGAAAACGTTGCTGCCCTGTTCGACTGGCCGGACGACGAGTTGACCGAAGGGGAGTTTCTCGCGGAGATCGTCGAGCGAACCGGGGCCCTGCTGGTTCTCGACATCGCGAACGTCTACGCCAATGCTCTCAATCGCGGGCGTGATCCGTGGACCGAGCTGAGCCGGCTGCCACTCGAACGAATTGCGTACTGCCACATCGCCGGTGGCAGTCTCAGCGACGGTAAATACCACGACACGCACACCGATCCGGTGCCCGAAGCCGTCCTGGAACTCCTTGCGCAGTTCACCGCCGCCGGTCACCATCCCGCGATCATGCTCGAGCGAGACGGCAACTATCCGCCGGCACTGGAATTACTCGACGAGCTCGACGCCATCGCCGACGCAGCTGGTCTGGATCGCATCACCGCGGGCACCGACTGGTCACGCACATGAGCACGCTCGGTGAGCGTCAAGAAGCGCTGATTCGCGCACTGGTGGCGGGTGGCGAACTACCCGAAGGCTTCGACAAAAACGATGCCGCCGTTGTCTCGGCGGCACTGCTCCGAAAGCGCGCAGGAGAAGTGGCGCACCACCTTCCGGTCGTGCGCCACGCTCTCGGCGATCGTTATCTTCAGTTGTTCACAGCGTGGGCGGACGGACGGCCGAAGACGTCTTCGCGTTCGGATGCCCAGGCCTTTGTCGCCCATCTCCAGGACATCGGCGAACTGCCTCGCCCGCCCTGGTATCAGAGGTTTCGAAAGCTCTCACGCAAGTGAGACAACAGCTTCGCTGGTGTACATGAGGAACGTCATCGATTCCTGGAAGTACAGCTCGACGGAGTTCGCATCGTGCGAGAGATAGCCGATGGACAGGTCCTGGCCGAGGTGCAATTCGTAGTCACCGCCACGCGTCGACAGCAGGAAAGCGCCGTCGATGGCCGGGGCCCAGATGATCTCGCCGTCGAGGACGCGTCGCAGGTGCTCGCGGATGGGGTAGCCGTGATCGGAGGTCTCGTTGATCGCGGTGAACGCATCTGCATTCAGGAGCAGTGAGTACGGTCCGTTGACACCGGCCAGTCGCAGCGACGTGATCGCCTGGCTGATGGCCTCCGGGTAGTCCTTGGCGTCGATGGGTAGCTTCAGTTCCGGGTTGGAACCGCTGGCCCGCACGCCGGTGATGCTGGCTGCGGGGTATCCCTCGAAGATGGCGCGGTCCTCGGCGAACGCGATCTGCTTGGCCGCGTCCTTGACGGGCTGCCAGTCGGAGTCCTTGGCGCCGCGTTCGACGTCGTCGATGGCCTGACGGCTGATGGTGAACGGAACCCGCAGTTCGATGATCGGCTGCGATTGACGAGCATGTGCGATGACACCGTCGGCCAGGGGATTGATCGGCACCTGATGCCCGAGCGGGATCGCCGCGAGATCGTCACCCGACGGCCCCTCCACATCCACGACACGACGACCGGCGACGTGACGCTTGAAGGTACGGCTGGCCTCTTCCTCGATCTCGGCCCAGGCTGCTGCCGAAATGGGTGCTAGGTCGCGGTGCAGGTTTGTCATTGCTGGGCACTCCTTTTGAGGCTGCCGATTCCGAGAGAACCGTCAGAGATGGGCGCTGTGAACGTCGCTTCGGGAACGAGCCTGGTCGGCAAGTCCGGGGGATCGTCGAGAAAGTCCGCCGTCGGAACGAAGAAGTTGATTCCGGTGACGGCGGTGGAGAAATCGAGAATGCGGTCGTAGTTGCCGACGGGATTCCCGATGAACATGTTGGTGAGCATCTGCTCGGTGACCGTCGGCGACGCCGAGTAACCGATGAAGTAAGTACCCATCTCAGCGGAGCCGACGTGGCCGAACGGCATGTTGTCGCGCAGGATCTGGATCTGCTCACCAGATTCGTCTTCGATGACGGTGAGAGCGGTGTGCGAGTTGGCCGGCTTGGCGTCGTCGTCCATCTCGAGATCTTCGAGCTTGGAGCGTCCGATGACGTTCTCCTGCTCTTCGACGGGCAGGGAATTCCACTCCGACATGTCGTGAAGGTACTTCTGGACGATGACGTAACTGCTGCCCGCGAAGTCCGGATCCTCGTCGCCGACGGTGACCGCGACGTATGCGGCCTGCCCGGACGGGTTCTCGGTGCCGTCGACGAAACCCATGAGATCGCGTTGCTCGAAGTACTTGAACCCGTGGACCTCGTCGATCACGGACGCGGCCCCGGCCAACCTGTTGGTCACGACCGTGGCGAACTCGAAACACAGATCCATCTGACGGGCCCGGATGTGGAACAACAGATCGCCCGGCGTGCGCGGGGCGTGGTGTTTGTCACCGGTCAACTCGACAAAGGGATGCAATTCCGCGGGCCGTGGGCCGTCGAAAAGCCGGTCCCACGCATCCGAACCGATTCCGACGACGGCGGCCAAGCCACCTGCGGGAACCCGGAATCCGATCGAGCGCTGCAGCCCGGAAATATCGGCCAGAACGTCGTGAACTGCCTGCTCACCACCCTCGTCGATGGTGAAAACCAGGAAGATCGCAGCTTCTGTGAGCGGGGTCAGCAACGGCTGCGGTATCGCGGGAAGGGCCACTTCGGCCTCGTCGATCTCACTCGTTTCCGCCATGCAGACCAGTATGGACGATTCCGGCAGTCCCGGCATCAGTAGTGGGTAAGTAGAGACAGGGTGTCGCGTTACGGTGTTGCGGCCTGGGCGCCCGCGTCGAAGCCCGCCGGAATCTCGAAGATCTTTCCGTCGAACCCGGCCCGGTAGAGATGCCCGGCCGCGAAACCGGAATTGCCGCGCCCGTAGGTCAACACGCTCGACGCCTGCAGTCCGCTGGTGAGCGAGCAGTACTGGCCGGGGCCGTCGATACGCCACACCTCACCACTGATGTCCGTGGGGACAATGGCGCGATCTCGCGAGTCCAAGGTCAAACCATCTGGGGCAGAGAAGGTTTCGAAACCGCCGAGATCGACCAACGACTCCGAATATCCTGGATTGTCGACGGAGATGCGGCTGACACCCGGGTTTGCGAACGTGCGCGAGACGTAGAGCCAGCGATTGTCGGCACTCAGGGCAGCGCCGTTTGCGCTCGGGAAGGTTGCCCACGCCGGATCGACGGCACCGCCTGGGCTGACCTTTCCGATCAGCGAACCGAAATCGTTGGTGGCGTATATCGTTCCGTCGTGCGCCACGGCGAGGCCGTTTGCAGCGCTCAGACCACCGGCTATCGGCGTCACTGCACCCGAGTTCACGTCGACCCGCGCGACCGACGCAGCTCGCGTCAGATCGCCGATCAGAACACTTGCGTTTGCTCCGGTACCCACCAGCAGTGAACCGTCCGGGCTCCACGCGAGCGCCCCCGCACCGCCGGGAACCGTCGCGATCGGAACTGCAGCCTGACCAGGCGCATCGACGCGGAAGATCCGCCCGCTCACCAGGTCCGTCGTGTACAGGCGGCCCTGTCCGTCCACCGTGACACCCTCGAGAGCCGCGCCCGGAATCTGAGCGCTGAGTATCGCGGGCGACGATCCCGGACAGAGTGGAGCGGCCGCGGCACCGGACACGCCCAGAGCCAGAAGCGAACCGGCAACAAGAGCACCGGTGATACCAACACGAATACCGCGATCGAAGATCTGGGTGCGCATCTGCGCAACGCTAGACCCTCTGCCCGATTTCGCCTAGAGAGATCGAAGGAAAGCGATCAAAAGTTCATTGACCTCGCCGGCGCGTTCCTGTTGTACGAAGTGCCCCGCACCGCCGAGGAGATGCACACCCCGCAGGTCGGGGACGGTGTCCTTCATCCGGTCCAGTGCCTTGGGGCCACTCATCGCGATGACCGGGTCTTCGGCGCCCGCGACGAAAAGCGTCGGAACATTGACGTGCGCACCGTCCAGATCCGCGCTACGTTCCCAATTGGCGTCGTATGCTCGATACCAGTTCAACCCTCCGGTGAAACCTGTTGCAGCAAAGGTCTTTACATAAACGTCCAGGTCGTCCTCGGTGAGCCACGACCAGGGCAGCGCAGGCTCCTCGGGAAGTACGTCGAGGTAGCCGTTGCCTTCGGACGGGTTCTTCCAGACGTCGAGGTACCGGTAAGCCCCGGACAAAGCGTGAAAGAGCCGCTGAAGGAATTCACGTGGACGGGCGTCGAGTTCGCGCTCCGCGACACCCGGTTCCTGGAAATAGTGAATGTGCAGAAAATGCTTGCGCGCCAATGCGGCGTAGATCGTCGAGGGCTTGGCCGGGAACCTGTCCGGCGCATACGGGACTGCCAACGAGACCAGTCCCGCAACACGATCCGGGTGGCGCAGAGCGGTGGTCCACGCGACCGGAGCGCCGAAATCGTGACCGACGAACACCGCTTTGTCGATTCCGAGAGCGTCGAGTAGGTCGATCAACCGGTTCGCGACGGCGTCGTTGGTGTAGTCCTCGATCGCGTCGGGGCGGGTAGTGCCGCCGTAACCCGGCATGTCGAGTGCAATCGCCCGAAAACCCGCTTCCGCCAACGCTGTCGACTGATGGCGATAGCTGTATCCGAGGCCAGGAAAGCCGTGGCACATGACCACAGCTGTCCCGGAACCGGAATCGTCAATCTGCCAACGGAATCCGCCGACATCGATCATCTTCACCGTCATGTCAGGAGGTGATCATGTCTTCCTGGTTCCAGAATGCGCGCATCGACAGGATCTTGCCGTCGTCGTCGAAGGTCATGACGTCGATGGGTGCGATGGTCAGGGTCTGCTCGCCGAGCTTGGTGATCAGCGAGAAGTGGAATGCCGCTTCGTTTCCGGCGATGCGGAGGGTCTGAAGGTGAGCTTCCTGGTCGAAGTTCTCGATCACGGAGTAGAACTCGAGAATGGACTCGCGGGTGGTGCGCACGTCGGTGCCCACCGGATCTTCGACTGTTGCACCCTCGGCATACAGGGCCACAACCTGGGCGGCAGTGCCCGTTGCAACTGTCTCGATGTAGGCGTCGACGGTCTTGCGGATTACCTCTGCGGACGGTGCCATGGTCTACCCCTCGTAGTTAGAACAGGTTCTAATTCTGAGGATAACCTACGTCTCTGATCCACGGGTCAGGTTTCGAGCACCTTGCGCAGCCGGGCCTTCTTCCGGTTCTCCCGCACGATCCAGACGACATCTGCGTCGTCCGACGCCTCCAGGGAGACGAACGCCGGCAGCGCATTCTTCGGATCCGCTGCGACCGCGACGCTCCAGCAGTATCCGAGCGCCTGCCGGAGAGTCCGTGTGTCGGCGTCACGACGGGCATCAGCTGGTTGCGAGACGATCCACTCGGTAGCGTCTCGGCACACCTGAACGGCCAGCGCAGCGTTGGCCTTGTCCTTCAGTAACCTCGGCTCGCAGATCCCGGCAGCGGCCGCGCGCAGCGTCAATGGATGGGTGGAGCGTGCCCACTTCTCGATGATCGTCCGCAACAACTCCGGATCCGCGTCACCTACCGCTTGAACAGCCATCGCGGCAGCTTCACGTGCACGCCACGACGCACTGGTGGTTGCCTCCGTCAGACTGTTCAGAACAGCCTTGTCGTGTGAACGAACAAGGATGAATCCGAGCCCGACGATCCCACAGCAGCGGATGTATTCGTCCTCGGACTCCGCCGCCTGCAGGATATCGTCGTCATCGGCGCCGCGCGCGAACTCGAGCATGAGCGCGAGGTTCGCGCGCGGGCCGGGGAGTCCTGAACGCTCCGTCAGGTAACTCCACAGTTCGTCACCGTCCAGATCCGCGAACGTCATGGGAGTCCTGCTTTCTCGAGTGCGGGTGCACCCATCATTTCACCGAAGGCCCTCTCACGACGGGAGTTCGAAGCTCACTTGCTTCCGTCGTCGCGCATAGAGGAATCCACCGACAAACGCGAGCACCAGTACCCCGGTCATCACCACGGCCAGAACGTTGCCGCCCAGTAGGAGCGGGAGGTTTCCGGCCATGGCGACCGCGAATCCGATCAGCCCGACAAGTCCCAGGCTCGGGGCAAGTTTGGTGTGCCAGAATCGCTGATCGACCTTCGTACGATGAAAGAAGACGAGCACCGCAAGGCACGTGAGCAACATGAGGGCCACGATCCCCACCGTTGCGACGCCGGCAAACCACGCGAAGATCTGTGTCACCGGATCCAGACCGATGACGATGCAAGCTCCGAGAAGTACCAGAGCACAGCAGGATTGCACCACTGACGCGATGTGCGGCGAACCATGCACGCGGTGCGTCCGCCCCCCTACACCCGGCAGAACGCCGGTGTTCGACAGAACAAAGATGTATCTGGCCAAGACATTGTGGAGAGATAAAACTGCCGCAAAGAGACTGGACACCAACAGAATTTGAATCAGGTGGGCTGTCACCGTTCCGGCAAAGTCGGTGGCAGTGGTGATCAGCATGCCGTCGGGGTCAGTGCCCGCAATGTCCACTGCACCCTTGTCGCCCCAGGCAGTCACAACCGCCCAACTGGAGAAAGCGTAGAAGCCGCCGATGAGGATCAAGGCGGCGTATGTCGCTCGCGGGATAGTCCGCGCGGGATCCTTCGCTTCGTCGCGGAAGATCGCCGTCGACTCGAACCCGATGTAACCGGCAAGCGCGAATACCAATGCGACGCCGGGGGATCCGGAGAAGATTTCCGACGGAGAGAACATTGCCGTCGACGGGCCTTCCGGACCACCGTCGGCGATGATAAAAGCGTCGAGTACGACTACGATCCCGACCTCTGCGATCAACAGGATGCCGAGCACCTTGCCCGACAATTCGATATGACGAAATCCGAGGACGGCTACCAGAGCCAACGAGGCGAGCGAGAAGATCCACCACGGCACCTCCGGACCACCGTAGGAGGTGATCAACGAACTCATTGCCGGGCCGAGGTAGCCGTATACGGCCAATTGCACTGTGCTGTAACTGACGAGGGCCAACATCGCACTGCCGACGCCGGCACCTCGGCCGAGACCATGTCCGATGTAGAGATAGAACGCTCCGGTCCCCGGGATGTAACGCGACATCGCGGTAAATCCGACGGCGAAGAGCAGAAGTACACCGGTTGTCACGGCGAAAGTCATCGGGAAGCCCGCACCGTTGCCACCGGAAATACCAAGCGGCACAAGACCACTGATCACAGTCAGGGGAGCGGCTGCGGCAACGACCATGAGGACTATCGAGCCGGTGCCCAGCGAGCCTCGAAGTGTTCGGTCATCGCCGGATGCATCACGTGAAGCATTGACGGAAGTATGGGTCATACCGGCGATGTTAGAACCATTGAAGTCTGTTCGGGACCCAATGCACAAAACTTTTACTTGCGACGAACGGGACGAACCGTCCGTTCTTCGCGCTTTCGTCAGCCTTCTTCCTGCAGCGCCAGCCGCTTGAGCTCGTCTTTTGCGTGCAGAATGTGGCGTTCCATCGCCTCGGCCGCACGAGCGCTGTCGCCTCGTTTGATCGCATCGAAGATCTCCTTGTGCTCCACCCTCGAAGCCTCGACCTGATCTTCGAACACGAGATGATCGACGGGGACGAACATTTCGCCGCGAGCCTCGACCACAGCTGCCTCCAGCCTGCTGTTTCCCGCCGCCCTGGCGATACCGCCGTGGAACCTGGCGTCGCAAGCCCGGAACGACCCCCGACTTCCGGAAACCCCCAATTGCTCAATGGATTCGAGCAACTCGAGAAGATGACCATCGGTTCGCCGGACCGCCGCGAGGCTTGCCGTGCGCATTTCCAGCCCGATACGTAGGTCGACGATCTCGTCGATATCCGCTTCTCGCGCTTTCAACTGGCCAACCCAGTCTTCATAAGGCCTGGTCAACTCCGAAACGAACGATCCGCCCGTTGCGCCTCGTCGCACCTCGATATACCCCATCGCCTGGAGGATTCGGATGGCTTCTCGCACACTGACTCGACCGACTTCGAGCTGCTGAGACAGTTCGCGTTCGGACGGGAGGCGATCACCGGGACTGAGCGCCCCGCTGTGAATGAGCAGTCGCAACCGCCGAGCGATATCCTCCCCCAACGTCGGTGCGCTGACCATGAATTCGATGGCCGGCAGCTTGTCGATCTGCACGTCTCGTACCCCCTACTCGGTGCCTGGACCGACTCTTACACTTCGTCCTCGTACGCTTCGTCGCGGCCTACGAAATCGAACGCGCCATTCGCAACTGTCCTTGAATAGATACAGCAGCAATAAATACAGCAGCGCGCAGCACTTCGAACCCGTTACCCCAACTTTACAAGCCAAACCCTACCGAAAAGCCATTCAATGGTTCTATGCTCGCTCCTATGACCCAATTCACGATGACGGCGGAGACACTCCCCGCCATGCCCCTGATCGGAGTCACCGGCCGCGTCGACCGCGGCGGGCCGTCACTACCCAACGTCGTCGGCGACGCGTTGATGGAAATGTTCTTCACCGATTTTCCCTCGAAAATCCGCGCTGCCGGTGGTCAACCGATCCTGCTGAGCATTCACAGTGATCCGCGCCGAATCGTCGAGCATCTAGACGCCCTCGTCCTCAGCGGCGGATCCGACGTGGACCCCCGGCGATACGGCCGCACCCCCGGGCCCAACTCCTCGCCGATCGACCCGGCTCGAGACGAATTCGAGTTCGCCCTGGTCGATGCGGCTTGGGAAATCGGACTGCCCATCCTGGGAGTGTGCCGAGGACATCAAGTCGTCAACGTCGCGCGCGGCGGCACACTGATTGCCGACCTTCCCACGGATGCCGGTGAGGCGCACAGCTTCTTCGGTTATCCACGTTCCTACCGACCGCAACAGGTCACCCTGGAATCAGGCTCCATCCCATACAGTCTGTTCGGCAACAGCATTCACGTCAACAGCCTTCACCACCAAGCAGTGGATACCCCGGGAAACGGGCTACGGATCGTCGGGCGCGCGCTCGATGGCGTCGCCGAAGCCCTTCAGGCCGACGATCGCCCCGTGGTGGGTGTGCAGTGGCACCCCGAGTTCTTCGTCGACATCGACCCGCTCTTCTCATGGCTCGTCCACGCTGCAACCTCTCGTCAGACCGATCCTTCACGCCAGACCGATCCTTACAGAATGGAAGACAACAATGTCACGTACGCATGAGAACAAGGTCGCCCTCATCACCGGTGCAGGTTCCGGAATCGGTCGCGGCATCGCATTGCGCCTCGCCTCCGACGGTGCCCGCGTCGCGGTCGTGGACCTTCACATCGAAAGTGCGAAAGAGACCGTCGCACTGATCGAATCACAGTTCGGCACACCCGCACTCGCTCTCGAGGCCGACGTGCGTGACCGCGCCGCCGTGAGTGCCGCTTTCGAAGCAACCGTCGCCGAATGGGGACGCTTCGACTACCTCGTCAACAACGCCGGTCTGATCACGATGAGTTCTCTCGAGAACCTCACCGACGAAGAGTGGGACCTCGTCCTCGACGTCAACCTCAAGGGCATGTTCATCGTCACGCAGATCGCCACCCCGTACTTCCGCGACGGCAACAGCGGCGCTGTGGTGAACTTGTCGACGGTGGAAGCGGACGTAGTCGTGTCCTCCCAGGGCTTCGCCCAGGTCCACTACAACGCGTCGAAGGGTGGAGTGAAGATGTTGACGAAGGCTCTGGCCGTCGAACTCTCGCGGTACAACGTACGAGTCAACGCGATCGCCCCCGGGCCGGTCCCCACCGCCTTCCTGCCTGGCATCGACGTCTCCTCCGGCGAAGTTCTCGACTTCATGAAGTCCAGACTCCTGGTGCCGCGCGTCGGGCGCCCCGAGGACATGGGTGCTGCAGTCTCCTTCCTGCTGTCGGACGACGCCTCCTACATCAGCGGAGTCCAGCTGCCCGTCGACGGTGGATGGCTCGCCCGATGAAAGGCCGGCTCACCACGGCCGAGCTCGCCGCGTCCGACATCGACACCGTCCTCATCGCCGGTATCGACCTCTACGGACGTTTGATCGGCAAACGTGTCCCGACACGAATTTTTCTCGGCAACATCGACGAAGGCCTGCACGTGTGCACCTGTGTGTATGCCTGGGATGCCAACCAGCGTATGGACAAACTGGTTGTCGATTACGCCGGCGGACACACCGGCTGGCACGACTTCCGCCTGCGACCTGACCTGGGAACACTACGACGGGCGTCGTGGCTCGAGTCCACCGCCATCGTCATCGCCGACTCGGTCGACGAACACACCGGTGAGCTGGTCCCGATCGCACCGCGCACGATCCTGCGCAAACAGATCGACAAGCTCGAATCCGACGGTCATACCGTCTACGCGGCAACAGAACTCGAGTTCCACCTCTATCGGGGTACCCCCGACGCGTTGAGGCGCAGTGGTTACCGGGATCTCGAACCCACCACCTTGGTGCCCTCGGACTACACCATCACTGCCGGCAATGCGATGGAACCCTTCTTCCGCAAGATACGAACCGCCCTGGAGGAGAGCGCGATTCCTGTCGAGGTCTCTCAGGTCGAATACGGTCTGGGCCAGTGGGAGATCAACCTCGAATACGGAACCGCCCTCGAGATGGCCGACCGCCACGTGCTCTTCAAGCAGGTGGTTCACGACGTCGCTGCGGCAGAAGGGCTCACTGCGACCTTCATGGCACGCCCGAGCACCGACGGCATGGGCTCGTCGTGTCATATTCACGCGTCCATGCGTAGCGACGACACCTTCCCGTTCCACGACGAAAGTGCAGAAAACACCGCGAGCGCCGAACTGCTGCACGCCGTCGGCGGAGTCCTCGAACACTGTCCGGAACTCATGCTGTTCTACACACCGACCGTCAACTCGATGCGCCGGACCCGAGCCAGCCACGACTTCTCGGGGAACGGCTTGACTTGGGGTTTCGACAACAGGACCACCACCTGCCGACTCATCACCGGGGCGCCTTCCGCCAACCGCCTCGAAATGAGACTGCCTGGGGCAGACGCAAATCCGTATCTCGCACTCGCCGCCGTGTTGGCGTCGATGAACGACGGTCTGACACGAAAGCTCGATCCCGGCGCACCGGTACGACGCGACGGGTACAGCGACACAGACACACTCGAGAAGGTGAAGCAGCAATCGCTGCCCAGCACACTCGACGAGGCGGCGCGTGCGCTCGAAGCCAGTGAGTTCGCGCTCGCGGCGTTCGGCACCGACGTCGTGTCGCATTACACGGCAGTCGCCAAGGACGAATGGGATTCGTTCATGTCCGCGGTCACCGACTGGGAACGCGAACGCTATCTCGACAACATCTGACCCACAAACGATTTCGTCACGAAAGACAGCCATGACCACTTCATGCTCACTCGTGCCCCAGAACAACACGATCGACGGAAACGTCGAACCACCGGCGATCGAACTCGGCGAATTTCTCACCGATCCCGACACCGGAGAGAAACTGCAAGCCCAACTCTCGTCTTCCGCCGAACAGGTGGAGAGGGCAATCACCGCCGCGACAGAACTCCATCGATCGGGTGTCTGGACCCGTCGATCGGTAGCCGACCGAGTGCTCTTACTCGAGAGAACTGCCGAACTTGTCGAGGAACGAACAGCGGCGATCGCTCGTGAGGACTCAAAGAACAACGGTCTCCCACAATCGATCAGCACGCTGTTCGCGGGCGGCCTCCCCGATCTGTTCCGCACTGCTGCAAAGCATCTGGAAGACTCCTCGGGGTTCGAGCAATTGACGTCGGGCGCACAACTACACCGGCTGGCCTGGGGGCCGACCGCCGTTGTCGCACCGTGGAATGCACCGAGCTTCATCACGGCCAAGAAGACCGCATTCGCATTGGCCGCAGGCGCTCCTGTCATAGCCAAGCCCTCCAACTGGGCTCCGTCAGGACCCAATGTGCTTGCAGAGGCGATCTCGCGTGCCATCGCCGAACTCGACGCGCCGAAAGCTCTGTTTCAACTCGTTCACGGAGGCGGGGACGTCGGGCATCTACTGGCCTCCGATCGACGTATCCGAGCTCTGGCATTCACCGGAGGTCGAGCAGCCGGCAGCTCGATCGCGGTTGCCGCGTCAAGCGATTTCAAGGCTCTTCAACTCGAGCTCGGCAGCAACAACCCCGTGATCGTCCGCGCCGACGCCGACATCGATCTGACTGCTACCGCACTCGTCGACGGATTCACCAAACTCAACGGACAATGGTGCGAAAGTCCGGGAAGCGTCTTCGTGCCCCCGCACCTTCACGACCGTCTTGTCGACGCACTACTCGACCGCACGGCCGAAATCGCACTCGGCCGAACCGGTGACGACAACAGCAGGATGGGACCGCAGGCGAACGAGCCTCAACTGCAACGAATGCGGACGACTGTCGACTTCCTCCGCGGCGTGGGTGGCACGGCGGTCTCGAGCACCCCCGCCCCGGACCTTCCCGGATGGTTCTTCCCGCCGACGGTGGTGCACGGGATCTCGTCGGAGCACACCAAATCGGAAACCTTCGGGCCGATCCTGACCGTGCACCGCGCATCAACCGACGAGCAGGCGCTGCTCGAGGCGAACGCTCTCGACACCGGCCTGGCCGGATACGTCTTCGGTGCCGACGTCGACGCCGCTCGTGAACTTGCGAACCGGATCGAATGCGGTGAGAACAAGATCAACAGCACCGGTCTCCTGGACCTCGACGACCACTCGACCCAGAGTTTCTGGGGTGGAAGCGGTATCGGCGCACACGGCGACAAAGAGCTTCTCGACTTCTTCCGGGGTTCGAGAATTGTCGGGGTCGATGCCCCCGGTCTGCCTCTATAGGCCGAAGGAGGTCGAGGGAATGGGTGAAGCGACTCGGGTGGGCACCGATACGACTCGGGTGGGCACCATGGTGGTCGAATGCCACGACACCGCGGCAGTTCTCGCTCGCATTTCGTCGCTGGGGTGGAAGCTCGGTGTCGATGTCGTCAGCCTGTCGACGTGGGTGTCCGTGACATCGCCGGGAGTCACCGGAATGTCGATTGCGTACCGTTGTCCGTCAACGATTTCCGACGCCATGTTGATCAAACGTCTCAACAAGATCATCGGGATAGTTCGCATCAAGACGGATCACGGCCCCTTCGTTCCAGTGACCCCACAGGTCGGCCTACACGTCACCGCGACCTTTCAACGTGTCGATCCGGTCGCGCTGGTCGCCTACCGGCACGGCGCTACGGTGTGCAGTCAGGCGAACAACGTTCTGTCGGTTCAACTCACCACCACCCGATCGAACGCGGATACATTCGTCTCTGATCTGGAGCAAGTTGCAGAGCGTCCACTGCGGGGTGAGATCTCGCTGCAGAAGATTCATCTTGCATGACATCAAAGTGCGACCATGGGGATGTGCGGCTACCTGCATTGGCCAGTAGCCGCACATCACCGAGTGGTCAGTGAGCGGGTAGGAGGGACGTCTCCTGCGCCGCGCCGTCTTCTGCGCCGATCTGGACGATGTTTCGCGGCAGGAATACGGCCGCGATTGCACCGAGAACTGCTGCAGCAGCACCGATCAGGAACGCGATGCGCATGCCCTCGTCGGTGTAGAACACCGCGCCCTCCATCGCCATCGCGATGTGCGAGTTCAAGACGGTGAAAGCGATGACGGGAAGCACTGCGGGGAAGATGCTCTGGAAGACCGCAACCATGCTCGCCGTGGTTGCCTGCAACTGCGGCGGCACTGCTTCGATGAGCAGGTTCGGGATGGAGGCGTAGCCCATACCCATACCGACACCGAAGATTCCGGCAAAGATGATGAGCAGCGGCTTGTTGTCGTGAATGGTGGCCGTCAAGGTGAATCCGACTGCCATGAGGATCATTCCGGTGATCATCAGCAGACGCGGTCGGATGTTGCGTCCCACGAGGAAGCCCACAATCAACCCACCGACCACCACCATGCCGCCAAGCGGCGCCTGGAAGATCGCGAATCCCTCTGCCGTGACGCCGAATCCGTATCCCAGGCCGAGAACTGCGGGGGCCATCACCATCATCGGCAGCAAAATCGTGAAGACTCCCGATGCGCCGTAGCAGAAACCGGCACCGACGGCGGTGAGCATCACCGAACGCTTGCCGAAGTAGCGCAGGTCGATCAAGGGCTCGCGGATGGCTCGGGCAGAGGCAACCCAAGCCACCAACAGTGCGACGCCGCCGATCAAGTAGGCCAGTGTCGAGCCGTTCTTCCAGCCCCACGTCGGTCCGAAGCTTACGCCGATCAGAATTCCGGCGATGCCCGATCCGAGCAGCACCGCACCGACCAGGTCCAGCGAAGAGCGCAGTCGCACAGTTGATTCCGCCGTCGAAGCGAAGATCATGCCGCCGAGGAGAACCAGCCCGATGACGAAGAACCAGAAGATGCTCCGGAAACCGTGATTATCGATCAGCCAACCGGTCAGGAACGGCGCCGGGATCGCAATCAAACCCATACCGGAAGTCGCGATACTGACGGCCAAGGCAACAGTTTTCGGCGGAAAAACATCTCGAATGAGGGAGTAACTCAGGAACAGGCAGGGAACGAGCAGACCCGTCAGCGACCGGCCCAGAATCAGGATCGCGTAGCTCGGCGCTATCGCCGAAATGAAGGATCCGACCGCTGCGCCGGCGACAGCAAAGAGCAGGACTTTTCGTTTGCCGTACATGTCGGCGAGCTTGCCGAGCAGAGGAGACGCGACCGCGCCCAGCAGCAGGAACGAGGTGAGCAGCCAGGCTCCCTGCGTCGTTTGATAGTGCACCGAGATGGCAGGGAGAGCAGTGGAGATCATCATGTAGCTCACTGCGAGCATCTCGAGAAGTAGAACAATCGACGCCAGGGAGAACACCAGTCGCGGAGTCCACCGCTCCGGTATCGACGTCGATTCGGGCAGACTGGGAGACGAACCGTCGCTGTGGGCATGAGACGCCATGGCTGGAAGATCCTTTCGGGAACACCTACGAATTCGATTGACCCCCTGTCGAACACCGTCGACGGAGGCCTTGCCGGGAAGTGCGATGGAACGACAGCTACCGACCTCGGTAACGTGTTACCTGCATCACAGCCCTCGCGTCGACCACGCGCTACAGAATGTTCCGCGGAGCGGGACAATCAGGACAACGACTGATTGGCGTCACGAACTCGAAACCGCCCTTGGATTATGAGCAACGGCAACGATTTTCGGTTCGAACTTGAACGTGGGGCGAATTTCCTACCGTTCACCGGTTCGGGTTGGCGATGCCGAGAGGGAAGGGCTCGCCGCCGCGCGCACCGGCTGGGAAACACGGAGACGACGCACTGACAATCAGGTCGCCATTGGTATTCGCAGAGAGATCGAACGCATAGCCGTCGGATGTGCGCGCGGTCGCCGATTTCAGCCCACCTTCGGCCGACAACTGCTTCCATCCGAAGTCCTGCCACACCCGGACGATGGTGTCGAAGTATTCAGCGGACTTACCCGGTGGAATACCGACCACCCAGTACTTGACGATGACGTTCAGCGGCCGGTTTTCGACTGTGTCGTCGTCGATGCAAGGCAGAACAGTTCCATTGCCAAACAATCCGCTGGGAGCTTGCGGATGCTGACGGGACAACGCAGCGTCGCTCGGAGTCTGAGCCAATGTATCGGTCAAATGTTGGATAACAGATTGACGCGCAAGAGATTCGGTCAAATTTCTGTTCACTGATACGCCCTGAACCATGGCTGCACCTTCTACGTCAGCTTCCTTCGCGCATCCTGCCAGTGCAATCAGCACCCCGAATATCGCAGCCGCACAACGCGTAGGCATCGAGATCCTTCCGGTGACATCGATCATTGCGATTCAGTATTCGATATAGGGAGGTCGCCGGAAGCCGGGATACCGATCTGATCGATCTACAAAAGAATGGAATTGAGGTTCTGCGCACGTGACCGAACAGCATTGGTACAGACCTCAAACATCTTCGCCCCCAACAATGCTGTCGAACCCCTGCACGCGACTCAAGATATCAGCTCAACGTACAGGATGCTCCACGCGAACCGCGCCGATCACATTCTTGAACTCAGCTGTCCTCATCCATTTCCTGGAAGTTGCTTGCAATGTCGTAAAGAGTCCGGCCGCCTCGCAGCCATACGCCCGGCCCCGACAGGACGTGTGGCTTCGATTGCGTTGCCTGTTCGATGATGTGCTTTCCAAGGCCCGTAAGAGACCACGATGTACTGTCCGGTTCTGCGCACCAACGCGGCACTTTGGTTGTACCGCCAACCCATTCGGCACGCCCACGGTTCTTGTCTTCCGAAATCCATCGTTCGACATCCGCACGAACGGCAGAATTGACTGATGTGCCTAACTCAAGAGTGAGAAGTTCGCCAGGGTCGATGAGCCCGTATTGCTGAATGATTCAGCGCTGGTAATCGTCGGCATATCGTCAAGTTTCTGCTGATTGCACCAGTCCGCATGCGCTTCGGCCAGCGTATCCATGGTGAATGATGCAACCATTGCGGCGTACGTCAGTGCCTGCAGATGTATCTTGCTGTCGGAGCCGCGCTTTAACTTTTACGACGATCAGTTGGCCAGATGGGTCAAGGGCCAACACATCGAGGCGGGACTTTTCGCGATCGCCCGACGGTAATGCCCACTTGTCATATTGAGTCGCCACTATCTGCACGCCTGTACCGAGAACGTCGGGGTTGGCGACTACCCAGCGCTCTAAATCGGACTCCACCAGATTGTGTCGCTTGAGCGTGGACTGGCCGAATGGGAGGGCGTTCTGGCCATCGATGCAAAAGACCCTCGCAGCATTGAGCACACTTGATCCACTTCTGTTACCAACTGAATGTAACTTCTCTGCTGGACAATATATCTCGCAATCAATCGGGGATCGTCCCCCAGATACACCTGTGCGCCGTTTCGGTAGCGGTAACTACCAAAACGGCGCACAGGGGCCGAAGGCCCTACAGAACTATGTTCACCATCTTGCCCGGCACAACGATCACCTTGCGCGGCGCTTTGCCCTCGAGCAGAGCGACGATCTTCTCGTCCGCCAGCGCGATCTCCTCGACAGCCTTGCGATCGGCATCCGCCGGGACGCTGATGCGGCTGCGGACCTTGCCGTTGACCTGGATCGGGTACTCGACGGTGTCTTCGACGAGCCACTTCTCCTCGACTGCCGGGAAGGGTCCGTGTGCAAGGGATTCCGTGTGACCCAGACGCGACCACAGCTCTTCCGCGAGATGCGGCGCCAGGGGAGCGAGCATCAGCACCAACGGTTCGACAGCAGCACGCGGCGCGCCACCTGGGAACGCCTTGGTGAGGTGGTTGTTGTACTCGATCAGCTTCGCAGCCGCCGTGTTGTCGCGCAGGGCCGTGTAATCCTCGATGACACCGGAAATCGCCTTGTTGAGCGCTCGCAGAGTCTCTTCACCGGGTGCTTCGTCGGTGACACGGGGCTTGCCGGTCTCCTCGTCGATGACGACGCGCCACACTCGCTGCAGGAATCGAGCAGCACCGACGACGTCCTTGGTCGCCCACGGACGCGAGGTGTCCAGCGGACCCATCGACATCTCGTACACACGCAGAGTGTCTGCACCGAACTCGGCGCAGATCTCGTCCGGCGCAACGGCATTCTTCAGGCTCTTGCCCATCTTGCCGTACTCGCGGTTGACCTCGGCGCCCTCGTAGAAGAACTTGCCGTCACGCTCGACGACCTCTTCTGCGGGCACGTAGACGCCGCGGGCGTCGGTGTACGCGAATGCCTGGATGTAGCCCTGGTTGTACAGGCGACGGTACGGCTCGCTCGAGGACACGTAGCCCAGGTCGAACAGAACCTTGTGCCAGAAGCGCGAGTACAGCAGGTGAAGCACCGCATGCTCGACGCCGCCGACGTACAGGTCGACTCCACCGGGATCGTTGGGGCCGTGCAGTTCCGGACGCGGGCCCGTCCAGTACGCCTCGTTCTGCGGGTCGCAGAAGGCGTCCTGGTTGGTGGGGTCGATGTAGCGCAGCTGGTACCACGAGCTACCTGCCCACTGCGGCATGACGTTGGTGTCGCGGTGGTAGGTCTGCAGTCCGTCGCCGAGATCGAGCTCGACGTTGACCCACTCGGTCGCCTTGTTCAGCGGGGGAGAGGGCTCGGAGTTGGCGTCGTCCGGATCGAAGGACACGGGTGCGTAGTCCTCGACCTCCGGAAGCACCACGGGCAGAGCCGAATCCGGCAGAGCGTGTGCGTTGCCGTCCGCGTCGTAGACGATCGGGAAAGGCTCGCCCCAGTAACGCTGACGCGCGAAGAGCCAGTCGCGCAGCTTGTACTGGATGGTGCCCTTGCCCTGGCCGCTCTCCTCGAGGCGGCTGATGACGGTCGCCTTGGCCTCGGCCACGTCCAGACCGTCGAGGTAGTCGGAGTTCACCAGCGGACCGTCACCGGAATACGCAGCCTCCGAAACATCCCCACCGGCAATAACTTCGAGAATATCCAGACCGAATGCGTTCGCGAACTCCCAGTCACGGTGATCGTGTCCCGGAACTGCCATGATCGCGCCGGTGCCGTAGCCCGTCAGAACGTAGTCGGCGATGAAGATCGGAACCTTGTGTCCGTTAACCGGATTGACCGCGTAGGAACCGAGGAAGACGCCCGTCTTCTCCTTGTTTTCCTGGCGCTCCAGGTCGGTCTTGGCGGCAATCGACTTACGGTATGCAGCAACAGCTTCCGCCGGAGTCGTGGCACCGCCAGTCCAGCGTGCGTCGACACCTTCGGGCCACTCGTCCGCGACGAGCTTGTCCACCAAGTCGTGCTCAGGAGCCAGCGTCACGTAGGTGGCGCCGAACAGCGTGTCCGGACGGGTAGTGAACACATCGACGCCGTACTCGCCTGCGGCAAAGGTAACTTCGGCACCGTAGGAGCGTCCGATCCAGTTACGCTGCATGGCCTTGACCTTGTCCGGCCAATCCAGGTACTCGAGATCGTCGACCAGGCGATCGGAGTACGCGGTGATGCGCATCATCCACTGCTGGAGGTGCTTACGGAACACGGGGAAGTTTCCGCGGTCACTACGACCGTCGGCGGTGACTTCCTCGTTGGCCAGCACGGTGCCCAAACCGGGGCACCAGTTGACCATCGAATCCGACTGGTAGACAAGGCGGTACGAGTCCAGAACCTTGGCCTTCGCGGCCACGTCCAACGAAGCCCACTCGCGTCCGTCTTCCAGAGCGCGCTCACCGGAATCGAACTCGGCTTCCAACTCGGAGATACGACGCGCCTTGCCGGCTTCCTTGTCGTACCAAGCGCCATGGATCTGCAGGAAGATCCACTGCGTCCAGTGGTAGAAGTCGACATCCGTCGTCGCGAGGCTACGACGCTCGTCGTGGCCCAGACCCAGGCGTCGCAGCTGGCGCTTCATGTTGGCGATGTTGGACTCGGTGGTGGTCCGCGGGTGGGTACCCGTCTGCACCGCGTACTGCTCGGCCGGGAGCCCGAAGGCGTCGTAGCCGAGGGTGTGCAGAACATTGCGGCCCTGCATGCGATGGAAGCGCGCGAAGACGTCCGTAGCGATGTATCCGAGCGGGTGACCGACGTGCAGGCCCGAACCCGAGGGGTACGGGAACATGTCCTGAACGAAGAGCTTGTCGGCGGGAACACCGTCGGGCGAGGAGAGCGGACCGACCGGATTGGGCGCGTTGAACGTGCCGTCCTCACTCCAGCGGTCCTGCCAGTGCTGCTCGATCTGGCCGGCGAGCTCCGCGGTGTAGCGGTGCTGCGGAGTTGCGTCGGCTGGTGAATCGGGGGACTGCGGAGACTCGGTCACTGTGGTCGCTATCTACTTGGCTGACGGAAATACCGATAACCAGGGTAGAGCCTGTGCGACCCGGGCATACCATCAACTCCACCCGCGCCTATCCTGTATGGGTGATCGTTGTCGCTGTGGTGCTATTCGTGCTCGCTGTCGCCGTCGGTGGAGTTGCTGTCGCCGGGCTGATCGGCAAACTCCCGCGCAACCGCTGGGCCGGTGTCCGCACCGAGGATTCCCTGCGGAGCGATGAGTCGTTCGCTCTCGCCAACAAGGTGGCCGGTCCGACCATGCTCGCGGCCGCCGGAATGTTGGTCATCGGCGGAGTCGCAGCACTGACCATCGGCGGAGTCTTCGGTGTCGCAGTCGCGATCATCGCCGTCGTCGTCGCCGTCCTCACTGCCGGTTTCGGTGGAGGCATCGGCGCGCGCGCAGCCGCCGCACTCCCGCAGCAGAGCGGATGCGGTAACGACTGCAACTGCGGCGGCCACTCCGAGCCTGCCGCAGACGAGCCGGTGGCAGAGACCCCCGAGGCCAAGGCGAACGCTGCCGCTTGCGGTACCGCTTCCTGCGGTGCCTGCGCGCTCAAGGATGCTTGCCAGCCGGCTCATTGATTCACGTGAAACATCGCGTGATCGACCCGGCCGGGGTCGTATTCGGGCTAGTGGTTCCGCTGCTGTGTGCGGTCTTCGGCTTCGTCCTGACCAAGATTTGGGAGCCTCGCCTCCCGGAACAGATCGCAACTCACTGGACCACCACCTCGCCGGACGGCTTCTCCACCCCGTCGGCCAACGCATGGACGATTGCACTTCTGACCCTGCTTTTCGGTGGGGGTCTCAGCGCGATTGCCGCTCTTGCACCGGCGATGTTGATGATGCGTCGCTTCATGTTGGTCGTCGGGCTGAGCGTGGTCGGGCTCATCACGAGCGTGAACTTCGCATTGCTCTACAACCAACTCGATGTCGCCGATCCGTCCACGACGTCACTCCCACTGTGGTCTATCGGTGTCGGCTTTGGCGTGGGCGGGGTGCTGGGGTGGATCGGCGCCTCGTTCCTGCGTGACTACCGCGTCCGCACGGGTGCCGCAACCACACCCTCGGCTGGGTTGCCGCGAAGCAGCGGCCCTCTACCCATCTCCGACGACGTCGGATTCAGCGCCAAGGGGTCGGTGATCCTCACGGCGATCACTCTGTCGCCCGGAGTTGTCATGGCACTGGGGACACGGTCACTCTGGCCGCTGTTCATCTTCGGGGCACTCGGCCTGCTCGTCGTCAGCCTGGTTCGCTTCCGGGTGATCGTCGACGACCGGGAGATCCGGGTGATCAACATGGGGATGGCTGCGATGACCTACGGCATCGACGAAGTTGTCGGAGCCGACGTCGCGGAGATCAAACCGTTCGCGGACTTCGGCGGCTGGGGACTCAAGACCAAGGGTCGTCGCAACTACGGCGTCGTCACCCGCACCGGGCCAGCGGTGGTCATCACGTTCGCCGGTGGCGACCGACTCACGATCACGACGCCGAAAGCCGAAGACATCGCCGGGTCCCTCAACCGACTGGCCGACGCCCGGTCTCGGTAGCCGCCGAGCCCGAACCGATCGCTTCCTGAGTCTTCTCGAGATACCCGCATGCCGCCGCTCTGGCTTTGGTGACATCGCGTTCGGCAATGGCTTCGGCGACTCCCTGATGATGTGCCGACGTCAGCGACGGCGGATGCACCCCTTCGGTCACCTCGTACGTGGCGCGGACGGTTTCGAGGATTCCGGCAAACAGATCTTTCAGCACGGGATTGTGGGCGGCATCGACGACGGCAATGTGAAACGCGAGATCGACGTCGACGAAGTTCTCGGCCGGAACGTCACGCTTGGCGGCCAGCTCACGAAGTATCCGGACGTCGTCGTCGCTGCGACGCTCGCACGCCAAGCGGACTGCTTCCATCTCGAGCGCACGACGCACTTCGAAGACGTATTTCATCTCGTCGACGGACGCATGCTTGCCGAGCAGGCCGCCGATGTCGGTCCGAGCGCGCACGAAGGTCCCTGATCCGCGACGAATCTCCAGAACTCCCGTGGAGGTCAATGTCTTGATCGCTTCGCGCACGGTGTTCCGGCCTACGCCCAGAACACTCATCAGCTCCGGCTCGGTCGGAACACGGTTGCCGACGGTCCAGGCGCCGTCGGAGATCTGCGCGCGCATCCAGTCGAGGGATTGCTCGTACGCGGACTCCTTGCGAACAACGGTCATCTACTCATCCTCACAGCATTCGCGGCGATCATTCCACTCACCTACGATACGTAGGACGACCCATGTATTTTCGAACTCTGTCATCAGGAGGGGCTTCCCACGTCCGCCACAGCTGTCGCCACCGAAGAAGGCACACGCCGCACCAATCGACACTTCTACGGCGTGGGCTACGTCCTCACCGTGATCCTTCTGGGCGCGAACATGCCCACCTCCGTCTACGGGCTGTACCGGACCGAGTTCGGATTCACGCCCACCATCCAGACGCTCATCTACGGCGTCTACGTCGCCGGCCTCGTTCCGGCGTTGCTGTTCTTCGGACCGCTGTCCGACGCCCTCGGCCGACGCACCGTGCTTCTGACTGCACTCGCGCTGAGCGTCGTCGGCACACTCGTTCTGGCATTCGCCGACGCGACGGTGTGGTTGTTCGTAGGCCGTGTCGCTCAGGGAATCGCGGTGGGCGCGGCCAGTGCCGCAGGCAGTGCCGCGCTGGTGGAGCAGGAACCGAAGTTCGATCACCGACGGGCCGCGCTCGTCTCGACGGTGACGGGCGCTTTGGGCGGTGCACTCGGACCACTCGTGTCCGGTGCGATCGCCCAGTATCTTCCGCAACCTCTGCGGTTGCCGTATCTGATCTTCCTCGTCGCGTTCATCCCGGCACTGATCGTGTTGCTGCTGCTGCCGCGGATCGGGGACGTCACACGCCCGAAGTGGTTCTTCCAGATGCCACATGTTCCCGCCGCCATCCGAGAGACGTTCTGGCTGAGCTCGCTCGCCGTCGCGCTGTCGTGGGGCGCAGTCGGGCTCTTCCAGTCGGTGGTCCCGTCATGGATGACCGACCTGCTGAACATCGACAACCTTCTACTCGGCGGTGGGGCGGCTGCGCTGGTGATGATCTGTTCGGTGATCGCGCAACTCGGCGGAAGTCGCATGGACCCACGCACGTCCGTCACCGTCGGCCTGGGAATCCTCGCCCTCGGAATGATCGGTTTGCTCGTGGTCGACCTCGTCCCGAGCCTGGCACTGCTGAGCGTCATCACCGTCGTGGTCGGTGCCGGACACGGTCTGGCCTTTGCCGGCGGCATGAAGCGCGTCAACGCGGCCGCCCGAACCCACGCTCGCGAGAGCCACGGCGGAGTTCTGGCCGCGTTCTTCACCGTCAGCTACGCGGGACTGGCGATCCCGTCGATCATCGCGGGTATCGCCATCACGATCCAGGGAATGCAGACGGCCATCATCGAGCTGTCGATCATCGGAACGCTGCTGTGCCTGGCCGTGATGGGCTTCAACCTTCGTGGGGCTCGAGAGCCGGCCCGAGCACGCCGTTATCCTTAGCCAGGTGAAGTTTCTCAGCAGGTTCTACATCGACGGGTTCATCCTCGGCATCATCATCGCCGGCGTGCTCGGAAGTGTGTTCCCGGTATCGGGTACCGCGGAGAGCATTCTGAACTGGGCCACCAAGATCGCCATCGGCTTCCTGTTCCTGCTTTACGGCGCACGGCTCTCGCCGCAAGAGGCGTGGAAGGGCGTCAAGCACTGGCGACTGCACACCGTCGTCCTCGCGGCGACGTTCGTGCTGTTCCCACTGATCGGCCTAGCACTGCGATTCCTGTCGCCGACGCTGATCAGCGACGAGCTCTACACCGGCATCCTCTACATGTGCCTGGTTCCGTCGACGGTTCAGTCCTCGATCGCGTTCACCTCGATCGCCAAGGGGAATGTCGCGGGCGCGATCGTCAGTGCGTCGTTCTCCAACCTGATCGGCGTCTTCGTCACACCGTTGCTGGTGGTTCTGCTGATGAACACCACCGGCCAGGCGACGGTCGACTTCTCGTCGATCCTCGACATCGTCGTGCAGTTGCTGATCCCGTTCATCGTCGGTCAGCTGATCCGCCCGCTGGTGATCGGATGGCTGCAGAAGTACGCCGAACCCACCAAGTACGTCGATCGCGGATCGATCCTCCTCGTTGTCTTCGCCGCCTTCAGCGAAAGCATGAAAGAGGGGATCTGGAGCACCATCACGATCTGGCAGATCGTGATCCTCACAATCGTGTGCTGCCTGATTCTCGCGCTGGTTCTCGGCGTGACAACTCTCGCGGGGCGCAAGCTCGGGTTCGATCTTCCCGATCAGATCGTCATCATCTTCTGCGGGTCGAAGAAGTCCTTGGCAACGGGCCTACCGATGGCGGCTGTACTGTTCGCGGGCCAGCCCGTCGGCCTGATCGTGTTGCCGCTGATGATCTTCCATCAGATCCAACTGATCGTGTGTGCTGCGATGGCGCAACGCTTCGCGAATCGGGATCCGGTCAGCGTCAGCTAGCGAGCAACTCGCCTCGGGTCGCGTCGACGCAGCCGCAACCGCCCTGCAGTTCAGCACAATCGATGGACAGCGCATGGCGGACCGATGCCAAGTCGACGCAGTTCACGCCGGTGCATTCGAGTGATCCGTCGGCATGTCGCAGCAGACAATCGTGGCTGTGATCGACATCCGAAACACAGTCCGCGCACTGGATCTGACGCTCAACGATCATTGCTGCCACCTCTCTCGAAAACGATGACACAGGAATATCATCGACCTCCGACAGGTCAGTTCCGTTCAACCTCGATGGGGTGGCTGGCCAGCATCGCTACGGGGAGCGGTTGGCGTCGCAACACCCGCGCCCAGACGTCGACTCGGGGCGGCGTCAGCACATCCGAGGGCAGTGAGCTGATTACCATCCAATCCTCACGCTCGAGCTCCGAATCAAGCTGCCCCAGAGTCCAACCCGAGTAACCGGCAAAAATGCGGATCCCTTCGACCAGGGGAGCGATGACCGCCGGGTCCGAGTCCAGATCCACCATGACTACCTTGCCGTCCACCCGCCGCAGGCCGGCGACGCCGTCGATCCGTGCACCGTTGCGAGCGATGCCCAGGCAAAGCGCCGAGTCACGCTTGACTGGTCCACCGATGTACAGGGCCGAAGGATGCGCGGTCAGCGGTGACCACTGCGGCAACACGTTCTGCACGGCCGTCTCACTCGGCCGATTGACGACGACGCCCAGGCTCCCGGCGTCGTTGTGCTCGATCATGTAGATGACGGTGCGGCGAAATGCAGGTTCCGTGAGATCGGTCGACGACACCAACAAACTGCCCGGACGAACCTCCGGTTCTATCCAGGCCATTCGATCCTCGGGTTCTTCTGCGTGCGGCACAAAGACATCATCTCACCGACGACTGCATGCAGTGGAACGCTGACACAGGCGTGTTCAGGTCAGACCCGCCACATCGGCAAGTAGTGCCAGATGCCGCTCGAAAATCTCACTCGCATCGGTGAACGTATCGCTCCCGTACTGCCCGAACACCTCGAAGTTCACCGAACCGAACAGCGATACCCAGACGAGAGTTGCGCGCACTGCGGCATCCGGCGGAAAGTCGGTGCCCAGTTCTTTCCGCACTCCCTCGAGGTCCGCTGCCAACGTGTCACTCAGGTCCGGGCCCTCTCGCACCGTGAGTGCACCCGCGCGATGGGCGCCGTCGATGATCCCGATCAGCCGGGTCACGACGAGGGTGCCAGGGCCGGTGGTCTGCTCGCCCGGAGCGTCGTAACCGGGGACTGGGCTGCCGAACAACAGACCGTAGCGGGCCGGTTCCCGGATCGCCCAGCTCCGGACGGCGCGCCCGAGCGCAATGAACTGCCCGCGAAAGTCCTCTGCTGCAACGGCATCCACGGCAGCGTCCACCTCAGCGCCCAGTTCCGTGTACCCGTCCACCACCAACAAGGTCAGCAGTTCGTCGCGACTGGCGACATAGCGGTACACCGCTGATGACACGACTCCCAGATCACGTGCGACGGCCCGCAGAGACAAGGCTGCAGCGCCGACGGCAGCAAGATGCTCGCGCCCGATCCGGGTGATGTCCTGCAGGGTCTGTTCGCGCGCCCGCTCACGGGGAGTTCCAACCATGAGTCCATCTTGCCCCATTCCCGAGAGCAGTATCAACAAAAGAGAGCACTGCTCTTGACAGCACTGGAGCGCGGGTGCATTCTTGAAAACGAGAGCAGTGCTCTCAGTTCATCCGAAACGAGAAGGAGCACACCATGTCGAACCTCGAAATCGTCACCGGAGCAGGACCCGTCGGATCCGCCGTCGCGCTACAGCTCGCCGAGCAGGGAATCAACGTCCGCATCCTGACCAGGTCCGGCAGCGGGCCCGAACACCCGCTCATCGATCGCCGACGCGTCGACGTCTCGGATTCCGAAGCCCTGCGCTCGGTCAGCGAAGGCGCCACGGCGATCTACCACTGCATCCACGCCGCCTACAACGCAGCCGATTGGGAGAGGGAACTCCCGGCGGCCGAGAAGGTTGTGCTCGACGCGGCCGCATCCATCGGTGCCGTCGTGGTTTTCCCCGAAAGCCTCTACGCCTACAACTCCGACACCCTGATGACCGAATCCGACCCGCGCAACGCCACTGGCGGCAAGCGCGGAGTGCGCACCGCACTGCTGCGTGCTCGCGAGGCCTCGGCAACACCCACCGTCAGCGTCGTGGCCTCGGACTTCTTCGGTCCTCGTGTCCGGACCGCTCACGCCGGCGAACGCATGGTTCCGAAGGTCATGGCAGGTAAGAAGATTCGAGTCATCGGTTCCGCAGATCAGCCACACTCCTTCACCTACATTCCCGATCTCGCAGCAGCCATGATCGCGGCAGCACACAACCCCGAACTCTGGAACTCCGTCCTCCACGCGCCCACTGGCCCCGCGCTCACCCAACGCAAGATCGCCGAGGCCTTCGCCCGCGCCGCCGGGGCGTCCCCCGCCAAGGTGGGCGTCCTGCCCGCCTGGGTGCTCGACGCCGTCGGCAAGATCAACACCGACAGCCGTGAACTCGCGGAGATGAACTACCAGTTCACCAAGCCGTTCGTCATGGACTCGAGCGCCAGCGAAGTGCTGCTCGGACTCTCGCCTACGCCGCTCGATCAGGCTGCCGAAGAGACCGTCGCCTGGTGGCGCGCGGAACAGGCTCGCACCGTTGCTGCCTGAACCTGCAGGTGGGTCCCTTGACCCAAGAGCGGAACGGGTGTTCACTTCTTGACATGGCCTATCGCCGCACTCCGGCAGTACAGGAAAGACTGGACGCCCAACGCGCCCGACTGCTCGAGGCCGCCACGACGGCAGTGGCAACCCACGGCTATTCGGGGTGTTCCATCGCCGCGGTGGCCAAGAACGCCGGCGTCGGCACCGGGACGCTGTATCGACACTTCGACGGCAAGGGCGAATTGTTCGCCGAAGTGTTCCAATCAGTCTGCAGCCGTGAGGTATCCGCAGCCCGGGACGCCGGAGACAGCGCCCGACATCTGGAAGGCAACCACCGCTCCGCGGTATCGGCGTCGGTTCGGATCTTCGCCGAACGTGCCATGCGTGCACCGGTTCTCGCCTATGCACTGCTGGTGGAACCGGTAGATCCTCTCGTCGACGAACAGCGGTTGATGTTTCGCGAATCGTTCCGCGATTGTCTGGCCACCGCAATTCGTTCGGCAGTCGACACCGGTGAGATACCGCCACAGGACGCCACCCTGACGGCAGCGTGCATCGTCGGGGCAATCGGCGAGGCCCTGATACTTCCACTGCGCGGCGGCACCACCGATCCCGCTGCGATCGACGCCATTCTCGCCTTCACCCTTCGATCGTTAGGGAGCTTCGATGACACCCACGCATGAAGTCACCAATCAGGTTCCGCCCCTGATCGATTACGACGCAGCCGAATACGCGCCGATCCTCGAGGCACTACATCGCGAAGGAGCATCGGACGCACTCGAGGAGGTTCATCGCGTCGGGATCCGCGCCGGCAGCGCGCAAGCTCAGGAGTGGGGCGATCTGGCCGAGGAGCACCCACCCGTACTGAGAACCCACGACCGCTACGGCAACCGCATCGACGAGGTTCGCTACGACCCCGCCTATCACCAACTCATGAGCACCGCAGTGGAATTGGGACTGCACGGCGCTCCGTGGGTTGACCCGAATCCACACGCACACCTCGTCCGCGCCGCGAAGATGGCCGTGTGGGGTCAAACCGACGCCGGTCACGGCTGCCCCATCTCCATGACGTACGCCGTGATTCCCGCGCTGCGGCACAACACGGATCTGGCCGCGCAGTACGAACCCCTCCTGACCACGCGGCACTACGATTCGGCGCTGAAAGCTCCCCTCACCAAACCCGGATTGATCGCCGGTATGTCGATGACGGAAAAACAGGGCGGTTCGGATGTTCGTGCCGGAACCACAAGGGCAGTGCCACAATCCGACGGCAGCTACCTCTTGACGGGTCACAAGTGGTTCACCTCCGCGCCGATGTCGGACGTGTTCCTCGTCCTCGCCCAGGCGCCGGGCGGTCTGTCGTGCTTCTTCCTTCCTCGGGTCCTGCCGGACGGCTCGCTCAACAACATGTACCTGCAGCGCCTGAAGGACAAGTTGGGAAATCACTCCAACGCGAGCAGTGAGGTCGAGTACCGCGACGCTCTCGCATGGATGGTCGGCGAAGAAGGCTGGGGCGTGCGCACCATCATCGAGATGGTCAACATGACCCGGTTGGACTGCACGATCGGCACGGCCACCGGCATGCGTGTCGGCACCATGCAGGCAGTTCACCACGCGACGCACCGAAGTGCTTTCGGCGCCAACCTGATCGACCAACCCTTGATGCGAAATGTTCTGGCAGATCTGGCGGTGGAATCGGAAGCGTCCACCACCGTCGCGATGTGGCTGGCCGCTCTGACCGACCGCGCACCCGCAGGCGATGCCCACGCCAGCGCACTACGACGCATTTCGTTGGCCGTGAGCAAGTACTTCGTCTGCAAGCGCGGACCGATCCACGCTGCCGAGGCACTCGAGTGTCTGGGCGGAAACGGATACGTGGAGGAATCCCGGATGCCGCGCCTCTATCGCGAGGCTCCGCTGCTCTCGGTGTGGGAAGGGTCCGGCAACGTCGCGGCGCTCGACACACTGCGGGCGATGGCGAAACAACCCGAAACGCTGCAGGTGTTCTTCGACGAACTGAAACAAGCGAGTGGACTGGACAGCCACTTCGATCAGGCAGTGCGAGATCTTGAAGCGGCATTCGGCGATTTCGGCGACATCGAATATCGGGCGCGAAAGATCGTCGGTGACATGGCACTCGCGCTGCAAGCCTCGCTGCTGCTCCGTTACGGGCACCCTGCGGTGGCCGACGCGTTCTGCGCGAGTCGGCTCGGAAGTAGCTGGGGGAGCGTATTCGGAACGCTGCCGAGGGGCGTCGACGTCGCGCCGATCCTCGAGCGGGCCACCGTCAAGATCGGCGCCTGACCCACCCATTACAGTGACCGCTTATGAACCGAGCCTCGAACCGCCGCGAGGCCTGGCAGCGCGTACTGCACACCCTGCGTGAATCACCAGGCCTCGGAAGGCTGGCGCTCGTCCGCTTTTCCAGCCAGTTCGGCGACGGAATGTTCCAGGCCGCGCTCGGTGGCGCAATCCTCTTCAACCCGGAACGCGAAACCGATCCGGTGGCGATAGCGGCCGGCTTTGCCGTACTGCTCCTTCCCTATTCGGTGATCGGGCCCTTTGCCGGGGCTCTGCTGGATCGCTGGGACCGCCGACTGGTGCTCCTGTGGGCGAGCGTGCTCCGCGGGCTCTTCATCCTGACCACCGCGGTGCTGCTGGTCGCCGGCGGTGGCGACACTCTTTTGTTGACGTGTGCACTGGCTGCGATCGGAATCAGCCGCTTTGTCGGGGCAGGCGTATCCGCAGCCCTGCCGAAGGTCGTCCGACAATCGTGGTTGGTGGCCACCAATTCCGTTCTCACAACGGCTGGTTCGGTGGTGGCCGCCCTAGGCGCTTCGGCAGCGGTGGCGATCATCGGTGTGATCGGCGCGGGCGATCGAGCGTCAGGCGCAGCCGTGGCGGTCGCAGCACTGGGATCGGTACTCGCTGCCCTCGCCGCGGCCAGGTTCACCGCCCGCTCACTTGGTCCAGTGGCCGACGAAGTGGTCCGTGCCAGCGCCGTTCGTTCGGTAACAGCCGGACTGCGAACCGGTGCAACCGCTGTCTGGGAGGCGCCCGGCGTCACCACGGCAATGATCGGAATCGGAGCGCACCGCATCTGCTTCGGCATCAACACCCTCATCATAGTGCTGGTCCTACGCGACACCTCGAACGGCTCCCAATTGCCTGGAGGGATGGCCGGATTCGGCGTCGCCGTCGGCGCCACGGCAATCGGAATGCTGATCGCGGCGTTGATCACACCGTTCCTGATCCCGCGAATCGGCCGTTCACGGACGATCACGTACGCCCTGGTGTGCGCGGTTCTCGTCCAGCTCGTCTTCGTGACCACCCTGACTCAGGGATCGCTGCTGATCGCTGCGTTCCTGCTCGGCATCGCCGGGCAGTCCGTGAAACTCAGCGGCGACGCGGCGATGCAGATCGACATCGACGACGACCGTCGGGGCCAGGTATTCGCCTTGCAGGACACCGTGTTCAACGTCGCGTTCATCGGTGCTATCGCGGCAGCGTCGACAGTGATCGCACCCGACGGCAAGAGCGGCGGCCTGGCCATTGCCGGTGCGGGCGTCTATGCCGCCGGCTTGTCAGCGGTGTTGATCAACCGCAAGAAACGAGAAACTACCCCTGCTGGGTAGCCCACCACTTCAGCAGTTCGGCTTCGGCCTCGTCACGATCGAGCGGGCCGCGATCCAGACGCAGTTCCTTGAGGAACGTCCATGCCTTGCCCACCTGCGGGCCCGCCGGGATGTTCAGCAGTTCCATGATGGCGTTACCGTCGAGGTCCGGACGCACCCGAGCAAGGTCTTCCTGCTCCGCGATGCGCGCGATCCGCTCTTCGATGTCGTCGTACGTGGCCTGCAACTGCGAAGCGCGGCGCTTGTTACGCGTGGTGCAGTCGGCCCGGACGAGCTTGTGCAGCCGGGGGAGCAGCTCGCCCGCGTCGGTGACGTACCGCCGCACGGCCGAGTCGGTCCACTGCCCCTTGCCGTAGCCGTGAAAACGCAAGTGCAGGAACACGAGCTGAGAAACATCGTCGACCATCTGCTTCGAGAACTTCAAGGCACGCATACGCTTGCGCACCAGCTTGGCACCGACCACCTCGTGGTGGTGGAAGCTGACGCCACCGCCTGGCTCGTTGCGCTTGGTATCCGGCTTTCCGATGTCGTGAAGCAGTGCGGCCCAACGTAATACGAGGTCCGGGTCGCCTTCTTCGAGATCGATCGCCTGCTGGAGCACCGTGAGGGAGTGCTGGTAGACGTCCTTGTGCTGGTGATGCTCGTCGATCTCGAGCTTCATCTGCGGAACCTCGGGCAGCACATACGCGGCCAGTCCGGAGTCGACCATCATGTTGATGCCGTCAACCGGGTACATGCCCAGCATCAGTTTGTTCAGCTCCACCTGCACGCGCTCGGCGGTGATTCGCTCGATCTGCGACGCCATCTCCTTGATGGCCTCGAAAACGCGATTGTTCAACGTGAAACCAAGCTGCGAGACGAACCGGGCTGCGCGCAGCATCCGCAACGGATCGTCGTTGAACGAGTTTTCCGGCGCCGACGGCGTATCGAGTTCCCCGGCCAGCAGAGCGTCCATGCCGTTCAGCGGATCGACAAACGTGTAGGAACCGTCCGCGCCGATCTTCATCGCCATCGCATTGACGGTGAAATCGCGGCGCACCAGATCGTCGGCCAACGTCGTGCCGTACTCGACTATCGGGTTACGCGAGACACGGTCGTAAGCGTCGGCCCGGAAGGTCGTGATCTCGATCTCCTGGCCGTGCTTGATGGCGCTGATGGTCCCGAACTCGATGCCGGTGTCCCACTGCTTGTCCACCCAGCCCTTGAGCAGAGCCTGCACCTTCTCCGGCCTGGCGTCCGTCGTGAAGTCCAGATCGCCACTGAAGCGGCCGAGAATTGCGTCGCGAACACTGCCACCCACCAGGAACAGCTCGTGACCGGCCGCAGCAAAACGCTCACCGAGCGGGTTCAACACGTCGGACAACGTGCCGAGCGTTGCAGTGGCGTCGGCAAGCAGTCGTAGGCGGCGATCAGCGTCGGAGGTAGGGACAGTCACGTGAAAGGAGCTTACTTAAGGTGCGCAAATAGCAGAACGCGCATACGAACGCGATAGACCGCTTTGCGCGGGTTACCGGGCAACGCTGCAAGGCCAACTAGTATCGATGAGGTGTCTGGTGCCGAACGAACAAACAGGAGTCGCCGCAACCCGCGGCGTCGACCTGCCGTCGGCAACCCCGATAAACCTTTGATGCGAACCGTCCGTGAAACTTCTGCGGGCGGCTTGGTCGTCGACGGCTGGGGCGGACCTCCCGAACGCCTCTGCGCTGCACTGATCGGCCGAACCGACCGGCGAGGACGCCTGCTCTGGTCGCTACCCAAGGGCCATATCGAGCAGGGTGAGACCGCCGAGCAGACCGCGATGCGTGAGGTCGAAGAAGAAACCGGTATCCAGGGAACCGTCCTGGCACCGCTGGGCAGCATCGACTACTGGTTCGTGACCGAAGGTCGACGCGTCCACAAGACCGTGCACCACTATCTCCTCCGCTTTCTCGGCGGTGAACTCTCCGACGAGGACATCGAGGTCACCGAAGTCGCCTGGGTGCCGCTGACGGAACTGCACTCGCGACTCGCTTACGCCGACGAGCGCAAACTCGCAGAACTCGCGTCGCAGATGATCGCCGAGATGCCGAGACCTGAAATCCAGCGACCTGAGATTCTGCGAACACAGCACCCGAAGGAACCGGACGCCGGATGAGAATGGCTCTGCGGCGGGCCGGTGTGGCCGCTCTGGTGATGGCCGCTGTCGGTTTCGGGCCTGCAACGACGGCCGTCGCAGGTGCAGCACCGGCCAGCCAGCCCAGTGAGCGCGCCCCGGCGCGAAACACCAACGATGCCAAATTTCTGCAGCTGACCATCGACTCCACCGCACCGACCACGGTGACGACCACCAGCGACCGCAACGTCGTCGTCAAGGGCACGGTGAAGAACGTCGGTGACCGTCCCGTCGAGGACGTCGGAGTGAGGCTGCAGCGCGCTCCCGCGATCGACTCCAGTTCGGACGTGCGCGCAGCACTCGACTTCGACCAGGCTGTTTTCGACACGGTCGGCGAATTCGACACCGTCGCCACCACCCTCGACACCGGCCAGTCCAAGCAGTTCACGCTCACCCTGCCGCTCCGGAGCACAACCGGGTTGTCTCTCGACATCACCGAACCCGGCGTCTACCCGATGCTCGTCAACGTGAACGGCACCCCGGAGTACGGCGGTGCCGCCCGACTCGACGACGCACGCTTCCTGCTCCCCGTCCTCGGTGTGCCGGCCGCAGCCGAATCGAACGCCACAGCCGGAACCCCCAGTTCGTCCGCCACGGCGGTCGTTCCCCCCGACACGTCCGCCCCGATCGGCGTCACGCTCATGTGGCCGCTGGCCGACGCGCCACGACTCGTCGGCGGAATCCCCGGCGCGGTCAACGAGCCCGTACGCCTGATCGACGACGAACTTGCCACCGAACTTTCCGACGGCGGCCGTCTGGACGCGTTGGTCGATGCGGTGGAGAACGCCACCAAGCCCGAGAGCGATACCGATCGCCGCGTCACGGATGCGCTCTGCCTGGCAATCGACCCCGACCTTCTGATCACCGTCGAGAACATGACTCGCGGATACCTCGTGGCCGACAACTCGTCCGACCCCACCGGGCCGTCGCACGAAGGCCGCGGCAGCGACGCCGCCAACCAGTGGCTCGGCCGGGTGAAGACGCTCGCGTCCTCGATGTGCACGACGGCGGTTCCGTTCGCGCAGTCCGATCTCGCCGCGGTCACTTCGGTGGCCAATCCGGAGTTGACGGCTACCGCGCTCACACGGCCGGCGGACATCGTCGACAACATCCTCGGCGTGACCTCACTGCGAGATTTCGTCTGGCCGGATTCGGGTGTCCTCGACTCGGCCACCGCAGAGGTGCTGAGCGTGAATCCCACCACAGCGATGGTGGCTGACACTTCCGTCGACTCGGCAGCTCCGCAGCTGTCGTCGCGGATAACCGGCTCACTCGACGCGCTTGCCTTCGACACCTCGGCGGCAGCGGCGCTGGCCGCCACCGGCTCGGAGCCGCAGGTCCCGTCGTACATCCCCGACGACACCGCGCCGACCATCGACATCGAATCGCGCAGCGCCCGGCGTCAGGACGCGCTGGGGGCGATGGCCTGGGCCGCGCTGACGCCGACGTCGCTGCCGCGCAATCAGATCTTCGCGCCGCCGCAACTGTGGACCGCCGACAGCAACGACGCCACGGCGGTGCTCTCGATGCTCGCGACCCTCATCCGGTCCGGGCTCGCCTCACCTCAGGCCCTGCCGGCACTGCTCGGCAGGCAACCGGGCGCGACGGACGCCGCCACTCTCGACTACCCGGACCGGGCTACCCAGGACGGTCCGCAGACGTCCGTCGTCGAGACCGCAACCACCCAACTTCCGCGTATCGACGGGCTCGAAGCTTCGCTCGTGGACGATCCGGCGGCTTCGCTCACCCCCCGGGGATTCACGGCGCCGCTCCGCGAAGATCTACTCCGTTCGATGACCTTGGCCGATCGCCGCAACGTCGACTCCGCGTCGGTCAATCGGGCGGAGCGGGCCGCGACCATCCGCGCCGACAACGTCACCGAAGCCGTCGACGGGATGTACCGGGCCGTCAGTGTGGTGTCTCCGGGCGGCGTCTACACCCTCGCGTCGGGGCAGAGTCCGCTCCTGCTGGTGGCGCGCAACGAGCTGCCCATCGCCATCAACGTCGACCTGCGTGTGGAAGCCCCACCCGAGATGCAGATCAGTGACATCGGTCCCAAACAGCTTCCGCCGCGAGGTAGCCGACAGTTGACTGTGCCCGCGGAAATGAACGATTCTCGCAAGCTGGAAGTCAACTTCTCGCTGACCACGACAGATGGCCGCCAATTGGGTACGCCGACCAGCGTGACCGTACGGTCGAATGCGTACGGTCGTCCCCTGGCCGCCGTGACGGCGACAGCGGGAGGGTTGCTGCTGTTCCTGGCAGGGCGACGGCTGTGGCATCGATTCAAGGGTCAGCCGGACCCAGCAGATGAAGGGTACGAACGCTCATGACCGGGAATCCACCCGAGGAGGGTCGCCGCTCGGCGATCACCCGCAAGAGTGCCACGACCCGCTCGCATCCTCGGATGCCACCGTGGGAGCGCGGTTACCCGATCCAGCCGGTCAACCCGGACGCACGTTTCGACGACGCACCCACCATGACCATCCCGGTGATCCGCGACTACCCCCGGTACCGCGAAGCCGAGATGGAACTCGCCGACCGGCAGACGACCACGTCGGACGAGTTCGACACCGACGCCCATGTTCAGGTCGGGGAACGCAAGGAGACCAACTCTCGACTCCTCGCGGCAACCGGTTCCATCGCGATCGCGACGCTGACGAGCCGCATCACGGGGTTCGCCAAGCAGTTGATGATCCTGATGGTCCTCGGCCCGGCCATCGCCAGTTCGTTCACCGTGGCCAGCCAGATCCCGAACATGATCGCGGAGCTCGTCTTGGGCGCCGTTCTGACCGCGATCGTCGTCCCAGTGCTGGTCCGCGCCGAGCGGGAGGACGCCGATCACGGCGAAGCATTTGTCCGACGCCTCTTCACGGCGTCGCTCGTTCTACTGGGCATGGCCGCGCTACTCGCGACCCTGGCAGCGCCCGTACTCACCAAATACGTCTTCCTGTCCGAAGACGGCAAGGTCAGCACCGACCTGACCACGGCGCTGTCGTATCTACTTCTGCCGGCGATCCTGTTCTACGGGCTGTCGGCACTGTTCACAGCGTTTCTGAACACCAGGCAGATCTTCAAGCCCGGAGCCTGGGCTCCTGTACTCAACAACGTCGTCGTCCTCGTGGTGCTCGTGGTCTACCGCCTGACTCCGGGCGAGATCTCGCTTGATCCGGTCTCGATGGGCGACGCCAAGCTGCTCACCCTCGGCATCGGCATCACCATCGGCGTCATCGTGCAGGCAGCCAGCCTGATCCCCGCACTTCGCCGCGAGAAGATCTCGCTCAAGCCGCTATGGGGCCTCGACGATCGCCTGCGCCAGTTCGGCGGCATGGCCGTCGCCATCGTCTTGTACGTCCTGATCAGCCAGATGGGCATGATCTTCGCGACCAAGATTTCCTCACATGCCGACGAAGCCGGCCCTGCCATCTACAGCCAGGCCTGGTTGCTCCTGCAACTCCCGTACGGCGTGCTCGGAGTGACGGTTCTGACCGCGATCATGCCGCGCCTGAGCCGCAACGCTGCGGCCGACGACACCCCGGCCGTCGTGGACGATCTGTCGGTCGCAACACGTCTGACCATGATCACGCTGGTTCCGATCATCATGTTCCTGACCTTCATGGGTCCGCAGGTCGGTGAAGCGCTCTACGGTTACGGCCGCTTCGGACCCGAACAGGCCGAACGACTCGGCACCGCCGTGAGCTGGTCGGCATTCACGTTGATTCCGTATGCACTCGTCCTGATCCAACTTCGAGTGTTCTACGCCCGCGAACAAGCCTGGACGCCGACGTGGATCGTTCTCGGCATCACTGCAGTGAAGATCGCATTCTCGGCACTGGCTCCGGTCTTCGCCTCCAACAGCGATCAGGTCGTGATCCTGCTCGGTGCGGCCAACGGCCTCGGCTACATCACCGGCGCCGTCATCGGCGGATACCTCCTGCATCGCAGCCTCGGAAACCTGCAGATGTCCAACGTGGGCAAGACGGTCTGGTCCGTAGTACTCGCCTCGCTGGCCGGTTCGCTGACCATGCTCGCGGTCGACCGGGTCCTCGGATTCGATCAACTCACCGAGCGTTTCGGCGGACCTGGCTCGATGGTTCGCGTCGCCGTCGGCGGCATTCTGATGCTCGCGATCACCTTCACGATTCTCTACTTCAAGAAGGTTCCGGAAGTTCTGTCGGTAACGGTTGCGGTCTCCCGCAAGATTCGTTCACTGACAGGTCGCGCCGAACCGGACACACGTAACAACACTGACGACGACGTCACCGAGCTGATTCCTGCAATCAGAACGGGATCAAACGAGCAAGAACGACCGGGTGCGCTCCCGTACCCTGGTCATGGGCGTACAGGATCGCAACCCGCGCGTATTCGGGGACGGGCTATCGATGGAGAAGGAGCGAGGGTGAGCGACGACAACGTTTCCGGCAACAAGAGTGCCGGGACTTCTGCCGTGAAAGCGTCCGAACAGAAGTCAACGGCATCGTCGGGCACACCTGCATCCACGAGTTCCTCCGCATCTGTCGGCCAGAAGCCACAGCAGGGTCAGAAGCCACAGCAGGGTCAGAAGCCACAGCAGCCGGTGCAGAAGGCCGCTCCGCCGGTGCCTCCGGTCAGTGTGTCCAAGACACCTTCAGCACCTGTGTCGAAGACACCTGCTCCGGACAAGAAGGCACCCGAATCTCCGAAGACGGCTGCCGCTCAGACTCCGCCCGCTGCGCCTCGTTCGTCTGCCGCCGGATCCGCATCACGACCGGCACAGCGACCGATGCCCCGTGGACCCAAGCTCATCCCCGGCGCATCTGTCGCCGGCGGACGCTACCGTCTGCTTGCCCCGCACGGCGGAACCCGCGGGCTGCAGTTCTGGGAAGCTCTCGACGTCAAGCTCGACCGTGAAGTAGCCCTGACGTTCGTCGACGCCGATCAGCGCGGTGACGACGACAGCCAGTCCGGACCGCAGGCAGTTCTTTCACGCACTCTGCGCCTGGGACGAATCAACTCGCCTGGTCTGGCTCGCGTCCTCGACGTCGTCCGCGGAAGCTCGGGCGGCATCGTCGTCGCCGAATGGACTCCCGGCCGCTCGCTGCGTGAAATGGCCGAGACGACGCCGTCGCCGATCGGTGCAGCGCGCGCCATCCGCGCTCTCGCGGCCGCTGCCGAGGCCGCTCACCGTACCGGCGGTGCGCTGTCCATCGATCACCCTGACCGCGTTCGCATCAGCATCAACGGTGACGCCGTACTGGCGTTCCCGGCGACGCTCGCCGACGCCGATTCCACCAGCGACGTCCGCGGCCTCGGTGCCATGCTGTACTCGCTCATCACGGCGCGCTGGCCGCTCGCCGAACCGTCCGCCGGTCCCGTCGGTGGTCTGCTTCCCGCCGGCCGCGGCGCCGACGGCAACATCGTCGAACCTCGAGTCGTTCGTCCGGAGGTCCCGTTCGACATCTCGGCCGTTGCGGTTCGAGCTTTGCAGTCGGAGAGTGGAATCCGCACTGCTGCCACCGTGCAGCACATCCTCGATCAGGCGTCCGTCGTCAACGACAAGACGGAAATGATTCCGGCACTTCGTCTCGGCCACCGCGAACAGGGAGCGTCGGGTCATGCACTGAACGACCCGGAAGCCATCGAGGCCGAGAAGAAGAAGTCGACGCGGATGCTCGCGGCACTGACGGCGCTCGGCGTCTTCACCGTGATCGTCCTGATTCTCCTTGTGGTGTGGGTTGCGAGCTTCCTCTCGGGCGGCAGTAACGACACCCCGCTCAGCGAGCAGAGTTTCGGATTGACCACCGAAGCCACTGCGCCCGAGAACAATTCACCCGCGCCCGCACCGGCGGCAGCAACGGTGCCGGTAGCTGCCTCGGCCGTAACGGTGTTCTCACCCCAGGGCACGCCGGACCAGCCGGCGACGGCGAAGAACGCCATCGACGGCAATCCAGCCACCGCATGGTCGTCGGACTCGTACTTCCAGCCCTTCCCGTCACTGAAGAACGGCGTCGGCCTGATGGTGACGCTCGCCGATGCGGCAAACCTGAAGAACATTGCGATCACGTCTGATTCGCCCGGAACCGTCGTTGAAATCCGTTCTGCCCCTTCTGCGAATACTTCGTTGGATCAGACCAAGGAAATCGGATCCGGTGTACTGAAGAACGGTGTGACCGACATTCCGCTCTCGTCGGACGGCTCGGGTCAGTATGTCCTGGTTTGGATTACGCAGCTCAGCACCGAATCCGGACAAAACCAGACATCCATCTCGGAGATTGCATTCACTGCTGCAAAGTGATCGCCCTTGGCCCTTCTGAAACCTACCGACTGGGCTAATATCCGCCCGTGCACAGTTATCGGGGGGGCACCGGGGGCGGAGCCGGAAAATTCGAATCCAGAAGTTTCGAGAACACAAATCTCGAGACGACGGATTTCGAATTGTTGACTGCTCATGTGGCAGGCGATCGCCATGCGTTCCGTGAACTTCTGACCCGGCATCAGGATCATCTATGGGCCGTTGCCCGGCGTACGAGCTACTCGGACGAGGACGCGGCAGACGCGCTCCAGGAGGGTCTGCTGTCCGCGCACCGCAAGGCGGCGAAGTTCCGCGGCGACGCGGCGGTGCGAAGCTGGCTCCACACCATCGTGGTCAATGCCTGCCTTGACCGGATCCGACGCAACAAATCACGCGCCGCGTTCTCTCTGTCTTCCGAGAATGCGGAGGAACCTCGAGATCACCGCGACTACGCAGCGACAGTGGACATGAGCCTGACCGTCGAACAGGCACTGGCATCGCTGCCCCCTGAGCAGCGCGCTGCCGTCGTCGCCGTCGATGTCGAGGGGTATCCGGTAGCCGAGGCCGCCGAAAGATTGGGAGTGCCCGTAGGGACCGTGAAGAGTCGCTGCGCCCGCGCCCGAAAGCGCCTCGCCGCCCAGTTGGAGGACTTTCGCGAAGGCGGGAACCATTCGTGAACCGGCCGCGTCCTATCTTGTAAGCGTCCACACCGACTGCCGAGGGAGGGTTCATGACAGATCCGTCTGTCCGCGTTCCGTCTCCTCCGTTTTCGGAAGACCTCTTGGCGGATCTTCACGCCGGGGTTCTCGATCCCGAAACCAGTGCATCTCTGTGGCCGCTGGTACACGCCGACCCAGCCGCCCATGCATTTGTCACCACTCTCGACGGCGTCACAACATCACTTGCGGCACTGAACTCACGCGAGACCCCTCACGACCGGATCCCGAATTTGCTTGCCGAGCGGATCAATTCGGCACTCGATTCACAGCCCAGCCACGTCGAGGCGCCTGCAGAGACAACCGTCGTACCGTTCCGGCGGCGCCCACAAGCGTGGGTTCTCGGTGCCGCAGCAGCCGTAGCGGTGGCCTTCGTGATCATTGTGATCGGAACCCGAGATTCCGAACCTCCCGAAAGCGTTGTTGCTCAACCGAGCACACCGGCGACGTCGGCTGTCGACGATCCGGATTCGGTGTCGCTGCTCTCACTCATCGGATCCAAAAATCTTGGACCACTGGATGATCCGTCCAAACTGGCCGGCTGCCTACGTGCCAACGACATCGACGAGGGCAGGCCCCTGCTCGGTTCGGGTGAGGTTCGCATCGACGAGGCACCGGCGATAGTCCTACTCTTCGCGGGATCACAACCGCGTCAGATCACTGCTTTGACTGTCGGCACCGACTGCAGCGAGGGCAATCCGAATACGTTGTCGGTCAAGAATATCGGCTGACCTCGAGGGTCAGCGCGGCGTTGCGGCGGGTAGCAGGAGTTCGAGAATTCTCCCGCGCAATGCATCCGTATCGTCCTCGACCGCTATCAGACTCGAGAACATCGCTGCTCCGGCCGCCAAAACCAGCACGGCCTTGGCGTCGAGCAGCGCCGATTCGGGATCTTCGGCGTTCTGAAGGAAGAGTTGCGTACTCGGCCCACTGAACCCGCGCCACAATTCGTTGCGCAGATCGTCATGGTCGCGCAATGCTGCCAGCAGTCCCGGCGACGCGGCGCGAACCTCGGGCCGCGAGAAGAGTTGGGCACTTCCCTCCACCACCCAACGGATCCAGCCGTCGCGATCGGTGCCCTCGAACGGCGTCAGGTCAGGTGTTGCGCCCAGGATCGATCCGAGAACGAGGTGCGCCTTCGACGGCCATCGCCGCGACATCGAGGCCCGACTGACCCCTGCCCGTGCCGCGATCGCCCGGAGGCTGAGTTGCTCCCAACCGACCTCGAGGAGCATCGCTCGGGTGACCTCGAGAACTGTGTCGTCGATGCGTGGGTCTCGTGGGCGACCTGATCCTGTGGCATTCATCGTGTCGAATTGTCGGACAGATTGGGAGAAGGCGCTATATCGTCATATATACGAGTCCACTGGCATCGTAATGATCAGGCCGCCGCAGGAAGCAGAAAATGACCACAGCGCCCACACCGTCGATATTCGAACCCGCACGTCTCGGCCCCCTGACCTTGCGCAACCGCATCGTCAAAGCTGCCACGTTCGAGGGCGTCATGCCCAGGGGAGCGGTCTCCGACGATCTGATCAACTTCCACGCTGAAGTGGCCCGCGGCGGAGCCGCGATGACCACCGTCGCCTACTGCGCCGTCTCACCGGGTGGACGAGTGCACCGCGACACCCTTGTCATGGACGAGCGCGCACTACCTGGGTTGCGCAGACTGACCGATGCCGTCCACACCGAAGGCGCACTGGCCGCGGCGCAGATCGGCCACGCGGGGCTGGTCGCCAACACGCTCTCCAACAAGACGAAGACTCTGGCGCCGTCGACCCGGCTGAGTCCGCCGGCGATGGGCCTCGTCAAAGGCGCGACACTTGCCGAACTCGACGGTGTCGTCGCCGACTTCGAACGGACCGCCCGCGTCGCCGTGGACGCGGGATTCGACGCCATCGAGGTCCATCTCGGTCACAACTACCTACTCAGTTCGTTCATGAGCCCCAATTTGAACAAACGCCATGATCGATACGGCGGCAGCGTCGCCAAGCGCGCGGAGTATCCGCGTCGAGTCATCGAAGCGGTGCGACGAGCTGCTGGATCCACCGTGGCGGTCACCGCGAAATTCAACATGTCCGACGGGGTTCCGAAGGGTCTGTGGCTCGACCAGAGCCTGCCGATTGCACAGATCCTCGAAGACGACGGGCATCTTGACGCGATGCAATTGACCGGTGGCAGTTCACTTCTCAACGGAATGTACTTCTTCCGCGGCGAGGTCCCACTCGCAGAATTTGTTGCTTCCCAACCCAAGCTCGTCGGGTACGGGCTGAAGTTCTACGGTCCCAAAATCTTTCCGACTTACCCGTTCGAAGAGGGATTCTTCCTTCCATTCGCCCGTCAGTTCCGGCAAGCGCTGAACATGCCGCTGATCCTGCTCGGCGGCATCAACCGCGTCGACACCATCGAGCGCGCGCTGGACGAAGGGTTCGAGTTCGTCGCCATGGCGCGTGCGCTCCTCAGGGACCCACAGCTGGTCAACAAATTCCAAGCCGAGAGCGTCGACGAGGGGCTGTGTATCCACTGCAACAAGTGCATGCCCACCATCTACACCGGCACGCGCTGTGTGGTTCGGGACGCGCTGGTGGTTCGGGAGGCACTGCGCCCTGCCCAATGAACCCCGCCCAGTGAGTCCTGCGGACTGTGAGCCACTTTCCAGCCGGGTGCGGGAACAACACCCCTTATCCTGGTGTTGATCGGTACGGCTCTCCAAGAAGCGGAGGGTCTGCACTCACTATTGGAAGGCTCGCATGACCACCCAGCTGGAAAACACGCCCGCGGTCCATGACGTCATCATTGTCGGTTCCGGACCGGCCGGTTACACCGCTGGTGTCTACACCGCGCGTGCTGAACTCCAGCCCGTGCTCTTCGAGGGCACCCAGTTCGGTGGCGCCCTCATGACCACCACCGAGGTCGAGAACTTCCCCGGATTCCGTGAGGGAATCATGGGCCCGGACCTGATGGAACAGATGCGTGAGCAGGCACTGCGCTTCGACACCGACATCCGCACCGAGGACGTCGAAGAGATCGACCTCAGCGGCCCGATCAAGACGGTCGTCGCGAACGGCGAAACGTACGCCGCGCACGCGATCATCCTCGCCATGGGCGCGGCAGCCCGTTACCTCGGCATTCCCGGTGAAGAACGCCTCCTCGGCCGCGGCGTCAGCGCCTGCGCCACCTGCGACGGCTTCTTCTTCCGCGACCAGGACATCGTCGTGGTCGGCGGCGGCGACTCCGCGATGGAAGAGGCAACCTTCCTGACCCGCTTCGCTCGCTCAGTCACCCTGGTGCACCGCCGCGAGGAATTCCGCGCCTCACGGATCATGCTCGAGCGCGCCAAGGCGAACGAGAAGATCCGCTTCCTCACCAACGCGGAGCCCGTCGAGGTCCTCGGCGAGAACAGCGTCACCGGGCTCGTCGTTCGTGACACCGTCACGGGTGAGACCTCCACACTCGAGATCACCGGCATGTTCGTCGCCATCGGCCACGACCCGCGCAGCGAGCTCGTGAAGGGCCAGGTCGATCTCGACGACGCCGGATACGTGCGCGTCGCTCCCGGTTCTACCGCGACCTCCGTCGACGGCGTCTTCGCTGCCGGTGACCTGGTCGATCACACGTACCGTCAGGCGATCACCGCTGCCGGCACCGGATGCTCCGCAGCAATCGACGCCGAACGCTGGCTGGCCGACCGCGGCGACATCACCGCCAACACGCTCGACGCTGCCGGCCATACGGTCGACGTCGTCGGCGCTCCCTGATTCATCAAGCTGTCGTACCCAACCCTCGAGGAGTAACAGTGTCGAATACCGTCACCATCACCGACGATTCCTTCAAGCAGGACGTCCTGGGCAGCGACAAGCCCGTTCTGGTCGATTTCTGGGCAACCTGGTGCGGCCCGTGCAAGATGGTCGCCCCGGTACTCGAGGAGATCGCCGGCGAGAACAGCGAGAAGCTGACCGTCGCGAAGCTCGACATCGACGCCAACCCGGCGGCCGCCCGCGATTTCCAGGTCATGTCGATCCCGACGATGATCCTGTTCAAGGACGGCAAGCCGATCAAGACGATCGTCGGCGCCAAGGGCAAGGCTGCACTGCTCAAGGACCTCGCAGACGTTCTCTGACGGCTGGTTAAGCATCGTGGATTCTCGCAATCCACAGAATTTCTGAGATAATCGATCGATGTGCCTGATCGGGTCTACGACCAGGCACATCGATCGAATTCGTTAACCGATCCGAGAGGCTTTCACGCATGCACAGACTCCGACACGGCGATCACGGCCCGGCCGTCGCCGAGATTCGGGGCACATTGACGAAGCTGGGATACCTCCATCACGGAACTTCCGGCATTCGACGTGAAAGCGCCGACGGTGCCCACTGGGTTGCGCCTGACGCCATCTTCGATCATCAACTCGACAGCGCCGTTCGCGCCTTCCAGCAGCAGCGTGGGCTCCTCGTCGACGGCATTGTGGGTCCGGCAACGTATCGCTCACTTCGCGAGGCCTCGTACCGCCTGGGTGCCCGTACGTTGATCTACCAGCTGTCCGCGCCGCTGTACGGCGACGACGTCGCAGCTCTGCAGGCAAAATTGCAGGACCTCGGCTTCTATGCGGGCCGGGTCGACGGTTTCTTCGGTCCGCAGACCCACGAGTCTCTCTCGTCTTTCCAGCGTGAAATCGGTATCGCCGCCGACGGTATCTGCGGTCCGCAGACACTGCGTTCGCTGGAACTGTTGGGAACCCGCGTCACCGGTGGTTCCCCGCACGCCATCAGCGAAGAGGAATTGGTGAGGCGCAAGGGCCCGCAGCTGGGCGGCAAGCGCATCGTCATCGATCCAGGCCTCGGTGGGCCGTCCACCGGCAACATCGTCAACGGCATCTCCGAAGCCGACATCCTCTGGGATCTGGCCATGCGCCTCGAGGGACGGATGGCGGCAACCGGGATGGAAACTTTCCTCTCCCGCCCGCACAACGCCGATCCGACCGAGGCCGAGCGCGCGCTGACGTCCAACGCGTTCGACGCCGATCTGATGATCTCCTTGCGTTGCGACAGCAACTCGAGCCCGTCGGCAAACGGTGTCGCGAGCTTCCACTTCGGTAACTCGCACGGTTCGGTCTCGATGATCGGTCAGGTGTTGACCGGATTCGTTCAGCGCGAGATCGTTGCGCGAACTCCGTTGCGGGACTGCAGAACTCACGGACGTACGTGGGAGTTGTTGCGCCTGACCAACATGCCGACGGTGCAGATCGATCTCGGCTACCTGTCCAACGCGTCCGACGTTGCGGTACTGACGAATCCGCGGATGCGTGACACCATCGCCGAAGCCATTTTGATCTCGGTCAAGCGGCTGTATCTGTTGGGCCAAGATGATCAGCCGACCGGCACCTTCACCTTCGCCGAGCTTCTCGCAGAAGAACTTTCGGTAGCCGACCGCATTTCGTAGGTCCTGCGGTCGGCACCTGGCTCACACTCTGGCGAGCTCGCTGATCTCCACCATCTCGAGAGCTGCAGCCTTCAGTAGACGGTCGAGGGCTTCTTCGACGTCGACTTTCCATTCGTGGTCTCGATTGAGTTCGAGACGAAGCCGCGGATAACGATGGTGCGGAGCCACGACCTCGAAACCGTAATCCTCGAGGAACTCGGCACTGATCATGCATTCTGCGGGTGAACATTCCAAAGCTGCGGTTGCGCTGGCCACGTCGGACGCGGGCCCCAGGCCGTCGCTGCGGATACCGAATGCCTCGAGCGCACGAACTCCGCGTCGAACCAGATCTGTCACGACAGCGGCCAGCAGGCTCGGCCCAAGTTCTTCTTCGATGCCCGAAGGCTCGAGCCGAAGGCTTGTCAGGAGCACTGCGTCCGAACTGACCGGACTGGTCGGAAACAGCTGCGCGCGCGGGATCGTGCGGGGAGGGGCGTACAACGCACTACCGAGCGGCTTTCCGTCTCGGACGGCGACCTGTCCGCACGAGCCCCACTCGAGCATGACCATCGACAGCCATGCTTCCTTCTCGAATTCCTGATCGCAGAATCCTCGGGCGTCGTGAAGCGCGCCCGGATCCATCTCCCAGAACACGCAACGACGCGCATGGGCGGAAAGCTGATCGAGGGTGTCGAGCGTGAGCGAGGTGATGACGTGAGTCGACACTGACTAACTCACTCTCCGTAGGTCCCCGAAGCGGTTTTGATGCTCGCCCGCCGCTTTTTTCTTCTCCAGGATAGGCCGGCTGCGACAAGTCGGCAGTGGCACGAGAGTTGATCGCCCTAATGTATTGCTGTTCAACATCTTTCGTCCCGGTTCAAGATTTCGAGAAGCTCGGACCACCTAGATTTGTCACAGTGACGAAAATAGGTGGTGTGCCCGGTCATCGTCATTACGTCACCAAACGGGCTTCCGAGTTCACTACGTCGATTTCTGCGCTTCCATCATCCCGACGATGCGTTGCAGGTCGTCGACCGAGCCGAATTCGACCACAATCTTTCCCTTCCGCTTGCCCAGACTGACAGTCACCCGGGTGTCGAACGAGTCCGACAACCGCTCGGCCACATCCTGCAGACCCGGCATCACGATCGGCTTCCGCTTCTGCTGAGGAGCGATCTCATTGTCCGCCCGGTTGGCCAGAGTGACTGCTTCCTCCGTCGCACGAACCGACATTCCTTCGGCGACGATGCGCGCCGCCATAACCTCCTGGGCGTCGGCACCCGCCTCGAGGGACAACAGTGCGCGCGCATGGCCGGCCGAAAGTACTCCAGCCGCAACGCGGCGCTGAACCGCCACCGGCAGCTTCAGCAGACGAATCATGTTGGTCACGACGGGACGCGAACGTCCGATCCGATTGGCCAATTCTTCGTGGGTGACTTCGAACTCCTCGAGCAGCTGCTGATACGCCGCTGCCTCCTCGAGGGGGTTCAACTGCACTCGATGGATGTTCTCGAGGAGCGCGTCGCGCAGCATCGAGTCGTCATCTGTTTCACGAATGATCGCCGGAATCTTCTCCAGCCCGGCTTCCTGGCTCGCGCGCCAGCGACGCTCACCCATGACAAGTTGGTACTTGTCACCGTGACGACGGACCACGATCGGCTGCATCAAGCCGAACTCGTGGATCGAGTGAACCAACTCCGCGAGTGCTTCCTCGTCGAAAACGCTGCGAGGCTGCTTCGGGTTCGTCTCGATCAGGCTCGGTTCGATCTCGAGATAGACCGCGCCGGTCGGCTCGAGTTCGGTCTCCGGCTCAGCTTCCACCGGAGCCTTCGCAGCCGACGACTTGGTGGCTTTCGGCGTTTTCGGGGCCGCCTTGGTCGGTGGGGGAGGGGAGGGGTTGCGCTTGTCGACGCCGATTACGACGTCCGCTGCAGCCGATCCCAGACCCGGCGCCGTGGCCGGCCCGGTGGGGATGAGAGCAGCCAAGCCGCGGCCCAATCCACCCTTGCGTGCTTGACTCATCTCACTGCTCCTGGGTCGTCGTGGTGGCAGAGCGGGCGGCAAGTTCACGGCCGGCGTCGAGGTAACTCATGGCGCCACGTGAACCCGGGTCGTAATCGAGAACTGTCATCCCGTATCCGGGAGCCTCGGACACCTTCACGCTGCGCGGAATCACAGCGCGCAGGACGGCCTCACCGAAGTGCTTGCGTACTTCTTCGGCGACCTGGTCGGCCAGCTTGGTGCGCCCGTCGTACATCGTCAGAAGGACGGTGGAGACATGCAGATCCGGGTTCAGATGAGCCTGGACGAGTTCGATATTGCGGAGCAACTGACCGACCCCCTCGAGGGCGTAGTACTCGCACTGGATCGGGATCAGAACTTCCTTGGCAGCGACCATCGCGTTGACGGTCAGCAGTCCCAGCGAAGGCGGGCAGTCGATGAGAACGAAGTCGACGTCGAGTTCCGCGAGCACCTTGTCGTTGAGCGCGCCTTTGAGTCGATTCTCGCGGGCAACCATGGAGACCAATTCGATCTCGGCGCCCGCCAGATCGATCGTTGCCGGGATGCAGAGAAGGCGCTCACTGTGCGGACTGGTCTGGATCGCCTCCGGGGCCTTCACTTCGCCTATGAGCAACTCATAGCTGGAGGGGGTGCCCGAGGTATGGACGACGCCCAGAGCCGTGCTGGCGTTGCCCTGAGGGTCCAAATCGACCACCAGGACCGTGAGGCCTTGAAGTGCGAGCGCCGACGCAAGGTTCACTGTGGTCGTCGTCTTACCGACGCCACCCTTCTGGTTGGCGATGGTGATCACGCGGCGGAACGCCGGCTTCGGCAGCGTCACCGAATGGGGATGAAGCACTTGGCTCGCTCGGTGCGCGGCCGCCCCGATGGGGGTCTCCTCCGAGGAGATCGCCGCGTAGGGGGCGGTGAAATTGTCGTCGTCATTGACGATCTGATCCGCACCCGCACTCGTGTGCTGCTTCGGTGTTTCACGTGAAACGGCGGATTCAGATCGACCCGACATTGACTGCTCCTTCGATTGGGAATCGATCACTAGGTGCTCTCATCATCTGTACATTGCTCTCGATTGCATGCGTGTAAATCATCAACGCTGGCGGCGCTTCGGGAGACGTTCGGCCTTCACCACAACAGTGGGGGTGCGGAGAATCTTGGCTCCGCATTCGAGTATTTCCAACTTACCTGCGCCCAACTTGGTGAGCGCCGTACGGTCCCGCTCGATCTCCTCGGCGGCGCTCGAACCCTTGAGTGCCAACATCCGGCCGTGCTCGTGAATGAGTGGGAGGGACCAACGTGCGAGCTTCTCGAGAGGCGCCACAGCTCGCGAGGTGACTACATCCGCGCCGCCCGCTTCCTTCACAACACCCGATTCCTCGGCTCGCCCTCGGACAACCAATACGTCCAATCCGTTGGACTCGATGAACTCCGCGAGGTACACCGAGCGTCGAAGCAACGGTTCGACCAGAGTCACCTTCAAGTCCGGGCGGGCGATTGCGAGAGGGATACCGGGTAGGCCGGCGCCGCTTCCAACGTCCACAACCGACTCACCTTCGGCGATCAACTCACCGATGACGGCGCAATTGAGAAGGTGGCGCTCCCACAGTCGAGGAACTTCACGGGGACCAATCAGCCCGCGCTCGACACCATCCGTCGCCAGGGATTGGTAATACCGTTCCGCGATCTCATATCTGTCACCGAACACTGCGCGCGCAGTCTCTTGTTCGTCCCAGTCAACCGACGCCGCACCATTCTGTTCCACGTGAAACATCCTCCCGCGTAAACCGCGAAATCAACAATCAAGACCGAAATCATTATCCGCTCTGGAGCCGACATGTGTTCGCTTCTGCACACCGACTCGCTGTGAGTCTGCCGACTCGTTCATTCTTTGGGAAGTATTCGGCCCAAAATTCAAGCGGGGGAGGGGAGGGGTTCACGTTCCACGTGAAACATCGCGCTGACAGATCTTCCAATTCTGACGCGTTTCACGTGAAACATAGCCGGCCGGCCGAATGCCGATAGCAGCGCAATTCTGAGTATCATCACAGTGACGAAACTGCCGTGGGTAGTTACATGGATGGAATTCTGAACCAAAATGGTCAATTTTCAACGAAAAGTGGTTGCCGAAAATTGCTGCCGTCGGACAGCCGGACGGACTCGTTAGTCTGACCCAGTCTATTTTTGGACTCGGATGATCTTCGAGTTCAAGTCCCGGACAGTTTCGGTATCTCATCGCCGGTTGCTGCGAGCCATTCATTCGTCGACTTGACTCTCCTGTTGCGGTAGGCCGGAGTCTTGGCATCACAAACCGAGAATCAATCCAATGAGCTTCGCACCAACCGATGCGCATCGAAGAGTTCGCCCTCGCCTCTGGACTGACAGTAAAAGCACTCCGGCTCGACACTGGGTTGGACTCCAACCCGAAATCCGGAACCTCGCAATCGAAGTTCTGTTCTGCCGGCCGACTGCCCAGTTTCCCGCCGAGCCAGTTGGCATCTCCGAAACGATCGTCGAATCCGGCACGCGCCCGGCACGCAACGAACTCTTCGTGACACTCGAAACATCCAACGACGATTCCGAGTTCGGACTGAAGTTAGTTCACGGCAGCATCCGTCAAGTTGGGTTCTCGCTGACGACGGCACACCCTTAGGCCATTGAATTCGTGATTGCCATCCAATTGGCGTCCAGTACCAATCTGGAATCGAGATCGAGGGCTCGGGGCAACAACCATCGATCCGGTTTCACGTGAAACGAAGGGCCGACTATTCCGGCCGGGGGAGGGGAGGGGATCGCCGCCCGCCTGCGAGAGATGTTCGGGATCGAAGTCTCGGTCGCTGCCGACCTCTGTTCCGACTCCACCGTGGCGGCGGTGACGATGCGAGTGACCGAGCGTATCGCCGAATTTGCCAAGCCGGATCTGGAGACCTCCATTTTTGTACGACACCGTTGTAGCAGGGTATGCGGGCCGAGTTGTCGGACAAGCTGGACAGAAAGGCCCGAGCCGGCGCGAGCCGGCGACGGCAGCGAACCTCCGATTGACGCCCGACTCAGCCCGCCGGGGCCTCGAACACCATCCTGACCTCGGTCACCCGGTAGTTCGCCCGCTTGAAGGCCGCGACCATGGGCGTGTTGGGCACGTCCGTCGTCGCGGTGATGCGATTGGCGCCATCGGCTGCGTGAACGCGGGTGATCTCGCAGAGGATGTCGTCCACATAGCGGCACCCGCGCAGCTCGGGCACTACTCCGAGGTATCCGACGTTGCGGTCGTAGGGCGTCGCGGACGGGATCGCGAAGCCGACCAGCGTCCCGTCCATGGTCTCCGCCAGCCGCCACCACGATCGTTCGCCGGGGCACGACCGGTAGAACTCGAGATCGTCCCGGGCCTGGTTGACGATGTCCGTGGCCGCGATGCCTCGTTGCGTGGCGACGTCCAGGCTGCCGACAGCGACCCGCTGGAACACCGCGAGGAACTCCTCATCGGAGGTGGGACGGAACATCAGACGCTCGGAGGGGGCGGGCACACCGGCCGCAGGCGTCCACTCGAAACGCAGCCGCTCGATGATCTCGGTCAGTCCGGCCGCCTGGGCCGCCTCGCGACGCCAGGACACGGCGTCTGCTACGGCGGAATCCGCGTCCTGCCCGGCGGTCGGCACGACCAGCACATACTCGGGCTTCGCGTGGAACTCGGTGTGCGCCCGCGACATGAGTTCGGCGGCAAGCGCGGCACGATCCGGCACGTCAGCCAGCACGTGCAGGAAATCAAGGGCGAGCGGACGCTCGCTGTCCTCACGCCCCCACCACAGGGCACGCGCGACGATCCTCGAGCCGTCAACGGCGAACCAGGTCCATTCCGGACGAAGTCGTCCGGCCGTCACCTCTTCCCGGAGCGAGTCAGCGTCGACGAACCCGACCGGATCGTTCATCGCGAACCCCACGGGCTCTTCCAGCTCGGCCCGTGTCGCGGGTCGTATCAGCAAGATTGCTTCCCTTCACGACGCTTCATTGACGACAGATTCCGAAATAGAGACAGGCTGTGTCCGACAACGATAAGCACCTGACCTTCACCGTGCCGCCGGATTCGGTTTCACGTGAAACACCTCTCGGACACAAAAGCGGGCCCCGGAAAATTCGGGGCCCGCATTCGATCAAAGGGGGAGTGTCAGTCCTTGAGGACAACTACTCGGCGAGACGGCTCAGCGCCTTCGCTCTCGCTGGAAACACCGGCGACCTTGGCGACGGCGTCGTGCACGATCTTGCGTTCGAACGGCGTCATCGGAGCAAGCTCTTCGCGTTCGCCGGTCTCGAGAACACGCTGTGCAGCTTCCGCACCGAGAGCACTGAGTGCCTCACGACGGCCCGCACGCCAGCCGGCGATGTCGAGCATCAAGCGGCTGCGCTCTCCGGTCGACTGCTGAACTGCCAGACGAGTCAACTCCTGGAGAGCATCCAGAACCTCACCCTTACGTCCCACGAGCTTGGTCAGGTCGTCGCCGCCGTCGATGCTGACGATCGCCCGATCGCCCTCGACGTCAAGGTCGATGTCTCCGTCGAAATCGAGCACGTCGAGCAACTGCTCGAGGTAGTCGCCGGCGATCTCGCCCTCTTCGATCAGGTCGTCATCGGAATCGTCGATGTCTACATCCACATCGGTAACCGGCGCAGTGGTCTCGGTGCTCACGTCTGCGTTCTCTCCATCCACAACGATGTCAGCTTCACTGGACATTGGTCGTTCTCTTTCCTGGATCAGCGCCGTTTATTGCGCTTGGGGGAGTTGCCGCGGTTGCTCTGTGGCCGGTTCTGTTTGGGTTTCGACGTGGAACCACCACTGGAACCCGAGGGCTTCGGCTGTGGCTTCTTGAGCGAAACTTCCGGGGCATCGCCGTCGTCGTCAGCTGATTCCGCGGTCTTCAACGCAGCCGGGGATCCCTTCTTCTTATTGGGATCCGGACGGGCACCGGGCTTGGGCGCATTGTCGTTTCGGCGAGTGATCGCTTCCTGCTTCTTGGCTTCTTCTTCGGCGTCGATCTTGCGGAAGACGAGGTGCTGCTGACCGTAGGTCCAGATGTTGTTCGACACCCAGTACAGGAGGATCGCGATCGGGAGGAACGGTCCACCGACCAGAACACCGAGCGGGAAGACGTACAGCGCGAGCTTGTTCATGATCGCGGACTGCGGGTTCGCGGCAGCTGCTTCGCTCTGACGGGCAACGGAAGCGCGTGAGTTGAAATGCGTCGCGATGCTGGCGATGATCATCAGCGGAGCGGCCACGAGAATGATGTTCAGGCGTGACGGAAGCTCGGGAACGTTCTCGGTGACGTAAGCCTGAAGCTGCGCAACCGGCGTCGTGATCGCGGCCGAGATGGGCGCGCCGAACAGACGAGCATCCAGGAACGACTGGACGTCAGTGGCCGAGAAGACGTAGTTCGGGGTGTTGAGGTTGTCCTCGGCGCTCATGCCCAGCTGGCCCATGCCGGTGCCGGTGCGGTTGAACGAGCGCAGGACGTGGAACAGACCGATGAACACCGGAGCCTGAGCCAAGACCGGGAGACAGCCCATGATCGGGTTGAATCCGTGCTCCTTCTGGAGCTTCTGCATCTCGACGGCCTGGCGCTGACGGTCGCCCGAATACTTCTTCTGCAATGCCTTGATCTGCGGCTGCAGTTCCTGCATCTGACGCGTCGTGCGGACCTGCTTCACGAACGGCTTGTACAGAACCGCACGCAAGGTGAACACCAGGAACACCACGGAGAGCGCCCAGGCTATTCCGTTGTCCGGGCCGAGAATGAACCCGAAGACCTTGTGCCAGACCCACAGAATCGCGGATACCGGATAGTAGATGAAATTGAGCACGGCTCTAAGTACTCCTCTGTTCGTCCGTCGGACTGTGACACGCTGCGCGTGCTTCCGGACAGCTATGGCGGCTACCCGCATCACGGTCACGACGGGCAGGGACAGGGTCCCACCCTCCAGAATGCCAGGGGGCACACTTCGCCAACCGCACCACAGTCAAGAAAAGGCCTTTGATCGCCCCGTGAGTGCGCAGCGCTTCGACTGCGTATTCACTGCAGGTGGGGGTGAACCGGCAGGTCGGCATCCTCAAGGGCGACACATACGTCCGGTACAACTCGATACAGAAGATGAGAACAGTGGCGGGAGCGCGACGCACAGCCTTCAACACCGTGATGACACGGGAGGCTCTGGGAGTCTCGATCTGCTCAGAGAGCGGAGTACTCATGGCTCTTCACTTACCGACACCAATAGGTTCATTTTGGTCAGGCCCCCACGCAACTGCTTGGCCAGTTCGGCTGAACTGGCGGTAGCTGCGCCCGGAAGTGCGCGGATAACCACGTCTGTCTCCGGCGAAACCTGTCCGACGAAATCTGCACAGATATGACGAAGCCGGCGTGCGACTCGATGTCGAATCACCGCCGGCCCGACAGCCTTGCTCACGATCAGCCCGAAACGGGGACCGTGATTTGTTACTACCAGCGCCTCTACTTGCTCGCGATCGAACGCGTGCACGACAAGGTCGCGTCTTCCCATACGACGCCCACGTCGCACCGCCACGGAGAAATCCGCGTGGCGACGCAACCGGAACGGCTCAGGCAACACCCCGAGCTCCTGAACTCGAAATCAGATCAGGCGGTGAGAGAATCGCGGCCCTTACGGCGACGCGCCGAAACGATTGCACGACCCGCACGGGTACGCATACGAAGACGGAAGCCGTGAACACGCGCGCGGCGGCGATTATTCGGCTGGAACGTCCGCTTGCCCTTGGCCACGGTCAACACTCCTCGAAGTTCATTGACGCCTCCCGGCGTCATTCAGTGATCGACGCCTTACGGCGCCTTTGGATCCAACAGGTACAGAACAATCAACTTCACTCGTTGTGGCTTGGAAGACCGATCCGACCTGACATATGTAGCCAGCACGAAGCGATCACCACCAGCGGGTGACCGTTCGAGGTTACTTACCACCGTTGCCAAGGTCAAACCAGCCCGATTCGAAGCCCTTCCGCGGCAACTGCGACGACACGCCGACAGTTGCATTATTCCGCAGATTCCCATTCCGGTGTGCATACGGCCGTGACCTCGAGCGAGGCGGCAAGTGTGACCTTGGCAACAGTTCCGCTACGGACTGCAGGTGGCCTGAAGGCAAGCCGGACGGTTCCACCGGCGCATGCTCGCGACAAGGCCTCATCAGCACATACGGGCATGAGCGCCGGACGCGACCCCGAATCCCGAGTTTCCACATTCATCCACAGGGCTGTGAGTGTTGACGCATCCCCGACACCAAGTGGCGAACGCCTCGAGTTCCAACAAAGTTGCAGGTAGATCAATTTCTCGGTCACTTCAGCGAATTTGGTTGACGAAAAAACCGACTCAGTGCAGGTTTGTCCACATCTGTGGATAATTGTGTGGAAACACAGCCCAGGTGGCATATTCGTAGCCTGTTACGGGGTTCTCACCCCGGGTGGTAATCCACCGAATCATTCGACGCCGCAGCCATACGCTCGGCAGCTGCAGCACACCCACTGTCGGCGAAACACGGGAAGGAACCACGTGAACGACGATCCCAACGCGCTCGCACGGGTCTGGGTCGACGTGGTTGCAGAACTCACGAGTGATGACCCCGGAAGTAATCTTCCGGCTTTGAGCAGTAAGCAGAAGGCGTTTGTCCGTCTGGTGAGGCCTCTCACACTTGCTCAGGGTTTTGCACTCCTCTCGGTTCCATCGCCATTTGCTCAAGAAACGATCGAGCGCGATCTACGCGAGCCGATCCTGCAGGCACTCGGACGCCATCTCGGCGGCCAGGTCGAAGGACTCGGTGTCCGCATCGCACTCGAAGACGATGCCGACGCACCCGCCGAACCTGTCGAGGAGCGCACGGGCAGCCGTCAGTTCGAGTCGGTCAACAGCTCGGGCGCATACCGTCGTCGCAGATTCACCGAAGGTGACGGCGAACCCTCGGACTCCGAGACTGCCGAGACCGAAGAAGTCGACGACGACCGCGAAGCACTCGCGAGCGTTCACGAATCGTGGCCGTCGTACTTCACGAAGCCGCCCGCTACTCCTTCTGCTTCGGGGTCCGGCGCGAACAGCCTCAACGCGAAGTACACCTTCGACACTTTTGTGATCGGTTCGTCCAACCGATTCGCCCATGCCGCTGCCGTCGCGATCGCGGAGGCGCCGGCGCGTGCCTACAACCCCTTGTTCATCTGGGGAGCTTCGGGACTGGGCAAGACGCACCTTCTTCACGCCGCCGGCCACTACGCACAGCGTCTGTTCCCCGGCATGCGGGTGAAGTACGTCTCGACCGAAGAATTCACCAACGACTTCATCAACAGTCTTCGTGACGACCGCAAGGTCGCGTTCAAGCGTCGCTACCGGGAAACGGATGTCCTGCTGGTCGACGACATCCAGTTCATCGAGGGCAAGGAAGGTATTCAGGAGGAGTTCTTCCATACCTTCAACACCTTGCACAACGCGAACAAGCAGATCGTCGTTTCCTCGGACCGTCCGCCCAAGCAGTTGGCAACCCTCGAGGAGCGTCTGCGGACGCGCTTCGAATGGGGCCTGATCACCGACGTTCAGCCGCCTGAGCTCGAGACGCGTATCGCGATTCTGAGCAAGAAGGCAAGGATGGATCGCCTCGAGGTCCCGCACGACGTCCTCGAGCTGATCGCCAGCCGTATCGAGCGCAACATTCGTGAACTCGAGGGCGCGTTGATCCGCGTCACCGCTTTTGCCTCGCTCAACCGTCAGCCGTTGGATCTGACGTTGGCCGAGGTGGTCCTGCGAGATCTGATGCCCGATTCGTCGAGCCTCGAGATCAATGCGGCGACGATCATGGCTGTGACGGCCGAATACTTCAACATGTCGATCGACGACCTGTGTGGGCCGGGTAAGGCCCGGCCGCTCGCTCAGGCCCGCCAGATCTCGATGTATCTGTGCCGTGAGCTCACTGATTTGTCATTGCCGAAGATCGGTCAGACGTTCGGCCGTGACCACACGACGGTCATGTACGCCGACAAGAAGATCCGTAAGGAAATGACGGAACGCCGCAAGGTGTACGACCAGGTTCAGGAGTTGACCGCAAGGATCAAGCAGCGCTCCAAGCGTTGACCTGCACTTATTTCGATCAATGCCGCTCGAGGCAGAGGTTTCCCTCGAGCGGCATCGGTGTTTTCGAAGGGTTCACGTGCGATCCCCTCGAGGGCGGTTGTCCGCCTCGAGGGACGACACGCCGGAGTTGGACACGCCGATGAGAACAAACTCTTCGTTTCTTGTGAAAAGTATTCACATCTGTGGATAACTGTGTTGATAACTCTCGAAGTCTGTGGAGTTCTCGAGGAGGAATCCGAAAACTTTCAGAGAGTGCACAGAGGGGGTCGATTGGTCCTCGAGTCTGTCCTCGAGAAGTGCACAGGCCCTCGAGGGGACCTACCAGCGTCGACAACCGTTGCTCCACAGATTGCACAGGACTTATTACTACTACTGAGAATTTCCTAGGAAAAGCTCTTTGAAAATAGTTCTGGGGACAACTCCTGTTGAGAACCTCGCCTCAGGCTGCGCTCATCCCGGCTTCGGCTTTCCACTTGCGCCCTCGAGGGCATACGGTGGGCATCGCTTGGTCTGTGTCAGACTTCAAGTGAGCTGATGCAGATCCGCAGCAGACGAACATGCCTACCGAGAGGAATAACCCGGCGATGGAGCTTGGAAGCCTGAAGTTTCGCGTTTCCCGGGAAGAGTTCGCTGATTCAGTAGCGTGGGTTGCTCGTAGCCTGCCCTCGAGGCCGCCCGTGCCGGTTCTCGGCGGAGTTCTTCTCGACGCAACCGAGGCCGGCCTCACTGTTTCCGGGTTCGACTACGAGGTATCCGCGCAGGTCCGCGTCTCGGCAGATGTCACAACTGCAGGTCAGGCACTCGTCTCCGGTCGCCTCCTTGCCGATATCACCAAGTCGCTTCCCAACAAGCCGGTCGATGTGACCCTCGAGGGCACTCGCGTGCTCATCTCGTGCGGAAGCGCCAAGTTCTCCCTGCCCACCATGCCGGTCGAGGACTACCCCCAGCTTCCGACGCTTCCGCAGCAGTCCGGGTCCATTCCCGTCGACCTGTTCTCCGAAGCCATCAGCCAGGTAGCCGTTGCAGCCGGCAAGGACGACACCCTTCCGATGCTCACGGGTATCCGTGTCGAGATCGAACAGAATTCGATCGTCCTCGCCGCTACCGACCGCTTCCGTCTCGCTGTGCGTGAACTCGAGTGGACTCCGGCCAATCCCGACGTCCAGGCTGCTGTTCTCATCCCGGCCAAGACTCTGTCCGAATCCGCGAAAACGCTTGCCGGCAATGCAAATTCGCCGGTCGAGTTGGCTCTCGGTTCCGGTACGACCATCGGAAACGACGGACTCCTCGGCATCGTCAACGACGGACGCCGCACCACGACGCGTCTCCTCGACGCCGAGTTCCCGAAGTTCCGTCAGCTGCTGCCCGCTCAGCACACCGCGATGGCAACCGTCGAGGTCACGCCTCTCATCGAGGCCATCAAGCGTGTAGCACTCGTCGCCGAGCGTGGCGCACAGGTACGCATGCAGTTCTCCGCTGACGGCCTGCTCCTCTCTGCGGGTGGCGACGACGCCGGCCGCGCGGAAGAGACGCTCAACGCGTCATTCCAGGGCGAAGCACTCACCATTGCGTTCAACCCCGGTTACCTGATCGACGGATTGAACTCGCTTCACAGCGAAAACGTTCTGTTCGGCTTCACCACTCCCAGCCGTCCGGCTGTTCTTCGCCCCGCGGCCGAGGAAGAGCCCACGGCAGACGAGTCCGGTAACTTCGCTGCGCCCTCGAGCGAATACACGTACCTGCTGATGCCGGTTCGCCTTCCGGGCTGAGTGGTACCCCGCACTTCAGTTCGCGCCTGACCAGGGAGAACAGTATGAAGATCGGACTCGTAGGTCTCGGCAAGATGGGTTTCAACATGCGTGAGCGCTTGCGCGCGCATGGCCTCGAGGTAATCGGATACGACCCTCGACCGGAAGTCACCGATGTCGGGTCACTTGCCGAACTCGCTGCTTCCCTCGAGGGACCTCGAGTCGTCTGGGTGATGATTCCGGCTGGTGACATCACCCAGAGCACCATTGCCGAACTGGCGGATGCCCTCGAGGGCGGCGATCTGGTCATCGACGGTGGAAACTCTCGCTACACCGACGACGCTGTCCATGCGGAGCTGTTGGGCGCCCGTGGGATCGGTTTCCTCGACTGCGGTGTCTCCGGTGGCATCTGGGGCCGTGAGAACGGCTACGGCCTGATGGTGGGCGGATCCGAGCCCGACGTGGCGAAGGCAATGCCGATCTTCGACGCTCTGCGCCCCGACGGCGACGCTGCCGACGGTTTTGTCCATGCCGGCCCGGTCGGTGCTGGGCACTACGCGAAAATGGTGCACAACGGCATCGAATACGGGCTGATGCAGGCATATGCCGAAGGGTACGAGCTCCTCGAGGCGGAAAGCCTGATCGCGGACGTTCCGGGTGTTCTCCGAGCTTGGTCGAAGGGAACCGTCGTACGTTCGTGGTTGCTCGATCTGCTTGTCGACGCCCTCGAGGAGGATCCGGAGCTTGCGCAGATCACAGGCTATACCGAGGATTCCGGTGAGGGCCGCTGGACCGTCGAGGAAGCCATCAAGCACGCGGTCCCCGCTCCCGTCATCTCCGCTGCTCTGTTCGCGAGATTTGCTTCACGACAGGATGATTCACCGGCCATGAAGGCGGTGTCGGCTTTGCGTAATCAGTTCGGTGGTCACGCGGTCAAGAGCGCTTCGCCCAAGAATTCGGCTTCTGGAAGCTAAGTGTTCGTTCGTAGATTTTCGCTGCGGGACTTCCGATCCTGGGATTCGCTGACGCTTGACCTCACGCCGGGAACAACCGTGTTCCTCGGTTCCAACGGGCACGGTAAAACCAACGTCCTCGAGTCGCTCGGGTATCTGTCGACGCTGTCGTCACATCGAGTGTCCGCGGATGCACCGATGATCCGCAGCGGTTCCGCCAGTGCCTTTGCCGGTGCAACGGTGGTCAACAACGGGCGTGAACTGACCATAGATGTCGAACTGATCGAGGGAAAGTCCAACCGCGCCAGGATAAATCAGTCTCCGACGCGTCGACCGCGTGAAGTGCTGGGGATTCTGCAGTCGGTGATGTTCGCGCCGGAGGATTTGTCGTTGGTACGCGGCGATCCTGGTGATCGTCGACGCTATCTCGACGAGTTGTTGACGTCCCGGATTCCCCGAATGGCCGCTGTCCGTGCGGATTACGACAAGGTGCAGCGCCAGCGTTCGGCGCTGCTCAAAACTGCCGGTGCGGCTTTGCGCAGAGGTTCTCGAGGTGGCGAGTCCGACAACGTCCTCTCCACCCTCGAGGTGTGGGACGGGCATCTGGCCGCTCACGGCGCACAATTGTTGGCCGGGCGCCTCGAGTTGGTCCATGATCTGGCGCCGCATCTGGCGGAGTCGTATCGTTCCATCGCACCCGAATCCCGGCCGGCGTCGATTCGATACAAGAGCAGTCTGGGGTCCTCGTTGGATCCCGAATTCACCGACCCTGCAAGGATTTCCGGTATCGACGACGTTGCGTACCTTGAGGAGAGATTCCATCTCGAGTTGGCACAGATGAGGTCGAAGGAAATTGATCGCGGAGTGTGTCTGGTCGGTCCGCATCGGGACGATCTGGAGCTGATTCTCGGCGATAGTCCGGCGAAAGGCTTTGCCAGCCATGGTGAATCGTGGTCTTTTGCGCTTTCGCTGCGACTGGCAGGTTTTGCCTTACTGCGTGCAGACGGCAGCGACCCGGTCTTGATGTTGGACGACGTGTTCGCGGAATTGGACCGTCGTCGCCGTCGAGCGCTCGCCACTGTTGCCGCTACCGCCGAACAGGTACTGATCACGGCTGCTGTTCCCGAGGACGTCCCGGACGAACTCGAGGCGGCCAAGTTCGGCGTCGAAGCCTCCGATACCGGAGACGGTCGGATATCTCGGATAGTGCCCGTAGGCTCGACGGATCAGGAGGTCGAGTTCGATGACTGAAGACAGCAGCGCGGCTCCGGAGCCCGAGCTCAAAGGGATCGATCTGGCGCGCCGTGCCCTCGAGGAGGCGCGCGCGACGGCCAAGGCCAACGGCAAGGCCGTCGGTCAGGGGCGTTCGTCGCCCAAATACGGAAGCGGCCGCCCGCGTCGGCGCAGCGGTTGGTCCGGCCCCGGCCCGGATGCGCGGGACCCTCAGCCGTTCGGTGCCCTCACCAGTGCGATCTCCAAGTCGCGTGGGTGGTCCCCCAAGGTGTCCGAGGGCACGGTCCTCGGCCGGTGGCCGCAGGTCGTCGGTGAAGACATCTCTGCCCATGCCGAGCCGATTTCGCTGAAAGAAGGTGTACTCAGCATCTCCGCCGAGTCGACGGCGTGGGCGACCCAGTTGCGCATGATGCAGTCGCAGATCCTGGCGAAAATTGCCGCTGCCGTGGGTGACGGCGTCGTGAAGACGCTGCGTATCACCGGACCGAGCGCGCCGAGCTGGCGCAAGGGTGAAAGGCATGTGAAAGGCCGCGGACCTCGCGATACGTACGGCTGAGGAAAACTC
>NZ_JBHWYS010000016.1:0-82635 GCF_042728675.1 Rhodococcus sp. NPDC060176
CGGACGAGTTCGAGGCCGTCTACTACTCTCAACTATCAATTCTCCAGCCGGAGATGTCGCCAGCATAGGAGCGGCAAAAAACCCGGCACGGTTCACCCATCCATAACCAATGCGGGTCGCCAGCTCATGGTTGCCACGCGGACCGGGGCGCGACTGCCCGCATTCTCGCGACGCGCCTAGCGCGATACAAGATACCCAAGTCGACTATCATCCTCGACGAAATCCCTCGCAACGCCACCGGAAAAATACGCAAGGACCTTCTCCGGGAACGCCACACCTGATTGATTATTATCGAAAGATTTTAAGCATCCACATGAAAGAGCAGGAGGATTAAAATGTTCCATATAGCAAGCTGCCATAAGGTCAGTATCTATTCACCATATAAATTTTGACTAACCTTCTCAATAATATTTACAACCTGATGATTCATGACCTTTAGTTCCATTCAAATTCACGAGAGTTCCTACACCTCCACCCACCCGAAAACTTCCCCGACCTACAACCCTTTTAGGTACAAGTTAGTGCGATCTGGTGGAAATTCTGAGAGTTTCCATACCCATCACATGTATTGCAGCCCTGCAGATTACGATTGATCTCAAATACCTGACCTACGCTCAAAGGAACAAATTTTGAGCGAGCCTGGCAACCTTGCCCGATTGCATTATAAAGATTGCCATATTCGACAGCCGGGGAACTATCACAGTCCACATAGAGACAGCCATAACTACGACATATAAACCAATACCACCCTACCCTCATCTTTTGTTCACCGTGATTAAAACGTTTGCCGACACCCTCCCCTCTGAGTACAATCCTCCCTGGGATTCGTACGATATTCAAGTAAGTGAATAACTGCGAACACAGAGAGAAGAATATCTGCGGGTACGCAGGGGAGTGAGATTATGGCTGTGACAAATGCACTCAACAACGGAGCAATCGGTATAATCGGCGGAATAGGCCCGCAGGCAAGTGCATGGCTGCACACACAACTCGTACGTAAGGCTGCGACGGCGAACACCGAGCTGGGTTTGGAGTTTCCTCAGATCGTGCACTTCTCGGTGCGGGTGCCGCCGTTCATTCGTGAGGGCAGCGATCAACAGCGCGCGATCCGTCTGGTCTCTCACGCCGCACGATCACTCGTCAATTCCGGGGCGACGACCATTGGCCTGGCCTGCAACACTGCTCACATACTTCTTCCGGAGGTGGAGGCGCGTACCGGCATCACTGTAGAGCGCATCCCGGAACAAGTTCGGCGAGTTGTTCAGGACGAAGGTCTCGAGCGGGTCGGTCTACTTGCTACCCAAGAAACGATCGATCGGGGACTCTACGGCACCGTCTCCGATGTTGCCGAGTTGATCATCCCAACTCCTGAACTGACAGCAATTGTGGAGAAGCACATCGTCGGTGTCTACACCGGTGCGCACTCGGCTTCCGATAGCGCAGCGTTCCGAGAGCTCGTCTGTCAGTTCCGCGATCATTACCAACTCGATTCGGTGATCTTCGGCTGCACAGAGCTTCCTGTCGCGTATGGGGAAGGCGAACGTACAGGGATCGTCGATACGCTGGATGTGCTCGCCGATCATCTTCTTGCAGAGTTCCATCTCGCGGTAGCCAGCACGGGCACGGGGGAATTCGCGGTGGCCATCACAGGTACAGGGGAATGAACTTCTCGTTCACGTACTTCCTCGCACGCGTGGTACGTGCAATCGGAGTTGTCTGGGCGGCTTTCACCGTCGCGTTTGTAATTCTCTACCTGCTCCCAGGTGATCCTGTCACTATCCTGCTAGGCACGGACTCCTACATCGATCCGGCCAAAGTCGAGGCGCTTCGCTCGCAGTACAGGCTGGATGATCCACTGTTGGCACAGTACTCAGCTCAACTGTTCAACGTGCTGCGTGGCGACCTCGGGACCTCGATCCAGAACGGAGCGCCGGTCAGTTCCGCAATTTTGACCGCGCTACCGGAGACACTCAAGCTTTCGTTCGCGGCCCTCTTCCTTGCAGTGCTCCTGGCTGTGTCAATCGCTTTCGCCTCCACTTACACCCGCGCGAACTGGCTTCGCCGACTTCTCCTTTCGATTCCCCCATTGGGCGTAGCACTGCCAACCTTCTGGGTAGGGCTCCTCCTCATCCAAGTATTCTCCTTCCATTTCGCAGTGTTGCCCGCAGTGGGGAACGCGGGCCTCGACAGCCTGGTTCTTCCGGCAATCACCTTGGCGCTTCCGACGTCAGCAGGGCTGGCGAAGGTGTTTGCTCAGGGCCTCGACTATGCCTGGTCGCAGCCATACATCGATACCGCCAAGGCCAAAGGTGTGAGTCGCAGGCGGATCCTCTTCTCTCATGCAGCCAAGAATGCATTGCTGCCGGCGTCCACCCTGCTGGCAATAACGTTCGGGAACTTGCTCGCGGGCGCCGTAGTGACCGAGACCGTGTTCTCGCGCGTCGGGATCGGTCGTCTCACAGAGAGTGCAGTAGCTGCGCAGGACACACCGACGGTGCAAGGGCTGGTGCTCCTGGTTGCACTGATCTTCGCCCTGCTGAGCTTGGCCACTGATCTCGTTCTCCCCCTTCTCGACCCGCGCATCCAAGTTCGCCGACCTGCCACAAGGAGAACGGTATGACCCCACCCGAAGTCCATACCAAAGTGCCGTCGAAATCGCATGGCCCTCAGCCGGGCATTCATACGGACAGCACGGTCGGCGACCTGGACCGCGTTCCTACTCCTTGGCGACGCCGAGTGAACTATGCCTCTCGGCGACCGATGCTGGTCATATCCGTGCTAGCGCTAGCACTGTCACTCGGTTGGGCAATCTTCCCGAGTCTATTCACCAACTACCCGGCCGACGTCGGGGTACCAGCAGATCGCCTCCAGCCTCCGAGCACTACTCACTGGTTCGGAACCGACTACCTGGGACGGGACACATTCAGCCGCACCGTTCATGCCGCTGGACTCTCCCTCACGGCAACAGCCTTGGCGGTGGCTATCGCAGTGGTGATCGGCACTTCACTCGGGGTACTTGCGGGATTCCTCGGCCGCGCCGTCGACGAGGTGATCTCCCGCGTTACCGATGTTCTTCTCTCGATTCCCTCATTGCTCCTGTCAATGGCCATCATTACCGCCATGGGCTTCGGCACCATCATCGTCGCCATCGCGGTGGGTATCAGCGCAATCGCAAGTTTCACACGCGTCACACGTACAGAAGTTATGAGGATTCGCCACTTCGACTTCATTGAAGCAGCCCATGGCTCTGGAATTTCCCGGTTTAAGATTCTGGTCCGGCACGCATTGCCCAACGCCTTCGGCCCGGTGGCTGCACTCTCCATTGTCGAGTTCGGCGGCGCAGTACTCGCAGTGGCCGCCTTAAGCTTTCTCGGTTTCGGCGCACAACCACCCACACCGGAATGGGGATCGATGATCGCGGAAGGCCGCGACTACATCGCGACGGCATGGTGGCTCATCACGCTGCCAGGGCTCGTCGTCGTGGCTGTGGTGCTCTCTGCGAATCGCTTGGCGGCCGAGTTCGATCGGGGACAAGCTTGATGAGCACGAACACTCTTCTCGAAATCAACCAATTGTCAGTCTCCTACCGTTCCTCTCACTCATGGACTCGCGCACTCGATTCAGTCAGTCTGGACGTCAACGTCGCCGAAGTAGTCGCTCTTGTCGGCGAGTCCGGTTCAGGAAAGACGACGATTGCTCATTCCGTCGTCGGGTTGCTCGCAAAGAACGCGCGGATCAACTCGGGGGAGATCCTCCTCGATGGCCGTCCCCTTACCGGACTAGGCGACAAGCAATTCGAGTCTGTTCGTGGGCGCACCATCGGTCTGGTTCCCCAAGATCCCACCGTGACTCTCAACCCAGTCAAGCGTGTGGGCGATCAAGTGGCGGAGGCACTTTGGACGCACAAGCTCGCAACACGCAGTGCGGCGCGCACGCGTGCAATCGAACTGCTCGAAGAAGCCGGCGTACCAGAGCCGGCACGACGCAGTCGTCAGTACCCACACGAGCTTTCGGGTGGCCTTCGGCAGCGCGCATTGATTGCCATGGCACTGGCCTGCCGCCCGAGGCTGCTCATTGCCGACGAGCCCACGAGCGCGCTGGACGTGACCGTGCAGAAGCAGATACTCGACGGAATTGATCAGCTCACGCGCGAATACGGCACAGCAGTCATGCTGGTTACTCATGATCTCGGGGTCGCTGCAGATCGCGCTGACAGAATCGCCGTGCTGCGGTCGGGTTCGCTCGTCGAGATCGGAGCTTTCGACGACGTACTCCAAAGACCCGAACAGGAATACACGAGAGCTCTGATCCGTGCCGCGCCGACGATTGACCTAGACAGGCGACCGCTCGCAGATGCTCCGGCACCGAACGAGGCACCGATCTTATCCGTTCACGAGGTCTCGAAAGAATATCCCGGCGAGCGTGTTCGTGGCCGGCGGCAGCCGATCCGCGTACTCGACGGCGTGTCATTTGAGCTACATCGAGGAACAACCCTCGCTGTCGTCGGAGAATCCGGCTCAGGAAAGACAACGCTGGCACGGATCGTCGGCGGACTCCTTCCCGCCTCGGACGGATCAGTCATCTTCGACCGTCGGTCCCTCTCCGAGTGGAAGATGGGAAGCTCGCACGAACTGCGTCGTCGCGTGCAGTACGTGTATCAAAATCCCTATACCGCGTTGGACCCCCGGTACACAGTGCAACGGATACTGAGCGAACCATTCGAGGGGTTCGGGCTAGCCAGCAGCGCCACCAGGTCTGCTGCTGTCGATCGTCTGCTAGACAGTGTCGCGCTCTCGACGTCGTTGCTGCGTCGCAGGCCTGCCGAACTGTCAGGTGGTCAGCGGCAGAGAATAGCCATCGCCCGGGCGCTAGCTTCGGAACCTGACTTGCTGGTCTTGGACGAGCCTGTTTCGGCTCTCGATGTGTCGGTACAAGCCCAGATCCTCGACCTTCTCCGGGATCTACAGGAGGCGAATCAGCTCAGCTACCTCTTCGTCTCGCACGACCTTGCTGTCGTCAGTCAGGTGGCCGACAACATCCTCGTGATGCATGGCGGGCGCGCCGTCGAGACGGCCCAAACTCGCACGCTCTTCGAAAATCCCACATCGCCCTCTACACGCCGACTGATCGAGTCGATACCGGGTAACCGCCGCTCGGAACCGACCGACAACACAACAATACAAAGGTGACACAACAATGAAATTCAGTAAGAGCGGTCCCCTGATCGCCACCGCAGCTGCACTCGCTGTCCTTACCGGGTGCTCCTCAGCCACTGGTGCCCACAAGTCGGGCGCAGGCGACGATCAGAATCCCGTATCGGGCGGAACGCTAGTCTTCTCTCACGATACCGACCCGGCCTGCATCGACCCGCAACAGGCAGCGAACTGGAGTCTCGATCTCGGCCGGAACATCGTCGACTCGCTGCTTGACCAGAACTCAGAGACATTCGAGTTCACCCCGTGGCTTGCGAGCGCATACGAAGCCAATCCCACTGGTACCGAGTTCCGGTTCACGATCCGTGACGGAGTGACTTTCTCGGACGGTACCCCTCTTACGGCGGACGTCGTCAAGGCGAACTTCGACTCGATCAAGAACGACCTCGGAGCCAAGGCCACTTACGTCGTAGGGGTGTTCTCCTCCTATCTCGAATCCGTGGTCGAAGACAATAAAGTGACCGTTCGATTCTCCTCACCAAACTTCCCGTTCATTCAGGCGGTGTCCAGCCCATCCACCGGGATCCTCTCAGCAGCAACACTCGCTAAGAGTCCCGAAGCTCGCTGCCAGGGAGCTGTGGTCGGCACCGGGCCTTTCGTTCTCGATCACTACACACCCGCAGCGGAAGTAGTACTCAATAAGCGCAACGGTTACAACTGGACGTCACAAAACGCGTCCCACAGTGGCGACGCCTATCTCGACTCCCTGAAAATACAGATCGTTACCGAGGCAAGCGTTCGTGATGGCTCACTTCTGAGCGGTCAGGTAGACGGAATCCGCAACCCAACCGAGGCGCAGCAGGCCACTTTCTCGTCAAGCCCGTTCCAGTCGTTCACGAGGCCCAATCCGGGTATCGCATCCAGCATCGACTGGAACTATAAAAACTCAGCCATCCAGGACAAAAACGTCCGGCTCGCGGTCTTGAAGGGAATCGATCGCAGCGAATTGCAGGCGACAGTCCTCGGCACCCACGGTTTGGCAGCCACATCGATACTCACCTCTTCCACCAACGGTTTCACCGATCACTCCGATTTGCTCACATATGACCGGGACGGCGCGGCCAAACTACTCGAGCAGTCCGGGTGGAAGCCCGGCAGCAACGGAATCCGAGAAAAGGACGACTCACCGCTGACGATCAAGGGGTTGTTCTTCGACTATCAGAAGCCCATCGCCGAACTCCAGGCGCAACAGCTAGCAAAAATCGGCGTCAAACTCGATATCTCGTTGACCACCGCTGCGAACGTCGGCGAAAAATGGCTTAGCGGTAGCTACGACTTCTTCCAGCATGCCAACACCGCTGCTGATCCCGACATCCTGCGAGGTTGGTTCCTCACCTCACTTACATCCCCTGCACGTAACTTCACTGAAACGACTACCGATCTTGATCGGCTACTCGAACAGCAGCCCGCTGTGAGCAATGGCCCCGAACGCGACGCGATCATCGACGAGATCCAGACCATCGTTCTCCAGAACGCATACGCGGTACCGATCAATCAGTCCGTCAACGTATTCGCGTTCTCGGACCAGATCCACGGCGTAGTCCTCGATGCCCAATCCTCTTCGAGGTTCTACGACACATGGAAGGTCGCCAAGTAGATGAGCGCGGAAGGCGTCCGCATCGACTTACTCGTCAAAGGCGCCCAGTTGTTCGACGGAACATCGTTCTGCGGGCCGCAGGACGTCGCCGTGAGTCATGGACAGATCGTGGCGGTCGGGCAGTCGTTGTCCGCCGACGCGGCGGAAACCGTCGACGCGAAAGGGCTGATTCTCAGTCCTGGCTGGATCGATTTACACACGCACGTCGACGTAGGTAGAACCTTTTGGGGAATGGATCCGGATTCACTTGCGTGGGCCACAGGAGTGACAACGTGGGTCGATGCAGGCTCCGCCGGTCTCTACGCCGTCGAAGAACTCAGCAAGAGGGTAGCGTCGCTCAATGTTCACGTTCCACTGTTGCTCCACGCCTCTGCGATCGGGCTCGCAGGTCGAGCAGCCGAGTCTGAGAACGAGGTGCACTTCGACATCGACGAGTCAGTGCGTATGGCACGGAAGCATTCTCAGACTATTCGCGGAATCAAGATTCGACTCTCCGACTACACCACCGGGACACTGGGCCTCGGACCACTCGATATCGCTGTGGAAATTGCAACCCAGGCGGAACTTCCACTGATGGTGCACATCGGGCCAGGCATCGACGTCACCACCGTTCTGAAATCATTGCGTCCAGGCGATATCGTCACTCATGCCTTCACCCCCAGCCTCCTGGAGGAATTGGACAGAGGCCCCTTGCTCGACGAGTTCGAGCGTGCATACAGGCGCGGTGTTCTACTGGATTTGGGACACGGATCAGGCAGTTTCTCCTTCGCTGTGGCTGAACTACTACTCGCCCGCGGGATCGTTCCCCAGTCGTTCTCAAGTGATCTTCACCTACACAGCAGGCACGGGGTCGTCGGAACTCTCAACGACGTAGTCGCGAAAATAGTTTCGCTCGGCGTCGATCTGGAAACCGCGCTTGCCGGGGTAACCAGCCGACCCGCCGACGCGTTGCGCTTGCCGCAGGGAAGGATCGAAATTGGTGCACCGGCCGATCTTGCGCTCTTTCGCCAGGACAACGAGAGTCGGCTGATGTCGGATTCAACGGGAGCCCTGCGAACGATCGATTCGACACTTGTCAATGTTGCGACCTACGTTGGAGGTCAGAAGCTTTCACCTGTTTACGACGACCAACCACCTACCTGGATCGGCGTCAGCGAGTCCCGCCGTTCATCCCTGCAGTCACACGAAGAGACGATTCGACAACTACTTGTCAGGCCTTACCCCTCGTTCGCCAGTCGAGAAACAGACAACCTAAAGGACTAAGATGATGCTCGCATACATCTCCAGCCGAACGATTCGCGGCTTGGTTCAGATCGATCCATAGCGCGAGCGACTGTGGTTCGCCGAACTGGTTTAACGAGCAGATCCTCCGCGGCGTGCACGAGTCACACAAGACATCATGCAGTACTTACGTCTCGGAGCTCGAAAGATCTATGCCGCAACCGACGACATGACAAGTCAACACCAGCGGCGACCCGGTGTAAGGATCAGCCTGATTCTTACACCACCCCAACGAGCCATAGCAACCAACACTGTTGGGGCGCAGGGATATTCTCCACTTAATGTCGTGCTAGATTTGGGCCGAGGTCATGAGCATCAGCGTTGATCCGTGGTTTGCTGATCGGCAGCCCTCCCGGCGGCGGGGGGTGCTTCAGATGACGACCTTTGCGGCACCGACTCCGCAAGCGCGCCGGAGTCAGGACCCGGCTCCGGCGTGCGTCCACATCCCAACGAAAGGCCCCTTGGTCGTGTTCAGATCCTTAGATCTCCTGCATCTGACGAATGGAATAGTCAGTGCAAGAAGTCATCTCACAATGTCACGGATGTGGGGGCATCCGCCTGCGAGGGTACTGAAAACCCATTTGCTGCGGTCGACGCCCTCGACCATGGAGACTGCCGTTTCCACCCTCACGAACCGGGTGGTGTCCGGGGGCGGGTCGGACGCCAGGACAGACCGTCGGCCCAGACCTCGAATGCGCTTGGTTCGTCATGCGGTGGCCGCCGCATGACGAACCAGGCACATTTTCTTCGGGTCCATAAGGTTTCCCAGGACAACCCAATGGCCGCTCCGCTTCTCAGAGAATTGGCCGTCGAGTACAGCACACGATACGAGACAACGTTCGAGGAACAGATCGAGGAATTGACCACCCACCCCGCCGCTGAGTTCACGCCACCGGACGGTGTACTTCTAATCTTTGTCGAGGACGACGAACCTGTTGCAGGAGGAGCGTTTCGGCGCTACGACACGCAAACGGCCGAGCTCAAACGCATTTGGACGTCGAGTCGACATCGGCGCCGCGGTCTCGGGCGTCTCGTGCTTGAGGAGTTGGAGGCGGAGGCCGCCGCCTGTGGCTACAGCCGAATCTATCTGACCACGGGGTGGCGTCAGCCCGAGGCCGTCGGGCTGTACCTCGCGGCTGGATACACCGCACTATTCGACCAGAGCTGCCCTTCCGAGGAGATTGGATTTCATCCATTCGAGAAGTATTTGACCCGAGAGTCCAACTCCGCGTGTACGGACTCGGGACATAGCTGACAGATCGTTGGCAAGAAGTCCCTGACACTCTTGAAAAGTGAGAGTGATGAGCGTGAACAAACGCTGGTTGGAGATCTTGTTTTCGCCGAGCCGAGACGGCATCACGGTCGCGGAACATGCCGCCGATACAGGGTGAATCGCCCTGGGTCTAATGGATGCTCTGGCTATTTGATTTCGGTCAGGACCTGGTCGCCCTGCTCGGTAGTGTAGAACGTCATCTCGTACTCTGCTGACAGGATGTCGCCGAAGTGGCCGTACAGCCACCTGTGGTTGTGCCAGTGCACCCACGACAGGGTCGCCAGTTCCACGTCGTCGATGCTGCGCCACGGACCGAGATGCATTGGGCCGTGGATCAGTTCGTACTTGTAGTAGCCGTTCACGCTCTCGGCGAGAGCATTATCGTAGGAATCGGCGACGGTCCCGAGCGATGGAATTGCACCGAGTTCGGCGAGTCGTTCAACCGGGTGCCGCGGCTGAAGCGGGCCGTCTCGATGGCGTCGAGCACCACCTGGGTGCGCATGTTCGCGCGCTGCCACAGAGATGCGGCGTTGTAGCGACGACGCCTATCCTGCCAGCCGGCCCCGGGCCGGCCATCACAAACACTTACATGCGATTCAGTTGATCACGAGCTGGAAGAATTGGGGAGGTTGTTTTTGTGCTGGAGCACCCAGGTTGCGATCCTGGTGCGCGAGCTGTATCGAAGTTTGTTCCGTATGTGATCGACGTGGCCGTCGACGGTCCGCTGAGAAATAACCAGTTTCTCTGCAATTGACCGGTTGGTCAGTCCTTGCGCTACGAGTTCGGCCACCTGAAGTTCCCGCGGAGTCAGTATGGAGTCATCGGCAGTCGTTTTCGATGATCGACTGAGCGACTGTTTCCTCAGTTCGCGGGCTATAGCGTCGTCGAGAGTCAAATCTCCTCCTTGATCGTAGGCGAGTTGGAAACCCTTGTCTCCGAGCTTGTTACGGGCATCAATGGCGCCTACTTCGTGGTAGACGACCATGCTCCCGAAGGTGGCCATGGGACTGCCCGTCGCAGTGAACAGTGTCTGGGCCGCGCCCATCAGAGTGGCTGCTAGCTTTGCATCCTGGTCGACAAGCGTCCACGCTAGTTCCTCGAGACACCACGCGCATCCGAACTGGTTTCCTAACCCCTGCATCAATCGCAGAGCGTCTTCCAGTAGCTCGATACCGCGAGTGCGGTAGCCGTGACGCCACAGCGCGGACCCGTAGTCCGACATCGTCATCGACCGCCACATGATTTCGCCCTGCGATTCGGAGATGGCCAACTCCTGCTCGTAGATGCCTGCCGCCCGATCCGTTTCGCCGAGCGCGTCGACGACGAATGCGAACCAGTAGAGCGCGGGCACCAGACGGGCGATGTCGTCGTTCGCCCGGAATGCCTCGACAGCCTGGTCGAGGTACTCGGCACCGCGCGCGAGATCGCCGTCGGCGACCGCGACGAATCCGAACGCGTACGTCGCCAGTACGCGTCCGTTGTCGTTGCGCTGTATCTCGGCCTGGAGCCGAGCTTTTTCGGAAAGATTTGTCGCTGAGGCGATATCGCGTTGGAGGGCTGCCAGCAGGGCGCCTGTCACGGTGGCTTCGACTATCGCGTCACCGAGGGTACCCTCGACTCGAGGCGCGGTCGTCAACCGGGAGGTGCAAGTTCGTCGGAGCGGTCGCGGTATTGGCGAGCGAACCGACATCAGAATCGACGCACAACCCCAAGGCAGAAGCAACCAGATCACTCTGGTCATCGAGGTCAAGGGCTGCTGGAACCCCGAACTCAGGACAGCGTGGAAAACCAACTGCTCGAAAGGTACATGGCAGATACCCACACCCACCACGGCGTGTACCTGATCGCATGGTTCGACCAGCAATCCTGGACAGCAAAGGATAGTCGGCGAGCGAAGGCGCGGCCACACCGCTCATCGCAAGAACTCCGAAGTACGCTTCAGGCTGACATCGACAGTTCAATCCCGGCAGGATGTCAGATCGAGGTTGTGGTGCTCGACCTGTCGCTAGTGCGGCCAGTCCCGTTATCTAGCGATCACCCCATTCGAAGCAGACATTGGGCGAGCACCGTTACCGAGCTCCGACTGGTAGCGAAAAGTGCTGATATTCAAAGCTACTCGCGGATGCGCAAAGGGGATTTGATCGAAGCTATCGAGGCAGCCGAGCGCCATCAGGGCGAACACTAGTCACCGTGAGGCCGTCGCCACCTAGCAATCAACGGAGCGTGCGCAGTCGACTCCAACAGGCCTGATGGTGCTGGCGTCGCCTTCACAACCTGGATGCACCAATACGCAAACCTCCCGCACGGGGAAGCGATGGGCGCGGACTCAAACGACCAACTGCTCACCGATACATGTACCTCGGAAACTCTGGCTCCACGGATCTGGACGACGATTTCTCCCATCTGGAGCGTCACCACCACGGCGCCTTCACGGTGGCGATCGTGTCGCCTCAGAGTGCATTCGACGCCAACGCCACCGGCCGCGCACTAGAGCAGTGGGACAACGCTTTCCACGACCGGCGGTGGGTTGAACTCCCATTCGGCGGGGACCTGCACTAGCTTCACGTTCGAGGAACCGCTGGCTTATCAAGGCTAGTCACCGAGGTTCGGCGATGTGGCGACCGCCGCGGAAACTACTGCGCGACTCTTAGGTGACCTCGGTGAGTCACCGCCGAACATAGCATCTACGATCCCAATCATGCGTCTCGCGTTAGCTAGGAAGGTCACTGCCAACTTCGACCGAGCCATGGAGCATTGCGACAACCTCGTCCGCGTACACCAGCGTGCGGGCGGCGACGCAAAGGGACGACGCCGCGAAGAGATCTCGGTCAACCGGGCAATCGTAGTCATTGCAGTCGCCAGCTGGCAGGCGGTGGTTCAAGACATGACGAAGTTCCTACTGGAACACCACATGCCGGAGCCCTCAGACTCCAACCACGGCGTCGCACAGCTGCTCCGAGGGCATGTGCTGGGAGAACTCAGAAAGTTCTCAACACCTAATGCGGAGAACACTCGCCAGCTTCTGCAATCTGTGGGATATGACCCTCGCCCGCACTGGACGTGGACAAACGGAGCACACGGTAGCCGTGCCATCACTTACCGACCCCATGATATCGAGGATCAGCTACGCGACTGGCTTAAAATCAGGCATGCGATTGCTCACGGCGATGAGCGCATGCCTGAGGTCTCGGTCCTGCAAGCCGTACGCGAAGGCTCTACGAGCACGACTACTGGTCCTACCGTTCGACTTGCCGATGCGAGAGCATGCATCGCGTTTATCCGCACCCTGACTGGGGTGACCATCGAGGGGCTTGCCTCAGAACTGAGCACCACGGCGAACGCAAATCCGATCACCCCGTAGGTGCCAGCAGACACTCAGGTCAAGCGCGCCAGTCAAGTCCGTCATCGTCACGCCGCATCCTGAGGTGACCGTCGACCGGCTCGTCAACTCATCCCGGACCACCGCTCACCATCCTTGGCGATGCCGACGTTCGACGTCCTCTGATCCCGCATTGCCGCGAATGGCTAACGAGAACTGGAATCATCCTCTAACGCATGCGCTTCGGGATCTCATGCGTCGCCGACTCGAATTCCAAGGTCCTCATGAAAGGAATGCCCGACCTGGCAGCCGTGACACTCCACTTCGCCACAAGCTCAACTGTTTCCGCCGTTCTTCCATCAGATGCCCGGAAGAAGAAAATGAAGCAGTTGCTCAACCTGACAGAGCCAAAGCTCCGCCGGAGCAGTCGCGCTGATGGTAGCGAAGGCCCACAGGATCCACGAACGGAGGCCTCGAAGGCCTACCGCTGGGGATTGAAGTGGAGCGCCGGTAGAAAATAGCTCCAAACCTTTTGGGGTTAAGCGCAGCCTCCTCAGACAAGCACGAAGGCGGAATCCGTCGATCTGCAAACGGGGGTGATCACGTATCCGCCGGGAAAAGCGTCGGTGGACGGGTTCGGAGGCGCGCTCGAGTTGGCGGCACGCAACACCGTGGCGTTGCTGAAGAATCCGGGGATCGTGGAGATGACCGCGGTGGGTGCCGTGGCGGACATAATCCTGAGATTATTGGGCCCAGTCCTGACCGGCCTTGGATTGCTTGCGTTACGTGGTCGCGCGAAACATTGAGAGGTTCTCTTCAAAGAACACAACTCGACTTCGCCCGCTGATAACTCGAACTGATCGCGAAAAATCTTCGGAACAATCGAATCAGTTGCCGCATATGGATGGTTCCATCGTCAAAACCTGCTTCGTAGGTCCCTATACGGTGCCTTTGGACGCAGCGGGAGACGCCAAGAAGACGGTGGCCTTGCGGCTCTCGCCACAAAGCGACCCAACACGACCAGCATCCACATGAAGTAACAACAGACACTGAATGCCACCGCGGCATCGATCAGGACATCAACTCCGGAATCCAGAGGCCCTGCCGCGAGAATGATCCGCCTCTCATCCACGCGCACCGCTAGTGCCGCGACTCTGCACGCAGACGTGGTGCTGGCCCGGTGAAAAGTCCGGACCACACGGTATGCATGTTATGAGCAACCTGATAGTAATTACGATATGAAACGGACATTCGCCGCCACAGCGGCTTTCTCAGTCGCCCTGTTCATCGGCGGATGCTCCACCAAAACCGAATCTCCGCAAATCACCGCAGAAGCAGCGACCGCAGCGTGTCTAGACCAAGCTGACAAACTCGCTGCAACATTCACCAAGTCCACCGTCTCCGAACCCAGCGCCGAAGAGACCGACCACGGATACCGCATCACAGCCGGAGTCGAGAGCTCCACATCTGACGGGACAACGGTCAAACGGGACTTCACCTGCCTGGCCTACCTCGGTGACAACGGCATCGAAACCCGAGACGTCAACTGGACACCGACTACCGGCCAAACAACGAAACCACCCCAGACACTTCGCGAAGAGTACGACGCGCGCATGGCAGCAGGGAAGATCCAGAACCCTGCGGGCGCCTTCGATGAAGACACTAGATTCTGTGAAACGCTCCGCACAAGCGGCGACCCGGTACGCATCCTCGCGGAGGCAATCACCCGCCCCCGGAATCTCGACTCCCCCACCGCGCATCGGATCAGCCGCATCAAAGAAATGATTCCGATCCTGTGCGCCGACCAAACCGCTACGATTCAGCGCGCCACCGAAGAATTCAACCTCCACCCTGGCGCCCAACCCGTCACCCCGACAACGAAACCCGTCGTGGCGTCAACCCCTTCAGCCCCGCTTCCGAAGGCCACCTCACCGGCAAAGACAGAGCCAGGAATAACCGCTGGACAGAGGAACGCGGTCCGAGCAGCGAAGGACTATCTGGCCTACACCGCCTTTTCACGCCAAGGGTTGATCGAACAACTCGAGTTCGAGAACTACTCGACCGATGACGCCACGTTCGCAGTCGATTACATAGCACCCGACTGGAACATACAAGCAGCGAAGGCCGCGCAGGACTACCTCGACTACACCGCGTTCTCCCGTCAAGGGCTGATCGACCAGCTGATGTTCGAGGGCTACACCAGTGCCCAAGCGCAGTACGGGGTGGATCAGACCGGCCTGTAGCTACCCCACAACGCAAGAGCGTGGCAAAACTTCAACGCTCAAGTGTCGCAATCACTACACCGCAGTTTGGGTACGCTCCCACAATTCGTTTCTGAACCTTGCCCGGTCAAACTCGAATCGAACACCAATTGTCCAGGTCTGGTTTGGATATCGACTGTTTCGATGGTCGTGCGCCCCGCCCCAACTCTTGCAGAGGAAAACCCGTGACCGATGACTCCGCAGATCAGATCGCCCGAGAACTTCGATTGACCCCTGACGAGATGTTCACGCTACGCACTCTGCAAGCGCGAATGCTCCGCCTGGACTGGGAACACGAACGTAGAGAAGGCGATGCCCGCACCAAGAAACGGGATCGATTGCGCAGTTTCGTCGCCACCTCAATCCAGGAAATCCTCGCGTCAGAGGCAACAACCGAGTCCCTCGCGCAAGAACTGGCCGCTATCGAACACAGTCCATTTTTCGACCAGCTCAACTCTCTGACCAAACAGGGATCCACCCTCGCGGGCAAGGTGGGCCGCCGGTCGACATCTGTCGTCATCCTCGCCGAGCTGATCACGTTCAGCCCGTGGACAGACGGAACGACTTGGGGATCCGGAGTACGAAGATCCGCACTCCACTCCGCTGCACACGATCTCACCGCACTGCGCGAGAACGACCTCGACGCGATGACCACGGAGTTCGAAAGTTTGATGAAAGCACTGCGCCGCAAGTCGATCAAATGGGGCGCGTCGCCGCGGTCTCAGTAATCGGAGTGGGTGCCGGCGCATTGACCGCGGGGTGGGCTGCTGCACCGATCGGTGCAGCCATCGGCGGCACCATGGGGCTGACCGGCGCCGCAGCGGTATCAGCAGGTTTGGCGATGCTCGGCGGCGGATCCCTGGCTGCGGGCGGTTTCGGCGTAGCAGGCGGAACGCTCCTGCTCACCGGAGTCGGTGGGCTCGCTGGGGCAGGTGTCGCGGCAGCGGGTATCCGCTACAGCCCCTTGGGTTCTCACTCAATAGCAGGTGAGGCCGTCAAACTCGACCTGGTCGCACGCATGGTCCTCGCCGATGCACCTGACCGAGACGAGAAGATGCGGCGCGTCGTCGAAAGCCTGCAAGAGAGACTCAACGAAGTGACCGATCGAGTCGTCCTTCTCGTCGACACGATCAACACCCTCAAACGCGAGAATGCTGCAACATCCGCGGAGAACACCGACCTACGCGCCCGACTGAAGGATCTCGAGGAAGAGCTCGCAGAAACCAAGAAGGCTCAGACCACCCTCGAACTGGTCCGTGACCGCCTACCAGAAAAGATCGACGCATGAGCGAGGACGTCGAACGCAACCTCGACACCCAATCTCGACGACTCGACGACATCGAAGACCTCATCCGGGCAACCCTCGACGATCAAGAACCAGCAGTCCAACTCACCCGAGGTTCCCACCGCCAAACCTACGACGAACTCACTACATTCAACGACCACGTTCGCACGCAACGCGAATGGACCGAAATCGATCTGGACTCCGCCCTGACAGAGCAACAACGTCAGGCGTGGGAACTCTGGCAACACAAGCACCGCCTCGCCTGGTCCACCTCCGACCTCGTGACTGTCGGAGCCGTCGGTGTCATCGGAATGCTGTGCACCTGGTTCGACGCATCGATCGATCGCACTATACGAGATCGACTCAAACCCCTCATCTCCTCCGACATCGTCAGCGGGTGGGAGAAAGCCGGCAAGCAACTGCCCATCGACTACATGGGGCCGGATTTCGGAGGACGCGCGCACCGCATCAAAAGCGCCGGACACGATCTCGCGCGGCCGATCGAGGCGATCAGACAGATCATGGAAGGTGAAATCCGCGGCACCGTATGGCAAGCCGACGGAGCTACACGGGTGGCCGTCGGTGGTAAATTCCGGCAGGTCGATTCCTGGGCCGAGGCGGCTCTGCGACTTGCTCAGCATCTCCTCGCGGACGTGATCACGCCGATGAGCCTTCCTATTCCTGGTATGTTCTTCCTCTACGAGAGCGACAGCGAAGCGCTACGTGACTTCGCGCTCCACGCGTACAGCGGCCTCGAAGCAGGCAGCGGATGGAGCGTACGAAACGGTATCGTGACACCCGGCATGACCGTCCTCGTCACAGAGATTTTGCTACGCACCTACGTGCACCTCGACGTCTACCAGCAAACCGGAACTGCCCGACTCGATCCTCCACAAACGCGCCGAAGAAACGAACTACTCCTGGCGTCGCACAGCCTCATATCAGCCATTTCAATGGGAAAAGTGGCGGCTCAAATGACCGCACACTACTACTCAGGAAACTATGTCCGCGCCGTCCATCCCTCACATATCCGGCACGCCAACATTCCCGCTTCCTCCGCGCAGGCGCACTCGCCAGCACTGTCGTCAACGACGCCTACCGAGCCTCCAAAATACCCTCCGCTCGTTCATGGAACGATCTGATCTCCGCCACGGCACAACCATGGCAATTGGACCTCGTGAACAGCATCGAAAACCTCAGCAGCACAGAGCTATCGGCGGAGCACGATCCCTTCAGTGATCTCCCGTGAGAGTCACACCTCACGTATGATCAGCATCAACTACTGAAACACCTCGTCGCTCGACTCAGTCACCACAGACGCCGAGTTCGTCGAGATTCGAGATTGTGTTCTTTCGGTCGCCGAAGTGGGCCATGGAGTCAGATCAGCCTCGCTGCCTTGGTGACTCACAATCCCAATCGGACGCGGACCAACTCGTTTCCGTCGGCATATGTGTCGACATAGCGACCCGCACCGCGCTGGTAACGCGAATCTATCGATGTCGAGTCGTAAGCCATAAAGACCACGTCAGGGCGCCCTCCATTGAAAGCCGCATATGTGTTGTACTTCCAGCCATCGGGGGCATAGTCATCGTTCCATTTCAACCGCGCGACCGGGACGAATCCGGACCTCGCATAGATCGCCGGCAAGACGGTGTCAAAACAGTCCAACCTCTGCCCACCTGCAGCGACTGCAGTTTCGAGCATTGAATTCGCGGCACGGGGCTGGCTACTGTCTCGATGCGCGTAGAGGGAGACGATTTCATCGTCTTTCAGTGCGATACCGGAGCGACCGTCGTCGGTGACGAGCAGCCGCATCCCTGCGTACTCGTCGTCGCTGTAGACATAAACCGAAGCTGCGAACCTGTTGCCGTCTCGCAGTGTTTCCATTTGGCTTCGGTACGTCCCGGCATCACGCGGGTGCAGTTCGTACAGCTCCGGTGCGCTTTCCCCCAGGCTGCGAAGATGCTGGGCGCGCTCGTCCTGCAGTCGATGTACTGCGACCGGCGTGATGTGCCGGTCATCGATCAGAAGCCGTGGAACTTCGCCAGTTCGATCGCCGTGTCGTGCCACTCCTGCTCGATCGCCAGGCGCTCGGTTTCCGGTAGCTCCGGGCTCCATCCCCACCGACGCCAGAACGCTTCGCGCTCTTCCTGCGTCAGGGTCGGTGTCTCGTTCGCGGCCATTGCTGTTGTCCTTCGGGTCGTTGCGGATGGAGTCGGATGTTGCTCTAATCTGCTGCTCGCGTAGCACTTTGCCTGTTTCGAGGCGTTGCCGCAGATTCTCTCGCTTACCTGGATCGTCCTCTGCGCCGAGTTGGTTACGCAACTCGGTTTGTCCGCCGCGAGTGGCGTCGTATTCGGCGGATCTGACGTCGAGGTTTGTTTTCGCAGTGTCCAATCGGTGCCGGTTCCGGGTATCTGCGGGGTTCGCGTCGAACAATTCCTGTGCGGCGGAGAGTCTGCGGCGGGCTTTGTCGAGGCGCGCTCGCACGTGCGGGGTGCACCGGGGGCCGGGGTATTTCTGGCACATCTATCGGCTCCCTCGATCTGCCGCGTCGACGAGACGGCCGAGTATGGCGCCGAGGTTTTCGGCGGCGATGTCGACGAGTTCGCTTTTCTCGGTGAGGTATTGGTCGCGGCGTAGTTCGATCATCACCGAGTGCACGTGGGGATCGGTGTTGTAGTGGTCGAGTGGTACGTACGTGCCGGAAAATGGGGTGTCGATGCCGATGTCTTCGAGTGGGGAGAACGCGGCGTAGGCGGTCTCGATAAGCCAAGGCGGTGTGTGGTGTGGGTCGGTGCCGATGCATAGTGCGGGACGCTGTCCATCTGGGTGCAGCTCGTATGGCGACGGCAATGTCGGGTAGGAGTGGACGTCGATGATCACGGCGCGGCCGGTGGCGGCGATGCGGTCGGTCACCAGGTCGGACATCGCGGCGGCGTAGGGATGGAAGTAGTTATCGAGCAGTGTGTCTCGTGTGGCGTTGTCGGCGTTGCGTAGGACGTCTCCGTTGCAGGTTCGGGTGTAGACCGCGCCGCGGCCGACGGCGTTGAGTTCTTCGCGCTCGTCGGGGAATCGTTCCGGATCGATCACCAACCGCGAGAGGTCGTTGCGCAGTGTCCACGGTCGGGGTGTCACTGATTGCGCTGCGTGGTGTGCGATCACGTCGGTGTGTGCGTCGGTGATCTCGTCGAGTTCGGCGGCGAGTTGATCGTCGGTGACGGTCAGTGTCGAGCGAATCTCGGGTGGAATGGTGCGTGAGGCGTGCGGGACGTGCAAGATGACAGGCGAGGATGTATCGCCCGCGATCAGTGTTCTCGTGTTCACGAAATCTCCTTGGCAAGTGTGGAACTGGTGCCGGTTAATTGATGACGTCGACGAACCAGCGACCGTCGAGTTCTTTGGCGGTGACGGTCTGGGGGAACTGTGCGGGCGGTTGGCCGGGACGCATTTCGGTGAGAGCGACGGAGTAGATACCGGCCGCGATCGGTGTGATGCGCACGCAGTGGGTGGTTCCTGTTGGGACGGTGTCGATTCCGGCTTGGATCTTCTCCTTCGCTGGCAGCGAGGTGTCGGGGGTGGTGAGTGCACGGACGACAGTTCCGGAGCGGGTGACGTAGTAGGCGTGTTCGAAGGCTGCGATGACTCCGGGGCCGCTTTTCTGATCGCCGGGGTCGGTGCGGCATGCGGTGGGATCGATCTCAGCCGTGGGTGCGGAGGTGAGGGCGGGTGGGGTGACGTCGAGGGTAGGTGCCGTTTCCGAGGTGTCTGTCTCGTCGGTGATTCTTTCCTGTGCGCGCTCGTCGTTGCCGGAGAGAAGACGCAGGATGAACCAACCGAGCAGCGCGACCACGACAATCAGGGCAGCGACGTAACGCAGGCGGGGCGATCGGGAATCCTTCGTGCGCGGACGCTTCGGCGCTGGCGGAGGCGTGGGCGCGGTGACTGTTGTGGCCGTGTCGGCGCCTGCGCCGTGGGGTGTGCCGCCGAGTTGGTCGATCACTGCGGGGTGCCTTGTCGTGTTCGTCATCGCTGTCGCCTTTTCGGTGCTCGCGCCTGGTTCTGCAGTGGCGCATGGACAAGTTCAGGGTGGGCGGCGCGTTGCCGCCCACCCTGAACGGCTCTGATCATGCGAGCTTTACGCCGGAATACCCGCTCCGACTGCGTCGCTGATCAGTGAGGACGCCAGCCCGGGGGTGGCGTTGGTGAGGAATTCAGTGAGTGCGGTGTCGACGTGTTCGATGATCTGCTCTCCCCCGGGCTGGGCTGCGACGAAGTCGCGGGCCTGCTGGTCGATCGCGGGGGCAGCGGCGACGGTGTCGCGGACGGTGGTGGCTACGGCCTCACCGATGGGGCCGGAGTTCTCCCAGTCGGTGAGCGTGTCCTGGGTCTGGCTGGTGACGGCGGGTTGGTCGACGTCGGGGACCTCGATTTCGACGGGTTCGCCGAGTTCACCTGCACCGTACGCGACGGCCGCGGTGAATCCTGTTATTCCTCCGCCCAGTCCGCCGAGAACTAGAGCGGGGGCGCCGGCGAGGAGGGCGCCCGTACCGGCGCCGACGGCGGTTCCGGCGAGACCGCCTGCTACCCAGCCGATTCCGGGGACGAAGACGTTGCCCAGTCCGAGGCCGATGTTTCCGCCGACGATGCCGCCGATCAGCGCTCCTCCGATGGCGAACGGGGTCGCGAGGCCGATTCCTCCGGCGAGTGCTCCGGCTGCGGCACCGCCTACTTGGGTGGCGGCGTCGCGGCTGGCTTTGTCGACGGGGACGCCGAAGGAGTTCCAGCCGGAGGCGACTTCGGATTCGATGATGGCGGTGGTGTTGTTGGTCCGTTCGAGGTCGACGTCGGAGACCCAGTTCGGTTGCGCGATGTGGAAGGTTCCGATGCGGAGAGTGTCGCGGGGGGCGATGATCGGTGCGACGACGTCGACGGGGCCGGGGAGATGGAGCTGGGTGTAGTCGGTCGGGGTGGTGTCGGTGTAGGCGGGTGGTGTGTAGGTGTTGGTGTCGTAGTCCCAGTTCGGTAGCGGCTGGTACTCGATGTTCTGGTATTGCGCGGGTGGGTCGATCCAATAGATGGGCTCTGTGAGGGCTGGAGGTTCCGTGGCCGGCGGCGGGGTGGGTTCGGTGGTCACGCCGGACTGTCCGCCGCCGTCGGTGATGCCTGCTTGTCCCCCTCCGTCGGTGATGCCGGCCTGGCCGGGCGCTGCGATTGCCGCTGGTGCGAGCGTGATTCCGACGGCCACTGCTGCGGCCGCGACGACGGCGATGATGCTTTGGCGGGCGAGGGTGCGGCGGCGGTGTCGGCCGTGCCGGTGTGCGCGGCGGGCGGCTCGGTTTCCTGCGGTGGTGTCGAAGCTCATGTGGTGCCTTTCGTTGGGGAGAGTGCGGATGGGTGCCGGGAGGGAGGTCGGTGTGCGGAATCCGGCTGATACGGGGTCAGTCAGCGGCGTGGGCGATGAGATCGATGACGGTCGCAACAACGACGGTTAGGGATTCGGTGGTACTGCGCCGGAGCTTCGAGGGCGCGATGCGCTCTCCGGAGGCGAAGAGGGGCTCGAACGGCATCCGGGCGACCGAATGGACTCCGGCGTCGAGAAAGGCGTCGACAGCCTCGATTTCGACCATCGGTGCATCTCCCGGTCCGTCGGTGATGACGACGATGGTGCGAGCCATCATCGCCGGGCCGGCGTTTGCGGTGAGGTCGAGGAGCATGCGGTGCGCGGCTGCGGCGGCGTCGCGGCGGAGCGGGACGGGCACGAGTAGGACGTCCGCGTGGGTGGTTGCCCAGTGCCAGCTGCCGGCGAGGCGGTTGTTGCCGGTGTCGGCGATGAGGATCTCGCGGTGCTGGGACAAGATCTGCGCCGCGGCGTGGGCGTCGTCGTAGCCGAGACTGGATCCGTGGGCGCCGTTGTTGCCGGCGACGATGTCGTCCCCGCTTGGTTGGCGGGTGAGGTACTGCGAGAGCGCCGAGGGGCGGATGCTGCCGGGCTCGGCTGCGCCTGCGGCGATCAGTGAGAGCACGTCATGTCCGTCGCGGGGTGGGATGCTGACACGGTCGGCGAGGCTGCCGCCGACGTCGGCGACGTCGACGCAGACCGTGGTTGCGGCTCCGCGGTGTTCGGCGATGATCGCGTTCAGCCCTACCGCGAGTGGGGTTTTGCCGACGCCTCCTTTCGGGTTGGCGATGGTCACGATCGAGAACCCCGGGAGGGGGCCGGTGATGGATGCGATGGCGGCACGGTGGCGCATTTCGGCGGACTCGGGTTTCGGGGCGATGCGTAGGTTGAGGACGGTGTTGAGGCGGCCACGAAGTCCGGTGCGGGCGGGTTCGTGCGAGCCGGCCGCGATCTCGGGTGCTGCGAGCACTGATGTCGAGGTCGGTGTGCGCGCCGCGGGGACTGGCCGGGCATGAGTGTCTACTCCCACGGGTGGCGGTGAGTCACCGAGGGGTGTCACCGCCATCGTGACCGGTTCGTCGACATGATGATCCGGCCGCGGCTGTGGTGTGTCGGCGGGTGCGGGGATGGGTCCGGTGGGCAGCGATTGCGCCACCTTCCCGTCCGGTGCGACGGTGAGTTGGCGGGAGCGGCCCGCTTCCTGCACGGTGACCTCGACGGGTAAGCCTGCGTCGGCGGAGTGTTGTCGGCTGAACTGTGCGATCACCGCGTGGATCGACTGCCCGTTCTCGGCGGACAGTTCCACCTTCTCGTCCCCTGCCCCGCTCACGAGTGCGGTGCGCTCGGAGGTGATTTCGATGGCAAGGGTCGACATCACACGGTGGTTCCGGTGAAGGCTCCGACGCCGGAGAGTTCGGTGTCCATTTCGAGGACGATGGTGTCGGCCTTGTCGAGGGCGGCCAGGGCGTCGTCGCGGGCTTTGCCGTCGGGGAGTACTTCGATGATCTGGCGGCGGGTGGCGACGGCTCTTTTGATTTCGTCGAGTCGCGGAGCGGTCAGTTCCTGGTCTTCGCTGAGTTTCGGCAGCCATGTGGGGATGGCGTTTTTGAGGACGCGGCGGAGTTCGGTGATGACGGGGTCGCCGCCACCTTTGGGGGCTGCGAAGGGGTTTCGCAGCACGGTGATGTCGTCGGCGGTGGGGGTGATCGATTGAGAGATGCGGCGGCTCATGGGTGGACCTTTCGGGTGAGGGTTGTGCAGGTGTGTCAGCAAAGTCGGGGCTCCGGGGTCAGGGCGCGGCTGCGGTCGTGTCGGGTTCAGGGAGCAGGACGACTTCGTGTGGCCCGTAGGTGATGTGGTTCTTGACCCGCCCCGCACCGTGGAAGGTCAGGGTGGTTTCGGTGACGGCGCCGCTGTCTTTGTCGCGGATGACGGTGATCGCGGCGACGGTGGCCGGGTGTTCGTTGCCGTGTCCGTCGTCGACGAGGACGGTCATTCCTTCCGTGACCGCGGCCGCGGGTATCGCGTCGGCGAAGTCATCCCCTGGGTCGGCGGCGGGCGTGTTGTCGTGGTGGCCGAGGACGGTGGGCTCGGGAGCTCGGCCGTAGGCGCGGGCCGCTGTGGCGACGGAGCGTTCGGATTCGATGAAGTGGCGCAGTTCAGTCGAGTAGAACGCGATGTGCGGTTCCTGTTGAGGCCGCAGCCCGTCGATGATCTTCTTCTCCGAGTTCGAGAGTTGATTCCATTTGTTGGGGTGCGGGTCGACGTTCGGTGTCCACCACATCTGCGCATCGACGGGCACACCGTCGTTTCCGAGCGCGACTCCGCGGCCGGGGACCGAGGTGTCGATCTCGCGGCCGATCTGCGAGTCGCCCCACAGCATCATCGCGCCGTCCTGCGAGAGGTTGCCGAGGGAGATGCGGGTGCCGAAGTTGTCGCGCGCGTTGCCCGAGGCGCCGCCGAAGAGGGACGCGTCGGGTCGTTGCACACCGAGCAGGAGCCGGATACCGGCCGAGCGTGCGAGGACGGCGAGATCTGCCCACGCCCCGAGTGGGTCGAGTTCTTTGAGGAGATCGCGGGTTTCGTCGTCTCCGGTCTTGGCGAGGCGCTGCCATTTGCCGGAGAGGATGAAGAACTCGTCGAGGACAGCGATCAGGAGCGGAAGTTGGGACGGCTCGATCTTCTTCACGTGGACGTAGTGGTTGCGGGCCATCATTTCGCTGTGCAGGGCACGCACGAGCATCGCGGAGCGGACGGCGTCGTAGACGATGGCGGCGCACCCGGGGTAGCCCTCGAGCCCGTCGAGTTCGATCATTTTCGGGTCGACACCCAGGAACGGGATTCCTCGTCTAGATGCTTCGGTGAGCAGGGTGCGGATCACCGATGTCTTGCCGCCGCCGGTAGGTCCGACAATCAGGCAGTGAGGTTTGTTCGACTTGGTGGAAATGTCCCAGAACATGTTCACCTCCGATGCTGCCGTCGCGTAGGGCAAGTGACGCAGGTCCTCGTCGACCAATTCGAGAGGGTGATCGACGCGGGTGGGCAGTGGGGCGCGCAGGCTCATCAGGAGGTAGCCCTCGGAGGGAAACCAGTCGGTGGCCCAGGTACGGCCGGACTCGTGCTCGCCGGCGAGAGCGGCGAGGGCTTCATCGACCTTCTTCTGAAATCCGCGGGCACCGCTGGAGAGGGTGGGTGTAAAGGTGATCTTGAAGGCGGTTTCGACGTCGCCGTCGAGCGCGGCGACGCTCACGGCCGGCTCTTTCAGCGGTCCGTCTTTGAGGGAGTTCGCCAGTGCCTTGTGCCGCGGTGATCGGAGGTCCGGCTGAGTCAGCGTGCGGGTGATACGGATCCGGTCGCGGTGGGCGTCGTGGACGACGGTGTAGGTCCACTTGCTAGTGCGCCTGCTCGCGGAAGCCCGTACTGCGGTGGTGAACTCGTCGAGCTCTTTCGGACGGATAATGGCGCCGCGCGCAAGGGTGATGGTGGCGCTGCGCAGGGTGGTGATGCCAGGCGGGTATCCGACGATGATTTTGATCGGAGTGTGGCGGGTGCTTTGCCGGATTTGCGCGTCGAGTCCGGCGCGGTGACGGTGGGTGAGGAACCGTGCCATATCGCAGGCGAGCAGGCCGAGAGTGAGAGCGGCGAGCGGCCACCGATACTCGTGGACTGCGGAGACTGCGCCGTCCACTTGAGGGGTCGAGAACTGTTCGGCGAGTTCGAGGAGTCGCGGCGCGAAGAACGCGAGTGTCGTTGCGATGACAGCGAAAGGCGCCCACGCCCTGTACGGGCGGATGGCGGACTCCCCCGCCTGGCCTGTTCGCGCGTGGGGCTTGTCGGAGCCGAAGAGGTCGACGAGAAAGTCTTTGAGCGGATCCTGCTGGCTTCTGCTCACCGCCTACTCCTCTCACTCGAATCCAGTCCCGAGGCGGTCGTCGCCGGGGCGTGTGGGGTGCACTGTCACAGAGCGCGGGAAGCAATCTCAACCCGCCTGTGGATAACTTCTTTCGCGGGTGCGTGGTTGGAGCGTGCGTCACATACCCGAGCTCTGATACCGGGGAGCGATAGACACCCACCGCCTCAACCCGCGGCTGGTTCTGTTTGTGGCGCTGCGCATTACCGGTCGAAGTACCCACGACAGCATCGCCGCTACACCGTTTGGCGACTTGTTCGACCACCTACGCCACGGGCCCGATGACGATGTACAATGTGGGGTGATTGCGCCTTCCTGCGCCACTGTTCGCGGACCCCTTTCAGGCTCTCGAACGACTCGCTTCGTGAGGTACAGAACCCGGTGCACGAACGCCCGAGAACGGTGTGGACCACACCGCGGCAGGCGCCACGCCAGGACGATCCGGCGATACTCCGTACAGAACCCTGACCAGCAGTTGATTGAAATATGTTGGCGCGAAGCAATTTTGACTAGTACACTCCCCCTAGGCCCGAAGGGCCGGGGGAGTGACCCCGAAGGGGAAGCGTGAATCGGGCCCCTGAATTCCACCTCCGATCGCGACCTCTGCAGGCACCCTCGATGCGGGACTCTTCGAGCACCGGGCGCACAGCCTGCCACACGTGCGTGCTGAACACGCTATGCATGCAGAGCATGCACACCACGCAGGTGGTGGCGGGGAACCGTTCTTCGAACTTCTGATCATGGCCACGGCGCGGGTGCCTCGAGCAAGCTCGAGCAGGGGCGACTCGCACAGCTGGCGGACACGTTCCGAAAATGGTTCTGCGCCAGTTTCTTCCGGCGGACGACGCCCACCGAGCTCAGCGAGGGAGACAAGTGTCGATCTCTATGGTCTGCGGCGGGTCCGTCGACGATGCCCGTTCGCATCTCTCTGCTGCTCTACTTGAAGGAACGCTCCCCTCGGGATATGGGAAGTCCCGGCGGACACCTGCAGCGAAGACCGTTCCGTGGCCGCGCTCCCCCTGCATTCGAGTTAGTTCCCGCGATCGCCGAGGGATCCCCGACGGGTGAATCGCGACACCTGCACACACTCCACATGACGACACGCGCCAGCGCTGATCGACCAGCGCGCCAACCGCGGAACCGCGAAAGTTATCCACAGGTTGCATTGAAATTCCTGCCACCACTCTTCTACGTTTCGCGCAACCACATTCGTGGGGTCTGGTTTCACCACCGTGTTGGAGAGTGCTCATGTTTTCTCTTGCTTCCACCGTGATCGACGTGTCGATCCCGGCGACGCATCCACCGCTCGCCGCAGACGCGGTGACCCTCGCGCAGTCGACGGACGTCAATACCGGTGGTCTGCGCGCGTGGATCAAGGACAACATCGTCTTCACCATCCTCATCGCCCTCGCGTGTGTGGTTCTCGTCGGTGGGCTCAAGGGCAATTTGTCGCGGGTCTTCACCGTCGGCGGACTCGGGTTGTTCGGGCTTGCCTACCTCGGTATCGCGACATCGGAATCGGCGGCCACGGGGATCGGCAATTGGCTTCTCGGGCTCGTCGGTATCTCGACCTGACCGCTGATGCCTGCGCAGAGAATATTCGAAGGGGATGCTCAGTGATCGACAACGACGACCTGATGTACCGCGTGGACCGGCACTACCTCGGTCCGACCGGCTATCCACTGCCCGTGCGGATCCGCTACACGGCCGGCATCGTCGGCGTGGTTGCTTTCGTGGTGGTGTTCGTGATCGGTCGCGGAATTCTGCTCGTCCCACTCGGGTTCAAATCGCTGATGGTGATGGCCGTGATCACGGTGTGGCTCACGACCCGGATCGCGAAGTTTGTCACCCCGGACCGCCCACTGCGGTCGGTTCTCAAGGCCGCCCTCAACGACCTCGTTGCACCGCGCCCACCGAAGCGTGGTGCACCCGTGTTCATCTCGCTGCCTCAGCGGCTGACTACAGGAGAACGTGCCGTCGTACCTGTTCGCCTCGACGGTGAGGATCACCGATGACCGTTCCCGAAAACGACATTGCGGCTCTGTTCGATCCGAAACTCGACGACCCGGTTCCGGTCATTCCTCCCGGTGCGCTCCCGCCGTCGTGGGCGGCAGTGCAGTCGCATGCTTTGCAACCTGCGCGTGCGTGGTCCGAAGCCGAACCCGCACACGCTCTGGATGGTTCTGAATACGACGACGGCGAGGACGACACCGACGGCCACACTTCCCCTGCAACCGAGCTGGACCACGTCGCAGACAACGTGCTGGGCCGTCAGCGTCGCCGCACAGGCGAAAAACGTGCAAAGTCGGCAACAGATCGAGACAAGGCCGCAGCGAAGAAACGTGCCGACCGCGAACGAAAAGCGGTACGCCTGAAACTGACCGGCACATCAGCGAACATCACCCGCACCGCGACCACCTCCACCGCATGGTTCGTCCAACGCCAGGGGCCGTGGAATTTCCGCACCACCGGAAAGCAGCGCCGCTTCATCCAGGACGAAGCGATCATCCTGACCAACCTGCAGAAGGCCGGCGTCGGCAAGCTGCATCGCCGCCTCGTGCGCACCCCGTTCCCTGTCGCGCAGTGGGCGGTCGATCACGACAAGTGGGCAAGCCCGATTCCCGATGTTCCCGGCGCACTCTCGTGGGCGGACTATCTGCGCGGGCAGCAGCATGCGATGTTGTGGTCCAACGCGACGATCAAAGGTCGCTACTGGGGTATCGAACTGCCGCAACGCTCCTCACTGGGCCAGGGGTTGGACTGGACCGCCCGGATGCTGCGCCACCTCGCCCACTGGCCGCTGCTGGGCAGAGTGTGCACCGGGGTGAACCGCTGGGCCGACGACGCCTTCGAGCGGGAGCAGAAGGCCCTTGCCGATCACCTCGCCACAATCGAACGAATCATGTCCGGCCGCGGTGTGAAAGCAACACCGGCCACACCGGCCGCGATCGACTACTTGCTGCGCCGATCAGCGACCATCGGTCTACCGCTCGAGGCTGGCGGTGCGATCGCCGGCGCCGGAGATTGGGAAGAAACCGACGTCGCCGCCCTCGAAGACCTCACCGACCTCTCCCTCACCCCAGGCGACGGGTACACCACCGTCTCCGGCGTCGTCGACGGCCGCAAGTACACCGGCGTGGTGATCGTGCTGACGATCGGCCGCATGGCTCCCCTACCGATTCCGGAACGAATGCTGCCGTGGCAGATCATCGGGGACCCGTCCGGTGAACCTCTCGAATGGTCCGATCGCATCGAGCTGCACGACAAAGCGAAAACGATCCGCACCATGCGCTCCCTGACTGGCAAGATCGAATCGCAGTTCGACCACTACACCGTCGAACACGATCAAGTCCCGCCGAAAGAGTTGGCGGAGCAGCACTCCCGCGCACAGGACGTGATCTCCGACGTCGAAGAAGACCATTCCGGACTCTCGACTCGAACCACCGGGTGGTACCGCCTTGCAGTGGTCGGCACCGACCCCGACGATGCGCGGCAGAAAGTCTCCGATCTGCAGGAGATGTACTCCCCGCACATCGCGCTCGAACAAGAGCACGGCCAATACCAGTTGCTGCGCGAGTTCATACCCGGTGAGCCGCAAGCCAACATCGCCAACAAACGGCACATGGATGTCGAAGCAGTCGCCGCCGGGATGGCGACCGTCAGTGACCGGATCGGTGACCGCCGCGGTGTCGTATTGGGCGAGACCGGATCCATCTCGCCGCGCCCGGTGATCTGGGACCTGTTCGCTGCGCACGAGATCAAGCACAAGTCCGGTCTGACACCGATCGTCGCCGTACCAGGTTCGGGTAAGACGTTCCTGGCCGGCATGATCGTCTACCAAGCCGTGAGAGCCGGCGCGTATGGCGTCGTCCTTGACCCCTCCGGTCCGCTCGCTGCGTTGGCCGGACTATCGGAGTTTCGTCACATCGCCCGCGTCTACGCTCTCACCGGTCGCGATTCACGTGCTGGCGCGTTGAATCCGTACCGCGTGATCACCGATCCTCGTCGTGACGATCCTGAGTACGACGCTCGCAACGTCGAGTTCGCTCGGGATACAGATCCGTTCGCGGCGGCGCAGTCGAAGTTCGATGCGGATATGCGTGCAGCTGCCGCCGAGCGTGTCGAGGTCGCGGTCTCGGTGCTCAAGATGATGCTCACCGAACGGCATCTGCATCTCGACCACACCGAACCCGTGCTGCACATGGCTGCGAACATGGTCGGTGGCGACAGCAACCACAACCTCCGAGAAGTGTTGGCCGCGATCCAGTCCATCGGAGTGAGCGATCCGGACCAAGCCGTCAAAACGTGCGCGAACGGGTTGTACCAGCAGCTCAGTTTGATGTCGGAGCTGACTGAGGCGCGTGTGCTGTTCCCGGAGGAGGGCACGATCGGCAGTGGAGCGGATGCGTTCGATGCCGACATCCGTCTGACGATCCTGACGATGCCGGGCCTGCAGCTACCGCCCGAAGGCACACCGTCCTCGCAGTGGACACCGCAGCAACGGATGACGGCGCCGTTGATGCACATGGCCGCGTGGCTGGCGAACAGACTCGTCTACGAAAAGCCTCGCCATGTGCGCAAGGTGCTCTTCCTCGACGAAAACAAATACCTCGAATCGACTGGCGCCGGCCGCACACTCAACCTCCGAATCGCGCGCGACTCACGCAAATTCAAGGTCCGCGCCCTGGTCTGCTCACAGCTTCCGGATGATTTCCTCGGATTGGACGGCAGCGACGACAAGACCGCCCTGACCTACGAGGTGTTCGTCGGTGATGTCGGCGGTGATCCGCATGCAATCGAAGGTGCCCTGAAACTGCTCAAACTTCCCGCCGGGCAAGGGTTCGAGCAGTTCCTCGCTGAACTGGGCAGCGGCGGTGAGGACACTCTCGACGAGGACACCGACACCTCGTATCAGGACGAAGCGCGGCGCTGGATGATCCGGATGGCCGACGACGTGGAGCTGGTGCGTTCGAGCTGGATTCACTACGTGCATCTCGCGCATGTTTTCGCGGCGCTAAATTCCTCCTCGGCGAAGAACGCCCTCGGCGGCGCCGCATGATCACCCGCAGAGAGCTCAGAGCGCCCTCGGCAGAGCTGGATGAGGCAATCCCTCACCGATCGAGCGTTCGGGCGCTGACCGTCAATCTGGCGCGGGTTCTCGCCGTTCTAGCGCTGGTGCTGGTGCCCCTCGTCGCCCCGGGTGGGCCGATCGCATCTGCCAGCGGATTCGACTGCAAAGACGTCCCCTCCCCCGAGTTCCCGAACTCGGTGATGGCCGCCGAGTTCGATTCCTCGAGCAAAGACCGCGAACCGAAACGGGGCGGCACCGGCTACGAAACCTACGGGTGGGCCGGATTGCGCTGGTACACCTACGACCTCGGCTGCGGCAACGACCTGGTCCGCGCACCCGACGCCGTCGCGGACACCACCCTGGGCAACACGTTCCTCGCAATCGGCAAGGGATTCGCAGCTGCCGCGTTCTGGCTCGACGACCAGACGAAGACCGGTGCAGCTGCCGAAGAGGCCGGGATCGCCCCGGCGATGGTGCAGTTCGACCAGATCGTCGCCTCGATCTCCAACGGAATGCTCGGTGTCTACGGAACGTGGCTGGGTGTGGCATTGATGGTGGTCGCGACGATCATCATCTGGAACGCCCTCAAATCGAATGCCGCGGCCGTGACCCGCACCGTCGCGATCGCCGGCGCTGCAATGGCCATCGGAGCACTGTTCGTCGGCGCACCGCAAAAAGCCATCCAGGTCGCCGACGACACCTTCGGATCGGTCATCACCGACACACAAGGTCAGATGCTGTCTGTGTCCGGAAACACCGGAGACCCCCGCAATGTGCTGATCGACAAGATCTTCCTCGACGACTGGCGCAAGGGATGGTTCGGCGCGAATTTCAACGACCAGGAACTGCAACTTGGACCGAAGCTCCGCGACACTCTGGCATTTTCGTACGCGGAGCAGCAGAACGTGTCCGGCGACAACGAGGCTGCAAGTGAGCTTGCAAGCAAAAAAGGAGAGGATTTCGAGAATAATCTGGTTGAGAAGCTGAAAGATTTGAACCTTTCCTACAATCAGTTCCAGGGCAAAGACTCCGGACGCACCGGCACAGGGTTCATGGCGATGATCAAACTCGCCATGCCCTCCATCCTTTGGATCGGCGCATCCATCCTCAAACTCACTGCGCTACTGGCTATTCGACTCGCAATTCTCTTCGCACCGATCTGGGTTCCGATCGCCGCCGCACACGGCGGCACCCTCTCGCGCGTGTGCCGCATGATCGCCACCGCCTACATGTGGGGCGTGGCCGGCGCAGTCATCATCGCGCTGTATCTGATGGCGCTGGTCAAGCTGTACGACACCGACAACGGCCTCGTCGACGGCACGTGGCGGCTGTGGTTCATGGTCATCTTGACGGCGGTGTGCTGGTTCATCATGCGGCCGTTCAAACGGATGACTCAGACCTTCACCCAGAACCAAGCCGGCGCACTCAATCGCAAAGCGCGTCACGCTCAGACGTCGATGAAGCAAAAGTTCTTCAAGGCCGGCAGCGCCGTCGTGGGCGGTCCCGCGGCGTCGATGGTCGAGGAAGGTGTCGGCGCGCTTCGGAAGGCCACCAAACGCGGTGGTGACCTCGACAAGGATTCGGTGACACCAGTGCGTCCGGAAGGACGCGAGTTGAATCAGCGACGTCGCCACGAGGTCGACAAATCGCGTGTCGATGCACGCAAGACGATGGATCGCCAACAGCGTCTGACGGATTCGCGGAAGGACGCCCAGGACGTGCGGCGCGGAAGACTCGCCGATACCGCCAAGAATTCCGCGGGCACCAAGCGGCCCATGTCGGATCGACCACAAACCGCCGGTCCCACTGCCAAACCTAGCCACACCGTCGCTCGACAGCTGATCGGAATCGAGGCCGGTTCACCGCGCAGCACTTCGTTGGTGAGTGAGACATGGGACGGGGGTCCGCGGTCGAGTATCGCGCCGATGAAGGTGTTCACTGCGTCCTCGCGGGATGCCCCCACCGGAACTCCGATGCCTCGATCGGGTGCGACGCGCTCGAGCTCGTCGACTCCTCCGCGGTCGACGGCACGACTGTGGACGCCGTCGTTGACCTCAGCAGGCACTTCGTCCGATTCGACCGACAGGTTCAGCTGATGCCCTCCAGCACAGCCAATCCCGTCCTAGCACCGATCCGGCGGTGGGTTCTCTATTCACGCACCAACCTGACGATCACGATCGTCTCTGCGTTCGGGGTGCTGTTCGTGGCGGGAGCAGTGTTCGGCCAGTCCCCCGCTCCGTCGAATACCGCCTCGAAGATCCCGGCCTCCACCGCATCAACGACAGGAGCAGCGTCCTCGACCCCGGGTGATCTGAGCTACGAGTTGACCGAGGTGACCGAATCTTCCATTGCCGGCAAGTCGATCGCGTCGGTAGCCGAGAGCGCACCGGCGACAGCGATGGCCTACGCGCACGTCTACGTCGATCAGTCACTCTCGAACAGCGAATGGAAGACCAAGCTGGGCGTGCACACCGCCAAAGCGCCCGGCGTGACGGTGATCAATGCCCGCCCGCTCGTACCGGTCGCGATCACCGGCCCGACGCGCAGTGAGATCGTGGCCGGCACCGGCGGCGAGAGCGCCGTACGGGTCATCGTCCCGACGCAGGCCGGAAATCTGCGGATCACGCTCAAAGTATCGGGCACCGACAAGGGGTCGACATGGCAGATCCAGACGCCGCTGCCCACCCTCGACCGCAGCGAGATCGACAGGCTCGGCGTACCTTCCCTCGCGAGCCCACCGACCTCGGAAGCTGCTACAACCACCACGACGCCGACATCGACGTCCTCGCCGAGCACTACCGCGACCACGACGCCGACATCGACCACCTCGGTCGCTGTTCCCTCGGCGGACCTCGAGCCGGCACCAGTTCCCGTTCCCGGCCCAATCCCGATTCCCGACCTCGACACACCGCTCCCGGGAACGCTGTGAGTCGCCGCCGTGCAGCGGTGGCCCTGACCGTCACCGCGGCCACCGCCGCGATCCTGGGGCTGTCCGGATGCACCCAGCAGGCGGTGTTCCCCCACAACCGTTGCGGCGGAACCTCGTCGAGCGAGCGAGACGACAAGGGATCCTCTACGGGAAACATCGAACTGAAAGAATCGGGACCGATCACCCAGCCAACGAAGGAGGGAACGACGACGTTCACGTCCCCGTTCGGGCCCCGCTGGGGAACCGAACACAAAGGCGTCGACTTCGCTGGCCCCGTCGGGACACCGATCTACGCGGCGCTCGACGGTGTTGCGGTGAAGGCCGGACCCGCATCCGGGTTCGGGAACTGGATCGTGCTCGACTCGCTCGTCGACGGAAAACCCGTGAGCACCGTCTACGGCCACATGTTCGACGACGGTGTCCTTGTCAAGGAAGGCCAGCAGATCAAGGCCGGCGACCATATCGCGAACATCGGAAACAACGGCCAATCCACTGGCGCACACCTGCATTTCGAATACTGGGACGGGGGACGGCTGCAGGGTGGAACCGCTGTCGATCCGATGACCAAGCTCGGCGGAGCCCCCTTTTCCGCCGGCGAAGCGGGTGGTGATTCTCCTGCCATCGAGCTGGCCGCGTCATCATCGTCGATCGACTGCGCCGGCTTCGGCGTGGCAGGTGGCGGCGATCTCAAAGCCGGTTCCGTTCCTCCGGAGATGGAACCGTGGTTCCGCAAGGCCGGATCGCTGTGCCCCCAGATCAAGCCCTCCCTGTTGGCCGCAGACGCGAAAGCCGAATCCGGCTTGACCCGTGGCCTGACCTCCGGCAGCGGAGCGCAAGGTATCACGCAGTTCATGCCGCGAACATTTGCTTCTTACAGCCAGGACGACGACAGAAACGGCAAGATCTCGATCTGGGACGATGGGGACGCGATCATGGCTCAGGGCCGATACTTCTGCTCCATCGCGGCGCAGGTCGACGGATGGATTGCCGACGGATCGGTCAAGGGCGATCCGAAATCGCTCTACATCGCTTCCTACAACGCGGGTGAAGGCGCGGTGAAGAATGCCGGTGGAATGCCCAGCGGCGGTGACTACACCACCCAGACACAGCCCTACGTCGCGAAAGTCCTTGCACACGAAGCAGAATTCGCAGCACCCGGAGGTAGCGGCGAACTCGTGGTCTCGCCCGGTTCGGCGTCCGGATCGCAGGTTGTCGACGCTGCCCGCCGATTCCTCGGCACCCCGTACGTCTGGGGCGGCGGCAACATCAACGGCACCACCGGCGGTGGATTCGACTGCTCCGGACTGACCAGTTACGCCATCTACCAGGGAAGTGGAAACAAGATCACCCTGCCCAGGACATCCGAACAGCAGTGGAACGTCGGAGTCGAGATCCCGATCGACCAAGCACAAGCCGGGGATCTGGTGTTCGGTTCGTGGGCCGGAACAGGTCCGGGGCACGTCGGCGTCGCAATCGGCGGAGGCCAGATGATCCATGCTCCCACCACGGGGGACGTCGTCAAACAGGCTCCACTGCAGAGCGATATGAAAGCAAGGAGGGTTCTGTGAGCAACGCACGCAAGCTGGTTCTGCTCGCCGTCGCTGTCGTTCTCGTCGGGGGACTGGTGTACTTCCTCTCCAGTCGAGGCAACGAGACGGAAACTGCGACAGCCGAACAGACCACCCCAGCACCGGCGCCGCTGACCATTTCGGCGTCCCCGGCTCCGACAACAATCGACATCACCGAAGATCCGGATACGGAGGCGGCCGAAAACAATGCTCGCCAGGCGCTTTCCGTGGCGTTCACCTGGTATCCGGCAACGGACCGCAGCCCCACCGACGGATACGCACGCGCCCGGGAATGGTTCACCGACGCCATGTCACAGACCTTGCTCAACGTCGACAGGCACACCGAACGCGGCCCAGGAGCACAGTGGAACCAATGGGCCTCCAATAACGCCAAAGTGGTCGCCGACGTGACTGTGGGTTGCTCCGGCTGCCCACCAGATACCGATGCACTCGTCCACCGAGTCGCCAGCATCCGCCAGACCGCAATCACCGGAGATGCGACCAATCTTGTTGTACCGGATACGACCCTGTGGGTCACGCTCTCCAAGGAGTTTGATCAATGGCGCGTCGACGCCATTCAGTACTGAATAACCAATCCACCACCACTAAGGAGCGGGGGACCGTCCTTCGAAATGCAATCGATAGACGACTTCGAGAATGTGATCGAATATTACTTGTACACAAGCCTTTTCGCGTTCTGTGCTACACCGGTCGCGTTAGACTGAATCGACGAGGAGACTCATGAAAAAACGTATTACCGTGGTCACTGCACTCCTTGCGTTACTGCCACTCCTGCCTGCATGCTCGACACCAGCGACACAGAGGATCGCCAGCCCCAAAGAACCTGCCGGCACAGACGGCGACCGGACCGGGGTCGTCACGCCGGCCGAATCCTCCCTCTGGCCAGGAAACTTAGCGATCGGCGTGGGAGACATCCAAAGCAATCAATTCATCACCACACCGGCCCCCGACCAGGTCCAAGCTAGGTGCATCGGAGCAGGAGACAATCTCACGATCGACATCACCGCACCTAACGGTTGGAACGCCCTACTTACGCATGGATCCCAAACCATCGCCATCGAAAACAAGGAACTCGACTACCCCTTGCAGGAATTCACCACTCCGCAAAGCGCACTCGACAGCAAGAGCGAATCGAATAACAAGTTCGGAACGACCGACCTCTTCCTGCCTGGTGTGACATGGGATCTCCCACAGCTCGGCGACGTCGAGATTCAGCTAAGCCAGAAGACACCACCCCACTGGCAAATCCGAGCAAGGGAGAGAGTCACCATCGACATGCACGTACGGTGCGAAGGGACGTAGCCCCATGCTTAAGCCAAGAACGATACCGCCGGTGGCCATGTAACCGGCAATAGCCGATTCGCACTGATACGCCAGCATCTGTGTCCCGTTTCGTTGCCGGATAGTGTATGTAGGTGAGCTATTTTGATGGTCGGGTTGTCGCAGTGACAGGTGCAGGTGCGGGGGTGGGCCGCCAGCTGGCCATTCAGTTGGCGAGACAAGGCGCGTCACTTTCGCTGATCGACCGCGACCAACATGCACTCAATCAAACGATCAGCTTGATAGGCACGCAATCAGGTGTAAGCCGCATGTCGGTTGTAGACGTTTCCGACCGTGACGCTATGCATGCCTGCGCCGCTGAGACATTCGACGCTTTTGGGAGCATTGACGCAGTATTCAACAACGCTGGCGTCCTCTACACCGGGGACGTGCTCGATGCTGAGTTCGATGACTTCGCGCGTGTAATGCGGACGAACTTCTGGGGTGTAGTCAACGGATCAAAAGCGTTTTTGCCCTTCATATTTCGATCGAATGAGGGAAACATCGTCAATGTTTCCTCTGCATTCGGTTTGATGTCGGCGCCCGGATACTCGGCATACAACGCAGCCAAATTTGCCGTCCGAGGTTTCACCGAATCGCTACGGCAGGAGATGTTGATTCTGCATCCGCAAGTCAAGGTGTCTTGCGTCTTCCCTGGTGGAATCAAGACCTCGATTGCACGGACTGCCCGTATGGCTGCGCCGATAGACAGACAAGCAGTCATCGAGTCCTTCGAACACAGCATCGCGAGAACCGAACCGGAGAAGGCCGCGCAGGTTATCTTACGTGGCGCAAAACAAGGACGCCCCCGGATACTTGTCGGCGTAGACGCTCGAATCATCGACGTACTGACCAGAATCTCCGGATCTGGATACCAACACCTGATACCGGCCGCGAATAAGGCAAATCGCTCCTAGCCTGCCCAACGAAGTCCGTATGAGGACATTGCGCCCACCAGCCTGGGACCTTTTCCCGTTATCGGCGGTTACATGTACAGAAGAATTTGCGTAGTGTTCGTCTGTTCACAATCCGCGGGGAGAGGAACGTCCACTATGACAACAAAATGGTTGATGATCGAAACATTCGGCGACGCTGCACCATCCATTGTTGGGTTAGGTAGCGCACCACGGCGATTCATGCCAATCGAGAGAGTACTGAGAAGTAAAGACTCACTCGAACTTGTGAAGCGGATCATCGAGGAAGTCAGTGCTTCACCTGGACAAATTGATCGGAGATCAGCAGACGGGCAACGTCGACTCATCGTTGAGCCCCTGATCACGTTCAGCGGTCGCTTGCATGGACTACATCTGTGGTTCGGAAGATCGAACGAGACAGTACCCGAACATGATCCGGCTGGCGCATGGCTATTCAATCTTACTGCAGGCAAGGCAAGCGGAAGCGTCGCCCTGCTGGATTTGTACGGCGTCCCCGAGGACGAACGCCACACAGAGAAGGCAATGGCGGGCGCGTTCACACGATTACGGACAAATCATGACGAGAGCGACGCACTGTCAAAGATCGTCCAGTCGCAACCCGGAACGGTTCACCAAGCCGTCTGGACGGTGGAGAGGGATGATGGAGAACTGCGAGCAGCTCACTTCTCCTGCCGAATGCTCAAAGAGAACGATCCGGAAACAGGTCAACCCCAAGTGATCCTGCGCGGGATTACTCAAGATATCGGACCAGCAGTAGAAGTAACCTCCGCACCTCCTCCGGTGGTTCTCGAATACAGGGTGCTAGAGGCGGCAACCAATGACGGAGAGTATCGAGCCATCGTCAATCTCAAGACCCTGCAGTTGATTCGATGGGTCGGCGACGCCGTGCCGGGACTTGCATGGGAATCAGTTGACGATCAGGTCGAACCCAGCATTCATCCGGACGACTTCCACATTGCACTTGCGATGTCAGAAGGTCTCGCACGTGGTAAGACCCGCGGAGTCATTCGTTTCCGCCAATTGAGCGGAGCCTGGAAAACCTATGCGGTGGACGCAACTCTGATGATGCTGGACCAGCATACGACGGCAGGCCTGGTCATGATTCGCGAGGCAAGTTCTCCGGCATAGGAGGGGCCCATGCATCTGACATAGTGCCTTCATCTTCACTAGCCTAAAGATCATTCACGATTTCACCTCTGCCGCAATTGATTCGAAGACTTGGACCAGTCCCGGCCACCAGCGCGTGATGTCGATGAACATCGACCTCGGCGGCGTCGCGCGCAATGACCACCGAATGTTCAAGCGTTTTGGGACCTAGTACCCAAGATGCTTGCGGCCTATTGCGGTAGCACAGTAGGCATCAGTAACGTGCAACTGCGCGCCCTTCAGGGGCTCCGGCAGTGAGTGGTTACAGGTGACTCCGCCAGGTAGCGCGGACGGTACTAGTTACCGCTCGATCCCGTACCTGAGACTCAACCGGAGGCCCGTTTGTGCCGCACACACGTCGACTACCTCAGTTGCCATGTCGATGCCCTTGCTTACCTATGCAGGTACCCCAGCAGGTCGAGTCCTGGCACGCTCGTAGCTCGCATGCAATTCAATTGCACTGATTCCCAGGGCATCCGCCAACTTTTGAGCACTCGCAGGTGTCAAGAGCACTTCGCCTCGCTCTATTCGCGCGATCATCGAGGTGCTGATGCCCGTGAGCTTTCCAAGCTGAGGTTGCGTAAGGCCGAGGAGGATGCGCCAATCTCCAGGAAACCGTTCATCCTCCGGAACGATTACCAGTTCACTCATAGGGACATCAAGCGTGCGGGCAACCAAGGCCAATGTATCAACCTGAGGACTCCGGTTGCCGGACTCCCATTGCTGCACTGTCGCGCCGCCCACCCCAGCGCGACGAGCAAGATCTGCTCGACTGAAGCCTTTGCTCTCACGCGCACGACTAAGTCGCGCGGGTTCGAACCCGCGCATAACACGGCGACTCATGTGGGCATTCCGTTCGTCATTGCTAGACACCATGCCGCACCTCCTCTAGGGTCTAAACGTGCATGACTTTAATCGATGCAATTGTTGTAATAGGAACACGGCAGCAAGTCCACATCTCACAGGCAAAGGGGTGATCTGACACATCGAAGAAAGTTCCCCCGGTCGCTACCAACGACCAGGGGAACGATGTCCAAACGGGTTGGCGCCCGTCCAGAGTTTTCTTCAGTTGCAGAAAGGATTCTGCGATGTCTATCTTAGTGGACCCATCAGGTCCGGATGACGTGTTCCACGATCGGTATGCAGCTCTCTCCACACTTGCCCTTCGTCGGCTTGTTGCGCGGCATTCGTCGATCGGCGGGCGTTGCGATGGTTGCGGTTTCAGTGTTTCGGAGCTTGTTCCGTTGTGCCCGGAGGCTGCGGCCGCGTTGCGTGAGTTGACGCACCGTGAGGGCCGGGGAACATCTGCGGTCGAGTTGCCGCAGTTCAGTACTGACGATCTTCTTCGGGTTGCTGCTTCGCATCATCCTGATCGGGTTGGTCGGTGCGCGCGGTGCGGGTTCGTTTTCTCGTCGGAGTGCGATGTGTGCCCGACTGTGCGAGCTGTTCGTGTGGAGTTGGAGGTTCGGGGCGTGGTGCCGATTGGCGGTGCCGAGCCGGGCAGGGGTTTGTGCGCGGGGAAGTCACGGTCGTGGGAGATGGATGGCCGCACGGTGGTGGAGTGGCGTCGCGCGATCTCCTCGTGTGAGGTGTGCCCGTTGTTGGCGCAGTGCCGTATAGATGCGGGCGCGTCGGTGACCCGTGGGGATGGTCCACAGCGAATGATCATGGCGGGCAATGCGTATGACAGTCACGGCAATATCGTCGACGGTGAACGCTTGGGCCTGTACGAGTCGTTGACGACAGCAACGCGCCGTCGCCGGCATTCGGAGGTGGCCGCGTGAGGGCCGCGGTGCCGCCGCCGACTGTGGTGGCGTGTGCGGTCGATCCTCAATCGTGGGATCTCGATGAGGGCTCGTATCGCGCGGGTGTTGATGCGCAGGCGGAGTGTTTCCGGTGCCCTCGTTTGGCGGATTGCCGGAAGGAGTTGTCGTCGATGGTGGCGGCAGATACTCCGCCTCGGTCGATGATTTGGGCGGGTGTGCCGTTCAGTCATCGTGGCCAGCCGATTACCTCGGATGCGGTGTTGCGTTCGTACTACCGGCGGGTCGACGGGCATCGCGGCACTTCTCGTGGGAGCGCTGCGTGACCCCGGCAATGGGGTCTGTCGATCCGGTCTTCACACGGCCGCTCGAGACAGCCGCATCGGATGAGTCCGCGGCACTGATCTTGAGGACGTTCGAATCAGCGTGGTCTGTGTACGGAATCCTCGCCGACACACACGGCCATGTGCCTGTACGGGACCGCTACGACCGGTTGTGGATCCTCGTCGAAGTCGCCGGCCGCCTGCGTAGTCGCCGCACCTTCATTCACGATCACCCGGACATCGGTGACTCACCGGATGTGTACGGGTTGATCGACGTGGACTCCCGCGCCATTCTTCATGCCCGCGATCTGATCGACGCCCACGGCCCGTTGAGAGTCGACCCCTCCCATGGCGCGGTCCTCGCACCTATCCGCACCGGTGCGACAGATTCCGCGCACCTCCCCACCTGCACGTCACAAGCCTAGTTCGACGTCACCCGATTGGACTGCCCCACATGACAACACACCACTTGCTCGACGAACTGAACAACCCTCACCGCCCCCTCCCCGACATCATCTACGGGATCAGTACCGGGGCCCTCCCCTCTCCCGCCTCGACCGGCCTTCCCGCCGAACGATGGCAATGGCTCGCGGACCTCCTCACCCACCCGCTCTGGGGACTGACCGCGATCGTCGACGGACTCGACCACGTCTGCGCCCCCGTCGCCCGACTGTGCCAACTCACCGCCCACCCCATCCACTCCCTCAACGTGCGAGAACTGTGGGCCGCAGAACAACTCCCCACCACCGAACTCATCGCAACGCATACACCGCACGAAGACGGTCACTGGGAAGTCCTCAACACTGCACTGGAAATGATCACCGACGGACTCGACCACTGCAACGGACTCGAGACCTCCGCGATCGAAGCAGTCACCTCAGCATTCACCGCCATCATCACCGCACAGGACGCTTCCACCGCCCGCACGACTATCACTGCGGCCGTCGAACACTGGATTCATCCCACATGCACCACCGCATCATCTGTTTCCACACAGTTGGGGGCAGCATCATGACAACAACACCGCATCGCTCGCCGCTGATCGAATCCATGATCTGCACCGCCTCCACATCGCTCCTGAAAGAAGTAGGCATCACCTTCCCCACCGACGCCGAGATGTCCGAGGTACGACAACTCGCCGAAACAATCGTCCGGGACACCGTCGACGCACTCGCCGGACCTCGCGATCTGTCAGTCGGGTTGCGCGACACCCTCATCGACGTGGCAGATCTCGTTGCCTCAGATCCGGAAACTGCGTCGGTCGACCAGATTCACGAGGTCGCGATTGCACTGCGGGGGCTTCTGGATCTGCACACCCCAGCGCGAATGAGTCATTCGTGATTGCGCTCGTTCTCGCTGTCGCGTTGGGGTGTGCCGGTGTTGTGGGAGCGGTGTTTTCGCTTCGCCCCACACGTTCCTGACATTCGACACGCGACAGATCCGCACATCGAGGGCCAGCGTCCGTCACAGACCGCCAGCGGCAACTGTTCTCGATAAACACCCGGCCTGACCCGAACACCGCCGAAAAGGGAGCCCCGCCACCACCCAGTCTGAAATCCGAAAGACCTTGACACACAACTCCATAGACGCAGTCCAGAAACGACGAAACCCCCTTACGGGGGTTCGCCACACACTGAACCAAATCAACAGCAAAGCCATGCCCGGCTCGCTGTCACAGATGAAGCCGAAGTAACCGCTCCGCCTTCTGTACTGCACTACTTCTTCACTCACATGAAGGGATTTACCTGTGACAGGTACATCTCAGGGTAACGCACACCCTGAACCAGCTTCAACACTTCCACACAACACAATCCTCGACCGCTCACCCTCAACGCGCCACGCCCCAGACTCCGACGACGAATGGGCCCACGCCGTACAACAAGCCACCGAAAACGTCACCCGCATCGAAACACTCAACCGAACCAGCAACCAACGCGGAAACTCCTGGTCCCTCCCCATCCCCGACGGCACCTACAGCCGTACCCCCACCTGGACCAGCCGCACACACTGGCAACACCAAGTCCGCACCCTCCTCAACACCCCCACCGGCACGAAATTCTGCACAACCCACACCATCAGCACCGAAGCCGTCTTCGCCGTCGCAGTCATCCACGCCTCCCTCGCCGAAAGCGCAACCGGACGCTCAGTGACCGCCTCACGCGAGACCATCGCCCGCCGTGCAGGAGTGAGCACCTCCACCGTCATACGCGCCCGCCGTGTCCTCACGGCCCTCGGAGTCGCAGTAGAACTCGTCCGCGGTCGCTACCTCAACCGCCTGGAAGCTATGGCTGCAGAATCGCACCATGGCCGCCGCCAATTCCGTGCAGCCTCCACTTGGACGCTCACCACACCCCGACCCGTAGCCACGACCATCACCCCTCCCTTCACGAAACCCAGAAGACCCTCCCGAGCCACACTGCGCACCAACGCATACCGGTCCAGAACCACCACACGGAACCATCCACAGCCCGGCGCCCGTGACCCCCTATCCCCCTCCGGGGGATTTGCACTTAAAGCTCTTGCTTTCAAGATCTCACCAACGCGCGCACAAACACGCGCGGGCACGACAACACACCAAACAACACACACAACACCCCGGACAATCCACCTCCAACGCGCAGCAGCCGAACTCATCGCCCACGCACCAGCACTGAAACCAGCCGGCCACATCGGAACAATCTGCGACACCCTCCAACAAACCGGAATCGACACCACCCGCTGGACCGGCCGCGACATCGCACGCCAACTCACCACAGACACCCAACAACGAGGCTGGACCTGGCCCAAACACATCCCACAACCCTCCGCATTCCTACACTGGCGACTCACCCAAATCGATTGGTCCACAACAACCCCCACCGAGCAGGAGAACGAACACGATCGCTCTCGACGCAGGGAACAGCTCACTCGTCGCGCTGAATTGCGTGCACGCGACGAGTGCACCGCCTCCGAAGAGACGCGAACAGCAATACTCCAGAGATTCCGGAAACGCTTGCACCCTTATGTCCAATTTGCTGCCTGCATGCAGCCGCGTAACCACCAAGCTATGTCAGCGGTCGGGGCGGCGGAGGGCGACCAAGGATGCTGGCCATAGCTACATGGCGCGCACTCGGTCACCTCCCCCAGTACGGCCGAAATCGTGCACCTATCTCTCGCTGACGCCGTAGATCGCTTCAAGCGTGAGCCTGGCGCTCCAAGCAACGCCTACGACTGGTACCGGAAATGTGCGACTCGCGACGGAACTGTGTGGCTCGGCTATCATCGCATCGGCGCAGTCAAACTGGGACGGCAGTGCATGGTCGATGCGGCCGATCTGGAGGACGCGTTGAACAAGCACCGTGAGCAACGAGCCGAAGTAGACCGGATGACCTCTGACTACGACTCACGGATCCTCCACCCAGACACCGTGCTGACCGTCGATGGTGGGCACTGGGTGAACGGCGACTTACATTTCCTCTGGAACCAGACGGACCGTGCTCGTCTGCGAAGCGATGGCTTCTGGCGATGCAACACGTGCTGGAACCCCGCTGAAACCGAGCGCTATGGCGAACAGTGCCACCGATGCCGGGACTGGAGCTCGTGCGGCAAGGATTGCACCCTCAGCCGATCTACTGCCCCGCTTGCGGAATGTCCGAGACGATTTCTGTCCCTCGGCGAGCGGGACGGACCGTAGGCACGTGAGTTCCATACATGCAACATTCATCGCCGGTTCCCACTCTGAACAAAATTCGGTTATCACCTTCGTTGCTGGACTGCCTTTGATACTGCTTAGGCATGACAACACCGTCCCCCGCTGATCCAGAAGAACCCACGCCGAGCAGGCCCACCTCGAACAGGGCAAGCGAACCTCAGCCTAGCGAAGCCCACTTCCCATCCCGACCGCGTGACAAGCAACAAGCCCGCAGCAACCGAAAAGTCCTGGAACCCGTTCAAACGTAAGAGCGGCCCCAAAGCGAAAAAGCCGCCGCGGTTCGACCCGACGGTCGCGAATGCAATTCGCGGACAGTACCAAGACCCTGAGAACCAGCCACCTGCACCAAAACCGAAACCGATCGCCAAATTCTTGGACTTCAAACTGTTTGAAGGGGAGATCGAAGTCGACAAGACGCGCTATCCAGTCGCAGGCGCCAAAGCAATTGTGGACATCGGAGGAACCCAATATCGAACATCGATGACTCGCGTAGCGCTCGGCGCCACGGTAGCTCCTGTGCGCGGCGCGATAGCCGGCGCAATGGCCAAGAAACAGACACACACCGTGTACCTGACGATCGAGTTCGCAGACGGCCAGACCATGGTGGTCGAGCACAAAGGTGAGATGGAGTCAGCTGCCAGACATTTCGCCGCCCTCATCCAGGCAGAGAGCGCGAAATATCAAGCACAACAAGGACTCCGAGATTGATCGCATCGACACACACCGTGCGCACAGGCCAAGAAGTCACTTGAAATGAACTCTGAGCCTTGGGTGCCGCTAAGTGTCATCCAAGGCCGCGGTAAGTACAGGAAGATCGTCAGCAACAACGATAGCGAGTAACTTCTCCTCGGTCCGTCCTGCCTCAGTAACAAGCAAAGCAACCGGCGGCAACCGCCCATCACGACGAGGCGACAATCTGCGGATCGCCTCCGCCACTGCGGTCGTTTTCGCCACGAACCGCCCAACCTCGTGCGCTTCTGCGAAGGCCATCACAGCACTGATCGGTTTGCTCTCGACCAACCCGTCCGTGGCAAGACCATCAGCCAGCCACCTGGCGATGCAATTGGTGGTGAGCATCCCTTCGTAGCGACCGTCGTCGCCATAAACCGGAAACTGTGAGTAATCGAATTCTCTGATGGCCTTGCGCACGTCACCCAACTCTGCAGAGCGCCGGAATGCTATTGGTCGCTGCCCCCGAAATTGTCCGTAAACATTAGGTGGGTTGATGATCCGCTGACGCACATTTTCGATCCGCTCGACGATCTCGAGGACCGGTTCGGCAATAGGCTTACCGTCGTAATACCGACTGTGTTGTATGGCGTTGCGGAGCTTCGCGAAAGCCCTCAGCGCCTCAACGTCACTCGCGGACAGCCGTCGAGCCTGCTGGGATTTCACAACCAATTCGACGAATGACACCCCATCATCGACCTGAAGTCTTCGACGCAGATGTGTTTCGATCTCGTTGAATGCATTGATGAATCGATCTGATTGGGCCGATGTGCTCATTGCTGTCCTCCGCCTCGATCCAGGCCGACCGCAACGCGACCATTCACCCTACGATGCACCCAAATCGGGTTATGCACTGGACAATCGGCATATCCTCTCCCTCAGATGTGAAGGCAGACGCGCAGCACCCAGATTCCAGCCCCCATGGGCGGGATCGCGGGCGTCGAGCTGCCATGACTCAGTAAGCTTCCCGGCACTCGTCTATAACAGGAGGTCCTTGTGAATTCCCGTCACCGCAGTTCCGCAACAGTTGCATCCCTCTGCGCTGTCGCCCTCGTCTCCGCCGCCTGTTCGAACGATTCGACGATCGACAAAGCCGTCGCTGCGGAATCCGTCACGTCCACCACTATTCAGGACGTCCCACGCCGCCCTTCCTCTCATCCGTCACGACCGTCTACTACGACAAAAGCACCGGCTGCTGCCACCAATGTTTTGACGGCACCTGAGGTAGCTGAGCAGGGATAGAGCTTGGTCGCTGACGGCGATTTCGTCACGTACGGCATTCGCGTCCATAATCCGGGATCAGCGGTCGCGTTCGCAGAAGTCACGGTCACCGCTCTCGATTCCTCCGTTACACCACTCGAAACTAAGCAGGAGACTCTGGCATTCCTCGCGCCCGGCGCGGACGCGTACGTCGGTGACATGCTCATCCACTCGTCCGACATCGCCGACTTGAAGGTCACCACCGATCCGGGAGATCACCGTCACGATCAGATCCCCAAGTCACCGTCGCCGCTGAAGCCAAGCTCCTAGGCACCGGGTACGACACACGCGTCGCCCTGAGAGCGAGGTCCACTAGCGCCACCACACTCAATTCCCCCCAACGGATCTTCTATGTTTTCCGGGGCGCTGACGGAGAAATCGTCGGCGGCATGTTCGGCTTCACCCAAAGCGCGATCCCCCCGAACGGCACGATCAACGAAGCAACTCCGGTGACCGGCTTTGCTCCATCCACCGCCACCAGCGTCGATGTCACGCTCAGCGCCTTCTGCTCACCGATTCCTTCACTACGTCATACAAGCTATTGCCGCACACCTGCCGTTTCGGTCTAACCAAGGTAAATGAACTGGCAGCTCTTCGGCCCCACGACGACACACCGTCGACGTCGTCTCCGCACCCTCAGAGAGGTTGCTAGGGTCAGTCGATCATTGGAGACACACGTATCAAAAAAAAGGGGGCCGATGCATGGCAGAAAGAGTTATTCGCCAACTAATCGACGATCTCGACGGAAAACCCATCGACGACGGGTTCGGGGAGCGAATCCAATTCTCATATCAGGGGACGGACTACCTGATCGACCTGCGCCCGACGAACGCCGACAAGTTCAATGCCGCTCTGCAGCCTTTCGTGAAGGTGGCGGAGAAAGCCGGAAACGTACGCCGGGGCACTAAAGGTGATGCGACGGAAAAGGTTACCGGGTCCGGTCGCTCGAAAGAGCAGTTGCAGGCCGTCCGAGACTGGGCGGTCAAGAACGGTTACGACGTGGCTCCACGGGGACGGGTCAAAGCGGAGGTCCTCGATGCATTCGACACTGCACACTGACCGATCCGCTTGATACGAAGGGACATTCACTGCTGACGTCATGTTGGGTGTGAGGCGGGAGAAGCTCATCGCACACCCAGCAAGGCCCCAACTCTCAACGTCGACATTGGATTCCGACAATTGTGGAGTCACATGCGAGTCAACCGGGTCGAAACACTGACTGCGAATGCTTCGACCTTCTTCGCCCGCTAAGGAGTCATTACGCCCAGGTGATTTCCGTCAGAAATAGTCGCCGTCAGCAGCGGAGACAACAACTGCGGAAGAACCCACATGTGGCCATCACGAACCACATTGACGGAACCTAGCGACGCCACCGCGCACCACGTCCGCGCCCGATGCGATAGATCTCGGTTTCCAACTTCTGTTCGCTACCCTGCAGGTACTTCGCACCGCTCGCGCCAAACCGACTACACCGGCGGAGATCACATAGACTGACAATTGTCAGACAAGATCTAGCCATATCTGCCCTTAAACGATCAGAGTTGCAGTCTAGAGAGCCTGTCTCTGTAACCCGGTGTCGACTCAAACGCCGCGACTGATTTGCAGGTTGAGCCAGTCCGAGATCCACTGGATCGCATTACGACCCGCGTTGTCGACGACGAGGAAGTTGTAGTTCTGGTGGGCTCCAGATGCGAAGAATGACGCTGCGTCGAGCCCCTCCTTCACCAGCGATGCAAGGTCGTTGGCGCCTCGCGTGCGGGACATCGAGATCAACGAATTAGCCAGCCCCGGAAGGTCCAGATTCTGTGTCTGAGTAGTGGTGGAGGCCGTCGAGGACTGCTTGCCGAGCAATGTCGGATCAGTCTTCGTAACTTTGCCGGAGAGCATGTTGACCGCGACAGAAGCCAGTTCGAGTCCGACCGGGACAAGGCCAGTCATGGCAACTCCGGCTCCGAGCGGGTCGGGAAGCTGTCCCGGCGGTGGGAGCAGCTTCTCCACTGCGGCCCAGGCGATTTCCTGAACCTGGCCGACGAGGTTTGCGAGCTTGATGATGTCGACGCCTCCCAGGATCGACGCGACGAGCGCCGCGACTTGCGAGTAGCCGGACGGATCCGGAATTACCGCCAGAACCTGCGAGATCCACTTCAAATCGACACCGGCGGCCATCTTCACCAACGGGGAGAACTGGTTGTTCAGATCCCCTGCGACCTTGTGGGCACCCTGCGCGTCGAGCGCAGCGACCTTCTGCGGGAGAAGTTTCAGGTTCGCCAGGATCGCTGGCATATCCAGGGAGGTGACACCGGTGGCGAAGTTGAGGATTTGGTTGACGACTACGGTGGGTTTGAGCACGGAGAGTATTCCGGAGGCTGACCCGAGGACATCGCTCGGTGTCGCCAGGAGCGGCGCGATCTGACTATCGAGGGTGCCAGCAGCAGTCGATAGCGAGATCAGGTCTGGAGATGCCGCCGGCAGTGTCGTGGAGCCCTTGCTGGCGAGCGTGCTTGCGGTGTCGGCGATCGCGGTCACTGTCGAGAGCGCACTGCTGAGATCGGATTGGTCGGCCTGGTCCAGAACCTGGCTTGCGTTGTTTTCGGCTGTCCCGGCGGGAGCTGCAGCGAGCTGCCCGTTCGCAGCAGGATTGGCGGCACCCCATCCAAGTAGTTCGGCGAGCGGGCTCAGCGTGTTCGCCAGCGATGTCGCGGTGAAGGCGACCTGCTTGAGGTTGACTGTGCCGTCGGTCTTCGACAGTTCGCTGGTCAAATTACCGGTTGCGGTGGCGAGGCTCGGAAAGTCGGCGTGGGAGAAATCCGAAGCCAGAGCCGTGGCCAGGCGCGAATTACCGCCGACCTGGCTGTCACCTCCAGCGCTAGGGGCCTCGGTGAGCACCGAACCCAGCGATCCGAGCAGCGGACTCGAACCTTTGTCGATCGCACAGTAGAGATCTTTCGGATCGCAGATCGACGCGACCCGACCCGACAGCTTCCCCATACCCTGGGGCCGCGGATCAGCGATCCCCTTTCCTGACGGCTGCGGCCCGACGACGGTTTCGCCGTCAGTTCCGGAACCAGGATCGGCGAGAAGCCCGACCGCGAGGACCTGCTCTGCCTTGACGGGACCGGAATCGTTGCCGATCTCAGAGGCGAGATCCCCTGCGATGTCCGCGCCCTGGGAATAGCCGGTGATGGTGAACTTTGTATTGGAGCACTTGGCTGCGATCTCGGAGAGGAGGTCCTTCGCGCTCGTCAAACCATCAGATTTGCTGTCTGCGTATGTCTTTCCGTTGTCGAAAGCTCGCGCCATATACGGCAACATATAAATCTGCGCCGCACCACCGTGCTTGTCCGCGATGCTGTCGGCGATTGGCTTGAGCACCCCGATCGAGATGGACGGATCGGAACCTTCCCCCGTTTCCCAGGTCCCAGGAATGAACAGGTTAAACGTCGACGAGCAACCCGAGGGCGTGGCGGACGCGATGGCCGGCGCGGTCGCTACGAATACGCTGACGGCGACTGAGGTCGTTACCAGCAGGCTGACGGCGCGATTGGTGGTCGAATGTGGAAGCTGCATGTAAACCTCGTCTACCTGGGGGCACGTTGCACCTGTCCGCGCGCGGACTGGCTTGAAGCGCCCGATTTCAGGTGAGAGACGTATGATGCTGGACGGATTGACACCGATCAACGCGCCCTGTGAAGAAATCCAGGAATGCGAGTTCAGGTCACTGTCGTCAGTACCGAGCGCAGATCGATGTGGATCACTGAAAGGCTCACAAGGGATCAGCGCAGAGTAGGTTGTCGCAGGCAGACTGCTCGCGGACCCTGGCCAAAGAAACCACGGTAAATCCGTCGGCGGCCCACTCACGACCGGAACCATCGGTGGCAGACCTCTACAGTTCCTCGCCAAAGGCAGTAACAGCGTCACGGCCGCGTTCGGAACCGTTCTGAGCTTTAGATCTCGGAGGATTCGGACGATACTTCGCTCCAGAGGTGACGCACAGGGGCAGCCTTCAACTCAGACAGCGAGTGCCGTCCTTTGTCTCGAAGGCGCCAGAAATCGCGTCCGATTCGCGCTACCGTTCTAGGCTATGGGGACCAGCTTCCACGGACCGAACCCGTGGCTACACATCACTCGTGCGATCCGAACGCGAGGCCCGCGCTATGCCGCTATCCCCTATCTCGGACACCTTGCGCCCGAACTACTTCCACTTCGCAGTGGAGACCTTCTGATCGTCAATGCTTCTACCGCGGCGATCCGCGCCCACGCCACTTCACCTGCCGTCCTTGCGCACTACCTCAGCAAGGGCGTTCGCATCCTGTCGTCGTCAACACTGCACGCCAAGGTCATCGTGACGAACCAACGAGCTGTAATCGGCTCGCCGAATGCTTCGGAGAATTCCACATTCACCCATGAAGCGGTCGTCATTTCTGATGACCCGCAAGTGGTTGCCGACAGTCGCGCGTTCATCAGCAATATCGACGAAACCACTGCTGTAGAACAAATATTCATCGACAACGCCGCGCGCGAATGGGCTATCGGGCGTGCCGTACCCATACCCGGCATCGTCGGTCGAACTCAGAACCTCGACAACGACTTTCTTCCAACTCCGACCAACCGAGTATTTATCAGGCAAGTCAGCGATCACGAAAGCCATCCTCCCGTGCGCACTGTACCTGTGAAACAGCCTTCAACGAAGCAGCTTTCGGTCAATCCGAGCGTGAGATATCGACTCGAAACACTCAGACTCGGAAAACCAAGCAGCATGGCACGGGGGGACGTCGTCATCCGCATCTCCACGGACAACGAATTGGTACTGCCACCCGCTGTCGTGATATCCAATCAGGATCGAATACCTGACTCCCCCAGTCAATTTCAGTTCTTTCTCCGCGTTCGCAACGACCTGCTACCGCTTCCTGTGGCAGACACCGAGAGGTATCTCGTCGATGTCGGGTACCCCAGCGCACAACTGCGGTCCAACCACTACGTTCGCTCGCTCCGTCTTCGGGCCGAACTGTTGGCGTTGTGGAACCTTTGAGTCCTGAGAAACGAATGTTGACGGAATGCGAAGTATTCCTTCGAGTGAGCGAAGACCGCACCGACGATTTGTCGATCCGAGCAATGCACTCACGGAAGTCGATCGACGCACGACTCTAATGTTCGAATCCGGTGAACGAAATCCTTGCGCACCTGCGATAAAGAGCATTCCCCGTGACAATATACGCGGATCGACCTCGCTCCAACCGAAGTCCTGTCACGATTCGCAGGCGAACACGAAGGCACAAACCCTCCCCGCTGGAAAAAATGCCTTCGGCAGTTGACAGGTTGAGGTGTCTTTCCGGATGTTTCAGGTGCTCCTCGCGACATGTGACCCGAGCTATCGAGCTCGCAGACGCACCATCGACTGTCCGCAGGCCCCCTGCCGCCATCAATCTCCACGACACACGGCAGCCGGCTGCGGAAGCGCCGTCCAACACGCGGGTTACATAACCCCTCCCCGCGTTCAGTCGCACATGAAGCTCCCCGGCGTCTGACCGATTGAGAGCCAAGCATCTCCATCCGCTCCTGAAGAATCCAACCCGGTTCCGACGCTAGACCCATCCTGGAACCGCCGACCGCCAACTCGCCCAAACTCCACCGTCAGCGAAGCCGTAGAGGTGGTCCGTCAAGCCCCTCGCTGGTCGGGCCGGCGGTGGGCTGTGAGGCGGGCCGCCGCAGAATCCCTCAGAACTCCATGGCAACATCAACCACACGCGACACACCGAACAAGCGCGCCTACCCGTATCAGTTACAGATTGGTTCTAGTCTTTCCTCATGGCACAGCACAACAAGGGACCTCGCGGACACATCGCGACTCGTGCTCCCCTCAAGCAGCACAAGGTGTACGAGGATCGGGCCGCCGAACTCGGAATCCCTGCTGGGGACTACTCCGTGCTCATATTGGCCATCACCCACGGACTGGACATCCCGGACTACATCATCGACAAACTGCATCCGGACCAGCTGAGACTTCTCGAGGTCGAGGCAGCTGGATCACTGCGGCGCATCGAGCAACTTGCGGTCGGCGCATGAACTATCCCTAGACAGCGGACAACCCCCAGGGCTTGGCGGCATCGGGGGCTGTCCGTTTATGCGGTTGTGGGAGCTTCCCAGCTCCCTGACCACCACTAACCAGTGAAGGAAGAGGCGGTGACCACCACTACCTCGAAAGGAAGAGGCGGTGCTTACTCGATGATATCGCAGAAACGCAATTCCGCCATACTCGCGGACGTGTTCACGGTGTCATTTTCGGCACGTCCAGATCACATTTCAGCGTTCATGGCGACCGGATCACACTTCTGCGTCCCGAATGGCCCATCCGAGCAAGCCAGCACCATACCCATAGCGGTACCGATGTGCGGCCGCCGGATCGAACAGACCTCCCGAACAACCGCGGCCGCGACGCGCGTACAGCGGATCCGCAGACAGGGAGGCCGCCCCTAGTCGACAACGAACGAAGTGCCCCGATACCTAACTAAACAGCGCAGACCTCTTGGAAAGCACAAAGGCCCCCGAAGGGGGTGATTGGGAGCGGACCGCATCGCGGCGAAATAAGGACTGGCAGGTCCTTGACGTCGACTGAGAACTGGCAGGTTCTCCGACATCTGTTCTCGAACATTCTCGAGAGGTGAGCTTCGAAAGTTGGCGCTTTCTCTGCTCGTACTGCATCCCCCGGAAGGGACTTACCTATGGCAGGTATGTCTGAGGGTAGCGCATACCCTGAATACACCCCAACTCATTCCATATCACCAACCTTCGGCGTGTCGCGCATCGGCACCCAATCCGCTGTCCCCCAATCGACAGAAGTCGACGAATGGCAAGCGGCAGTCGACGATGCTCTCTCACGTATCGCTCGCCTCGAAGCCACTACACGGCAACTCAACGAGTCCACTGACCAGCGCGGACGCTCGTGGTCCCTACCCGTCGAACCAACGGAACAAGCACGCGTTCCAGTGTGGACATCACGCACGGAATGGCTCCGCCAATTCCGGCATCACACCACCAGCCCGGCTGGCAAGGCGTTGTGCGCGCGCAACCTGATCAAGCCCGACAAGGCTTACGCAGTGGCACAAGCTCACGCACATTTCGCCGAATCTCACACCGGCCGCGGGGTCTCCGCAGCGAAATCAACGATCGCTGCCCGGGCCAAAGTCAGCGAATCCTCTGTCAACCGCGCCAGGCGAGTGCTCATCGCTCTGGGAATGGGCATCGAACACGTCCGGGGACGAAACCTCAAAACCCTGGAATTTCTGGCTGCTGAAGCCCATCACGGGGGTCAACAGCACCGTGCTGCATCGACATGGTCACTGTCATCCCCTCGAACAATCGTGGCAACGACACCTCACCGCAAACTCGCCAAGACGCGACCGTCTCGCGCGTCTGAAAGAGCAACCCGCCACAGTGCTCGCAACTCCCTGAGGCCCGATGTCAACCGAGTCAATCAGCTTCACAGCAGTCGACCAGGGCCGATAGGAACTGACACCCTATCTAGTGTTGGTATTTTATCTTTTGAAGTTCTTCCGTTAGGAAGAACTCACCAACGCGCGCACGCGCGAGCCCAGCTCACAACAAAAAAACGAACCACTTCTCGGATCACACCCCGGCCTCTGGCACTTCAGAGGACTGCAGCAGAACTCGTCAACCATGCTCCGGCTCTCAGACCGCCCGGACATATCGGGGCGATCTGTGATCTTCTCCGCGATGTCAAAATCGATACGACGCGATGGACAGGACGTGACATCGCACAGACGCTCTCCCGGGACACAGCAGATCGGGGGTGGATCTGGCCAACTAGATCAAGCCTGATCTCACCGTTGGCATATCTCAGACGGAGGCTCGATCGGATCGACTGGACCGGAGAATCACCCAGTGAACAGCGTAAATCGGCCGACCTGGCGCGAAAGAGGGAACAAGAATTACTTGAAAACTCACATGTGCAGCGTACGAAAATGGCAGCGAACCCGGAGCACCGCGCCAAGATCCTAGCCAGCATTCGGGCACACCTGACATGCAAACAGCAACATTGAGGCTTCCTGGGCCCAATCCAGCCATGCAATACGCATCCAAAAAGCGCGCTTTGCGATGATCGACATGCGTTGCCGAGAAGTGTTGCGGTCCGTGGCACGGCACCCGAATCGCCACGGGGTCTAAATACTCATGGCGAGGTTGATCGGGACACAAAGATCCAGGAGGTCAACATTTTGATCTAATACGCGGAGTTCCACAGCCCTTTTCGGAGAACTGACGCTGCCTGGACCAGTCAATGGTGGGCTGTCGGTTCGCTTCTCTGCGCCTGAAGAACGCTGCGTTGGTACTGGTTCAACATCCGAGAAGAGGTTCAAACGACTGCCGTTTCCTCCAATGCGGACGCGTCCGTAGGTATTCGGATCGTCTATCGGTCATATTTCTCCGAGACACGTACCTGACTGAGAAACTTGATTTGCGCAGGTAAGCGGCTTTTTGTGGAGAGAAGGATGGTGCGATCACTGCGTGTGACGCATGCTTTGCGAGGCATTCTGATCGCGCATGCCATACATGCAATGCGTGCGTTGCAAGGCATGCATTGCATGTATGGCAACGCTGTTGCGTGAAACGGTGGGCCCCCTTGTGTCGTTCGTAGCTGTCGACACGGCAGAGTAGTCGGCATCCTGCACGGGCTACTTGTAGATTGGAAGTCTGTCTTCATCCCCGCCCCCTCTCGGTCGAAAAATTGCGTGCGTTTGGGTGTAGCGATCCGCGCGTCGATGTATGCGAGATGTGCAAACCCACCCGAAAGTTCTGCTCGCAAAGCGGCGAAATCAAGGCTAATGGAACTAATTCTCCCCACCCCATCCCCTATCTTAATTTCGTCACTGTGACATAAATTCGGTGCCTGTTCGGATTCGCTTCGGTCATTCGACCTCGGCCAAAGTTCGACTCATCCAGATCTCCACACGTCCCTTCCCTCACATCTCCGGGTCCACACCGCGACCTGCATTTCGCGCAGAAATTTCGTTTCGCCGCGACCCCCCGCTGTGTCCTGAGATGATTCCGCAATGTTGTTCGTGAGTTAGATGAGCACCCCGACTGGCAGTAAATCGGCTGTATCTCTCAATAGAATTAGCCCCCCCCCCGCACTCGGTGCGGTCGTTCGGCCCACGCATGTCTCACTTCACCATCCGTGCAGTTCATATGAGTCCTTCCTTGTGCCCTCGATGTTCGGACCCGGATGGAATGAAATGTGTTCTGGCCTTCAAAGGGGTTCGGGCTTCTATTGACGTGCCCCCGGCGCAGATAACAGAAAGGTTCTGAAGTGGGAGGCTGTCTTGCCTGCCTCGCAAGGTTGGCGCGTTCCTGCCATTCCCGCAAGGGCGGTGCATTGGCGGGTGGCTGGGCAAGACCGCTCGCGACGGTTGAGCAATTGGTTCTGCGAGCACATCGGAAATTGCCGAATCCTATATTTCCGCCTGTAGTCAGTTGGCTGCCCAATAGTGTTCCTTCGAAGTGCTTGACAATCTGACCGAGACGGACTGTCGCACGTTTCGATTTGGTGTCTGGAACGCCTCGCTATCGTGTGATCGTGGCAGCCAAGCTGCTCTCGGCCGGTCGAGCTTTTTCAACAATGTGTGACACTCACGGCAGGTGTTTTCGATTCGTTCGATGCCAGTGAGTGCATTGACCTGCTATTTTGCGCGTTCACGCAATGCGTGGTGTGCATGTTCTGCATGCGCTGCATGGCATGCGTGCGGACTTCGCATAACGTGTGATGCATGCTCTACGTTCATTGTATGGCGTGCATGCACCGCAACGCATGCGGGCGGAGTTAGCACTGCGATCAGTGCGTGCATTGCATGCCGTGCGTTGAATGTGATGATTGCTTGGTGTGCGAGGTATGCATTGTGTGCATAGGCTGCGGGGCGTGCTAGCGGAGCGTGGATAGCGTGTCGAGCATGACATGCACAGGGTGCGCTGCACGCATGGTCAGCATTGCACGCGTTGGACGCAAGGCTTGCGCTCGACGCGAATCGAGCATGACACGCACAGAGCGCAATGCTTGAACGTCACGCATTACATGCGTGTTATGCTACGCGCGCACTTAATGCACAGTGTGCGTGGTTAGCGAGCGGGGCCGACGCAGCATGCAATGCATGCAGTGCTCAGATTGCGTGTAACGCACAGTCTGCGTGCAACCCACGTACAGCGTGGATTGCGCACACAGCAAGCAATGCACATATTGCATGCAGCGCGTGGTTTACACGCAATGCACGCCTCGCAAGTGTCAAAGCCCTCGATGAAAGGTCCGCAATGCAGCCACGCAAAATCGCACTCGGCAACCAGAAGGGTGGCGTAGGCAAGACAGCCTCCACTCTCGGGCTTGCCAGCGCCATCACCGCGGTCGGCGGAAAAGTACTTGTCGTCGACATGGACCAACAGGGCAATACGACCGGCGGCCTCGGCGTCACTCTCGAAGAGGGCATGATGACGGCCTACCACCTCATGAACCAGACTAGGGAAGGCATTGCAGCCGAGGCGATCATTGCCACCCCATGGGATGGCGTCGACCTCATTCCCGCAGACGAAGAGCTCGGCAAAATCGAATCGGATGGGTCGAATGACCTGGTGTTTCGCCTAGACGTTGCGTTCGAAGGGCTCGACCTTTCTCCTTATGATGCCGTGCTTTTCGACTGCCCTCCCAATATGGGCAAGGTGCTGTTCGCGGTTCTTATTGCAGCAGATGGCGTCGTCGCCATCACTGAACCCACAATCGACAGTGTCGGCGGCGTTCAGAAGCTCGAAGAGACAATCGACACCGTTCGTAAACGGGCGAACCCGAAGCTGGAATTCGACAAGATCGTGATCAGTCGTAAACGGTCTACCGGCGAACATGAGTTCAGAGAGAGCGAGCTCCGGGAAACCTACGGCTCACTCGTCGCCAAGACATCGATCCCGGAACTCGCGGCCCGCCAGGACGCGCACTCGAATCGCACTCCGATTCACCAGTTCAAGGGTGGGAAAGCATTGACGCTGCAACTTGCCTACAGTGACTTGCTCGCTGAGTTGCCCATCGTGATCGGAGCCCCGGCATGAGCGTGAAGCGGGAACCTGCCATTCGTAAGACACATCCGGCTGAACTCATCCCGGAACGTCCGCCCAGGGGAGGCGCGACCCCAGCGGCACCTGCAGCTACGCCACCATCGCCTTCAGCGGATCTCAATGCCCGCAAAGATGAGGAGGAGAAGCTGTCGATGACCCATAACACGCGCATCAAACCATCGACCAAGGATCGCCTCCGGCGTGGCGTCGACAAATTGCGGTACGAGACTGGCGATCGCGAAATTAGTGAGGCATCGATGACCGAGGCTGCGCTGGACGAATACTTGAAGGCCAGGGGACTGTAGAAGACTGCGTGCATGGCATGCACTGCGTGCACGCAATGTTGGATTGTCTTTGATTCTTGATTGTGGAGTTCTGTCACGGGCTAGGGCATCTTGTGTAGTCGGCTGGAAGACCTAGTTAGAGGCGCTTACCGCGACAGCCGAATAGGGTGTGCACGCGGGAGGCATTCCATGGACCTCGATATTGAAAGTGGCAGGCCGTCGGGTGTGGGGGGAGGCGAACCGCCCCGGGTGGGAAGTCCTTGCTGGGTGCGCGCAATGCCATGTCCCTCTCATCTGCTGACATTCCGTTCTGTAGAACTTGGAAGCCTTGGCGGCGCAAAGCCTCGAGCAAATTGCGTGAACATTCCGCTGCAGTTACGCAATTCACACGCAAAATTGCAGACCACCCCACGTCCCTCTGAGATCAACACGCACGCAGCTGGAACGACATCCTCGACGTGTGCTTTAAGTGCGACGCAAAAAGCATTAGTCGAGGCTCGGATGCGACCGCTAGAAATCGCTGTCAACCCCCTCCGTGCGCAACGCGGACGAAACGCAGGACACCGCACGACGCAAGCTTGTAGACCCGACTCTCACCTGGGAAATGATCGCTCAGACGTCCGACCCGCCTGTTGCAACATCGACGTCGTGGCGGCGGTACGAAAAGTTCGATACCGCGGCCCGAGCAGCTGGCTTCGAGAACCCTCCGCTCATCGACATGCGAGCCTCCGATGTTCACTTCACCGACCAACTCGTCACCACAGCGTGAGTAGCGCCGCAACCCAGCAACGCCACAGTCTCCGAGGGGCAGGAAACGCGCCATCATGGAGGGGATGGCCCCGCGAAGTCCCCACAGACTGGCAGGTAAGGAACCCGCATTGACTGACCCAGACGACCGACTCCACTTGATCGTTCCGTCCGGACAACGCCAACGCTCCCGACAATAACGAGCGCACGACACGAAGGCCAAGATCCTCAAGGCAGCTGCACGCTCCTTCTCGATCGATGGGTACGCCGCCACCTCATTGAACGACATCATCGAAGAGGTCGCCTCCACGAAAGGAGCCGTGTACTTCCACTTCGACTCCAAGGAAGCGATTGCGCAAGAACTCAGCAACCACTGGTTGACCGCGCTCCGCCAAACCCAACAATCAACCGACAAATCAGCAATACCAGCGATCGAGCAGTTGGCTGAATTCTTCAGCGGTTCAGCGGCGCTTATAGCTGACGATGCCCTGGCCTGAGCCGGCCTTAGGCTCACCACAGAAGCAGGTCTCGATACCGCCCCACTCGCATTCCGCAAGTGGGTGGAACTCGTCAGCAGACTCGTCGATACTGCGATCACAGGCGGAAACTTCCCGCCTCCGCCGCCCAGCGCCTGGCGGCGAATCTGTGCGCGGGATTTATCGGCGCAGTTCAAGTCATTCAGGTACTCGGCGAGCCTGGAGATTTCACTTCGCGCATCGACGACTTAGTGAACGCGTATTTGATCTCAGATGCGTAGTCCGCGCGCAACGCAAGGTCGTAGGCAGGGGAGAGGCACCGGACCAAATCCTCGCGGTGACCTAGTGCAGGTCAAAGACGCATCGAGAAGACCGCGACCCTGGTCGACCGAACTGCTCTAGCACTACTGCACGCAATTCGTCGCCAAGAGGGAGCTTACGCAGTAGGCGGTCACCGATGCGACCGCGCAGGCGCAGTGAGCAGAAGGCACAGCTGACGGCATCGTTGCGGCCTCCGTACGCGATAGCGCCGTCGCGATACCGAAGCTCGCCGACGGGGCGGTCACGAAGGTGAAGACCTCACCTGGCGTGCCGACCTCGCTCGACGGGGTGGCTATGTCGGTGCAGGAGGATGACCCTCGCGTGACCAGCGATACAGATCCGGACGAACATTTTCTTCTGGAAGCTACCGCGTGTCTGGCGCTGAAAACAGGTACCCCTTTGGGTCATTTCACGCACGTACGGACCGCATCCAGGTGTCACGATTCTTTGGTACCTACACAAAGGGATCGGAGGTGATGGTGATGATGACTCTTCGAGATCAACTGGACGATTGTCGGTTTTTGTTGGCGCGAGCTCGGCTCGCAGGTGACCGTGATGCAATCCAGCGGTACTCCGAGTATCGAGACGTGCTGGTTAAGCAGATAGACGGCATGAGAACTCACCTTCGCCTGGTGTAGGTGCGCGCAGTCGGGCCGTCCCCTGCCAGCCCGACTGCCTCCAAACGAGGTCGCCCCCCGGCGAGTGGCAGCCGGGGGGCGGACCAGTGCGGCGGGCTCGCGCCCACGAAGTCGCCGCAGCAAGCGTGAGATGTCCGTGTTCAGGGCGGCGCGAACATGGCGACGACCAAACCCCCAACCCTGGTGAGGCTGGGGGCTTGCGGATGGTTCTAGATGCAGGTCAGTTCGACTTTTCGAATCCTTGCGGACAGGAGGAGCGAAGCCGAATGGTTGTCGCCGAGTCCGTGCGTAGTACTCCACTTGATCCGACATGAGCAACTCGATCGACTTCGGGTTGAGAATAGAGAACACCAGATATAGGTCAACCCGATGAGGGCAGCGGAAACCGTGTGGGTGGGAAGGTGTGCCTCGTCGGGGCCGCTGGGTACTTCATCGGCCCTTGCCTCCCGTTGAAATGATCGGTTCCAGAACTTGCACACGATAGTGGTACCAAAACGAATCCCAATTCGGTACCATTTAGCGTATGAGCACGCAGATCGCGGTACGACTACCGGACGAGATCGTGGAATTTCTCGACGACGAAGTCAGGGAACATCGCGCCGTTTCGCGAGCCTCACTAGTGTTGCGCGCTCTCGAACGGGAGCGTCGCCGTCAGATAGCCGCACGAGACGCGGAGATCCTCTCGGCCGCAACATCGCTCACCACGCCGTGAGTCGACAGCCAACAGGCTTGACCTGATGCGACCAATTCATGAAGCCAACATCGACACAGTTCGGCCGGTCCTCGTACTCACCCGAGAGATGGTCCGTCCACATCTCGGGACCGTCACGGTAGCGCCCATCACCGGCGAGATCCGAGGACTGTCCACCGAGGTGTCCGTCAGCGCCGCTAACGGACTATCCGCCGACGCGGTAGTCAGTTGCGACCACATCACGACCATTCCCGTCAGTGCACTCGGCACCATCATCGGTTATCTTCTTCCAGCGCAAGAGGAATCACTGTCCATAGCCGTGCGCGCCGCCTTCGATCTCGAATGATGACGACAGTGAACGGAAAGGATGAAACATGGCGCTGAAGAAAGGGGAGCAGTTCACGCTATTCGAGCTCGAAACACCAGAATCCGCTACTCGTTCGGATGAAGTTTCCGAACCCGATCAGCCTTCTTTGTTCGACGTTGACGACACCGCTTGTCTCGAAACGGGTTCCAGGGTTGCGGAGCACCCCCAGACCGACGACATCGTCACCCCTCCGGATGAGCGCTCCAACGAAGTGGAAACGGAACCCATCCAGGCGTCCGAACGGGGCGCAACCGAACCGGCCACCCTTCCCCCCGCCGGCGAGGCAGCAGACGGCCACGCCGTCATTGTCACAGCATCCGGCACCTACACACCGTCTGGCCACACACTCACCGGCCCAGTCAATTCCATCGAAAAACTCGACAAACTCATCAGATGGGCAACGCTCACCCCGCTGGGCGCACCGGCACAGATCTGGATAGTCGGAATCGAAGCCTGCGAAATGCTCGGATGGATCATCGACCCAGGCAGCGAAGACGACGTCGACGACATGGAAATCCTCCGCACCCGCGCTGCCGAAGAACTCACCGCGATCCTTCACGCCACGCTGACCCCAATGCTGACCGCAGGATGGGAACTCCGCGGAGAACCCGGCCACGTCCTTCACCTCTCCCGCACCACCGGGAACTTCACATCTATGGTCGACATTTTCGTCGAACCCTACGTGTGGACCTACTGGAACAAAGACTTCGGATGGGGCAATCGCGTGGGGGACATGGGGATCCTCGGATCGCCCACCGCCGGAACCTACCTCCCCGACGACGCCCTCCCCGCTGCGCAGGAACTGGGACGCCGACTCGCCTGGTGCGCACAACACCTCGGCGTGCTACCCGGCCCCACCCCAGCACGCACCGGCGCCGCCATCGTCGACAAGATCAAACGCGACCGCACCCGCAGCGGTAAAGGAATCGTTGTCACTGCCGGTGGACCGGTCCCACCGCTGGACGGCGAACCCCGCGGAGATCTCGAACCTGCAGTCGGATGGACCCGCATCCCGGACCTCGAAGAACTCTCCGACGCAACACAACTGGTATCGATAGACCAACGAGCTGCGTACCTCGCTTCCGCTGGCATGCTCGAATTCGGCTACGGAAAACCTCGACATCTTCGCGGTGAGGACGCGCTCGATGCAGCCCGGCAATCGAAAACCCCGTTCGGGCTCTGGCGTGTAACCCTCCCACCCGGTGACATGCTGGCACTCCCACCCGCTCTACCGTTGCCTCACCCACACATGCTCGCCGACCAACCTGCGCAGACCTGGATCACCACCGTCAGCCTCGACGCACTGCAAACGTCCATCGCCGATGGCGGAATCGGCGCAGAACTCGACGACCTCGACATCACCGAAGCATGGGTCTACCCCGAACAAGGTCGGGCCCTCGACAAGTGGGCGAAAATCTTGCGAGAAGCCCGCAAAGTTGCCGTCGACACCGGCGACACGGCAATGAAACGGTTCATCGGCGCCTGCTACAAGGGTTACATCGGCCGAATGGTCAACCCCGACATGTGGACCGCCAAACAAATGCAACACCACCACCAACCGCTCTGGCGAGCAGCGATCATCGCACACTGCCGCTGGCGAGGCCGCCGCGTCGCGATGCGCATCGCACGCGAAACCGGGCGTTGGCCACTGCGCACGGTCACCGACTCCTGGGTTTACCCCCTGCCCCCGGGTATCGACATCGCAGACGACAGTGACGCACTCGGGAAAATGACTCTGGAAAAGAGCGCCCCGCTCACCGAGGACATAACCGTGATGCTGACCGACGCCCGCGACACCCACGAGATCAACCTCGCACTCAAAGCTGCGTTCACCGACGAAGATGAAGGAAACATATAGTGGCCCTGCATCTTCCGAAACCACGATCTACCAAACCCGCACAAAAGGCCGTCGGCTTGGACGGCCTCAACGTATCCGTCTCAACAGCAGCGACGAGTGGTATCGAAAAATCCAAGACGGTCAAGAGCGCGGGATTGGCTGGACTCACCAGCAAAGTCTCCATACGCCAGATCCGTACCGAAATCGGCAAAGAAGGCCTACGTCAAGCAGCTATCGACGCTGGAAGAACACCCCCCTCGGACCGAACACTGCGCCGCTGGGTGCAGCAAGGACGAATCCCACACGCTGACGTTACCGAACGTGCACAGCGCCGAGCCGCCATCGACCGGCTCGGCGGAATCGATGCTGTCGCACAGAAAATCGGCCGTTCACGATCTGCGGTCTCTCGCTACCGTTCCGGGGAAACGAACGAACTGCGAGCCGATGCGAAGAAGAAGCTCAAGAACGTCAAAGCCCGCGACATCATGGACCGTGCTGGCGTCCTGCGGCCCGACGGGCAACCGAAGAAGGCCACCATCCGAGTCCGTGGGGGAGTGTCCGTCCGCAACGGCTCCGAGGAAGGTTACGACTACCGAGTACGTACTCTCGACTTCGCGAATTCCGACAGCCCCTTCAGCCTCGACGAGACACGGGAGCTCGCCATGGCTTTGGCCAATGACGATCATGCCCGGGTCGTTGCGATCCTCGAACGTCACGCCACGATGGACTATCCCGAGAACAAAGGTTTCGACCAGTACAGTGACGAGTTCGGTTTTCACTTCGATTCCATCGAATCCGTACACATCGACTGGACATAGAACCTGCCTCCCGGTGCGCCGGCAAGGACGAGGAATTCCATTCGCGGATCCTCGGACCGAGCACCGGCGTCGATCGGCCGAGGATTCGTCTGCCAGGTCTGGAATCGAAGGTGCTCTCAGTCGGGCTTGTCAGGTTTGGCAGGTAGTTGGGAGTCGAGTTCGGAGACCGTGGCTTCGACTGCTGCCGCGATCTCGTCGTCGGTAGGAACGAGATCGCTAACCTGGGAGGGGAGAGTCTCATAGGTGTAGTCGGCTACGGCGAGGGGTGCCGTTGTTCCAGCAAGTGAGTATATGACGACGTTGTCGTTGCGTCCCGCGCAGAGCAAAATTCCCACAGTCGGTGCGTGGATATCCTTGTTGCGGAGGTTATCGTCGATCCACGAAACATAGAAGCCGAGCTTTCCGACGTACTCCGGCTCGACCTGCCTACCTTCAACTCGACGACAACGAACCTCGCTTGCACCCAGTTGAAGAACAGCAGGTCGATATAGAAGTCCTGATCACCGACCTCGAAATGGTACTGGCGTCCAACAAAAGCGAATCCGTGTCCCAGTTTGAGGAGGAACTGCTCCAACCGACGCATCAGCGCGGACTCCAGCTCCCGCTCCGCGACACGTTCGGTGATATCGAGAAAATCGAAGACGTACGAGTCACGCACCAACTGTTGAGCGAGATCGGAATCCTCGGCCGGAAGATGGTACTGAAAATTCGACGGTGCCGCACCGATCCTGCCACGTAAACCGCTGTTGATCTGATTTTGCCGCACATTGCGCGACCACCCGTGTTCAGCAGCCGTTGATGCATCCCAGTCGCGGTCGGACTGGTTATCCAATTTGTCGAGTAATACCGTCACGCGACCCCATGGCAATTGGCCAACAGCTTGTTGGCCAATTGCATCGCGACCCCAAATGCTCGCCATCTGCCGCATGTACTTCAAATTGGTCCGTGACAGCCCACGCATGTCAGGAAAGGCTGACCGAAGATCGACGGCGAGTCTGTCGATCACCTTTGAACCCCAGCCCTCGAGCTCCTGACGCTGCACGATTGCGTGCCCTATGTCCCAATAGAGGCTGAGCAGTTCGGTGTTGACGATTCGGGTGGCGGGAACTCGCGCTTGACGAACTTGCGACTTGAGATGATTGAGAAGCTGGCGTAATCGGCTGGCAGTTCGGCTGGAGCATTCACCCATCCATCTTTACCCAGCGCTGCAAAGAACGCCCACCGGACATGCCCCATGTAACCGCACCCGCTATGTGCTGGCCACTTATGTTCCGCGAGGTCTGTGAAACGAACCCGGATGCCAGCGAAATCAGAAGTCGGCAGCATTCGTCATACCGGAGAACTGCGTTAAACAGCCTCAGGCGTGACTTCCGATGGCGCGTCTCCGGCCGTCTTGCACAGCTGACTGATCCGCGCAACAAGGATCGCGTTCTCGGTTTCCAGTGAGAGAATGGCACCGATTCCAGTCAAGTTGATTCCGCCACCGATGAACGTAATAATACGGCGCAGTTGGTCGAGGTCCGCTGCGCTGTAGTGCCGTGTTTCTCCGCTGGTGCGTGCAGGGGTGACAGTCGCGACGTTCGAGGCTCTCCAACAACGGCGCACGGCGAATCGAAAACCGCGGTTGGGGTCGGCTGGTATGCAGGACAAACGATCGCCAGCGAAATCCTGCTTGCCTCCAACGATCATTCAGACTACGCACTCGTGTGTGCGCAACGATCATTTAGACTACGCACTCGTATGTGCGGGGTCACTCTGCGGGGAGCCTCAGCAACATTGCCTGCCCTTGACCGCCTCCTCCGCAAATCGTTGCGATACCGAATTCCACTTGTTTAAAACGCATTTCCGCTGCCAGGGTAATCAGCATACGGAATCCCGAAGCGGCAAGCGGGTGCCCGAGGGCAATTGCGCCACCGTTGACATTAACCGAGTTCGGATTGAGGCCGAGGCTACGGCTGGAAGCGAGGACGACTCCTGCGAAGGCTTCGTTGATCTCCCAGAGCCCAATGTCGTCGATACCCAGTCCGTTTCGAGCAAGGAGTAAGCGTGCCGCTGCCGCGGGTTTGAGATGCAATGATGGGTCTGGCCCGGCGACTACGGCGCGATCTAGTACTTCAATTTCAGGCTTCAATCCGAGAGCGTTCGCTTTGTCACGAGACATCAGGACCCCCGCAGCACCCGCGTCAGACATCTGTGAGGCGTTTCCCGCGGTAATACTTCCGCTTCTTGAGAATGCTGGATTTAGTGAGGCGAGTTTTCCGAGAGTGCTCCAAGGACGGATACCCTCGTCTGCGTCGAGGATTTCAGTCAGAGCCGAGATCTCTTGCTTCAGCCGACCGGACTCGGTAGCCGAAGTTGCTTTGCGGTGGCTGGAGTAAGCGAATTCATCCTGATCGGGACGAGTGATGCCATGTTCATGGTTTGCCTGGTCGGAGATTTCACCCATTCCCGAATCGGCGACTGCGCACCAGAGGCCGTCCTTGGTGAGTAGATCTGTCAGTGTGCCGTTTCCGACCTTCGCCGCAGCGCGCACTTGCACTCCGTGGGGTGCTCGGCTCATCGACTCGAAGCCGCCGACAAGGGCCGTGCCTATTTCGCCCGCCCGGATAAGGGATGCCGCTAGTCCCGTAGCGGTCAGTGATGCGAGGCAGACATCGTTAATTGTAGTGCCGGGGACTGTGGTCGGGACCCCGCCGCGGATTGCGGCAATACGGGCGGGGTTCTGTCCGTTTCCGGCCTGTACGACGTTGCCGAGAAACGTGTGGTCGATGCTGATTTGATCGCCGAACGGCTCGAGTGCTGACCTAACGGCCGCAGCTCCGAGGTCAATGGCGGAGAGATGTGCCAGTGCACCCCCGAGCTTGCCGACTGGGGTCCGAGCCATGGAAACCAGCACGGGGGTTCGATCGGTCGTCATTCTCCTGCTCCAGTGTCGATGTCCATCGTGTAGCAGACTGCTGTGCCGTCGAGGACGACTGTTCCGTCTCCGCGTGTCACGGTGGTTTTGAGTTCTGTGATCGGTTTGTCCTCGCGTGCGGAGGTGACTTCGACCCGACCTGTGATGGTGTCGCCAGGTCGAACAGGCGCTTTGAAGGACCAATTGACGCTGAGGAATACCGTACCAGGACCCGGAAGTTCTTCGGCAACAACAGCATTCAGGATGGCGCTTGTCACGCCACCTTGGACGACGATTTCGCCGAATCTGGACGCTTTAGCAGCTGCTTCGTCATAGTGCAGAGGATTGCGATCACCGCTGATTTCGGTGAAGAGAGCGATATCGTTGTCACCGACGGTGCGGGAAAGCTCCGCGGTCTGGCCGACGGCCGGGGTGCGACGAATCGAGTGAGTGGTCATGGAAATCCTCCTGGAAGTTCGTATTCGGGTTTGAGCGGGCATTGAGGGAAGCCATTGCAACGGCACCAAGTATTGGGCCAGGAGCGAGCAGCAGGAAGGCGTAGCGCCAGCTGCTGAATTCGGCAACCACAGGTACGAGCTGAATGGTCACGACTGTGAGTAGAAAGCCGATCGCCGTTTGAGCAGTGAGAGCCGTTCCGATGAACCGTGAGTCGGCCGTTTCGCTGAGTGAGGTGGAAAAGACGCCGGAGTCGGCGATGACCGCCGCACCCCACACGAGGAGGAAAGCTAAGAGTGTACCGGTTGGGGCAGTAAAGAATAGGGGTGACAGCACACAGCATGCGCCACTTATCACTAACGCCGTGACTGCCGCGGGTGAGCGACCGAATCGATCGGATGCCCATCCGCCGAGGAGGCAGCCGGCGATACCCGCGAACCCGATAGCAGCGAATGCGATAAAGCTCGTACTGGTCTGTTCTGAGCCGCGTTGGTCTCGACCGGCAAGTATGAACATCGACATCCATGTCCACAGTGCGTAGAGCTCCCACATGTGCCCGAAGTATCCGATATTAGCCAGTCGAGGGCCTCTTTCGCGGAACATGGTAAGTGCATAGCGTGGGCTCGGTGTGATCGGGCGAGTGTCCAGCAGTGGCCCGGGTTTGATGAGGAGGGCGGCGATAATCGCGCCGATTGCGGTTAGGGCGGCCGCCATCGACATCACCGCCCTCCATGGCAGCGGGCCGAGACCGCTGATCAGGTGGGGTAGAGCGGAACCAAGGGTAAGGGCTCCGAGCAATAGCCCGAACGCACGGCCTCGGTCGGAGGGTTTCGACCAAGAGGCCATGAGTTTCATACCCACCGGATAGACCCCTGCGAGCAGGACGCCGGTGAGAAATCTCAGCGGGATTGCCGCTGAGAGGTTCGTCGCAAACAAAGCCAGTACTACGGTGCATATTGCCGCTCCGAAGGCACTGGCCGCGAGCAGGTATTGCGGTGGGACGCGGTCTGCAAGGTTGAGGAGTGTGGAAGCCACTGCGCCCGCGACAAATCCGATTTGTACCGAGGCCGTTAACCACACCGCTGCCGTCGGGTCGATGCCCCACTCCAAGCGGAGACTGGGAACGACGGCAGTAGCGGAAAACCACACACATAAACCGAGTACTTGCACGGCAGCAATCAGTGCACGTTGTTTGTTGGTCGACGGGCCAGGGATCATCGGTGCGACAGCTTTCTATTCAGGACCGGCTGGTCAAAATGTCGACTGAGGCATGCGTGGCAGGATTCCCGAAAGTGGATACGCCCCCGGAGCGTGAAGGTCCGTCCCTGCGGTTTCCTCGATGGGTTTCGGGCGAGAAGTATGTGGCAACGATAGTGATCAAGCTCAGGCCGATCATGTACAGCGCGACTGGCCACGGGCGGTTGTTGGCTAGTCCGAGCAGTAGAACCGCAAGAACCGGGGACAACCCACCCGCGAGCAGGGATGCAACCTGATAGCCAACCGACGCTCCGGTGTACCGAAGTTCCGGCTCGAACATTTCCGACATAAAGGCGGCCTGAGGGCCGTACATCATGTCGTGGAAAATCAGTCCGATCACGATCGAAGCCCAAATCAGGAGATAGCTTTTGGTGTCCATCATCAGGAAGAACGGAAAAGCGAACAATGCGGAGAGGACCGCGCCGATCAGATACACACGCCGGCGGCCGTATTCATCGGATAGACGTCCGAAGAACAGGATCGTGAACATGCTCACCGCGGACGCAGCAAGGACGCCGATGAGTGCAACGGAGCGGGGGAGGTTCAGGACGGTGGTGACGTAGGTGAGCGCGAACACGGTAATGATGTAGAAGATTGCGTTCTGAGACATCTTGATCCCTACCGCGAGCAGCACTTGCTTCCACTGCTTGCGGAAGACCTCGACTATGGGGAATTTCGCGAGTTGTCCATCGTTCTTAGCTTTTTGGAAGTCGGGCGTTTCTTCCATCTTCAAGCGGATCAGCAATCCGATCGCGATCAGGGCAGAAGAGGCGAGGAATCCAACGCGCCAACCCCAGGTCATAAATGCGTCTTCGGACAGGACCAGCGTAAGGGTCATGAAGACGCCGTTTGCGAGCAGCAAGCCCGCCGGCACGCCGGCCTGCGGCCACGCGCCGAACAAACCACGGCGATTCGGGGGTGCGTGTTCAACTGCAACCAGTACGGCGCCGCCCCATTCGCCACCGACACCGAAGCCCTGCACAATCCTGAGTATGAGCAGAAGGATCGGGGCCCACGTGCCGACGGTTGCAAAGGTTGGGAGAATGCCGATGAGAGTGGTCGCGAGACCCATAATCATTAAAGAAGTGACCAGCATTGCTTTTCGACCGATGCGGTCACCGAAGTGACCCATGATCACGCCACCGAGGGGCCGCGCAATGAATCCGGCCGAATAGGTCAGTAACGCCAGCAGCGTGCCGGTCAGAGGGGAGTAGGAGGGGAAGAAGAGGTGGGGGAACACCAGGGCGGCTGCAGTGCCGTAGAGATAGAAGTCGTACCACTCGATCGTGGTGCCGATGAAACTACCCATCCGGGCTCGTTTTTGCATCGCAGTGTTTGAGGCTGCGGGGGTCGATGTTGTCATGGCGATGTCCGTCCGTTGTCAGGATCGCAAAGAGTGGTTTTGGAATGGAATTGCAGTGGAGGCTGCGCGGATTCGCTGGCACGTGGTGCGAGGCGGACTCGTTGTCCGACGAATACCGTTTCTGGGTTGCAATCGACGATATTTGTCATCATTCGGGGGCCTTCGTCAAGCTCGACGAGAGCGAGGATGTAGGGGGTATCGCGTTCCCAGGCGGGGTGGCCAGGTTTGCCCACTACGGTGAAGGTCCACACGGTGCCTGTACCTTGAGCGCGGTGCCAGGCTAGATCCTCGGACCAACATCGGCGGCACATTCCGCTTGGGTAGTGCTGATAACTGTTGCAGGACAGGCACTTCTGTATCCAGAGCTCGCCCCTATCAGCATGCTTCCAGTACGGTTCTGTGGTTGGGGTGGTGACTGGGCCAGGTTTGGCGATCACAGTCAAAACTGTTGGGGTGTTCATGTATTCGCGCCTCCGAGGATGAGAGCGACTTCCTCGCTCATCGTTGCGCCGTTCCCTGTCACCAGTGCGACGTCAGCCTGCTGGACCTGTCGATTGCCTGAAGTTCGTCGCAGCTGACGGACAGCCTCGACGATGTGGCTCATTCCACCCGCGAGATCAGCCTGGCCGCAGGCTAACTGGCCGCCATTGGGGTTGACGGGTAGATCGCTGGAGATCGAGAAGTCGTGGTGTTCGACCCACTCGCCACCCATCCCTTTTTCGCAGAGGCCGGCGTCCTCGGCAGTGATTGCTACCACGATGGAGTAACAATCGTAGATCGACAGGAAATCGATATCGGAGCTGCCGATCCCTGCCATTCTGTAAGCGTCAGATATTGCAGAAGCGAGTGGAGAAGTGGTCAATGATGGTGCCTGGCTCAATGCACGGTGGGTCACGCGTTCACCCGCGCCGAGGAGGAACACCGGTGGATGTTTCATTGCTAGGGCTCGGTCAGCTGAGGTGACGACCAGGGCTGCGCCACCACCACATGGCATCACTACCTCAAACAGGTGCAGGGGTGACATGACAATTGGAGATTCGATCACGTCTTCGACGCTTAACGGCTTACCGTAGAACACAGCATCTGGGTTCAGCTGCGCATTATTGCGTTCTTTTACGGCAACATGAGCGAGCTGTTGAGGGGTCGTTCCGAACTTGGCTATATGTTGTTGCGCGATCATTGCGTAAGCTTGATTTGCGCCGCTTGCGCCGTATGGAACATCGAACTCGCGGATCGGATTGCGGTTGGGTGACCGCGAAATTCGGTCTGGCTCGCGCGTGTTCCCCAGCACACACAAGACGGTGTCGCACATACCGGCATTGATCGCGGCGACTGCCCGCCACACCATCCCCGCACCTGTCGCGCCACCGAGGTCAACGACGTCGGCAAACCGCGGTTGTAGTCCGAGGTATTCAGCAATAGTTGCTGGTACGTGTTGGGGGGTTTCGCCGACCTGCGGCCCACAGATGATTCCGTCGATGTCGGTGGGAATCAACCCGGCGTCTTTGACTGCGAGTCGGGAAACACGTGCGATCATCTCAAGCGTCGATACTCCCGGAGTGCTTCGTCGGGGAGGGATTTCGGCAGCTCCGATGATCGCACCGCTGTGGTTGAGGCTCATGCCAGGGACCTGATCACGTCAAGGGCGGCTGGGTCGTCCAGAGAGGAGGTATCGCCTGATGCGTTTCCCAGATAGACAGATCGAATGACTCGACGCAGTATTTTCCCGCTGCGAGTGCGAGGCAGAACGTCGACGATATGCACTTTCTTGGGAGTCAGAGGTTTACCGAGCTGTCGGCCTAATTCGGTCGCGATGGTGTTCGCCAATGACGCATGATCGGTAGGGCAGGCTTCGTTGATTCGGGCGAAAACTACCAAGCTTTCGCCTTTGATCACATCAGGAGTGCCGATCGCTGCAGATTCAACTACGCCGGTAACACCGTTGACGACAGATTCGACCTCCGCTGGACCCACGCGTTTTCCGGCGATTTTGAGAGTATCGTCGCTGCGGCCGCGAACGTACCAGATTCCGTTCTCGTCGACTTCAACCCAGTCTCCGTGATACCAAGTTCCTTCCCAACGGTCCCAATAGGTGGCGTGGTACCGGTCCGGATTACCCCAGAAGGTCAGTGGCATGCCCGGCGAAGGTCGGCGTAGGGCTAATTCGCCAAGTCCGGTGCCAAGACTGTGGCCGTCGTTGTCGACGATGTCGGCGCCCATCCCTGGCAGCGGTCCGGCGAAACCGCAGGGGTGAATCGGCTGAGCAGTGGTATTCGACAAGATCGCGCCGGACACCTCTGTGCCACCGCTGTAGTTGATGATGGGGATCTGCTTGTGCCCTACACGTGAGAACAACCAGTCGTAGGCGTCCGGGGTCCATGCTTCACCACTCGAGGCCAGCACTCGAAGATCTGCGACGTCGATAGATGCATCGTGATGATCTTTGTCCATCAGCGAGCGAATCAGCGTAGGCGAAACGCCCATCATCGTAACGCCCAACTCGCGAATCATGTTCCAAACCCGTTTGGTATCAGGCCAATCCGGTGTTCCAGCATAAAGGGCTACACTGCTGCCAGCGATCAAGCCGCCGATCACGATAATCGGGCTCATGATCCAACCGGGATCCGTGATCCAGGTGGATACGTCGCCAGGCCCGATGTCGAAGCTGAACGCGGCATCACTGCCGGCTTTGACAGCAAAGCCGGCATGGCCGAGTACCACCCCTTTCGGGGTGCCGGTAGTTCCGGAGGTGAAGGCGATGAACATGGGATGGTCGGTCGGGCACTGAACGGCAGCAAAGGGTTCCTTCGGTGAATTCGCGCCCAAGTCGTCCCAATACACCAGCCCCGGTAGTTCGAGAGGGCGATGACTGCTCACCAGCGGTACAACGATGGTCGTCTTAAGTGTGCTGATCGCGTTCATCGCGCGTGGTAGATCCGACGGAACTTCGATCTCACGTCCGCGTCGCTGGAAGCCGTTCGACAAAATATGTGCCTTTGCGCCTGCGATCGTGAGGCGATCCACAACAGCGGAAGTGCCGAATCCGGAGAAAATTGGGACCGAGATGGCTCCAATTTTCGCGCATGCCAGCTGCGCGACAGCAGCCTCGCGGACCATGGGAAGTTGAATACCGACGGTGTCTCCAAATTCGATACCTGCATCAAGGAAACCCCTTGACACACGGTCGACTTCACACGCCAACTCGGAGAATGTCCAGCTTCCCCTTGTGCCGTCTTCAAGCTCCCATAGGAGTGCTACATCTTCACCTCGGCCGGCCCGAATCCAACGATCGACCGCGTTGTCGGCGATATTGAAAGCGCCGCCAGGAAACCACTTGGTTAGGTGGGGGATGCTGAGTTGATCGACGGTCTCCATCGGGGGACGCTGCCACTCAAGCTGTAGCCAGTCAGCTACCGCTCCCCAGAACCAACCTGGGTCCTGGGACGCCTTCCCGTAAAGGTCCTCAAGGTCTGAACATTGGACGTGGTTGGAGAAAGCAAGAATTCGGCTTCGTTCGAGGTCTCGTTTGCCGGGCTGCCAGACCATGTCGCTGATGTCAGGCATGGGGGTGGTGGTCATTAGTCTCCTTGTGCGGTTATGAGCTGGGTCACAAGTCCGTGGTGAGGAGAACTGTAGAAGTGACCTCGAGCGCATGTCGCTATGTGTTTGCGAGAATCTGCACACAGCGTTCTTGCGGATTACGCAAAAGAGGTTGAGCTACCGCAAGCTCAGAGGTCAGGTTTGATGGTGAAAGTGCCGCCGCCTCGGCCGGTATTGGACGACTTGCGGTGTGCGAACCCGTTACGAATTCGATCGATCGCTCAGATCAGGCTGCGGCGTTTGAGTAATCGAGTGGTTCAATGCTTGTTCCAAATCTGGTGCAACTACCTCATCGCGGTTCGACAGTCAGAGCCAATGCGAACAACACGATGTCTTCAGGATGGAGCGGGTTGTGACCAGTTAGCGCGTGAATTCGCTGGAGGCGGTACTTGACCGTATTCGGTTGGACCTGTAATTCCTGCGCCGCTTGCGCGAGGCTGAAGCCAGCCCGAATATAGGCACGAAGTGTCTCGAGAAGGCCGGCCCGATGTGCTTCGTCGTAGAGACGCAATGGTGCGAGCGCCTCACGCTCGAGGTCATCGCGATACGGACTGGCGCGTATGACGTGGTCTAGGAGGGCATCGGAGAATAGATACGCCCGATGTTTGCCCTGGGAAGAGTGTGCGGAGCGGATCGCGTCTTGAGCATCCACATAAGATTGTGCGATCCCAGTCAGCCCATCGTGGGGACGGCCGACGCCGACGACAAAGTCACGCAACTTCGTGGCCAGCCTGTTCATTTGTGTCCGCAGGTCGCCTGCAAACTCCTGGTCGACCTGGAAGATGGCGACGATCTCCTCTTCTCTCAGACCAGCGAGAGCCAGTGTGGGAATCTGGCCGCCAATGAAATTCTCGACAGTCTCCAAAGACCGCCGCAGAAAGTCGTCAGCAGAATTCTTTCCGGGACGCTGGCGGATCAAGACCGCGAAGTACCGGCCATCGACCCTCAACCTGAAAGCCGGAGCATAGTTCACGATGCGTTCGGGTGCGTCCCCCTTGACCAACGCTTCCAAGAAGTCTCGACGCACCATTTCACGATCTTGGATGATGCCGGAAGCTCTCTGAAGGTAAGCCTGAGCGACGGTGGTCGACACGAGATCGACATGTTTCATGATTCGGCCCGCCAACTCAAGTGCTGCAGCCGGATTGGCTTGTGTTTGAGGTGCTCTCAGGACCTCTTGCCAAACTGTATGGCCCCACAATCGATAGGCTTGCAATAAAGCCTGTATTGGAACGCCCTGCTGGAACCGTCGAATAGCGCTGTCGCGGAAGACTTCAAGGTGAGTCTGTGACTCCGTGTCTCCCGGCAACAGACCTTCGAGGATCTCCTCGAAGTTTCGTCGTGCCGTCGGGGCTACATCCTGCTCGATGAAACCATCAGGCAACGACCTGTATTCGACGATCTCCTCTCGATATCGACGCGCGAGCAGCAGTCCAATCTCTTCAGCGCGACCACGTAGATACTCAACCAGGGCTGCGGTGCTGTTTTCCGTTGCCCGTTCGGCGTCGGCGCTCGTCGACGAACAGTTACTCGCCATGTCAGTTTTCTGCCTCAATTACGAAGGTCCCCTCTCTCATCTTCGCACTTGTCAGGGGCGGTATTGGATACGGTACTGCCGATACCGCAAAATACTGGGGTGCTGATTCGCACTTTCATCCGCAGATGGAAGAGCCGAGCTTCGCGACAATTGTCCATACCGGACTGTCTGTAGGCGGTTGGTATGAAGGACTCGACTAGTTGCGGACGGAGTTCAATACCGTGTCCGACAGAGCAGGTGAGCGAAAGACGATCTTTGACAGCGTGTCTCCGCAAGGACAATCGATCCGTTGGCGCGACGCAAACTTCCTGGGGCGTTCTAACTGGCCTGAACAGAGTCGAGAGCGACGAGCACATCGAGCACGAGCAATGCGAACATGATCCTGTTCTCAGCGTTGGCAGTCGCTGTAGCGGGTGCGCTTCACCGCATCTCGGGACTCGGATTCGCAGTCGTCGCAGTTCCGATGCTGATTGTTGTGAACGGTCCAGTGCAAGGAGCGCACCAATTGTTCCTCCTCGGCCTCTGCGTCTCGTTGTTACTTCTCTGTTCGTGTTGGAAGGCTGTCAATTGGCCTTTGGTATCGCGCATTTCGGCCACTGGCCTCGTTTTCGTTCCCCTCGGTGTCTGGATGGCCTTTCGAATGAGCGACGCGCTGATGTCCGTGATGATCGGCGTGGTGCTCGTGACACTGCTTGCGCTGCAGTCCATCTTGTCCCCAAATCGGAAGGCCCAAGGTTCAACTGAGGTTCTCGCGACAGGTATACTACGTGCCGTCAGCGGGCTTTCCGCTGCAGTACTAACGGCATCCGCTATGCGTGGTGAGTGGCAGCAAGAACAGTTCGTCCCAAGTCGTGTTCATCCTCTTGAATGTCGCCGTTTTGTTGGGCCGGGGTATCAACGTGAACTTTCCTCAGACATCGGCGCTGATTCCAGCTCTCGGGTTAGGGAGGCGCGGGTGGATCGCTGTTCAAACGCTAGCTCTCGGAAGGTCAAGCGTGTCAGCTTTCGGTGTTGGTCGCTTTGACTGCGGCGATGTTCTCGGTGGGGCAGGGGGTGATGGGCTGTCTGCAGTGAAGTTCTAGATTATCTGCTCAAGCGCGCCCGATGCGCAGACGCTATGAATATTTAACCAGGCTAAGTGAATACCTGAACAACATTGTCTTGTAACAGATGTTGGCCAATTTGATGGGAATATGATGACTGTAAGGACTCACAATCACCGCACGGCACCACTCGGTGACCATGCCGCTGGGATGGGGCAAGCGCTCGCAGCCTTCAACGCCACGGTTTTTACAGCGGAAGGTCAAATACCTCGAAAATACCGGGAGCCGATGGCAGTGGCAGTCGCACTGACAACCCAGTGCGAAGGGTGCATCAAAGTACATACACACGATGCTGTGGCCGTGGGGGCCACTGACGAGGAGTTAGCCGAAACGACGTACATTGCTGCCAGCCTCCGTGCCGGAGGCGCAGTCGTGTACGGACTTAAATCCCTTGCGGCCGCAGATAAAACGCGAAACAGCTAGAAGTTCAGTTGAATGACGTTGAGAAAAGCTAGATCTTGTCGCCGGCTGGAAGGGTGTGAAAGTGAACAACTCAGGGATGTGCTCGACCGATGTAAGTACCGACGGGCCCATAGTGCGGATCACACTGACTAACTCCGCTCAGCGGAATCCATTGTCGCTAGAGACGATGCGCGAGATCAGGCGAGGACTTGAAGAGATCGGAGAAGATTCGTCAATCCGAGTAATCGTCATCCAGGCAAATGGCCCAGCGTTTTCTGCTGGCCATGACCTCAACGAACTTGTCGGCAGATCATTGGAGGACGAGCGGGAGATATTTGCATCGTGCACGGAGATGATGCAAGCGATACACCGAGTTCGGCAGCCAGTTATTGCTTCTGTGCAAGGGGTCGCGCTCGCTGCTGGGTGCCAACTCGTCGCTGCGTGTGATCTGGCGGTGGCTTCCTCATCTGCCCGATTCGGCACTCCCGGTGTCAAGATCGGCCTCTTCTGTTCGACGCCCATGGTCGCCCTTTCGCGCGCAATCGGACGGAAGCGTACATTACGGATGCTTCTAACCGGCGAGATGATCGATGCAGACACCGCGGAGTCTTGGGGATTGATCAACTTCGTAACTACTCCAGATAATCTCGCGGAGACAACCTCATCACTGGTGTCGGCCGTCGCAGAAGCGAGCGCCTCGACCGTAACAATAGGAAAGGAGTCCTTTTACCGGCAAATTGAATTGACGGAGGACGCGGCTTATTTCGAAATGCAAGAAACAATGGCTATTAATGCGACCAGTCACGATGCGCAGGAGGGGATTACCGCATTTCTTGGCAAGCGGGCACCAGTCTGGCGCGACAACTAACCGTAGGTACTGACGACAAAAAGTGTTGAATGGGCAGATTCGCACGGTTGCCCAAGATCGTCTGTGCAGTCTGGACTCAGTCACGAACCGATTGCAGTGCCTGCACTTGTTGTGCTGAGGTTGGAAACGAAAGATATGGTGAGGGAAGCTAGTTCGTTCGAGGAGCGCCGGTTTCAGTGCCTTCCGTCACTACTGTGCTGTGAACGAGTCTCGCTGACCAGACGTCCTCAGGGGCGGGCTGGATGCAACAGGTCAGTCGGCGCGATGCGAGTCCTGTCTACCTCGCATCGCGCCGAAATCGACACCTTCGCTCTTATCATTGCGCGACTCGCCCAGGTTGGGCCTTACGAGTCGATCACAATCTGGTCAAAGCCGTACGGTCAAAACGTCCGTATTCATTCCAGACTGCTTCCATTCGTTGAACTGCTGTGGAGAGAATGTCCTGATTGGTGGCGAAATTCAGTCGAACATGACCACTCCCGCCGGAGCCGAAAGCCGAGCCGGCCGACAGAGCGACTCGTCCCTTATCGAGGAATGCTGCAGCTGGGCCTGCGCTCAACGTAACGAGCCCGCGTTCTACAGGTTCATCGCCATCCAGGTTCAATTCCCGACAGTCCAACCAAGCAAGATAGGTGCCTTGCGGTGGGACGAATCGAACCGGCGGCAAATGCTCGATGAGCAGGCTACTGAGGAGGCGACGATTCGCATCTAAACCCGCGAGCAGTGCATCCAGCCAGTCACCGGAATCACGAAAAGCGGCTGTATGTGCGATGATTCCTAAATGGCTGGGACCATGGCTGACCTCTTCAGGAAGTCGAGCAAGGTCTTCGGCGGCAGCGGAGCCGGCTATCGCGAGCCCAGCTTTCAATCCAGCTAGATTCCAACCCTTAGACGCGGACATCAGGGAGAGCGCCGACTCGCTGCCAGGAATGCTCAGATACGGAGTGAATTGGGCTCCCGCTAGGACTACTGGTGCGTGGATCTCATCGGCGATGACGCGAACACCGTATCGGTCGGCCAAGGTCGCGACCGCCGACAATTCCTGCTGCGTATGAACTGTTCCCGTAGGGTTATGGGGGTTGCACAGCAGGTACACTGCTCGTCCGTTTTTGGCGGTGACTTGCTGGAAAGTTTCTTCCAGATTCTCGAGGTCGATGCGGTTGCTGCTGCTCAGAGGTGACTCGATGACGACACGGTTCATGTGCTCGACGAAAGAGTAAAAAGGTGGGTACACCGGCGAATTGACAATGACGCTATCCCCATCTGAGCTAACCAAGCGCAGCATCTCTACGACACCCATCATGACGTCGGGAACGATGGCCGTCCTTTCCACATGTAGTCCGGTCCACCCCCATCGGTCTTGCGCGAATCCACTTAGCGCTTCCGCGAGCTCTACGCCCGCGGGATAGCCCGTATCGCCAGCGGAGAGTGCGTCGTTCAGTGCTCGGTGGATCGGTTCGGCGAGCATCACGTCCATTTCGGCTACCCAGAGTGGAAGTACATCGGCGCCATGGGTGCGCCACTTCATGCTGCTGCGTTGCTGGAGTTCAGGGAGAGTCAGTTCTTGCAAAGGGTTTACGAGAACAGGTCCGTGGTTCAACATTTGATCCTTCGTTCGTGTAAGTCAGTGACGGACATGTCGTTGCGCTCCGCTCGGCTAAACGAGAGGGAACAACCGCCACCGGTGAATTGGCGTAAGCGCAATTCAGCTCTTGAGTTCGAAGTGGACTTCTACTTCTACGGGAGCGTCGAGCGGTAGTACCGCGACACCAACCGCGCTACGTGCATGCACACCTCGCTCACCGAAAATCTCGACGAGTAGTTCGCTCGCACCGTTGACGACACCTGGCTGCCCAGTAAACGACGGATCGGACGCGACAAAGCCGACAACCTTCACAACCCGTTGAATGCGTCCTAGATCGCCGACCACCGTTTGCGCCGCGGCCAATGCATTCAAAACGCAAATCCGGGCCAGGCTATTGGCTTCGTGAGCGCTCACTTCCGCCCCGACCTTTCCCCTCATTACTAGCTTCCCGTCCACAAGTGGGAGTTGCCCAGAGGTGAAGACGTAAGATCCGGTGCGGACGGCCGGCGAATATGCAGCCAGTGGTGCTGCGATGGGAGGTAGCTCAAGTCCCAACGAGCTAAGTACCTGCTCGATCGTTGTTATCTGGGTGTCTTGATTGTCGATCATATTCGTTCCGTTCGTTTAGCTAGGGTGCGTGAATTTCTATTGCTGATTGCAAAGCCGATAGTGAGCGCGGTCAGCCAGATGATCCAGACGTATATACCGATTCGAGTTTCTTCGTTGAGTGCCATCAGAATGGCAACAGCTCCGAGAAACAGTAACGCGATCCAATTGGTCACAGGCGCGCCGGGCATCCGAAAGTCGTTGACGGGCAATATGCCCGAACGGACACGTGCACGATATCGTAGGTGGGCAAGCAAAATCATGATCCAGGTCCACAGACCCGCGCATGTGGTTACGGAGGTGATATAGACGAAGGCCTTGTCGGGAGAGAACACGTTGATTAGGACTCCGATTCCCATCACCAGTGTGGATAACAGCAGTGCAGGAAGTGGCAACTGGCGAGGACTGAGTGACCGCATAGATCGCGGGGCCTCTCCATTGACGGCAAGACCGCGCAACATCCGCCCTGAGGAGTAGATGCCTGAATTGCATGCCGACAGTGCGGCACTCAAGACCACGAAATTCATGATGCCTGCAGCTGCTGGCACACCGACCTGGGCAAAGACTTGTACGAAGGGACTGACTCCAGGGTGATACGCCGTCCAAGAAAACACCGAAAGAAGTACAATGAGTGAACCCACGTAGAAGATGCCGATCCGCACTGGAAGGGTGTTGATGGCTTTGCGTAGTGTTTGCTTAGGATTCTCCGCTTCGCCGGCAGTAATTCCGACCAGTTCAATGCCGATGTAGGCGAAGATGATGCCCTGCATTGCCAGCATTGCCTGCCACGCACCATGAGGAGCGAACCCTCCGTCTGCCCACAGGTGGGTAATCGAAGCAGTGTCACCTGCTGCGGAAAAACCAAAGGTAAGTACACCTATTCCGATGACTATCATGGCTACGATGGCGACGACTTTGATTGTGGAGAACCAGAATTCGAGCTCGCCGAATACCTTAACCGAAATCAGGTTTGCACAGAATAGAAGCGCAAGCGCTGCGGCCGCTGTTGCCCAGGCGGGAACTGCCGGCCACCAAAAATTGATATATGCGCCCGCAGCGGTGACCTCAGACATGCAGGCGGTTACCCATAAAAGCCAGTACGACCAACCAGTCGCGAAACCAGCGAAGGGGCCGAGGAACTCACGTGCGTGATTGGCGAAGCTACCGGATGTTGGAGAGTAGGTAAGCAGTTCGCCTAGTGCGCGCATTACAAAGTAGATGATCACGCCAGCAATGGCGTAACAGGCAATAAGACTGGGGCCAATGGCGTTGATTCCTCGACTTGCTCCGTAGAAAAGCCCGGTGCCGACGGCACCGCCGATAGCAATCATTTGGATTTGTCGCGAACCGAGACCGCGGCGATAACCGTCATCGGAGGCGATCTGTTTGGTTCCGTCTTCACGGAACTGCCCGACCGGTGGTGAGGTCATGGTGGGCTACCTTTCATCGTGCACGCAATGCCTGCTCGCTTACGCGGTGGCCGTCGTGGCGGGGTGGCATCCTGCGATCTGCAGGGTCGTTGCGCGTTAAGCAACTGCCAGGGCTGGGCGGTGCTTTGCGGCGCAGGTGCGTCCAATTGATCGCTAGCGCAATTGGTTTCGCGAACTGTGAGTGCGTGCGTGGGGGAGAAGGGATGGAGCAATCCCACGCTTCGTTGCATGTAATGAAGATAGCCGTCCTGCTGCCGAAGATGTTTCGAAGTATTTCCCCTAGGGTTGATTTTGAGGAAGGATATTCTGTATGGATGCCGTAGATAGGAAGATGCTTGCTGCTCTACAGGAAAATGGTCGGCTGTCGCTCACCGATCTCGCAGATAGGGTGAGTCTGAGCCTGTCTTCGTGTCATCGAAGATTGCGCGAACTCGAACGTGTCGGTGCAATCAAGGGGTACCGGGCCGTCGTTGATGCCGCGCAGCTGGGCCTGGGTTTCGAGGTGTTGGTGTTCGTGACGATGAGGCAAGAAGACAGGAGGACGCTGCAGGCGTTCGACACTGCAGTTTCCCGGATCCCTCACGTGGTCCAAGCTCAACGGTTGTTCGGCGATCCCGACTATCTATTGCGAGTCGTCACTGCTGATTTAGAGTCCTATCAGAGGCTTTACATGGAAACATTGGCTGAACTGCCCGGTGTTCAACGACTGAACTCAACGATCGTGATGGAGCAAGTCGTCGACCAGCGTCCGCTTCCGGCGTAGGCTATTGAGCGATCCGGCTCGTTCGAGGGCTGCGTAAACGATTCGCCGGAGCCTTGCGTCGATTCTTCTCGGCGACATCCGAGCTACCCACTGGGAGAATCTGCCGCCGCGACCAGCGGGCGCTGTGGCGTATGAATTGATCGCCGTTGAGTAGATCGACGCAGTCACGTGAGAACGGAAAATGATGCCTCCAACGAAAATTCCCTCCCTTCGCCCGCTCGCCGCTGATTGGGATTGGCAACTGCTTGCCGAGTGCCGATTTGTCTCCAGCAACATCTTCTTCCCCGAGGAAGGGGAAACCAGATCGGCGCGGCTTCGACGTGAACGTGCTGCCAAAGACGTCTGTGCGGGCTGTATCGTCCGGCTTCAATGTCGTGAGCACGCTTTCGGCGTTGGTGAACAATACGGTGTATGGGGAGGAACCTCTGAAATTGATCGGCGCGCGAAGATCGCTGGCAAGCGTGTCACACAAGACTCTACTGAAATATGCTCTACGCGTGCACAATTGAACTCTCCTTTTACGGTCTCTCAAGGGGAGTCCTCCGAGAGACTGTCCGCCATCTGTTCGTTGGAAGATCTGGGCTCTTCCAGCAGGCACACTGAACATGGAAGCGCCACAGCCGAAGCTCGGATTACCCCCGAGGGCGCTGCGTCGGCGCCCCGTACGCGACTAACTATTCGGCCAACCTGCAAACCTCCTGGCCGTTGGGCACGTTCAACAAAGGAACATTCACCGCAGGAGTTCCTCATAAACATCTAAATTGTTAGCGCGCGAAGACAGTGAACCGTGCCGGGTTTGATGCCGCATCCGTTTTTGTGAAGGATGCAGATCATGCCCAAGCGTTACCCACTCGAGCAGCGTGAGCGAGCGGTCAGGATGGTCCTCGATCACCTCGACGAATATCGGTCCGTCTACTCCGCATGCCAGGTGATAGGCCCGAAACTCGGCATCGGTGCCGAATCGCTGCGGAACTGGACCAAGCAAGCCCAGATTGATGCCAACGAAGTTCCCGGTGCTACTTCTGCTGAACGCCAACGCATCAAAGATCTCGAGCGCGAGAACCGAGAACTCAAGGAAGCCAACGAAATTCTGAAGTCGGCATCGATTTTCTTCGCGAGGGAACTCGACCCTCGCCGCCGCTGATAGTCCAGTTCATCGACGACATGCGTGCACAAAATTTCAGGGTCGAG
>NZ_JBHWYS010000017.1:0-29768 GCF_042728675.1 Rhodococcus sp. NPDC060176
CTCTCGCGAAGGACGCTTGGATTCTCGACACAAAAAAGCCCCTCACCTGCACTCGCAGATGAGGGGCTTTCGTGGGCGCGGAGGGTTTCGAACCCTGTCTGAATGCATGCATATCGCCTGGAAATTTGTCAATATTTGATCCTGGCCAGGCATTCCGTTCAACGTCATCCACCCTCAATAATCCTCAAAAAACCTCCCCACTGTCCGAAAACTGTCCGCTCCCACCTAGTGCAAGACAACCCCCTGTCGTTGATATTCGGTAGTCAATCGCCAGGTATTGACCGACTGACATGCCTGTCGCATACGGTCCGTCTGGTTTGATACGCGCATGGGATTCAAGGACTGGGTCAAAGAGCAGGCAGCCGAGGGCGCACGGATCGAAGCCGCTCGCCAAGAGGCAAAGAGGTCCGCAAAGGAATCGGCAGCTCGAAATGTTGCCGTCACATCCTTTGAGGGCATATCCGTTGGCAGGGAATTCATCGAATTTGAGGGTGTCCAATACCCGACGGCGGGAGCCCGCGCTTTTGTTGAAATAGGCGGAATTCAAAGACGTGTCACCGGCACCCGAATGGTCGTCGGCACGATCATTGCCCCCGGCGTCGGAACCCTCATTGGGGCCATGGCCAAGAAGAAATCCAACAACGTCTACGTTACCGTCGAATTTGCGGACGGACAGGCTGTCGTTGTGGAGGCCAAGCCGAAGCAAGAGGGCGATGCCAGACGATTTGCAGCGGCAGTGACATCTACCGGCACGCGGTAGATGAAAACGACGAAAAGCCCCCACCTCTCGGTGGGGGCTTTGTCGTGCAGAGGTCAGGTGATGCGGACGTACGTATTCACACCGGAGGCGATAGTGGCATACCCGGCGTAGCTCGCGATCGAATACTGAATCGTCACGATCTGTCCTGCCGCGACCGGACTCACATCCGCGACGATCGGCACAAGGTTTGCCCCCACCGCGAGGTTCACACCTGTCAGTGTCTTCACGACCGCGGCGTCGACAAGCAGTCGAACGCTTCCCGGAAACGAGAAGATTCCGGAGTTGTTGATACTGAGCTGACCTGACACCACTGCGTTCGACTTAGAACCGTTCGCGACGACACCGTTGCCGGATACCGTCGAACCCGCGTCCGCCGTCCAGGCCGGGACAGTGAGCCATGTGTCGTTAGTCGACGAGTTGTAGGTTCCATTCTTCGTCATACCGGATGGCGTGAACGAGCTTCCCGCTCGAACGAAAATGTGTGACATCAGGCAAGGCCTTTCAGCTCAGCGGTCACGCCTTTGCCTGGGGTGGTTCCCACGGCGGTGACGTAGATGGTCAGAAAGTCTCCAGCCGCGAATGCCCATGTACCTGTCGATGTGCCGCCCGCAACCTGATTCGCTGCAGCAATCGTGGTCGAAGTACCAGGCACTGCCACACCATTCTTGCGAACCTCCACCACCAAGTTCCCCGACGCGTCCGCAGTCTCGCAATGGAACAGCACCTCAGAGAAGGTCACTGCGCGTCGCAGTTTGATTCCTGCTGGCACATCTCCAAGTCCTGTTGCCCTGTTTCCGGACTGCGCCAAGAAAGTGATGTCGTACGGTGACGTTCCCGCTGTCGGCGTGCGAGTGTCTGTGAGCCGCGAGTCATTGCCCGCAGCGGCAGTGGATCCGGTAGTGCCGAGCGCCAGGCTCGAGGTGCCCGCTCCAATCGTCGACCGTGCCGCGGCAGCATCGGCGGCTTTGATGACGCTCCGACCGACAGTTGTCGAGTCCGAGATTTCCGTCGAGGCATGCGTGTGACCCGTTGGCGACTTTCCTGACAGTGCCACGGTAAGGCCACTGATATCGCCGATCGCGTGTGCATGGCCGACATTCGACTTGTCCGCAAGTCCCGGAACGGTCGGAGCGTCGGCCGTCCCACCCAGGTCGCCAGCGAGCTTGAGTTTGCCTTTCGTTGATGCGGTGGCATCGGGCACGCCGGACGAGACAACGTCGGCGGCGACTTCCGCCCAGTGCTCAGCCTGTTCTTCGTGACCTTGCGCTGCCAGTTCGGAAATGTGTGCCGCATCGGCGGATGCCGAAGCCGAAGTGGCGAAACCTTCCGCAGAGTCGCTGAACTCTTCGGCGTCGGACGCGTGCCCCGCCGATGTTCCCGCGAATCCTTGCGCGGCGTCGCGGGCGTCTTCGGCCTCACCGACCGCCTCGGTGAGGTCGCCGAGCGCGGGGATGGCGACCGGTTCGGTGACCATCCCCGTCTCGGTTGTTATATGGAAGACGAGCGCGGATCCGTCCCCGGACAGGGTGATGTCGGTGATGCTGTCGCCCTTTGGTCCGCGCACTATCGGCGTTCCCGGGGTTGGGTAGACCGGGGTGACGAGCGTCAGATCGACGGCAGTCGAGCCGGTGTCAGGGTCAGACGAGTTCGGGCCGGGGGCATACTCGACGATCTCGAGATCGAACTTCGTCGAGCTGATCACCGCGCCGTCGAGGGTGAGGTTGTAGCTCACCGAGTATGTGAAGGCTGGCGGATTGGTGGCGCTCGACGGGCAGAGAAGGAAGACGCCCTTTTTGCCGTTGTGGGTTAGGTAGCCGTTCTGGTCGAGTTGCGCGGTGATCGGTGTCGGGAACGCGGTCACTGGCGACGGTGTTGCCAGTGGGACAAGGATTTGCGTCGCTCGCGGCGTGAACGTCACCGAGCCTTGAACGGGCACGGCATCCGGGAACCCTCCTGAAACTGGGTACTCGTCCTCGTCGGGCCCGTCCGCCACGACAGCCAGCAGTCGCCCAACCACCTTGCCGTACTTCGCAGGCTGCAGTGTCGCCATCAGTGCTCACCTCCCCTAGGTGCAATCTCCAGATCGGCAGGCGGCAATGGAACCTCGATGCCATTGTCTGCCAGAGTGTTCCGAAGCTGCGCAATGTAAGTGCGGGCAGCGAGTTGCCAGCGGTCCAAGTGGTCGATCACATTGTCACGTTCGGTGACCTTCGTTTCGAGGGCGCCAACACGGGTGGATAATGTTGCGATGTTGTCTTGAGGTGCGCGCTTCCATGCCGTCACGGCTCCGGCGAGCGCCGAGCCGAATGCGACAATCAGAGCGAGGATGACTCCCAAGGATTCTGCACTCACTCACCGACCTCCTGATGGGCCCTGGTCATTCCGAAGTGGATTCCAGCGACTCCGATTGCGATCAGCCCGGTCACGATCGGCGCGGGCGGCTCAGACAGCACGGCTCCGACAATGATTGCTGCGCCGTAGAACATCCACCCAAAGATGCCGAGCACGTGCGCGGCGACGACATACCTTCCGAGCAGTGAGGCGACCACCAATGCTGCACCTGTGACTGTGAAGATCACCGGCCACACGGGTCCGATCGACTCGACCATGACCACGATCGACGTTTGATTTGGCGGAAGTGGTCGACGCACCCACTCGGTTGGCCCCCAATAGGTAGCGCCGACAACGATCGCCATCAGTCCCATGATCAGGGAGACGATTCGCGCCCCTGACATTCCGCTCAGCCCTTGGGAGTGGTTGCTAGTGCGGGCAGGTACTGCTTCAGGAACGCGTCGACAGTCGGATTCGCGAGAATCTTCGTCACACCCGCGATAATCGGAATCGCCGAAGCCAAGGCTGTGGACTGCGTCGCTGTCGAGGCATCCGTCAACGCCGCCAACACCGCCGGCAGAATCGCAATCAGAAACGCCACCACCGTACGAGCAACCGCGCGCCACGGATACTGAGACTGTGTCGCCTCATCAGGCTTCGAATGCTCCCCCATCATTTACCCGCCTTGATCGCCGCGGTAAGGGCGTCGACGCTCGCCTTCAATCCGTCGATTTTGCCGACAATGAACGCCCCATCTGCGGCATCCAGCACTGCGGCCCCGCCATGGGGATACGCCACCGGATCCGACTGCCCAACAGGAAGTTTGCGGGAGCGCACCACACCGTTGATACGTTCCGCCGCCGTCAAAATCGTCTTCTGCTGATCATCGTTCAAAGCCATGAGAAAGCCTCCAGGGTTAGGGTTGGGGTTAGTGCCATTGAGTCGAGCCTGAATGTCTGCGCGGAACTTGTTCATGTCCATTCCGCCGGGATCCCACTTACCTTGGGCTGCACCAGCCCACTCCTTGTGGCCGATCGCATGGGAGGCGGGCTGACCGACCTTCCGGAGGATTGCGGCGCAGCAACGCACGTACGCGTCGTACTGCGCAGGAGACCAACCTTCGGTGCCGTTGTTCTCTGCCTCGATGCCGATGGTGCGTTCGTTCGCGCCGTTCGTAGGCAAGCCCGGATACGATCCGCTACCGGCATGCCAGGCGACACCCACACCGACTACGGTGGCAACACCGTCTCGGGACAGGTGGATCTGCGAGCACAAGCCGAGGCTCGGATGGTTCGCGATGTAGCCGGGGTTGTTACCGGGTGGATTATTGCCGGTGTGGTGTGCGACGACACCCCAGATCGTGCCCATGTCGCCGTGTCCGCGGTCTTTCCAGCCGGGGTATTCGACGACTTTGATTCCCTCTGCCCGCAGTACATCTGCGAGCCAGACGGGATCTCCTGTCCATGTCATTTTCAATCTCCTTACGGTGCGTAGAACGGTTGAGCCCATACGCTCAATTCGGCTCCACTGTTGAGGTACGACCATGTCGACGAACTGCCCTGGCGGGTGAGGACGACATGAAGAGTTGTGGTTGCTCCCGCGGCGACAACGCCGACAGTGGAGCTTGGATCCAAAGTGCCGGAACGAAAGTGCGGTCGGAAGCTGCAGCCCGTGTAGGACTTCAATGCAACACCCGGCCCGATCGCGACGATCTGTCCTGTCGCTGAACCGAGGCGTACCTCGGCATCGATGCGTTGGGTTCCATCTGCGCCATTCGGCATCGACCACACGCCGCCCTGTACGAACGGGCGCCACGCGAAGGGTTGCGCCGGAATCGAGATCGACGCGACTGTGGCGGTCGTGCCCGAGATATTGGACGCGGTGCCGAAAGCGGATTCGCCGACGACCCAAGGCCCACGCCACGCTGGGTATGCGAGCGGCCTCCATTTGTTCGTTGCGGCATTCCACGACGGGACCGAATCCTGCACCGGCGCAACACTGTCGTCGTAGTCCGGAGCGGTTCGGATCGGACCGGGCCCGCCCGGATCGCCCTGCAGTCCGGGGCCACCGCGAGGAATTCCGAGATTGAGTACCTGATTCGGTGGCGCACCTGTCACGGTGGCCGTCGCAGATGCTCCCTGCGCCAACGTAGTCACAGTGCCGATACTCAGCGCGGTCGGTTGCCCTGCAGGCCCTTCGGCACCGAACGCATTCACGAAGGGGTAGAAGGATTCTCCATCCCAGTACATCACCGAGTTTTCGGAGACGAGGCGGTACGCGAAGCCGCGATGCGCAATCCCCAAAGTGGGGCGAAGGGCATCGAGCGCAGTCCGGTCGACAATGTCACCGCGCCACTTCCACGGGTACGCAGCCGGCCCCTCTGGACCCGGCCCGCCCGGATTCCCGGCACGGAGCTCGAGCAGCCCTTCGCGGGGTGTGACCTGAAAACTGTTGACGGTGTTCTCGAGTCCGACGCCGTCGTCGACGCCGCGCATGACGACTGTTGCGATGTATTCACCGACCGTGGCCATTTCATATCCTCAAATCACTGGTAGTGCGTAGCAGGAGAGATATCCGGGCGACTTCCACCATTTCCAGGCGTTCGCCATGGACTGTCGCTCCATCGTCAGCAGCAGAGTCACCGGAACGCCGGCGGGGACAACGCTTGCGGTGAGCCCAGTCGAAGCGTTACGCGAGAGAGAAGGTCGGATGAAGACCTCGCCTCCGATCGTGCCCGCGATCGCGTCCCACCAGGGGTTGATGCCATAGGCCACCACCACCCCATCGGTCGTGTTCATGCGCACATGCGCGTGAACAAAGGACTGACCTCGGGTGCCGCCCGCCGCGGCACGACACATTCCGTACACGTAGGGGCGCCACGCGAACGGCTGAGGCGGAATGGTCAACGACCCCATGGTCCGAACGTCGTCGACAATGCCTGCCTCGTCATCGCGGAAGTCAGCATCCGCACTCTGCCAGGGCCCGAACCCGTTCGGAAAGGGCAATGGCCGAAACTTCTTGGTTCCGCGATTCCATCCGAAAAGCGAACCGTTGGAAGGCCCCAAGGTGTCGTCGTAGTCGGCCGATTCGACGATGTCGCCGGCCGTACCAATCGGACCCTTGCCTCCCTTTGCACCTGCCGGCACGGTGACCTTCAATTGCTGAGGTCCGGACCCGTCGACGATCTGCGCACCTGCCACCGTGAGCGCTGGTTCCGACGTCGTACCGGTGGCAGACAAGGAATACGGGCCTGGCCGCGGACCCTCTGGGCCGACAGCTCCCGGCGAAGAAACCCAGCCGATGTCGGTCCACGTTTCCATGCCATTCGTAGCGAGATTGTGCCACCAATGCCCATATTCACGGTCGGCCGGATCGAGCAGTGCCAGAGCCGAAGCGTTCGTCACGGATCCGCGCTTGCGCCACGTCGGCTTCGGTCGGCCGCGCGACCCCTGTGGACCTTCACGCCCGGCCGGGAGAGGTAACGCCGCGGCGTATTCGTCAACCTCGACGTCGGCGGTCGTGACAGGAAGTCCGTACGGATCCACCTCTCGCGAGATAGTTACCTTCGCCGAAAATGTCACGTCAGACACAGGGCCTCCTTGTCGGCGTTGTGCGGGTTCGGTTAGAAGAGTCCGAAGAAGTCGGCTTCCATGCCCACGTCCTTCGAGAGAACCGAGATCACGTTCGCGAGCTGCCCGAGACGGTTCCAACCCATGACGGTCGGATCCTCGTCGGCGGCGCCATCGCCGATCGTCAGCGTCCACGTGCCTGCGACAGTGCGGTTGTCGGTGAACAAGTCCTCGGTGATGTAGTCGGTGAAGATCAGGTCACCGAGTTGGAAACCGATCTGATCGCCGTTCTCCATATGCAAGCCGTAGATGTACGGCGCGTTGTCATGCACGGTGACCTTGTGGCTTGTGTAGCCGCGAGTGTCGTGCAGACCTTGCAGTTTCGCCATCTGCCCATCGATGGTGAACGCCTTTTCGGATCCGGTGACAAAGTGATCTCTCCATCTGTACGGACCCGAGCGTTGCACTCGTCCGCGGTCGATGCCGACATCGAAGGCGAAGAAGACGTCGTCGAGTTGACCGCGATACAACGCATCGAGGCCGGGCAGTCCGATCAACATTCCGAGGAATGAGAGCATCTGCTTGATGGCGATTTCGATGGCAGCGTTCACGTACGACGGAGATCGGCCGCCGACATAGATGTCAGAGGCCATCGGTTTGTGGACTGCGATCTCCGATTCCCCGATGCCGTCGAACTCGTCCTGGAAATACCACACCCACGGCAACGCCTTGTGTGTGCCGAGGATGCCGGTCTTGCCGTACGCCTTGTCGTCCTCGTAGTCGAACTCGGCGCCGAAGTTCGGGTACCTCACCGGCGTGGTGCCATCCTCGAGCAGATCCTCGACCCAGGAGATCAGGCCGTCGAGTGCTGTACCTGTGGGGCCGGTGACACCTGACTTGTCCTTGATGCGGATGACGATGGTCGGGACCTCGAGCCAGAAGTACTCGGGCGCCGGCTGTTCATCCTCTTCAGGCAGGAACATCTCGGCGGTGAGTACCAGGTTTGCGTCGTCGAGCCACCGATCGATGAATGGCGAGGCCATGTCGAATCTCGCTGCGCCGCCGCACCATTTCGTCGTGTCGGTTGCCGCGTTCACCGGTACTACCGCAATGGGGAACACGGCCCCGTTCTGCTGCCGGTACACGATGTTCGTCGACAGATATGACGTGACGACGGTTGCAGTCGGGCCGATCTTGAAATCGTGACGCGGAAGCTGCGCGTACAGCGAGCCTCCGGGTGAAGCCCACAGGCAGGTCGTCGCGATGTGGTTCCAGTCGCACAGCGCCGACACTTCGATCGTCTCGGTGCCATCCTTGTCGCGTAGAAGTGCAACGCGGTCGACCTTGCCGGACCATCGCGCGCCGGTGGTGTCCGAAGTAATCGGAATCATGGCGTCTTCGCCATCAGGATTGTTCAGAAGCAGGTCACGGAATTGAGTGTCGTGCGGCAATGTCATCGCCAGTGCGCCAACCTTGTTGCGCTTCTTGCCATGCTGCAGGCTCAGATACGAGCCCTCGACGCCCTCCTCGACCATGGTCTTCGACCAGATGCGCACATACGCTTCCGGCGCGCGCCACTTCTGCTGCTCGTCGATGTACGCCTGATCCATCCGGCGTGACTCGACATATGGATCCCATACAGGCGCCGTCATCAGTAAGGCCTCGCGCCACGAGGCGTGCCAGTGGCGATGAAACTCGATGCAGTGGTGCCACCTTCGACGCGCACGATGATCTCCTTACTCGTCCAGGGCGGGATTGGATACAGCCAGCGGCGGCCCTTGAGTTGACCCCACACATTGCGTCCGTTGAAACCTGCTGTCGCGGAATAGACGCGAGCCGTAGGACGGCGCTTGCCGGTGTCGATTCGCAGGGTCTCCCCCACTTCGAGCATTGGTGTGGCGACCATCCGAACGGCATCGGGATCGTCGATGGGGTCCTGAATCCACCAGCGCCCAGGGCCGTTCATCGTGTAGGTCGGCCACTGAACCATGCCGGCCGCATTCCGGACATTCACCTTGCCTGTGCCGGAACCGAGGTCGTTCTTCCAGGTGACCTGCTCGTCGAACGATCGATACGCCGGATCCATGGCAGTGACGCCCATCAGGTAGGTCTCACTGCAATCGCCCGCCGGGTCGACATCGCCGAGCGGCTCCGGCCCCGAGTCGAGTTGCACCTGGGAGAAGCTCCACCCGTTGTAGCGGGTGAAGAACCCGAGATGCCCGGGGCGGTCGGCTTCTACATCGCGCCACCACTCGTCGTGCCGTGAGAAGAACTCACGGAAGTTCCGTCCTTCGATCAGGATTGGCATGTCGAATTCACGCTTGCCGCGCACTGATCTTAGGAACGTCGCCCCGTCTTGCTTGGCCCCTTCGGAGGTGAGCAGACCGAGCGACGCGAAGACGTGACCCTTCATCCCCTTCTCGAGAGTCACGCCTTCGTCGCCCGCGTTCGGGCCCGCCAGGTGCCAGCATTTACCTGGAGCGCCGTCCGCTTTCGGTGGACCGATGTACACCAACTTGGTGGCCTCGGATTCGAGAATGCTAGCCACGTCCGAAACCTCCTGACCGTTGCTGCGCCAATGACTTCCGGCGCTGGTTGCGCTGGATCACGCGTGCGATTTGCGTGTCATTGCTGCCATTGATGTTGAACGTGTCGCCGCTACCCCCGCGACCGCCGAGGCCCACGCCGACAGCGGTGTTGAGCATTTCCTTCCAGTTGTCCTTGAAGTAGTCCTCCCACTGCTTGCCGGCGTTCTGCGCCCACTCGGTCCACTTGTCGGCCTCGGGATTGCCCTCTGTGCCTTCGCCGTACGACGACGCCACACCGGCGCCGCCGATAGGTTCCGACGGCCCTGTTTCCATTCCAGGCTCGACAGCGCCGAGGGAATCAACCTCGCCGGTAGCTTCCCCCGCGGCGGCACCAGTGGTGCCGAACAGATCAGGCACGATCCCCTTGAGCTGATCACGCACACCGAGAACCGCATTGACGATCGGCGACGATTCCTCGACGCCGAACGACTCGCGGAAACCGGGCGTAAACTCCCCATCCGCGAGCAAGCTCTGAGCGCTCGTGAATGCCGGTGAGGTGACAACGCTCTCGAAGTGCTCGAGTGCCGGTGCCAGTGAAACGAGGTGCGGAACCAGCAGTTCCCATGCCTTCGTTTCTGCCGGCGACAGCACTCGCTCGGGGGCGATCACGTTTTTCGGCATGAAGCCAGTGCCACTTGCGAGGCCGCCCTGGTCGAAGAGTCCGAATGTCAGCTTGCTGCCGAGATCCTTCGCCTTGTCCCATGCGCTCGACAGCAAGTCGCCAAGAGCGAGCGCTTTGTCCGCCAGGAATCCGGACACCTTGTCACGGCCTGTGTCGAGGAAGGTCGGCGGGATGCCGAGCAATTCCGGTGGCGGGGAACCGATCGCACTAGCGATAGTGTCCTTGACCGGATTGAGTGCCTTGTCGAAGATGTCCGCGATCTTGCGCTGCAGGAAATCCTGCTTCTGCTCCGGACTCGGGCCACCTCCGCCGCCGCCGGATTCGAACGCTCCGTCTGCGCCGATGGCGAGGTGGTACTGACCTGGGCTGACGCCGACGAATTGACCACTGTCGGCACCTGCTGCGGGGCCACCGTATGCCACATTGCCGTGTGCGCCACCGGACTCGACATTGACAGTCGAGTACGGTCCGACACCTGTCAGCGTTCCCGCAGTGTGTCCACCGCCAGGCCCACCAGGATTGTCGTGAACGCCGACCGAGAAACCTTGGCCCAGTCCGGGAACCCATGGCTGGCCACCAGGGAATGACCCAGTGGCCCAGCGACGAACGCCGTCGCCGCCGTTGATGATCGCGTCGGCAATCATCGACATGTAGCCCGAGCAGTCCTCATGGCCCCACGTGTACGGATTGCCGTTGCGCATCTTCGCCGCGCGGTGACCGTTCTCGAGCTGCGACTCCCACGCTGGTCGAATCTCGCCGCCGTCCTTGTACTTCGGGAGCATCCAGTCGAACATCCCCTGCGGGTCGACATTGCCGAGACCCTGCTGAGCAACCTGAGCGCCGTACGCGTTGACGTTGCCCCGTCCGAGATCTCGGATGATCTGCCCGCCATCCCATGTAAACGGGACGCCGCGCATGATCATGTCGCGAATCGCGTAGACCGCGTTATGTCCACCGGCAAGTTGGACCTCGCGCGCGGTGAGCATGTGCTCGTTGTTCGATCCCCACATCAACACGTCGTCCGATGTTCCGGTTCCAGGGCCGGAAATCCGTCCACCGGTTGCATGCTCAGGGATTCCCGCGAGCGGAGCAGCCGGCGAAAGCCCTGGCAGGAACTCGGCTACGACATTCCATGCCTTGAGGATTCCGTCGTTCCAAACGGTGTTGATCATGAAGTTGATCGGCTTGGCCAGCAACCCGTAGAGGCTCGACCAGACCGACTTGATTCCGTCGACCGTGTCGGAGAAGAAACTTCCCACTAGTTTGAGGGAATCCATAAAGGCCCCGAACGCCAGCTTTGCGCCGTCGATCACGGTCGAGATCACAGTTCCGACGAGTTCGAAGTATGGCTTGACGACGTTGTCGTAGAAGAACGTCACCACTGTTCCGACTTCACGGATCCGATCTGCGAAGAATCCGAGGACGGGTTGAACAACATTGTTCCAGGCGAACGAGATGACATCCTGGATTCCCTGCCACGCCGCTTGGACGATATTTCGGAAAGTCTCGGAATGGTTGTACGCCAACACGACTGCCGCAACGAGACCAGCTAGGACGCCGATAACAATGCCGATGGGATTCGCGCTCAATGCGGCATTGAGGAGCCATTGACCTGCCGCCCACACCTTCGTTGCAGTGTTCGCTGCGCCCTGAATGAGGACGTACCCAGTCAGTGCAGCTGTTTGGGCAATCCACAATCCCGCCTGGGTAGCGAGGGTGATGCCCATCGTGATCAATGTGGGAAGTAGTGATGCCGTAAGGATTCCCGCGAGAGCAATCGCTACATCCTGATGCTCTTTGAAGAAGTTGACGACCGCGAAGATTCCTTCACCGAGGGTTACCAGTACGTCCTTCACGAGCACGATCGCGTCAAAAATCAGTGGCAGGGCTACCGAACCCACGTCCATTGCAATGTCGCCGAAGGTGCGGATCGCGGGCATGACGGTGATATTGAACGTGTCTGCAATGTCTCGGGCGTAGATTCCGAGTTGCTCGAGGAATCCAGCGAAACCACTCGACGTGACCTCGTTACCTCCGTCAACGAACGCGTTCTTGAAGGCAGTGAATCCGCCCGTGACTTCGTCGAACGCGCCGCGGACGCGTGTTCCGAGATCGATCACCGTATTCATCCACGGCAGATCGACGTCAGCGCCCTCGCCGGTGAGTGTGCCGATGAACAGTGAGACAGTATCTTTCGCCTGCGAGAAGATCTCGTTGACGGGACCGAGGTTGTTCCACAGATTCGTCGCGCCGGTACCAAGGTTGGTAAATCCGTTGATCAGACCCATGATCGCGTCAGATGCAAACCCTTGGACTGTTCGCTTGATGCTCTCGATCTTCGAGCCGAGATTGTCATTGAGGGTGGCGCCCATCTGATCGGCAGAGCCTTCAAATCCGATCATGGCGTCGCCTGCGCCCGACATCGAGTCGAGAAACGCCGGGAGTTCGACCTTGTTCAGATCCTCCATCGGAGTGCCGATGACGGCCAGGGCTGCTGCGGCCTGCTTGGACGGGTCCTCGATCTTCTGGAGTCCGCTAATGATGTCACCGAATGCAGTCTTTGCCGCGTCGCCTCCAGCCAGGAGATCGTTGGCGGTGTCGGTGGCGTTCAGTCCCAACTCAGTCAAGGTGTCCATGGCCGCGGTGTCGCCGATGTCGGTTGCGCGGATGCCGAATTCCTTGAGAGCGTCACCGACCTTGTCCATGGCGATGGCGCCCTGCTCGGACGAATTGACCAGCATTCCGAAGGCTTCCTGGCCACTGAATCCCAGCGACGAGAAGAAGGTTCCGTACTCGTTCATCAGCTCCGGAAGCTCGTCCCGCATTGCTGGTCCAACGCGCTGCGCGGCGGCGGTCATGAGATCGAACGCCTCGGTCGAATCCTTGGCAAGCCCATTCTTGACCAATTGAGCGGCCGACTGAACGGATGCACTGACATCCTGATCGAAGGTGTTGGCGAAGTTCATCGCCCGCTCGGCGGCTTTGTCCATCGATACTTCACCCTCGAAGCCGAGGGTCTTGAAAGATGTTTGAACAGAAGCGATTGCAGTTGCAACATCGTCCATGGACTCACCGAGCCCAGAGCGATACAGGCGACCTGCAGACTCGCCGTATTCCTTGGCAAGCTCTGGACTTGCGCCGAGGGATGCAGCCAACTTGTCCATGACCATGTCGTTGTCGAGACCCTGCATCGCGAGGTCCATTGCAGATCCGATGCCTGCTGCAGCAATAGCCAGGCCGCCGAGCTTCTTCGCGAGATCGACAGCACCGTCCGCGTTGCGTTCCTGTGCCTCCGTGGCATCGTCGATCGCATCCGCTTCCTCGTCGGCGCCGTTAGCCGCGCGCGCTCGCGCCTGAGTGAGATCGTTGACCGCGCGCAACCTGTTGGAGACAGCAGTGTCTCGGCCGCGCTCTGCCGTCGCGAGGCGCTCCTCGGCTGCCGCGATCTGAGACGCTGTCGCGGTTCCCTTGTCGCGTAACTCCTGCAGCTTCAGTTCGGCGACGCGAACCTTGCCGGCGGCATCTGCTTCCTTGCCGCGCGCTGCAGCCAGCTTTGCCGACGCGGCCTCGACTGTTGACTGCGAGGCGGACATGCCGCCGGCCATTCCTCGGCCGACCGCACGCCCGGCGTCCTGGCCCGCACGCTGACCTGCCGCCACGATCGGCGCACCGATCAACTGCGACAGATTGCCGGAGATGCCCTGCATGCTGGGGATGATCGGAAGGGTTGCGTAGCCGATTGTCGCCACAAGGCACCTCGTCTCTATGGAGTTTTTCGACCAGCGGGGATCCGCTTACGTTGGCGGTACTGGCGTTTGATCTGCTCGCGCCGTGAGGTGTCCGAAGGCTTCACCTTGACGGGCTTCGGACGCGCGGGGTGAGGCTTGCCGGACATGACGTGAATGAGATCGGCGAGCAGGTATGTCTCGTCATCCCAGCGTGGCCGGCCGCCGTTGAAGTGCGTCACCAGCGCTGATTCACCTGGGAGCCGCCGAAGTCTCACCCACACCTCGCGAAGAGTGAGACGTCGGCAGCCATCCTCGTCGAATCGCCAGAGGTCCGACAGTCGGAGGTGGTGATACTGAGAAAGGTCGGCCTCCACCTTGTCGCGCAACTCGTCGTCACGCAGAAGTTGGAGGAGGCCCGCTATTCCCCCGCGTCTCCGCCGAGCTCCTTGGCGACGAGCTTGAACAGTTCGAGTGTGTCCGAGCGTCGAGGCTTCGGGTCCGAGACGGTATACCTGAAGTACGTCTGCTGCCCGAAGAGAGCGGCAAGGAACACACCGAACTGGTTGCGCTCGTACGCGATCGCAACATCCTCGTCCCATTCGAGCGGGTCCGTCTGATCGGTCGTGAACGTCATACCCCAGAAGTCGATCGAGATCTCACCACCCTCGACCTCGCGCCGAGCGGCCGACTTGCGCGGAGCCTTTCGATCCTGCGGCCGAGGCGCGTCGCGCGGAATGCGACCGGCAGAGCGGCGCTCGCGACGGTTCGGCGGGCGGCGCCGAACAACCTGCGGTTCGTTGATGTCCGGGTCGACGTCTTCGTTCTCATAGTCGTCGTGCTCCGGTTCGCGACGTCGGTCGCGTCGGTCGCGTCGGTCGAGGTCCTTACCCCAAGATCCGTCGACGGCCTCGCCTTCGATTCCGCCTTCTTCGTAGTCGTGATCGTTTCGGTTACTCATGGGTGCGGGTTCCTTTCGGGTTCAACTGAAGCCCTTGTCGTCTGACGAGGGCGGGCGCAATGGCTACGAGGAGATCGAGTGCAACCTCGCGGTCGAACAACGGGCTCAGCTCTTCCGCCAGTCGGTGGAGCTGCTCGGCTGTCGTTCCGTCGGGTTGCTCGTCCGCCTGCTTCGCGTGTTCCTTGCGGTACTCGAGCGCGCCGGCGGCGAGCTTGTTGCGCGGTTCGGTGTAGTCACCGTTCCCGTCGACAGCGCCGATCTTCTTTGCGAAGGAGCGGATTTCGTCTTCACTCGGTTTCTGCATGCGGGTTCCTCAACTTTGGTACGGGTTATCTGGGAATCACCCCGGCCCTGAACCCGCACGGAAGAGGGCCGGGGTGACGATCAGGACTCGTCCGACTTGACTGGACGAGAGGTCTTGCCGCGGACAGGCTTCGGGTCAGCGTCATCCGATACGGCGTCATCGGCCGCGGTGCCACCTTCGTTGAAGACGACAGTCGGCAGCGAAGGATCGACAGGCCGGACAACCTCCGCGAATTCGGGGGCGGTGTCGAGGCCGAGAACCTTCTCGACGTACTCCTCGACGAAGCCCTCACGCAGAAGGTGTTCAGCCGAAATCGGGTCGTAGCTGACGACATCACCTTCGTGTCGACGACCGCGATCCTTGATGAACTTGACCTTGACGAGATCGCTCATGCCGCCACCTGCCGATCGAAGAGCTCGTTAGCTCCGTTGGCGAAGAGGGAGTACTGAACTTCCCACTTCGTGATGTCCGCCTCGTTGCGGTTGTTGTTGGGCACCCACAGCTGCGCAAGCTTCGTGGTGAACTGACGCTCAGCGGCCTCGACGTCGGACTGGGTCTCGAATGCGAGCCACCGGTAGACCGGCTTCGGCATGACGATCTTCGTCGCGGTCGAGCCGGGGAAGATGATCGCGCGGGTGACTTCGTTGTCCTCGAGGATTGAGAACGTGCCACCGACCTCGAAGTCCTTGAACGACTTCTTGATCAGGCCGGCTCCCCAGCCGTACGCCTTGGTCTCGGAGTTCGAGCGCTCCTCGGCGATACCGTCGTCGCCGTTCAGCAAGCCGACGTCGAGGAATCCGGCCGGCATGGCGGCGTCGATGTCGGTGGGCAGGGTGGGTCGGGTCGCGTCGGCGGATACGTAGATCCACGCGTCGCGCCAGATGTTGACATTGTCGGCGTCTCTTGCCATGACAAATAACCCCTCTCGGGTTCGTGATGAGTTGGATTCGAACCGTGCGGGTTCTCCACCCGGAGGGGTGGTGGAATGTGTTGCGTTACAGCGTGATCGTGCGCGCCTGCACCTTAACGGTGAATGATGCCATCAGGCCGCGGTTGTGAGGGTCGCGCGCGTCGAGGATTCCGGATGGATCGGTGATCGTCGCGACGCCAGGCACTGTGCGGCACATGAGAATCCCGCACACGAGCGCGGCGAGTTCTCGGGCAGCGTCGCGCCCTGAGTGCCACACGGTCACTCTGATTCGCGGCTCGGTGATGATCGGCCATCGCGTTGGTCCGCCGTCGTCGAAGACTCCGACATGGGGCGCGGAACTGCCGAATGTCCAGTCGTCCGGAATACCTCGACTGACCGTGAGCGATGGCGGTGACGCGAGGGCGGGCAGTTCCGCCGTCAGGTAGTCCGTGATGACTCGTGAGGGATCGGCGGGAACGCGAATCGGTTCGCTCACTTGACCTTCACCTCCAAGCCGACAGACGCCGCTGCCCGTGTGAGTGCGCCGTCTGTCGCTTGCAGGTGCGCCGGGATGGATACGGACGCGGCCTGGCGGTCGGTGGTGTATTCACTGATCTCGGCGTCGTCACCGATCTTTTCGGCGACCTGTCTGGCAGCGTCGTTCATGACCGCTGCCATCTCTGGGCTACGGAGAATCTCCCGAACGCCGCCGCGATTGAGGCGAAAGGACGGCTGGTTCGCCATGGATCACCCCTTGCCTCGATAGATCGTGAACACCGGACCCGACAGGTCGGGATCGTCGTCGATCCACAGGTCGGCATCGCCTTCGATCTGCCAGTCGAGGCCACGGACAACTGCGACATCGGTGGCGGTGATGGCTCGACCGACCGGATTTGGTGCGTAGATCTTGAGCCGGGTCGCAGTTCCGTTGCGACCGTAGTCCGTCGACTCGTCCGAGCCGAGAGGTTCGACGACGCAACCATCAATCTTGAAAGTCGTTCCAGTGGTAGCGACTGGATTCTGGTTCGAATCGAGCTTCACCCCGGGACGGATCGTGACGGTTTCACCATCGCTCACGGAAACCTCCATCCCCGAAGTAACCACGCGGGCCACCGCGGACGTCGATGCCGAGCTGCTCCTTCATCCAGTCAGCCCATACGAGAGCGGCATCGGGATTGGTGAGAGTGCCCGACCGCGAGCGAGGGCCCAACGCCTTCGAGTACGCCGAGTGTCCGGCATGTTCCCCCGCGATCAGGGCGCCCTTCACGACGGCGATGGAAACGAGTTTCGCATCGCCGTCGAGCGGGTCAGTGATCGTGGAGTTGCGGTAGATCCACCGCGCCGCGGCGTCAAGAAGTTGACCGGCCCAATCCTTCTCCGTTGTAGACAAGGTGCGCCACGCGTTCTCGATGTCCGTGGTTGTTGCGAATGGATTCATTGCGCGCCTCCTACTGGACGGCGGCGATGATCTCCGCGCGCTTCAGCTTCTCCATGTCGGATCGATCGAAACCCTGGGACACTGCGTACTCGACCCATTCGGCGGTCGTCGCGGTATTGGCCGGACGTTCGGCATCGGCGTTGGTGTCACCGCCAGTCGCAGGCTCCTTCTGGGAGTCACCCTCCTCGGTAGCGATGCTGGAATCCTCCTCGACCGGTGCGATGGCCTTCGCCTTGAGAAGGCGACGCGCCTCAGCACTGTCGAGGGTGACGACATCGCCCTGATGGTGGCGCCTGTACTCGACAGGGTCGCCCTTCTTCTGGATCTGCTGATCGAAGAGGTGGATCAGCAGTACGTAGTCGGCGGTGCTCGAGGTGCTCATCAGGAAACCACCCCGGTGATCCAGCATGCGGCGAGCGGCTGATCGGTGCCCATCACTCGGGCGCGGGAGGTGTCTGCGCGCCAGGACTCGGTGGCACCGCCGTTGGGGCCGTTGCCTTCCGGGTAGATGCCTGTCGATTCGAGTGATCGCTCGTCGGAGTAGAAGCCGACGGTGCCACGCTCGACAACGAGGACGCGATTCAGCGGCCAGGACCGCGACGTGAGGGCTGTCAATCCCAAGATGTCCTTCGGCAGACGTCCGGTGTACGCGATGGACTCCGGCGCCAGCGAGTCGGTATAGACCTTGAGGAATTCCTCATTGTCCTGCAGAACCGGCGTGAGCGAGGATGGCAGCGCGATCGTGTCGGCGAGGAAGCCGAATGTCTCGTCGTCATCCTCGGCGCCGGTGCGTGACGCGGACCCGACAACCTCCATCGCGTTCGCGATGTCATGGCGAGGCTTGCCGCCCGAGGTGTTCCATGCGGCCGAAGCGGCAATGGTCGGAATGGCGGGATTGAGCAGGAGTTGGCGCAAGGCTCGCTCGTCCGCCCGGATCATCGTGTTGGTCAACTGCGTGATCTGGGTGTTGACGTCGTCGATCTTGTTGCGATCGCGCATCAGGCGCGAGATCCGGACTCCGAGCGCCTTGACGGTCGAGACGGCGATGCGCGGCGTTCCGCGCTCACCGGCCGCGACGGGAATCTCGGCGAACTCGGCGACATCGGCGACGTCTTCACCGAGGTAGAGAGGCGTCGATTCGGAGTAGCCGACGAGTCCGTTGGTGTTCGATCCACCGTTGCGGAGAATCGTCTCGGACAGGAATGCGTTGTCGAGCAGGTTGAGGATGCGGGCCGGGATCTGCATCGGATTACCGATGAGATCCGAGACCGTAGTGCGGGGACCGTCATGGACGCTCAGCACGGGAACAGTCATGTTGCTTTACCTTTCAGGAGAGTGGGGGGTCAGACGGTCCGCATGAGGCCGACTGCGCCGGCGGCGACGCCTGCCGGCGCGGTGCAGCGCCCGACGATGGTCCGGGCGTCCGGGGTAGCGCCGGCGGGAGTGACCGTTCCGCCTGCTGCGGCAACCAGGGCCTCGCCGAATGCGGCTGCGGCGAGGTACTTCACCTTGGTTTCGATGCCGCCGTATGCGACAGCAACGACAGTCGGCAGCGGTGCAGCGTTGAGCTGCGGGAAGCCACCCACCGTCGTGGGCGTACCAGTGAGCGCCTCGGGACGCTGAGCATCGGTCAGTGCGACGCCGAGCACCTTGAGGCTGGCTGCCGCTGCCACGCCGATGCGGCCGGCCGCGCGCGCCTCGACGAGCTGGCCGCCGACAATGTTCTCGTCGGGGACGAAGGACTTGGGTCCGGTCTTGGTGACCTGAGGAACGCCACTCATCGGAAGCTCCAGTTCTTGTAGGTGTCAGTTTCGCGGATCGAATCGGCGGATGTGGCAACGTCCTTGTCGCCACTCTGTCCATGGCCGACTTCGGCAAGCGGGACGGCGAGCCCGGACGGCAAACCCGCCAGGAGTGCGGTGGTGCCTTCCGCGTCGGCGGCCATCAACTGCAAGAAGTGGTCACGCCGGGTGGGGGTGATCGCACCGCGGCCGAGTGCGGTGTCAACGACGCGTTCGCGGTCCTCGCGCTGCAGCCGTGCATATGCCTCGTCACCGCGTGCAAGTCGAGCTTCGAGAGTTTCGCCGTCGACCAACTGCAGGCCGAGTCGTGCGGCGGATGCTGCAACCGTGGTGGGCGTGTCGGCGCTCGCGGCTGCGGTCTCGGGTGGCGTAGTCGCCAGTTCCTCGGCGGCCGTGACGATTGCGTCGGCGTCGGCGTCCTCTGCGAGACCGAGAGCCTCGAGAAGGGCGGTGAGCTGTTCGTCAGTGAACTCCACTGCAGAACCTCCTTCGGGTGTCCCGGTCGCCGCGGCGACTCGGGTAGGGGTGGATGCCTGCGGCGCTACGCCGAGGCGGGATTCGGTTCGGCTGGCAAACCGAAGAACTTGACGACCGGACGATGCGGCGACCGCTGGATCATCCGCAGGTTCCGGGGTCGCGGTGCCGACATCCTCGTATCGGACGACGACGGGGACTGCCTCGCCGAAGGTGACTCCGTCGACGCCGTCACCGGAGACGGTGATCGGGATGCGCTGACGTTCGCCGCTGCTGTCGTCGAGGATGATCAGCTGTAGTGGGTCGAGGTGCATCTCTTCGATCCAGGCGGACCATGGCGCCTCGTCGTAATAGGCGCGTCGGACGTCTTCCGTGGTGACGCCCATCGCGACGGTTGTCGGCCGGGGGTTCGGCATTGCTGATCCCTTCATGCGGATGGAAACTGGTGTGCCACCACGAGCCGAACTGGCCGCGACGCCGTACATTGCGCCGACATCGTGCAGTGACGTGAGCGTGCCGATGGCAGGCTCTTGGACTCCGAGCAGTGCAACTCCCGTGAGTACGAACGGGTGAATGTGGCCAAGTGCGCACTCGTAATCCCATTGACCTTCGATCGACCTGTCGGGATACGCCGAGGCGATGACCATGTCTCCGTTGGCATCCGGTGTGGCGAGCCAGCCTGGCATGCCGACGTAGTCGCCGACGAGACTGTGTCCGTCACTCTCGGTGTGCAGATTGTCGACGCGGCCGGCTGCCGGTTCCCCGTCGAAACGTGGGTCGGTGTGGCCGAGTTTGAGGATCGGCCGCCTGACGGCCGGACATTCGAGGGCCGCAACCGCGTAGGCGAAATCATCAGAGGTGAAGGTGTGCACTCCGGTCGACGCCGACCAGGTGCCCGCGTGCATCAGCTCGACATTGGGTAGGTGCGAGAGTGGTGGCGCCTGTGGCACTTGGGGTGTCGTCACGCGGGGGCCTCCTCGGTAGCGGCAGGCGCAGGCTCCGTCGACCCTTGCTGCGTAGGTAGGCCCACCATCTGACGCACCGAGATCTTGACGACCTCGTCGGGTTCGAGCAGTCCAGCTTGAACGAGCATGGTGAGCGCTGCAGCGGTCGCGTCCTGACGAGAGCCGATCTCGTCGAAGACAATTCGAGGGGCCGGTTCGTCTTCGCCGAAGTTGATGTCCACCAGATCTTCGACGATATGAGCGTTGGCGGTGTCGCGAATACTCTCGGCGAATGTCTGCACCGATTGCACGAAGGTGTCCGCCTGAACGGACGCGAGCGCATACGAGCCGCCCTTGTCCAGATTCAAGAAGTGCGCCAGGCCTGCAAGTGCGATCTGCTTGTCTTGGTAGTCGATCGCCTGTTGCATGTCGGGCAGGTTGCCGTTCACGCCCTTGAGGTCGAAGTTCGCACCGAAGGGCAGACCCACGCCAGATGCCATGCCACCACGGAACTCTGAAGCGATCTTGCGGTACTTCTCGGTATCCTTCTCACCCTCGGGCGCGGTGGCCACCGGGACGCCCATGCCGTTACGTCGGGCAGTCGCAGCCTGCAGGCGCATGAACTCGTCCTTGAGAATCCAATGCTTGTAGGCGGGCCGAAGAAGTGAACTCCCGGTCCACTGTCCAGGTTCAGGATCGCGGACATAGGCGACGAGACGGTCCACTGGTATCTCGACGCCGGCAATGCCGAACGTGAGCTTGCTGGTACTGGCGGGTGGACTCTGCTTGATCGACTCGAGTCCTCCGTCGAGGGCGACGTTGATGGCGCTGATCGTTTTCTGTGGACGCGGTGCGAGCTTGCGAATTCGAGCGAATCCGTCATCGTCGATGCGGTAGACCTGCTCGAAATACGAGTGACCGTAGGGCAGCATCAGGAGGGCAGTCTGCAAATGCTGCCCCCACGAGAACCGACCCTTGGTGCGTGGCAGCGCAACAGGTGCTCCACCTGCAATCGACAACCCGAGGTTCTGTGCCACGAACTCGGCCACCTCGTCGCGAGCACCGTTGGGATCGATGCGCCACGGAGTGCGGCGCACCGGCAACCCGATCGCCTGAAGTAGAGATGAGACACGGCCATCCTCGCGGGTCATCCGCGAATAGGTGTGGACCGACTGCGGCCATTGAAGTTCGGGGACTCTCTCGTCCTCGTCCCAGTGCTGCCAGTCCGTTCGGCCACCACGTCCGTTGACGTACCCAGCTTCGGTGACAGGCGGTCCATGTTTGGCCTCAGCCATGGGGTACCTCCATTTCAGAACGCGATCGAGAACGCATCGAAGTAGTCGGCGGAACTGCCGGTGTCGAGATCGATCGACGGATCAGCAGGTGGAGGTTTGACGGAAGACCCGAACTCGATCAGCGCCCAACGGGCAAGGATCCCGGCAATCAACGGAGACACCAGAGTTCCGGCGCTCTCGCGCTCGACGGCCCACGCGCCACCGGAGATCGTGCGTTTCTGGGCATTCTCGACAGCTCCGTCGAGGATCTTGTTCGCCACATGCGAGAGTCCGTCATGGGTCGCGTCGTAGAGCCAACCGCTGCAGGCGGTGACCATCTGCGGTGCCGTCGTCGTCTCCGGCTCGATTCCGACGTCGATCAGATCGCGCTCGATGATCATCGCTGGTGACTTCTTGTCCATCACCACTGCGCACGGGTCCCACTTGCCGACAAGGGCTTTAACCTTCGCGACCACCTCTTGACGCGGCACTCGCTCGTGAAACCCGATCTCAAGGTGCACCCTGCCGTCGTCGGTTTTCTGGGCCGCGGCGATCGTCCACCACTCCTGATCCCACGACGCGTCGATCGCGAGAGCCTTGGTACCCACACGACCCGGAAGCGGAAGCCGGCACAGCGCCGACCACACGTCAGAGTTGACCAGCGGTTCGACCGTGACATCCTCGGCCGGCCACTTGCCGACTGACAGACGCTCGATCTCCCACTTCTCGAGGTTGTTCTTGAACGTCGCGAGTTCACTCTTGATGTACTCCTCGCTGACGAGGTATCCGTACGACGGATTCGAATACGCCCAGTTCTCGCGATCCTCACGCCACGCCTTGCGTTCGTCCTCGGTGGCGTCCGAATGCAGTTCCGGTGCGGACCATTCCATCCAGCACAGGCGCTCATCGCCGCCACTGGTCGCCCGACTCCGCAGCGACGCCCAGATGCCGCAGTACTCGTGCGTGTCCGCATCAGCCGCCGACCCGAGATACCAGATCTGCGGATTCTCCGCAGTCGTCAGAAGCGGCATGATCGCCGCCTGCGACGCGGGAGACCAGATCATCGCTTCGTCGATGACCAAACGGTCGACCGAGAAGCCGCGACCACCGGACTTCGTGCGGGTACGGAATCGGATGATCGAACCGTTGCGAAGTTTGATCGACTCCTTGCCGTTGCCGTGACGGACCTGTTCGATCTCGTTCTCGAGCAATGGATGCGAGCGGATCAACGCTTCGAGTTTGTCCATCGATTCGAGCGCAGTCTGGAACTCGTGGGCAGTGTGCAGAATTGACACACCCGGCTCGTTGATCATCCAGCCGAGTTCGACGACCTCGATACATCCGTTCTTGCCGTTCTGCCGCGAGACGAGGACACCGACCTCGAATGCCGCCCACTTGCCATCCGCACGCTTGGCCATGCCGCACGTGACGACATGCTCCTGCCAGGGAAACGAATCCCGGCCGGCGACATCCGCAAGTGCGAGCGCATCCTCACCGGCGGAGAGATCTTTGGAGGACTCCGGATAGGACGCGACCCTAGGCTCTTGCCTTCCTCGCCTCACTGGCAGCGGCGACTTGGTCAGCAAGGCTCGCCTCCTTCTGTTGAGCAGGAGCGGCAGCCTGGTCGTCGAGCTGTCGAATGATCTGGCGGAACTCGGACGCGAGCTTGAGTGACAGCGTCGCGGCAGTATCGATTCGAATCACGATCTCGTCGTCGCTGTCCGGCAGGTACAACTTCATCCACGTGTCGACGTCGCCGCGAAGGATGGCGTCGCACTTCTCCAGGCGGTCCGCGAGCCTTGCCGCCTCCGCTGCCAGCACCGCCCGATCTGGGGTCAAGGTGCCGTTGTCGTACCAGCCCCAGATCGCCGCTCCTCGGTCGCCGAGGTCGGCCGGCCGCAGTGCGTCGGCTATCGGTTTCAACATCTCGGCTCCATCCATCTCCATGCATGGATATGCACGATCTGGCCCCCGGCGATGCATGTTCATGCACCCGGCCGGAAATATCCACGCCCGGGGAGAGAAAGCCGCAACTGGCACCGAGGGAGTTGTCAGACACCCCCACCTCAGCAATCTGAAGGGGGGCATAACCGCAGGTCAGAGCATTGCGGGGTGGCATCCACGGCATTGATGCAGGTCACAGCCTTGCTGGCCGTGCATAGTCATGCAGACCCCATTCAGCCGCCATGCATATTCATGCATCATCCATGCATCGTCACCAGTCCATGGCGTTGCCGATCGGGGCCGGCGCGACGTAGGTCGGACGTGCCGGGGTGTCGTCCCTGGATCCGTCCCCACGCTGCTTGTTGCACAGGTCGTGCAAGAATCGGTCCGCCTTCACGCCGCCATTGGCTCGCGCATGTGAATGGTCGGCATGTAGTGGCATGCCATCGAAGTTGCGAGAGGGTTCGCGATACATCGGCTCGCCGCACCACCAGCACAGCGTGCCGTCGGCGTGAGCCTTGAGCATGCGCGCTCGGTTCTTGCGGTGCTCATGCCCAAGGCCCTTCTCCTTCTGTGTCAGCGCCCGCTTCGGTGCGACATCAGCCGGCAGTCGACCTTGCTGCTCGTACCACTTCTTGACGACGGGCTGCATCCACCAAGGTCGCTGCTCCTTAGCCCTTGCCATGACGACGTCATAGCCGGGATCGACGACAACGATCTCGGCGCCCGCTCGCCGGTACTTGGCGAGCAGTGCGTCCGAGGGCGTGGAGTGGATCAGGTAGACGTCACAGTCGGTGAGAGTGAGTGACTTGTCGATAGCCGCTTGCCGTGCCACCTTGGCAAGGGCCTTCACGGCAGGCGGGTGGTCGTGCTTGCTGGCCCCATCGCGTGGTGCCGCAAGGGCATTGGCGAGGAGGTCGAAGTCGATGATCACGTCCTCGGGCCGGGCTCGCTCTCGACACCATGTGCTCTTACCTGCTGCAGGTGGTCCGATGACGACAGTGAGCGCCACACGTCACCTCGCTTCGATCTGCGCCTTCACTCGGGCTCACTGCGCATTCAACCGATCGACCGCATCGAAGTTGCCCATGCGAGTAGCCCGCCCGATGAGTACGTCAACGTCGAAGAGCTGGTCCTCAAGACTCGGCATCGTTGGCCTCCTCGATCTTGACGAGCAGTTGCCTCACCACATCGGCATGTGCCTTGGCCTTCGACGGATGCTTGGCATTGGCACCACATGGATGGGCGGCCACCCATTCACCACCGGGCGTCTGCGACAGGTCGATCTTCTCGGCGTCGTAGAAGTCTTCGGGGTTCGGCGTGGGCCAGGTCCCGTCCTCGGCCTTGGTGATGTGGATGCCAAGATCGTGAGCTTGGCCGTCTGGCGTGGGAACCCAGCGGACTTCCTCGCATTCGGGGTGGTGTCGCCATCCTCGTGAATGTAGGTATGCCGCAAGCCGTGTGGGCTGCTTGATCTCGAACCGTGTCGGCTCGGCCTTCTTCGCTGCACCGAGGTCATACTCAGGCAGGTGAATGACGGCCAACTCGTCGGAGAGCGCCTTGACTTCGGGGTCCACCTTGGCGAGTGCGGTCTGATCGGCGACTGCACCGGTGAGTTGTTCGCGCAGCCAGTCGGCATGCTTCGGTGAAGTCCACACGCCCGGGTTGTTCGGGTCCTCAACGTAGCCGGGTGGGCGGCCGTTGTTGAACCGGACTTCCTTGATGACCTCTTTGCCGTCTTCGCGCTCAGTCACCAAGGCCTCCACATCATCCACGTTCGGGTCAGGGTCCACTTGATCAGTGCGAGGCTAGGCATCGGCCAGGCAGACGCGGCAGTCACATTGATATGGATGCACACGAATCGGGTCGCCGCTGGTGTTCATGACAACCACTAGCCCGCCAATGAATCCGCCATTGCCGTACTGCTCCATCAGATCACCCACTGTTCGATAAGTGCCCACACAATTCGAATCGCTTCGATCAGGTCGAGCAACATGGCAACCTCTGTTCCCCTGGCTGGACTCGAACCAGCTCTCCCGGCAGAGCACCACGAAGGTCTCCATCGCCTGGCAGTCCCGCGACCCCAGGGAATTCCTATTCAGTTGTTCGGCTACCGATCTCCCCGGATCACTGTGGCCCCACGACAGCGGGGACGTTGAGTCCATCCAGGCAGCGGCGCACTACGGCGGGAGGCCGTCTTGGTGCGGGCTTGGATTCCGTGCTCCCGGCGGACGAGTCAGTACCGGGCGGTGACTTAAACCTGGATGGAAGTCTGTGTGCGTTGTGTTCGCCGGGCCGAGTCGCAACGACTGCAAGGCGTTTTGTCGGCGACGATCCAGACGCACCCCTGGACGTGGTGGGAAGTCTCGCAACGACGGTGGGACTCGAACCCACGACACACGGTTTTGGAGACCGTTGCTCTGCCGCTGAGCTACGTCGATACGCAAAAAGCGCGAGACCTCATTGACAAGGAACTCGCGCTTCGCGACTAGCGTAACAGACTCAGTGTGACACGATCACGCTGCATCATCGTCAATCACCTCGGGTGGTATCGGATTCAGGTCGAGAATGTCGCCGAGGCGGAACATTTCGTCAACTGGGTGCCGTCGAAGTTTGCCGCGTTCAACCCATTTTCGAATCGTCGCGGCCTTGAGTTTCGGGTGGCCCAACTTTGGCATCAGCCGCTCTGCGTCAGCTGCTGTCACGCGAGCCTCTCGGGCCATCTCCACTTCCGGCATAGATACGGCATGGTTATCCTCGGGCGCTATGTCCATCGCTCGCCTGCATTTGGCCATCGCCCGTTCGATTCCGACATATGCCTCTTCGCTACCTTCGGTCATGGCCAGTGAGATCACGTTCTCATCCAGCCATCTTGCAATCCCGACAACTGAATCGCCGCCGATGTAGTCGATCCCGCGAGATTCGCACACGTGCCGAGCCCATGACGCAAGCTCGGAATACAGTTCATCCTTGGCGTTCGATGCCGCCATGTTGATCGGCAGGGGCTGCTCGTCCGATCCCGAGTTGACCTTGAGTCCGCCCTTGCCTGTCCGATCCAACCTGCAAATCGTGACCGCGAGATCCTCGATCAATTCGGGGATCTCGCGGAGCAATTTCACGAGCAAATGCTGACCATCGCGTGAGATGAAGTAGTCGCCCATAGCGGAGATTCTACCACATATCACACCCAGTTACATTGGGCCACAAGCTATTTCACCACAGTCGCACAACTCGCACCTTCAGTCGCCCGCACACTGCGCACCACTTCTTCTGCTGCATCTTCTGTCCATCCGGATTTCCGTTGGCCTTGTAGTTGTAGACGTCGATCAGCGTCCCGTTCTCCCACTTGCTCCACTTGTGCAGATGCATCACTTGACCCTCCTTGTCGGTCCGTACGCGGTCCTTCGTGTTTTCGCCGGATCTCGAACCCACATCGGCGGGGCCTGCTTGGGTTTCGACGCGAGTGAATACGCGGTCGGGTCGCCGTCGTCAGGCCACTCCTCGCGAAATGACCACTTGCCCAGCGGCACGGACTCGACCGGCGGCGGCAACTTGAACGGCCTTCCGCCGAAGTCCTCCCCCGCGCTGGCCGGCAATATCGTGCCCACTGGCGCGAAGTACACGCCAGGACCTAACTCTTTCCATAAACCATCTGCGCTCATCCCACAGCTCCCGGTGATGATGGGAATTGGGTTTCGAGGTCGGTCATGCTGGCATCACACCCTTGTGGAGACACCCCTCATTGGTGGTGTTCGGTATTGACCGAACACCGAACACGTTGAACAGCTGCCGGCACGCGAACGTGTAAGTGCTCATCCCGCATCCCCCGGAGTGAAGAGGACGGTGATAGGCAGCTCAGGTTCTTGATGGCCGTAGTCATTGCCGATCGTCATCCAGTACTGCTCGTCGTCGTCTTCCCAGAGTTCGAACACGTCGCCGTGTGCATCTCGGATGACGGTCGCTACTACAGTCGGCCGGATATCGTCCCAGCTGTTCACCGTGCGAGGCAGCGCCTTCTGTAGAGCGGCAATGGTTTCGTGCCAGTCGAATCCCATCGACTCGCACAGCCTGACTTTCTGGTGACTGAATCCGGTCGACGCGATCTTGTCCGCGGACGTCAACCAACGCTCAATCTTCTCGGCCAGTTCGTCCCTCGCGGGTGTGGCCTGTGATCGGATCTCACTCACAACGACTCCTCAGAAGGCTTGGTGTTGAACAGATCGCCGGCCGGGATCTCACGGTCCACTGCCAGCAATCGTTTCGGCTGCTTGCTGGTTTCCAGGATGATTGCGACCCGCCGCCACGCGACGATGCGAATCCCTCCACCGGACTTCTCGGCTTGCCACGCGAGGCTTCGGAACAGTGATGCTGTCGCCTTGCTTGTGAGGTGCGCCATCAGGTGATGTTTGCTCATCACCAATCACGCTCTTCGAGTTCGTCAGGCGGAATGGGCGTGATGGTGAAGCGTCCGCCTTCGATCTTGGTTTCGGTGCCGTCCTCGTGAAGGATGCTGCTATCCCATCCGGCCTCGACTTCGATGCCGTGAATCTTCTCGATGCCGAAGTCTCGGAGCGGGTTGCCCTTGCCGACCGTGATCCGAAGGTTCGGCCCCCACTTCGCTTTCCACTGCTCGTGGCTGTCGGCGATTCTCTGCAGGATCTTCACCAGTAGCTCAGCCTGGCTGTTCTCGCTCATTGCTGCTGCCCTCCAAGAGGTATGCGGTTCAGGCGGTACGCCAGGGCGACGAGCACCTGATGCGGGATGGGGTCAGGTTTGGGATTCGATTTGGCGCGCTTCACGATCCGCACCGCGTTGCCATCGACTTCCCAGAGTCCGCACCCGTCCGGAATCTCCTCAGGCTTCAGTAGTCCGGCCGGTGTGGCGTAGACGAATCGGTTGGTGATCTTGCGCCACGGCCGGCGCTTCTCCTCGGTTTCGCGGAGGAAGTCGGCGCGGCTGCTCTTCACCTCGATTGCCGTGCGAGTGCCGCCACCATCCAGCATGAGTGCGTCGATGCGGCGGAACGGCTTGTGCGTGTCGAGGATTCGTTCGTGGTCTTCGGTGTAGTCCGGGGTGCCTGGCCAGTGCTTGTTCGCGAAGCCAGGGTGCTGCGTCTTGTAGAACGCCCGCCACGCCTCTTGTCGCTCCGAGTCCTCTACAACCACTTCGTGAACGAACGCGCAACCTGAGTGTTTCCGTGCGATCGCATCGAGTACCGCAGTTGCGTTCATGATTCCCCTTCCAAAGCTGCGCGGACATAGTTGGTGACGTATCGGTTTCCGTTGAAGAAGTTGTTTGGACCTCCGACTTTCCCGCCTGGTCCTTCGATGCTCGTGTTGTCGAAGTCGAATCGGTGCGCAGCCGCCGTGTTCACCGCCTCCTCCACCCTGGCGATCGTGGCCTCAGCCTTCTCGGCGCGTTCGAGATTGGTCCGGAACATAGCGCGCCATTGCTTTAACCCCACTGTGGCGTGCGGCTCCACCACCACCGCCACATGTGCGGGCCACTCGTCAGCACGCATCCAATTGCCATCAGCGGGGAATGGTTGGCATTTGCATTGCACGCCGTGACCTTCCATCGTCATGTCCACGATTGCGTGTTCCGCGATGAGGTCGGTCAACCCCGGATCAGGCGCGTCAGTCATCGTTGCCTCCGTTTTGCGAATGTGTCTGGTGCTGAATCCCATCGGCTGGCGTGGCAGCATGGCGGGGATGGCGAGTAGTTGACTGAGGCTTTGCAGGTTCGGCAGAGATTCAGTTGCCAGCCTCGGAGTACTACGCCACACCATGCGCACCTTCGCCGAAATCCGAACTGCACACCGTTCCCCGGGTCAGGCGCGGTCACCGGGTCCACCACTTTCGTACTCGCTTCACCTGTCCGCCGATCTGTGAGTTGCATTCGTCGCACGGCTGGAACACCCACACCGGATGCATGTTGTAGACGGCCTTGTTCTTGAAGCAGAACCAGCACAAGAGGTTGTGGGTCACACCCATGCCCAGGCTGCGAATGTCGACCTCCACCGGATCAGGCGCGGTCACGACGACACCTCGGCTGCTCGGTGCCATCCGCAGTGCGGGGCGGGTTCGTTGACGGGCTTTCCGCAACGGCACCTGTGGATTCCG
>NZ_JBHWYS010000018.1:0-11571 GCF_042728675.1 Rhodococcus sp. NPDC060176
CGTGATGGTGGACGTGAACGACAGTCGGCGAACTGTTTCCTTCCGCGCAAATGTTGCCGTTGACCTCGGCGGGTTCGGTTGCCGGGAACAGGGCGCCGACCGCTTCGATGAGCCGATTGACGTGAGACCGGGCATACACGTCGAAGTTGCGATACCCCCTCAACGCCTCCCGTGCCGCCCGCACGTTTTCCACCTGTTCGGCGGCGAGTACATGACCTCCGACAGGGACATACTCCCAGCGGCCATGGGGACTCGGAGTGATCGCGGTGTCGTTCATGCCTTCTCCTCGATTCCGTATGCGGCCCGGATTTGGGCGATTGCTTTGGCGAGTGTCTTCGCGACCTTCGCCCGGTTGAAGTCGGTGTCGGTGCCGAATTGTTGGACTGGGTCTCGTTGCTCGACTTCGACGTCGCCCATCGGCGAGACGACGGTGATTTTGACGATGGTCATTTCGTGCTCCATTCGATTTCGAGCCAGAGTGCGGGCGGTTGACCTTTGACGGCTGGGTGGATGACGGGCATCGCTTTGGTCATGAGGTCTGGTGTGTCGTCGGCGGCGAGTCCGTGGTCGACGAGTCCGTCGCAGCAGGCTTTGAGGACGGGGACGAGGTTGTCGGCGTCTCGTTTGCGGTTTGCCTTGGGCCGGTAGCAGAGCGTGACGGTTGCGTGCGCTAGGCCAGTCGGGACGCTGGCGGCTTTTGCGAGTCGTGCGGTGCACGTCCTAACCCCTGCCGTAATTCGGGCCTTCACGGCCCAATGCTGGCGATCGTTCATCGACAGCGGTGGCTTCGCATACGGCAGATCGATGCGGGCGATCATGCGGCCGCCTTTGCTGCCCGGTACTGCTGGATGCCCCAGGCGATCGCGTAGCAAGCCATCAGGTAGTGGAAGTCCCACTCGCGGAGATCCCACTCCCACGTGTCCGAGAACTCCCACACCTCCGACGAGCCCACGTCGGTGAAACTCCAGCGAGCGAGCGCATCACGAACCAGGGACTCGTCGGCGAGAGTGAACTCGTCGAGCACCTCTTCGCGCAGTGACCGCCAGGCAGGGCCGGCCGGGTCCGACATCCAGTGCCGCTGTTCGAGGAACGCTTCGACGATCCGAGACTTGGCCTTGTCGGACTCGTACACGCGGGTCTGGACACTGCGGTTGGTGATCTTCTCCGCCCAGTACTGCGGATTAATTCGCCCGCGGTCCATCGCGAAGAACCCGAACATGTCGTGCTCACGGGAGAACGTGAACGAGTCGAGGTCACCGTCGATGCACAGGTGCCCCGGCCAGGTGACGAGATCCCAGTGCATCATCGAGGTTCCGGGCTGAGCGAACCGAACGTGCCGGTACACGCCGTCATCGTGAAGGATCGTCATCTCATGCTCAGCGGTATCGCGATCGAACCATTCCTTGGGCGTCAGGGCGCGTGTCATGCTGCACCGCCGAGAACGCAAACCCCTGTGGATAACTCGATTTCAGTTCCGCGCCGGCCGCGCGAAGCAGCGGCATCCACGTTCGATCCACTCACATCCGAGGGAAATCGTCCTGCCCCCCTGTGCGCGTTGCTTACAGCTACCAAACGAGATTTTGCTGTTATTGAATCTTCGTTAGTACCGTCCGTCCGTCCGTGCATATGCTCGGAGCAATGCTTGGGCGGGATGCTCGAGCATATGCTCGATGCATTGCTTGGCTGCATCATTTTTGGTCCCATCTCGCTGCTGCTGCCTTCTGTGCTTTCTCGCGTCGACGCTTGGCTTCCTCGTCGCTGACCTGGTATTCGTCCCATCCGTGGATGGCCCATCCGCCCGGCACGACTAGCCACAGGCCGACTTTGACGAGGCGGTCCGCATCCGCTTTTCTGGCGTGAATGAAGGCCAATGCGGAGCGAGGAATGAAGCCATCCGTGCCGTGTTTTCCGCTGTAGGTCATCGCCATCATGTGAGCGAATGCGGCTTGAAAAGCCTTGTCGTCCACGAGTTCGAGCACTTTCGGGTGGTCCGCAAGGGTTGTATCGAGTCGAATCCATGGCAATCCCACTAGTTCGGACCCTTCGTGGCCGCATGTTTATTGCTGTGTGCGCCGAAGTCCTGACCCCCTGCGATGGCCCACCGCTCGTCCGTTTTGATGGCCCACGCGAGACACTCTTCGCGGACAGGGCATTCGAAGCAGATCGCGCGGGCGGGGAAGCTCGCTTCGCGACGCGCCTTCTTGTTGTGGACCTGGTTCGGGAACCACAGCTCAGGATCGTGATCGCGACACTTGGCACGTGCGCGCCAATCGATGTCGGCGTTCATGCGATCAACGTCCTTTCAGGAGTCGGGTGTCAGTGGGATCTGACCTTCGGCGCCAACCTCGGCGAGGCGGTTCTTCCAGAGCTCTAGCAAGCGACCACGATGGTCGACCAGGTCGAATGTCTTGAGCTGTGCGCTGATCGCGTCGAGTTCGGACTTGTCGGCAGCGTTAGCGATTTGTGCCGCGATGTCGTCGGCCTGCTCATTCGTAATCACCGGCGGACCATCAGGCAGCGGGTCGACATTCCAGATAGCTCGCCGGCCGCGCGTCACAGTCAGATTCGTAGGCACACGCTTCTCGATGTGCGACACGTGACTGACTCGAATTCCGCCCACCTCTTGCCCTCCGAAGCGAACAGTCGGGTCGGTGTAGATCGTCATCCGCCGGCCGACGTACTTCGCAGCGTCCGGCCCCCATGCCTTGACGAGAACCCGCCGCATCGACTTACTGGGACGGAAAGGCCTGCCCGGGAATTCAACGAGGTTGATGTTCACCGGCTGCTCGGCTGAGCCTGGGGTCACCTTCTCGACCGTCACGGTGCGAGGTCCGGCGAGCAAGTCATCCGCGTTGAGTTGGTCGGACTTCGGAGCAAGAGAATCTGTGAGATCCATTGTCATTCCTCCTGTTTCGATGGAGTTGCGAAAAGGTTCTTGTGAGTTCCGCTGATTGGGCGACCGTCGATCAGTTCTGCACACTCCGCACATGGGTGGTGGTTGTAGCCCGGGCCGCTGACGCCACCACCTACGGAGAATCCGACGCGGTATCGACCGTCGTCCTCGCGGGCGAAGCGGTCGAAGCCGCAGAGGATCGCGCCCGTTCCGCCCCGCTCGCCTGGACCGGCCAGGTGTACATCCAGGTTTGCCGCAGAGACGAACAGCGAGTAGTCATCGCCGGGTCGGGAGCACTCAATGGTTACGAGATCCATGGTCAGATCACCATTTCCATTTCGATGACTCGTTCGGTGAGAGGGAAGATGGCGACCGACTCTTCGTAGATTCGAATCATTTCGGCAGCATTCGCTTCGAAGGCGTCGACTGCAGCGCTGATCGCGTCGAACCAACGCTGATCCGGGAAGACACGCTTAACCCACAGGTGCATGCCGCCGGAATAGCTGATGTAGTCGATCCACTTCCGGCCGGACACCAGTAGTCCGCACTGCAGTTGCGCCATGTTCTCGGCTGGCGGGTGACCGGCGATCACGGTTTCGACCTGTTTCTTCTGTCGACGAGACTTGACCTCGATCAGTCCCTCGTCGCCGACTACCCCGTCTGGTGAGTAGCCGAGCTTGACGCCGTTGTGTTCGCGGATCATGAACCCGGTCTCGCGAACTGGCACGTCCATCCACTCGGCGTACTTGTCGCGCGCCCGCGGTTCGTCTTCGATGCCGCGCAACATGTCGTCGCTGATGCACGTCGGATCGGTCCAGTTGGTGATCCGTTCGGCCACAAGAAGGGCTGTCACACTGCGAGACGTGTCATTCCTCGCGGTCTCGAACACGATGCTCGAGGTGCTGCGGCGCGCGACCTCGGCGCGCTCCGAGTGCAGCGTCTTGATTGTCGCGCCGGCCTTCACCTTGCTGCGGCACGCGTCGTTCGCCGGGGCATCACACGCTGGGCAGGCATAGTCGATTGCCGTCAGTGATCGGGTGGTGATGAGCTGGCCGACGACGGATGCCGTCACAATCCCCCGGCGCTGGTCGTGCCACTCGTCCGTGCCCTGCTCGATGTCAGGGAGTTCGATCAAGGTTGGTGCGGTCATGCCATCACCTCCGTGAGTGTGTTGGAAAAGTCTTCGACCAGGTGCAGAGCGCTGTAGACGAACCGGTCGTCGATGAAGCAGTCGATGCGAATCTTGTTGCCTTCGCGAGAGATTTGGGTGCGGTTGAATCCGTCCGCGAGCTCGCTCATCGCTGCCAGTCCTTTACGTCGTCGCGCGGGTCATATTCGTGGAACGGGTCCGGTTCGGCGGGAAGGCATTCCTCGGAGAACGGGTCCACGTCCGGATCGAGATGCGAGGTCACTGCGGTGCACCTTCCAGGTAAGCCAGCGCCTTGATCTCGTCCATCCGGAAGCCTGACCAGTGCACGATTTCCTGTCCCGACTCGACGAGGACCACAGGCATCGACGAGTAGCCGAGATCGATACACTTCTGTCGGCCGGAGTCATCGGCAGTGACGTCGACAGTGACGTAATCGATTCCATGCTTGTCGAACCCACGCTTGGTGAAATCGCACTGCTTGCAATCGGGCTTCGAAAATAGGGTGACGTTCATCGTCTGCTCCAATCGATCATGAGGTTGTCGGGATGGGGGGCCCAGATGTTGGCGCCGTACTGGACGTTGACCAGTTGTCGGCCGTCCCTATCGACGCTGCGGATGATGCCGGGCTCAGTTTCGAGAGTTGCTGGGTGCGTGTAGATCACCGGCTTGCCGACGTTCTCGACGGCTTCGGAGAGTCTCATTCCTCCACCGCCTGCGATCGGGCGTGCGCGTTGAGGTCTCGGCGGTCGAGGGTTTCGCCGAAGCAGCCAGCAGGCTTGCAGTTTGCGGAGCGAATTTTGAATGGGCACGTGCCCGCATGGCAGATCCACGTATTGAGCGAGGAATTCACTTGCCTGCCTCCTGTGCATGGTCGCGGTCTGCTCGATCCCAGAACTCGGCTGGATCGTCCTGGTCATCGAGGCCGTCGTCGTGGTCGAAGTGGGTCACTTCGCCGCCTTGGATGCACGCTTTACGGGAGCTCTCTTAGCTGCGACCCTTTTCGTGGGAGCACGTTTTGCCGGCGACTTCGCTGCAGCCTTGGCTGGAGCCTTCTTTCGAGGTGCGCTCGTCGGCGACTCGGGCGACAACAGGTCAAGCCATGGTGCGATGAACTCGTCGAACTCGATCGGATTGCCACGAATGAGCATCTGGATGCCGAGGAAGTAATCGCCGATGGTCACAAGAAGCGGCTTGTGAGGCGAGACCGCATGAACGCGCATCGAGTCGCCGGAATTCCATTTCGCGAACCTGAAATCCGCCAAGAAATCAGGGTTGATGTGGAATGTTCCACAGGTCGCCTCGTCGCCCAATGTGGTGGACGGGATCTTGTCCATTCGAGGAAACTCGCTGCCCTGTAGATGCAATGCGATTCGAGTGTTGTCGACGTCCACAACTTCGAAGATTCCGAGTTCGACTCGAACCATCAACGGTTCGCGCTTCTGCCCTGCAGTGCCGCCCTGAATCACCTTGAGCAGCTTGGCAACAGCATCGCGACCAAGGAAGCCAAGTCGACCACTTCCGCCGGTGAGCTCCTTCACGTCCATTCGGATTGCGCCGACGCGATACCTGTCCGTTCCGACAACCGCCAACTTGCCGTCATGGATCGACAGATCGAGACCGCAGATCATGGGGATTGTGTCGTCTTTGCCTGCGAACTTCAGTGCGGTGTTCAGTGTTCGGGCGAGGTCGCCGCGAGAGATTCCAAATGTGGTGCTCATGCTGTTGCCTCCGTGGTCCATTCGATTCGCTTCATTGCGTTGCCCCAGCCCTCGTGGTTGCCGACGTGGCCGGCGAGCTTGGCGCAGGTGAGATCTGTTCGCGTTCCGTGCGACTGGCGGCACGGGACACCGCGGCCATTGCAGGGCTGACCGGATTTCGTGCACTCGGTGGTGTGGATGTGCTCGCTCATGCCACACCGCCGATGGGTGCGATCGAGTAGAGCCAGACCATCGCGACCGTGAATGCGGCGGCACCAACGATGCAGACCAGGTAGACCCACCACGCGACCTCTGGGGCCTTCACGACGGTCTGCTCGGCACGATACTTGCCGACGTACCGCGGCTCGACACGCTGCGGCCGAAGCTCCCAGAAGTCGGCGACCTTCGAGTCAGTTGCGTTGTCTGGCGGGGTGTTTTGGGTATGCGTCATCGCAAAATGTCCTTCGCAGGAGAAATGGGAGTGTGGGAAGTTTGGGCCGGTGGCGTCAGGTTGCCGGCCATCGGGACCGGCACGGTCCTACAGTGGTGACGCCACCGGAGTCTGTGGGTTAGGGCGGGAGGATGTGCAGCTCGTCGCCGTAAGCGGAATCGGTTCCACCACCGACATATTCGAATCGGAAGAATCCGCCGTACTCGCGATCAGATTTCTGGGCAGGCTTCACGCGGTCGAGTGTCGCGATCGGGAGGTTGTTGAAGGTGGCGATCATGATTCCCCGTTCGCATGCTCTTCGACGGCGGCGATGAATCCCGACAGATCCGGATCCGCCCAGGGCCCGACGACACGGGAGACGATGGTCGCTCCGATGTTGGTGACGCCGACCTTGCGGGCCTGCTCCTTGGTTGCGTCGAGGGCCAATTGGGCGTCACTCTCCTGATCCCATACCGCGATCACCGGGCGATGTTCGGGCACGCCGATCAGGAAGCGTGGAAGCAGCGGATTCGGCGCAGGCTCGGGGACGAGGAACATGCTTCCGTCCGGCAACCGGATCGCGAACTGACGTGCGAAGTCACTCATGATGCGGCCTCGACGCGCCACCATCCGGGAATCTTCTGTCCGCCACGTCCGGTGTTGTAGATCTCGACAGCGGCTGCTGCGGTGCACTGGGTGACAGGCTCGCCCGTACTCTTGCGGATCACTGCAGCCTTGCCCGTGAGTGCGGAGAGTCCACCGTTTGCACTGGACAACTTCACCACCGCCCGCTCTTCGTCCAGCTCATCGCCATACTTGCCGACGACAAGCGAAATGCCGTCGATGACAGAGGCTTTGAATCCGGGGTCGCCGTAGGCGTCGCGAATGATTCGGAGGGTCTGCGCGAGCGCGCCGGGGCCAACCTTCTTATATGCCTTGTGGAGTGATCCGACTGCGCCGATTGATCCGACGCCACCACCGGCCGAGACGTTCAGCCCGAGCGACCGGACCACTCGGTCGATGTCGCTCTCGGTGTCACGGTTGGCGACGACGCCTACCTTGAAGCGGTGCATGGCGCTGACCGGCTTCACGTCATTGAGCTTGAGGAATGTTTCGGCCTCCTCCTCCTCGGTGAGTCCGTCGTAGCACCAGCACTGCACCTGCTGGTCTCCCCAGCCGATCTGCTTCATGGCTCCGATGCGGTGTGCGCCGTCGATGATCCAGAAGATGCCGTCGCGTTCATTGACGGTGGGCGTGCCGATCTGCTCGATATCGAACCCTGCGGCGATGGCGTCGATGCGGCCCTTGGACTGGTCACGCTGGGCACGGGATGAGACGCGCATCTTGTCGATGGGTACCCAGCGGAGGTGGACGGAGCGCTCGACACGGTTGGTGGTCTTAGACATTTTTGAGTCCCTTCGAGAATTTGGCGAGCGTGCGCAGTGAGGAGTTGATCGAGTCGATGTAGGGCTTAAGTTCGTCGGTGTCGAGGTCGTCGATATAGGCGAGCCCTACACCCATGACGAGACCTTCGAGTGCGATAGAGGTTTCGCGAATGATGTTCGCGGAGTTGAACTTTTTACCCTTGGGTCGCGCTGGTGGTTCGGCGGGTTTCTTGGCTGGTTCGGGCTTCGGGTCGGCGACTGACTTGGACTTCGCCTTGCGTGCCACGTTGGCGCGGGAGAGGTTGCCCTCGTCCTTGGCTTCGGCGAGGGCTTCCTCGAACTGCTCGTCGGTGACGCCGTCCGTGAAGTCGTACACCGATCCTCCGCTCGCGCCAGAGCCGTTCCGCTCGTTGTTGTCGAGGTAGTCATTCGGCGAGGGCTTCCGATCTGTGAATTCAAAATTCACAGATCGACCTGCTTTGGCTTCGCGGGCTGCAATCATCTCCAGCGAGCGTCTACTGGCCGCTTCTTCAGGCGTCTCGATCGTCCCGTTCGCCTGACCCTCGCGAATGCCGACGCCAAGGCCACGCTCCGCTCGACGAACGAACTCGGCCGCGTCGAGCTGCAGTTCCTTGCCGAGGCGCAATTGCTTCGACATTTCTTGAATCGCAGACGCTTTCGCCTTGAATTCGACAATGCCCTTGAGATCCTGCGAAGCGATTGCGGCGAGAAGTCCAGTGCGGGAGTGCGACAGGAGGGCCGTCACTGCACGGGCCTGAGACTCTCCATCGAGTGTGGACAGCGCCTTGACCTTGTCGTCGACCGACGGCGGCAGCACTGCGAGCGGCTGCTCGATAATGTCGCCGTTCAGCTCGTCGAGGTCTGCGTCGGACATGACGACACTCATGCCTGGTCTCCCGTGAGGTGGTCGAGCAGCGCCCGCTCGGAGTCGGAACGGTCCTTGATCGCCTTGGCCAAGTTGCGGCCAGACTCGTTGTAGTTCGCGCGGGCCGCTTCATCGATCCGGCGAAGTGACTTGATGTCAAGGTTCGCGTCGCGCACTGCGGCAACGAGATAGTCGAGCGTGACCTCGGTCGCCGGGGTAGCCGAAGCATCCCCGGCGCCGGGTCCATCTCCTACGCTGTGAGCGCCAGCGTCAACAAACTCGAAGAGGACCTTGTCTCGCTCTTCGTGGGAAGCAGAGGGGAAGGTGGCTGCCAGGCGGGCATCGTCGGGGTAATTACCCCATCGGGCGTGGTACGACTCCACGTATCGGCGCATATTCCAATTGCGCTGATCGGCGGAAACAAGGGCAATCCCACGATGATCAGCGGATGGTGACGCACTGAGTTGCGTCTCCAGCTCCTCACTCACGATGGCGCGTACGTCTTCGCGGGTGAGGGAGGCTGGGACGTCAAGCGGGTTGCGAGCAACGGTGCCGAGCAGGTCACTGACGAGAAACGTGTCACCGGCGGGCCTGGAATTGTCGATCACCCCAAGCTTGCGGAGGATACGCAACTGCTTCCGCAAGGCCTTCAGTGCCCGCTCGGCGTCGGAAGCAGTTGCGTGCGGATCTTGACTGTGTGTCGTAGTATCAGACATCAGGTTCCTTTTCGTGAGGGTGATCGGTTGGCCGTCATCTGTTCCCGCAGGTGGCGGCTTTTTCATGCGGTGCGCCGGAGCTTCTGCGGTTTGACGCCCGATCGCCAAGCGATCGCGTCGGCAGGAAGGATGAGCCAGCGACTCTTGCGGCTTCCTGTCTGCCTGGCGCGCAATTCCCTGCTCTGGCAAGCCTTTAGGACTGTGTTGTAAGACGGGCTCGTGTTCGTCCCGGAGCCTTCCCATCCCAGTAGCCGCGCTATGCGCTCTGGTGGAAGTGGGATCTCGGCGTTCATGCGGCACTCGAATGGAGGGCAGCCGACGTGGGAATGAGCGTCTCGAGCGGTACATCGAGCGCTTCGGCGATCAACACCAGATGATCCAGCCGAAAGGATCGATGCCCGTTGATCTGACGCTTGAGCGTGGTGAGCGGAATGCCAGTCGCTTCCGACAGTTCTTCATTGGTCACGCGGGCCAACTTTTTGGCGTCCCGCACGGCCGCTGCTGTGAGTTCGTTGATTTGGACCATGCGGACCACTTTAAGGACCATACGGACCAAATGTCAAGCATGGAATTCTTCGGTCGGACCAGTCGGTCCAAGAAAGTTTCTTTTCGGTCCAAATTGTGGTCTAATATGACCCATGGACATAGAAAGGCTGAACAGAATGGTTGGCGACGAGATCCGTGCAGCACGTGCAAGGCTCAATCTCAGCCGCGAGAAACTTGCCGAACTGTCTGGAATGAGTTCCAAAACTATCCAGCGCCTCGAAAGCGGCGAGAGGCCTGCAGATGTGACTCAGATGAATGCCCTATGTGAAGTGTTCGGTGAGTCGGTTGTCGATCTAGTGGGTCGAGCCGTCGCCCGAGTTGGATAGCAATTCGCGCCAGTCAATCCCGAGAGCGTGAGCGATCACCACAAGCTCCACAACGGTGACCTCACGCTCTCCGAGGATCAGCTTCCGGACCTGGTTTGCGGACCTGTTGGTCAACAGTCCAATGCGCTCAACGCTCATCGAACGGTCGACAACAACCGCTCGATGCAACACGGACTCAATCGTCATTTACTCCACCTTTGGATCGCGCGTCCTGTTCGAACATCGAACAGTTCGAACATATGTTCGCACACAGTAGCGACAACAGTCCTCAATTAGTCCGAATCCTGAGAGGGGTCATCCGTGGCAACCATCAAGTCGTACGACACGAAAGCCGGACTGCGATACAAAGTTCGATACATGAAACCGGATGGCACCCAGGGATCCAAGGGCGGATTTCCAAGCAAGCCGGCGGCCGAGAGTTTCGCCAACCGCATCGAGGTCAGGAAGCTCGATGGCGAGTTTGTGGACCCGAAGCATGGGAGGCTCACGGTCGAATCGTTGGCACAGCCGTGGCTCGACACCAAGAAAGCCAAGCTAAAAGCCTCCGCCTACAAGCCGCTCGAATCAGCGTGGCGAGTTCACGTAAAGCCTGAGTGGGGCACTGTGCGAATTGCGGACATCGAAGTCACGATGGTCGAGGACTGGATCACGGACCTAGTCACCGATCAGAGAGACCCCGCCAATCCGGAAGTGATCATCAAGAAGGCTGCGAGTGCGACAACGGTGATCCGTGCGCACGCCGTTCTCTCGGGGTTGCTCGACCGGGCGGTGCGAGACCGGAAGATCCTCGCGAACAAGGCTCGCGATGTAGACAACCTCCCGCGGAAAGTTGCGAAGCGGAAGATCTATCTGACCCACGCTCAGGTCGCGTCGTTGGCCGATAGTGCCGGGGAATGGTCGACCCTCGTCTTGTTCCTGGCGTACTGCGGCCTCCGATGGGGCGAGGCCATCGGACTGCAAGTTGGCGACCTCGACCTTCTGCGCCGGCGCGTGAGCGTCAACCGGAACGCCGTAGAGGTCGGATCGGAAATCGTCGTGGGGACGCCGAAGTCAAACAAGCCCCGCTCGATCCCGATCCCCGCATTCCTCGTTGACGAGCTTTCGAGGCATTGCGTCGGAAAGGGCCGCGAGTCACTGGTCTTCTCGGGCCCGGATGGCGACTTCATGCGTCGGCCGAAGACGCCACGCGGGTGGTTCATTCGGGCCGTAGAGGCTGCAGAGCTCCCGACGATCACCCCACACGACCTTCGACACACTGCGGCGTCACTGGCGATCTCAGCGGGCGCAAACGTGAAAGCTGTGCAACGAATGCTCGGACACGAGTCCGCAGCGCTCACGCTGGACGTGTACGCCGAGCTGTTTGATGACGATCTGGATACTGTCGCGAGCGCGTTGGATCGAGCCCGCTCTGCCGTTATCAATTCGTAATCTGTCCGAAAACTGTCCGCTCTCGCGAAGGACGCTTGGATTCTCGACACAAAAAAGCCCCTCACCTGCACTCGCAGATGAGGGGCTTTCGTGGGCGCGGAGGGTTTCGAACCC
>NZ_JBHWYS010000019.1:0-7042 GCF_042728675.1 Rhodococcus sp. NPDC060176
GACATTCATCGACACACTGTTGAGTTCTCAAAGAACACGCACACACCATCACCACGACCCTATGGCCGCCGCTCCGGGGCAACTTTTCCAGCCTATCCCATCATGATCATCGGCGCAAACCACTAAACATTCGGGGAAGAACTGGAGGTGAAGCACAACCATACACGATGGAAACTACTTCGAAATTTGGTCAGGCACTTCGTACAACCTCGTGTCACTCGCTGTGAAGCGGGAGTCGGTGTCCGTGTCGCTCTGACTTGGAATAAGTTACGCGTCCACTGAAGTCTTTGACAAATCCTCAGGTCAGGGACTTGAGGTTGCCCGTTTCCCCAGCTAGATCCCCTACGGCGACCCAACTTCGTCGATTCGGGCAACATGTGACGCCAGACACCACGGCTCGTTGGCCAACCGTCGCGGACTCACACCACCTGGACACGGATCCCCGCGGCCTCGAACAACGTGACCTGCTGTGCGTCTACCGCAGCATCGGTGACCAGCACAGCCCCCGGCGGTATCGGCGCCCACGCATGGAAAGGACGTTCGCCGAGTTTGGCGGAGTGCGCGAGTATGTAGACCTCGCCGGCACGTTCGATCATCATTTCCTTGAGCCGGGTCTGATCGAGCTCAGCCTAACAAATGCCCAGGTCAGCGGTAACTGCGCCTGCTCCGAGAATGCCTTGTCGAACGACACCCTCTGCAACGACGCCTCGGCGAGTGGTCCGACAAATCCTTGGCTGAGCGGCCTCAACGTCCCGCCGACACATTCGACTCGACACCATCAGTGTCGGCTAGCGCCTCGAGTGCTGTCAGCCCTGCAGCAATCACCGTCAGATTCGTCATGTGACGTAAGAGCTTTCCCATCGCTGCACACAGTGGTGCCTGCATCCAGGCGCACAGCGTCTCCGGGCCGGACCTGCTCGGCAACCCACTCTGCAATCCGCCGTTTGGCGTCGAACCCCACCATCGCTCTCTGACGCAGAGACGATTCCTAATGAGGATTGATTGCAATTGCCCCGCCATAGGTGCGTGCTATGAGTCCCTGAGCAGTCAACTGACTCAGGTCTCGATGTATTGCCGACGCGGTGACCCCGAACTGAGCCGAGAGGTCCTCGACGCTGGCCAGACCACTCGCACGCGCAAGTCTTGCGATTTCAGACCGCCTCGCCTCCGACTCCCGGATGGCCATCGCTCCTCGCCCTACGAACTCTGGCGCTTACTTGAAAACGAATGTGCTGGTTGCTAATTCGGCCGCCTGCCGCAGCGCTTCGACCCACTTCCGGCCTCGGCGATGCCCTTACCTGCAATGTCGAATGTGGTTCCGTGATCGACCGAGGTTCGTATGACCGGCAAGCCCACAGTCATGTTGACCCCGTCCTCGATTCCGAGGACCTTGACCGGGCCGTGCCCCTGATCGTGATACATCGCGACGATCAACTCGTAGTCACCACGACAGGCCAGGAAGAACGCGGTATCCGCCGGCAGGGGACCGTGGACATCGATTTCTTCTGCCTTCAACAGTTCAACGGCGGGGATGATCTTCTTCTCTTCCTCCCCGTAACCGAAGAGTTCATTCTCCCCTGCGTGCGGGTTGATTCCGCGGACGCCGATCTTCGGAGACAGATTTCCCGTGCGTACCAATGCTTCATCACCTCGACGAATGATCCGCTCCACCAGGCCCGGTTCGATCCTGACGACCGCGTCGAGCAGTCCGATGTATGTAGTCACGTGAATGACCTTGAGCTCGGGCGTCGACAACATCATCAACACCTCCTCGGCATCGGCCAAAAGCGCAGGCAATTCCGTGCGACCAGGGAAGATATGCCTTGCTGCGTGTAGCGCCTCTTTGTTCAGCGGCGCGGTGCAGATCGACTGAACTTCACCGCGAACAGCGAGTTCGCTTGCAACGCGGATGTACTGATAGGCCGCATCTCCCGCGACTGCCGACAGTTCACCCCACGCGAGATCCTCAGGCAGCAAGTCCAGATCGATGACGTTGATCCGTCCATCGATGAATTCACCATCCTTGATCTCCTCGTCGGGGACCACGTCGACGTCGATTCCGAGAACCTCGGCGGCCGGACGCAGGCGCTTCGCGTCGCCGACAACGACCGGGCGGCAACGCTTTCTCGTTTCGTCGTCGAGGAGTGCGGGGATGATCACTTCCGGCCCGACGCCGGCGCCGTCGCCCATTGTGACAGCGATCAGCGGCAGTGGGGTGGATTCGATTGGCATGGGATTGACCTCGTTGTCTGAAGGTAGATTATCCGGAGCGGCAACCGAAGTGGGGTGTGCGAGAAACTCCGTCGTGGAGCAAAGACTGTGTACATACCCGAAACTTCCTGGCCGCGTGACGATGTACCGACCGGTGTGATCGACGGCGCCGATCAGCTCGGCGAGTGCCGAGGCGAGCTGGACGCACGGTTGGCGACTGCACTGTCGTTCTTCGGGTAACTGCCGGCTTGAGCGCGAATGTTCCTATTAGACGAAACATCGGAACCTGTTGTGCTGCAGCCATAATCAGATCGAGGCCACCTTCGGTCTCGGCTTCGTAGGGCACCACCCCGCCTCGCACCGTGCCCCCTGCCTTGGCAATCCGGCGGCGACGATGACCGGAGATCCGTCGCGGGAGAGTTCCACAACCCCCGCGGCCACGTTGCCTCTGAGTAGAGATTCGACCTTCTCCACGGTTACAGAGTCTGCGGACGATTACAGAACTGATCTCACGTCACGAGAGGCTGTGGCGGGGTCGGATCGTCGTGAGTGCAGATCAAAAACTGTCACGCTTGATTCATCGGGCTCTCCCGGACCGAATCGAAGCGACATCCCGGAACTTCGAAGCAAAAACCTGCGGCCGACTCCACCTCCGAACGAACTCCCCTGTTCCTGTTCGGGACTCACTCATGTCCAATATTTTGATCACCCCGACCGCGGCCAACGAACCTAACGAGCTGCAGAGTGGAATTGAGTCGGGACCGTTTCATCGTCAGCGAATCGAACCGAGGCACAGGCGATTACACGCTTGTCGTCAATGACAGTTACTGGGGGACCGCTCCCGGCGTTCGCCGTGTCCAGGTCCGCTTCATTCCCGAAGAGGCGGGCCGCGTCGTTGCTCTTCGGAGCGGCGAGGTCGACGTCATCGATTCGATCAGTCCGGATTTCGCCGAACAACTCGCCAAGTTACCCGGCGTCCAGGTGGACACCGTGCCGTGCACGCGCATCAACCAGTTGTTCTTCAACTTCCGCAAGCCCGCCGATCAGCCACTATCCAATCTGCATGTTCGCGGGGCACTGACCTACGCCATCGACGACGAGTCGCTCGCCCGGACGCACTGATCGGGTCCGTGGTGCCGGCCACCGGTCCAGCCCCGCCCACGTTGGATGGATTCCTGGCGCCAAGGCAAGACCGGGGACTGGGATGTCCTGGGCAACGGGTACGGCAACCAGACCGGACTTGCACGCAGCAGGACATCCAGGAGAACTGGCCTTGTTATGGAGCTTCGTACCGAACGCTCTTCTTGCGAAACGTACTCGTATTCAGAATGTTTCACTGACCCCCATCAACTCCTACGACCTCGGCGCCGTCCGATTGAAGGCCTGAGCCAATGACTCTCACCGCTCCGAAACCGCACACATCAACTCGGAATCTCGGCACGTCGTACTCGTTCCAAGCGCCGGCCATGGACGTCGTCCTCGGCAAACTTCCGTGCACCAGCACCCTGGCCGTCAGCCCCATCCTGTTGACCGCCGTGCTCTCAATTCCGTTGGGCGTGTAAATGGTCCACCACGCGGACACCCGACGCGAACTCGGTGCGAACATCGTGGCCGTTCGCGCACAGTCCATGCCGGAGTTCTGGAGCGCTCTGATGCTGGTGACGATATTCGCGGTCCTCATCCCGGTTCTACCTGCCGCCGGATCCACCACGTGGCCGTCGGTGATCCTGTCCACCGCAACTATCGCCATCCTTCAGCTCGCGTTGATCTCCCGGATGGTTCGGCGCGAATTGGTCTCGGCCTTCGCTTCGCCGTACATCACCGTCGCACGCTCTCGCGGAGTATCCGAACGCGAACTCACCTGGCGATATGCGATGCGTAACTCGACAACTCCCATCGTCACCGCGCTGGGCACCAGATTTGCCGGAGTGCTGAACTGCGTTGTGGTGGTCAAGGTCGTGTTCGCCTGGCCGGGTGTCGGCTCCTCTCTCTGCCGCTGGTTCTGAGGGAACGCGAAAAGCCCTATCCCGCAGCGGCTAGAGTGCTCGGACTTACCCGCATGGCCATCCTGCTTTCGTCACGTCATTCCGAACATCGTCCAGCAGGCATCGCTCGTCGTCCTGCTTCTGCTCGCTCAGGCCGTTCTGTTGGAAAGCTCCTCGAGCTACCTCGGCGCCGGCCCTCAACGTCCGTTTGCGACCTGGGGCCGAATCACCGCCGACGGACAGGACTACATCACCACCTCATGGCGGATCGTCACGTTGACCGGTCTGATGATCGTGCTGCCAGTCGTTGGAGTGAACCCACTCGGCGACGGTCTGCGCGATCGGCCTCCAGGATCGAAACGACTGGCCGAAAGCCTGGTCGGGCGTGGCAACGCCCAGAAAGCAAAGGCGTGAGACGCGGGCAATTTACGACGGGTCGACGACCTCCAGATCGAACGAGCCACGGCGAATGGCGTCATCCGAGCCGTCGACGGCGGCGCGGTAAGCGTCATCGTTCCGCTGATCAACAACGCCGAAGAGGCAGCGGCCGCCGTGGGCAGCCGCCATTCGGCATCCACTCCTACGGGCCCATGCGGTCGCAACTCCTTATCGGCCCCGTTCCCGCCGACGCGAACCGCGACACTGTTGACTTCGCGATGATCGAAATCCACAAGGCCTGGAGAACGTCGAAGAGATCTGTGCTGTAACCGGATTGGACGGCGTGTACGTCGGACCGTCCGATCTACGAATCGCCGTCGGCGGTAAGCATTCCAACGATCCAGACGTGTCCGAGGAATTCGAAGCCGCGCTCACCCGGGTGCGCGAAGCTGCTGCCGCCTGCGGGGTGGCTGCCGGGATCCACACACCTTCCGGTCAGGTTGCAGCACAACGCCTTGCAGAGGGTTACACCTTCGCGACCGTAGCCTCGGACCTGACGCATCTGGCGAATGTCTCGGCTCAGCATCTGGATGCAGCCAAGTCCTGATCCGGGTACAAAAATGGCGATGCTCCCGTACGTGGTACGGGAGCATCGCCATTCTCGAACGACTAACGCTGAATTGCCTTGATCTCGAGGAACTCTTCGAGCCCGAACGTGCCTGCCTCGCGTCCAACACCCGACTGCTTGTATCCACCGAACGGCGCATTGGTGTTGAACGCACCGCCGTTAACCTCGACCTGCCCGGCCCGCAGCTGCCGTGCGACGCGATCCGCACGATCGGGGTCACCTGACCAGACTCCGCCGGCCAAACCGTATTCAGTCCCGTTGGCTATCCGCACTGCGTCGGCCTCGTCCTTGTAGCCCATGATCGAAAGGACCGGTCCGAAGATCTCCTCGCGCGCAATGGTCATATCCTCGGTCACGTTTGCGAACACCGTCGGCCCGACGAAATACCCACTGGCCAATCCGGTTTCGCGACCGTCGACAACCGCGGTAGCGCCCTCGGCTACACCCTTCTCGATGTATCCGCGAACGCGTCCCAGCTGATTCGCATTCACCAGCGGTCCGAGCACCGAAGTCGGCTGAGTCGGATCACCTACCTGGAAATGAGCGGCCACCGCAGCAGCAATTGCCGCTGCCTCGTCCACCTTCTCCGCGGGAACCAACATACGTGTCAGCGCCGAACAGGTCTGGCCCGAATTGATGAAGCACTTTGCGACGCCATCCGTGACAGCCTTTTCGAGGTCGGCGTCGTCGAGAATGACGTTCGCGGACTTGCCTCCCAGTTCAAGCGAGACCTTCTTGATGGTGTCCGCAGCCACGATGGCCACTCGCTTGCCGGCCCGAGTCGATCCGGTGAAGGAGACCATGTCGACCTCGGGGTGGCCGGCAATGGCTTCACCCACTACCGGGCCGTATCCGCTCACCAGGTTGAATACACCTGCAGGCAAACCGATTTCGTCGAAGATGTCGGCGAGAGCGTACGTGATGAGAGGTGCAACCTCGGTGGGCTTGAGTACCACGGTGCAGCCCGCGGCGAGTGCACCACCAACCTTCAAGACAACTTGGTGGAGCGGGAAGTTCCAGGGAGTGATTGCGCCGACAACACCCGCCGGTTCACGAACAATCAGCGAGTTGCCGACCTCGTGGGCGTCAAAATCATAAGTGCGGGCCAATTCAGCAAATGCATTCAAATTCGCCAGCGGCATTCCGATTTGTACGGGCTTTGCGAATCCGATCGGCATGCCCATATCTTGCGAAACCAGCGCCGCAAGATCATCGGTACGTTCGGCAATAATCGCAGCAGCTTTGGAAAGATATTCGGCGCGCTCGCCGCCGGATAGTGCAGACCAAGCGGGGAAAGCCTTTCGTGCTGCCTTCGCGGCCGCGTCGACATCTTCGACAGTGCCCTCGGCGACAGTTCCTATCAGCTCTTCCGTAGCCGGATTGAGAACGTCGATCCGACCGCTACCAGTGGATTCGATCCAGGCGCCATCAACATAGATTTTGGTGCGGTCGAGAATATCGGTCATCGAAGCCTCCGTAGTCAGCACGCGTGCACAGGTGAGGTGGGCCCGATCACACGGGCACCTCTTCCGAGCCTAGCCACGCTCGACGAGTTCCGTGGCAGGTTGGTGGCGCGATTGGCGCTCGACAGACGAGACTTGCGGTGGGCGCACACTTTTCAGTGATCGTGTGAACGGTACGTTCATCTCGTTGCAGGCGACGGAGTGCCGTTCGCTCGAAGGCGGGGGGTGTTTTGGGTACGAGAAAGCCCCCCAACCATCACTGGTTGGGGGGCTTCTCTAAATTGTGTTCGGCGGTGTCCTACTCTCCCACACCCTGTCGAGTGCAGTACCATCGGCGCTGAAGGGCTTAGCTTCCGGGTTCGGAATGGGACCGGGCG
>NZ_JBHWYS010000020.1:0-6489 GCF_042728675.1 Rhodococcus sp. NPDC060176
CCGACCATCCAACACATCCACCAACGTCAAACCCCCCACCACCACCCCCACACCATCCCAACCACCCACCACCAACCCACGCTCACCCGCAACAAACACGTCGACCTCGCCGACCGTTGTGTCTGCGTCCTCTGCGATGGCGGTGAGAATCCGCGCCAAACGCTGTGCGAAGGTGTCGACCGCTGCGCGTTCGAAGGCTGCAGGCTGGTATCGCAGACTCAGGTGCAAAGCGGGCTCGGCGATCGAAAGCAGGGTGAGTGGGTAGTGCGTGGCATCGCGGGCGTCCACAGTGGTGACTCGCATCCCGGCGATGTCGGCGTTCTCATCCATCCCCGAAGCGTCGACGGGATAAGACTCGAAGACCGAGAGCGTGTCGAACAGGTTGCCCATCCCTACCCGTGCCTGAATCGAGCCGAGCCCGACATAGTGATGCTCGAGCAGTGATACCTGCTCGTCCTGTAGTCGAGCGAGCAACTGGGTCCACGTCTCGTCCGGATCCAGTTGCACACGTACGGGCAACGTGTTGATCAGCAGTCCCACCATGTTTTCCACACCAGGTAGTTCGGGTGTGCGTCCCGAGACCGTGGCGCCGAAGATTACGTCTTCGCGGGAAAGCAATCGGGACAACAGCACACCCCACGCGGCTTGGACCACCGTGTTCATCGTGATCCCGCTGCGCTGGACCAGTGCACTGAGTCCGTCGAGTACCGGTTCAGGCAGATCGACGATTTCTTCCTCGGGCACGCCCTGCTCCACGTTCGGTGCTGGATCTGCCAACAGGGTCGGCTCCTCGACGCCCCGCATGGCGTCTTCCCATACCGCGAGCGAGGTGTCGGGATCGCGGTCCGCCAACCACTCCAGATAGGTGCGGTACGACGGGGACTCGGGAAGATCGGGCGGAACTCTGTCGACCGGGAGACCGTCGGCGGCGTATCGCATCAGCAGTTCCCGTACCAACAGTGGCATCGACCAACCGTCGAGAACAATGTGATGGTTTGTCACCGCCAGTACGCACCGCGTCGCGGTGGTTCGCAGCAACGTCAGCCGCAGCAGTGGCGGCGAGGCCAGGTCGAAGGGGGCTCTGCGATCCTCGTCGAGGCACCGCCGTAGCTCTGCTTCGGTAGCCGATCCTTGTTCGGTGAGGTCTACTTCGCTCCATGGAATCTCCGCGTCGTCGACGATCAACTGCGCTGGTACACCGTTACTGTCGTAGACGAACGCCGCCCGCAGATTCGGGTGGTCGACCAACAGTCCGGCAGCAGCGCCGCGCACACGCTCGGAATCAACCACTCCTTCGAGTTCGACACACAGTTGAGCTGTGTAGACATCGGTGGACGTTGCCGCCAGTGAAGCATGGAACATCAACCCCGCCTGAAGAGGCGACACCGACCAGACATCGTTCAATGCCGGGTAATCCCCCTCCCAACCTTCGATCTGTTGCTGGTCGACCGAGACCAGCGGGATGTCCGACGGTGTGAGACCACCCGCACCGGGTCGCGACGCATGAGCGGCCAGACCATCGAGCGCGAGGCGCCAGAGGTCCGCGAACTCCGCGACGTCCGACTCGTCGAGTACCCCGCGTGGAAAGGCAAACGACGCTGTCAAGCACGGGCCGTCGGGACCGTCCTCGACGGCCGCGTTGATGTCGATCACCGACGCCACCGGCATGGAACGATTCTGTGTTCCACCGAGTTTTCGATTGCCTCCGACCGGCAGCCAGTCCTGCGCTCCGTCGGAGGTGCTCACCCGACCCAGATAATTGAAACTGATTTGAGGAGAACGGTATCGGCTGAGGTTCTCCGCGTCTTCGGACAGGTACCGCAGCATGCCGTATCCGATTCCGTGGTCCGGGATCGCACGCACGTGCTCCTTGACGACCTTGACGGCGCGCCCCGCTTCACCTCCACCTGCCAGTGCGTCGTCGACATCGATCCCGCCAAGATCCAATCGCACCGGGAAGAGCGTGGTGAACCAACCGACGGTGCGAGAGAGATCTGCGCCGGGAACGGCATCTTCTTCACGTCCGTGGCCTTCGAGACTGATCAGCGCGTCGGAGGTATCGATACCCCGGCGTCGTCGCCACCCGATTGCTGCCAGCGCAACAGCCGTGAGGAGACCGTCGATCACGCCGGCGTGGAATGCCGCAGGAACTGTGGTGAGAAGGCTCCTGGTCACGTGAGACGTGATGTCCACTGTGACGGTGTCGACCGTGTCGTCGACGTCGATCGTTGGATCGAGTGGGCGCGAACCGATCAACGGGTCATCGCCGTCCAGGATCGTTTTCCACATGTCCAGTTCGACGCTCCGGTCGCCCACGTGCTCGACAAGCCCATGCGCCCATCGCCGGAACGACGTTCCGATCTGTGGCAGTTCGGGCGTGACACCGGACCGCAGTTGCGCTGTCATCGACGCCAGGTCTGTGACGAGAATGCGCCAGGAGACGCCGTCGACAACCAGGTGATGAATCACCAGCAGTAGCCGGCCCCGCTTGTTCGGCACATCGGGATTGTCAGCAACGTCGAACCAGACAACGCGAACCACGTCGGCGGAAGCAGGATCCAAGCTGTCAGCCGCGGCTTCGAGTTCCCTCGACACCAAGGCTGTGAAGTTGTCGTCGTCCACCGCGTCGACCCTCACACGACGGATCAGTCCTTCAGCCGAGATCGAGCCGGGCGGTGGAACTTCCATGACCCGCTCACGCTCGACCAGGCGTGCTCGGAGCATGTCGTGCCGGTCCAGCAGCGCCTGGACGATACGGACAAGGACGTTCTGGGTGAGATCACCGGGAGCTGTCAGCAAGAGCGCCTGGGAGAACCGGCTCAGTTCGCCGAACAAGCCGCCGCTGCGATCGAGCATCCACTGTGCCACCGGCGTCAACGGAACAGTACCGATGCCCGATCCGGGCAGCTCCGCGAGAAGTTCCGATCCGTCGTGCTCGAATTTCGCCGACTCGGCAAGCGCGGCAACAGATTTACGAACGAACACATCTCGAGGCGAGAAGATCACACCTGCATCGCGAGCCCGGGCCACCAATTGGATGGACATGATGCTGTCGCCACCGAGCTCGAAGAACGAATCGTGCACTCCTACTGTTTCCACGCTGAGCACCTGCGCGAACAGGCCGGCGAGTAGATTCTCGGTTTCCGTTCGGGGTGGCCGATCAGGTGAGGAGGCGGACGAAAAATCGGGCGCGGGAAGCGCTGCGCGGTCAAGTTTTCCGTGAACCGTCAGTGGAAGCGCATCGAGTATCACCAGGGCCACAGGCACCATGTACGACGGCAGCCGCTTGCCGGCATGCGCGAGGACGTCACGCGTATCGATATTCGCTTCCCGATCAGGTACCACGTAGCCGATCAACCGATCGCTACCGTCTCCGTTCCAGACGTCCGTCACCGCCTGGGTCACGCGCGGGTGCGACTGCAATGCCGCTTCGACTTCCCCGAGTTCAATGCGGTACCCACGGATCTTCACCTGGGAATCCGTGCGCCCGAGGTACTCCAGCTGTCCGTCAGTAGTCCAGCGCACTCGATCGCCCGTGCGGTAGATCCGGGTTCCCGGCGGACCGAACGGATCAGCGACAAACTGCGTGGACGTCAGTGCGGAACGCCGGTGATAGCCGCGTGCCAAAGCCGGCCCGGCAAGATACAACTCCCCGGCGACACCTACCGGCACCGGGCGAAGCCGCGAATCCAGCACTACCTCGGCAAATCCCCGAGTTGGTGCACCGATGGTGACCGTTTCGTCAGGCGTCAGAGCTGCACTGATACTCGACACCACCGTCGCCTCGGTCGGGCCGTAGGCGTTGAACATTCTTCTGCCCGACGCCCAGCGGGTCACCAATTCCGATGGACACGCCTCTCCGCCGGTGACGACGCATCCGACTGTGGTGAGGCCGTCGGGATCGACGGACGCCAGTGCCGCCGGAGTGACAAAACAATGAGTGACGCGCTCGCGCTCCAGTAACTCCGCCAGCTCCGACCCGCCGTAGACGGTCGGGGGCACGACCACCATGGTGGCTCCGGCACCAACGGCCCACAAGAGTTCGAGAACCGAGGCGTCGAAACTCGGCGAAGCGAAGTGCAGGATTCTGGATCGAGTCGTGGCAGCAAAAGTCTCGCGCTCGTCGCGAGCAAAGTTGCTCAACCCGCGATGCGTGACCGTCACACCCTTGGGCGTTCCTGTAGATCCCGACGTGTAGATCACGTAGGCCGGATTGTCGGTTCGAATCCGTGTCGTCCGATCCGCGTCGGTGATTCTCGACGGCGAGTACGTCGACAACCGTTCCGCCACTATCTCGTCGTCGAGAACCACCCACGGCACTCGGTCGGCGAGCACACCGCGATGCGCCCTGATGGTCATTCCCCAGGCTGCGCCGGAGTCGCCCAACATGTACTCGATACGTTCAGAAGGATGACTCGGGTCCACGGGAAGGAATGCCGCACCGGTCTTGGCAACGGACCACACTGCCAGAACGGACTCGACGGAACGTGGGACGCACAGCGCGACCATCGACTCGGGGCCCACTCCGGATTCGATCAGCATGCGGGCCAACCGGTTCGACTGCGCGTCGAGTTCGCGGTAGGTCACTTCATGCTTCTCGAATATCAGTGCGACGGCGTCGGGATCGTGGGCGGTTGCCATATCTGTTGCTGCAGTGAGCAACGCCGATAAACTCTGTGCCGCGGCGGAAACCTCACCTCGAACAGGAACCAGTTCGATGTGCTCACGGGTGTCGAGGATGTCGATATCTCCGATCCACGAGTGCGGATCGGAGGTCACGCTCTCGAGTATCCGCTGCAAGCGACCGGCAAAGGACCCTACTGTTCTCTCGTCGAAAATATCTGTGGCATATCCGAATTCAGCGTGGATGCCGCCCGGTTCGCCGGTATCGTCGAAGGTCTGCGATACCGTCAACTGCAGATCGAAGTTGATGGTGTCGATCGCGACGCCGACGTCGGTCACCTGCAGGTTGGGGAGTTCAAGTCCGGGCCGCTCGATGTCTTGGAACTCCAGCATGACTTGAAACAGGGGCGAGTATGCCGTCGAACGTGAAGGATTCACGTTCTCGACGACTCGTTCGAACGGCACGTCGGCGTGAGTGAAGGCGCTCAGATCGATGCCTCGGACCAGGTCGAGGAACTCCCCGAAACTCGTCCCGCGGTCTACTGCAGTGCGCAAGACCAATGTATTGACGAACATCCCCACCAGTTCGTCGAGTTCTCGCTCCCCACGCCCGGCGATCGGAGTTCCGACGGCGACGTCGGCGGTATCACTCAGTCGTGCCAACATCACAGCCAGGGCTGCGTGCACGACCATGAAGATCGTGGCGTTGTGCTGGCGGGCAAGGCCGATCAGACCGGCATGAATCTCCGAATTCACCACGAACCGAACCCGCCCGCGTCGAAGCGAGCGCACATCACCGCGCGGTCGATCGGTGGGAATGTCGAGAACCTCCGGTGCGCCGGCAAGATTGTCGACCCAATAGCCGAGTTGTGTCGAGACCAAAGACTGCTCGTCGGATTCCGAGCCCAACCAATCACGTTGCCACAACGCATAGTCGGCGTACTGGATCGCCAGCGGCGCCCACTCAGGCGCTTCTCCCTTCACTCGGGAGGCGTAGGCGCTCATCAGATCGCGAGCCAGCGGCGCGGTGGAGAAGCCGTCTGCGGCGATGTGGTGTACCACGATCACCAGGACATGCGTCGGGACTTGATCACCCCCACGTAACAGAGATGCGCGCAACGGGACCTGCCGTGCGACATCGAAGCCCTCCGAGACAAGGCTGCGGCACCTCTCGCGCAGTTCCTCCTCGCCCGGCACAATTGTCGGTACGAGGTTTGATAGGACCTGTGAGGAAGACACGATCACTTGACGTGGGCCGGCGTCAGTGAGCGGGAAAATTGTGCGTAGAGACTCGTGCCGGTCGACGACGTCGCCAAATGCCGCGTGAAGTGCGCTGACATCCAATTTGCCGTCCAGCCGTAACGCACACGCGATGTTGTACGCGGCGGAATCAGGGTCGAACTGATTGGCAAACCACATCCTCAGCTGCGCAGGTGAAAGCGGGATATCCGTGGTCGCACCCCGCGGTCTCAACGGCGGCTTGACTCCGACGCCGCCACCGGCGTCCCCTCCGCGTGACTGCGCCAACTCGGCCAGCGCTGCCACGGTGGACGCGTCGAAAACGTCGCGGATACTGATCCGTTCTCCGAGAACCGAATTCACCCGTGCAACCAACCGCGTCGCACCGAGAGAGTTACCACCGAGAGCAAAGAAATCATCGCGCACACCGACCCTCGATATTCCCAGTAACTCGCCGAAAACGATGGCAACGGTCTCCTCGAAGGGCGTACGCGGTGCAACATAGTGAAGCGGAGGAGGATCAAAGTCGATATCCGGTAGGGCTTTACGGTCCAACTTCCCATGCACCGTCACCGGCAACCCATCCAACACCACCACCACCGACGGCACCATGAACCCCGGAAGAGA
>NZ_JBHWYS010000021.1:1832-4372 GCF_042728675.1 Rhodococcus sp. NPDC060176
ACGGGGGGTGATGGCGTGCCTTTTGAAGAATGAGCCTGCGAGTTAGTGGCATGTCGCGAGGTTAACCCGTGTGGGGTAGCCGTAGCGAAAGCGAGTCCGAATAGGGCGATCGTAGTGGCATGCTCTAGACCCGAAGCGGAGTGATCTACCCATGGCCAGGTTGAAGCGACGGTAAGACGTCGTGGAGGACCGAACCCACTTAGGTTGAAAACTGAGGGGATGAGTTGTGGGTAGGGGTGAAAGGCCAATCAAACTCCGTGATAGCTGGTTCTCCCCGAAATGCATTTAGGTGCAGCGTCGCGTGTTTCTCACCGGAGGTAGAGCTACTGGATGGTCTAGGGGGCCCACAAGCTTACCGAAATCAGCCAAACTCCGAATGCCGGTGAGTGAGAGCGCGGCAGTGAGACTGCGGGCGATAAGGTTCGTAGTCGAGAGGGAAACAGCCCAGATCGCCAGCTAAGGTCCCTAAGCGTGTACTAAGTGGAAAAGGATGTGGGGTCGCGAAGACAACCAGGAGGTTGGCTTAGAAGCAGCCACCCTTGAAAGAGTGCGTAATAGCTCACTGGTCAAGTGATCCTGCGCCGACAATGTAGCGGGGCTCAAGTACACCACCGAAGCTGCGGCATTCACGCAATAGCCCCCAGTTGATCCAAGGATTTTCTGGCAGGTGTGTGGATGGGTAGGGGAGCGTCGTGTGGCCATGGAAGCGGCAGGGTGACCTAGCCGTGGAGGCCACACGAGTGAGAATGCAGGCATGAGTAGCGAAAGACGAGTGAGAAACTCGTCCGCCGAATGACCAAGGGTTCCTGGGCCAGGTTAATCCGCCCAGGGTGAGTCGGGACCTAAGACGAGGCCGACAGGCGTAGCCGATGGACAACGGGTTGATATTCCCGTACCCGTGTGAACGCGCCCATGGTGAATCAGTGATACTAACCATCCTGAAGCCACGAGAAGACCTTCGGGTCTCGAGTTGGTGGATGCATGGGACCTGATCTGGTAGTAGCCAAGCGATGGGGTGACGCAGGAAGGTAGCTGAGCCAGTCAGTGGTAATACTGGTGTAAGCGTGTAGGGCGTGACCTAGGCAAATCCGGGTCGCACATAGCCTGAGACGTGATGCGTAGCCGATTGAGGCGAATTCAGTGATCCTATGCTGCCGAGAAAAGCCTCTAGCGAGCTTTCACACGGCCCGTACCCCAAACCGACACAGGTGGTCAGGTAGAGAATACTAAGGCGATCGAGATAACTATGGTTAAGGAACTCGGCAAAATGCCCCCGTAACTTCGGGAGAAGGGGGGCCCTGTCTGGTGACGACATTTACTGTCTGAGCTGGGTGGGGCCGCAGAGACCAGTGAGAAGCGACTGTTTACTAAAAACACAGGTCCGTGCGAAGTCGTAAGACGATGTATACGGACTGACGCCTGCCCGGTGCTGGAAGGTTAAGAGGACCGGTTAGTTCCTTCGGGAGCGAAGCTGAGAATTTAAGCCCCAGTAAACGGCGGTGGTAACTATAACCATCCTAAGGTAGCGAAATTCCTTGTCGGGTAAGTTCCGACCTGCACGAATGGCGTAACGACTTCTCAGCTGTCTCAACCGTAGACTCGGCGAAATTGCATTACGAGTAAAGATGCTCGTTACGCGCGGCAGGACGAAAAGACCCCGGGACCTTCACTACAGCTTGGTATTGGTGTTCGGTTCGGTTTGTGTAGGATAGGTGGGAGACTGTGAAACGGTGACGCCAGTTATCGTGGAGTCGTTGTTGAAATACCACTCTGATCGAATTGGACCTCTAACCTCGGACCATGATCTGGTTCAGGGACAGTGCCTGGTGGGTAGTTTAACTGGGGCGGTTGCCTCCCAAAATGTAACGGAGGCGCCCAAAGGTTCCCTCAGCCTGGTTGGCAATCAGGTGTCGAGTGCAAGTGCACAAGGGAGCTTGACTGTGAGACTGACAGGTCGAGCAGGGACGAAAGTCGGGACTAGTGATCCGGCACCGGCAAGTGGAAGCGGTGTCGCTCAACGGATAAAAGGTACCCCGGGGATAACAGGCTGATCTTCCCCAAGAGTCCATATCGACGGGATGGTTTGGCACCTCGATGTCGGCTCGTCGCATCCTGGGGCTGGAGTAGGTCCCAAGGGTTGGGCTGTTCGCCCATTAAAGCGGCACGCGAGCTGGGTTTAGAACGTCGTGAGACAGTTCGGTCTCTATCCGCCGCGCGCGTTAGAAACTTGAGGAAGGCTGTCCCTAGTACGAGAGGACCGGGACGGACGAACCTCTGGTGTGCCAGTTGTTCCGCCAGGAGCACCGCTGGTTAGCTACGTTCGGAAGGGATAACCGCTGAAAGCATCTAAGCGGGAAGCCTGTTCCAAGATGAGGTTTCTCACCCCCTCGAGGGGGTAAGGCCCCCGGCAGACCACCGGGTTGATAGGCCAGAACTGGAAGTGCAGTAATGCATGCAGGTGACTGGTACTAATAGGCCGAGGACTTACCACAAAGAAGCTACGCGTCCACTGTGCGGTATCTGAAACAACACACAGATAC
>NZ_JBHWYS010000022.1:0-3382 GCF_042728675.1 Rhodococcus sp. NPDC060176
GGCGCGGTCACGACGACACCTCGGCTGCTCGGTGCCATCCGCAGTGCGGGGCGGGTTCGTTGACGGGCTTTCCGCAACGGCACCTGTGGATTCCGTTGTGCCCTGGCGTGTTGTCGCATGAACCGACACCGCAATAGACCGGCTTGTTAGTGGGCTGGCTGGTGGTGACCTTCTTGTTCTCACTCATGGCGTCTCCAATGCTTCGATGGTCAGGCAGGGCCAGATCGTTCCGCAGCAATCGCAGTAATCGTCTTCGCCGTAGCCCTGGTTGGATTTCGTGTGCAGTGCTTGGACTCGCTCGACAGCCGCAACCAGGGCAGGTAGAGCAGTCCGGGCGTGAGCAATGAACTCCGCATCGGCCGACTCGATGACGCCAGCTCCAACTCCGTCATTGAAGGAGTCCACGACGATCGTGAAGTCGGCGTCCGAGACGATGCTCCTCATCTGATCCCACGACCACGGTCCTGGCGTTGCTGCTGCCTCCAGCGCTTTCGTGTGCTCAACATCCACCCCAGTCACGCCGCCACCCCCACAAGCTGAGCCATCAACTGACGGCCGATGTGATGCGTGTAAGCCGGCGGGATCGATTCCCGGAGGCCGTCTCTGGTCATCCACGAAATACCCATCGCCTTCTTGGCTTGTTCGACGCCGGAGAAGTTTCCGACTACGTGCATGAACTCGCCGTCGACTGGTGGGCGGCCCATCTTCGTTGTCCGCACCGTGTGTGCTGGATGATCGGGTGCGGTGATCGGCATGTTCGACTCGAACAGTCGGTGCCGGTAGGTGCCGAGCCCGAACATCGCGCCGCACAGTTCGATTGGATCAATCAGCGGGTCATCGTCTTTCTCTTCGTTCTCGGGCACGACGTTCTCGATGACGTACGGCAGTCCTGATTCGATCAACAACTCACGAGTGGGAGCGATCAGCCGGGGATGCTTCCGGGACATGATCTTCTGCGCCTTCGTCTTCGCCTGGCATGGCGGTGACATGTGCGCGGCAACGAACTGGTCGAGTGTCAGCCATTCGACCGTTCCGTCCTTGTGTGTGAAGTCGATCGCTCCGCCGGCGTTCAATGTTGCGAGTACCTGGATTACGTCGCCTCGGTGAAATGGGAACGGGTAGTGCGGTTGTGGGTTGATGTCGATGCCGTATGGAACGAAGCCGATTTGGTGGTAACCCATGCTCGCGCCGCCCTGGCAGCAGAATCCGTCCAGGAGTTTGAGGCTCATGCTCACCCCTCCTCGGCCGCAATGAACGGGGAGGTAGACCTGATCCGCTTGCGTGCAGCGAAATTCCACCAACGCACAGGCTTCCACTTGGCCCAGCCGTAGACCTGCACCATCTTGCATATGAAGTACCGGCCGCATTCGCAACGCGCAATCGTGCCGATCAGGTCGAACCTGTGAATGTCCCCCTGAGCGCCCTGTGGCAACTGATGCCTGTGACGCGGTTCCGGCTGATAAACAATGCTCATGCTGCGCCGCCTTCGGGATGCCGAGCGAGGTTCGGAAGTCCGTAGCGCAAGTGGACATGGCATCCGGGAAGTCCGGAGTCCTCGATCGCCTGATAGTTGTTCTCGCCGTATGCAACCAGGCACGAAGGAGCGCCCGCATTAGCCGGAGCCTTGATCCGGTTTGCATCCAAGAATGTGACCCGGCCTTTGAGGAACATCACCGACGTTGCTCGACCCCAGACGAATTCCTGGAACCAACTGGTCTCGGTGCGTGCGAAGACGAGGGCAATTCCGTTGCCGTGATCTGCGAGTCGGGACATGAACGGCTCCAACTGCTTTCCATATGGCGGGTTGAGCCAGATTCGACCCGACCACTCGTCAACCAGGCCATCGTCACCATTCTCGAGTAGGAGTGTCCGTGTGGCGATCGAATGTCCTGGTGCACCTGCCGGGTCCAGGTCGAAGTGTCCGAGCGGGTCGGTGAGGTGACGTGGTGTCAGCCATCGTGTCTCACGCTGCTTTCCGCCTTGGTTCTGGTTCTCGCCACCGAGCCATCCATTGGTTCGGCCCGCTTGTCCGGCTTCGCTGAAGGTGCTCATGATGTTTCCTTTGTGATTGTGACGTTGAGTCCCCAGTCGGCGAACATGGCTTTGATGTCGGCGGGGCTGTCGTTGTCCATCGATTTCCAGCAGGAGCAGAGGTTGGTGATGTGGTCCATTTCGCCGCAGTCGGGGCACCGTTTGGGTGGGCAGTTCACGCACGCGTTCGGGGTGGGAATGTCGTGGCTGTAGCCGCAGACTGAATTGCAGGACAGGCAGCGGATCTTGCTGTCGGTCATGACGGCTCCCCGATGTCTGGTTCAGATATTGCGGCGCAGAGCATTTCGGTGCGCACTGTTTCTTCGACGGCCTTCGCGAACATATTGAGGACGAACGCGATGTCGCCGTGGTCTTGTTGGCATCCGCGTTTGTGGCATCGCGGCCATTGCCATTCGGCGTCCGCTCGACTGACAGCGGTTGCTTGGATCGCTTGCTGCACGCGAGGCCAGTACTCGTAGGCCGGATCACTCATGACCGCTCCCACGCCTGGACTGTTATGCGTGGGCACCATTGGCAGTCGGCATGCTCGCCCGGTGCTGTCTCATGGCCTAGCCCGGTTCCATTGCAGTGTTCACACGAGACCCGCTCACCCTGAAGTGTCGGCAGGTAGTAGTCGCCGTCGTCGGCAGGAGCGATGTACGACAGGAATCCGAACCGCATGAGGAGGCGCACACGGTGGGTCGATTCCCGAAGCACCGGCTTACCTGTGTCGCGCCACTGCTCGATCACATTCCGGATGATCGCCGTGTCTTCCGACCTGAGCAACGGTCCGGTTTTGGTGGGGGCCATGCACTGTCCGCGAAGTCGTCCATCCACCCTCCGCTCAGGGCAGTGGCTGTCCGGCCCAGGTCCGCGGTTCGGTCCGTGATTGTGGACACGAAGGTCGCCGGTTTCGGTGGGGGCAGGGACAACCGGCGAGGAGGTTGGTTCGACTGCGAGTTCGGCGTTGTAGTGGCGCAACTCCTTCGCCATGCCTTGCAGTGCGTGCGCCACGCTCGCATCAACCTCGGTGTCGAAGACGAGGTTCGCACACGCTTCCAGCATCTCCGGTGTGACTTCGATGTCCTCCGCTGTCGTCTCCTCCTCGGCGGGTTCGGCAGGGGCGGGGTACTCGGTGGCATTGCAAGCGTCACACTCAGAATCGCGGCAGAAGTGCGGCCCCTCGGCGGGTTCCGCGAGTTGACGCACTGCCTCGTCATAGCCTTCGTTGAAGCTCGCTGCGTGCTCTTCGATGTCGTGATGGTGGACGTGAACGACAGTCGGCGAACTGTTTCCTTCCGCGCAAATGTTGCCGTTGACCTCGGCGGGTTCGGTTGCCGGGAACAGGGCG
>NZ_JBHWYS010000023.1:0-2387 GCF_042728675.1 Rhodococcus sp. NPDC060176
CCGACCATCGCAGCAGCCAACGGATCCTGAGCAGACAAGCTGCCCGCAACCAGATCAGCATCATCGAGCAGACCACGCAGATCATCGAAGTACGCGACCTCACCCGCACCACTACCGGTGTTCGAGAACGTCAACGTGTACTTGATGTCCTGACCGGCAACAACATTCGAACCAGATGCCGGATCAGAAGACTTCACCACAGCAATCTTCGGAGACACCACCGGATGCTCCGTCGTCACCGGCGGAGGAGTGATCTCCGGACCCGTCGGCGGCTTCGCAGTACCGGTCACCTTGTTGCTGATCAACGTGCCACCGGCAACACCGGCATTGACCTTCACCTGGTAGGTCAGGACCACCGACTTACCCGCTTCGAGTGCACCGGTCCAGGTGAGCGTCGTACCCCCGAGGGTCGGAGCAGTCGCGTCGACACCATCGACTACTGCCTTGAGTGAACCGTCCACCAACACAGCATTGTCGAGAACCTTCGACAGATCATCGGTCAACACCACCGGATCAAGAGTCGTGTTACCCGTATTGGCACCGGTCGCCGTATACGTGATCGTCTGACCAGCAGCAACATTCGTCCCCGACACCGGATCCGCAGTCTTCGCGACCGTGAACCCCGGAACATCAACCGGATGCTCCGTCGTCACCGGCGGAGGAGTGATCTCCGGACCCGTCGGCGGCTTCGCAGTACCGGTCACCTTGTTGCTGATCAACGTGCCACCGGCAACACCGGCATTGACCTTCACCTGGTAGGTCAGAACAACCGACTTACCAGCCTCGAGAACACCAGTCCACGAAAGCGTCGTGCCCGAGAGGGTCGGAGTAGCAGCAGGAGCACCATCGACCGTCGCGTTGAGCGAACCGTCCACCAGAGCGGCGTTGTCGAGAACCTTCGACAGATCATCGGTCAACACCACCGGATCAAGCGTTGTCTTACCGGTGTTCATGCCCGTTACGGTGTACGTGATCGTCTGACCAGCAGCAACATTCGTCCCCGACACCGGATCCGCAGTCTTCGCGACCGTGAACCCCGGAACCTGAACCGGATGCGTCGTGCACAGCTGCGTCGCCGGATCACACACCTCCGGAGGATCCACCGGCGGAGTCGTACCCGGAACAACGAAGTTGAGCACCGTGTTGTCGGCACCAGCCGCAACACGATCGGCATCAGCCTTGACCTTCGCCGTGTACGTCACCGTCTTCGTTTCACCAGCGCCGAGGGTTCCCGTCACCGAGAAACCATCACTGCCGACCATCGCAGCAGTCAACGGATCCTGAGCAGACAAGCTGCCGGCAACCAGATCAGCATCATCGAGCAGACCGCGCAGATCGTCGAAGTACGCGACCTCACCCGCACCGCTACCGGTGTTCGAGAACGTGAGCGTGTACTTGATGTCCTGACCGGCAACAACATTGGTACCTGATGCCGGATCAGAGGACTTCACCACAGCAATCTTCGGAGACACCACCGGATGCGTCGTGCACAGCTGCGTCGCCGGATCACACACCTCCGGAGGATCCACCGGCGGAGTCGTACCCGGAACAACGAAGTTGTTCACGAACACCCCACCGACCACATCGGCATTGACCTTCACCGAATACGTCACCGACTTGCTCTCGCCGGCCGCCAGGGTCCCCGTCACCGAGAAACCATCACTGCCGACCATCGTCGCAACCAACGGAGCATCAGCAGCCAAACCACTCAATGCACCCTTGTCCACAACCTGACGCAAATCATCGAAATACGCGACCTCACCCGCACCGCTACCGGTGTTCGAGAACGTAAGCGTGTACTTGATGTCCTGACCGGCAACAACATTCGAACCCGACACCGGATCAGAAGACTTCACCACAGCAATCTTCGGAGACACCACCGGATGCTCGGTCGTCACCGGTGGAGGAGTGATCTCCGGACCCGTCGGCGGCTTCGCAGTACCGGTGACCTTGTTGGTAATCAACACCCCACCAGCAACACCGTCGTTGACCTTCACCTGATACGTCAGGACAACCGACTTACCAGCTTCGAGAACACCAGTCCACGAGAGCGTGGTGCCCGAAACAGTCGGATCGGCAACAGCAGCACCGTCGACAGTCGCCTTCAACGAACCGGGAACAACAGCAGCATTGTCGAGAACCGCACCCAGATCATCGGAGATGGCGACCGGATCAAGCGTCGTGTTACCCGTATTAGAACCGGTCACCGTGTACGTGATCGTCTGACCAGCAGCAACATTCGAACCCGACACCGGATCCGCAGTCTTCGCGACCGTGAACCCCGGAACCTGAACCGGATGCGTCGTGCACAGCTGCGTCGCCGGATCACACACCTCCGGAGGATCCACCGGCGGAGTCGTACCCGGAACAACGAAGTTGTTCACGAA
>NZ_JBHWYS010000024.1:0-1611 GCF_042728675.1 Rhodococcus sp. NPDC060176
TGTCGGTGGCGGTTCGCGTGCGGCGTTGACTGCGCAGGTGCGTCCGGTTCGGGTTCCGTTGTCGTTGGCGCAGCAGCGCATGTGGTTCCTCAACCGATTCGACACCGATTCTGCTGTCAACAATGTCCCTGTTGCCGTTCGGCTCACGGGTGCGCTCGATCTGGCCGCCCTGAATTCGGCAGTTCACGACGTTATCGGCCGTCACGAGGTTCTGCGCACGGTCTACCCCGAGGTCGACGGCGTCGGCTACCAGAAGATCTGCTCGGTAGAAGATGTCTCGACCGATCTCGGCGCAGAACGCGTCACAGACGACCGAATCCTGGCGGAGCTGTATTCGTTCTTCGCCCAGGGCTTCGATGTCACTGTCGAGGTTCCGTTGCGCGCCAAGCTTTTTCAGGTCGCCGATGACGACTTCGTGTTGTCGTTCGTGATGCATCACATCTCGACCGACGGCTTCTCGATGGGCCCGTTGACCCGCGACGTCATGACCGCCTACTACGCCCGAACCAACGGCCAGGCTCCGACCTGGACGCCGTTGCCGGTGCAGTACGCCGACTACTCGTTGTGGCAGCGTGAGGTTCTCGGGTCCGAGGACGATCCGCAGTCCATGATCGCGAAGCAGATTGCGTTCTGGTCGGATGCGTTGGCTGATCTTCCGGAGCAGTTGGATCTGCGTGGTGATCGTCCGCGTCCCGAGATTGCTTCAGGGCGCGGCGCCAATCACAGTTTCACCATCGAACCGCAGCTGTGGTCCGAGCTGGACGAACTGGCCAAGGCAACGAACGCAACTCCGTTCATGGTTGTTCACTCGGCTCTGGCGGTGCTGTTGGCACGACTGTCCGCGACGACCGACATTGCGATCGGTGCCCCGATCGCGGGTCGTGGTGAAGCCGAGCTCGATGACGTGATCGGTATGTTCGTCAATACCTTGGTGCTGCGTACCGAGGTTGATCCGTCGATGTCGTTTGCCGAGTTGTTGGCGTCGGCGCGTGAGGTGGATTTGCAGGCGTTCGCGCATGCGGATGTTCCGTTCGAGCGTGTGGTGGAGGTTCTCGATCCGGTTCGTTCGCAGGCTCGTCATCCGTTGTTCCAGGTGGCGTTGACGTTCCAGAACCTTGGACAGAGTGCTCTCGAACTGCCCGGACTCACCGCCGCTGCTGTGGAATTCGACGCAGCACTGGCCAAGTTCGATCTGCAATTCACACTTGAAGAGGCCGCTGACGCCGGTATGTCCGGCACCCTGACCTACGCGACGGATCTGTTCGACGCGTCGACAGCGGCCGAGTTCGCTGATCGGTTCGTGTCCGTCCTCCGTGGCGTTGTCGCGAATCCGGCCGCTGCCGTTGGCGACGTGGATGTTATGACCGCCGGTGAGTTGGATCGCGTTCTGTCATGGAGCGACACGGGTGTCGACAGTGGTGTGGATTCGACGTTGTCGGCGTGGTTCGATGATGCTGCTGCGCGGTTTGGTGATCGGGTTGCGGTGCGGTTCGGTGGCGAGTCGTTGTCTTATGCGGAGTTGTCGGTGCGGGCTAATCGTTTGGCGCGCAGGTTGATTGCTCAGGGTTGTGGTCCGGAGTCGTTGGTGGCGGTGGCGTTGCCGCGGTCGGC
>NZ_JBHWYS010000025.1:0-1222 GCF_042728675.1 Rhodococcus sp. NPDC060176
GTTGTGGATTATGTGACGTCGCGGTCGCCGGAGCAGTTCTTGGAGTTGCTTGCTGCTGAGCGGGTGACGGTGCTCAATCAGACGCCGTCGGCGTTCTATCAGTTGGCCGAGGCTGATCGGTTGGCGTCGGAATCCGGTCGGGCCGCTGAGTTGTCGTTGCGGTGGGTTGTTTTCGGCGGCGAGGCGCTCGAGCTGCGTCGCTTGTCGGATTGGTACGGCCGCCGCGGTGACTTCGCGCCGACGTTGGTGAACATGTACGGCATCACGGAGACGACGGTGCATGTGAGCCATCGTGTGTTGGATGCTGCGTTGGCGGCGGATGCGTCGGCGAGTGTTGTGGGTCAGGCTATTTCGGGTCTGCAGGTGTTCGTGCTCGATACGCGTTTGGCTCCGGTGCCTGTTGGTGTCGCGGGTGAGATGTATGTGTCGGGTGTGCAGTTGGCTCGGGGTTATCTGGGTCAGGCTGGGTTGACGTCGACGCGGTTTGTGGCGAATCCGTTCAATGCCGGCGAGGTGTTGTACCGGACGGGTGACGTCGCGGCGTGGAACAGCGCTGGTGATTTGGAGTATCTGGGTCGCGCGGATGATCAGGTGAAGATCCGTGGGTTCCGGATCGAGATCGGTGAGATCGAGTCTGCGGTGTTGGCGGATGTGTCGGTGGCGCAGACGGCGGTGGTTGTTCGTGAGGATTCTCCGGGTGATCAGCGGTTGGTGGCGTATGTGGTGCCGGCTGCGGGTGTGAGTGTGTCGGTCGACGATCTTCGGGTGTCGGTGGGTTCGTTGTTGCCGGAGTACATGGTGCCGTCGGCGTTTGTGGTGTTGGATTCGATTCCGTTGACGGTGAACGGGAAGTTGGATCGTCGTGCGTTGCCGGTTCCGTCGTTGCAGGTTGCGGTGTTCCGTGCTCCGACGTCGGTGGTGGAAGAGGTTGTTGCGCAGACGTTTGCGGATGTTCTGGGCGTCGAGCGTGTTGGTTTGGATGATGATTTCTTCGTGCTCGGTGGTAATTCGCTGATTGCGACGCAGGTGACGTCTCGGTTGGGTCAGGCGTTGGATGCTTCGGTGTCGGTGCGGGAGTTGTTCGAGGCGTCGACGGTGGAGGCGTTGGCTGCTCGTTTGGGTTCTCATGTCGGTGGCGGTTCGCGTGCGGCGTTGACTGCGCAGGTGCGTCCGGTTCGGGTTCCGTTGTCGTTGGCGCAGCAGCGCATGTGGTTCCTCAACC
>NZ_JBHWYS010000026.1:0-1019 GCF_042728675.1 Rhodococcus sp. NPDC060176
TGAACCGTGCCGGGTTTTTTGCCGCTCCTATGCTGGCGACATCTCCGGCTGGAGAATTGATAGTTGAGAGTAGTAGACGGCCTCGAACTCGTCCGGAGTGACGTAGTCCAAGGTGCCGTGCAGGCGGCGGGTATTGAACCAATCCACCCATTCCATCGTCGCGAATTCGATGTCGTCGATCGTCTTGATCGGGCCCTGCAGAAAGGGACTGCTCTTGGAAACCGCTTCTGTCTTGAACAGTCCGATCGTCGACTCCGCGAGGGCATTGTCGTAGGCGTCGCCGACACTTCCAATTGAAGCTGCAATCCCTTCCAACACAAGCGTTTCCGCGAAGGAAATAGATGTGTACTGACTGCCGGCATCGCTGTGATGGATCAACCCGTCACCTACCCGATGTCCACCATGATCGCGTCGCCACAACGCCATCTTCAACGCCGAAGTGACCATCGCCGTGTCCTTCACTGTCAAGGCATGCCAGCCGACGATTGCCCGGGACAAGCAGTCGATCACGAATGCGACGTAGACGAACCCCGCCCACGTTCGGCAATAGGTGAAATCGGTAACCCATGTTCGGTTCGGAGCTTCGGCGGTGAAATCGCGATCGAGTAGGTCGGGTGCCCGCCGACTGTCCTTGCCGTGCGGAATCGTGGTTCGGTGCTGCCGGCCTCTGACCACCCCGTTCAGTCCTTCGTCGCGCATCAAACGGTCGACGGTGCAGGCCGCGACGTGGTGGCCTTTGCGGCGCAGGTGAGCAGTCATCTTTCGTCGGCCGTAGAGTCCTTCGGCAGTGCCGATTGTTGCTCGCAGTTCTTCGGTGAGGTGGGCGTCGGTGATCGTCCTTGCAGATGGTGCTGCGGTTTTCCAGTTGCGATACGTGCGTGGGGCGACCTGGATTCCTTGTGCGGTGAGCACTCGGCAGATCGACTCGACCCTGAAATTTTGTGCACGCATGTCGTCGATGAACTGGACTATCAGCGGCGGCGAGGGTCGAGTTCCCTCGCGAAGAAAATCGATGCCGA